>CAWDPO010000043.1:0-435749 GCA_963804165.1 uncultured delta proteobacterium
GGCCTTCGCGGTATAACTGCAGGGATCGCTTTGCAGCTTGAACTTTGGCCTGCGACTCCCCAACTTGCTTGACGGTCATGTTTCTCAGCGCCTCTCGGTTTGCCCTTGCGCCGCGGATCTCGGCCAGACTTTCTTCGACTTCGTAGTTGCGTCTCCCAGCGGTCCACGGAGAAAAGGGGATAGTGATATTGACCATGGCTCCGTATCGATCTTTCTTCATTTCCGTCGGCATCCGCATATAATCCCACCCCAGCATGAAGTCAGGGTATTTTCGGTTGCGGTCAGCCAATTCGTACATTATTTCCGCCCGCTCGATCTCTCGCTCCGCCCCTTGCAACTCCGCGCGGTTGGCTAACGCCAAATCATCAAGCGCCGGAACGGTGAGTGTGCTATCCGGCAATGTAAGATCGGCGGTGATCTGGACCGGCGTTCGCGGCGGGCGATACATGGCGGTGTTGAGCTTCACGGTAGCGACAGTGATTTCTTCTTCCGCGACAATCAATTGATTCAAAACCTGGCTTTGCTCCAACTGCGCCTTGAAAACATCTTGTTGAGTTACTCGTCCGACCCGATAGCGCGCTTCGGTAGCTCCGATGACAGTGCGCAATATCTCCAGCTGTTCGCGAAGAATTTCGATGGATCTTTCCGCCATGAAAAGATCGGCATAGGCCATCTTGACCATCGATATGATCTCTCTCTCCTTGGCGCGAAGGTCTTGTTCGACGATGTTTACTTCCCGTTGGGCAATTTTCTCTTTGAGACCGAGCTTGCCGAAAAAGGGAACCATTTGGCGAATGCCGATCGAGTTCGTATCCGCCTGGTTGAGGCTGGTCAGGTTGGATAAAGGCACCCCACTTAGCTGGAGCGCAATTTGCGGATCTTCCAGATAGGGAGCTTGCTTTGCTTTGGCGTCTGTGGCGCGCAGCCGGTGCTGGAGCTGTTGAACTTCGGGATTTCTATCGAGCGCATATTTGACGGCTTCCGCGAGAGTTAGCGGCGCGTCCGAGGCCACGGCAGGCGCGGCAAGCTGAAAAAACAACAGCGGTGGAACTAAGATTCTCCAGACAAATGAAAACTTACTCATCATTCCTCCATAGGTAGGGTGGCCTATCGGATAAGAATCGTCGCTATAAACATTGCCGCGGTTAACCTGCCAATGCGCAAACGTATGGCGAGACGCCGGTCCGGTATTGAATGAAGTCTAAAAAACGCCTGACAAGACCCGCCAGGCGCTTGCTAGACTCCGCCAGCCGCACCGAAGGGCGCGACTAAACGCGGTGCAATTTTCTAGATGCGCAACTTGGTGCTCAGCACAGCTATGGGAGGATCGGCAGTAGAAAGGAGTCTTGTTCTTGATGAGAGCAGGAAATTTAAAGCAACCGAAACACTGTGAAGCGGGAGCACGAAAGCTTGTACGGTCAAAACGTGCACAAATTTTACCGTTGGAGAGGGTAGGTATTGAGAGGATAGAGCCTGACACTGATTGTCAGGCTCATGCTTGTTGCCTTTGTTGCAGTCGTGAGGCTCGCTCGCCGCGGCTGTTTGTAACGCAATCCGCGCTGGAAGAAATCGCTCCGGACAGACGCTACAAAGCGCATAGAGCGCTAAGAGCGTTAGCGGAACAACTTTATATCCACAAGTCATGTATCTTCGGCGCAGTCTAAAGCGGCGATTTCTGTGTGTCAACTCAGCCGATCCCGATTACAGGAGAAAGTAATACTCGTTGCAACGTGTTCAGCTTTACTTCGCTTCCGCCGCCATTTTCCGATGCGACCCGGCCATATTCATGTTTTCCGCTGCGGCTTGCTCGTAGACGCGAATCAACCCTTGGCAATGGTTCATCAGATCTTGAGCGTGCTTGCCATAAAGATCCTTTTTCGCCTGATATTGGGCAAGCAACTTTTTATGCTCCGCCGCCTTTGCCTGCATTTCTTTAGCGGCGTCTTCATAATGCTTTGCTAAGCTTTCGTGGTCGCTACGGGACTTGGCGCTTTGAACCGCTTGGGTCATGTCCATCGAGTGGGGGTTAATTGTGCAGGAACCCAATAGACCAAACATTGCTATAAGCGCGAGAGACATTATTGCCTTCATGATATTCTCCTTTATACATATTAAATTGGTTTCGAACCCTAAAACACGACGCTCAGTATTCGTCCACTATGTGCCTCACATGATCACCTGCCTCCTTTCTTACGCTTCCTGTCGCCGCCGCGGCGCCCTTAGCCGCGGCAAAAACGCCGGGGTAGAAAGCATGTAACGTTTATAGTTATCATCGAATTCAGCCAGCACCTCCCTTTCTTCGTGTTGCGCCAGCCGAACGTACATGAACACCAAAACGGGAAACATAATCAACGTGATCAGCGTCGGCCACTGCAATAGAAAGCCCAACATGATGAGAATGAAACCGTCGTACTGTGGATGACGCACGTAAGCATACGGGCCCGTCGTCGCCAGCGTGTGCGTCTTCTGAGCTTCGTAAAGCACTTTCCATGCGGCCGACAGAAGAATAAATCCTCCGAAGATCAGAACATTGCTCAGGATGTGAAGGGGATCAAAGTGAGGATTGATCTTCCAGCCGAGCAGCGTGTTCAACAGGTGTCCCGCGTCGTGTGAAAAAAAATCTACTCCCGGATACTTTCGGACCAGCCAACCGGAGAGCAAATAGATCGTTAGTGGAAAACCATACATTTCGACAAAGAGAGCGACTATGAACGCAGAGAAGGCGCTAAAGGAGCGCCAATCGCGTTTCGTTCGCGGTTTGGAAAAGCTGAAAGCGAAAATGATGAAAATCGCCGAGTTGATAATGACCAGGGACCACAATCCGTAGGCCGGTGCTTCCTCCATGACGTCATCCTCCGATAAAAATTCAGTTATGGTTCTTATGTTCCGGCTTCTCTGAACCGCCGTGATCTCCATGCCCACCGTGAAACAGATGCATGAGCGGACAAAGCAGAAATATGAGATAAGGCAGCGCGCCGAGCAGGTGCGCCCGATGCTCAGTCCAAAGAAAGAATGCCGCGACAGCGGCGAATCCAAGGAACGCCAAGCCACTCCGCGACTTTAACCAACCGATGAAACCCTTTTCCTCTGTTGCCATTTTTCTACCTCCTGTTCTGCGACCGCGTTTTTCAAAAACATTCAGCCCTAATCGCACAAGTCCACACTTCTACGCTCCTTTTTGACAAGCTCTGAGCAACATCATGGATTTTTCCATCATCGCTAACCTGGACCCCACATCAAAGCGGAACGGCTTTTCCGGTTCGTCTCCTCGTGCAGTGTCTACGAGCACCTCCCACAAATTTCCCGGATGCGCGTCCGGGAGCACAAATTGAACTTTTTCCGTGCCGGCATTGAACAGAATCAACAGTGTGTCGTCGGTGATCAGTTCGCCCTTGTCGTTGAATTCGTCCATGGCTAACCCGCAGAGCCGGTAACCAAAAGCTTCGCGCGTCGTATCACGCCACTCACTATTGCTCATTTCCCCGCCGTCTGGTCGAAACCATACGAGATCCTTCATGTTGGCATCGCACAGCGGACGCCCTTGAAAGAATTCGCGTCGGTGCAACTCCGGATGCTGCAGGCGTAATCGGATCAGCTTTCGGGTGAACTCGAGAAGGCATTGACGTTGTGGGTCGATATCCCAGTCGAACCAGGACAGTTCATTATCCTGACAGTACGGGTTGTTGTTACCTTGTTGCGTTCGACCAACCTCATCCCCCACGCAAAGCATGGGAACCCCTTCGGACACAAGCAAGGTCGTTAGAAAATTACGTGTCTGGCGTTCGCGCAGGGCCAGAACCGACGGATCATCCGTGGCGCCCTCCGCACCGCAATTCCAGGACAGATTGTCATCGGTCCCGTCGCGATTTTCCTCTCCGTTGGCTTCATTATGTTTACCGTTGTAGCTGACCAGATCCGCCAGCGTGAAACCATCGTGACAGGTGACAAAGTTGATACTGGCATAGGGCCGGCGGCCGTCGCTTTGATATAGATCGCTCGATCCGGTGAGACGGTACGCGAACTGGGACACCTGACCGCGATCGCTTCTCCAGTACTTTCTTACCGTGTCGCGGTACTTTCCGTTCCATTCAGCCCAGCCCACCGGAAAGTTCCCGACTTGATATCCACCTTCACCAAGATCCCAGGGTTCAGCGATGAGCTTCACTTGGGAGATCACGGGGTCCTGATGGATGATATCGAAAAAAGCTCCTAGCCGATCGACTTCATGAAACCCGCGCACCAGAGCCGCGGCAAGATCGAAACGAAAACCATCCACGTGCATCTCGATCACCCAGTAGCGAAGACTATCCATAATGAGTTGTAACGTGCGCGGATGAATCATGTTGAGCGTATTCCCGCAGCCCGTGTAGTCGACGTAATACCGTGAGTCGGAAGTGAGCCGATAGTACGCGATGTTATCGACACCGCGAAAACAGAGCGTCGGCCCTAAATGGCTCCCCTCAGCGGTATGGTTGTAAACCACATCAAGGATCACCTCGATCCCAGCCCCATGCAGCGCCTTGACCATCTGCTTGAACTCCGTAACCTGCTGGCCAAGCGTCCCGCTGCTCGAATAGCGCGAGTCTGGAGCAAAAAATCCGATGGAGTTGTAGCCCCAATAGTTTGTCAGCCCGCGCTGCACCAAGTGTCGTTCCGGAACAGAGTGATGGACAGGCATGAGCTCAACCGCGGTGATTCCAATCGACCTCAAATAGTCGAGCACAGCGGGAAACATCAACCCCGCAAAGGTTCCTCTAAGCTTTTCGGGTACTGCGGGATGGCGAGCGGTTAAGCCTTTGACGTGCGCTTCATAAATAACGGTTTTGTGCCAGGGTGTTCGAGGTGGAGCATCTCCTTCCCAATCGAAGCGCGGATCAATGACAATGCTTTTAGGCATGAACGGCGCGCTGTCTCTGCCATCCTTCGATAAATCTGCATCCGGATGCCCACCCTGTAACCATACAGAGCATCGTCCCACTGGATCGTCCCCGATATCGATTTTCCATAGGGGTCCAAGATGAGCTTGGCAGGATTGAAGCGGTGTCCCTTCTTCGGTTCGTAGGGCCCGTCGACTCGGTACCCATAAAGCTGCCCGTGTTTTAGGCCGGGTATATATACATGCCACACCAGATCGGTTCTCTCCTCGACGGGAATCCGGGCAATTTGGCGGCGCGTATCCTGATCGTCGAAGAGGCAGAGTTCCACTGCGCTGGCATGCTCGCTGAAAAACGCAAAGTTAACTCCGTTCCCATCCCAAGTTGCTCCCAATGGATAGGGCTGGCCGCGCCACGCGCGAAAGGAAAGGTTCTTCACCGCTGAGCCGGCCGCCTCTGGGATCGTCATGTACATTCGGTTCCAACCGCCCATCCATTCTTTCTAGTTCGTCTTACTTCTTCCGAACGTCGGGCCGGCTTAACCAGAACACCCGGCCGAGTACCATCGCCGTACCTAGCAAGCTAGACTTGCTTACCGACTCGCCGACCTTATTTTTACCTGCCTCAAAAACCCAGAACTTCCTTGATCAATTTCAATTCATCCCGAATGAGTCGGGGCAGTAAAAAATATGTGCGGACCTTTTCTTGCCCCGCTTTGCCAAACGCCTTTCTCTCTCCAGCATCCTCTAGAAGCTTCAATACTTGTTTGGCACAGCTTTCAACGTCCTGAACCAGATAATCTTGATACGCTTCAGGAAACTGCATGGGAATACCACCCGCACGTCCGGCGACAACCGGCTTTCCTTTCCACAGCGCTTCCGACACGACCAATCCAAATCCTTCTTTAAGCGACTTCTGAAGAATCACGTCGGCACCTCTTTGAAAGGCGTTTACTTCCATATTTCCTACGCCGGTGAGATTCGTGAACACGTACATGTCTGTGTCTTTTGCTGATTCCGCATTAATCGTTTCGAGCATCCGCCAGCCCTCGGGATCATCTCCCGCCATGGCGCCGACCAGCGCGAGTTGAACCTCCGGCCGCTTTTCTTTCACTAACCGATAGGCCTGGATTACTCCTAACGGGTCCTTCCAGGGATCAAAGCGGGAAACTTGAAGAAGCAGAGGACGATTAAGATCGACGCCGGAATTGGCGACCGCTCTTTTGCAAAGCTCCTCCGGAAGATCCATGTTTTTGGTGCTAAGAGGGTCGATCGCTGGTGGAATGAACACGGCATATGCGGCTTCGAGGTCCGGCGGACAAAACTCTTTCATAGTAAAAACGACCGCATCGTATTCTTCGATGAAAGGCTTCAAGAAGCTCCACACGTGACGGTTAGGCTCGGCGCTATCGATATGGCAGCGCCAGATCCAGCGCGCGTTGTTTGCTCTGACGAAGTGTTTCAACGCTGCCGGCTGTGGGTCGTGGACAATATAAACGTCGTAAGCCCCTTCAACCATCTCCCCACAGGCTCGATTGCGATCGAGGTAGGTTTGCCTGATCGTCTCTGTTAGATCCAGATCTGCGCCTTGCAGGGCGTTGTGAAAAGCCTTGGTCACTTCGAAAAAAGGCGGGTCACCGTGGATCAATCTCCAATCCGCATTAACTCCCATGGCCTGTAGAATAGGAATCTCTCCACCGAGAAGCTCAGCGACTCCCCCGCCCGCAGCGGTGGTGTTGATGTGGCAAATGCGAACACCTCTTAGCGAGCGAGCCAATTGCTGCATCTCATCGATCAGCGCATCACCAACCAGAGGCCGGTAATTGTCCGGATTGGTCGACTGCGCGCAGCAATGGCGCCCGACAACTACTTGGGGAAGCATGAAATCACCTTCTGCATGGACACGGCCTTCTTTCACGCTAACGTGGTGTTACTGACATCCGATCTCCCTTCAAGCCGTAATAACTTCGGTCCAGTACCGTTGCGGCAACGCATTTCCAAGAAATGCTTGCTATTTAGTTTTGGGCGTACTTCTCCGGCTCTTTTTCGAACCTCGCCTTACAACTATTGGAACAGAAGTAATACGTCTTGCCTTTATGGGCAGCCGTCCCCGCTGCCGTCTTCTCATCGACGTTCATCCCGCAAACCGGATCCTTTGCCATTTTCGTCCCCTCCGTTTTTGCACATCGTCATTTCAAACTCGGGCGAGAGGTTTAACGAATGTCCGCCGTTACGACGTTAAGTCTCTTTTCCTAGCCTCGAACTCTTCCTTGTTGATTTCTCCGCGTGCGTAACGCTGGCGCAAAATTTCAAGCGCCGAGTCCGCTCGACTTTCGCGCCCCTGGCCGAGCAGCCAGCGAATCGCAAGGACGATCCCGACAATGATAAGGCCCCAAAACAACAACATCATGAACATCATGCCGAGCCCCCAAACTCCCCACCACATCGGATGCATTTCCCAGCGCCACTCGTACATGCGCTCCTGGGCCAGGAGGACGGCCGGCTTGCCCAACACGAGCAAACTCGGCAACCAAGTTTCATAAAACATGATCAATCTCCTCTAAGCCCTAATTCGCTTTTTTCGCGCCCCTATTCATCCGCTCGGACATCTGCTTCATCATGCCGGACATGTCACCCATCATCTTTGACATGTTCCCCATCTCTTCAGATGTCATCTTCCCGCTTCCCATCATCTCGCCCATATTCCCCATCATGCCCGACATGTCGCCCATCATACCGCCCATGCCTTTCATATCTTCGCTCTTCATCATCCCCTGCCCCTTCATCATCCCACCCATACCCTTTTTCATCTCCATCATTTTGCCGTGCATCTCCTTCATCTTACTCATGTCCATGCCGCCACCCTGCATCCCCTCCCCCTTCATGGGCATGTCTTTTTTCATCGGCATGCCTTCCTTCGCCGGCATCTCCTTTTTCTCTTGAGCCATCAGGGGGAACACGCCGATAGCTCCGGACAATACGATTGCGGTAACTAACTTTTTCATAACGATCTCCCTTCTTTTATTAAGTTGTTGATTCTCACTTGCCAATGCTCAGACTCGCATTGTGCATCCAGGCGATATACCACCCCGCGATTAGCGCAAAAACTCCAAGTAACACTGCACCCCATACCATGCTCAGCGGATTTCCCCAGGCAAACCACGGAAGAAGTTCAAACAGCGAGTCATGTAATTCTCTTGCTTTTCCAACAAGCAACGATCCGTAAGCGAGACACATCACGTAGAATGTTTCTATGCCCAACACACAAAGACCGGCATATTTTCTTTTAGACAACATGATCCGTAACCTCCTGTCCTAAATGCTCCGACAGCACCGAGCAGCTGTTTTCCCGATTACCTATACCAACGAAACGTCCGCTCTTTTTCGCCGGCAACATCTTTGATGACGAGCTCCAGCCATTTTCGCCGCGTGGACGGTCGAGGGAACGTCAAAATAGCTTCCCGGTGATGGCCGCTGCCCTTGTTTTCGATGCCCGTCGGCTGCAGCAACATGCCGGTGTCATCACGGAGAATGCTGTTAGCCTTGAGGTCGTAAACGTCCAAATCCACAGAGTGAGTATCCAGGGCCACTAAGAAACGGGATTCATGTTCTGTCTGCGCCAGGTACGTCACCTTCACGGTGACACCGCCTGCTGAAACCGTCTGCGTCGCATCGGTGGCTGCGGCACCGAAACTTTCCCCACCTCTTAGAAAACCACCTAAGATCAGCCCCATTATCAAGATTTTCAGTGTCCTCATCTTCTTTCTCCCTTCGTCGGCCACTGCCCTGTTTAACGATCCCCGAACCCAACCACCAGACTATTTCACTCCCAGAAACCAACGATGCCGAAAGATTCGATAGCAGTGATCCTATCCTTCGCCTCCGCCTTCACAGAAGCACGATGGTTTCCAAATGTGCTCGGTTCGATAGTATTGGATAAGCCGCTCAACGAGCCTTTCCGGATCATTGTCGTAGAGGAGGCACGCTCCGGTGTCTTTGCCCGCGACACGAATAATTTCCTCCACGATCTCCGTAATCCCTGCGGTTCCGGTAAGAATACCGATCAGGCGTCCTTCGTCGTAAGCAATTGCCAGTTCCCCAAGCGTACCAGTGCGGCCGCCCGCAAACACGACGATGTCGCACGATCGGATATTTGTAATCTCACGTCCCATAAGACCGCTGCCCGTGTAAATTAGAACATCAAAACCGTCGGCCGGAGACCTATACTTGCCCTGGTGTTCGTCAATGGAAAGTCCCGGCGAGATACCCACGACAAGTCCAGATTTAGCTTTCGCGCCGCGAACTGCCTCGTAAGGTAAACCCGGACACCCGCCGGTAATTAGTATTGCGTCGTGCTCGGCGATCGCTTCACCAAGTCGATACGCCTTCTCTCTCACTTCGGCGCTTAAGCCGCCGCCGCTTGATCCCATTACACCGATTGTAAGTTTCATTGGTGCTCACCCAAAAGTTCGGCACATGCTGCGTGCGCGAATCGATGATTTATTCTCACACTGCACAACCGACCTGAAACCGTTCCCGCCGGACGACAGCGAAGCGGGCAACCACTCCGTCGCGTTCGTCCGCACGGCTGATGCTGCACAGGTCATATTTGCCACCGAAGCGAGCATCGCCTCCGACAAGCGCCCGCAACCTGCCGCCCTTCCAAATCTGAAATCCATCAAAGTGAGTCCATGACTCTTGTCGCCCCCAGCCCCGCGCTTCGGCAAGACGGCTGTACAGGTCGAAAGGGATACATGCCAGCCGGAATTCTTGCGGATCGAGGCCGAGTTCACTCTTTACAATCTGCGTCCCACGCTGAAGTAGCGCTTGATCGATTTCCATCCTGGAAAGCGCCGTCCGTCGTGGCAATCCTAACGCGGTGAGCAGTTCCGAGACTGAGGCATACTTCTCCTCCTCGGGAAAGTCTTCGACCAGAAGCAGCTCAGGAACAAAGCGAGGGAGATAGCGCACACCCGCGGAATTGATGAACGGGTGGAGCATCAAAAGATCCAATGTTTCCTTAAGTGGCTCCGAAATACTGGGGGGACAGGGATGGCCGCAGGTGCAACCTTCGAGACATTTTCCCCCCTCTGTCAGCGGCCGGTCCGGAATCTTAGCTCGCCATGCGCAACAACACTGAAGATACTCACCAAACTCACGAGACGATTCGACCTGCACCGGGGCTAATTGGAACCGGCGCGCGGCGTTAAGAGTTTTCTCCGAAAAGACGAAGGACGGGTCCTCGTCATTCACCACCCTGCGGATGGTTGTCGGTTCAACAGTGGTTATCGGTTTAACCTGAACGGGAGGTTTCGGTCTGAGCATTTCCTCAGCTAAACGTTCCAGCGAGCTGATATCTCTGCTCTCCAGTGCCCACCTAACCAGTTTTTGGATCCGCGCCGGATCGATGTTTTCTTTTGCGTTGTCGAGTTTGTCGATTTTAAGGGGATCCAGTGTAAGGCCCTGAAAGTGGGCCCGCCGGCGCGCATAGAAGTCCCGCCAAACCGGGTCCTTTTCCTCGAGAGTGGTCAAGCTCACGACCACGCTATCCCGTAACCGCGCCGGCTCTTGCTTTGAGAAGGCCAATACTGCTTGGAGCCCTGGATCAAACGGGTTGAACGGGACGTCAATGGGTTCGTAGATTTTGCCTGCCAATTCCGCAAGACCGTGTTTTTCCTCGACCGCCTCGCGCAATAGCCGTATTCGACCGGTCAAGTCTTTCACCTTCACCCACTCCTGACGTTCCATGGCCGGGGCGACTTGCCGCAACAAATCATCAATATCCACCTTGCTATGCTTCAAGCGAAGATAATCCGAGTGCGGCAGCAACGCCCCCGTAAAAACGTGGGCGCGCTCCAGGTAAAGATCCCGGTAGAGTGTGTCGATGTTTCCTGCGTCCAGAAGGCGCGAAATCAGCGACGCATCTGCTGAAAATGTGCCTTTCGATTCCCTATCCATAGCAACATACCTAACTTTTTTTCCGCTGTTCAGGTTGGCTTTGCAGCTTGATCTCGGCCAAAACCAGTCGCTCCGCCTCGAGCCAGTCTTCCACATCGCGACCGTCGCAACAGCCCCGGCACTCGTAAAGCTCATGGGCTTTTCCAGCGATCCGCTGGTGCAATAGCTCGTCGTCGCTCACACTAAATTCGCTAACTTCCTTGACTGGAATTTCTCTGCTTCCAGCGTTACGAATTTTATTCTTAATCATTGGAAAACTCCTCGTCTTAATCGATTCTTATTTTTCTTTTGATAAACATTTCACGCTCCGGCACTTGTCAACTTTGGACTGGCTCAACTCGGGTGAACCTTAAGGGCACTTTCAAGCTTTCTGACGTCGACTTCTCGACCTGCCTTGAGTGCGTCTAATGCGTCTTCGATAGTTCTTTTATGCAATAGCATTTTGCCCTTGGGCGCACCCGTTAGGTTGCGAGTTTTCCAGTCGCAATCTCGTGCGGCATCCTCCAGATGGTTTATCAACTCGATTCCGGTCATTGGATCCCGGGCAAATCCAGAGGACGAAAATACAAAGACCAAAGCGATTGCTGGTAATATGTATTTGGATTTCATGATATTTCTCCTATTCCTTTTCACATGACTCTAAGAGTGTGCGCACTTGTGCCGCACGATTTCGATTCCCTTGCTCGGCAAGAACAGAGATCGACTCGACAGAGATAGGAGAGGTACTAGATGCGCAGAACCGAGGACAACTGGAGATTGACTACTTTGGCGGGAGAGAACCCATTACCTGGTGGTCGAAAAGCATTCAACCTCGCGATCAAAAGCGGTACTTCTTCACCAATCGCGATGTCCAGATGCAAAGTTTTGGCACCAAGAATTGTGCCGATGGAAAAAGCCTGCAGGGAAACCACCTGTTTATGTAAGACCTTACAGAGTTCTTCATCCGTGTGATGATCTGGAGTTTCTAAGGGGACGCTCGCATGCGCGAAACTTTGCACAACAGACGAATCTAAATGCTTGCCGTCTGTATGGGAACACGACACTAGAACACTTAGATACGCTAGGGTGGCTATAATTGCGATGCTGATCGCATAACGCGTCCGGTAGCGCCCATGCGCGCAATTACGGAAGCCCAGGCAGTCCGCCCTATGTTGTGACCAAACCGCCACTGAACGTTCCCTCCATAATTTGAGCAGAACGCAAAGGAGAGACCACAAAGAGCTTCTATTCTCTGGCGCTGACTATTGGGCGTTGATCGTCTCTGCCCCATTGATAACTGGAGGATAATTAAAGCCTAACCAAACGGCGGGGACACGCATTACGTGATTGAAATGTCCTTATCCCTTTTCATTCGCGCGAATTGCTTAAGATCTTTTCTCATTTCTGCAAAAGAAAACTAGCGCTTTCGGAGTCTGACTAGCCGGATTTTCGCGAGTAACTGGGTTCCTATCATGCCGGATAATCTTCCGCACGCTCACGACCGAGTCGGGTCGTATCCTTCGGGTTTCGTATTTCTTCGAGAAGTTCTTTGAGTACGCTGCGCGTGTTCCTGAGTTTTTCGCAAACCCAGGGTGCACTCTTGCGGCCACGTGTTCCAGGTTCACTCTAGCATTACTTTGCTTCGGCTGCCATTTCACGATGAGATTGAGCCATGGCGGTGTTCTCCTTTGACGCCTGTTCGTAGATGC
The DNA here is from genome assembly GCA_963804165.1 of uncultured delta proteobacterium. Lineage (GTDB taxonomy): Bacteria > Desulfobacterota > Binatia > UBA9968 > UBA9968 > DP-20. Next base: position 12,520 of record CAWDPO010000043.1, read on the forward strand.
GCACCAATCCTTGGCAATGGCTTATCAGACTTTGAGCTTGTTTGCCGTAAAGACTTTTTCTCGCCTCGTATTGGGCGAGTAGTTTTTTGTGTTCGTCCGCCTTTGTCTGCATTTCTTTGGCTGCACCTTCATAATGATTTGCCAATAACTCATGATCGCTACGGGTTTTCGCACTCTGAACAGCCTGGGTCATATCCATGGGCATCGGGTTGATTGTGCAGGAAACCAATAGACCGAAGACAGCCACAATTGTGAGATATTTTATTGTTTTCATAGCACAAGCGTCCGGGTATTAATGGAACAAATTTAGTTCATTAGGTGAAAGTGTTTGGATGTCCTCGGTGACGATTTTGTTAAGTAGCTGATCTAAAGGGATTCGTTCAAACATGGTTAGGCTCAAGATCTGTAATATTTCATACAAGCTGGCGGAAATGTTGAGTCGTTTTTTGACGATGGCGACGAGCACGTAAACCGAGACGGCGATCCAGATTTGAGTTTTGACCGCGTTCTCGGAGGTGCCGAAGAAGACTTTGATACGAAGATGCTGCTTGATCCATTTGAAAAACAATTCGACTTGCCAACGGCAACGATAAAGCTTGGTGATAGTGAATGCTGGCAAGGTGAAATTGTTGGTGAGGAACACCAAGCCCTTGCCGGTTGCCGGGTCCTTGAATCGGACACGACGCAGCGGCGTGTCGAAGTCTTGTTTGGAGTAAAAGCCGGTGAGTACGATGGTCTGATCGCAAATCAATCCGGTGCTTCGATCGACGGGATGGGAATAACGGCGCTGGGCTTTGAGGTTGGACTTGGCACGGGTCACAAAGAAGCTTTTCGCCTCGTGCAGTTGATAAAGCCGATCGAAGTCGATGTAGCCTCGGTCCATGATGTAGAAAGCACCGGGCTCGGGCAGCAGCAAGTCCAGGACGTTGACGTCGTGCAGTTTGCCGTCGCTGATGTGGAGAAACGAAGGGATATTGCCACGCAAATCCAAGAGCGTGTGCAACTTGATGGCTGCCTTGGTCGAGCGAAACGGCGCCCACGGAAAGACCGACAGGCACAGGTCGATCGTACTGGCATCCAAAGCATAGACCGTGTCTTTCAAATCGATACCAAACGGTTCTGTGGTATAAAGACGGCGGGCGATGGCAATGAGCGACTGGGCAAAGTCGGCGTAGATGCGCCAGTCGCGACTCTCATTGGCATTCGGACAGAGTACTGCGGGACACCCGGCTCTTGATGCCCATGTGATAGAGCTTGCGCTGTTGCGCGCGCAGGCACGCTTCGATGTCGCGCAAGCTTTCTCGATAAGTCAGTTGAGCAAAAGCCATACAGAGGTATTGGTCGAGACAAGAAAAACTTTTGACCTTGTACGTACCGCCATAGCGCGCCACGCAACGGCCAAACGTCGTGCGCGGCAAGTGCTCGGTGACTTGCGTGAACACCAGTTTGCCCAAATTCATCCAGACCTCCTGCGAGACAGTTCCTCGCAGGGTCGCAAATCGACGGCAAGTGTTTCAAATGGAGACCAAACATACTCAGGAGTTATTTAAATCAAATCCTACAGTTAACGCTCTGCCACTACTGAAGCATCCAGGACGAACAATGAGTATACTTCCATATTTGATTAGAAAGAAAAAAGATAGCGCGTATAGCCCGCCTGAGCGACGAGAATTTCACAAGCGAAGATAAAACATCTTGCGATCCTCCCAGGTTTTCGTGATTAAAGAACTCGCAGACAAAATCGTTGAAAACACGAGCAATTCAAATGCCAGTTCGGTATGAAGCAACACCACTCCAGATTCACAATAAAATTACACACTTTTCGGTAGAAAAAACGTTTACATGCCTCGCGCATGATCAATATATAGGCGGACGGATGACTATTTATTGGGCAGACGCTTTCCAAAGTTGCAGTTTACGCGCGGCGCTTAAGTCATGCGAGAACTCCCCTTTGGTCAATCGATCAAAGTTCCCTTTGTACGTGCCAACCAGTCGTCAGTCGGAGGAAGTTCGCGGGAGACTAATCCCTTACGTAAAGCCTCCGAGTAGCTCACTTGTAGAAACCGGTTGAGGGTGAGCCAGCTAAAGATCAACCCCATACAGATAAAATGAACGTAGGCGATGTATTTCTCTGCTGAGAAAAGACTAAATAATAGAATGATGAATCCAGCGCTGGCATCGCCGGCTCTTTCGACGACGACATCGAGAAAGGTCTTAATGGATTTCTTTACGCCTGCAGGTACGGCCATATAGATGATCTCCATGCTACTGCGGTGAATGCTGTTACGAAGCGCGGCATCGGCTATTCGAGTCAGCGCGGCTGCAAGAAGGCCGGGCCAAATCATGATGGCCCCAGTGCCGGTGAGAAGCACTCCCGGAGTGAGATAGAGGCTTGGGTAGAGGCCTAATGTGCTCAATGTTTTTCCCGTCAGGACGACCTGAGTAAAAAAGGTTGCGACGCTAAGCCAGCCATAATAGGAGCTGAAAAAAACAGCGAGAGTCGATTTGGACGGGTAAATTGCTTTTGCCGCAGTCTTAAGCTGGAAGTCGATTAGAGTCGAAACTATGACTGACAGGAGGATCACTGCGGCGATCGTTTTGAGATACCGTGAATCTGCTAGACGCGCGAATACATTTTCAGCGGTTCTCGGTTCGATCTCATTCAGGGAGACTACGACCTTGTCAGGAGAGGTTTCGCCTAAGCGTCGCTGAGTCACGAGGAGTAGTAGGGACGCCGTTAGATAGATGCCTCCGACAACCCAGAGGATGTGGTTGCCGTCAACCGAAAGGTGAATGGTCCACTTGGCCCCGAAACCAGCAGCGACTCCGCCGAGTGTTCCGCCAGCGGCAAGAAGTCCGAACAATCGCTTGCCTTCATCCGGACTAAATATTTCGTTGATCAGGGTCCACAACTGGGCCACGGCGATAACCGTCGCCATCGCCGACCAGATGTAAAAGGCGTAGTGGCTCCAGCCAGGATCGTAATAAGTTAAAAGAAACCAAAACAAGATTATATTCGAGAAAATGATCGCGTTCGTTGCTAGGATGAGCCCGATGACGGAGACGTTTGCTGTATATTTTGTGTAGGTCGCGATGATAATGCCGGCAATCAGAGCGACCGAAATATAGAGGTACGGCAGCTCGGACGCTGAATGGTGGCCGAGAAATATACTATCGCGGAGGATTTTGATGAGATTATTGGCCGCGATCAAAAAGAAAAGGAGAGAGGCCATGACGCCGACGCGGTAAATCTCCGTGGATTTAATATCAAAAAATCGTCGTAAACGTCGCATAATCTCTATTGTGCCTCGGCCAATTGACTTATATTGCGAACTTCTGGGACACCACACTTGAGCCCTTTCATTGAACGCTCCCAGTAATTTTTATGCAAAAACACCCAGCACTAAGGGAAGATCGTCAGATTCCGATGATGGAAAAAGAAATAGCCAGCCATTCCAGCCGCGGCCAGCAGATTTCCCGCGAGAACCGCGGGCCATGCTAAAAGACCCAAAATGGGCTCGGCCAATAGGAATGCCATACCGACGAAGGCGAACTCAAAAAACACGAACAAAAGTAGAACCGCGAACCCGAAATTGGCGTCGCTCTCGGCATAATGTAAAAGCCAAGATACGACACCCCCGACACCTACAAAAACCAGTAGATGAACCCACGTGTACATAAGGGTCATCTCCACCGAAACAGCAATGGTATTGAGCTCCCAAGCCGCGTGATTGGAACGAAACAGGGCGAAGCCCAAAAGGGTAGGCGTGTAGAGGGGTTGATTCTTGAGAGTATCGAGGATCAGAAACCAGACTGCGAGAATTCCCGCTCCAATCACTCCGGCGATAATGCCTTCAATATATATGGCGCTGGTGTTTTCTTGCACTATGTTTGATCGAACTACTTGAATCCGATTTTCTTCTAGCATTGGTGTTCCTCCAACGACTGAAATGCTTACCAGACGTAAGCGTTGCTTTCTGTCTCGCTCGCTTCTGACCATATCGTTTCCCCGAAGCTGACTCGCCTGAGTTTAATGACCCGAACCGGAATAACCGTCCTCTTTCTTTGCAGGCGAGGAACCATTACCCGACTGTACCGTGAGGTTATCATCATGATCGTTGCCAACGCCCCACCAGTGACGTTGTTCTGTCACTCATGATAGATCATGATAGCAACCGGCAGGGTGTTCATCATGCTCGTTAGTACCCGCTGCAACAGTAACCTTGATCCCGTCACGGGCTAGATCCGCGTCGCTCGCCTTCAGCGCAACGGTCCCGGCAGGATGTTTGTACCAGCCGGGATCTTCATCGTAGCTGCGAAGTTGATCCCGCACCTTAACCACCGTAAAGAGTCCGCCCATCGAGATATAATCACCGAACTGCCCGGTGGCGCCCTTCATGGCGATCGTGTTTTTCGGATAAGGCATGACCTCGGCCATTCTGCCCATATCCATGCCCGTGTGACCCATCGACATATAGGCCGGCAGGAGCGGCCGAACTTGCTCTTCCACGCCCTCGATTTTCGTCCCGACCATATTTGGGAACTGATGGCCCATCTGATTCATCACGTGGTGAGTCATGTGGCAGTGAAAGGCCCAGTCGCCCGGCGCGTCGGTAATCAATTCGATGTTGCGTGTCTGTCCGACCGCAACCAGAGCCGTGGTTTCCGGCCACTGCGCCGAGAGAGGGATATCCTCCCCGTCGGTTGCGGTGATTCGGAAATGATATCCATGGATGTGCATCGGATGATGATCCATCGCGCCCAGGTTACCTAGGCGAAGGCGGACTTTATTTCCGGTCTTGCAAACTAAAGACGCGGTAGAGGGAAAAACTTTTCCATTGATGGTGAGAATATTGAAGTCGTTCATCACCAACGTATTCGGACGGGCGGTTCCAGCTTCGATCGCCCATTCGCTGATCATGAGTGAAAAGTCGCGATCGACGTGATATTCGGTGGACGGATTCCTAGGATGAACGACAAACATGCCGATCAGTCCCATGCCCATCTGTGTCATCTCGTCGTGATGGGCATGGAACATGAAGCTTCCGTACTGTCTGAGTGTCCATTCGTACTTTACCGTCTCGCCGGCTTTGATATATGGCTGGGTCAAACCGCCCACCCCGTCCATCCCGTTGGGGAGATAGAAACCATGCCAATGGACCGAGGTCGATACCGGCAACTTGTTGGTCACGTAAATTCGAATACGCTCGCCTTCGACAGCTTCGATGACCGTGCTATTCACCCGGCCGTTGTAGCCCCAACATTTAGCGCGCAACCCCGAGTCAAAGGCGTGATCGACTTCCTCGGCGATGAGATGAAAGACCTTGACGCCGTCAACCACTTTAAAGGGAAGCGCGCCCCCGTTTGGAACCACGACGGGTTTATAACCCTTGCCGGGTAAAACCGCTGGCAACGCTTTGACGTCGATCGGCCCGCCGCTGTAACTCTTCTCCCAATAGGCCCGGTTAGCGGACTTCGGTTGTCCCGCTGACGGTTGATACTGCGATGAGCCCCCCCGTGAGTTTTCGCCTGCCCCTCTTTTCCCAACAGCGCGACGCCGCCGGCGATCGTCGCAGCGCCGAGACCCAAAATTTCCCGCCTGGATATTTTCTTGGCCATTTTCACTCCTTAGAAATTAATGCCCTTCTATATTACGCCCTTGTGTGCGAGCGCCCCTCATTGCTGCAGCTGCCTCGCCCGCTCGCGCACCGTCGCCTCCCGGCAATCGGCCGCTCAAGAGCTGTGCTAGCTCCGCCCGAGCCAACCAATAGTCACGCAGCGCCGCGACATAGGCAGCGCCGGTCTCGATCTGCTGCTCGCGCGCGCGCAGCAATTGAATGGGTCCAAGTTGCATCGCGTTGTATTGCAACTGCGCTTCGTTAACGATGCGCTCATGAAGCGGGAGCATGATGTCCCGATAGTATAAAGCGTGATCCCGCGCTCCCTCCATGCGATCACGGACGGCCCGTGACATGGAACGGATTCGAATCGCCAGAGAGTAATATTCCTGCTGCGCACGCCTGAGCTCTGCGGCGGCACGGCCGGTGCGTGCCTGTCCCTGATCAAACAGCGGAATGGGAAACTCCAAAACCGGCCCGACTTCCCACTCTCCATCGGTCCGCTCTCCCAACGCGCCCATGTGCGATTCGGGAATCAGAGCTGTTGCTCTGTTCAGTCCTAGCTGCTCACCCGCAGACACTAGACGTTGCCGGGCGTTCAAAAGATCCACACTGCGGCTGAGCGCGACACGTTCGATATCCTCCGTCTGGATTGGCTGCTGCGGTATTTCGGGTAATCGTTCGTCGGTTTGCCACTCGGTCTGTTTTCCCCACAGGCCCATTAAAGTGTTTAGCTCTTCCCGGCTCTGCCGGACCGCGACCTCGGCGGACCTGAGCGCCAATTTACCGGTCTCCAGAAGCGCCCTCTCCCGAGCAAATTCGAGGTCCGTGATATTTCCCGCGTCAAGGAGCCGTCGCGTGACCTCAAACGACACGGTGAGCGCCTGGACTATCGTCTGGCGGAGATCGAGCATTTGCTCATTTGCCTGATGCAATAAAAAGGCGGCTCGAACTCGTGCCGCAAAGTCCAAGACCATCCCGCTTACCCGAGTTTTCGCCTCCTCGAAGCGGGCGGCCGCCACTCGCTTGCGTAGCGGCAAATAAATGATATCGAGAAAATTCATAACCACGGCGAGTTCCAGTTCCGGCTTGCCTCCGCCGGATGTCGGCCACTTTACGGCCCCGTCGAAGATCGGATTGCTGAGCAGGCCGGCTTGCACCAGGTCTGCCTGTGCAACACCAAGATCCGAATAAACCGCCTGCAGCTCGCGATTGTTGAGCAAGGCGATCTGGACGGCATCATCGACGGTTAGCTTGTCTTTAAGTAGCGAACCTAACTTCTCCGCGGCTTCTTTATCCAGATCAGTGCCGTTATTCCAATAAATTTTAATCGCGGCGCGCTCTTCCACCGTAGCTTGCACTTGATCGAAGCCAGCGTTGAGGGCGACCGAAGCGCAGCCGTTAAGAAAAACAATAGAAAGCAGCCATCCTGTATTTCGTACCGACAACATTCGCGCTGACCTCCTTCACCCAGCTATTTCATTTTTTCGATCTTGACGATGGCTTTTTTCGGAACGTCGATGGTAAAGCGGACCTTGTCGCCGAATTTCAGTCCTTCCAAAAGCGACGGCGGATCCACCCGATAGCCCATCGTCATCGCTTCCATGAAACCTTTGATCTCCCCATGCTCGACCACGATCTGGCTCGCACCGGGCACGGTCGCAACGACTTTTCCTTCTCCCACGACAGTCTTTTGCGGGCCCGCCTCTGCTGCAGGTCCCTGCGCTTGTTGCGGGCTCGTCGTCGCCGCCAACATTGCCCCTTTTTCGATCTTCACGATCGCTTTCTTCGGAACATCGATGGTGAAGCGAACCTTGTCGCCCGATTTCAGTCCTTCGAGCAGAGAAGGCGGCTCGACGCGATAGCCCATCGTCATCGCATCCATGAACCCCTTGATCTCTTCGTGATCGACAACGATCTGACTGGCGTTGGGTACCGTTGCGACGACTTTTCCCTCTCCCACCACAGTCTGCGTTCCGCTTTGTGCTGTTTGCTTAGCCTCTTCACCTTGAGGCGCTGCCACAGACAGAACAGGTTGTGTCGAAGGGATATCCGCTCGGCTGTACGCGAGTGTCTTAGAAACCGTCCGGACCGGACCGGCCGTTGCCTCAGGATTTGCCGGATGGTTCATGCTCAACGGTTGCAATTCGTAGGCAGCGCACCCCGTAAGAGCCAACACAAGAAAACCCAATGTGTTTTTGTGTGCGAATGTCATATCGGAGGTCCTTTCGCTCGATCAGTTTTTTAGCTTCTCGATTTTCGTGATGGCGCGTTTGTTAGTATCGATCGTGAACCGAACTTTGTCTCCGGCTTTAACCGTCTTGAGCATCGAGGATGGATTGACCTTGTAGCCCATCGTCATCGCATCCATGAAACCCTTGATCTCTCCATGCTCGATAACGACTTCCTGGGTTTGCGGAACCACCGCCAGAATTGTTCCCTCTCCCATCACGGTACTCGGTACATCTTTGGGTCTGAGAACGGCCAGATAGGTGGACACATCGATTAGCTCTTGAACGGTCATGCGCTCATTGTAGTCCGGCATCATCGACTTACCGTCGGGACCTCGATGCTTCTTTGCCGCCAAAGCACTCGGATTGATCACCGACTCGGTGAAATACTCCAACGGATGCAAAGGGCCCATCTGGCTGAGCTCCGGACCCGATTTGCTACCGGGAGGGAATTGCTCGCCCCTCACCTCGTGACAGACGAAGCACGCATATTTCTCGAAGACCGCCCGGCCCTTCTCAGAATCACCTTTGGGCATGGTGAACTGCCAGCCCTTTGGGTGGTGCATCTCAGGCGCTTGGGCGCTTTTCTCGGCGGCGCCAATGGCCAGCGCCGACGTTATAGTGACAATGAGCGTGATGAGGAACCATGCTTGTTTGTTTTGCATAATCGATAATCTTTTGTCGGCTCGCCGAGTTTGTGACATCAAAACTTGTTTCCTCCACATTTGTGCGCAAACTTGACCCCGTCCGGTACGTCAAGTTCTTAAATCCATTCGCCCTATCGAAATGATCAATTCAGGGGGGCAGTGAATTACCCGCTAACACTGAGATCACTCCAAAAAAGCGATCGAGTCCGTCGCCCGATAAACGATCAGGGAAGGACCCAGATAAGGATGAGAGAGGAGCTAAATCTGCAGAACTGAAAACAGGAGATAGCGACCGGCGTCGCCGGCTTGGGAGAAAGCGAGAATAGGTCTAAAAACAGCGTCCAACCAACGGCCATTACCCAATCTCGGCTGCGCCGGCTCGTAAAACCAAGTCGCGTGATTTGTTGCGACCCTCTGCGCGTCTTTCAAATGGGCTGAACCGCTTTGCGCTGCCGGACCGATGCGCAGCTCGGCTGTCGGACAGTGAATAACCGGCGAGAAGGATTCATGCGAATCGCTTAGAATGGTCAAGTCGTGTGGATGGGAATTGGATTCCTCCAACGAATGCTCATGGCCATCGTCATGGCTTAGACATCGCCCCAAAGCCCACGCGACGCCCCCGTAAATAAGCACGACTGAAAACAGAATTACCGCGAGTCGCTTCATAGCCGTAGATGTTTTCTAGCGTTGCTATCTCGGTATTTCAAGAGATCTCCCGAGTGCTACCAAAAGTCAAAAGCATTAAAGCATCATGCGCTTTCATCAATTTTTCAATTTTTCAATTTTCGTGATCGCGCGTTTATCCGTATCGATAGTGAAACGAATTTTTTCTCCCGCTTTGACAGTTTTGAGGAGAGACGTCGGATTCACTTTGTATCCCATCGTCATGGCATCCATAAAGCCCTTGATCTCTTCGTGATCGACAACGATCTCCTGGGTCTCGGGAACCAAAGCAATGACTTTACCGACGCCGCTGACGCTTTTGGCCACACCTTTGGGTCTGAGCGCCGACAGATAGGCTGATAAATCAACCAGCTCCTGAACCGTCATATCGGCGTTAAATGACGGCATCTTGGACCTACCGTCCGGACCGCGGTATTTTTTTGCGCCGACGGCATCCGGGTTTATCGTCGACTCTGTAAAGTATTCCAGCGGATGCATGGGACCCATCTGGCTCAATTCCGGTCCGACTGCTTGGTTCTTGTCCAGTGGCGGGAATTTTTCTCCGCGGATTTCATGACATGAATAACAACTGAATTTGTCATAGACGGCACGACCTTTTACCGGATCGCCTTTGGGCATCGTGAATTGCCAACCCTTGGGGTGATGCATTTCAGCCTCACCCGCCCGAGCTGGGCCAACCCGTTGCGTCGCTCCGACAAGCAAAAACGCCGACGAAACGACAAAGAAACAGAACTTGTTCAGTTCCATACACACACTCCTTGCAAAAATGACGAAGATTATCGGTCAAAAGACGCTGTCCCGAGGAAGACAGCGGAGCGTGGTTTGGACGGATTAAATTCTTAAAACGGACAGAACAAGATAAACCGGGTCGTGGAATTGAGGCGATGTCGACGCAAGCAGAAATCCCTTTGGCGGAGCGGCGCTTTGCTCGATGAGCGCATGAGCAGACGAATCAAGCCATGCAAAGTACAAAAGTTTTGCAGCGTGCCGTTTCGATAAAGTCTCCGGGCTGGATTGAACCATGGGGCCGAATTGCAGGTGCCGATCGGCACAATGGATGCTTCCCGGCTCGTCATGTTCCGCGTTAGACTGATTGGCCGATTCGCCGATGGGAAGCTTATGCATCGCTTCATGCGCGCCGCCAACAGGCTCAAAACAATCTGACAATGCATGCGCAATGCCCGCCTGCAAAAAAAAGCTCATCACAACGATGGCAATCAAGTGTTTCACAAACACGTCTCTAGGGGTCGGATCACGTTAACGATTCACTACGCCTTTTTCAAGCGAACTACTGGTTCCCCGCGTGGCGAGCAGAAATAGGCCCAAAGCGATCAGAGCTACGCTAAACCACTGGGCTTCGGTCAACCCCAGTAAAACCGTAAAATGGAAGTACTTCGACCCATCCACTCGAATCACTTGCCATTCAACTGTTACAGCTCACTAGAATTTGCAGCTTTGCGAAATCAAGGTAGTTCCATAGACGAAGCAAGACTGAAAAAGCCAAGCCACTTTGGTTCAACTTTCGATCTGAAATACCACCGACGCGTTTGTTCAGGGCACAAGCCCTGCGGCCTTCAGTGCTTTATAGGTCGTATAGCCTCCAGACAGATTCCGCGATCGATACCCGTGCTGCATCAGAAAACGCGTAGCGAAGTACGCGCGCTGTCCGACCGCACAGCACACCCAGATATCGCGATCGTTCGGCAGCTCGCCGTAACGGGAGCGCAGCTGTGAGAGCGGCAAGTTGATCGCCTTCGGGGATGTGCCCGCGCATGAACTCGTCGGCCTCGCGCACGTCGAGCAACAAAGCGTCGGTCTGCTCGAGCTCCGACCAATCGGCCACGGGCATGTCACCGTTCAAAACGTTTTCGGCAAGCATGCCGGCAAGATTGACCGGGTCTTTTGCGGCGCCAAACTGCGGCGCGTAGCACAGCTCGGCCTCGGCGAGATCATGAACCTTGCCATTGAACTGAATAGCGGTCGCGATGACATCGATGCGCTTCTCCACGCCTTCGAACCCCACGGCTTGCGCGCCGAGAATGCGGCCGTCGGGGACCGAGAACACGAGTTTCAGATGAATCTCGCGTGCACCGGGATAGTAGCCGGCGTGATGACCCGGGTGAAGATAGACTTTCTGAAAGCCCGTGACGCCGGCGCGCCGTAGCCCTTTTTCACTCGCGCCGGTCGAAGCTACGGTCAGACCCAACACACCCACCACAGCTGTCGCTTGCACGCCGCGGAAACGCGGCGCGCGCCCGGCGATCGATTCAGCCGCGATTCGTCCCTGGCGGTTCGCTGGTCCCGCGAGCGGTAGCACCGTTTCTTGACCCGTAAGTACGTCCTGCACTTCGACGACATCGCCCACGGCCCAGATGTTCGGATCGCAAGTGCGCATCTGGGCATCGACGACAATGCCGCCACGCGGGCCGATCTCCAGGCCGGCATCTTTGGCCAACATGGTTTCGGGCCGCACACCGATGGCAAGGATAACTAAATCAGCGGGCAAACGCGCGCCACTCTCCGCCACGACGACCAAACCACCGCCCTCGCGCTCCTCGATACGTGCTAGCCCATCACCCAAATGGAGCCGCACACCCTTGGCGGCAAGGTGTTCCATGAGCGGCACCGCCATCTCGGGATCCAGCGGAGGCATCACCTGGGGCAGTTTCTCTAAAATTGCCACCGACAACTCGCGATGGATTAAGTTCTCGACCATCTCCAATCCGATGAATCCGCCGCCCACGACAACCGCAGTCTTGGCGTTATGGTCCGTAATCCAGGAACGAATGCGGCGCGAGTCGGGAATCGTGCGTACCGCGAAGACCCCGGGCAGGTCCACGCCCGGCAGCGCGGGCGGATCGGCGCCGCGCCTGGCGATAGGACAAGCACATCGTAGCGTTCCGCGCGGGTGTTGCCGGTGTGCACGTCGCGCATCGTGATCGTCCACGCGCTGCGGTCGATGCCGGTGACTTCAGTGTCGGTTTGCACATCGATATTAAACCGCTCGTGAAACATCTCCCGCGATGCCACCAGCAGCTTGCGTTCATCGGAAATCACGTTGCCGACGTAGTACGGCAGCCCGCAGTTCGCGAACGAGACGTATGGACCGCGATCGATCATGAGGATCTCCACGGTTTCATCAAGCCGCCGCAGTCGCGCGGCGCAGGAGGCGCCGCCTGCGACGCCGCCGACAATGAGCACGCGGCGGGCGCCCCTGCTGGGTGAATCAGTTGTTCGCGACTCAATTTGGTCGCTTCATATTAGCCTCCAATACACGACAGTATCCGTTTGGCTTAGAAACCGAGCCGCGATGAACCCGCTTGTTAGCCATGGCTACAAACCGAAATGATAGCGAATGCGCAATTCAATTCGATAGTCGTTTTGCTTTTCGCCGTACTCCGTACCTTTTTTTCCAAGCAATACCGGCGTACGGAAGCGCAACTCAAGGTTGGTCATCGGGCTGTAGGCGAGTTCGGGGATAACCGTTAAGCTGGCGTCGGTCAAGTTCATAATGGATGTGATTGCGGGAGTGAAATAGAGGATATCGAAAGGCTCCTTTTGGCTGGCGCGAAAATATAAATAGTGGCGCGCCGGATTGGGCTGGCCATAGGGCCCGTCGAGCAGTGTCGCCGCGCGCGTGAGTCCGCTGTCGTTGCCGGTATTGACAAGGTCGGATAACTATTATCGACAAAAGTGATGAAGTCTTTTATTTGCGTCCGGCTAAAGCCACCGCCGTTGTGATAATATTCGAGAAAATAAGTCGTCTCTTTCTCGCTCAAGTAACGCAACCCGATCAGCTGACTGGTCGCGTCCGCTTGCGTCTTGGTCGTCTGACCGTTTGCGTTGATGGCCATCGTATCAAGGTTATTGACCACGGCGAACTCGCCGTGCATCTCTAAATTGGTCGTGAGGTTCTTGGAAAAATCAAAACCGTAACGAGTGGTGCGGCTCTGTCCGGTAAACACCATGAAGTCGATATCCGTGTCGTAGAGCAGTAGATAGAGTTTCGATGCGAAATTGGTCCGGTGCAGCTCGCCGAATTGCGCGTTGACGTATTGTACACGGGGATCAGCGCCGTCGTCAGAGTCAGCGTTTTCAGCGGCCCATCGAAACTATGAATATAAGTCCGCGGTCGCGACGGTGGTTCCTTCCAAGGCTTCTTCGGGATCTTCGGGATTTTTCGGCGATCGATGAAGCTCACCGGATTCCAGGCGTAGCCCTTGCCCCATTTCATCACCTTCTTTCCCGCCTCAAAAATCAAATTGGCATTGGTTTTGGCCGACGCGTACGCTTCAAAGAGTTTGGTGTTTTCGTCCCATCCCTGAAAATCGTTGCGCACGAGGGTGTCGGTCTTGAAAAACATCGAGAACCAATCTTTCTTGTAGCTCCCTTCCAGGCGCAGGCGAAAATTGTATTGATCGAACAAAGGACCCTGCGGATTCCTATAAAACCGAACAAGGGACACTGCCGAGTCGCGATCGATTCCCAACAACGTCGGTTGAAACTCAGCAAAACCACCCAAGCTGTAGGGCTTGGTGGCGAGTTTGTCGATCTTCTTTCTGGAACTCTGAAAGATCGACCTCGAACTTAGGCTTGTCCAGCGATTGTTCCTGTGAAGGAAGCTTGGCCGTTGGGGATAAAACCGCTAACAAGACCAGCAATCTTAAAACTCGCCCTCGAAAGTCAGCGAATGGTCTCAATTTTGGCGAGAAATTCCAGCGTGAAAACTTCATCGGCAACAATTTTCTTTTTGACGTTCGCATACGCCAGTATGGACTGATAGCCCTTATAAAGCGGGCTGTCGGTCTCGATGATCGATGGCCGCAGAACCCCTTCGAACGATTTTCTCTCCTTGAAGTAAAGGGTCTTGATCAACAGCCCGGTCGCCGCATAGCACTCGACCTTGGTAGGAACGATCGTCTTCTTGTCCACCCACATCTTCAGCTTGTCGTAAGCGACCGCGGCGGTCTTCGCCTTCAGATCGAGAACATACTCGCTCTTGTCATCCTCAATGTTTTGCACGTCGTATTCCACGTTGTAGTCCAGGCGCATAATATCCGCATTGTTAAAAACGCCGCCGACAACGGACTGGAGACTGGTGATCCGCACCGGTTTGCCCACGTTGGGAATGTACAGCCACATGTTGTCTCCCAGCCTAAGCGTGGCTCTGCCTTTTTCGCTTGCCGGCGAAAGAAACAGCGAAACAATCTTGTCGTTGCCCTTCTTCAATGTGTAGAGGAGAAATTCCCGTCTTGGCGCCGTTCGGCTCGATGTTGATGAGCTTGCGGTAAGACTCGAATGACTCCGGCTGGAGGTTAGCATCCACTTTCTTGAGAATCGCAGTCCCATCCAAAGAGAACGCGGGGGCTGCAAAGAGCAGCGTGAGACTAAGAGCGAACAACAGTTTGATGAAATGTTCTTTCATACATGCCTCAGCGCATCGATGGGCTCCATTCTAGAGGCCTTGTACGCCGGCTGTAGGCTCGCGAGCACGGAAACGATGATCACCATCAGCGAAGCTGTGACAACTTCCATCGGCGCGATCGTGGGGGCGAGAATGAGACCCGTGGCCTGGCCGAAGTTAAAGGTAATTTTTGAAAGGTTTAACTCCGAAGATGATTCCCAAGCCGAAAACAACACCCACGATGGCGCCGGTCAGTCCCAGGCAAAAGCCTTCGACTAGAAACAGAGAAAGGATCTTGCGCGGCAGCGTCCCGATCGCTGCGATGGTGCCGATCTCTCTCACGCGCTCATAGACTGCCATGATCATGACGTTGAGAATGCTGATCAACACGATGGCGATAAGCATCAGCTTGATGAAGAACGTCATCACGTCGATCATATTGGCGATGTTGGCGAAGGGCGAGAGTTGCGACCACGTATGGACTTCGATGCCGCCACCCTTTTGCTTTTTCTCTCCAAACCCAAGCCCCCCTCGTATGCTCTGAGCGACCCCTTCCACCTGCGGCAAAGATTTTACTCGGACTGCGATCTCGCTCACCTCGTTGCCGGACATCCGTAGGATTTCTCTGGCGTCATCAAAATGGATGTAACCGTCACGCCCTCCCGGTCCGGTAGCGCTTTCCAAAATGCCACTTACGAGAAAGGTCTTGCCGTTGACCGATCCATCTTTGTTGGTTGCGACTACCACGACGGTGTCGCCAACTTTAGCGCCAAACCCCTGGGCCAGGAGTTTCGGCACCAGGATTTTGCCCCTTTCCAACGAGCCGAAGCTCTTTTCACCGTCAGAAATCCGCGAGAGCATCTGCGGCAAGGCAGCAAACTCTTTTTCCGGATACACTCCGTTGATTCGGATATTGGTGGTCTCGGTAAAATTGCTGAACAGCGCGCCGAACTTTATCCGTTCCGAGTACGCTTCGATTTCTTTGATACCCGCCAAAGTTTTCTCGATCTGCGACACTGCGGCGGGGGCGAGATTCAGATTCAAAGGAAGGCTTTCAATGGAAGCCACATAGCCGCCGCGATGGATCTGCAGAGCGCCCAGATAAGAGTCGGTAATCTGTGCGATCATGAAATCCTTGATCGAAGCGGTCACGGCGACGAAAACTAAAACGAAGACGACTCCGAAGGCGATCAACGAGACGGTGAGGAGGCTTCGTCGCTTATACCGCCGTAAGTTTCGCGCCGCGATTTTCAGCAGATTGAACATTAACTTTGCCCCTCTCTTCCCGTCGAAGAAGTAAACCGTCTTCCAATGTGTAAATGATTTCCGCCTCACCGATGATTCTCGTGTCGTGAGTCGAAAAGATGAAAGTGATGCCGAGATTATCTCTCATCTGTTTCATCAATCGGAGAATCATATACGCCGTCTCATGATCCAGGTTTGCCGTGGGTTCGTCGGCAAGCACCAACTTTGGCTGGGTGACCAGCGCGCGAGCGATCGCAACGCGTTGTTTCTGACCACCGGAAAGCTGCTCCGGCATTTGATTTTTTTGCTCTAACATTCCCACAGCTTTTAAAGCTTTGAGCACCCGGTCGCGCCGCTCTGCGGGACGCAGTTCTTGCACCATCACCAGCGGGTATTCGACGTTCTCAAAAGCGGTCAAAACCGCAATTAGGTTGAAGCTCTGAAAAATAAAGCCGATGTTTTGCCCACGAAACTCTGCTGCTTGCCGTCGCGCCAAATTGAGAACATCCACCCCTGCTACCTGCAAGCTTCCGCTCGTCGGTTTGTCCAAGCATCCAATGAGATTGAGCAACGTGGTCTTTCCGCTGCCCGAGGGACCGACGAAAGCGAGGAAGGAGCCGGCCTCGATGTCGAAGCTGACTCCTTGCAGAGCTTTTACTTCGATAGCTTCAGTCCGGTAGGTTTTCACCAAATTGTTTGCGGCAATGAGGCTCATGACTGCATCCTCAGGTCTCGTGCTCGTCTTCACGGCTCGTTGGGTACGGCACGCTGGGTTGCACTGTATCTGCAGCTTCACATCTCCCATAAGCTTTTCGGAACGGCATTCCCATTCCAGCCTGGCAAGGCGCGTATAATAATCGGGAATACTCTCAAGATGATCCATCGCCAATTCAAGAGCCAGCAAGTTATCGCGTGGTATGCTGCCGCTCCCATTTTATCCCTTCGAGCAGCTGTCCTAAATCGTAGTTGGTGATGGCTTTTCCGTCCGCCAAACCTCCCGTTAGTTCTATCTTTGAAGTTCTTAATATCGACCTGATGGCTTTCTTTTATAGCCGTTCTGTACTCCTCAAATTTTCTCTCCACGCTCTGACGAATCTGAGGCTGCTGAGCTTGCGCCCACGTACGATCCGACTTGACAAAGAGCATAAAGGCGAAGCCCATTATCACGATCGGCGCGATTTGCAGAAAAATATTTTTTTTCATTTCATGTTCTCCCTGTTCGAAAAAATTGCAAATGGTCGTGATTCTCCCTGTTCGCTTTCAAGATGAGCAAGACTCAGCGCCACGGGATATGGCCTAAATTTATTAAATGAACAGAACTGATCTTCTCAGGATTGAGAAGAAACCGGGTGAGAATGGCAAAAATGAGAAGAACCGGGGCGGTGCGGGAAACTATTTTGAAAGCTGGCGAGTGCTATGAAACGGGACCCTCGATGGTCACTGAGCCGCGCGGATCATCTGGCAGAGAGCTTGAATGACTCCTTCAACCAATTCGAAGTCCTGCGAAAGAAGATCATGTAAGTCTCGGGCATCGAGCTTAAGCGCATGGACGTAGTCCACGGCCTTGACGGTATGAAGAGCCGGGTTGAGATCGAGAGCTGCCACGGTCCCGAAAGCATTACCTTCACTGATCTCTCTGACCTTCTGTCCGTTTTTTTCCAGCGCTACCCGGCCCTTTAACAGAAGATAGATCGCGTCTATGGGGTCGCCTTCATGAAAGATCGCCTCGTTAGGCTCGAAACGGACCTCTTCCGTCAATGCAGCGATCCGACCAAGTTGCTCGACCGTGAGCGTGAGCAAAGATATCTACGGATTTAAGGAATAATGACCTTCTCGATGGTCGCAAGTTTTTTGTTGTTCACCGCCAATTCGAATCCTCTGACTGACAAGTTCTGCTGCTTCACGCAGAATGAGATGCTCGGACCCAACAAACCTCGCGATGTTAACATGAAACCCGCCGAATCCTCTACGACCAATCTCCCAGACGGTTGCCGCTGTCAGCCAGATATCCTCTTGTTCGAGAAGCATGCGCACAGCGGTATTAGCATCGAGACTACCCCAACCAAGAAATCCCAGAGCGACGCTGAAGCGCGCGGGTTCAAGGGCATCACCGTAAAGAGGGAAACTGTATCGCTTGACGTCCCCAGTCAGCAAATTATCAAGCAGCTCGACGGCATGAGCTTGCTTGGTCGGATTGCCAGAATTCAGAGCGCCCCATACGCCTCGAATATCTTTGGCAGGATAGATAAGGGAAAGCAGCCAGATCACCCGCTCTCTTACCCGTTCCATACTCTCTAGCAGAGCTTGGCGCAGGAGCGATCCCCGATCAGCTTCCGGTTCATCCCCATTAGCAAACAAAATGTAAAAAAATGCGAACCTCTCGAGAATAGAGCATCACGTCCGAGACAATCGCGCTCTCCACTATCTCTCGGTCCAACTTCAGATCGGAGAAGCGGCGAGCCATTTGTTCAAAAGCGAGAATAGCCTGGAAGCGGATCGAGCGATCTTCCTCCAGCAGCCCACCGAGAAGCGCATTCATCGCTGCCTGCGAGTGAATTTTGCTTAGAGTCCGTGGAATATTAAGCCGGATGTCACGGGAAACACGGGAATCGAACAGAGCGCTTCTTAATTCCTTGACCGCAATCTCACCATATCGGATCAAGGCTTCACGAGCTGCGGCCTTGGTCGCGTTAGAACCGAGGCGCAAGATAATATCTGCCACAACTCCAGAATATTTACCCTTACCTGCTGCAGCCATCGCTTCATGAATCACTCGGCTTGACGGGTCTTCCACGATCAATTTGCTGAGGTGACCTGCGAACGTCGAGTCATTGATCTCACCCATAAGACGCGCGGCCTCGACACGACTTTCCTCTCCGTCACTGGTGCTGCCATCAAGCATTTCACGGAATCTGTTATATGCCGTTTCGCGCATCGCCTCATCCCCGTGGCGGAGAAGACACTCTACGGCTCTTCTCTTGACGGTCAGAGCCGGACTTTCAAGATATGGGCGCACGACTGATACCGCGCCGGCTTTGAAAATGGCACAAGCCGCGCTGATCGCCTCTGCTTGGACTTCTTTCTTTTCGTCCTGCAACATCTGGTTTATCTCTTTCATGGTAGTCGAATCAGGACGTGTTGCAAAAAATTTTATGGCTTGAGCTCTGACCTCAGGAGAGGAATGACGGAGCAGACCGCGGGGCAACCGCGCCACAATATCGTTTGGGTCCAATTTTCCTATGAGGTCTAGGCTGAAAAGGACGGACCGCTCGTCTTTGTCTTCTAAGGTCTTCAATACAGCTTCAAGCGTTCCCTTATCGGCATAGTCGATCCGTACTTCCTCGAAGGATATTTCACGGTATGCCAAACTCCTGCGCAAGGCCTCCATGTAGCCTCGTTGCACAACGAAGACAACGGCAGCCCAGATAAAAATAAGACCGATGGAAAAATAACTCAGGAGCGTCACCTCGGACCCTCCAAGAAAGAGTATGTAGAAAAGAATGATAAAAGCGGCCATGCCGTCTCCCAGCCGCTCAACGGTCACATCCAGAAAGACTTTGACCTTCTTCCTTATGAAATCAGGGATTGGAAGATAGAGAATTTCCACCCCTGTGTGATTAACACTCGTGCGCAGAGACGCTTCAGCCAGTCGGGTGGCTGTTGCCGAAAACAGTCCGGGCCAGATCAAGAAGCTGATAGAACCCGCGAAAAGCGTAAAGGGGAGCAGAAGAAGACTTGGCGTTAGGCCTAGACCCATAAAAAGCCTTCGGGTTAACCACACCTGGGCAAGGAGCGTGACGACACTTAGCCAGGCGTAGTAAGAACCAAAGAAAGCCGCCAACACATCTTTTGACGGATAAGCTTCCTTTGCCGCGGCCTTGAACTGATAGTCGATCAAAGTCGAAACTATGACCGATACAAAAATAAGCGCTGCGATCGCCTGCAAATAGAGGGAGCCGCGCAGAGTCCCGATGATCCCATTCGCATCGCGGGCCTGCATTTCCCCGGGTGGCACCTCTTCTCGATGGGTTGCTGCGAAGACTCTTTGTCCCTCTCTAACGGCGAACCAGGCCACGCCAAAAGCGCCGGCGAAAAGAACCGCGATCAGCCATAGAAGTTGGTTTGTGCCGAAGAAGAACAGTAACCGCTAAATTAGCCCCTAATCCGCCGGTCATTGCGCCCAGCGTTCCAGCCGCTGTGAGGATGCCAAAAAGACGTTTGCCCTCGCGTGGATTGAACATGTCATTCACTAAGGTCCAGAACTGCGCAACAGCAACAAGGCCCACGATAGCTGACCACATGTAAAAGCCGTAGATAATCCAAGCAAAATCGTAAAAAGTGATAAGGAGCCAAAAAATAATAACGTTAGAGACAATGACCGCGTGTGAGCCAAGGATGACCTGTGAAAGCGAAAGCCTCGAGGTGTAACGAGAATAGATGCCGATGACCACGCCCGCGAGGAGCGCCGCCAAGAGATAAACATAGGGAAGCTGAGTTATCGGAAAGCGGCTGAGAAAAAGGGAATCCCTGACAATTTTGATAACGTTGTTGGCAGCGAGCAAGAAAAAGAGAAATGCTGCCATCAATCCAATTCGCGCTGCTTCACCGGGACGAACGTCAAAGAAGCGCGAAAAATTGGTCGTTAAAAAGCGAAGGGTCACGGTTCATCCATTTTGTTGACACAACGAGGAGAGAATTCCGCCCTCGAATGTATAGCCGTGAGAACGACAAGTCTAACGGTGTCAGATCTTCGCAACGTGGTAGGCCTCGCAATCAAGATTCACCACACTGTTCTGACAAAACTGCGCTGTAACTCCGCTGGCGGGTCGAGAGCCATTTCCCGGGCATGATGCCTGGTTAAAAATATTGGACACAACCCGTAGGTTGTCACGCAACGACAAGCGACGAACGGAGACCCTGCTTCAGGCGCGTTTCGCCTCGACGCGGTAGTTGCGCATCATTCCCAGATCTTCATGCTCGAGGATGTGGCAGTGATACAGATAAAGCCCAGTGTGGTCCTCGAACTTCATGAGAACTTTGACGCGCTGGCCGGGCAGAACCAGCACCACATCTAGCCCCTCGTCGGTAAATCCCGCGATCAGGCCGGATGGGATTTAAGCGTGTCTCTAATGATGTGTAGCGTGGTCTCCGTGGTCGGAGAGCTGTGCTGAAAACCATTGATGGAGCGCCGTGACTAGCTTGGGGTCCTTTGCTTGGTAGCGAATCTGAGCGCCATCCGGCAAAGCTGAATAGCGAACATCGATTTTTTTCGCTCCTGACTTCAAATCGGCCAGGCCTGGCATATCCTCGCCATGAATTTTTGCCGGGTCAGAAAAATCTCCCTTACGAAACTTATCTGACTCTTCTTTTAGGTGGGACTGTATTAATGCAATCTGTTTTTTATTCGAAGGGTCTTTAACGACTACCTTCTGCAGGCCGCCGTCTTCAAGCTTCTGAAATACATGGGTCGTTTGTTCGAGATCGAACGGCATCACCTTCGCGCCTTTTACAGCGACTTCCTTCTGGCGAGTTTGGGCGGGTAAGATCGCCGTGGCGAAAAGAACCACAAGCGCTGCGGTCGAAATAATCAGCGCGCCGCCGGTGATAAACGTGTGTGTTTGCTTGGAACAACTCTCGTTGATTTTCATGGGACTATAACTCTTTCTGCATCTTGCATTTTGAATCGCGCAAGGGACCCCCGTGGCTTAGGCACCGGGGGTCGTTAGCTCTGCGCGACGACGTTATTAGCTAAGTCCCACAGGACCGCCAAACGGCGTCAAATTAAATAATGGTGACGAAAGCCGCTCGGCCCTTATTCATGGCCTGCTTTGCCTGCGTGATCTTTCATCGCATCCCCTGCCTTGCCGTGGCTCTTCATGTCATGCCCAGCCTTGGCCATGTGATTCTTCATCATCTCATGATGCCCTGCCTTGCTCATGTGATTCTTCATCATTTCATGATGGCCTGCCTTCATCGCGTGCCCGTCAGCTCCGTGCGTGTCATGCTCCGAACCGTGATCCAACTGGGCAACTGCCACGCCGGATAGAATCGTGAATGCACCCACTGCGAGACTCACGCCTAGAAATTTTCTCACAGCTTCTCACCTCCCTTCTATAAGAGATCTCAACCGCTGATTAGACCACGCTCGATGCCAAATAGTTCTCTGAGGGAACTAAAAACCGTTGTGTTGACGCACTTCGAAAAAGGCGCGTAGCAGGTCTGTTCAATCATAGACGTAAGATGTGATCAAAAGGTTTACGCGATTACAATCGAATAAAGTTCTCAAATTGCTTTAGTGTGAAGGAAGTCTGACGGGAAGATCTCTAGCTCTTCGCGGAGCGGTAGAGCTTGGCTTTGTGGTGATCGGCAGCAAGAAAATTGAAGCGCCCGACGCGAAGAAGCGCGGACGCAAGGTGAAAACGGCAGAAGCGGCGGCATAACCCTCTGCTCCGCTACCTGCTTTTAGACATTTGCCGATTGCTTGCTGGCGTCGTCAGGGAGTTCGGAAGCTTTGCCTTTTCCGAGCCGAACCAGCTCGTCGGTTGCGCTTGCTCAGGGTCAGCCACCTTTCATAAGCTTCGGCAACTTAAGCTTGAAAATCGCGGAGACGATGCCAGACGCTACACCTAGAGTGCCGGCAAGCACCACGGCAAGAGGACCGTATTGTTTCCTTTGGGTGCTCATTACGCCGCCCGTTGTTTCTTTACTTGCTCACGCAACTCTTCCAACTCGCGGCGAAGCCGATCTATCTCATCGCTATCGCGGTGATGTGGCCCCATGCATATGAAACGACCGCCACTAGCTATAGTGCGCAGCACGACGACCACAACTAAAAAGCAGATCAGTAGCCCGATTACAGGGAAGATCCACCAGAAACCCCACATCGGTCCCATCCATGGTCCAGGTCCCCACATGACAGTTTCCTCCTGATAAAATACTGAGCAAATGTGGTGCCCGGCGAAGCTATTTGTTTATGGGGCACTTCGCGGACTCCGTTCCGCAAATCTGCGAAATCACTAGTGTAAAATTCTCAGCAATAGAAACATGAGTCCTATGAAAAATTCTTCTGACAGTAACCAGCCGGATTTCTGGACCGGCCGCTATTCAACGATGAAGCTCACCCACTTCTCGCCGTTGCGGTCGAAGGAGGTAATACAATCGCAGTGCAGCGAAGAAGTATCGGCGCCGGTATCGAGCCTCGCCTCAACAAGGAGATTGCCCGGATGGATCTGAACCTTTTCCACCCATCCAACCGTCGTTTTTTCACCGCCATCGACAGATGAAATCAAAGCAAAAGCCATCTGTGCGCTCCCAAGCGGTCGTTCCTGCCCGCTGCGTTGCGCTACTGCCTATCTTTCACAAACCTTTCTTCTCCAACCAAAAAAGTACGGCACCGAAAACTAAAACAACGGGCACAATCACTGGCCAGGGGTCCGTCCCGATCAAGGAAGGAATGGTCAGCTTGCCGTAATCGCCGAGCTTAAGAAGGTTATTTTGAATAAACGGATAGACTTCCGAGTAGAGACCGGCACCGATCAAAATACCGAGAACACCGCGAAACAAACCGTCTAAGCGACCTTCGCCGAAGGCCGCGGCACAGGTGCCGGGTCAGAAGCCCAAGAGCAACATGCCGACGCCGAAGATCAGACCGCCGAGAATATTCGCGCCGAGCAGCGTCGGTTTGATGTGGAGATTGACCAAACCAAGATCGTGCAACGCGTAGACGCCGACCATGCCGACCAGGATCGCCGCGAACATGACTTTTTGCACCGTCAGATCGGTCCAACGGAAAAAGGACACGATCTTCTGATACTTGGTTACTTGTGCTTTTTGCAAAATAAAGCCAAACAGAATTCCCGTGACGAGCCCGAGTACGAGGCGCGCCGGACCGGTAATTTCCAGTGGACCCATAACTACACCCTCCGAAAGATCAGCCGCGCCATGATTGTTCCTGAAATCATCATTGCGATCAGAAAAATCCAACTGCTCACCGCCAATTGAAGCCCTCCACTGAGGGCGTGGCCGCTCGTTCAGCCATCGGCCAGTCGCGCGCCGAAACCGACGAAAATGCCACCGAGAATCCCGAGGACCCAACGCTGCGTGTTGCTTGTGCCGAACCGGCTCACCCACATGTCGGGAAGCGAGCCGCTAAACGCAACGGCTTTTTGACTTAACCGCGCGGCCAGGTAGGCGCCGATGGGAATGCCGAGCACGAGCATAAATTGCCAGTCGACAATCGGCTTGACGTTATGCCAGTAAGCGTTCGCCGCCACATGATCCGGCGCGACCAGTCCAACCAGCATGCCAGCGGAGCGTGAGAAAGTAGTCGAAACCGACAGGTAGTAATTCGCGGTGTAGAACACAGCGATGTTAAGCAGGCCCAGCAGTAAACCTGCTTGCCACCACGACCATTCTTCTTTTTTGAGCCAGTTCATAGAAGATTCTCCGTCGAACCATCCGCGGCGGCGAAAACCGTATGCGATTCGGAATTCGCCGCCGTGCTCCCCACTTACTTTTCCGTCCCGCGCTACCGCCGCCGCCAGCCGCTCCACACTGGGAAGCCGCTGTCATCGCGCAGCTTCAAGACTTCATCTCCCTTCTTCACCTCCGCCGCGATGATCGCCGGTTTGCCCGCAAAAGTCGTTCTGGTGCCTTTCACCTCGACTTTGTCTTTCGGTTCGATCTTTACGTCTTGATTCTCGAGGTACCAACTCGGCCCAAGGTGCACAGAGACCGTTTCTTTATCGGTCTTCACGTTCATGTGAATTCCCGCTGCCATCCCTTTGTTCGGCGTGATCCGATCGATGCCGTCACTTCTCCGGAGATCGTTTCCGCCGCCTTTGGATCGTACATTTTATTGTACTGTGTTCCCGGTCCCCAACCACCACTCCCTCGCCACATCATCCCCCCTCTTGGCTGCGCGAAGGACGACAAAGCCGCGAGCGAAATCGCGATTGCTCCGGCGCACAAAATTAAACCAAGTCTTCTTCATTTTTTTCACCTCCTTTCTGCTTCATGCGTTTGATGGTAGGCAATGAGTCGTAGAGCAACGGATATGCCACGATAAAGCTACTGCGTTTTGGGGAGGTTCGCTCAATACGTTTTTCGAAATTGCGAAAAGCGGAACCCTACAATTTGCGAACCTAGCGAAAAACGAAGCGCCCACCAGCGATCGGCAGCCGTCGGAAAGAGAACTCTGGCGCTTAAGAGCTTAGAGGATTCGCTCGGGGGTAAAGGCGCGTCCCCCAGCGGGCAGGGCGAAGCTGGTGTCTGCCGATGAAAAATTTCGGGCTCAATTTTGATGACGCTTTTGATCGAGTTGGAGACGAAACAATTCTCTTTGGCTTTTTCCAAGATTCGCGGCATGCGCGCAAGATCGTTGGCCGAAGCCAAGACGACTCGGGGCTTCACGACGATCTCGGTGATCTGAAAACCGCCTCCCTGGACCTTTTCTAATTTTCCCTTTGCCGTCGAAGACACACTCACCAGCGCGATTTTGGAAAACTCCGCGATGGCGAGCAAGGTGAGCGTGTAGCAGGTGTTCAGCGAGGCGACGAAGAGATGTTCCGGCGACCAATTGCTCTCCTTGCCTTTAAATTCTGGCGGCGCACCGGCGTCGATAGCCGGCAGCTTACCGCTTGTAACCCGTAAGTCCTTTTCACCTTTCCACTCGATCTCTGTCTCGTAAAAATAATTCGACTCGCTCATTTTACCGTCCTCTGCCAACAGCGGGTTTTGACCGCCGTCTTTGCCGGACTCAGTTCAACCACTCCGACACCTTTCCCGCCATTATGACATCGAGAATCTCTTTACAGTCCTCGATCGCGTTATCGACAACTTTCGAGTCGTTCGAGTGCGATAAGCCCTGTTTAACGGCACCGTGCAGGGCGTGTACAACCTCCTGCAGATGCTCATCGAGTTTTTCAATATTCGGTGCTGCTTGCGGCATATGACCTCCGTTCCATTTTAGATATAGCGACGACCTTTGAGCGGGTCAGGAATTTTGAGCCCCATGCTTTCCAAAATCGGATTGACCTCTTTGATGTAATCCTCTCGCGCTTGTTCGTTGGAGCGTCGTTTGAGACCCCAATAGCGATAGCGCTCGGCCCGTTGTGAACCGCTCCGACCGAACATATCGAGGGCTCGCACATACCAATAATCGATCGCTTTCTGCACCCGCTCCTTTTGCTGGTCGCCTTTCGACAACAGCTCCAGCGTTTTGTTATAGCCATATTCGATATGGCCTAGCTCCTCGGCCACGATATCCGGCAGAATGCGCTGCAATGGCAGATAACTGCAGTCGTAAAATTCTTCCAACTGGTATCGTCCGATTCGATCGATCAAGAAACCGAAGACGGCATTGTCCTCCCAGGTCGTGATCAGACCGCGAAACGCATCGACGAAACGCTTTTCATTGGGTTGGCTCAGCACGAAGGTAACGTCCGTACCCATATCGCCGGCCAAGCGCGCTACTTTGCGAAAATGGTCGATCTCCTCGGCGGCCGTGCGTGCGACGATGAGTTGATCCAGCTTTGTCGGCGCAGCCGGCAGCATCTTCTCTATGTAAAGATGGGGTCCGCCGATCTCGCAGTCCGCCTGAATCGTTAACACGCGGCCTAGGAGATCTTTGTATTCCGGATCCATCTTGTCAAAATCCTTGAGCTCGATCTTATCGGTAAACATTTCTCGTCTCCCCCTTTTTTAGGCGTGGCTTGGTCCTCCGTATGAGCAGTGAAAGGAGCAAGACAGGTGCCAGTGATCTAACGCATTTCTACAAGAGAAATCATCAAAGGCATTTGTTATTTTCTCATTAGTCGGAGATTTGGCGATTTGCATTCTCATGATTAGGAAGGTTTTCTTGGCGCCGCTAATTGTGATTTGATGCTGACACTTCCTTTGCCGGGAGCTCTCAAGAAGATTCATGTCCACTGCATCGGAGGATGCCAAAACAGTTCAAGCTCTTCCGCAGATGGAGATTTGCGCCTAAATATTGACTACAGCTCGTCGCGTCCCACGAATTCGCGCAAGATATCCGTGTAGGTAATCATGCCGATCACTTTGTCGTGTTCGTCCACTACCGGTAACCCGCCCACATGCCATCGCAACATCAACGCGGCCGCCTCTTTGAGCGTGGTCTCAGGCTTTACACTGACGGGATCGAACACGGCCGCTTGCTGCACCGCGATCGACCAGAGCTGCACCGCGGCCTCCTCCTTGCTGACGAAGGCTAGGGACGGACGAATCAGGCGGATATCGCGGTCGGTCAGCATGCCGAGCAACTTCGCTTCGTCGTCCACTACCGGTAAATGGCGGTAGTGACCGTGTTCCATCTTCCAGATCGCGTCCTTGAGCGCGTCGCCCGGCTTGACGGTGGCCGGGTTCCTCGACATCCGCTCCTTCACCTTGGCCGCTTTCTTATCGCGGCGTCCTGACGCGGCCGACGGCATGACAAACGGCATATGCTTGAGATATTCGCGTTCGAGATTTTCGTACTCCACCAGCTGGACGCGGCCCGAGGTGAGTATATCCTCGACCTCTCGTGATGCCGCCACGCCCTGTTCGATCCAAAAAGTTGAAACACCGCGGTCGACCGCCGCGCGCGCCAGCTCGACGAAATCGATGCCCTCATTCGGATAGACTTGAACGATATCGATCTTACCGGGAATATCGCGCAGCGTGCGGTAACAACGGAGTCCAAGAAAACTTTCTCGATCCGGAAAGACCGGGATGATTTCCAGGCTCAGCCCTAGAAGCCTTTCGACGGCGACAAAACTCGCGCTCTCCGGATCCACACTGGCGCCGATCACGGCAATCCGACGGCAATTTTCCAGGATCGCTTTTCGCTGGCGCCGTAGCAGATAAACTCTTCTGCTCAAATCTCCGGCCCAATACTGGTCGATTTGGTGATGGCGCATTTGGTCCGGGGTAATTTCGTTCTGAGTTTCAATTAGAGACATAAGTTGCTCCCTTCGTTACTTGCAGCGAGTCCGCTCCGCTGTGAAGCTGGCATCGCTGATCGTAAAGAGAGCAAGAGACATACCAGCAAAAAGCGTAAGTTTTTGAGAGCGTAACCTTTGGTCGTTAGCAACTGTGATAAAATACAGTTTCTCTTTTGCAGTACTGCGAAGGCGCGACGATAATCGGAACACCTTCTAAATATAGCCAGTTTCGTCCGCTGAATAGCCGTCGATGCCATCGAGGGCGTCAGCGAATTCAGGAATTCTAAGCGTTGAACGGCCGTAGTTGAGAAGTGAATCTTCATGTTACCGGGTCTTCGTCTTTATCAGGACTCTTACGCCGAGACTCGACGTTACACGTGCCGGACATTCACGTCGGCACTCCGAAACGCGGTAACACCCAACGCATGAGCACCACATAGCCGATCAGAAAAACAATAAACCAAAACCAATCAGGCATGGAGTCTTCCTTTCAAATATACGCCTTCAGTACATATTGCTGCAGCATGCGGTGCGTATTGAAGAACGAACCATTCAACGCGATCGCGTGCCGCATGACATCCAAAAAGCCATCGCGATCGTCGTAGTAGAGCGGCAAGACGATTTGCTCTAGTTTTTCATAAAGCGAAGCAGCATCGTTGCTGTGATTGGCCGCTGCAGACGCCGGCCCGTCCGACGGGCCCATCGACCAGCCAGTCACGCCTTCGATGCAACCTTCAATCCACCAGCCATCGAGCACGCTAAAGCTCGGCACGCCGTTCACCGCGGCTTTCATGCCGCTCGTGCCCGAAGCCTCCATCGGCGGCAGCGGCGTGTTGAGCCAGACATCGACGCCGGCGGCCATCATCTTGCCGATTTCCATGCTGTAGTTTGTCAGATAAGCGATCTTGATCTTGTCGCGCAGCACATCGCGCGCGTGAAATACCCGTTGAATTTGTTCCTTTCCGGCTTGGTCTTGAGGATGGGCTTTGCCGGCGTAAATAATCTGCAGACCGCCGCGCTGGCTGGCGATCGTCTTGAGCCGCGCTGGATCGGTGAACAACAAGTCGGTGCGTTTGTAGGTGGTGGCGCGTCGCGCAAAACCGATCGTGAGCACGTCGGAGTCCATCCCGGCGTTGCTTTCGAGATTGACGTGGTGGAGCAACTGCTTCTTGGCATTCGCGTGCGCCCGCCAAATTTCCTGCGTCGGAATGCTTAACGCATACCGCAGGCTGCAGTTGTCCTGGCGCCAGCCGGGAACATAGCGATCGTAAAGCTGTGCGAATGAGTCGGCCGCCCAGGTCGCGGCGTGAATGCCATTGGTGATCGCATCGATGGTGTAGCCGGCGAACATGAGTCTCGATACTTCACCATGTTTTTTGGCGACGCCGTTTACGTAGTGGCTCAGATTGAGCGCCAGATAGGTCATGTTCAAAAGATCGCCGCAACAAAACACGTCGCGCATTTCGTAAACGTCGCGCCGTCCGAGAACGCGATTGACTAGATCCATCGGAAACTGATCCTGCCCGGCTGGCACCGGCGTATGCGTCGTAAAGACGCATTTTTTTCTTACCGCCTCAACATCATCGTGAGTTATAGCCGCCCTACCAGCCGACTGCGCCACCTCATCCAAGAGTTCCAGCGCGAGCAGGCTTGAATGTCCTTCGTTCAGATGAAAGCGCTCCAGCTCGTTGAAACCCAATGCTCGCAGCATTCGCACGCCGCCGATCCCAAGAATGACTTCCTGGCACAGCCGATAATGCTGATCACCGCCGTAAAGGTAGTGCGTCAACGTGCGATCCCACTCGGAATTTTCCGGCACGTCGGCATCGAGGAAGTAAACCGGTACGGTGAAATCGCCGGGGCCTGCTACGTCGTATTTCCATGCCCGTAGAATCACCGTGCGCCCTTCAATGATCACCGACACTCGCTGTGGCAGCTCAGTGAGAAAATCATCCACCGCCCAATCCACCGGCTCTTCGATCTGCCGGCCACTGTTATCCAGGCGCTGGTAAAAGTAGCCCTTTCGATGGAGTAACGTCACCGCCACCATTGGAACTTTGAGATCGGCGGCGGCGCGAACGGTATCGCCCGCCAGCACGCCAAGCCCGCCGCTATAAGTCGGCATATCGGACACGATGCCGATCTCCATCGAAAAATAGGCGATTGTGCGCCGGTCAGCTTGTGCCATCGTCAAATCTTTCATGTCGCGGCTCGCGCCCGGCTTGCGCTTGACGCCTCATGGTTTGCCGGACTGTCATGCCGATGTACGCTGGCGAGATATTTCATACAGCCGGAAAGCCCGCGCCAATCGACGACCAAATGCGCGATAGTCATCGCGATTGCGATAAAGCTAAACCAGCCGTGCAGCTCGCCCCACTCGCGTTTGGGGAGTTCGAAGAGCAGCAATCGAAACCCTGAACGCGGTCCGTGAGGAACTAGCCAAAGCAAAAACCCGGAGATTGTGACGAGTCCCCAGACCACCATCATGGCTAGAGCGATAACGGCTCGAGCGTAGGTTCGGAAATTCAATGAAGCTGATTTTCCCATGAGCTATCCTCTATCGAAAATTCGCACAGCCCGTGCCAGTGGCACGAATAGAGGATTTTTCAGAAATTGTGGCGGCTTTGCGAAATTTCCTCTAATGGATTCGCGGCAATGAGAAGATAAGGCTGCTGCTGGAAGAAAACACACAGCTTGCCGCAAAAACCCACGCCGATCTCGAAGCATTTCACCCACAAAGTTAGGGGCATATATATTGCTCATTTCAATGATGAGATTCAGTCAACGAGTTCTCACAGCAATCAGGGAGTCAATCGTGGCGCAACTGGATCATGGGAACAGTCTGAAGTCTAAGCGCGAACGCGTGCTGATTCTCGGCGCGGCCGGGAGAGACTTTCACACGTTCAACGTTTGTTTTCGCAACGATCCGAACGTCGAGGTCGTCGCATTCACGGCCGCGCAAATTCCTGGGATCGAGAGCCGCCGATATCCCTCGTCATTAAGTGGCCCGCTTTATCCGGACGGCATCCCGATCTATCCGGAAGAAGATTTGGAAAAGCTCATCCGCGAGCAGCATGTTCATCAAGTGATCCTTGCCTACAGCGATCTTTCCCATGTCGCCGTCATGCATCTCGCTTCGCGGGCCTTGGCCTGCGGCGCGGATTTTCGCCTCATCGGCCCGGATCGTAGCTCTCTTTCTTCAATCCGACCGGTAATCTCGGTTTGCGCCGTGCGCACTGGCTCCGGCAAAGACTCCGTGATCCGGCGAATCGCCGCGCTTTTGCGCGGGCGCAATCTACGCCCCGTTGTAGTGCGCCATCCGATGCCCTACGGCGATCTGGCTCTACAAGCCGTGCAGCGTTTTGCCACGGTTGAAGACTGTGACCGTCACCACTGCACGATTGAAGAACGCGAGGAGTACGAGCAACATATCAATGAAGGCGTCGTGCGTTTATGCCGGCGTCGATTACGCGCGCATCCTCGCGGCAGCCGAACAAGAAGCCGACGTCATTCTTTGGGACGGCGGCAATAATGATTGGTCATTTTTCAAATCGGATCTGGAGATTGTTCTGCTCGATCCGCATCGCGCCGGTCATGAGTTGCTCTATCATCCCGGCGAAACCAATTTTCGCCGGGCGCAAGTATTGATCGTCAACAAGATGGATTCGGCGCCGGTCGACGGCGTCGAGCAAGTCATGGCCAACGTAGCGGCGGTAAATCCGTCAGGCCACCGTGATTAAAGCGCGCTCAAATATTACGGTCGATAAGCCAGAGATCATCAGGGGCAAAAGAGTCCTGGTGATCGAGGATGGCCCGACCTTGACCCACGGCGAAATGGCCTACGGTTCCGGAACGATCGCGGCGCAACAGCATGGCGTCGCTGAAATCGTCGACCCCAAACCCCATGCCAAGGGAAGCTTGGTCGAGACCTTCAAAAAATTTCCTTGGGTCGGCAGAGCGCTCCCGGCCATGGGTTACTCCCCGGGGCAGCTCGAAGATCTCGCCGCGACCATCCGTGCCACGCCGTGCGACAGCATCGTCGTGGCGAGCCCGGTCGATTTGGCCCGGCTCATTTCGCTGCCGAAGCCTTCCTGCCACGTATGCTACGATCTTGAAGAAATCAGCCGGCCGAATTTGTCCGGAGTTATGGAGGTCTTCTTGCGTCTCCAAGCACACCCGCTGCAAAGATCGAAGCGATGATCTCGGCAGCCAATTTCGAAGCCACAAGCGGCCGTGGGCTCAGCAGTGAAGAAGCGCGGCAGAAGCTCGTCCGAGATGGCTACAATGAATTGCCCTCAGCAGCCCGGCACAGGACACTCGTTATCGCGCTCAGGGTCGCGCGCGAGCCGATGTTTTTGCTGCTCATCTTCAGCACGCTGATCTATCTCATCCTCGGCGATGTGCGCGAGGCGTCGATTCTATCTCTCTCGTTAATCGTCATTTTCACCATCACCATTTTCCAAGAACGAAAAACCGAGCGCGCTCTGGAAGCCCTGCGCGACTTGTCGAGCCCGCGTGCCCTAGTGATCCGTGACGGCGAAGAAAAACGTATCGCGGGGAGGGAAGTCGTCTCCGATGACACGGTCATTCTCACCGAAGGCGACCGCGTTCCGGCCGATGCGGTGATCCTCTCCTGCAACGATCTCATGGTAGATGAGTCGCTGCTGACCGGCGAATCCATGCCGGTTCGCAAGATCGCGTGGGAGGGCGTTCAGCAGGTCACTCGGCCGGGAGGTGACGATCTGCCGTTTGTTTATTCCGGCACGATGCTTATCCAGGGTCGCGGCGTCGTGCGCGTCACCGCGACCGGAACGCGAACCGAACTCGGCAAGATCGGCAAAGCGCTCCAATCCGTCGAAACCGACGAAACCTTCCTGCAAAAGAAATCCACCGTCATGATCCGCAACTTTGCCGCCGTCGGCCTGGCGCTGTGCGCGCTGGCTGTAGTGCTTTACGGCTTGAGCCGTGGCAATTGGCTCCAGGGCTTTTTGGTCGGTATCGCGCTGGCGATGTCGCTGCTTCCTGAAGAAATTCCGGTGGTGTTGACGGTCTTTCTCGCCATCGGCGCCTGGCGCATGTCACAAAAAAACGTCTTGACCCGGCGCATGCCGGCCATCGAAGCCCTCGGAGCCGCCACGGTGCTCTGCGTCGACAAAACAGGTACCCTGACACTCAACCGAATGTCCGTGAGCCGACTCTTCGCCGACGGTGAGTTTTACGAAGTCGATGAAGCTGAACCCCGCGCGCTGCCAGGGCGATTCCACGAGCTGGTGCGCTTTGCGGTGTTGGCCAGTGAAACCGAGCCCTTCGATCCCATGGAGAAAGCATTCATAGCGTTGGGCGATCGCTATCTCGATCCACGGGGAATAACGAGAAATGGACGCTAGTTCACGAGTATTCCATCAAACCGGAGTTGCTCGCGCTATCCCATGTCTGGAAGGCACCAAGACGCGACGAATACGTGATCGCCGCCAAAGGAGCGCCCGAGGCGGTCGCCGATCTCTGTCACTTCAGCGACGAGCTGATGACCGCACTGTCGGGACATGTCGATGCGATGGCCGGTAACGGCTTGCGTGTCCTCGCGGTGGCCAAGACGAGTTTCGCCGGTGAGCGCTGGCCAAAGAGTCAGCACGATTTTGATTTCGAATTTTTGGGTCTCATTGGCTTGGCCGACCCGCTTCGTCCCGAAGTTCCGAGCGCGATCAAAGAATGCCACGAAGCCGGCGTGAACGTCGTCATGATCACAGGGGATTATCCCGCCACCGCGCGGGCGATCGGTCGCAAGATCGATCTGCCGCTCGAACGGGAGCTTATGATCGGCACCGACATTGACCGGCTATCTCAGGGGGAACTGCGCCGGCGCATCGCCGGAGCATCGATTTTTGCGCGCGTCCTGCCTGAACAAAAACTCGCCTTGGTGGAAGCCTTCAAAGCCAATGGTCAGGTCGTGGCGATGACCGGCGACGGAGTGAATGACGCGCCGGCGCTCAAAGCCGCCCATATCGGCATCGCCATGGGCGGGCGCGGCACCGACGTGGCGCGTGAAGCCGCTTCGTTGGTGCTGCTCGACGACAATTTCGCCACTATCGTCGAAGCCATTCGGTCTGGCCGACGGATTTTCGATAACATTCAAAAGGCGATGGGCTTTATTTTTTCCATTCATGTGCCGATCGCGGGCCTGGCGTTGCTGCCGTTGCTCCTCGATTGGCCTCTCATACTCACTCCGGTGCACATCGTGTTTCTTGAGTTAATCATCGATCCGGCTTGTTCCATCGCTTTCGAAGCCGAGCCCGCGGAGGTTAACGTGATGGAACGCCCGCCGCGCAATCCAAACGCGCCACTTTTTGGCATGGGCCAGATCGTTTTTAGTCTATTCGAAGGATTCATCAGCTTGCTCGCCATACTTTTGGTGTTCGGCTTTTCTCTTTACCGCGGTTACGGCGAAGCCGAGGTGCGTATACTCACATTCGCGACCTTGGTGATCACAATGCTAGGACTCATCCTCGTCAATCGCTCACACTCGCAAAACCTGTGGAGCGCTCTGCGCTTGCCGAATCGCGCTGTGTGGTGGGTTGTCGGGGGAGCGTTAAGCTTTTCTCGCCGCAGTCATTTACATTCCGCAAGCCCGCGAGATATTCCGCTTCG
This sequence comes from uncultured delta proteobacterium, assembly GCA_963804165.1. Classification (GTDB taxonomy): domain Bacteria; phylum Desulfobacterota; class Binatia; order UBA9968; family UBA9968; genus DP-20. The sequence continues at coordinate 46,933 of CAWDPO010000043.1, forward strand.
CCCCATTGCCGTGGACTGATTTGATGATTCCGATTGGCGCGGCTGGCCTCGCCGTTTTCTGTCTGGAGATTGCCAAATTCTTGCGGCGCGAAGGATAACTTTCAGACACAGTCGGGACTGACCTTGCCCTCAAACAGTTTGCAGGCGACTCTAAATATCGCCGTTTTCTGTTGCAGGCTTGCCGAAGGCTATGTTTATATAACCGAGCGCAAATTACCCGTTGAGGCGCCCCGGGGTTTATAAACTCGACGGCATCTGAATTATTAAACAATTTGTAAATTCGCTGGTGGGTATCGAGATTTTACGGATTGTCCTGCTGTGATTCACAGACTTCACTAGCCCATTTGTAAAGTAGTTCTAAAGATCGGGCACTGACACAGTTCATTAAAACGGAGGTGTCAAGTCATGGCGCGAGAACCTATGCCAATTTCGTCTCTTTGGTTCCAAGGAGCGATGTTGACTTATATCCTCGGATTTACCGTTCTCGGCCTGCTCGCCTATCTGGTCTACCGCGACCAACCGCCGATGCCCGCAAGAGTCGTGGCGGGTGAAAAGATCGTGTTTGTTCGCGGCGATATTCTCGGCGGCATGAATGTCTTCCAGCGCTACGGATTGATGGAGTATGGCTCCGTGTACGGTCATGGGGCTTATCTGGGGCCTGATTTTACCGCCGAGTACCTTCACAAGAGCGCCGAGTTTCTTGTCGCGGCTTATGCCGGCGTGCTGACAGGCGGCCTTTCGGCGCGCGAGCGGGTTGCGGCAGAGCTGCACAAAAATACCTACGATCCGAATGAAGATTCGCTCGTCTGGACTGCGCAAAGAGCAGCGGCACACAAAATGATGGAGGATTACTACCGCTCGATTTTTTCTGCAAAACAAACACGGGGCGGCGCACAAGCCGAATGGATTACGAATCCGGAAGATATTCGCAAACTCACCGCGTTCTTTGCTTGGACTGCTTGGACCGCGGCAGCCAATCGTCCGGGACACTCCTACTCATACACCAATAATTGGCCCCCGGAGCCGCTGGCGGGTAATTTTATTACCGCCGATGCCATTACCTGGAGCGTGATTTCCATCATCGGACTGTTGGGAGGGACCGGGCTCATCCTGTATTTTTTCGGCCGTTACGATTGGCTCGGCTGGAGTGAAACAGGGAGTAAACCGGTGCAATTCCGTTCCATCGATCAAGTGGCGGTTACGCCGGCACAGAGAGCCATTGTATGGTTCCTCTTCGTGTCTTCATTGCTGTTCGTCTTGCAAACTTTGACCGGTGGACTAATCGCGCACTATCGCGCCGAGCCGGAAGGATTTTTCGGCATCGATTTTTCAGCGATTCTGCCTTTTAACATCGCTCGCACCTGGCACGTCCAGCTGGCAATTTTTTGGGTCTCGGCCTCCTACCTTGCAACCGGAATTTTCATCGTGCCCCTGATCGCGGGGCGCGAGCGTTCCGGCCAAGCGGCGCTTACAATCCTGCTTCTCATCGCTGTTGCGATTGTGGTCTTCGGCAGTCTCGCGGGCGAGTATGTCGGCGCACGCGGTTGGTTAGGCGAGGGATTGTGGTTTTGGCTGGGTCATCAGGGCTGGGAATATCTCGACCTCGGCAGGCTCTGGCAGATCCTGCTCGTCGTAGGTCTTTTCCTTTGGGTCTTTATATTGTTTCGCGGTCTGCGTGGGACGCTGCGCGAGCAACACTTCGGCAACATGCCCTGGTTGCTCTTCTACGCCGCCCTCGCGATTCCCGCCTTCTACGCCGTAGGTTTGCTTGCAAGCCCTCGTGAAGGGTTCGTAGTCAATGATTTCTGGCGCTTTTGGGTAGTGCATCTCTGGGTCGAAGATTTTCTCGAGCTATTTACGACAGTGGTCGTCGCTTACATGTTCGTGTTACTCGGAGTCGTGCGCCAAGCGACTGCCCTGCGCGTGATCTATTTAGATATTATTCTCTACTCTCTCGGCGGCGTCATCGGCACCATGCATCATCTGTATTTCAGCGGCACACCGGTGGCGCATCTCGCTCTCGGCGCGACTTTCTCTGCTATGGAGGTGATCCCGTTGCTGCTCCTGTCCCTCGAGGCCTGGTCATTTATAAAATCCGGGGAACAGAAGACCACCGAACGCTATCATCTCCACCGCTGGGCCGTCTGGTTTCTGGTGTCGGTGGGTGTGTGGAATTTTCTCGGCGCCGGGGTGTTTGGATTCCTAATCAATCTGCCGGTGGTAAGTTACTATGAAATCGGCACCGCGCTCACGGCCAATCACGGCCACACCGCGATGATGGGAGTTTATGGCATGCTGGCCGCCGGGCTATTGCTCTTCTGCTTGCGTTACTTGACCCGTCCCGAAAGGTGGAGCGATCGCGCGGCTAAAATATCTTTTTGGTCTTTGAATATCGGCTTGGCATGGATGGCATTTGTGAATCTTTTTCCGCTCGGCATTGTCCAGCTCTATTACGCCGTGGATATTGGCTACTGGTACGCGCGGAGTTTGGCGTTTATCAATTTGCCCTGGGTTAATGTTCTCGAATGGGCGCGCCTGCCCGGCGACGCTCTCTTTATAATCGGCGGGGCTTTGCCACTGGTATGGCTCTGCTGGCAGGCGCTGCGTTATCCGAACCCGCGTCGAATTGAAGCGGAGACCGAGTTGCCGCGGAGCTCTATACTTTCGAGTCCGACCGCGAGCAAGTTTAACCCAGCGAATCGCACGTTTCATCGGAGAGCAACGGCCGCTCTGGTACTGGGATGGCTACCCTTCGATGCGCGATTGTCCAGAGAGAACTTAATGCGGCAATCTTAATCGAAGAAATTCGCCGATGACGATGGCGGCGGGATAAAGGACTTCTTCTTCAGTCTGCGCATGCAGCATTAACTTCTCCCCAAACCGCGCGTGCTCCGGCAGTTTTTCCCTCTTGGCCGCAGCGATTAACTTCTTCAACGCCGCCACTACGGCTCGATGCTCCCGAAGCATATCGGGTAGCTCCGCCTTTAGCCGATCCGTCATGATCAGAACGGAGCGCATTCGTCGATCGACTTTGCCGCGCGCCAGCCGCGCTAATAGACCGATTGGCGGCAAGGCAAATTCTTCTTCCTTGAGAAAATGATTATGGAGAATTTTGGCCACGGCTTTCGCCGCCTCGCCCGTCTTACCTCCAGCTTTTGTCGCATGGACAAGTTCCGCGTGCAGTTCTTGGTGTTCGATTCTCAGCGGTTCAGGGATAGCAAGTTTCATTTCTATAACCTCCTAGATCGTAGCCGGCTTTTGCCGATGTGCGGCGAGTCGCTTCGATGATATGCGGGCCATCGACGTTTGGCACAACTCTTACGTCGGGAGCCTCGCGCAACTGGCGCAAAATCTGCTCGGCATTGGCTCCCGCCAATTCTTCGCATTGATCGTACATACCACCCGGATCTTCCTCGAGCGGATTATGGCGCTCAAGAATTGCCAGAATCGCACTGACCATCTGCACGGTCGGCGAAGGCACGAGCAAGACGGCCAACGCACCGTGATCAAGGCGCAGTTGGCCGCGACAGGAAGCGGTTCGCCGCCGCGCAGCTTTTGCGCCGCTGGAAGAAGCACCTTTTCCTCCATACCGATGTGCTTGAGTAAACCCGCGCGGAATTGGGCGTAAGCCGAAGCATCAATATTTTCCGAGTCGGACATGGCGCGCTCGAGCAGGGCATCGAGACGCCGGTGATCGCCGGTGAGATAGCGGTAGATTTTCCCAGGCATGCTCCTTTGCATCAGGCCGATCTTGGCATCTGCATCGAAGCCGGCATCATGAGCTTTCTTTTGATTGAGCTGCTGAAGCTGAAACAAACATAATTCGTACAGCGGCATCACTCGTGATTACCGAACCGCTTAGCCAACTCCACGGCGCAGGCGTCGGCTGCGCAACGAAGGCGCTCCGTTACTTTGCCAGCGATCGGAGTAACTCAGCCTGCCTTTTGCTCGTCTTTGCTCAGTTCTTGTCGCCGGCATTTTGCCGGACCCTCAGCGATGACCTTCAAAATGCTGGTCGTCCGATTTCTGCGTCGTTTCTTTGCCGACGATGTTCAGCCCTTTTTCCCCAAGGCTTTGACCATGGCCGGATTGCCTTTTCCGTCCGCCCCATGACAACCGGCGCAGTTCTTCTCATAGCGCCTTGCCGGCATCGCGCGTCGGCTGCCAGAGCCCTGGCTGATCGGCCATGCTAGAGTAAGGATAACGGCGGTGGTCGTTAGCGATTGTGTTAATTTCACGGAGGTCCTCCTGATTGGCTTTTCTGTTACCCTTGAGGATTTACAATCTAGGCAAGTGACTGTCAACGATCTCTGTCGCGATCTTTAGACGCCGAGGCACACGGCGATCTATCACTCGTCTTATGAGAAACCTGCAGCCTGAGCATAGACCATCGATTCCGAAGGATACTGGCCGAATAGCCCATGAATCACTTTTTACTGGATAATTTGCCGACCATTCGGTATACGCTAGGAATCATCGACAAACGATGGAGCCGCTGTGCTCCGATATCGACCGGAAGGAAATAATCTTTGGCAAACTACGCAGTCGCTACCGTCATCGTTTTGAGTATTATTCTGATCGGCCTATTGCTGATTCGGCCTTCGATCACGGCAGCGCAAGGAGGCAAGATTGTCGCCTTTATTGCGTTCTTTATCCTGCCGATCGTCGCGACGGTCTTGGGCGCTTCGATTCATTTAGAGAACTCTACGTCGACGCAGTTTTGCTTGTCTTGCCACGTCATGGAAGCCCACGGAAAGAGCCTTTACATCGACGATCCCACCTATCTTCCCGCCGCCCATTTTCAAAACAACCGTATCCCGAAGGACCAAGCCTGCTTTACCTGTCACACCGATTACACCATGTTCGGCGACGTCAACAGCCAAGATGCGCGGCCTCAAACACATCTACGTTTATTACTTAAAAACTCCGCCGGCGAAACTCGCACTCTATGAACCTTTCAAAAACCGCGAATGCTTACATTGCCATGCCAACGCGCGATCCTATGAAGAAACAACACCGCACAAGGAAATGAAGGAACAGCTAGCCAGCCAACGACATGTCGTGCTTGACATGCCACAGCTAAGATTCACGATGTGGCGAACATCGATAAGACAAAAAAGTGGAAAGGGCCCGGGAACATGACAGAGCAACGCGTCGCGCTTGCAGCGCAAACTGAAGACGGCAGCTTACTTGTTGACTCGCCGGCCTAGCCGTTGAAGGGATTACTCTCCACTGGGCCCATCCGACAAGCTTTCTGCTTTTCATCAGTCTCGGCGGCATTCTCGTCTTGGCTGGTATAGCCATTTATCTGATTGCTATTGTCACCGGCTTGACCGGCGTCTGTTCTCAGATTGGATGCGATCCTTACTGATCTCTGACCTATTGCATCTTTAGAGGCACGATCTGAAAGTTCACCCGCTGCGCTACTTCGCCAGGGATCGCGCATAGCCCAAAGCCTGTTTTTGCTCCTCTTTGGTCAGCTTGGAAGCCGGCATTTTCCCGGCACCTTCGGCGATGAGTTTCAGTGAATTGCTCGTCAGACTTCTTTTTGGTTTCGGCCCCGACGATATTGAAGGCCCTTATCGAATCCTGAGTAATTTCGCCATTTTCTCGTTACCTTTGCCATCGGCACCGTGACAGCCGGCGCAAGATTTTTCGTAAAGCGCTTTGCCGCTGTCGGCATCGGCGGCGATCGCAGCCGAAGTTGTCCCCATCCAAATCAATAATCCAGCTATCGTTATGCTGATTTTGTGCCCCATGATCGGTCTCTCCTTTAGTGCTTGGTGTTCTGCCTTCGGATTTTTAACTACTGTGTTTTGTCAGACGCTGACCTGGCTTATGGCCCGGAGTCTTGCCGCGCCGCACACGGTTGTAGGGCTCGACGCGCTGGCTACTTTTTCCTACAGGTGAAGCATTCTCCGTATTAGACGCGACTAACCATCGGATGATTCAGTGTCGCTGCGCGCTACCTGGTGCTAGCATAAATGACCATGGCAACGGTTGCAGGCAATTCCGTTTTTTCCCAAGTTTGCGAAACTGCACAGGCTCATTTTGTCGGACTCATGGTGTATCCCAAATACGTCAGAACGATGGAATAGACGATCAGCCAAAGCCGAAAGCCGCTGGCCAACGGCTCCACCTTCCTAATGCGGCGCGACGGTCGAAGAAACGGCATCAAAATCAACACCAGCCCCACCAATCCGAACCCGAGCACACCCAGCAGCTCGCCCTCAATGCCGAAAATATGGCTCGGCAGAAATTTCAGCGTCTGAAACATCGCCATGAAATACCATTCAGGCTTGATGCCGATGGGTGCCGGCTGGAATGGATCCGCCTTCTTGCCCAACTCCGCCGGATAGTAGGCAGCCAGGGCCGCGAGCAATCCGAGGGCGCAGAGCCAGCCGACCAAGTCACGCAGAAAAAAATTCGGAAAAAACGGCATCGCTTTTTTTTCGTCGCTGCTTTTTTTCTCGCTCGGCGGACGGCTCATGCCATGTTTTTGCACCATAAAAAGATGAAGTCCGAGAATGACGGTGACGAGCGCCGGCAAGATGGCCACGTGGATCCCGTAAAAGCGCGTGAGCGTCGCGCCGGTGACGTCGTTCCCGCCGCGTAACAACCGGCGCACGAACGGTCCTATCAACGGCAGAACACCCGGAATCTCGGTGCCGACGCGAGTGGCAAAGAACGCCAGCTCGTTCCACGGTAACAGGTAGCCGGTAAATCCAAACGCCAGGCTCAAGCCCAGCAGTCCGCCGCCGGAAAGCCAGGTCAATTCGCGCGGGCGGCGATAGGCATGGAGAAACAAGGCGCTGAATAGATGAATGAACATCGCAAAGATCATGAGATTGGCCGACCATGAGTGAATCGATCTAACCAGCCAGCCAAACTGCACCTCGGTCATGAGAAACTGGATCGATTCGAAGGCCTCGCCTGCGCTCGGCCGGTAATAGAGTAACAGAAGAATGCCGGTGACGACCTGGATCATGAACAGAAACAAAGTCATGCCGCCGAAGTAATACCAAAACGTGTGACGGTGCAGCGGCACCTCTTTTTTCTTCGCGAGCTTGGCAAAGTCGCTCAGTCCGATTCTTTCATCGAGCCAGAGCCAGAGCTTGCCGTGCCTGGAGCCTTGGTATTCCATCTTTGATCTAGCCTCTCTTGCTCACGACGATTTGCTCGCCCCTCACGTTCACCGCGTACTCTTCCAGAGGCTTCGGCGGCGGTCCCTCGATATTTTTGCCGTTCAAATCAAAGTGGCCGTTGTGGCAGGCGCACCAGATGTGGCTGATGTCCGATCGGTATTGCACGATGCAGGCAAGATGGGTGCAGGCGGCAGTGAAGGCTTTGAGCTCATCGTTCGGGGTTCTGATCAGGATCGCCGCCTGACTGCCAAAACGGAAAATTTGCCCGCTGTTTTGTTTTACTTCTTGCGGTTTAAGCGCAAGCGTCACGGTGTGCGCCGTCGATTCTTCCGCTTCCGGCGGGATGAGATACTTGCTCAACGGGTAGGTCACTGCGATGAAGAACGCGCCTGCGGCGGTACCCAAGAACCAGTTGAGGAAATTTCGCCGTCCACTATCGAGCGGCACGGATGCTTCGTCATTGGCCATAGTAAAAAATTCCTCGCAGGCTTACTTTGATTTTCTTTCCATTTGCCGGATTTTCAAAATCAAGCCCACTACTAGGGCGAAGATGATCAACGCGGAGATCGCCAAACCCTTGCGCCTGTACTGCAACTCATCGAGCGCTTTCAAGCCGCGCGCATAGGCCTTCTCACTGCTTTTGAGTCCGGGCTCAACTTCTTTGTCCAGAATAGCCTGATCGAACCCGTGGATCGCGGCGCGCGCTTTAATCAGCGCGGTCTTGGCTTCGTTGAGCTCGAATAACGGTTGGCTGACCTCCATGCCGGCGTGTTCGGCATTTTTGAGCACGGCGAGAGATCGTTCGTAACCTGTCTTCAGCCGCTCAATGGACTTGAGCATACCCATCGCCAGCACTCCACCCGACGAGGCTGGCGGATGACAACCGGCGCACGCCGATTTATCGCCCGCGCTCAACATCGCATCGCTAGTCTCGCTAATTGCGTGATTGCTATGACAAGTTGCGCAACCTGGAACACCCATTTGCGCAAAGATTTTGCCGTGCGGGCTCTTATTGAACAGGTCGGAATTCACCGCATGGCACTGGCCACAAACGTTCACAACCGAAGACACACCAGGCGGCGCCGCGCCGTGATTGCCGTGGCAATCGTTGCATGTCGGCGCCGAGAGATCGCTCTTTTGGGCGATCATCTTCCAATGCACGCTCTGTTTGTATTTCTCGACTTGGTCGGTCGGAATCTTGTAGGACGCCATGTAGGCTTTATTGGCATGACATGAACCGCACGTATCGGCGACGCGCAATGGATGGACCGACGACCGAGAATCGTTGGGCGGCCTGATCGAATGGGGGACGTGGCAACTCGCGCAGGTCGCTACTTTCAGATCCTTTTGTTCCTTGAGTCTCTTGCCGTGAACCGATGTGTGATACTCGGCGACTTGGTCAACGCGCAACGACGGATTATAGCGCCGCATGAAATTGGCGTCCGAGTGGCACTTTCCGCAGACTTCGACAATTTGCACCGGGCTGGGCTTGCCGATGTAGCCCTTCTTCCGGTCCATCGCCTCCAAGCCCATGATGGCGCTATCGCCACCATGACAGTTCGCGCAGGTGAACCCTTTAGCGGCGTGGATATCAGATTTGTAATCTTCGGCCGGTTTGGTGAGATTGGCAATGCCGAGGGCTAAATGGCAGGTCGCGCAGTTATCTTCGGGAGTCTTAATTTCCACGGCGAGCGCCGTTCCTGACATGGAAACGAAGATGATTAGGGCACAAGCCAGCACCGACGGCAATTTCGTAGCCCCCTCCATCAAAATCGCCCGGAAGACGTCATAATAAAAACTAACTGACGAAACTGCTATCCGGTTGTTCGAGCTTGATCACAAGTAAGTGAAAGATTCTGCCGTGGTAATTCATGAGCGGCCGATTGTGCTGGAAAAGTTACCCGCGAGAGCGTGAAACGGATTCTCATCAGCGGGCCTTGACGCGTTAAGCGCTGACTAAAAGCCGTTGTTAGTTACCCACGCTGACGCAATCAAGATGAGCCTCAGAACTTGAGGCGTACCCCGAGGAAACCGATATGCGCTTGGTAGGAACCTTTGCCCCGGTCGCCGAGAAAAAACGATCGGCCGATGGAGTTATTGAAATTGGGACCTCCCCCCGGTGTTTCGACGTCGCCCATCCAGAGCCTCATGATGTCCACGCCGGCGTCCTTGCTGCTGTAGCTATTGAAATAGTAACCGAGCTTGAGCGCGACGTTCTTGTGAATCATATATTCGGCGCGCGCCAAGAATTCATGCCAGCGATTGACGATCGTCGGATAATCGGTAGCTGGCACCACGCCGGAGTCACCCGATGCGGGGCTGTTGCCGCTCGAGTGCACCGCGCTGCTGCCGAACGAGAAGCCGTACTGCAGGCGCACATTAAGCAGATTCTTGATCACCTGCATGTCGGTACCGACCTTGACGGTGTGAATCTCGTCGTTGCCCCGGCTGCGCCAAGTCGCCGCCGGACAATTTTCCGCGGTTCGAGCATCCAAATCAGGACACCCTCCCGCGCCGGTGTTACGCGCAATCGCTTGAATTCTCCAATCAAAACGCTCCCAGTTGTAGTCGCCAAAAACTGTCGCCCACTCCAGGGGCGCATATACGAAGCCGATGGATGGCGCGTAGTCGATGTCCTTTTGAACGCCGATCACACTCCGAGGATAACGGTCATTGGTAAAATCAAAACCGCCGTGAAGCGTCAAGGTCTGCGTCGCCGAAAACTGCGCAAAAGTTGTTAATCTGTCCCGCTGCCGGGCTGCCTCGTCAAATTTGCGCAATTCCTCCAGGCGGGCCAGTCGAACATCGTCCGGTGTTTCGCCAATTTCCACTGCGGCATTACGCCCGGCGTCGTAGTTATGGGCGTCACGGAGGCCGCGCCTGTAACTGACCCGAAAAAGCGTCCATGTCGTCGGCCGAATATCGAAAGTCGGCCCGAAGCTGTGTTCGTTTGAGTTCAACAGCTCACGGGCATACTCCCGGTGCATGCGTTCCCAGCCGTAGCCGAGCTTGGCAGTTAGCCAGCGCGTAAGCTTATAGGACGCATCGAAACCAATATTCTGTTTCGCATAAGAATACGGAAATGAATAATACTCGTTGCCGCTCGCCGATTCTTGATCGTTGACGATTATGCCGTTCGGCAAAAGCACCCGTTTGCTGCGGTTGTCGAAGTCATAGTAACGATAGGAGGCCTTGAGCCCCACGTCCTTAAAGAAATCATTGACCAAGGTGGCGTTGATCATCGTCGGCCGCACGTCGCCGTCAAGACTGCTCCGGCTGATTGTGGGCTGGGTCACCGCGGTGTTCACCGTAAAAGGTATGAACTTATCGTTCTGCAATCTCCAACCGTAAGAAAATGCGCTCATGAAGTTGGTCTTGAACGGCAGGTTCGCGGTGCCGGTCATGGTGAACATATGCGCCTGATTGCTCGGGTATAGGTCAAAACGGCCGCGGCACGGCCCCGTTCCCGGTGCGTACGTGGCCGAGTCCACACATCCGGAGCCAACCCCGGTGGTATTGAGCGGATTGTCCCAGGTCAGAGTACTGGTGTTGTTGTGGAAAAGCGACGCGTTGTATTTAAGTCCCAAAGTCCAGCCGTTCCCGGCGTACTCACCGCCGAGCTCGACGTTGTGGGTCTGGTAATCGATCGGTTCGACTAGCTCGGTAATATTGTAGTTGCCCGGACTCGGGCCGAAGTAGGCCCCGAAGGCACGGCCGCCAGCGGTATTTTGCGAACCGTAGCTGCCGGTGAAAGTCCAACCCGGGGTCGGCGTGTAGCGTAAGTTGAATTTAGCCAATCCATTATAGAGCTTAAGATCGACCGGCTGCGCGTTGGCGTTGACCCAGTCGCGCATGTTAGCGCCCGTCGTCCCGACGGGTTTCGACGACAGTGTATAGGTTCCTCCGTTCATGCTGAACGGCGTGCGCGCGTTATCGACGTTAAACAGATGGGGAATTTGGTCCCAAACAAACTCGAGATCCAAGAGGCCGTACCGGCCCGCGCGCAAGCGGTAGCTCTGATCGTCGCGGCCGGTTTTCAGCGACTCCAACTCCAGGTAGAAATCTTTTTTCTTGCTGTCGAGAAACAACTCGATCTGCGGCACGACGATTGTCTCAGGCAAGTCGCGGTATTCTTCAAGCTTGGTATCGCTGCCGCTTCTGTGGCTAGGCATGCCGCCCACTTCAGCGGAACCGCTAATTGTAAAGTCGCCCAAATCCACTTGGGCCGGGCTGGGCCCCACTAGAAATAAGAGCGTCGTCGCGCTCAAACTCAAAAGCAACACCGCTTTATTTCGTTTCACAGCCGGCCTCCTTTCCTAGCGCGTATAGAACTTACCCGATGGATGATTGCTGCCATGAACCTGACTGTGACAGTTCGTACAGCTCCTATTGAAGGCAAAAACCGATGGCCCCACCGTCGGCGATAGCGGGCGCAACGGCCGCGGCGTGGCTGGATGACGCGTAGCTATATGGCACTGCGTGCATAACCGCGGATCGGTCACTTTAAGTAACCGATCGTTGACCGATCCGTGCGGTTCATGACAGTTCGTGCACCCTTCCATGACCGGCGGATGCTCCCATAGGAAGGGACCCCGTCTCTCGGCGTGGCAAGCGTAGCAATTATCGTTGACGCTGGTTTGCTTAAGTTGCGCCGGATTGGGACTGCCATGCGGATTGTGGCAGTCGGAGCAGACGATCTTTCCTTCCCGCATGGGCATATGCGAGGAACGCATGAGCTGCGCCTTGCGCTGCAAATGGCACTGGCCGCACACTTCGATTTCCGCCCGGTTGACCCCGAACGGCGTTACGTCTGTCATCTTCGCCATCTGCTTGCCGCTGGTCTTCTCCATCAATGTATGGCAATTGACGCAGGCCAAACCGCGGTTGGCATGGGCGCTCGCTTTCCAATAGGTCTGGACACCGCGTTGATGGCAAGTTAGACACGGCTGGTTTTGCGCTTCCGCGGACTCGCCCGAGCCCTTGCGAAACGTGATCAACCCGCCCACGCCTTTGCCCCCTCCGGCAGCGACGTGGTTGCTGCCGGGCCCGTGACAATTCTCGCAAGCCCTTTTTTCCATCTCGTTACGCGGGTTGTGCAAGAACATTTTTCCCATGAGGGTGGTGGAAAATTTTTCGAACTGGGGCACGTGGCAAGCTTGACAGACTTCGTTGCCAACGTAGGTGGCAGGCTCTGGTTTTTTCGGCGCTTCCGGGGTTGCAGACTGGGCTAAATACTCATGCGCCGTCAATGCGGCGATGAAAAGAATAGCGACAACCGACCGCTTCATGATGCCTCCGGATAAGAACTTACGACCGGCGAGGGGTCACAGACGGGCTTATAGCACCTAGCCGAAAACTTTGTCCAGAAAAATTCGCTCGATTGCCTATCATCGAATTTTTTTGCGCGCTGAAATTTCTTTTTGTACTTTTGCGAAACCAAAAAGCAAATATTTTTGCAGGATTGAGAAAACCGCGCGCAACGAGTCCGAAATTGGTTCGCCGCCAACGAGGAAGCAACCGCCGATCGGAAGTCGGTACGACAACACATCCGGACACCGGAGTTCTTGCCGGTAACCGTCGATCGAGTCAGTAGATAGAGAGATAAGAAAAGATGACTGCGCAGCGTGAAAAATTTTTGGGCTACATATTCACTTCCCACATCTTCGCCCCGCAAGAAATCTGGTTTGCTGGCTTTGGCGCGGGATTGTCAGGTGAAATCGGTGCGCAGCACCGAGTCGCGTGCTACACTTCCAGCTCGTAGCCGGCTCTGGCTATGGCCCGGCGCGTCGCTTCCATAACAAACGCCGTGTCGACATGCGGCAACACTTTCACTTCAGGGTAATTCCGTAGCTCGCGTAAAATCCGATCGGCTTCGGCTCCCGCCAGTTCTCGCATTGATCGTACATACCCCCGGGGTCCTCTTCGATGGGGTTATGGGCCTCGAGAATCGCGCGAATGGCCGCGACAATCGGCGCGGTGGGCGACGGCACGAGCAGCGCGACCAAGGCGCCGTGATCGAGCCGCAGCCTGGGCGCAACGGGAAGCGGATCGCCGCCGCGTCGCTTTTGCGCCGCTGGAAGAAGCACCTTTTCCTCCATACCGATGTGCTTGAGTAAACCCGCGCGGAATTGGGCGTAAGCCGAAGCATCAATATTTTCCGAGTCGGACATGGCGAGCTCGAGCAGGGCATCGAGACGCCGGTGATCGCGGGTGAGATAGCGGTAGATTTTCCCAGGCATGCTCCTTTGCATCAGGCCGATCTTGGCATCTGCTCGAAGCCGGCATCATGAACTTTCTCTTGAGTGATCTGCTGAAGCTTAAGCGAACATAATTCTAACAGCGGCAGCCGTCGTTATCACTACGAACCGCGTGCCAGCTCCACGGCGCAACCGTTGGCTGCGCAACGAAGGTGGTCCTTGAATGAAACCGTTACTTTGCCAGCGAACGGCTGTACTGGAGCACGGCTTTTTGCTCATCCTTGGTAAGCTTCTTGCTCGCCGGCATCTTGCCCGCGCCTTCAGCGATGACCTTCAATAATACTTCGTCCGATTTCTGCTTCGTTTCTTTGCCGACGATGTTGAGTTCTTTTTCGCCCAACGTCTTAGCCAGCGCCGGGTTACCTTTTCCGTCCGCGCCGTGGCAACTGGCGCAGTTCTTATCGTAGACCGCTTTGCCGCCATCGGCGTCGGCTGCCAACCCCTGTGCGATCGGCCATGATAGAGTCAGGATAATGGCAGTTGTAGTTACAGTTGCTTTCAGTTTCACGGGAATCCTCCTGGTTCGGGATTTCTATTGTTTCTCCGGGCTTACAATCAAGCCAGTCGCCTGTCAACAGTTTGGGCGCACCTTAGACGCTGGGTGAATCAGCGATTATTCAACACTCCACTGGACCCTTTGGCGTAAGATAAGAGATTCGGCTCCTCTTCATCATGGCTAAAGGGCTCTGGCCATTTTTTTCTGGATAATCGGTAATGATTCGGTATATCCTTGCATCCGAGACGAACCGATGGAGCCATGCGCTCCGGCATCGACCGGAAGGAAATAGTCTTTGGCAAACTACGCAGGCGCTACCATCATCGTTTTGAGTATCATTTTGATCGGCCTGCTGCTGATTCGGCCTTCGATTACGGCAGCACAGGGAGGCAAGATCGTTGCCTTCATCGCTTTCTTTATCCTGCCGATTGTCGCGACGGTCTTGGGCGCTTCGATTCATTTAGAGAACTCCAAGTCGACGCAGTTCTGCTTGTCGTGCCACGTCATGGAGCCCTACGGAAAGAGCCTTGGCATCGACAATTCCACCTATCTTCCCGCCGCCCATTTTCAAAATAACCGTATCCCGAAGGAGCAAGCCTGTTTTACCTGCCATACCAATTACACTATGTTCGGCGACGTCAACAGCAAGATGCGCGGCCTCAAACACATCTACGTCTATTACTTAAAAACTCCGCCGGCGAAACTCGCACTCTATGAACCTTTTAAAAACCGCGAATGCTTACATTGCCATGCCAACGCGCGATCCTATGAAGAGACCACACCGCACAAGGAAATGAAGGAACCGCTAGCCGCCAACGATATGTCGTGTTTGACATGCCACAATAAAATTCACGATGTGGCAAATCTCGCTAAGACAAAAACGTGGAAAGGGCCAGGTAAATGACAGACTACGCGTCAAGCTTGCAGCGCAAAGTGAAGATGGCAGCTTACTTGTTGATCGCCGGTCTGGCCGTCGAGGGGATCACTCTCCACTGGGCCCATCCAACGAGCTTTCTGCTTTTCATGGGTGTCGGCGGCATTCTCGTCTTGGCTGGCATAGCCATTTATTTGAAAGCCATTGTCACCACTTGACGCGAGCATTTTTCCCTTCCCTTCGGCAACTGTTTAAGAGAACCGACACTCAGCTCAGGGGCTCTCCATCAATGCCAACTGAAAAAAGGTCCCTGGCGCGACTCTGTGCGCCTCACGGCCCGACTTTTACCGCCGTCACATCCCCTTTGACGCCAAGCCCTAACGTCATCGGTAGCGTCACATAGTGCCGCCTATTGGAAACTGTGTCGTCGAAGATACCAAATCCAATGGGATAGGCAGTTCCCGGTTTCAGAACTTTGTCGTCTGCTTGCCCCGTGTTCAATTTACGTCGGAGTTCTACGATCCAGTGTCCGTCGACATACCGTCCGAATGCCTGGACGTCGGCAGCACTGCCCTCGGGCTCACGTAGTAGATACTGCGGCAGAAGGTCTCCGACATTGAATTTGGCGTTCGGGTCAAGCGCCACCGCGTTCTTTTTCTCGATCAGCGCCGCTTGTCCCATACGAGCTTGGAGTTGCGATTCGGGAATGGCTTGGAAGCCAGTCATCTTTTCATCGTACATGAACTGGGGTTTAGGCGGGTTAAAAAACGGCGAGCGGCCGGCGTCGCCATTGCGGTACTCGAGCACCCAATCGTCGCTCGCATAGCCGGCAGCGTTGGAGCGAGCGGCGCGCCACTGCCAGAACTCCAGAAATTTTCCTGCTGTCTTGAGTTTGTTTAGCTCAGTCGCCGGCTTCACCTTATCCCATGCGCCGGAGTTGTCTTGTGCCGTGCGCGTAATCAACAAATATTTTCGGATGTCGCCGACCCGCCGACCCTTCTCGCCCCAGTATGGGTGCGGATCAATCGCTTTGCGCGGGACGTCGTTGGGCATGGCGCGCATGCTATTGTGGCAAGTCATCCAACAGCCGACTTGCGAGAACGTTGCGCCTGAACCGTCGTAGGCGGTCACGTTATTAGGATCATCCAGTATAATCGCCAGCCGGTCCTCGTAGCTGGGCAGTATTCCCTTCTTGGTCGCTTCGGGTTTTTCTCCGCCCCACGCGACCCACTGCTTGCCGTCATAGCGCCAAAGCGTGTGCATCGCGTGGGGTACTTTACTCGCCCAGCGGAACTGCAAGTAGATGAACTCTGCATCGTAAGCGGCGCGAACGGTGAGATCGACCGAAGGAATCTTCCCGGCGATGGGATCGTTTTCGCGCGGACCAGCTTGAACCAACTTGGCGCCGAGTGCTTTCTCTTGGCCCGTGTGACAGGTGGCGCAGCCAGCATCTATAGCCTGGGCGCCTGGGTGAGCCGCGCTGGTCAAGTATTGCCAAGAGGTTTGACCGGGGTAGAACAACGTGACGGTCTTAGCCGGGATCTTTTCCCAATCGCCGGGGAAATTAAACAGCTTCGGGCCTGTTATCTCCGAAGGCGCAACGCCAAGCACGGCGCAGCTCCCCGCTATCGCGGCAAATGTCAACACGACTAGCGCAGAGACCATCCAGCCAGGCTTATTCTTCATCATTTTCGCTCCTCTATTTTTATTAACTTTGCCGACTAGCCCGAAAGACCACTCTCACAGGCGATGTTTCTCAACATCGTTCCTAGCGTTGACGAGAACGATCTCGCCCATCCGCGTCTGGGAGATTCCCTCAAGGCTGGCGCAGGGCTGCGCGAGAATTTTATTGCGGACATGAATTCCTTGCAACGACGCCTACTTTTACGCCGTCAATGCGGGTTGGGCGAAGCCGGACAACGAGGATTAAGCCGCAAAAAAACCTTTTACGTGTTCCAGTCTCAAAAACTTAAATGCGAACTTACCTCAGGATTCTCATCGTCTTGTAGCACTAAGGTTCCGCGCGCGTCTATGGGTCAATCGGCCCACGTTAACGGCTCCTTAGTCTCCGCCCTGCATTGTCCGAAAAACACAGCCGGAACTCGAACCGTGCGGGCAACCTTGGAGCATCAGACCACGGATCGCGGCTTCGACGCGATTGCGCAGCCCGAACTTTCTGAGGATTTTTTCCATATGCCGTTTAACAGTGGCAGGACTAATGCTTAGGTCCAACGCGATCTCTTTGTTGGTCCTGGCCCGTGCGACAAGAGCGAGCACCCGCTGTTCGGCGGCGGTGATCTTTAACGATTTGCCCGACGCGTGATCTTTAACCGCTGTCAATTCACTCCGAGAGTCCGCCCCACAATCCACATTGCGAAACAATCTCGGCCGCTTTGATTTCGCCTCGGTCGATCGCATCCCTTTGGACTTACCGTTGAAACCATTTCTATTAGCCATCCAAGCCGTGCTCCCTTCAATCCTTGAAGCTTTTCGCTTTCTCCTTCGCTCGATCATGCCAGGACTGCAGCTCTTGTTTCACGCAATGTGTAATCACACGTCCAGTTCGTAGCCGGCTCTCGCCAATGCTCGGCGCGCGGCTTCCATGACAAACGGGCTATCGACGTGCGGCAAAACTCTTACTTCCGGTGCTTGTTGCAACCGCCGCAAAATCTCATCTACTTCGGATCTCGCCAGTTCTTCACACGTTTCGTACGTGCCTCCTGGGTCTTCTTCGATCGGGTTATGGAGCTTGAGAATGGAGCGCAAGGCGGCGATCACCCGCGTCGTGGGCGTCGGCACGAGTAACGCCACCAAAGCGCCGTGATCCAGCCGCAGTTTGGACGCGACGGGGAGCGGCTCGCCGCCGCGGATCCGCTGTGCCGCGGGCAGCAGGATCTTTTCCTCCATGCCGATGTGCTTCAGCAAACCCGAGCGGAATTGAGCATAAGCCGAGATATCGATATTTCCCGGGTCGGATATGGCTCGCTCGAGCAAGGCATCGAGGCGATCGTGATCGTCGGCAAGGTAACGGTGGATTATTCCGGGCATAGAAAGCCTTTGCGATGCTAGCTATATTTCTCTTCTCGCCGCTGCTTCTCCTAAAATCCCAGTCTCAGTTTGAGGTTCTCGCCGATCAATAACGCGTGGGATAGAGAACTTCCTTTTCTGTTTTTGCATGCAACATCGGCGTTTCTGCAAAGCGGGCATGCTCCGGCTTTTTTCTCTATTTGCCACCGCGATTAACTTTTGAAGCGCAGTCTCTCACCTCTTCCCTTGGTGTCGAGCTTTCAATCTTTGTGCGCCGGCGTTCCTTGCGGCTCAGGATAGTGGCCTTCCGCAGGATTTTTGGCCGCCTCGTAATTTCTTTCGATATAGTGAATAAATTCGACATAAGCTTTTACATACCGTCGTCCCGCTTCGACGTCATCGCTCTGGAACGTTCTCTTAGCAATCACCTCTTTGAATCGGTCACCGACGCCGTCTTGCACCGCGTCGGTGAGGATTTTGGTCAAAGCTCTCGCCGAACCGGATTCCAGCGCCTTATCCGCAGCGGGAATAGCCGGCCCAAGATCACGGCCTGCCGGCTTCAGCCCCGTGTAGGATGCTCCTTCGCCGGCGCGATGGATTCGTATCAGCGTCTCAAAGAAGTAGGTCTCGGCAAGTTCCTTTGCTTGGGGATCGAGTCGGCGCACGGCTAGAGTCTTCTGAAAGGCCTTCTCAATCTCGGGCTCGTCGCGCTTCTGCACCCAGATCAACACGGGACTCAGGTTGCCTGAATCCAAAGCCTTCTGCGCCGCCTTCACCACCGGCCCATCCAAACCGTCGCAATGGGCAAAGCTTCTGTCGGATCCAACAAGATCTGCGGTCAATACACTTAAAGCAGCAAAGAACACGATTACGATCTTTTTCGTTTTCATCTCCTACTCCTGCTTTCCCTCCAGAGCACGGGCTCTCTCAATTGACGCCGTCTCCGTCTGATTTGATAGACTGCTGCTCCAATCATCTTTCTTCTCTTCTGTTACGTCATTCGCACTCTCTGCTTCCGAGCGTTCCGTGTACTAACGCGTCTTTAGATCTACGTTGAGCGCAAAGACCTCGCCATCGCGCACGATTTCAACACTGTCGCTTCTGACATCTAGGTTTGGATACCAAATCTCGACGCGCACCTTACCCAAGGGTACGTTTTTGATCTCATAATTGCCCCGGCTATCAGTGGTAGAAAAAAAAGGGTGATCTTTCACGACAACGAAGGCTTCCATATTTGGGTGGGCGTTACACAGAATGCGAGAAACGCCGGCCTTGTCGAATTTTTTACTTCGAGTCTTCCCTGAAGCGTAAAGACCGAGATCGAAATCGTTCGCGCCGCCCTTGGAATACACATTGTGCCAAGACTTGTCGTTGTTTGGAAAATCAACGGTCTCACCGACCATAATCGCTACCACTGTCGGAACAAACTTAAGGTCGCGTTGATCGATGATTTTTTTCTGCGGCTTGGTGTGCGACATCTGGGTTTTTATCTGGTCCTTCGAAAGACCTTCTATCGAGACAACCGCATCCGTGGCCGGTTTGCCGCCGATGGTGATCGTGCCCTTAACAATGCCCACGCCTGCCGCATCTGCGGCTAGAACCGCCGAAGGGCCGCCGAGAAGCACACCGACAATAATCCACAAAGTCAGCTTTTTCATTTTTTTACCCCCGATGACGGTGTGAAAGTGAAATCGACGCTTTGTGCCTTAGCCGGTTTTACTTCGATACGCTTCTCCTGAGTTCCTAGGCTCTCGTGCCAAATTTTCAATTGATAGACCCCCGGTGGAACGTCAGTGATCTCGTATTCTCCATAGATGTCGGATACCGCGTGATAGGGATGCTCGGTAACCACGATGTATGCGGCCATCCAAGGATGGACTTCGCAGCGAATATTGACGATGCCAGCCGCAATCAGTGGTTTTCGGCTAACGCGCCCAGGATAAAGCCCAATATTGAACTGAGGCTGCTCGTTCGTGAAGAGAGCATGTGCGGTGTGGAGGATCGGATCGGAATTTTTGAAAAGTACGAACTGACCGATGCTCGCCGCTTGCACACGCGGGCCGAAACGACACTTAACGTTATCCAACTCGTGGATAGTTTCCTTCTCCACCGCTTTCCCTTTGGCGATACCTTCTAGAGTTACAACCGCATAGCGCAGCCCGTGACCGGGGCCGACAATCAAACTCTCATTCGGCACATCCCTACAGATCTCCCTGTATTTTGTGATCTGCGGCGGCGTCAACTTCGGCAGCTGACCGTCCACTCTTACGGTACCGCGAATCGTCGCTCCGTCTTTCACCGCGATTTCTTCATAGGCGTAAACCGAGATGGGAAAGGCCACCGACAGTAATGCCGCCAAACTCAAGCAGGCCAACTTTTTTAGTTTAATCTTCATGATGATTTCAATCAGCAATGCGTATGCCAGATATACACCATCTTCTCGTGATCTCCTTTTTTGCGATGAGGCACACCCACGGGCTCTCGCAGTTGTAATGCGCGCAGACGAATGAAGCTAACCTATTAACTGCGCCGGCTTTCCTGTCTTTGCGCTCGCCGCTATTTTTCAGCCCCGCCAGCCCCGCTTTTTTTCCACACCACGCGGACGAACTTATTATTATGCCCCCACTTGTAAGCGACCTTTCCACCCCGTGCTTTCTTAATAGAGCGTCCCAACCGCTGCGCCAGCTTCTCGGTCGTGGTCTGGACCCGCCAGCCACTGTTCGCCGCATCCATGCGCATAATCCGCTCCAGCGGATTTTTCTCCCGCGCGCGCGACTCTTCGTTGCGCAAGATTCTCGCAATCTCTCCGCGGCTTTCCGCCTCAACGCCGCGCAGAGTCAGCTCACCGCCCGGAAACCTATCCTGAATCTTCCGGCACGCGGGACAGAAAACAAGATGGCTCTGTATTTGGCTGCTAAATTCACCGGGCGGCGTCAGAGTCCAATGGCGCCGATGGTGAAACGCGCCGCAGCCACTGCACTGTATGACGCCCTTCGGATCCAGTCGCGGCAGGTACATATCTCTTTCGACATGACCCTTCTTGTACAAGGTGTTGTATTTTTTTGGTGCTGCTCGCATATATACGCTCCTCGCTATTAAGTTTTCGCCGTCAGCGTGTCCAACCAGGCGCCGAGCGGACCGCGGCCAATTTTTCTGACGATTGCCTCGAGCTCACCCGGATCCAACCAAATTCCACCGCATTGATGGCAGCGATCGAGCGCGAATCCCTCGAAGGTATAACCCTCCAGCTTGCCGGGACATTTGGGACAGCTACGCGGTGTTCCAACAGTCTCGACCTTACGAAGTTGACTGCGGAGTTTTTCCAAGACCTCCCGATCTCGCTCCGCAAAGTAAATGTCTTCTTTGGCTCTCTCGACAAGACGCATAGTATCGCCAAATCGATCCTTTTCATTTTCCATATATCTCACCTCCACGGCTTTCACCCAGTCAAAGAACGCAGCTTTGATGCCAGCAGGCGTACGATCTTATTTACTTTTTGTTGAATTGGGAGAGGAGGATACGCAGGAGAGCGGCGCTGGCATTACCTAAAATTATCAAAATCGCTAAAGATCGGCCGCTCGTTTCGTGCCTTTGCGAAATTAGCTCTGGTGACGGAGAGGCTCCGCAGCTTTTCGCGAAGCTCCACGGGCATCTCTTTTGCGTTGCTGATGATTCAGTTACTTTGCACTAATGGAATGCTTCGACTTGAAAAGGAGGGGGATGAAGATGACGATCAGACTTTTTAGGTGGATCACCGCGGCAGTCGTGCTGTTTGCACCGATGATGCAATCTTTCGCGGACGAGAATGGCGGTAAAGAAATGTATTTGAAGTATTGCGCCTCCTGCCATGGGAGCCAAGGGAGGGGCGACGGCCCGGTCAGTCGCGATTTGAAGGTCAAGGTTCCCGACTTGACGCTATTGCGAAGCAAGAACAAAGGCACTTACCCGCTGGATCGAGTGATGTCTTCGATCGACGGCAGTCGCGTCGTGCGCGCGCACGGCGATCGTAACATGCCGGTGTGGGGCGAAGTGTTTAGGAAAGAACACGAAAAACAAAAATATACCGAGTTGACCTCACTTCTCAAAGCTAAGCTCATCGCCGAATATGTCGGCACATTGCAAAAATAGTTTGAAGTCTTTTGCGCTTTGGCTACGGCCCTCGGCTTCGCAATTTAGTCGGCGAACTCTTCACGATGTTTCATACGGCAGAAGTCTTTTTAATAACGTGACCAGCCCTTACCGAGACAAATATCCGCTCACGCCTAGGTATAACGTGGCTGCTGTGGGTTTGGAGAAACTTTGAGAGCTCGGGTATGAGCGAAATTTACGGTTTCGACACTTATTCACCCAAGGAAATCGCCGAACGCGTTGAGACTATTGGAGTAGCAAAGGCGCGGTTGCCGCTATTGTCGCAGATCATGTTGGGCGTTCTCGCGGGCGGCTTCATCGGCCTGGGGGCGCTTTGCTTCACCCTCGTGACCAGCGACACCAGCCTCGGCTTTGCCGCCAGCCGGCTACTTGGCGGTCTGGCTTTCTCGCTGGGTTTGATCCTCGTGGTCGTGGCCGGCGCGGAGCTTTTTACTGGAAACAATCTTTTGGTAATGGCCTGGGCGAGCAAGCGAATCACCACCGGTGAGTTGTTAGAAAATTGGCTTGTTGTCTACCTGGCCGATTTCGCCGGCGCCATTGGCCTGGCCTGTCTCGTCTACTTCTCGGGCCATTGGGAAATGAACGACGGAGGGGTCGGTGCTAACATGGTGAAGATCGCTGCGGCCAAAGCCGCCATACCATTCTGGGAAGCCTTCTTTAAGGGAATACTTTGCAACATCCTAGTCTGTCTCGCGGTGTGGCTCGCGTTGGCCGGACGCAGTGTAATCGATAAGATCTTCGCGATTATTTTTCCCATCTCGGCATTCGTCGCCGCGGGCTTCGAACATAGCATCGCCAACATGTACTTCATCCCACTCGGCATTTTAGTCCAAGGACATTTCTCCGCTTCCGGCTCAGCAGCATTAAATTGGACGGGCCTCCTCACCAACCTCATCCCAGTGACGCTGGGGAATATGGTAGGTGGTGGCGTGATGGTCGCGGCTGTGTATTACCTCGTCTATCGTCATCACGCCGTCGATTGAAAAATTTTTAGATAGCCCGCCTTGCCCGCTTATCAAGCGGCTTTAGCCATCGTCCCAGCCCGCTCCCGCCGTGGAACTACCAAGACGGGGCACGGCGCACGTGCCACGACCTTTTCCGCAATGCTGCCCAAAATGAAGTGGTCGACGCCGGTCCGACCGTGAGTCGACATCACGATCAAATCGACGGCCTCGTCGGCCGCCTTCTCGACGATATTTTTGTGCGATGTGCCAAACTCAACTGCGTAACGCACCTCGACCAAGTCGATGCAGTCGGCGAAATTATCGGCAACAAACTTTTCCAACAGCCGCCGGCTCTCTTCCAGCATGTCGTGATAAGCCGTGACTTTCGGCGGTTTGTCTTTCCACTCGCCACCGACTTCTATGGCGTGGTAAACGACAACTTCGGCGCTCGCATCGCGCGCCATCTCCAAGGCATACCGAAGTCCAACCTTCGATATTTCGGAAAGGTCGGTCGGCGCCAATATCTTTTTGACTCTAGTCATAGGAACCTCCTTCGTTTTCGCTCTCGCTCCTGGGAGGTTCAAGTTTCCTTCAAGCTGTCCTTTAGAAACCCCAGGAGCTCTATGTGCTTTTCCGAATCTCGCATCATGGCATCCAGAAGAATTTTAAAGACGCCGTGGTAGTAACCGCTGCTCTCTTTCAGGAGCGTCTTGCATTCTTTTATGCCCTCTTTTTCAAGCTCGATAAATTCTTCAGTGCTTGCACGAAGCCGCCCGTTGAGCATGGCAAGGTCGGCCGTGCCCTCAAGGCTCCCTTCCGGCCTCGTCCAAGTGAGGCTGCCTTTCAGTGTGGCGATCATCGCGTGAATCACTGCACGATGCTTCTCCTCATCGGAGATGACAAGCTGCAAGATAAACTTGGTGACCGGATTCGGTAACCCGCCCATGAGTGTCTTGTATTGTTCAATGGACTTTTCTTCCTTTGCTTCATGAGCTTCAAATTCATTGAGCAACCGCTCGATGGGAGATATTTCCGCCGATGCCTTCGTGCTGAACAGCCCTCCCATTCCATAGATCTCGTCCATAACGTCCCCCTTCCCTGCTTCGCTTAATTTCGTTTTGGCACACGAATCATTCTTCCCTGTTGAACCGGTTTCCTGTAACTGTCTCTAGCGCAAAACACATGCCATCAAAGAACGGAACAAATACTTGTGATTACACTCGCATTGAAAATTTTTCTCTTAGTTGTGAGAACTTTACTTGTTGGTTTCGCAGCTGTGCGAATAAAAATTCGGCGAGGCGCTGCTTTCATTACGATAATTGCGCGCTTGAGCACCGGCACGAAAATCGCTCATGTGAACGATCGTCGGACTAGTCCGGCTGTTTTTTAGCATGGCGCGCAAATTGGGGACTCCAGGAGTAGTCGTATAGGCCCAATACGCTCAGTGGCCAAACATTATTATTTCACCAGAGCAGCTTCGCGATCGCTTTCAACCCGTAACGATCCGCGGCTGCAGTTGAAAGGATCTCTCATGCCAACCAATCTCGCAATCAACGGCTTTGGCCGCATCGGCCGGCTCGTACTACGTACCCTAATGGCACGCTACAAAACAAATCTCACGGTGATCGCCATCAACGATATGGCCGACTTGAAAACCAATGCCCATTTGTTTCGCTACGACTCCACCTACGGAATCTATCCGGGAACAATTGAAACGGGCGATGGTACAATGACTGTCGACGGACGAAAAATCAGCGTACTCAACCAGAAGGATCCCTCCCGTTTGCCCTGGAAAGAGTTGGGTGTCGACATTGTCATCGAAGCGACCGGCGTTTTTACCGACGCTGCCCAGGTGCGAGCCCATCTAAACGCCGGCGCGAAAAAAGCGATTGTTACCGCTCCCGCCACTCACGAAGACATTACCGTTGTGCTTGGCGTCAATGACACCGACTACAATCCGCGCAAGCACCATATCGTCTCCAATGCATCGTGCACGACCAACTGTCTGGCGCCGGTGGCTAAAGTGCTCCACGACAATTTCGGCATTGAGCGCGGTCTCATGACGACTATCCATGCCTACACCAACGATCAAAGGATTCTTGACTTGATGCATAAAGATCTCCGCCGAGCCCGGGCAGCTGCGATGAATATCGTGCCGACCAGCACCGGTGCCGCAAAGGCCATCGGCCTTGTCATGCCGGAGTTAAAAGGCAAGCTGCATGGCATCTCGCTGAGAGTACCGACATCAACGGTCTCCGTCGTCGACCTAGTAGTCGATCTTAAACATTCGGCAACAATGGAGAATATCAATGAAGCCTTGAAGCAAGCGGCAGAAGGGCCAATGAAGGGCGTCCTTGTCTTTTGCAGCGAGCCGCTAGTATCCAGTGACTTTCGCGGCAATCCCGCTTCGTCGATTGTCGACGGTCTATCGACGGTAGTGCTTGATGGCAAGATGGCCAAGGTGCTGAGCTGGTACGACAACGAGTGGGGTTACAGTTGCCGCGTCGCAGACCTCGCAATGTTGATAGCGGAAAAAGGATTCTAGGAGGAGCAAGCCATGATAGCGAAGGATTTTATGACCCGTGACATCATTACGGTTAGCCCGAGCACCAAAGTTAAGAATTTGGCCATGATCTTGATCAAGAATCAGATCAGCGGTGCCCCCGTCGCAAATAAAAACGGTAAAATCCTCGGCATCGTTTCGGAAGCGGATATCATTGCCAAAAGAGGCAAAGATGCAAAGGCGATCATGAGTAAAAAAGTAATAAGTATCCGGCAGGATGCATCCGTGGAAGAGATCGCCCAACTCATGGTGACCCACGCTATCAAACGGTTACCGGTCATGGAGGGCGGCAAGATTATCGGAATCGTCAGCCGCGCCGACATCGTCAACGCCATCGCGATGGGCGAGCACGTCGCGTGGTACACGCCAATTTACGACTTGTAGGATCTTTCTTACAGCGCGGCAGCATCGGCAAATCCAATTGCTTAGAATCTCATTAAAGGGATCACACGTGCGTTCTTCCGTAAGCGTTCGCGGAGAAGCCTAAGGAAAGCCGCCGCTATATGATCGCGATTCAATTGCACCCTTCTATCTATCCCCGGAAATATTTGTGTTGACTAATGATTACTTTTGGGCCTGATCGATAGTACCGGGCAGGTCGCACGTGCGACAACTTTGGCCGTCACGCTGCCTAGCATGACTTGGTCAAGGCCCGTGCGCCCATGCGTAGACATGACGACGATGTCGGCGTTTTCCTCTTGGGCTTTTGTCACGATCTTATTGTAAGGGACTCCCGCCTCGACCACTTCTGTGATCTTCACTTTGCCTATAAAATCGGCGAAGTTTTCTTTGACAAACCCGCGCAGACGTTCCTTTTGCTGCGGCACAAGCGCTCCGGCAGGATTCAAAGAATCATCTTTCCCGAACCAGTCACCGTCTTCGCTGATAACGTGATAAACAATTACCTCCGAACCCTGCTCTAACCCGATCTCCAATGCATAGCGAACTGCCGGTCGTGATAGCTTGGAAAGATCCGTCGGCGCGAGAATTCTCTTTGGTTTGGTCACGACAAGCTCCTCTACTTTGAATCTCCCTAGACTTGGACGAAGAGAAGCGCAAAAAATATGCCTTCATTCTCGCAGCGATTCTCGGTTTCCTTGTTCCCTTGGCTCGTTTTGTTTCGCACCTTTGAAAAAATTTGACCGAACTTTTCTCGTCCTTGGCAATAAATCTTCTCAACCGATGAAACTCGCAGGCACATTTAAGCGTAATTCTTGGCACAGACAGTGCACATACGACTTGTTAGAACTTTAGGACACGACCTATGAATTTCGTAGCATCTATCGGGAGGTACAGTTGGATGAAAGTCGCCGATGTCATGAGCAAAGAGCCCCTCACAATCGCAGCCACGGAAACGATCCGGCAGGCCGACGAGCTGATGTCGGAAAACAACATTCGCCAGATCCCGGTCGTCAACGGTCGAGACCTTGTCGGTATCATTACCGACCGAGACATTCGGTCGTTCCTCAGCGGTTCCTTGCTCGGCGATCCCGAAGCGAGGGAGGAAGCCCTTGGGACAACGGTCCGCGACGTCATGACCACCGTACCCATATTCGTTTCTCCGAATGACGATCTGGAGGAGGCGGCGGAATTGCTGATCGAGGAAAAGATCGGCGGAATCCCGGTCGTGGATGAAGTGGAAGGCTTGGTCGGCATCATCACTTACATCGATTTACTGCGCTGCTTTTTGAACCGAATACAGGAGGACTGACATGAAAAACGGCAAAGAAGGTCTCGTCACAGAGATCATGATGGGTAGTCCGGTTACACTCAAACCGGAGGACACGCTCGATCTAGCCAACGACGTGATTTCGCTCGGGCGGATACGCCACATACCCGTCGTGGACGCCGGCCGGCTCGTGGGTTTGCTGAGCGAGCGGGACCTGCTGGGCGCTGCAGCGAGTCAGATCTTTGGCTTGAAGCAGAAAAGCAAGTCGGCGCTGCTAAAAACCGTGTTGATCAGAGACGTAATGAAAAAACGGGTGGCAACGGTCACGACCGATACGTCGATCAAGGAGGCCGCTCATCTGATGCGCGATAAAAAAATAGGCTGCCTGCCCGTCGTCAGCGGCAACGCCGTCGTCGGATTAGTGACGACGACGGACATTCTGAGATATGTCGAGAGACTGGGGTGATGAAATGCCAACTAGCCGGATCATCAACCTTGTTCATGGACCGACGAACAATCACGATCACTTGGAGGCCGGCGCGCAGATTCGGTCGGTTCCATAATCGTGCTGGGGAATTCAAAACCACAAACTAACTTCGCTAAGCGAAGACGACGGAGGGCATATGGGCGGATTTTTGGCCGAGAAACACGTGCTCACGAGAGAACGGGTGAAAGAAATTTTCCGCAACAAAGAATACTCCTATTACGAAGAAAAGGTGAACCTTATGGAGGTTAGAGACGACTCGTTGCTGTTGAAAATTTCCTTCCTGCTCGAATACAAAAATCACATGATCTCTATCGAAGAGAAAGAACCGATCGCTGTCCCGTTTAAAGATTTCAGAGTCGAAGACTGGGGCGATGGAGTTCAAAAAATCGCGGATATCGAATAGTCTTCCGTAATGGCTCAATCTTGCCTATGTTATGTGATTCTCACAGAGACAGGCAACCTCCTGAATTTGCTAAGCTGCGGGACTGTCTCTCTGCAACCTGGGTCACCGCCGGCGTCCTTACGAAGCTGGCTAAGCATCTTGCTATACTTGCCAGTCTCACGATCCTAGGCGAATCCACGGGTCGAATCGCCGTCGGCCAACTCGCCATCTTCATTCTTATCGTCCTGGCCGCCTTCTCCCACACGCTCGGACGCACGCTCCGGTTGCACTTGCGTAGGCAAACCGCCTTGAGCAAGAGCGTGCCATGATCGCCGAGCGCCTTGAAGCAGCAAAGATTGTCTTCGGTCTTAAGGGAAATCTTTCTGAAGTCATCGATATCCTCTGCCGTCGCTCCAACCTGTCTGATCTCGCCGCCCGATTTCGCTCTCACAAACCGGACAAAGGAACCGAGCGCTACAGTTACCTCGGCGACGGCATCGCCGTGCCCCATCTGCGTATCGACAATTTGCCGGCCCCCGAGTTGATCCTCGGGCTTTCGCCTGAAGGTCTTACCTTCAACAATAATAAAATCCATGTTGTATTGCTCCTGGCTACGCCCGCGGACCAGCCGGCAGAGCACCTGCAACTCTTGCAGCGAGTCTGCTCGCTGCTGCCGGCGGTACGCGATGAGCTGCTGGCGCAACGCGATGCGGGCCGGGTGCTCCGACTCATTGCGCGTGCCGAGCAGCAATCCGCTTTGCCGACTTATCTGAATCTCACTCAGGAACAGGTCGGTTTCGAGCTCGAAACCGACCTCGGCAATGGTTTATCCACTGCCGAAGCGAGCAGCCGCCTGGCGCACTACGGTCGCAATGTTTTGCAGCGCGTTCGCCACGAGTCCTGGCATCTCAAGCTATTGCGCAACTTGTTTAGCTTTTTCGCCGTGCTGCTCTGGATAGCCGCCTTGCTCTGCTTTGTTCCCGGTGTCGACTTACCCCAGCTCGGCATCGCAATTCTGGTGGTCATCCTGGTCAACGGGCTTTTCGCCTTCATGCAAGAATATAAATCGGACCGCGCCCTGGAAATGTTGCAGCAACTGATCGGTCAAAAGTGCCGTGTCATACGCGACGGAGCGTTGTCGGAGATCGACGCCGGGGAGCTCGTGCCTGGAGATCTCATCATGCTCGAAGAAGGCGACTTGGTGCCGGCCGATTCGCGCTTGCTCGAAGCCTTTGAAGTGGAAGTCGACAACTCATCGCTCACCGGCGAATCGACGCCTGCGCGCCGCTACAAATCCGACCAGCCGGTTTTGATTTCCGGTAAATTCCTGTGGATCGAGCTGCCGAATATTGTCTTCGCCGGCACTTCGCTGCTGCGCGGCCGCGCCCGCGCGGTGGTTTTCGGCACGGGGATGAATTCAGAGGTCGGCAAGATCGCCAACCTCACGCAAGATATCCAAAGCGAGCCGAGCCCGCTGCAAAAACAATTGCGTGGCACGGTCTACGCGATCGCCGCCCTCGCCGGCGGCCTGGGCTTGGTATTTTTGTTTTTGGGCTGGCTCGTCGGCGGACTGACGTTTCTCGAAGCTTTCGTGTTTTTCATCGGCCTTTTCGTCGCCAACGTGCCCGAAGGGCTGCTACCGACTGTCACGCTGTCACTCGCGATGGGCGTGCAGCGTATGGCCAAGCGCCACGCTCTGGTAAAAAGCCTGCCGTCGGTGGAAACCCTGGGATGTACGACCGTCATCTGCTGCGACAAGACCGGCACACTGACGCAGAATCTCATGATGGCCAACGAGGTCGCCGTGGACGGCAAGTTTGTCGAAATCACCGGGGTGGGTTACCGGCCGCGCGGCGAATTTCTCCAGGACGGCAAAGCGCTCTCCCTCGATGGAATCTCCCAATGGAGCACGCTGCGGCGCCTGCTCGACTGCGCGTTTATTTGTAATAACGCCAAGGTCGAACCAAGCGACGCCGATTACCGCGTGATCGGCGATCCCACTGAAGGCGCTCTGATTTGCCTAGCCGAAAAGGCCGGCGTGCGCGGCACGCATCAACGCTTGCATCTCAATCCTTTCGAGTCGATCCGCAAAAGAATGAGCGTGGTAGTGAAACCGTATCGCCAACTTGAACCGACCATTTACGTCAAAGGCGCTCCGGTGGAGACCCTGCAACAGTGCGATCGCATTCACTGGGGCGACGAGGTGCGTTCACTGACGGACTCGGATCGGCAAAGAATCCTTGCAGAAAATGACGCCATGGCCAATCGCGGCTTGCGCGTGCTCGCGTTCGCGTATCGCGACGGCGTGGAATTGAACGGCGCTCCCTACACGACGACGGATGTCGAGACGAGCCTGGTTTACCTAGGCTTGGTGGCGCTCTCCGATCCGGTGCGGCCCGAAGTGCCGGAAGCGATTCACGCCTGCCATACAGCGGGAATTCGCGTCATCATGGTGACCGGCGATTACGCGCTCACGGCTGCCAGTATCGGCACACAAATCGGTCTCGGAGAGTCTGCTCCTATGCCGATTTTCACCGGCGCTCAGGTCGCCGAGATGGCCGATGAGCGGCTGGTAAAAATTCTTACCCAAGGTGAAACGATCTTTGCCCGCGTCGCGCCGGAGCATAAATTGCGCGTCGTATCTATCCTCAAACAAATGGGCGAGATCGTCGCAGTGACCGGCGACGGTGTCAATGACGCGCCGGCATTGAAGAAAGCCGATATCGGCATCGCCATGGGGTTACGCGGTAACGACGTCGCCAAAGAGGCTTCGCGCATGATTTTGACCGACGACAACTTCAGCTCCATCGTCGCCGCCATCGAAGAGGGCCGCGCCATTTTCGACAACATCAAACGCTTTGCCGCCTACGTCCTCAACAGCAACCCGCAGGAAATGTATCCGTACATTTTCTGGGTACTGTTCCCTGACATGCCGCTGGCGATGACGATCATGGGCGTGTTGGCGGTCGACGTCGGAACCGATCTGATTCCGGCGATGGGCTTGGGCATCGAGCCGCCGGAAGAAGGGATCATGGAGCGTCCGCCGCGGCGGCGCGACGAAAAGCTATTATCGATTAATTTTGTCCTGCGCTCCTACTTCGTGCACGGAACACTGCTCGCCCTCAGCTGCTATGCGACTTACTATTATATGGGCTGGGTGCTTGGCACATGGCGTCCCGGCAAGAGTCTCAGCGCCATGCCGGCGAGTCCGTCCGGACTCCAATTCGCGGCAGCATCCGCTGCTTATTTGCAGACGCTCACCGCTTACTTTTTCCCGACGGTCACCACGCAGATCGCCAATGTGCTCTGCAAGCGCTCGTGGCGTAGCTCGCTCTTTTCAATTAACTTTTTGAACCCTGCGCGCCGCCAAGAAGCGCTGGAAGCGATTGCGACGTGGCGCCCGCCGCACTATACGGCGCGAGTGCGCATCGACTACCATGTGAAAGGGGCGACGGAATTTGACATGGCGCGCGCCTTTTTCGCGCTCGCGGGCGAGCTGATTGTCCTGCCGTTCCGATTCATTTGGCTGCTCTTGTTGCAATCGCTGACGCGCCTCGAGCGCCCGATCATCGTTCCGTGCACCACCTGGCTCGCGCGTTTTCTCGAACGCCACTACATTATCTTTAATTTCATCTCTAACCCGCTCATCGATCTTGGCATCTTGTTCGAGCTTGTGCTTTGCTATCTCTTCTTCTACACGTCGCTCGCCGATATCTACTACTTCGCGCCTGTACCGTGGCATGTCTATCTCTTCGCATTTCATGGGACGGTGGTGCTGTTCGCCTTCGAAGAGACAAAGAAATACTACCGGCGGAAAGGCTACAAATTAGAGTTTTTGGCATAGCCAAAATGGTCGGCTGGCAAACGCTGCCCATCTGAGGTCAATTTTCGGCGGACGGGCACCCGCCTCTGAGCGTTATTTTCCTTTTCCACCGGCACGACCAACACGGGACACGCCGCCCCTCTCAGGATTTTATCGGTGACGCTGCCGATCAGCATTCGGGACAGCCCACTGCGGCCATGGGATGACATAACGATCAGATCGACGTGTTCGCTATCCGCGCAGTCAAGGATCGCCCCGTACGCTTCGCCGGCATCGACCACTTTGTGAATTCTTAGACCGCCGCTGACATCGGCGAGTTTTTCAGCGACAAACTTATCAAGCCGCTCTCTGTGGCGCTCCATCTCCTGCTTGTTGATGGTATTGGTTTCATCCAATAACACGACATTGAAGATGATCAGCTCCGCGCCGACCTCTTTGGCCAGTTGACACGCGTAACGCACTCCTGCAGACGAGAGCTCGGAAAAGTCCGTCGGTGCGAGAAGTTTTTTTAATGTAGCCATACGGTTCTCCCTTCTGTGTTCGGCTAATAAATAGATCTCGACGCTGGCAGTGAAGATTACAGTTTATAGCCGATCTTGCGTAGCAGCTCTTTGCGCCAGACGATGCCCGCATCATCTTCGATGCCCTGGCTCTTGCCGCCGTCGATGACACCCAGGATGCCGCGGCCTAAGATCGGTTTCCGCGATCACGACTTCCACCGGATTCGCCGTGGCGCAGAAGATGCGGCAAACCTCGGGAACCATTTTAATCGTATTCAGCACGTTAACGGGGAAAAAGCCGGCGCCGAGAAACACAATGAAGCTGTGGCCGGCGGAAAGAGCGAGCGCGTTGCGCTTGGCCAAATCAATCATCGATTCCTCTGTCCCCGTCCAGCGAACCAGCAGCGCGCCCGAGGCTTCGCAGAAGGCGAGACCGAATTTGATGCCAGGAACACTTTGCACCAACGCTTCGTGAATATCCTCGACAGTCTTGATGAAGTGGCTTTGGCCCAGGATAAAATTAACGTCGCCGGGCTTGTCGATTTTCACCGTCGTGAGTTGCATCGCGTCGCTCCTTCCAAACATACCGCCCCGATTGCCAGTGCAGAATCGGCGGAAGAATTGTCATCACACGCAACCAATTCGAACTGATAGCGAATGCGGCGGTGGTGTTTCAAGCCGCCCGGATCAGTAGCACGGGATCGCGCGAGTGTTGGATGACTTTTTCCGCGACGCTGCCCAACACCCAGCGTCCGATTCCCGACCGCCCGTGAGTTGACATAGCGATCAAATTGTTCGGCGTTCTCAGGGCGATGTCGATGATCTCCCCGGCGGCGTCACCTTGGATGGCGGTTCCGATAACCCGCTCGAATCGGTCGGCGCGCAGTCCCGCGACTTTGCCCTCCAGGTATATCTCCGCCTCTTTTTTGAGTTCCTCACGATACACAGTCGGGCCCTGGGCGATCACGCCGTCGGCGAGGAGGTACGCGTCGGTCGGCAACGTGTAAGTGCGCAGGAGGTGAATCTCGAGCTTCAATGCCTTCGCCAGCGCGCAAACGTGCGGCAGAGTCTTTTCTGCCAGGCCGGAACCATCTAACGGTACAAAGGCCGTGTCCAGCCTGACCGGCGCCGCGGAGTCGGCGCCTTCGCTGGGGCGAATCAACAGCAGCGGATTCGCCGCGGTTTGAATCACTTTGCTGGCAACGCTGCCGATCAGCCAACGGCGCGGCCCCGACAATCCGTGCGTCGCCATGGCGATGAGACAGGAAGGGTCAGCGCTGGCACGATCGATGATCACTTCCGCCGGCTTGCCGACCTCGACTGCTGTGGCGACCGGTACAGAAGAGGAGCGAAAATATTTCGCCGCGGTTTCTTCCAGGTACTGATCGTCCGGCTGAGGCGGGCGAAAAGGGCGGCCGCGCGTCCGGATCCGTAATGCGCAATAATTCCACAGGGGCGCGATACGCCTCGGCAATCACCCGCGCGTAGGGAAGGACCTGCTCGGAAAAATTTGAGCCATCCAACGGCACCAGCATTTTTTTGTACATGCCCTTACTCCAAACCAAAACCAGCGGTTCGTCAACTGGGCGCCCGCAAGATCAGGACCGGGTCGCCCGAGTGGCGCACCACCGTCTCGGTGACGCTACCCAACACCCAACGCTTCACTCCCGATCGTCCATGGGTGCAGATGGCGATGAGGCTGTCCGGTCTGCCGCGCGCATATTTGATGATTTCATCGGCGCTGAACCCTTCCTTGGATGCGCACGAAACTCTTTCCACGCCGGCTTTTCTTAAGACGTCAGCCTTCTCTTCCAAGTATTGGCTTACGTCGGTACCGATCGCGGCGCCTAATTCATCTTGATTGACGGTATAGCTTCCGCCAGCGCCGTAAATGTCATAAGGAACGCCGTACGCGCGAAATAGAATCACCTCAAGGCCGAGTGTCTTGGCGAGCTCGACGACGGCCGGCAGCGCCTGCTCGGCCAAAGCAGAACCATCCAAGGGCACCACGATGGAGTTGAGAAGCGCTTGCCCGCCGGCACGCGACTCAGGCGCGGGCCGGACCAAGAGCAACGGATTGCTTGTGCCACGCAAGACCTTTTCCGCCACGCTCCCCAGCAACCAGCGATGGATACCGGAACGGCCATGCGTCGCCATCATGATTAACGTGCCTGGATCGGCCGCCGCCGCGTCAATGATGCTGTTCGCGGCACCTCCGTTTTCCAGTCTTGACTGGCAGCCATCCGGGAAAACATTCTTGGCGACTCTTGCCAAATACTCGCCGCACCGGCGCGTCTCTTCATCGACCAAATTGTTCATGTAGAATCGCTCGATCGTCGCAAGACTGCGTGCGAGCTCCGCCGTGTCGACCACGGCAATCAATTCCACCGGGAGCTCTAATTGAGTGGACCAAGAGCGCGCGAGGGGCAACACGGCCTCGGCGGTTTTCGATCCGTCCAACGGAATAAGAATCTTTTTATACATCCCGACCACCTCTCCCATCACCGTCGTTCACTCCGCCCGCACCACAAGCACCGGGTCGTCACAATGGCGCGCGACCTTTTCCGTCACACTGCCCAGCACCCACCGTTTCACACCCGAGTAACCGTGGGTCGTGATCGCGACAAGACTGTTTGGCTGGCTTCGGGTAAGAGCGATGATCTCCTCCGCGGCAGAACCCTCCAACAGCATGGATGAGACCTTTGCCAATCCTTTCCTCTTGAGTTCTTCGACCTTGCCATCCAAATACTTTCGGCCCGCATCTTTGAGCTGTGCCGCCAGACTCCTATAGTCCGGGGTGGAGTAGTCTTCAGTGCCGAAACAAGCGGATAGAGGAACGTGATAGGCATGAGCGAGGATGATCTTGAGCTGCAGCACTTTGGCGAGCTCTGTGACGTCGCGAAAGACAGTCTCAGCCAACGGAGAAGTGTCCAGCGGCACAATGACGGTATCGAATTTGACGGTGCCGTCGCTGCGTCCGCCTGCGCCGGCGCGGACGAGCAGCAAAGGATTCGTGCTGCCGCGAAGAACCTTCTCGGCCACGCTTCCGAGGAGCCACCGGCTCATGCCCGTCCGCCCATGAGTGCCCATCGCGACCAACATACTCTTGTCTTGGGCCGCCATGTCGATGATGGCCACTGCCGGGGTACCAATCTCGACACGCCAAGCAGCGGCGTTTTCGGGGAACGTTGCGCTCACCCGCGCCAGGTAGGTTTCGCTCGCGCGTCTCCCGTCTTCGGTCAATTTACCGACGTAACGTGGGTCATGGTTGAGACCTGAAACCGCAATAGCGGCGGGGTCAACAACGCCTAACAGCTCGACGGGCAGTTTGAGCCACCCTGCTAAGAAGCGCGCATAGGGCAGAACTTGTTCGGCTACTGTGGAGCCGTCCAACGGCACGAGGATTTTGCTGTACATGGCTCTTCGCTCCAAACGTGGCCGAATTGTCAACTGGGCGCGCGTAAAATCAAGACCGGATCGCCTGAATGGCGCACCACCGTTTCGGTCACGCTGCCCAACACCCAGCGCTTCACGCCCGAACGTCCATGGGTGCACATGGCGACGAGGTTGTCAGGACGTACGGCGCGCGAATGAAATAATCTCGTCTGGCCGAGACCCTCCTTGACGACCAAAGTTACTTTTTCCAGTCCGTGTTTTTTCAGCTCCGTGCCTTTTGTTTCGATATACTCAAGAGCCTCGGCTTTTAAGCGTCGCAAGAAAAGTCTCGAGCTGTGTCGCATCGTAAAACCCTTCGCCCGACGAATAGGCGCCGTAGGGAACTCCGTAGACGCGCAGAAGAATGACTTCCAGGTCGAGTTTCTTGGCGATCTCTTCCACGGATGGCAGAACGCTCTCCGCTAACTCGGAACCATCCAGTGGAATGACGATAGCCTTTAGTGCCGCCATGTCCCACGGCGGAGTTTCCTCCTTCGCCCGTACCAATAACAACGGATTTGCTGCCGCTCGTAGAACTTTCTCCGCCACACTGCCGACCAACCAGCGGTTGAGCCCTGAGCGGCCGTGAGTCGCCATGGCGATCAGCGTTGACTTTTCCTTCGCCGCCGATTCGACAATCACCTCGGCGGCTTTCCCTTTTCCAACTCGATACTGCACGCATCCCGTAGGAAAATTCTTAGCGATGCCTTTTAAATAATCGTCGTACCGTCGCGTCTCACCCTCGATCAATGTGTCGAGAAACAAACCCTTCGGCCGCGGAAACATTGCGGGTCATCTCCGCCACGTCCACCACCGCCAACAACTCGATGGGAACCTGCAGATTCCTAGCAAAACATCGAGCAAAGGGCAGGACATTTTCCGCGGTCTTGGAACCGTCCAGCGGCACGAGGATTTTTTTGTACATCACCATTACCTCCATTCGGGTCCAGATCAGCCGGCCCGCAGCACCAAAACCGGATCGCTGCTGTGGCGCACGACGGTTTCGGTGATGCTACCGAGCACCCATCGTCGCACGCCCGATCGCCCGTGAGAACACATGGCGATCAAACCGTCCGACGTATTACGCGCCATAGCGATGATCTCATCGCCGGCGAAGCCTTCTTTGGTCGCGAAGGAGACCTTTCCCACGCCGAGCTTTTTGACCTCAGCGACCTTTTTTTCGAGGTATTCGTTCGCTTCGGCGCGCACGCCGGCGATTAGGTTGTCGTAGTTGCCCGCATAGTAACCCTCGTCACCCGCATAGGTGTTGTAGGGAATATGGTAGGCGCGGAACAATACCACTTCGAGGTCGAGTTTTTTTGCCGTCTCAGCGACCATCGGCAGCACGCTCTCTGCCAACGGTCGAACCGTCCAGCGGGACAATGATGTTCTTGAACACCACCTCGGCCGCCGGTGACGCTTCGTCCGCCACGCGCACCAACAGCAATGGATTCACGCTACCGCGCAGAACTTTCTCGGCAACGCTGCCTAACAAGAACCGGTTAAGCCCTGAGCGGCCGTGAGTCGCCATCGTAATCAGCAGTCCCTTGTCCGCCGCGGCTTTCTCGATAATGGCGTCTTCGGCACGGTCTTTCTCGACCGTGCACGTGACGTTTACACCGGGAAATGTATTGGCTATCAGTCGCAGATAGGATGTGCTGTTACGCATCCCATCTTCGATCATGGTATCGAGAAACCGCGCTTTTTCTGCGGCCATGTGCGTCGCCATTTCGGCGATGTCGATGACGGCCAGAAGCTCAACCGGTATCTTGAATTTGCCTGCGAAGTAACGAGCGTATGGCAGGACCTTTTCCGCCGTTTTGGACCCGTCCAACGGGATCAGAATCTTGCTATACATATTTGTCTCCTCGTCTCCTCAACGGTTGCCAATTGCCCTACACCCGTGCTTGCGTTGCGCCTACTCGACTTTCACCTTGACCTCTTTGGCCTTAGCCTCTTCGGTCTTAGGCATCCGGACTTCCAGCACGCCATTCTTAAATGTCGCTTTCACCTTGTCCGCATGAACGTCCTTGGGCAGTTCGAGGGTTCTGAAGAACGAACCATAGCTCCGTTCGGAACGATAGTAGTTCTCTTCCTTGGTCTCTTCCGCTTTTTTCTTTTCGCCCTTGATCGTCAGCGTGTGATCCGTGAGTTTCACTTCGATGTTGTCTTTATCCATGCCTGGGATTTCGGCTTTGACCACGATGTCGTCTTTCTCTTCGAACACATCGACGGCCGGGGCTCTCACATCCAGCTCGTCGGTTCGGAACAATCTCTCCGGCCACCAGGGTCTAACTCTTCGCCCGAAGAAATCCTCCATCATGCGATCCATATCCCGTTCCCACCGGGTTAGATCCATGAAGGGTCGCCACGGGGTGACCGCCTTAGTTTCTTTTTCTTTTGTTTTGTCCGCCATAACTAATCCCTCCTTTGTAATGGTTTATGGGGAGGACGTTTCCCCCTATACTTCAAAGCGCAATCGCTATGCCAGCGAACAGGCTCGATTTATCGCCACTAACGCGCGATGTTTTCGCATTGTTGAAAATTTTCGGCGACAGGTCTCCCAAAGCTGCAACTAAACGGTGAAGGCTGCGAGAAAAGCGTGATTGGAAGCGAGTCCAGTTAATCATTTCGTGGCATTAGTCTTGCGCTTTTGAGTCAATGATCTTCTAGGAAATTAGTATGATCCAAGTTCGATTTCATGGCCGCGGCGGGCAAGGCGCAAAGATCGCCAGTCGGATACTGGGGCGAAGTGGCTTTTTGTCAGGAATGTTTGCCCAGGACTTCGCGGTGTTCGGCGCCGAAAGACGTGGCGCGCCGGTGATTTCCTTCACCCGTCTGAGCACGGCATCAATTGACGAGCGCGGCCCTATCGAACGACCTAATCTTATCGTGGTCATGGATGATACCCTTTTGACGGAAGCTCCCGGCAAGTCTTTCATGGCGTCAATGATCGAACGCCGCTTTTGGTGAATGCCGATCCCGGTCATTTCGAAGCGAGCTTAGTAAAACTATCGTCAGCCAACTTGGTTTTGATCGATCTCACCGCAATCGCCCAAAAACTTATCGGCAATGCATTTATCAGTACCGCTGCCGCCGCTGTGGCCGCCAAATGTATTCCGGCAATCCATCGGCGGACGCTGGAGGAAGCCGTCTCGACTGAGCTCGCCGAGTTCGGCCTGCCCGGCGAACTTATCGAAAAGAATCTCGCGGTCGCTCGGGACGCTTACCAGCAAACACCAGTCATTGGTCTAGCAGATTACCCGGCACCGACCATCGAGCTGCAATCTTCTCTGGTAACACCACCGTATTTGACCTCAAGCGAATTTGCCGGCCCAACCATACGCCATCGCGGCAGTGCTGCACTGCGCCAAACCGGCAACTGGCGCACACAGCGACCGGTGATCGACTTGGCAAAATGTAAACGTTGCTTCCTGCTGCTATCTCTATTGTCCGGAGGCAGCGATGACCTTGGACGCGGAGAATTTTCCGCACGTCGACTACGAGCACTGCAAGGGCTGCATAATTTGTTATGAAGAATGTCCAACCGACGCGATTGCGCGAAAAATCGAGGAATGAGGCGATGCAACGAGCACCGAAACATCGTACGATCGCGATTCATCGTCATCGAGGTATGACATGACCCAAACTATGCTCACCGGCAACGCCGCGGCGGCTTGGGGCGCCAGGCTGGCCCGCGCGGATTATGTTCCATCGTTTCCGATCACGCCGCAGACGGAGATCATCGAGACCCTCGCGCGCTGGTGCCAAACCGGGGAGATGCCCGCCAAGCTGGTGATGATGGATTCCGAGCACTCGATGCTGGCTGCAGCTTTAGGTGCCGCCGCCGCAGGCGTACGCGTGTTCACCGCGACATCAAGCCAAGGATTGCTCTATGGCTTCGAAATGCTCTACGCCATTGCCGGTCTTCGCTTGCCCCTGGTTTTGGTTAACGTTTCGCGCGCGCTCGCGCACCCGATTACCTTAGAACCCGATCACAACGACGTGCTTTCTGCGCGCGACACCGGTTTCCTCCAGTTTCACTGCGAAACCAGCCAGGAAGTCCTCGACTCGATCTTGATGGCCTATCGTTTGGCCGAACATCACAAAGTTCTTCTGCCGGCCATCGTTAACCTCGATGGTTTTTATCTGTCGTTTACCCGGGAAACCGTAGACATTCCGACGCTCGAAGCCGTTAAGGAATTTCTGCCCAGCTTCACGCCGGCTTATCCGGCTCTTTCCGGAAAGGATTCGGTCGCTCTCGGCGCCAGCGTGCTCGATTCGAGCTTGTACACCTATTTCAAACATCAGATGCACCACGCGACGGAGAACGCCCTGGCGACCTATCCTCAGATCGCCGGCGAGTTCGCCGAAAGATTCGGCCGACACTACAGCGCCATAGAGGAATTCATGCT
This sequence comes from uncultured delta proteobacterium, assembly GCA_963804165.1. Lineage (GTDB taxonomy): Bacteria > Desulfobacterota > Binatia > UBA9968 > UBA9968 > DP-20. The sequence goes on from CAWDPO010000043.1 coordinate 87,099, forward strand.
CGACGACGCTGACTATGTCATCGTCATGACCAATTCTTTTGCCTCAATGGGCAAAGCTGAAATCAGACGATTGCGCAACGCAGGAAAAAAAGTTGGCATGGCTCGCTTGCGCATGCTCCGGCCATTTCCGCACGATGATCTGCAGCACGTGTTACGCTGCCGGAAAGGTGTTGCTGTAGTCGATCAAAACATCTCGGTCGGTAAGGGCGGCATCCTATTCAATGAAATCGCCGGTGCACTCTACGGCCTGATCGATCGACCGCCGGTTTTGCTCTCGTTCATCGGTGGTCTCGGCGGCCGCCGTTTTCGTCCTGGCGAATTCGACGACATGCTCGAAAAGATGGAAAACCCTAGTGAAACCAGCCCCGAAATGGCGAGGCCGCATTTGCTGTTCACGGCTGCGGAATGCCGCGAGGTCGGTCGATTTTTCGCGATCGCGGGAAAAGAGCCGTAATGAAGGATTTGTAGTAGGTGCGGGTTTCTAACTCGACCTACGACGACGAGAAAACATTTTATGAAACGTGAAAAATATAAAAGTCTGCGCACGATCTCACACGAAGAGCCCCTCGGTCCCGGGGGTTCGCTATGCGCTGGATGCGGGGGGCAACTGAGCTTAAGGCTTTTTCATAAAGCCCTCGGCGAAAACGTGATCTTCGTCAATGCCGCGAGCTGCTCGACGCTGCTCGCGACTTACCCGTTTACGCCACTCAGCTCATCGTGGATTTATACGGCAATGGCATGCGCCCCCGCGGGCGCGCAGGGCGTGCGTGATGCGCTCGATATTTTAAAAGCGAAAGGCACGTTGCCGACGGAACAAGACCGCAAAGTCGTGGTCCTCACCGGTGACGGCGCCGCGCAGGACATCGGTTTGCAATCGACGATGGCGGCGATCGATCGCGGCCTCGACTTTTATTATCTCTGCTACGACAACGAGTAGTCCTACGGCAACACCGGCTTTCAGACTTCCGCAAGCACGCCTGATGGTTTACGCACGTCGACCGCGCCAATCACACCGTCGTCGCCCCACGGCCGCTTACACGAAAGGCGCGACCTCTTCGAGATCTGGCGCGTGCAAAAGCCGCCTTATCTAGCAACGATCTCCGCAGCTTTTCCCTTAGATCTTTCGGAAAAAGTTTATCGCGCGTCTAAATTCACGGGACCGAAACTTTTCATCGCGCATTCGCCGTGCCCGCCGGGCTGGGGAGGTCGATCCGGAGTGGTCCGTGGAGATTGCGCGCCTAGCAGTCGAGACCGGCATCTGGCCGTTGAAGGAAGCAATCTACGGCGAAGTCTCGCACACGCAAATTCCGCGCAAGTTCGAGCCGGTGGAGAATTATTTAAAACGCCAGGGGCGTTTCCGTCATCTCTTCGAACCTAGAAGCAATGAAGAGACCATCGCGCATATTCAAGCGACGGTCGATCGTTATTGGCAATGAGCCATTAGGAATACGGATACCCGGGCGCAAGTAAGCGCTTCATAACGGAAGGAAAAATTGTCGTGGTAGCAACCAGCCATCTTATGCGGAGACAGACACCGTGTTGCGGGACAAGTCCAGAACCGATCGCAGAAGGACCAAAAGACCGGCTCGAAATCGACTTTCTTTATTTAGATCTCATTGAATGCAGCAGGTGTCAGGGAACGAACCAACAGCTTGAAGCGGCCTTACCGATAATCACCGCCGTTCTCGATGCGAGTGGTTTTGAATTAAAGATGCGTAAGATTCATGTGCAGAATTCGCAACAAGCGGCCGCCTTGGGATTCGCTGTTTTCCCCACTATCCGGGTCAACAACCGAGATATCCAGTTCAACTGGCGAGAAACGCCTTGCGATCCTTGTAGTAAGGGATGCACGAGCGAGGTTTTTTGCCGGGAATGGGAATATCGCGGCCGATGGTACACCGTTCCACCGAAAGAATTAATCATTCGTGGGCATCCTCCGTGAGGCTTACGGGCAAATTGAGCAAGCGCTTGCGGCGCCACCTGGAACAACGGATATCCCAGAACAACTTGAAAAAATATTTTGCCAAACAACCATGTTGTGAAACTACGGGATGACGCAAAGGATCTCGTCACGGAGCCAGCACCTGGGAGGAAATCATGTCAAACATTTTTGATTTCGCCGACGACTTGGGCCCCATAAAGATCGTCCATATCTACGATCCGAAATCCGGGCTCAAAGCCATCGTCGCCATCGACAACGTGGCGCGCGGACCGTCTATCGGCGGCATCCGCATGGCGCCCGACGTGAGCGCCGAGGAAGCATTTCGCCTGGCGCGCGCTATGACCATGAAAAATTCCGCCGCCAATCTGCCCCACGGCGGCGGCAAGGCTGTGATCTTCGGCGACCCGAAGATGGATCTAACGCCAAGAAAGAACAGCTCATCCGCGCCTTCGCCCGCGCGATCCGCGATCTGGTCGAATATATCCGGGGCCGGACATGGGCACCGACGAGCGCTGCATGGCTTGGATCAAAGATGAAATCGGCCGCGCCGTCGGCCTGCCGCCGGAAATCGGCGGCATCCCGCTCGACGAAATTGGCGCCACTGGTTTGGGGCTAGAGCCAGCGTCGAATGCCGCGATGAAATTTTGCAGCTTCGATCTCAAAGGCGCCCGCGTGGTCGTACAAGGCTTCGGCTCGGTGGGCAAACATGCGGCGCGCTTCCTCGACCAGAAAGGCACCGTTCTCGTCGCCGCCTGCGACTCCCATGGGACTATTTATAATCCCAAGGGCATCGATGTTGCGCGGCTGATTGCTTTAAAAGACGCAGGCAAGAAACGTCAGCGATTATCCGGAGGGAGAGAAACTCAGCGTCGACGCGGTGATCGACATCGACTGTGAAATCTGGATTCCCGCCGCCCGCCCGGACGTGATCCGTAAAGAAAATGTGCATCGTCTAAAAACCAAGCTCGTTCCTCAAGGCGCGAACATCCCCTTCACGCCGGAGGCGGAAACGCATGCTGCACGAAAGAGGCGTCCTGGTGTTCCCGATTTTATCGCCAACGCCGGCGGCGTCATCTGCGCCTCGGTGGAATACCACGGCGGCACGCAGTCGCAAGCACTGCACACGATCGAAGAAAAAATCCGCACCAACACCGAGGAAGTGCTGGCCAACGCCAAAAAGAGCGGCACGCTGCCGCGCCAGGCCGCGATTCAATTAGCCGAAGCGCGAGTGAAGAAAGCGATGACGCATCGCCGCTAGCGCTACGGCTCACGCGATGGGGATCTTTTATAGTAATTGGCACAAATATTTGGAAATGGAGAAGAAACATGAAACCACTAAGCAGACGCGAGTTCCTGAAGGCTGGAGCCATAGTCGGAGCAGGCATCCTTGTGCCATTACACTTGAAGGCCGGCACCGCGTGGGCATTTGCGCAGAGCGATGGTCTCAAAAAGTTCATTCAGCCGTTGCGCGGTAACGATGTCGTTTCGCTAGTGAATGATATCGGCGTGGCTGCACCGGATATTGCGCCCGCGCCCGTCACAGGCGTCACCCACTATACGATCAATCTTGAACAGTTTACCGACAAATTGCACCCGCAACTCGCAAACGGGACAAAACTGTGGGGCTTTAAACCCCACGTAACTATCTAGCTGCCACCCCCGCATCACCAAAGCATCTCGGCGGTATCGTCGTAACGCAAAAGGGAGTGCCGATTCAGATCACGTTCGTGAACAAACTGCCGACTCCACATATCATTCCCGTAGATGCCACCATTATGGGCGCAGACCAGGCGCAGAACCGTGCAGCGGTTCACCTTCACGGCGGGTTCGTTCCCTGGATCAGCGATGGTGGCCCCTTCGACTGGTTTGAGCCGGCCCCACCATTAGGTAGCGGGACCGTTGGTGAAAGTTTTCTGAATAATGTGGTCCTGAACCCAGGCGCCCCGCTCGGCCAGGCGGAGTATTACTATCCCAATGACCAAAGCGCGCGATTCGTGTGGTACCACGACCATGCATGGGGTATCACTCGCATCAACGCATACGCGGGCATTGCCTCTGGATACATCATTCGCGACGCATTCGAAGCTGGCCTTGTCACGAACAACGGCCTGCCTGCCTTCATTGAGAACGGTGGCAACGAAATTCCGATCGTCATCCAGGACAAGATCTTCGTCTCAACCACCACTGCCCGCACCGATCCCACTTGGTTCACCCTTCGGCCGAATGCGCAGGTAGGAGATCTATGGTACGCCCATGTGTACGAACCCGCGTTGTACACACTCAGAGGCAACAAGAAAGGGCGCGGCTCCCTACCCCATCCCTCAGCCGTCCCTGAGTTCTTCGGCGACACTATGCTCGCCAATGGCACCGTGTATCCCGAGGCTACCGTGGAAGCGAGGAGATATCGGCTCCGTATTCTGAACGCCTGTAACGCCCGCTTCCTTAATCTGCAACTCTACGTCGACAATGGCAGCACGGATGGTATCACGCTGGACTTCGAAACGCTGACGCCGACGAACGAGGCCTACAACCCCTCGGCAATTACAGGCTTAGCGCCGTTTAGTTGCCTGCAGATTGGACAGAGGGCGGCTTCCTGCCGAAGCCTGTCAATGTTCCATTGAATGTCCCGGTCAGCCCCGTAACGCTTGCTGGCTCGCTGATCCTTGGGCCGGCGGAGCGTGCTGATGTGATCATCGACTTCACCGGATATACGGGTCGAAAACTCATCCTTTACAATGACGCACCGGCCCCATTTCCGGATGGGGAAGAGATCAAGGACTACTTCCCGGAAAACGAGGAAAACCCTGTTCAGCCAGTGCCAGGTTTCGGGCCCAACACTCGGCAGATCATGCGCTTCAAGGTGGTTGCAGCAACGGGTCTGGATCCGGTGCTGGGTATCTCAACCTCAACGGACTTCACGTCCGGGATTGATCCTTTGTTGGTTGCGCAAACTCCCGGCGTACCGACCCCTGTGCCTCTAAGCATCGGTGGCGTCCCGGTGACCGTTAGGAGACTGACTCTAAACGAGAGCTTCGATGACTTCGGCCGCCTCATTCAGTTGCAGGGCACCAACATACCTCTAGTAAATCGTGGCAAGGGATTCGGAAGGGCTTACACAGATCCTGTCACGGAGGTGATCAATCGAAACGCCATCGGAAGTCGTGGAAGATCGCCGACCTTACTGGCGATACGCATCCCATCCACTTTCACCTGGTGAACGTTCAGGATCCTCTCGCGCCAGCCGTTCAGGATCACGACCTACAAGGGCACGCCCTCTTTTCTCCGACCGCCGGTCGCTCCTGATTTGAATGAACTGGGTTGGAAAGACAGCGTCAGAATGAATCCGGGAGAGGTGACCAGGGTGATTGCGCAGTTCAAGCTTCCTGACTGTGCCGATTCAGCCGTTCGCCGACCGACTCCGAGAAACGCGGCAAGTGTCAACCAGGCCTGAGGACTTGGTCTTACGCTATTGCCTGGGCAGAAAGCGCATGAGTACGTCTGGCACTGCCACATCCTGGAACACGAGGAGCATGATATGATGCGTCCGCTCGTCGTCGTTGCTTAGCTCCAAGTGACAAATGCGAGAGCCACGAGAGCGCGAACCAGTTGGGATCCATTTGAGGGCGGCGCCAGAGTCAAAGTAAACTAGCTGTCGCTCAACTTAAGCTTGTTAATTTGGGCTTTTGAATCTTGTGAACGCAAAACTCGGCAAACGGAACTCTAGACTGTGTTAGCCGAGCATTGCCGTCGCAATCCGCAGATAAATAACTACCGACAACAAATCTTGAATCACGGTTGCCAGCGGGCCGCTGCCGAACGCCGGATCAAGGCCGAGCCGGTTGAGCAGCCATGGCAGTGTAAGCGCAACGGCGCTCGCCGTCGTGCAGGCCGCTAAAATCGCCAGCGCCACTGCGCCGACCATGCTTGCATCGCCCCAGCGCCAGAGTCCAATCGGGAAAAAGACCGCCGCTAAAGTGACTCCAACCAGCAAACCGGTATAAACTTCACGCCGCACCACGCCCCCAATGGATACGCCTACGGACAGTCCTCGGATCACGAGCGCTTCGGTCTGCGTTCCGACCGCGTCGGCAAGATAGACAATACCGGGAATAAAGAACGCTAACATCACATTGGCCTGAAGTTGCTGCTCATAGGCGCCGACGATATCGGCGGCCAGCAAAGCTCCCAATAGCCCCACCAACAGCCACGGCACGCGGTGCCAAAATCGCTTTACGACCGGCTCTTCGCTGGCTGTCCGTGCCATCGACGAGTCACGCAGGAAGCCGCCGAGCCGGGCCAAATCTTCGTCGTGCTCGTGGAGCAACACAGCAAGCAAACGGTCAGGCGTCAAAAAACCGATAAACCGTCCTTCGCCATTAACCACCGCCAGCGCGCTTTCACCATGCTGCACCGCTTTCCAGGCGGCCTTTTCCTGGTCGACGCCGGGCCCTACGACAGGCGGGTCAGTATCCATGATCGCGCCGACTACAGCTTCGCGGCTGAGCGCTAAAAAGTTCCTCGACCCTGAGCACGCCGACGAGCTTGCCATCGGAGCACACGCCGATGTGCGTGGCGCTTGCGAAATGCACGCCCTCTAACGACTGTCGTAGTTCGCGCGCCGTCATTTGCGGCGAAGCCACGGGCACTAACCTACAGACATGCTCCGACGCAGTTCCGGAAATAAATTCTGTAAGTGGAATCGATTCTCCGGGAATCATGAGGCCTCAGGATCTCCTGGTCTTGTCCGTCAAGTAGCCAATACAGCCATCCAGCGTAATCAGTTTGGCCACGTCGGCATCGGGAATCTCGACGTTTAGCTCTTTGTGCAATCCGATGACGAAGTTCAAAAAATCGACGGAATCGATGTCGATCTGATCGCGCAGATCCTTTCCCGGATCGATGGAATCCAAATCCACTTCCGGAGCGACATTGCTCAGTGCCTGCTTCACGATTTCTCTGATCTCAGCCTCACTCATTGTTGGTTTGCCTTCCATCCTCGATTCTCGATCCTCCATTCTCGAACTTTTCATAGCTTTTGCGGCTCCTGCAATAGACGATCGATAGCGATCAAAAATCGACCGCCTCGGTGGCCGTCGCTGACGCGATGATCGGCCGCGAGCGTCGCATCGATCATCGGCCGCACGCCCACCATACCGTTCTCGGCAAACGGCCGCTCACTCATTTTGCCGAAGCCGACCAGTGCCACCTGCGGCGGATAGATCACGCCGAAAACGCTTTCGACTCCTTGTTCGCCCAAATTGGTAACAGTAATCGTGCCGTCCGACAGCTCCGAGCTGCGCAGATGACCGGTGCGCGCGCGATTGACCAGATCGAGCATATTCTCCATCAGTTCATCTAGAGTCTTCTTATCGACGTCGTGGATCGCCGGATTGATCAGTCCGCCTTGGCGCAACGAAATCGCCACGCCGATATGAATTCCCTCGCTGGCTTTGAATCCATCGTCGATCCAGAAACCGTTGAGTTCCGGTGTGCGCGCAAAGCCAGCGCAACGGCGCGAAGCAGCAGCACCGAGTAAAGCAATCTTTTCGTCACGGATCTCTTGGTGTTCTCCGCGGCAAGCCAGTCTAAAGAGCGGCGCATGTCGATGGTCGTGGAGAGATAATAATGAGGAATCTCCCGCTTCGAGCGTGCCATAGCCGCAGCAATCACGCGGCGCATCGCTGCCAAATCCAAACCCTTCGGTGGAACAGGCGGCGCCGGTGTCGTCGGGGCTGTCGATGGTTTCACGGCCTCCGCCGCCCGTTCGACATCTGTGACTGTAATTGAGCCATCTACACCGGTGCCGCCAATGCCGGCCAAATCCACGCCGAGTTCCTGGGCGCGCTTTCTTGCCAGCGGTGAAACGCGCAGACGAGTAGCTTCATGCGCCAGCGGTGGCGCGACGGGAGCTTGCATCCTTGGCCTTTCTTCCTGCACCGGCGTTGCCGTCTCCGCTGCAACGGCAACCGGCGATGGCGCGGCTTCTGCCTCAATCTTCTTGCCGTCGCCGTTCAATGTCGCTAGCGTCGTCCCGACCGGAACTTTTTGTCCGGGCTGGACGATAAGCGATTCAATCACACCGTTTTCAAAAATTTCGACTTCGATAACGCCCTTTTCCGTTTCCACCAGCGCCACGACGTCGCCACGCTTGACGGTGTCGCCAGGTTTCACGCGCCATTCCACGATGGTGCCGAACTGCATGTCGGCGCCGAGCGAAGGCATGCGAAATTCAGTCATGGCCCATCACCACACGGCGTGCTGAGCCAGCAGATGTACGATATGGCGGAATCTTCGGCGCAATGATAAGCACTAAGCGGTTTCATTGTGTCAGCCTTCCTCTTCATCGAGAAGGACGGATTCAAGCTATCGCGCTTATGGCTTTGCGAAAGCGATCCAGGAAAAAGGAGAAAAGCATCCTTATGCTAGCGCGCACTCCGCGTCTGTCACGCGCGACTTTTATTCGATAATAGCGCAACTATTGTGCCATTAACTGCTTGAGCAGGTCTTAGCTTTGTCTAAGGCCGATTCAAATATTTTGCGCTGATCGAAAGATCACAAGATAAGATTTCGCTTGGACCCCTTTGTTGTGTCATTCTTATCTATGCGAATAATAGCGTCATTTTCGTTCATTCCTGCGAGTAATTCGAGCGGGAACACGAACTCGGAAACGTGGCGATTGCGGACAAATAGCTGCCGAATCTGTCATCAAGCGCCTGAGTTACGAGTCACGGGCGGGCAACTCAACGCGACCGCTTTAACGAAAGCGGAGAACCCGAGCGGATTGTTGTATTCGATGAAGCGAGGCAGAATTCAAGCATTGAGAAGAAAACCCCATCAAGAACTGCGAGATGCAGGTCCTCTCCGGAGCCCGTTCACGCCCCGGGTGGTAAGCCACCGGCTGAGAACACCCGCCCATGTCCCGCGACAGGAAGTGGGAAGCTCATGAGCCGTCTGGGCGCGATCCTGACCGCGTTGCTCGCTCTCTACGCACTCGTGACGGTTATATTCCTCGTCTCCGAGAATCGAAGACCGCAGTCGACCTTGGCATGGACGCTCGTTCTCTTCCTCATTCCTGGAATCGGGCTGCTGGCTTACGTCCTCTTCGGCAGAGACCGGAAGGCGTTCAGCAAACAGCACGATCTCCTGATGCAAGATCTCGAGGCAAATGCCCGTCACTTGTTGTCGCCTATTCTGTCCCGGCAGGATGCGGAGATGACGCGGCTGGAAAGCGTAGGTATCAACCACAAGAAAGTGATGATGCTGGTGCGACGAAACTCTGTTTCTGCCCTGACGACACGCAATCGTGTCGAGATACAGCAGGACGCGGCCAAGTTTTACCCAAGCCTCATCGACGACATAAAGGCCGCCCAGCACTCGATCCATCTCCAGTACTTCATCTGGGGCGTGGACGCATTTACCGACAGCTTGAAGCACATCCTGATCGAGAAGGCGCGAGCGGGTATCGAAGTTCGGCTGCTCTATGATCCGATCGGCTCCCAGGCCCATGTGGGCCGCCGCTATGTCAAACACATGCTCGCGGCAGGTATTCGAATAGCGCCCACATCGCCGTTCTATCATTTGCATACGATCAGCTACCGCAATCACCGGAAGATCACTGTTGTCGACGGCGTGATCGGCTACACGGGCGGCATGAATATCGGCGAGGAGCAGCTCGATGGCGGAGATGGGTTCGACTCATGGCGCGACACTCAGGTCCGGCTGGTGGGCGAAAGCGCGGCGGTTCTACAAGCGGTTTTCATGGTGGACTGGTACAACGCCATCGGCGAGAATTTATTCCACGCGCAATACTTTCCAAGTGACGCGATGGATCCTGCACAAGGTGACATCCCAGTGCAGCTCCTGACATCGGGACCCGATTCCCAGTGGGCGGCGATCAGACAGCTTTACGCTTTTATGATCGTTTCGGCACGGCGACACGTCTATATTCAGTCACCTTTTTTCATCCCCGACCCGACCCTCGCCGAAGCTCTGAGCGAGGCCGCACTGTCGGGAGTCGATGTCAGGATAATGGTGAGCGCGCGTCCGTCGGGCAACAGACTCCCCGATTGGGCAGGGAACACATTTATCGAAAACATCGTGAAGGCAGGCGTGCGGGTGTTCCTCTACGAGAAAGGCTATATGCACGCCAAGACGATCAGCATCGACTCCGAAATCTGCTCGATCGGCTCGGCCAATATCGACATCCGCAGCTTCAGCATCAATTACGAGCTTAACGCGGTGTTCTATAGCGAGCGGATCGCCAAAGAGCTGGAGGACGACTTCGAGCACGACCTTCAATACTGCAGCGAATTCGACCCGGCGGCTTATCGGAAGCGCGGCACCGCGATTCGCTTTAGGGATTCGCTGGCGAGAGTGCTCTCGCCCCTGCTGTGAGGTTTGTTTTCATCCGCTTGCGAGAAGCATTACCGAATCTGCAGGCGATCAAAACCGATCAAGCGAAGTATCCTGCCATGCCAGCGGGTCACCGACCGGTTCTAGGTGGGTAAACACGGTCGCACCAGGAATCGCGGCGCGGATATCGCGTTCCACTTGTTCCAGCAGATCATGTCCACGTTGCACAGTCCAATCGCCCGGCACCAGCACGTGAAACGAAATAAAGGATCGGCTAGCCGCGTGGCGAGTGCGTAATGCGTGATAGTGAATCCCATCGCGCTCGTATCGGTTAAGAAGCTCTATGATCGCTTGATGCTCTGCAGGAGGCAGCGCACTATCCAACAGACCAAGCACCGAGCTCCGCAGCAAGTTAGCTCCCGTCCAAAGAATATTGATCGCGACGATGATCGCAACGATGGGATCCAAGCGATTCCATCCGGTAAGAAATACGACGGCGATTCCGATGACGACGCCTGCCGAAGTCCAGACGTCCGTCATTAAGTGACGAGCGTCGGCTTCGAGCGTGATCGAACGATACTTATCGGCGGCATGCAGCAATAGCCGGGCAACTACGAAGTTGACGATCGCCGCGAGAATCGACACAGCAAGTCCGATGCCGACCTGCTCCAAAGGCCGAGGCGTAATCAGCCGTGGGATAGCGGTCCAGACGATACTCGCTGCAGCGAGAAGAATGAGCGCTCCCTCGAGCCCGCTCGAGAAGTATTCGGCCTTGCTATAGCCGAACGCGTGCATTTCATCGGCGGGACGCGCCGCAACCGCGAGCATGGCGAGCGCCATCAATGCCGCAACCAGATTGACGATCGATTCAAGCGCATCGGACAAAAGGCCCACGGATCCGGTGATGTAATACGCGGTCGTCTTCAAAACGATCGTGGCAAGCGCCGCGGCAATCGAAAGCCATGCAAATCGGGTGAGACTGGCTCGCTCCATATTGTTAGAACAAAGATTGCTGAAATTACTCTCCGTCGCAAGACAAAGCGATGCGCGCTTGGCATTGGCGAAGCCTGACAATCAAGGTGCGTTTTGAGCTTGTCTCGTTTGCGCGAGCGACTCCCGCGGCCTTTCACGACCTGGATCCCGGCTGCTCCTGTACATTGCCCATTCGCGTGCGGCCGAGTCCCAGTAACAGGTAAACCATCAGCTTGTTGTGACAGGGTGCAGGTGCTAGTCGTCAACTATCAGCGTTACATGGATCTTTTGGCCTGCTGGATCCAGAGTCGATCGAGGAGGTGGACCATGGCGTCGAGCGACTCTGACGCGGTTCGCCACGTGGATCAGGTTCGAATCATCAACACCGAGTTGTTCGCGTGACGGAGCACTTTCTCTGTGACACTTCCAAGTACCCAATGCTTGATAATCGAGCCGCTGTGGGGAGACATTGCAATCAGCGTGTTCGGTGTTCCTTTGCCCATTTCGATAATTGTTTCCGCAGCGTCTCCTTCGGTGACGGAAGAGAACACCTCTACCAGACCGCGACTCTTCAGTTCCGCCACCTTGTCATCCAGGTAATTCATGGCTTCCCATCTCAATTCTCCCTTGAGTTCATCCAGATCGGGATGATAATCCTCGAAGCTGAAGATAATCTGTTTTAAGCTGTACGACCGTAAAAGCGTGACTTTCGCATGGAAAGCTTTTGCCAACTCGACAACATACAATAGAACAGATTCGGCCTGGGTCGAGCCATCGAGAGGGACAATGATCGAATCCGGAGCCGCTTCACCCTCTGAACTGGTTTCCTCGTTCGCTCTCACCACAAGAACCGCGTTATGTGCTCCGCGCACTACTTTTTCGGTGACGCTCCCGAGCAGCCAGCGGCCAAGTCCAGAACGGCCATGAGTCGCCATCGTGATAAGCGTTCCCGCAGCAGCGTTCGCAATAATAGCGTCTTCGGCTTTACCTCTTTCCATGCTGTATTGGATGGCGCCTGTGGAGAAAGTCTTGGAAATTTTCTTGAGATACTCCTCGGCATTTCTCGCGCCACTTTCTATGAGCGTATCGAGATCACCTGCTTTTTTCTTAGAAAAGTCAGCCGCGGTCTCGATGACCGTTATGAGGGTTATTGGTATTTCCAGGGTTCGTCCTAGAGCACGAACGTGGGGCAGAACCTTTTCCGCGATAGCCGATCCGTCTAGCGGCACCAGTATGCGAGTAAACATCGTTCCCTCGCATTCCGGTTGGACGCGATAATCACGGAATTCACTCATGACCGGTCACCACCCGCCGCGCGGCAACAATGATACTTGCGACCTGAGGAATCGCGGCGTCTTCCAGGTGCTTCGGATAAGAACACTTCGGCTTAGCGATATCTTCAAGGTTGATGCCGCCGAAGGACGGCTCCAACCACTTGCACGCCTGAATCAGCTCGTCAGGGTCTTTGGTCGCCAGACAAATTGGAAAGGCATCGACACCGCCCAAATACTTGAACAACACCGCCTTGCCTTCCATCACCGGCAACGCTGCATGGGGGCCGATGTCGCCCAGGCCGAGCACCCGCGTGCCGTCGGAAACGACCGCGATGAAATTGGCTTTGTTCGTGTGCGCGAACACCTGTTCGGGATGTGCCGCAATATCGCGGCAGGGTGCCGCCACTCCCGGCGAGTACCAGATCGAAAAGTCTTCGTAAGTATGGATGGCACACTTCGGTGTGACTTCCAGTTTGCCGCGGTAGACGGGATGCAGCCGCAGCGCTTCTTCAGCGGGTTTCTGTGCCCGCGCCAGAAGCTCTGCGATGTTAGGTGCGGTCTTTCGTTCAGCCTCTTGCATGGCGTGCTAGTCCTCGTGATTTGGCCCTAAGGTTCCTATGCGCAAGAAATAAGCCAGGGAACTCGATTTACAAATCGCCGTCTTAGCGGACTCCAACAGCTATATTTTTTCCACTACTGCGAACAAACGACTCGGGTTTTTCCACAATTGAAAATATTCTCTCCGAACCCATGGGTACTGAGGCTGGAACATGCCGTTTACCTTCCGGAACCTTGACGGCACTGGAATTGCTCAAGTTCTCTTACGGAAAAACATCATTTTTAATCCGGAGAGAATTTCAAGGAGGAATCGCCATGAGAACCGGACCCACTCATCGTTACCCATTGACGCGCGGCGCACCCCGGTACAAAACCACCTACGACATCTTTGACGGCACGCTGCAAAAAACACAGATCTGGCTGAACGAGCTGATGACCGCGCTCGACTGGGAAAATCACCCGCAGAAAGCCTATCTCGCATTGCGCACGGTGTTGCACGCCCTGCGCGATCGGCTGACGGTCGAGGAAGCCGTGCAACTCGGCGCCCAGCTGCCGATGCTCGTGCGCGGTTTCTATTACGAAGGCTGGACGCTCAAAGGAAAACCTCGCAAAGAACGGCACAAAGAGGATTTTCTCGCGCACATCAAAGATGCTTTTAAAGAGGACGTCACCGTTCGGCCGGAGAGCATTGCGCGCGCGGTTTTCAAAGTGTTAGCGCGTCACACCAGCGAAGGCGAAATCGACGACGTCAAGCATATTTTGCCGAAGACGCTGCATGAACTGTGGCCATCGAAGCGCGTTATGACGTCTGCGAGCGCAAGAGAGCACTGATTCAGGGAAAAGCACTGCTTGCGCGTGATAATCATTGGACGTCGGGTGGTACATATGGATCGACTATTCCTACTGATTGCCGGGGTTGCGATCCTTGGTCTCTATTTTATGATTGCACCGGTTGCTATTAACACCTATCGTCGCTATCGCAAACGTAAGACAATCATCTGTCCCGATACCGGTCAGATAGTGGAACTGGACCTCAACGCAGTGCATGCCGGTCTCATGTCCGCTTTGGGAAAGCACTGCGTCCGAGTAAAATGGTGCAGCCTGTGGCCGCGCAAAAAAGGTTGCGCTCAAGAGTGCGTAAATGAGGACTGGTGGTCCCGAGATTGATGTGCACAGTCCGGGTCAATGGCAGCAATCGCAGATTAAACTGACGCTTCAACCGTTTCGGCGACGCCGGCCTTCCCGACTCATCGACATGACCCAGAATTAGCGCGCCGGTAACAAATAAGACGACTACCGAAATAAACTCCATGAATTGCCGACAGTTCGAGACCTGGCTCAGGCAGCGGCGACAGAGATTCAATAAGATACTTAACACCTGCGACAGAGCCGCGAGCAAGAGCGATTTGAACTAGTTGAACGGTTTGAACGATTCGAGCTAACAAGTCTCAGAGATCATACCGGAGCCAAAGCTATGGCTATCGAATCCCCCTCCCTACCGCCTCTGATTCAAACCATGCTGCGCACGAGCTTCTATCCGCACCGCACCGATTCGGTAGAGCTTCGACAGACCCATATTTCCTACGTGCTACTAGCGGGCGATTACGTCTACAAAATTAAAAAACCGGTCCGTTTCTCTTTTCTCGACTACTCGACGTTGGAGAAACGTCACCATTTTTGCCACGAAGAAGTCCGCCTGAATCGGCGGCTTGCCCCGGCAGTTTACCTGGACGTGCTCGCCGTCGCGCGCGACAAAAAACGATTCAGCCTCGAGGTTTTTCCTGGACAAGAGAAGATTGTCGAATACGCCGTAAAAATGCGCCGACTCCCAGAGGAATATTTCCTCGACCGACTGATCCAAGAAGGGAAAGCTCGGCAGCAACATTTCGATTCTATCGTGACCAAGCTGGCGGACTTTTACGCCGCGGCGGCATCCGATCGAGCCTCGCTCTACGGATCTGCGGAGGCGATTCGTGCAAATCTGGAAAAAAACTTGAAACAGATGGAGCCATTCATTGGCGAAACCCTCACCTTGGACGAATTTGAACACATACGAGACTATCAGCTTAATTTTCTAACCGAAAACTGTGATCTATTGGATACGAGAGTTCGAGACGGTCGCGTGAGAGAAGGACATGGCGACCTCCGTGCCGAGCATATCTGCCTTGAGGAAGATCCTGTAATCTTCGACTGCATTGAGTTCAACGAGGAATTTCGCTACTGCGATGCAGCCTCAGAAATTGCGTTTCTTTCGATGGATTTGGACTATCTCGGAGTCCCTATGCTCTCGGAGCATTTCGTTCAGTCCTTTCAGAACCGCACCAAAGATCTTGACCTTTTACGTCTTCTGTCCTTGTACAAAACTTATAGAGCGTGCGTTCGAGGCAAAGTGGAAACGCTAAAAAGCCGGGAATCCGAGGTGCCCGAGGAGGAACGCCAGGACGCCAAGAGCCGGGCGCGCCGTTACTTTCATCTGGCGCATCGCTACGCGAGCGGTCCCTTTCCTCCCGCCCTAATTATCGTCTGTGGCCTGGCCGGATCAGGAAAGTCTACTGTCGCTCGAACCGTCGGCGCGCGCACCGGATATCAGATCCTCAACTCCGATGTGGTTCGCAAGCAACTGGCCGGCATTTC
Organism: uncultured delta proteobacterium; assembly: GCA_963804165.1. Taxonomy (GTDB): domain Bacteria; phylum Desulfobacterota; class Binatia; order UBA9968; family UBA9968; genus DP-20. The sequence goes on from CAWDPO010000043.1 coordinate 102,831, forward strand.
ATTGACGACCCGTTCGATAGAGGATTACGGCAAAGGTCTGTACACCGACTCATTCAATACTCGCACTTACGATTGCCTCCTGAAACAGGCCGAAGACTGCTTAAAATCTGGTAAAGGCGTGATTATCGATGCGACGTTTAAGACCTCGCAGCACCGGCGACAATTTATAGAGCTCGCATCGCGGCGGCACCTACCGGTCCTCTTTGTCGAGTGCCGTGCGAGCGAGGGAAAAACCCTTGAACGCTTGAAAGAACGCCAGCAACGGCCAGGCGAGGTCTCCGATGCTACGGTGGCGATCTATTTACGGCAGCGAGAGGAGTTTGTGCCATTGACCGAGATGCCCGAGTCGATCCGAATGATCGTAAATACCGAAGGCGATCCCGAAGAGGCCGCCGGCCAGGTAATGAATTTTCTCCGCAGGACGTAGTCAAGGCGCGCCCTGTCGACACCCGCGCGCTGGATTTGAACTGTGCCGCTAAGAAAGTACTCGTGTGGTGTCTCAGAAGTTCGTTTCAAAAGTCCAAACGATGACAGGAGCTCAAGTCAAACTCAAATCCCCCTTAGTCCCCTTTTTCTCCAAAGGTAATCTCACTCCTCTTTGCCAAAGAGGGGCACGAGGAGATTTTCGGACAAACTGCCGCGGCAATAATACAGCGACCTTCTGGGCCAGGACACTATAGCCGCGATGCGAGGTATGACGCTCACGCGCAACAGGTGAGCTTCGACATTAACCGATATCAGCCGCGTTCTTTGCAGTTACCGGGAGACGGTACTGGTGGGAGCTATTCACTTACGACGGAGCAGCAAACCAAAGAGCAGGCCGATGCTGGCAGCAATCGCCAATCCTGCCCAGGTATTTTCGCGTAACTGTGATTCCGTCCCAGCTAGAGTCTTTCTGCCGTCTTCTATCTTTTTTCCAGACGCTGACGCAGATCTCCAATGCGCTCGCTAGTCTGACTGGCCGTCGCTTTGACGAGATCTTCCACGTCTTCAATCAAAACTTTGAAATCTTCGGATAACTTTTTTGTCGTTACCTCGTTCATCATTACCCCCTCTATACGATCTTCATCCTACGACGAACACCCGGAACCGTGGCTTTAATCACAACCACTTACGGCAACATACTTTGACAAGGCACGTCAGTCCGGCTGATTGAAATGTTCCAGGGCAGCTAAGTAAGCTCGCTTACCGGTCACCGCAACCTGGCTCTAATGCCTTGTCCCTTCGTCAGACTCACCTAAATGAGAATCGCTCGAGCAGAATGATGACTCCCTAAGGTTTCGTCGGCGACGCAAATATGTATCCGTTGGCCAGTTCCAGTTAAAAACCGGCAGCTCATCATCATTGTAAGGCGCGCCATTAACTTTGCTTTGGCTAAATATGAGTTGCCAATAACTCATGCGATTTCGGCTGTTCTGTTTCGACTTCATGGGACATGCCTCCTTTACTTGTGCATTCCATCCGGAAAATACTCCCAGTCCGATACGTTAAGAATCGACGTTGCTAGAGCTTCTGTATTTGCAAAACATGTTCCACGTTCAGTCGTAAGCTCAGGCTGATGAGCAGAATTTTGAAGTTTAGATGTTGGGGAACGGCTGAATTAATACTGTGATTTCTAAAATGGCAGGTTCGGATCGGATACTGCTTCTTGCAGCACGATGTAAGGTCCAAATGTCGTCGCTCGGCTGTCCAAGATGCGCGGATGCAATGGCGAACTGTGGGGCCAGCCGGGAGAGTTTGGTTTGCTTTTTTTGATGAGTTCATCGCTACCCATTTCCCGAGCCCTCTTCGATAGAGCACTAGCGCAACCTCTGAATCCTTCCCATGTAGAGTCACCTTTGCTGCCTCGCCGTCCAAAGATAGATCTAAATCACTCTTTTTGAGCCAGCTTGGTGTCCACCCATTCGAGGTCGATCGACTGGATTGCCTCTTGTCTAAGTTCCGGATAAGTTTTTCCGAAGCTCGGGTGGAAGCGACCCATGTACGACTTGAGAATCTCAACTTCGATCGTCAGGGCATCGACGCTGCAGTCAGGTCCACCTTCAAATCTTTGGGCAACGATCCCGTCGCTTCGATTTCTCGCTGGAACAAGTGTAACTGCTGTTCGATTGCCGCATCGTCCATTTGAGTCCTCCAAGACTGAGTTTAGCGAATCATCAATGACCTGTTACCTGCTGTCTCCAGGGCGCATACAACGTGCCACGCTGGACACATCTGAGCGTATCAAAGGAACGCTGGCGAAATTCACAGTTGGTCAGCAGCTTTTCGCGCGAACGGTAAAAACTGCGAGCGCGACTATCATTGCTGCGAAAACTAACCAGGGCCGTCGCCTTGATCTCTCCGTACGGTAGCCGTTGTGCACCATCCTCGCATATTCATTGAACTAGTTTATTCCCAAAACGCGCTCGAAAAGCGTTCTTTTCGAATCGCTGGCACAACGTTTGCGCTTAATCATATGGACGACAACCGTAACAATGCGTTGAGTACCGGGAGGTTTTTATGGCAAGCGAAACCGAACTTTTTTATCTTGTGTTGCTTACCCTGCTGACGCTGATCGTGCATTTGATTCTTTCGACAAAGAACCGCCGACACGCTAGGCATTCACACAGACAGAGTATCGTTAGGGACGGTTTTCACAGCATTTGGGCGCGATGCGACAATCCTTATCGATTGGCCGGGTCGATTTTTTGGGGTTATAGGTTCGGCGTGAAATGGATCCGCTCCCACGTGTAAGTAGGGCGTCGGACCATTTCGCGTCGCCGCTAACTCGATGAAGATATTCCAAATGTGGTAACGATTGGGTGCCCAAACGCTCCGCGGTTCCGAGAGATGCACCGCAACTGTGGTTGCTGCATAACCCACAACTTCAGCAAGGGGGGATACTCAAAGTAACAGCCCGCACGCTGCATTTATCGGTATGCTTGAATAAAAAGGCACGTGAAATGGTCACAAAAATCAAATAGTCGCTCTCAGTGTAGAGGGGCATGGTGTTTTGCGATAGCTCCGAAGAAAGATTGGCGTCTCAAACTAAGGCTCTAATGAAATGCGGGTTCTCGTCGTCGAAGACGACAAAAAAATAGCATCGTTTATGGTGAAGGGGCTTAAGGAAGCCGGGTTCGCCGTGGACCGCGCCGATAACGGGGAGGACGGACTGCACATGGCTCTCAGCGCTCCCTACGACGCGGCTGTGGTGGACATTATGCTACCAAGGCTTGACGGGTTGAGCCTTATCGAACGATTGCGGACGGAAAAGGTTCACACGCCGGTGCTGATCCTAAGCGCCAAGCGCTCGGTCGACGACCGCGTCAGAGGGCTTCAAACCGGCGGCGACGACTATCTGACTAAACCGTTTTCCTTTACCGAACTTCTAGCGCGCGTGCAGGCCCTAATCCGCCGGGCGAACCATGAGACTGAGTCAACGCGGCTTGAAGCGGGCGATCTCTCGATGGACTTGCTTCGGCGTGAGGTTTTACGCGCCGGAAGGGTTCTTGATCTGCAGCCGCGCGAATTTGCCTTGTTGGAGTATATGATGCGTAACGTCAGCCGAGTGGTATCGAAGACGATGATTATCGAGCACGTCTGGGGATACGACTTCGATCCGTTGACCAACGTTGTCGACGTGCTGGTTTCCCGACTGCGTAGCAAGGTGGACCGTGACTTCGACAAAAAGCTGATTCATACCTATCGCGGAGCCGGTTATGCCCTTAAAATTTCCTAAACACTTTCATAAGAAACTCGGCGTCCGGCTCACACTCTGGTACTCGGGTCTCTTTATTTTGAGCTCTTTAACGTTCTCCATCGTTACTTACCTGTTCGTCTTTTCGACGGTGAGAGACAACCGGCACGCGATACAAGCTACGCTGTCACAGTATCGGCCAAAAGTGGAGGAGGGTGGCCTAGAGGCGCTTGCCGCGTTGACGCGCCAACAGCGCAAACCGAGCCGGCACAGCTCGTTCTTCATTCGCCTTGTTGGACGGCATAAAGAGACGCTGTATTTGAGCAATCCGCAACTCTGGGAGAAATTCAACTTTGCTTCTCCTTCGAGCTCGGCTTTCGAAGAGCAATGGCATTATTACACTTCCAAACGGGACGGTTCCTTGTTGGAAGTCACTTCGGCTCCTCTTTCAAACGGCAATGTCTTTCAGGTGGGTAAAAGTATTACGGATCGTGAGGAAGTGCTGGAGCGTGTTGGCGAGACTTTACTGGCGACCATGATTCCGATGATCGTGATCGGTTTGGTAGGCGGTGCGTTCCTGGCCTCTCGCGCCCTGCGGCCGATTCGCAATTTGAGCCTGGTCGCGCGCTCCATTGTCGACACTAGCCGATTCGACGCTCGAGTGCCGGATGATCAATCCCGAGGTGAGCTCAATGATCTCGTCGTTTTGTTTAATCAGATGTTGTCAAAGATCGAAACCTTGATCGAAGGCATGAAGAGCGCTTTGGACAATGTCGCACATGATTTACGCACGCCCATCACGCGGGTGCGAATCGTGGCAGAGGAGGCGCTTGCCGGCGACGACGCTGCGCGGTGCGAGGCGCTTGCCGATTGCTTGGAAGAGACCGAACGACTGACGACGATGCTCGATACGCTGATGGATATTTCGGAAGCCGAGACCGGCGCAATGAAGCTGACGATGGAGAATGTCGATCTTTCCGCATTGATCGATGAAGTCGTAGAACTCTATGATTTTGTCGCTGAAGACAAGGGCGTTATGGTTTGCGTGAACTCAGCCCGCGGCTGCTATTTGCCGGCCGACCGATCGAGGTTACGTCAGGTCATCGCCAATCTTGTCGACAATGCCATCAAGTATACCCCGCGCGGTGGACGTGTCGAAATTGAAAGTCTGCAAGAAGACCACCAAGCTGTGCTGCTCGTGCGGGATACCGGCGTCGGCATCCCGCCGGATGAAGTGACACGAATCTGGGATCGTCTCTACCGCGGCGACAAAAGCCGCTCGCAACGAGGGCTGGGTCTTGGATTAAGTCTTGTAAAGGCGGTCATTCAAGCTCACCATGGCCGGGTCGAAGTCTCCACCAATTCGAGCGGCGGCTCTCGCTTCTCGCTCTATCTGCCGCTATCGCCAGCGGTTTAATCGTCAACCTTTCAAGAATGTAATCTCGCGGAAAGCTCCCAGCAACGCTTTTGCGTTACTTCGCGGCGGGTGCAGCGTAAGATTTTATCGATGCACCTTTCGGTCGCGGAGATTTGTGTGTGAGAGGAGCGGACGAAACAAAAATAGCGTTTCGTTACGGGTCGAATGGCGCTGAGACTCTTCTCTCGCGTGTTTGGAACCGGGGCGTTACTACCGTCTCAGTCCCCGATAACATCCCTAATCCGACGAGCTATTGGATCATCGGTTTAATTGTTTTTTGTCTGTGCGTCCTATTTTGCCACTTGGGAACCGCTGTCCTGTTCGAACCCGATGAGGGAAGAAACGCCGAAATCGCCAGAGAGATTCTATTACTCCAGGACTGGGTGACGCCGCACTACGACTTCATCCCGCGCCTCGACAAGCCGATCAGCTATTTTTGGCTGGTGGCTCTGTCGTTTCGCATCTTTGGTTCCTCGGAATGGTCAGCGCGCCTTCCGTCCGCCTTGGCGGCGTTCGCTTGTCTGTCCGTTACCTATGCCCTCGCTCGCGCGATGTTTGGCCGTTGGGCCGCGCTCTGGAGCGCTCTCGTCCTGCTGACCAGCATCGAGTTTTTTGCCCTTTCCCGCATCGTGATTTTGGACATGCTGCTCACGTTTTTCTTCTCGCTCGCACTCTGCGCTTTCTTCCTGGGACAGCGCGAAGTCGTAGCCGGCAAAAGCAAGCTCTATTTTTCACTAATGTATGTTGCGCTTGGCGCGGCGACTCTCGTCAAAGGGCCGATCGGTTTCCTTCTCCCAACAGCGGTAATTTTTTTCTATCTATTGCTTACAAAACGATGGGCGCTTTTAGGTAAACTAAATTTGCCTTTGGGGATAGCACTCTTCGTGCTTACGGCCGCGCCCTGGTATCTGATGGCTGAATCCCGCAATCCGGGATATCTCCGTCATTTCTTCTGGGAAGAAAACCTCGCCCGTTTTGCAACCACGCGCTTCAACCGTAATCAGCCGTGGTATTTTTTTCTTTTGATTTTGTCCGCTGGATTTTTTCCCTGGACCGCGCTTTTGCCGGGGGCATTGGTCGACTTCCGCAAGCGTCAGTTCGACGACAAGCGATTGTTTCTTCTCTTATGGGCGGGGTTGCCGCTCATTTTTTTTTCGCTGTCATTATCCAAGTTGCCTCACTACATTCTGCCCATCTACCCGCCGTTGGCGATCATTGTTGGCGCAAGGGTTGCCGGCATGTTCGCAGACTCCACGCCAACTCTGCGATGGCTGCCGGTGTTTCCGGCAGTTGTATTTTTTATCTTGTTCTTTGTCATAACGATGGTAGCTCTCCGGCCTGATTTCTTGCCCGTTGATCTTCAGGCCTATGTTCACGCGGCTTTCCCGGAACCGCCCGTCTCCCTGGTTGCGGCTCTGATCGCCCTTTCGATACTCACTTTATTGGCGACGCGGTGGCGATATTTGCGACAACCAGTTGGCCTCTATTCAGTTACGGCTTTGAGCTTTACGCTGTTTGTCCTAGCATCCGCGCCGATTACCGCCGCGGTGGCGACGAATCGTTCTTCCGAGCAGCTGGCTCAAAAAGCGGCGCGCCTAGTCGGAGCGGAAGATCAGTTCGTTCTCTATGATGGTTATTTCTCCAGTCTGCCATTTTATCTCGATATCCAGAAACCAATCTGGGTGGTTTGGTCGGGTAAAAAGAGCAGCGTCTTAGGTAGCGATTATGTGGCGCTGAAACGGCCCGAGCCTGCGCGGGGATACGGCAAGCTATTGTACAGCTATGAAGAATTTGTGGAGCAGTGGAAAGCGTCGAATGATTCACTCGTCGTATTTGTAAGAAGCAGTAACCTGCCTCGGTTGGAGAAACTACTTGGAACATCGGCAAAGATACTTATCCAGGTGGGCGACACTGCTCTGGTGAAAATCAAATGAGGCAAGCTCAAGCGCAATGATGGCTCTAGATCGGTGCGACGGGCTGTTTTTCATGGTGATGTTCTTTGCACTGCTCGGGAGGCTTCTACTGTCCCCGCCCATCTGGCATCACGGCGAGGCGCGCGAAGGTCTCGTGGTGCAGGGCATTCTACGCAACCACGAATGGATCTTGCCGTTGCGCAACGGGGAGTTGCCATCGAAACCGCCGTTCTTCCACTGGCTGGCGGCGTTACCCGCGTTTGTCTTTGGACCAATCGATTTAATCGTTCGCCTGCCATCGGTCATGGGCGCCGTGATTATGGCGGCGGCGACTTTTTTTATGGGTGGAGAAATGGGCGGGCGGAGGACCGGGTGGCTCGCCGCCGGGGCGCTTTTGGGAATGCAAGAATTCTGGGTCTCAGGGACTCAGGCGCGCGTCGACATGGTCTTCGCTGCTTGTGTTGCGGTGGCCCTCGCCGGATTCTTTTTCTGGTATCGCGACGGTCACCGAGTCGCGCGCGCGGCTTGTTATATTGCTTCAGCCTGCGCGGTGCTCTCTAAAGGGCCGGTGGGAATAATTCTTCCCGCCGCGACGATTGTTGGCTTCCTGGCGGTGGAAGGACAGCTTCGATCTCTGTGGAGCCCCTGGTCTTGGCCGCTCATGGTAGTACTACTTCTGCTGGACCTCGGTTGGTACGCATTGGCCTATGACAGTGGGGGAAACGAATTTTTCAAACTACAGATAGCATTTGAGAATCTTGACAGATTTTTCGGTCATGGCCATTTTTCCACGGAAAACACGTCTCTCAATACATTGACTTGGTTGGCCAATCAGACGCTGCCTTGGAACCTGGTCTTGATCTGGTCCTTTATACGGCGGATACGGGGCACGCGCGAGGATTGGGCCGGCCATTTTCTTCACGCATGGTGGATTTCAATTTTCCTTGTTTTTCTGTTAGCCGCGCGTTCGGGGGCGGTTTATTTGCTTCCCCTGTATCCGGCTATCGCGCTGCTGGCGGCCAGAGCGATCAACGACGAAATTCCTGTTTTTGCGGAACGATCCCCTATTGAGCCTATTGAAAAGGCTCGGCTGCTTTGGTGGCGGCAGAGAAAAATCGTAAAACGAATTGGCATCGGCATCGCGATCTTTGATCTGACGCTCATGTTGCTGGTCACGCCGACTTATTGGAGCAATCGGAACACGCGGAACGCCAGGCTCGCATTCATCGAAGATATCCGCACGATCGTTGCAACTCGCAAACAACTTTTCTCTGCTCCCGAATTACAATACGAGACGATGGTGATCGCTTATCGATTGGGGCGGGAAATCATCCGCAAACCACTCATCTGTGCAGTCCGTGATGACTATTTTTTTCTTCGATCTGGTTCGACGAATATTTTTAGAGTCGAAACACAAGTTCTCGCGTCGTCAAAAAGTGATGAAATCTCCCTTGTCACAGTGATCTCCGAAACACCCGTTCGGCAGGACTTCGCATGCATCAGGTAATCGCCATTGCGGACGCTCACCGACGGAGACCGTTCATACGCAATCTCACGGATTCGACTCGCGTGTTTTTGTTGTCGGAGACTGCGTCGATCTTCCACGTCATTTTTCTTCTTGCGTTGTGCGGGGCGCTTTATTTCCCCTACCTCAGCTCGAATCCTTTCTTTGACAAGGGCGAGCCGCGCGAGGCGCTGGCAGTGCAGGATATCGTTCAACGCGGCGAGTGGTTGGTGCCGCTCAAGCGCGCCACCGATATTCCATCCAAACCGCCATTGTTTCACTGGTCAGCCGCAGTGGTTTCGCGGTTGACTGGTTCGCTGACGGAGGCGACCATCCGCTTTCCGTCTGCGCTCTATGCGACGCTGGGTGTCTTGCTTCTTTTTGTTCTCGGCCAACGGATTTTCGACGTCAAAACCGCGCTGCTCGGCGCTGCGATTCTTGCGACTATGATGGTTTATCAGGACCAGGCCTTGAGCGCGCGGGTCGATATGGCTTTGTGTTTTTTCGTCACCGTGGAGTTGGCGCTTTTCTATTTGCTCTATCGTAGCTGTTTGACCGGCTCTCTTTGGCTCTACGCTTTTTACGTGCTCGTCGGTGTTGGGACTTTGGCCAAAGGGCCATTGGGTCTGGTGCTGCCGATATTAGTTTACGGTTCGTTCACGCTTTTAGGGCGACGCTGGGACATCGTCAAGAAATTCTGTTTTCATCCGGGCGTTTTCTTGGCCTTGGTCCTCGCGTCGGGTTGGTACGTCATAGCGGTAACCCGCGGCGGTGAGGGTTTTTTCGATCGCCAGATTTTGCAGGAAAACCTGAGCCGCTTCGCCGGCGGCTCCGGACATAGCCATCCCATTTACTACTATATTCCCTATTTGTTATCGCAGAGCTTACCTTGGGGACTGTTTCTTCCTGTGCTGCTATGGGATGCATTCAGAACCGGATTCCGCTCGAATGAGGGAACGCTCTTTCTGAAGCTTTGGTTCTTGCTCATGTTCGTTTTCTTCTCTGTGTCCGCCGGCAAGCGTCCGGTTTATCTGTTGCCACTTTACCCTGCATTAGCGCTGCTCTTGGCGGCGTGGTTTTACGATGCTAGCGCGGCACGTGGCGCGCGACTCCTGATCTATCGTGCTATCGCGCTGTTTGCCGGCTTTAGCGGCGCGCTGCTGTTGGTCATCACCCTCGGGGCGCTATGGAGTCACGACCAGGGCTGGTTTTTCGCGCCCATCGCGCAACTGCTCAAACCGAAGGACCGGGCCAATCTGATGGCAGTGAGAAATCAATTGGAGAATTTCGGCTGGGTTTTCACGGCGGTCGCTTTAATGGCATCCGCACTGTGGTTCTCGTTGGCCCGCTCCCTCTGGCGCGCGAGAATGCGTTCCGTCGCCTATCAGCTCGTGATGGTGTCGCTGCTGCACGGCTTTGTCATTTGGTCCGTGGTCATGCCGGTGATCGCCCAGGCGAAGAGCTATCGGGGCTTCATGACTCTGGTGAACCGAGAGGTTAGTTCGGCCGACAAACTCTATCTCTACGGTAGCTTCAACAGCGATCCAGTAGTGTTTTATCGCGGTGCCGTAATCAAGGAACTTCATCGACCCGCGGAGTCGGTCGCGGCCATGATTGGTAAAGGCGATGACTACCTGATCATGCCCCGCCAAAGGTGGGAGGAAATACAGCAGATGACCAGCACTTTATCTGCGCCTCTCTTACAGAGCGAGGGACGAGGCCCAGAGGGGGATGCCCCGCTGGTGTTAGTGAAAGCCGCCGTTACATAGCGAATTATCGCTCTTTGTGCGACGCAAGGGTGGGATTGGTGTCCATAGCACTTTTGGCACTTTCCACGGCAGGAAACACGCGAAGCATTTTGAAGTCGCCGCGTCCCGGACCGCGAACGAAGAACGAGGGACCGCCGCCATATAGAGTTGAGCGGCCAACCCTGCAACTGAAGTTGCGTGCATAAGCAATATAGTTGCGATTCATGTTGGACAGCGGTCGGATCGTAATTGTCGTTTCGAGAGTAATGGATCGTTCATTGGCAACTTCTGAATTTGTCTTCGCTGCCCGGCGTTTCCGCCGATACTTCCCGCTGCTCGCGGCCGTAATCATCATTGCCGCACTTAGACCAGGATCATGGCAAGACGAGTTTTTGAATAGTCTGACCACTTGGATCGGCATTGTATTCTGTGCCGTTGGGCAAGGATGGCGCTTATGGACATGGGGAAGCAATGCTAATGCGGGTAAACGCGCAGTTCGCAGTCGCGGACCCTATGCTCTGATGCGTCATCCGCTTTATGCCGGGAATTTTTTAATCATCGTGGGAGTCGCGGTGAGCTTCAACAATCCTTGGGCTTATCTACTCTTGCTAGTTCCGTTTGCATACCTTTATCATCTCATCACCAACTTTGATGAACGACGGATGAGCGAACGTCTTGGCGCTGACTATGAGTTCTATAGACGAGAAAATCTGTGGCGATTCGTGCCACAATTTAGAAAACTGAGGCGAGCAATGCATACAACAACGCCGTTCAATTTTCGGTACGCATGGCGCAAGGAATACAAACTCCATCTGCGCCTGGTTGGCAGGTGTCTCATCGCTCGCTATATATCGTGACGCCATGACTTACGGCTGGAAGCAGGCATGGTATCGGAACCCGGTTTCGTTGGGGATCACTGGGTTTTGTGGTGCCATTGCGATTCTACTGAATGTGTGGGACCGCATCGTTCGACAGAACGACCCCACGGGCAAGACATTAAAATTCCTGCGGAGGACAAATGAAAAATAGGCATATGATTTTAGCGTTGACATGTGTTCCGCCCGCGTTCCAATGAATTTCTGACGCCGGCCGGACAACAATTTCATCAATTTCCCCAGCCGTCAATTCCTCTAGGCGCGAAACGATCTCGATTTATATCTTCGAAATCATCAGTAGGATGGCGAGATTCACCAGAGCTGCGTCGGCGGCGTTTTTTTCAGCCGACTCCGCCCGCACGAAGACCGCGTGAGTGCTGCGATCGCTGCACAAATTGGTCGACTTATAAATCTTGATTTGCCGTTCTTAGCTTGGATTCCGTCGGTAGCAGTGAATCTGTCGACGACACAACCGAGCTCGAAGCGGACTTGCAATAACGTGAGCAGGGGTTAACTGACAGCCGATTTAGTCATTAATGCCAAGCTTTTCGAGCTTGCGGTATAGCGTCGACAGACTCAACCCGAGCAGCTCGGCTGCGCGTATTTTGTCGCCGCCGGTTTTTCCGATGGTGCGCTCGATATGAGCTTTCTCGTAAAGCTCAACCGCTCTGGTAAGATTGTCTTCAGCGCCGAATTCGTCAGTGCCGTTCTGCTGACCAGGTAAATCCGCCGGCTTGATCCATTCACCATCGCCGAGAATCATCGCTCGCTCTAAAACGTTATCCAGCTCGCGGATGTTTCCCTTCCACGGAAGCGACATGAGGATCCGCATGGTCGCGCTGTCGACGCCTTTGTAATTTGTCTTCATCTCCGCATTATGCCGATGAATAAGATGCTCCACTAGCCCAGGGAGGTCATCGAGTCGCTTGCGTAGAGGTGGAATGTTGATCTCAAATACGTTTAGACGATAAAATAAATCCTCGCGGAAACGCCCCGCTTCGACTTCGCTCTTGAGATCGCGGTTGGACGCCGCGAGAATACGTACATTCACCTTGACCGGGGTCGTGGCTCCCACCGGCAATACGGTTTTCTCTTCGAGCACGCGCAGAAGTTTGGGCTGCAAACTCAACGGCATCTCGCCGATTTCATCGAGGAAGATCGTGCCACCCCGCGCCCTTTGAAACAATCCTTCTTGAGAACCGACTGCCCCGGTAAAAGAGCCCTTCATATGGCCGAAGAGCTGGCTCTCCAATAAGTTGTCGGGGATCGCGCTGCAGTTGACGGGCAGAAACACATTATCTTTACCGAGACTGCCGGCGTGAATAGTTCGGGCCACAACTTCTTTTCCCACACCACTCTCGCCACTGATGAGCACTGTGGTCGGCGTCGGCGCGACCTTCCTTACCATGTTAACGATTTCTTGCATCGCGGCGCTGCGTCCGAGCGGTCGATCCGGGCTGAAATAGCTATTAATTTCTCGGCGTAGTAACTGATTCTCCCACGCCAATTTTCTATGCTCCACCAATTGCTGAACCTTCCGAAGAACCTCAGCAAAGAGAAGCGGCTTGAGCAAGTAATCTTGCGCCCCCAAGCGGATCGCCTCAATGGCCGTCTCGACGGTGGCGTGGGCTGACATGATCATCACCAAAGTTTGCGGTGAGACGTCACGCACATGCTTCATCACAGCGATTCCGTTTGCGCCGGGCATCATCAGATCCGTGAGAACTAAATCGAGATCGAGCTTGTCGATCAGGGAAATCGCAGCCTTTCCGTCGGCCGCCTCGTGAACCTCATATCCTTCACCCCTTAAAAGCTCGACCAAGCTTTCGCGCGCACTTTCCTGATCTTCCGCGACTAATATGGACCCATTCGAATTCATTTATGCGTACCTATTCCCAAGAATGCGAAAAGGGATTATCGGCCTTGCCAAATGTGCAAATCCACAACCCAATTCTATAGAAAATCATTTCATTTTCTATCGTTGAGCAATTATAAGGCCAGGAGCTAAGTTGTATTCCGAGCTAGTTCCGCGGAAGGGCAATCACAAAGTTGGTTCCTTTTCCATGCTCGCTGCTATAGCTAATTGATCCACCATGGGCCCTGACAATTTGCTGAACGATCGAGAGTCCGATCCCGGTGCCTTGCGGTTTGGTAGTAAAGAATGGCTCGAAAATATCTATGCCTGGAGGAATCCCCGTGCCGGTATCCGAAATTTCCAGAACGACTCTGTCGTCCGAAGTTGACCCTTTAATCGAGATTCTTCCACCCCCGGGCATCGCCTCCGCGGCATTCTTGGTGAGATTGAAGATTACCTGCTTCATTTTATCGATGTCGACGGTGACGGTGGGCAGGTTCGACGGAAAGGAACATTCTACTTGGATTCCCAACTCAGCATAGCGCGGCAACTCAATTTCGATCGCTTCTCCGACTAGAGCAGTGACACTCGTCCGTTGGAAATCGAACTTCTCCCGGCGGGACAGAGAACGGAACTGTTCGAGCAGCGTGCTCAGACGCGATACCTCGTTGTGCAGTCGGTTCACGGTCGATGTTATCTGGGTATCGAGCAGGTTCGACTGTTTACGGAGACGTTGCTCGAGAAGCTGGATTGTCAACGACATGCCGTTTAATGGGTTGGCGAGCTCATGGCCGATTTTGGCCGCGGTCGTTCCGATGGCAACCAGCCGTTCGTTCTCCACCAGTTGTGCTTGCAACCGCGCCTTTTCTGAAACGTCGCGAATGAACGCGGCATATTGGACCTCCTTGTCTTCCGCGATCTTGGTCACTGACAACTCAATCGGAAACAGCTCGCCATTTTTCCGCTTGGCGGTCACCGTTCGTATGCGGCCGATGGCACGGGCTTCGCCCGTCTTTTCATAACGTTCGATATACCCGTCGTGCTCCGTTGCGTGAGGCTCGGCCATGAGCAAATTTACCTTTTGCCCTACGATCTCATTTCTCGTATAGCCAAATATTCGTTCCGCCGCCGGGTTGAATAGCACAACTCTTCCTTGACGGTCGATGGAGAGGACAGCGTCTTGGGTCGTTTCGATGAGACTCTGCAGCCACGCTTGGCCGCGTCTCACTTCGGAGATATCGCGGATGAAAGCGGCGTATTGAACTTCTTCGCCTTCACCCGTTGCAACTTTCGTAATTGAAAGCTCGATGGGAAAAGTCGCGCCGTTCTTGCGCCGGGCTTCCACGGTCCGGATACGGCCGATGGCGCGCGCCTCGCCGGTTCTTTCGTAACGTTCAATATAAGAATCGTGCTCAGCCGCATACGGCTCGGCTATCAAGACGTTCACTTTTTGTCCTTGGATTTCAGCCTTGCTGTAACCGAAGATCCGCTCCGCTCCCGGGTTGAACAGCACGATTCGCGCCTGTCGATCAATCGAAACCACCGCATCCTGGGTAGTCTCGATTAGACGCTCGATCCAGTTTGTTTTGCGTCGAATGTCTGTTTCTGCTTCCTTCTGCGATGACACGTCGCGAAAAACCACGACCACGCCAATAATCGTGCCGTCGGATCTGATCGGCGCAGCGCTATAGATTACAGCAAAAAACGTCTTGTCTTTGCGAATAAACACATCCTCGTGATTCGATAGAAGCAACCCGCGCTGCAATACCTGCAGCCCTGAACATTCGGAGGCAGGAAAGGGCCTGCCGTCTGGATGTTGGTAATGTGTCATTTCGTGCATCTTCCGGCCAAGCAACTCGGCGCTCGACCAACCAAAGAGGCGCTCTGCGGCGGGATTGATGTAGGTTACCAAACCTTGGGCATCGACGGTGTAAAGCCCCTCGCCCATGTTGGCCATAACCGACTGATTGAATTCCAGCGCGCGGCGAAGCTCGGCCCTGCCCTCAAGCGCGGCCTGTTCGGCGAGTCTACGATCGTGGGTTTCGACCACGCCGCCGACGTATCCAAGGAAAGCGCCGTCGGCGCTATATTGCGGCACGCCGCGGTCGACTACCCAGCGATACTCGCCTGAACGATGACGCAGGCGGTACTCCATGACAAAAGGTTCGCGGCGGTCGAAAGCGAAGGTGTAACTGTCTAGGCAGCGCCGAAGATCGTCCGGATGCACGCCATCAGCCCAACCGTTGCCGAGCTCCTGCTCCATTGTGCGCCCGGTAAACTCCAGCCAACTTTTATTGAAATAATTGCAAAGCTTGTCGGTTGCGGATTGCCAAACGAGGACTGGTAGCGCGTCGGCCATAGCGCGATACCTTTCTTGACTCTCGCGGAGGACCTGCTCGGCTTCTTTTTCTATACTCATGTCCCACACCACCAGTACACAGACACTGTTCTTCTCCTCAATTCGCGAAACGGGACCAAACAGATTACTCGCAGTTTGGAGGCAGGAATTGGAGGATACCTTTCGTAGCTTTGGCGATCCATTTGCCAAATCTGAGAAACATTTTAGATCTTCTATTCCTACTAAGGAACGAATGTCAATCTAAGTCTTTGAGGTTACACGCAAAATGGGACTGGTGATATTCAGCAGCGTTTCATCTGTCTGGCACATGCTTTGCGCAAAAAGAAGGAGAAAGCCATTAAGGCTAGGGCGACAAGAGGTATTTATGGTAAGCGAAACCGAACTTTTCTATCTTGTGCTGCTGACGCTGCTGACGCTGATCATGCATTTGATCCTTTCACGGAAGCACCGTCGGGATGACAAGCATTCTCACGCGTAGCGCAGCATCGAAATAACGATTTCTAGCGCTGCGAACGGTTGGACGGATCATACAGTGGATGAGCGGGTCTTGTTGCGATCCGCCACGCGACCGCGGCAAGACTTTACATCCGGTAAGGGGCAGTATCGTCGCAGAATCGGATCCAGGCAACTGTAGCGGTACGGAAAGCGATGCTGGTAAGCGGAGTGAACGACGCTTTGAAGCTCCGTAGTTGAAAGCTCGATATCGTTTCGGTGGTTCCATTCAAGTAGTTTTTGTTCTGTTTCATCTCTGGATAACCCCGTCAGGCGAAATTCCGAGGCAAGCCTGATTGCGCAATTATTTCGATAACCGGGCTCGATGTGACTTTCCCAGATCTTGCGCACTCCCGCGCAAACGAAGTCGAGTTTAGACAAATCAGGCGGACGGGGAATGCGATAGACAAACGGCTTGCGCGTGAGCTTGGTCGTTTGGCGCCGAACTCGACTGAACAGTTCCGCCGCTTTCGGATTCGCGCTGATATCGACGCGCGAAACCAAGCCGGTCTCATCGGTTACCTTCAAAGGTCTCGCCGTGCGCGCGATCTCGCGAATCTGCTTGGGGTCTAACCTCTCAATTTCGCTCGGAGTCAGAATTATTTTATATAACTTGGACTTCTCGTGAATCGTGTTTGGCAATCGTAGCAAGCGAACTCGATCTTTGATCGAGAGATCGACGGTTTCGCGAACGCGTTCGGGCAGCTCATGCGCTAAATGGCGCCGAATAGAGTCGAAAATCATCGGCAGATGCTTCGAAGGCGCGATTCGACCGAAAAGCCGAGTATCCAGCAAGATATGAAACCCTTTGAGGCCGCTGAAATAAATCTGTAACGCCTGGGTACGTAGCGCCCACCGTTCGAGCAAAAAAGCACTCAAGCGCTTGGCTGCCTCCAGCGCCGGCGTTATCTCCACATGATCCAGGTCAATGGGTAAGAACGGGGCCCAGGCTTTGCCCTCAAAGCCGGCAATACTCGGCGCCCTGTCATCCTGAGCACTCATGTAAGTCAGGACTTCATCAGAGAAGAAAAAATAGGTGGCATAGCAGCCGTAGTAGTTAAATGATTTCGCCAGCGCCGGGACCTCCGTGATCGAAACAATATGGTTTCGAAAGCCCTTTTGATAGTGCGCCGCAAAATCCACGAAATGAAAGCGCCGCATAACTTGATTATAACGCCCGTCTTGCGCGACCTGAAACCATAGCCACCTCTCGGCACAATCTCGATTGCGTGATTCCGAAGAGCAAAACCCCGGCCGCTCGGACCGTAGTGCTCGACAGCGTGCTCGATCCAACACGGCGAAACTGCCTCAATCGAACCGTTCCCACCAGCGATGCAATCTCATGTGAACTCACGCGCAGTGTTGGCGTTTTCCTACCAGTGCAAAATCTAACTGCTGAATTTCTCATTAGTAAAAACAATTGTCGAGGCGGTGGTAGTGCGCAATTGTTTCTAGAGCATTTTTCTTGTTCTGCGCCAATGGCACAACTCGTGCTCCTTCTTTCTCACGAGAAAGGTTTGACGCCTGACGAATGGTGCAGCAGCCATTCGCGGGTACTATTAAGCCATAGAGGAGCAGAAGCCATCAGCATGCCTACTTACGAATTTCTTTGTGAAAAATGCCACAAAATGTTTGATGTCGTCTGGTCGCTCGCGGAATACGACAAACGAATCAAAGAAAAGCACAAATGTCCGTCATGCGGCAGCACAAGAGTCGTCAAAACCCTCTCTATGGTTCAGGTAAAAACATCAAAAAAGAGCTAAAGACTCCTGACGTTCGGCTTGGAAGGCCTACTCTATGAATACCGGCGCCGCCACAATCAGACCGGAGACAACCGTCGGCGAAGTAAGGACCATAGATCTGGTCACGCTAAAGCTCGACGATACCCTGCGCCTCGCCGACGATTTGATGAATCTTACCCAAGTGCATCACTTCCCGGTTTTGGATGGAGACTCAGTGGCAGGGGTAATTAATCAGAACGACCTGCTGCACGCTTCAATGGTCTCGTTAGTGCGCCATCGTCAAGACGCTGTTCGTGACGCCTTAGGTGAGGTCAAGGTCAAAGCCGTGATGAAGCCGGCAACAATGGTTTCGTCCGACATGTCGATCAATGAGGCGGCTAGGATCATGGTGGAGCGCGAGCTTGAGTGTTTGCTCGTTTTAGAAGGAGAAAAACTGGCCGGGCTCGTAAGCCGCACGGATCTCCTGAGAGAATTGGCCAAGCAATGATTGTCGCCACCGCTCGGCTAAAGCGAAAGTCAAGGAGGGAACTATGCTCGTGAGTTACCGTATGACCAAGGAACCTATCACTGTCGAGCCGGATGATTTGTTGAGCCGCGCGGCGCATGAGATGAAGGCGGGCGGCTTTCGCCGGCTCCCGGTGGTGAGCAACGGGAAGCTCGTGGGTATCGTCACGGACCGAGACTTGCGAGAGCACCGTGGTCATTTGGAACACACCAAGATCAATGGCGCGATGTCCGAAAAGCTGTTCACGGTTAGTCCTGAAATCACTCTGGAAGAGGCCGCGCAAGTCATGTTGGAACAGCAAATCGGCGGTCTGCCGGTGGTTCACGAAGGGCGACTCGTCGGCATCATCACGGCCAGCGACGTGATGCGAGCTTTTCTTGACGTCATGGGAGCTTCGAATGGCGGCAGTACGCGCATCGACTTCGTCCTCGAAGGCGAAGAGCACGGGCTTAACGAGGCCTCGCGCGTCGTCGCGCGCGAGCGTGGCGAAGTCTTAGGAGTCGGCACCTATCGCGACAAAGTGGGTAATAATCCGATTTGTTACCTGCGCTTGATCTCGGGGAACGCCGATAAGATCGCCAAAGCGCTCCGCGCTAGCGGTTTCGATGTTTTGGGCGTGCACAGAATTGGCGGTGAGGCGAAGTGATATTCTCGTGAAGGAGGATCTGTCTTATGTCATTGCAAAATTTCTGTCGCAAACCTTTGGTTAAAGTTTCGCCGGATACGAACATAACCAAGGCCTGCCGCCTTATGGCAAAGAACAAAGTCGGTTGCTTGGTCGCTGAGAAAGACGGCGAGCTCTGCGGGATTATCACTGACCGCGACATCGCGCTGCGGGTGGCTGGCGCACGGAAAGATCCGCAGGAAACATTGGTCAAAGACGTTATGACGCCGGATCCAATTCGTATTTCCGCGGATAAAGATTTACCCCAGCTCATGGCTCTCATGCACGCCCATCACGTGCGGCGCATGCCGATCGTGAACGGCTTCAGTACGACGCTGGGAATCGTCACGTTCGACGATCTGATCGCTCAGGTGGGTAACCAGATGTCGGAGATGGGCAAGACGATAGCCGAGGAATTTTTTCAAGGGAACGCTTAAGAAAGGAGAATAGCCATGAGCGATATCACCGAAGCCCTGCACGAAGAACATCAGGCCCTCTTGCCTCACATCGATGAGTTGCGCGTGATTGCCGATCGGTTCGATGAAATCCCGCCACATGACGTTCGGTACAACCTGGACCGCGTTTACGAATTTCTCACCGAGCACTTGATACCTCATGCGGAAGCTGAAGAGGACGCGCTTTACCCGGCGGTTGCGAAGATTCTCGGCTCCCCTCAGGCGACCGCGACGATGAGCCGCGATCATATCGAAGTGAGCCGGTTGACGGAACAACTGGGGTGGCTGCGCTCTGAAGCAACAATCTTCGACGTAGAGCAAATGAAGAATTTGCGCCGGGTATTGTACGGTCTCCATGCACTGCTCAGAGTTCATTTCGCCAAGGAAGAAGAGATCTACTTGCCGCTGTTGGAGAACCATTTGAGTAATGGCGAGGCGCAACGCTTGTTCCACAAGATGGCGCAATCGGCCCAGCACGGTCATCTCGTCCGCTGACCGCGAATTATCGATTCAGCTAGTCGTGCCGACCTTTTATGATTGACGCTCACCTCGCCACTGGCTTCCACACTCTCGGAGGTGCCGCTCGGAACGGCTCGTTTCATGCAGCATCGGTCGACTGAGGATCGCTACGGGCTAGCATGTCACGAATTTGAGCCCGATGCTTTTTGCTGTCGCTTTCAATGCCTTCGAAAAGCTCCGCGATGTCAGGAAACTCGCGACCGAGCACCGGCAGATCGTCTTTCAACTCTCCGGCGCAGCGTTGCTCTTCTTCGAGATCCGTTCGCAGATAAAATCAGCTGTTGGGTTCTTTGGCAACGTGGATCGGAATAACGTTAGGGAGCTTTTCTCCTAGATCTCTTATTTTCGCGCCAATCATTTCAGCGTGTCTTTCCTCTTCTCCGGCCAGGCCGAGAAGCATATCGCGAAACTGAGGATAACGCATTCTTTCGGCATGCTGACGGTAGCGCATACCGTGCTGCTTTTCTCTGAGATAGCGATGGCGCAACACGTTCAGCATGGCCGCACGCGATTCCTCTTTAGAGCCAAACAGCCTTGCCCACCAATCCGACGGTTTCACTCGGAGCGCCATAGCGTCCTCCTTTCTGAAGGACCAATCTCTATGTACATAAAAACGCAAAGTTCAAGCCAGCGATTAACCGCTCTGGATTCACGAATAGCGGTCCAAAGCGCGCCAAATCGGATAAGCCATTGTCATTGTGAAGAATCGACCCAAGGAAGATTCGCAGGAATGCAATTTGCCGGGTGCGACGTGGCTGAATTTAGGGGCTGACTTGCCGGTTGCCGTGGCAGTAAACACAGGCTCCAGTGACAGATCCGGCGAGCAGAAAGTTCGGCGGATCATGGCGAATCGAATCGCCGGCGATTTTGATATCACGCAGAAAATCCGAACGATTCTCATCGATCAGCGGATGGTTGGACGGCCAACCGGTTCGATTGAGTTCTCTCCCCGCTCGCTCCATGGCGTCGAGGTGCTCGAGAATTTCTTCACGATGCGACTCCGGTGTCACAGATGATATCATCAACCGGTTAAGTTCTCGTGAGTGGTAAGCCAACTGCCACATGGTCGAGCGCAGTTGCTCGGAAGTAATGTAATGGAATCCCGGCGGATAGGTATATTGACGCAGCCAACCCGCGAAATTTGCGCATCCCATCGCCGACAACCAGAGCAAAACAGCAACAAGTGAAAGAATCTGGCTATTCATATTGCGGTCACGGCAACCACCACCCGCATCGCAAGGATTGCGCGATATCTGCGCCGTAAACCACAAGCATAGCCTTGCAGCAAAAACCAACGCCGCCGTTATCCGCGCTCACAATCCCTAGTCTTAGGTGAGCGATCCCGCGAACGCATCGCTGCGCATGAGCATCTCGCGGATTTCGTTACCATGTTTCTTTTCGTCTTTGGAAATTCGCTCCAGCAACATCGCAACGTCGGGATAGTCCGTTGCCACCGCCCATATCTGCTCCATCAACTCGCCGGCGCAATGATCTTCCTCGTTTAGATCTTTCAGCAGATGTTGCCAGCTACATTGGTCCATTGATGTTCGCTTCCCTGTTACGTCGGGCAACTTACCTCCTAGGTCGATTATTTTTTTAGCTATCAACCCGGCGTGCTCCGTTTCCTCCGCGGCGATGTGGAGCAACTTTTCGCGAAACTGCGGATAATGCATCTCCCCCGCGTGCTGATTAAACTTTTCGGCGTGCACGATTTCGTCCATATATCGCGTGCGCAGAATGTCCAGAGCCGTGCGCCGCGCTTCGTCGCCAATGCCCAAAAAACTTCGCCACCAATGAGATAGTTCAGCTCTCATACCCAAAGCCTCCTTCCCAGTAAGTTAAACAAAGTATTTCACGCTACCAGCATTAGTGCATGCATTATCCGCACCACGCCGTCGGACGGTCAGTGAAATATCAAAGAGCGCTTTTCGGATTTGGAGAATGACCAGCAAGTTTACCCCACTCCAAGGTCAAATAGAGAGCAAATATTGGTCGCTTTATCGCTTCACTGGCTTCGGTCCGCAGGATTGCGAAGAATCCCCTGCCCATCCTCGCAAAGACGCGAACAGTTTTTACTCGATCACGGAACCATTCCACTTCTTTTGGCGCCGCCCCGTCTTGGACGACGTAGCCTCGATTTATCGGTCTTGATCTCGCGCGAATTCGAACTCCCACGAAAGCATCGGTACGGCAAATTTTAGTTCCCGATCTGACCGACTCCTTGTCCTACACCGCCCCTAAATATGGTTCCGAACAAGTCGCTTTTGTAGGTTCTGGTCGACTCCGCCTGATAGAAATTGTCAGGCTTACTCGGCGAATTGATCAGCTTTCCTTCATAAAAGACGACATACCTGATGAACTCCGGGCCGGTTTTCGTGGTGACCACAGAAACGGGGGAATCGAAAATTAATCGACTCTCAATATCGCGGAACCTTATTTCGATAATTCGATGTTTGCCAAGGTGACCCCGGAATTGTTCGAGTTCTTGGGGAGTCCCGATCAACTGGGTGGCGCCGTACAAAATTCTTTGTTTTTCTTCAGCCGTCACAACTTCGCGCACGCCTGGTGTCGTTCGCTTGATCTCGAGCAGTTCAAACACTTCGTCGACTTCCATGCCAGTTTTCAGCAATTCGAGCTTGGCTATTAAGTCCTCTGGGGTTTGCGCAACATCTTTAGGAATAATCGTCGTTCGCGAAACCGGTATCCCACATCCAGCAAACAAAATAAAAAACGAGAACAACATCCCCGCCAATCTCATCATGCGCCTCGCCAAGAAGTTTGAATCACCGGCAGTTCTCAAATCGTCGCTCACAACGACCTTCGGTAGCTTCTTTTTGTATAAAACCAATTGAGCAACCGACGTGTCATTCAGTTTCCTTTATCGCTGCATGACCTAAGCCGTGACACTAAACTGGCGAGGAGTGCCGGTTATAGAGAATGCTGTCGTTTGTGCGCAGAGCTGCTTCACTTTCATGAAGCAAATTCTCCGTTTCCCCCCTCTGGGGCCTAGCCACTCCTTCGCTAAATTGGCAGGTTCGACTGCATCGGAAGGTCTTCTCCTCTACCGCGGTGGTTTATCTCCGGATTTTTTAAACTTGCGAATCCATCCCACCCCTTATTGCCAAGAATAAAAATTCTAAGAACATAAACGTCATAAAATCGCGCAATTCCAAACATCACAAACTTTGCACCGAAATTGCTTTCTATACATAACCAGGGGCGAAAACTTACCGAGGAGGAGGTCGAAAATGAAAAAATTAATGTTGGTGTTAATGATCACGATGGGTCTCAGCCAATGGGGCTGCGAGTTCATCGGGGGAGCGGCGGTAGGAGCCGGCGCGACAGGCGCAGGGTACGAATATAACGCCTATCGCCAGATGCAAAAGCTGGAGGAGGATTTCAAAGCTGAGAGAATATCGCGTCGAGAATACGAAGAGCGCAAGAAACAGATAGAAGCAGGATCAATCATCTATTAACCGTGGCAGGGGTTCGTTGCTCGCGTATTCGTTATTTGTGGATTCGTTATTCGAACCCACAAGTAACCAAGAATGAGTAACTCTAAATCAAAAGGAGGTATTTATGTTACGGGCATTTAAAAGGTTAACATTGGCGGTGGCATTTCTACTCTCGATAGCCGGCTGCCAAGCAATGACCGGTGAAACCGCCGGGCAGAACATCGATGATGGCACCCTTACGACCTATGTGAAGACCCAACTCGCAGGAGAGCGGCTTAACACCCTGTCACGGGTGGGAGTCGAGACCAACAATGGGGTGGTTTATCTAACCGGCGAAGTCGAGACCGCCGCGGAGAAGTCGCGCGCTGGAACGGTTGCCGGGCAGGTAAAGGGCGTCAAACGGGTCGTCAATAACCTGCAAGTGATCAAGCGTTAGAGACAAACTGAGCTTAATCAAAGAGGGTAAACGCATGAGAACCAAGGGCGAGTCCAATTTCCCCTGCTTGCTTATCGGTCTGGGCCTGGGGGCCATCGGTGGGCTGATGGCTGCGCTGCTCACGCGCAAAGAAACGCGGGAATTGCTGCGCGCGCGCAGTTCCGAGGCGCTCGACTACCTAAGTCAGCGGGGGAAGAGACTGCGCGAGACCAGCGAAGGAATCGTCGAAAAAGGAAAGCAACTTATGGGTTGTCGCTGCTGCTCGGTTGACGCGGCTACGCAAGTCCACCACGAAGAGCGGCGAGAAACATTGGGTGAATAGGAGATTCGAGATGGTGGGCTTATAGCCGGAGAGGAGTTGAACATGCTTTGGACTGTAATTGTGATTCTCTTGATCATGTGGGCACTAGGACTGGTCACTTCGTACACGATGGGTGGCTTCGTCCATATCCTATTGGTCATTGCCCTGATAGTTCTCGTGGTCAATCTGATTCAGGGGCGAAGAGTCTGGTAGCCATTTGAGCGTTAGGAAAAGAGAGGAACTTGTATGCGCATCAATCCGATAACGCTGGTGGGGATCGCTCTCATCCTTCTCGGGGTCGTGGCTTTTGCTTACCAGGGCATCACCTACACAAGCCGTGAGAAGGTTATCGACATCGGCCCCTTCCAAGCCACCGCCGAGACCCAAAAGACCATCCCGCTTTCACCGGTCTTGGGCGGCTTGGCGCTTGTAGGCGGGATCGTGTTGGTGATGGTCGGAGCCAAAAAGTCATAGGTCGATCTGGGGTTCAAGGTCGTGCTTGCAATGAGACTTGGATGATTCTGCGATGAGTTGCACAGGAGGTGATCATGATGACGAACTTGCTTTGGACTGTAGCGATCGCAATCGTCGTCATTTGGCTGGCAGTCCAGCTCATAAGGGGACGAATCTAAAGAGAAAGATCTAAGGGTACTTCAGCCGCCGCGGTTGGTCGCGTGAATGAGCAACGACCGAACGAATCCTTAGACAGTAGACAAGGATGTAATCGTTGTGGGCGTCGAAAAATACACGTCCATGAAACAGCAGGCTCTTCGAGCTGACCCGTTCAAGGAACGATTGCGTGAGTCATTGCAGCGGGAGACCCTAAATTCTCGCGCCGTCAAGATTGCGAGACACGCCAATGTGTACACCTGTGGCGATCAAGACGAGATGGTCTACTTCATTGAGAGCGGGCAGATCAAACTGCTCATGCTCTCGTCTGAAGGTAAAGAGTGCTTGCTTGCCATCCACAGCAAGGGAGATATTTTCGGTGAGTTATGTCTGTCCGGGTCAGGGTCACGTCGGGAAACCGCCACTGCGATGGAAGAAACGATTTTAAAAAAAATACCCGGCAGCCAGTTCCTGGCGCGTTTGAGCCGCGACTCGTTGCTTGAGGGGTTTGTTAGATACCTGGCCATGCGCGTCGCCGAGCAACAGCAAGTGATCGCGAATCTGGTCACGGTGGACAGCGAGCAGCGACTGGGCAAGACGCTGTTGCAGTTGGCGCACACGCTGGGCAAGAGAGGCCAACAGAGCACTCGCATTGAACTGAAGATATCGCATGATGAATTATCCGAGATGGTCGGAACAACTCGGCCGCGGGTCAGTTTGTTTATGCAGCGGTTTCGTAACCTCGGGTTGATTGAGACCAACCTGGATCGCTTTCTCGTCATCAATGAAAAGAAACTCGCCGATTACTGGCTCGGATCCATAGCTCCCGGGCAGCCTCCCGGGTCTCTTAGCGATTCTTTTCAACCCCGTTCAGTTATTAGACAGAAGGCTCGCTTCCAAGTCAGCCGGCAAGTTAAATCGAATCAATCGGGAGGTAACTTACTATGGGACTGATATTGTTGATTGTGTTAATTGTGCTCCTGTTTGGTGGTCTGCCCAACTGGGGTTATCACTCGTATGGTTACGGTCCATCGGGCATCGTCGGGACGATACTAATTATCGTCCTGATTCTGTTCCTGTTGGGCCGAATCTAACGGCGCTGAGCGCCCAGCGCAGTGAACGGTAATCACGAAAACAGCTTCCTTGTTGTTAGGCAGCAAACATGAGCGGCGATACGAAGATCAAGAGCATGGGAGCCATTCCTCACACGGGCGGAGTTGGGGGACCATCTCCTTGGGCAAGGAGTAGACTATCGTTAGTTTTGCGGCAATTAACCAAGTCTCCTCTTGGACAAAGACATTAACTCGTCGGAAAATAACTCGGTTAAAAAGGGAACCCACCGTATGAGACAGCTAAAAAGGATTATTGTGGGTCATGATCTGGAAGTCGGCGGAGACGTAGCCCTGCGATCGGCAGTAGTGCTTGCTAATCGGTGTGGCAGCGCGCTTCGGCTGGTGCATGTGGTAGAACCGCTCCACTCCTATCAGAGGCTCTCGCATCCCCTCACTTCTCCCTACACTCTAGAAGAGATCTCACAGAAAACCGGAGTAAGACTGCAGGCGTTAGTGGCAACCCCGGAGCTCGCCCGCCTGCACGTCGAATACGAGGTGCGCAGGGGCAAACGATTTGTTGAACTCATCATTGCCGCAAGGGCGTGGCAAGCGGACCTGATAGTCGTCGGGGGTTCGTCTCAGACAGACGAACCCATTCTCGGCGGTACAAGTGAGCGGATACTGCGCAAGGCCCTAGTCCCCGTAATGGTGGCAAAGAAGCCGCTGAGTGCCGAAGCGAAAATCTTTTTGGTCCCAACGGATTTTTCCTCTTCCGCGAGAGAAGCCGCCGAGGAGACGATCATGCTTGCAAAGTGCTTCGGCGGCCGCGTCATTTTCCTTCACGTTTTGGACTTGTATCCTTCATATACGATTGCATATGCCCATGAGTTGGGTGTCTCCGTGCCGATTTCACCGCCTGCGCCCGAAGAGATTGAACCTGATTGGGAAGCTTTCCTCTCCGGTTTGCCGTTGGAGAAAGTCGATTGGGAAAAAAATACTGAAGAAGGTCAAGCAGCCAGTACCATTGTGCATCGAGCGGAGCACATGCAAGCGGATATGATCGTGATCGGCACGCACGGTAGAAGCGGCTTGCCCCATATGCTCCTAGGCAGCGTGGCCGAAAAGGTGGTGCGTACGGCATCCTGCCCTGTCCTCACCATCAGACCGGAGGCGTTTCAATTTGAACTGCCGTGACGAAGTAGAACCCTACTATGTGCGAGAACCGCGTGTTTATTCGTCGGGAATGGCTACCTCTGAGGCCGGGGTTGATAATTTCATTCGTTAGCTGGATTCATCGATGAAGGAGTAACTTATGAAAAGCGCAGCGGGCTTGTGGATCGATCACGGCAAGGCTGTGATCGTAATTGTCTCAGACGACGGAGAAGAATCGAAACAAATAGAATCAGGCATGGAGAAGCATGTGCGATTTTCCGGCGGTTCTAGATCGGAACAAGGCGGGGGGGAAGACCAACGGGATCGCCAATATACCGGCCATCTCAACAGATATTATGATGAGGTGATCGCGCACCTTCGCGACGCAGAGTCCATCCTGCTCTTTGGTCCCGGTGAGGCAAAGGGAGAGCTGGAAAAACGTCTCGCGAATAAAGGCATTGGTGGACGCATTGTCGGTATCGAAACAGTTGACAAGATGACCGATCGCCAGATTGCGGCAAAAGTTCGACAGCACTTTCGAAAATAAGCTTGCCAGTTCAAGAATAGGCATGAACCAAACTCCCTTCGGCCTTCTGGTCGAATACGATGGATTCCCTCTTCACGCCACACTTTCCACTGGTCACTGCAGCGCGCTGACCTTTTTACAATGATCGAATGAGGATCTTCTCGGGCGCTGGAAAAGAGCTCTATAACTCAGCTGAGTCGAAGCCAGTTGTCTCGTCACTCGCAACGCTAGCTCGTCCGATAAAGGCGTACTGCAAGGGCCCAGGGTCTCTAGCTGGAACTGCCATGCTTGAGTCAGGCATTCACTTGTAATGCTGTCGCTGAACTTGATAGCTATGCCCCTACGAATCGCTTATATCGAATGGTAAAGATCGAGCGAAGAAAAAAGAAGACGAATAGGACGATATGCCCGAACACTTGAAAAAATCAAAAGTTCCACCGCCGCCAGATCCCTATCATCGTCGCGAACCACTGCCTGAGCAGCGACCAAAGTCGATTGAAGAGGATCCGGATGCACAGGAGCGAATCAAAACCATCCTGGAAAGCCCGAGTTATCAGCAGGCTGATGAGGATTTAGATTTTCTCAACCGCTATGATGTGCGCGGCGTACGCCTCCAGGTCGATTACCTCAAGGCAGAACTCTTGCTTCAACAGCACTCCATCCGACACACGATCGTTGTCTTCGGAGGAACGCGAATTCGAGAGCCCGTGGCCGTTCAGCGACAAGTCGAAGCGCTACGCGCAGCCCAAGCGGCCGACCCTGCGAATACGGATGTGGCACATCGGCTTGAAATTGCGCAGCGCCTCCTTGCTAAGAGTCATTATTATGATGTGGCTCGCGAGTTCGGGCGCCTCGTCGGAAACAGCGGGCCGGGCTCCCATAGGCACGATCTGGTGATCATGACCGGCGGCGGTCCGGGGATCATGGAGGCCGCCAACCGCGGGGCCTATGATGTCGGAGCCAAATCCATCGGTCTGAACATCCGTCTTCCCCGTGAACAAGTATCCGAATCCTTACATCACGCCCGAGCTATGCTTCCGCTTTCATTATTTCGCCTTGCGAAAGCTTCATTTCCTACTGCGCGCCAAAGCGTTGGTCGCCTTTCCAGGCGGCTATGGCACTCTCGATGAAATGTTTGAAACCCTCACGTTAGTGCAGACCCGCACAATCAAGCCTGTTCCTGTGGTCTTGGTGGGTGAGCGCTACTGGCGTCAGGCATTCAACGTAGACTTTCTGGTCGATGAAGGTGTCATTGATCCGGAGGATCGGGAATTGTTCTGGTTCGCCGAAACGGCACAGGAGATCTGGGACGGCATCCAGCATTGGCACAGGGTCAACGGCGGGTCCTTAGAAACGGCGTCTTCGGAATGAGATTCGTCTGATTTAAAGCGACGCGATCTGCCCTTGAGATGACAATTTCATGACCAACACTTAACAGAGGTTCCTCTCGGCGTTTGCAATCACCGGTTATCATGACGGTGATTTTGCGGTTCATTCCGCTTGGCGCAATTTTTGGGTTTAGACCGCCGCCGTGTTCGTTCCTTCTACTCATTGCGGTGTTGTAGTGGGGAATATTATCGCAGCGGAAATGGCGAAGACCTTCTCTACAGGAAGGGGAAGTTTGAAGAAACTAAAGAGGACAAATTCTTTATGACAAATACGCAAGACAAACAACACCGCGCTATCCTAAAAAGGATCGCCCGTCGGGCGATGCTTGAAAGGGGGCTTCTTCCCGAATTCTCGCTCCAAGCACGGGGCGAGCTCGACGGAATTCGCGGACCTGCAACGCGAGCTGAAGAATCGACGCATGATCTCCGAAACCTTATCTGGTGCTCCATAGATAACGATGATTCGCGCGATCTGGACCAGCTTACCGTTGCCGAAGCCATGCCGGGGGGACCGCAAAGATCCTTGTCGCCATTGCCGATGTGGATGCTGTCGTCAAGAAGCAGTCGGCACTTGACGATCATGCCAGGCAAAACACGACCTCGGTATACACGGCTGCCGAGATATTTCCGATGCTGCCGGAGAAACTCTCGACCGATCTTACCTCGCTCAACTATGAATCAGACCGCCTCGCCATCGTCATTGAAATGGTCATCGGTGAGGACGGAATGCTGCAGGCTTCGGATATCTACACAGCGATGGTCCGAAATCGTGCAAAGCTCGCCTATAACGGTGTGGCTAGCTGGCTGGAAGGTAGTGGCCAGTGCCGCACGTTGTCGGTAAGGTCGACGGTCTCGACGAAAACCTCCGGCTTCAGGACCGCGTGGCGCAAAAACTGAAGGCTCTCCGGCACGCGCATGCAGCGCTGAATCTCGAAACCATCGAAGCGCGCCCTGTGTTTGACGGCGATGAGATCAAGGACTTAGAAGCCGAGAGAAAGAACAGAGCTAAAGAGATTATTGAGGACTTCATGATATCGGCAAACGGTGTTACCGCACGATACCTCGCCTCCAAGATGTTTCCGTCGCTGCGGCGCGTAGTGCACACACCCAAACGCTGGGACCGGATCATCGAGCTCGCCTCGGACCAAGGCTTCACGTTACCCCAGAAGCCCGACTCAAAGGCCCTGGAGCAATTTCTCATATCGGCGAAAGCCGCTGATCCTCTCCGCTTTCCCGATCTTTCCCTCAGTGTCATCAAGCTGATGGGCGCCGGTGAATACGTCGTCGAACTACCCGGAAGCAGTGCCGCCGGACACTTCGGTCTCGCGGTCAGAGATTATGCTCATTCCACAGCGCCGAATCGGCGATATCCCGATCTGATCACCCAGCGGTTGCTGAAAGCAGCGATCGCGGGAAGTTCACTGCCCTATGAGAACGATGAATTGCAGGTGCTAGCAAAGCATTGCACCGAAGAGGAAGACGCAGCGAAAAAAGTCGAACGACAGGTGAGAAAATCTGCGGCAGCAATGCTGCTGGAATCACGGATCGGCGAGAGGTTCGATGGCATCGTTACGGGCGCTTCTGACAAAGGCACTTGGGTTCGTCTTCTGCATCCGCCCATCGAAGGAAAACTTGTGAACGGTTATGAAGGTATGGGCGTCGTGGAGCACGATGTTCAACTTCGACTCCATCAAGACGGCGATGAACTGACGGGAGGTTCGTCAAGACAGACAATAACGCTGCTCAGAGCAAACGCTGTGTAGGGATTTTTGGCCGAATGGTTTTTCGCTCACGGGTTTGTTAGGTGAGACTGAGCCGTGCGTGTGCTTTTCCATGTTACGGAACCGCGCTTGCCTGTTAGTAATGTTTGTGCAGCATTACCTGATCGTGAATGTTCCTCACGACTGCTGAACTTGATAACCTGCGTATGCGCCGGACCCGCGCCATGACGACCGTGAGGTATGTGGATTGAAATCGTTATTTTCTCAGAACCTATTACGTAAAAACCATTCAGAGGCCATCGCACTTTCGCAGCTCGAAGAGCCGATTCGGGCTGAACTTTTCAGCGCGAGCGTCTCGAGCAGCACGGCGAAAGCCTTGCTGCGGCTCAGCGCGTCACAACGACACCGCGCAAAGGGCGGCCGTTATTGCCGCGCGTGCATCGACAACGGCCGAGTGCTGCTAGAATCATATCGTGCCATCGCCCAGGCGATTCGGCAGGAGTACGCCATCACACCTGCAGCGGAATGGCTAGTCGACAATTATCACATCGTCGACGAACAGCTGCGCGAGATCCAGGACGACTTGCCACCCGGCTATTATCGGGAACTGCCTAAGCTGGCCGAGGGTCCACTCGAGCGGTATCCGCGCGTCTACGGACTGGCCTGGGCATTTGTCGCCCATACCGACAGCCGGTTTGACCCGGAAATGCTGCGTCGGTTCGTGCGCTCATACCAACGTGTGCAGCCGCTGACGATCGGCGAGCTCTGGGCGGTAGCCATCACCGTGCGTGTGGTGCTCGTCGAGAATCTCCGGCGCCTGGCCCAGCACATCGTGCATGAACGTGCCGCGCGCCAAGAGGCCGACGCCGTAGCCGACCGCCTGCTCGGTCTCAGCGGCCGTCCCATCAAGTCTGCGGCGACGGATGCTGCGGCAATTCGAGGGCGG
Organism: uncultured delta proteobacterium; assembly: GCA_963804165.1. Lineage (GTDB taxonomy): Bacteria > Desulfobacterota > Binatia > UBA9968 > UBA9968 > DP-20. Next base: position 134,141 of record CAWDPO010000043.1, read on the forward strand.
CCCGCTGGCGCCGGCTTTTGCCGTACAGCTTGTTCAGCGGCTGCGCGATCAGGACCCGGTGATCACGCCGGCGCTCCAGTTGGCTCGAGCAACAGCTAGAGGGTCAGGGCACAACGTCTGATGAGATTGTCCGGGTCGAGCATCAGCGGCAGGCGGCGATGAACGTGACCGTGCGCAACGTGATTACCAGCATGCGCCTGATTTCCGCCTTCGATTGGTCGGAATTCTTTGAGAGCGTGAGTCTTGTCGACGCCATACTTTGGACCGACACGGACTTTGCCGCTCCGGATTTCCGACACGAGATCGTTACCGCCGCGCCATCGAAGAACTCTCTCGCTGCTCACCGCACGATGAGCGGGAAGTTGCCCGGCGGGCGGTTTCTCACGCGAAAAGCTTTCGCGACAAAGTGCAAGAAGGAACTGACCCAAGCGCGGACCGCCGCGGCGATCCCGGCTATTATCTCATCTCGAAAGGGCGTGCGCATCTTCGAGCCCGAACTCAGCTTTCGCGTTCCCCTCAGGAGCCTGGCTTAGTCGCCTCTTTGTGGCTCACGCGGCGTCACGCTACCTTGGAACCATCGCGCTTGTCACTGGCCTCTTCCTCACTTTGTTCCTGTTCACTTCCGGCGCAGCGGAAGTTGGGTGGAGTAGGTCTGGTGCTACTCGGGCTTCTCGCTCTCATCCCGGCCTCGGAACTGGTGATCGCAATGGTGAATCGCGAAGTCATGGAAATCCTCGGGCCACGGGCGATGCCCCGGCTTGCGCTCCGTGACGGAGTGCCGGCGGATTTGCGGACGTTGGTAGTCGTGCCGACTCTCCTGACCGGTCCCGCCCAGATTGCGGAGCAGATCGAGCAGCTCGAAGTGCACTACCTGGCGAATCCCGATGGCGATCTTCGTTTCGCGCTCCTTTCCGACTGGATAGACGCCCCCCAGGAAACCATGCCGGGAGACGACGAACTGCTGGCTGCGACGGTTGCGGGGATCGCGCAGCTGAACCGAAGCCATGGACTCGCCCCGGATGGGGGCGAGCGATTTTTTCTCTTCCACCGCCGGCGCGGCTGGAACGAGAGCGAGCAAAAGTGGATCGGCTGGGAACGCAAACGCGGAAAGCTCCATGAACTGAATCGTGTGTTGCGTGGCGCCACAGACACGACCTTCGTACCAACGGGCGGTGGAGCACCTATCGCGCCTTCTGGTGTCCGCTACGTCATCACACTGGATGCCGACACGCGGTTGCCACGGGGGGCCGCTTGCCGATTGGTGGGCACGATGGCGCATCCCCTTCACCGGCCTCGGTTTGACCCTCGCATCGGCCGAGTCGTTGAGGGCTACGCATTGCTTCAACCGCGCGTCACACCGACCCTCCCGACCGATCGTGAGGGTTCTCTTTTCCAGAGGATCTCCTCGGGGCCGGCTGGCATCGACCCGTACGCCTCTGCCGTCTCCGACGTCTATCAGGATCTTTTCGGCGAAGGTTCTTACATCGGCAAAGGCATTTATGATGTCGATGCATTCGAAGCCGCGCTCGCCGAAAGGGTGCCGGAGAATGCCTTATTAAGTCATGATCTTTTTGAAGGGATCTTTGCGCGGGCGGGACTGGTCACCGATATCGAGTTCTTCGAGGAGTTTCCCGCGCACTACGAGGTTGCCGTGGTGCGCCAGCATCGCTGGGCGCGCGGTGATTGGCAGTTGCTGCCGTGGATCATAGGGCACGCACCGGACATGGGGCGCGGTCCGGCCCGATGCCACGATTCCGCTGATCGGCCGCTGGAAAATGCTCGATAACCTCAGGCGCACGCTGTCTGCCCCGGCTGCCTTTTTGGCCTTGATGGCCGGTTGGACGCTGCCGCTCCCTTCGCCTGTGATCTGGACGATGTTCGTCCTCGCAACCATCGCCGTTCCGCCGCTTATGCCCGTCCTCTTGACTGGGCTGATCCCGTATCGCCGCGGGATTTCAAAACGCAGCCATGCGCGGGCGGTCGCCACGGATCTGGTGCTTGCCGCCTCGCATGTCGCACTCACGGTCACATTACTTGCCGACCAGGCATGGTTGATGACCGACGCGATCGTCCGGACTCTGTCACGCGTCTATGTGACACGCAGAAAGCTCCTTGAGTGGGTGACGGCAGCGCAGGCGAAGGCCGGTTTTGATCTCAGGCTTAGCAGCTTCTATCGCCGCATGGGCGGCACGGTAGTCATCGCTGCCGCGGTAGCGATCCTTGTTGCGTCCCAGCCGCCGGAAGTCCGGTGGATTGCGGTGCTGTTCGCTATTCTCTGGGCTCTATCGCCGATGGTGGCTTATTGGATCAGCCTGCCACCGCGCGCGGCTGCGGCTCAGCCTCTCTCGGCGGACGACGTTCGTATGCTGCGCTTAACCGCGCGGCGCACTTGGCGGTTCTTCGAAACCTTTGTCGGCCCGGAAGACCACGCGCTTCCTCCCGACAATTTTCAGGAAACGCCGACACCGGTCGTGGCCCATCGCACCTCGCCGACCAACATCGGGCTATATCTGCTCTCCATCATCGCGGCGCGCGATTTCGGCTGGATCGGCACGGTGAGCGCACTTGAGCGGCTCGAATCGACGCTCGGCACCATGAACAGCCTCGAGCGTTTCCGCGGTCACTTCTATAACTGGTATGATACGCGTGACCTCCGTCCGCTTGATCCTAAATACATATCCTCGGTCGATAGTGGAAACCTCGCCGGCCACCTCATCGCATTTGGACAGGCGTGCCAAGAGATCATCGACCGCCCGCTGCTCGGCCCGCATACACTCGCTGGAATCGCCGATGCCATCCTGCTTCTCCGTCAAGCGGTACGTGCGGTCGTCGACGACCGGCGCACCCAAACGGTCACGCGGAAACAGTTGGATGAAGCAATCGATGCCTTGAGCGCCGCTCTGAGTCCGGCCGCTATGACTCCAGCTGATTGGCTCGTGCGCCTTACTGAGCTCGAGGCGCGCGCTCAGACGATGTCAGATATTGCGCGCACGCTGACTGCGGAACGGGGCGACAGCGCGGAGGGGGAGTTGGTCGCCTGGGCCGAGGCTGTGCGAGCGGCCATCGAAAGTCATGGGCGCGATCTCGACGCGGTAATGCCCTGGGCGCGCCTTGTCTTTGGCAAGGCTCCCCTAAATCGCAAGCCCGAAGAAGATTTGGTTTCGACAACGATGGTGCGCGTTTTTCTCTCGGTCCCGACCCTGGCCGATGCGCCGGACCGCTGCGAAACCGCCAGACGCGAACTCACGACGCTCCGCGAACGGGCGGCAAAGGACAGCGCTGCGAAGAGCGATGCTCTTGCGCGAAATCGATGCGCTCATAGAGGGTCTCGCACGTTCTGCCACAGCCTGTGAAGCGCTGGGCCGCCGCCTTTCAACGCTCGTAGCGCACACGAAAACGATGTTCGACACGATGGATTTCGGCTTTCTCTTCGACCCCACCCGCAAGCTATTCTCGATCGGCTACCGCGTTGCCGATAACAGCCTCGACCCAAGTTGTTACGATCTGCTGGCGTCCGAGGCGCGGCTCACAAGCTTTATTGCCATTGCGAAGGGGGACGTTCCGGCAAGCCATTGGTTTCACCTCGGTCGCGCTTTGACGCCAGTCGATACGGGGTCTGCGCTGGTCTCCTGGTCCGGGTCGATGTTCGAGTACCTCATGCCCGTGCTCGTCATGCGCTCGCCGTCGGGCAGTCTGTTAGGTCAGACTTGTTCTCTCATCGTTCGCCGTCAGCGAAAATATGGAACCGAACGCGGCGTTCCGTGGGGCGTTTCAGAATCGGCCTATAACGCGCGCGATATTGAGCTGACCTACCAGTACTCAAATTTTGGCGTGCCCGGGCTGGGGCTCAAACGGGGGCTTAGCGAAGACGTGGTAGTCGCGCCTTACGCGACGGCGCTGGCCGCAATGATTGACGCCGAGGCGGCCGTTCAGAATTTCATAGATCTCGCCCAGGCCGGCGCGAGCGGCCCATATGGCTTTTATGAGGCGCTCGATTACACGGCCGAACGAGTCCCGGAAGACCAACGCGTGGCCGTCGTGCGCGCCTACATGGCGCATCATCAAGGGATGTCGCTCGTGGCGCTCGCAAACGTCCTCCACGATGGGGTGATGCGCACGCGCTTTCACGCCGAGCCGCGCATGCAAGCCACCGAGTTGTTGCTGCAGGAACGCACTCCACGCGACGTCTTGGTCACCCGGCCCAGGGTTGACGAGGTGCGGGCCGTCGCCAACGTCCGCGATCTCGTTCCACCGGTGCTTCGTCACTTCGACTCGCCGCACGACGCGACTCCCTGCGTCCATCTCCTCTCCAACGGACGATATTCGGTGATGGTCACTACCGCGGGCTCCGGTTACAGCCACTGGCGCGACCTTGCGGTTACACGCTGGCGCGAGGACCGGACGCGCGACAGCTGGGGGACGTATTTTTTTCTGCGCGACAGATCCAGCAGCCAGGTCTGGTCGGCTGGATACCAGCCAAGCGGCGTCGAACCGGATACCTATGAAGTCGCTTTTTCCGAAGATCGCGCAGAGATCCGCAGGCGCGATGGCGCGATCGTGACCAACCTTGAAATCGTGGTTTCGCCGGAGCACGACGCGGAAGTACGCCGGCTGTCGATCACGAATCTCGGCGCGCCAAGCCGAGAAATCGAGCTGACATCGTACGCCGAGATCGTTCTGGCAACCCCGGCAGCGGATGCGGCTCATCCGGCTTTTTCCAATCTGTTCGTGCAGACGGAATACGTTGCCGAGCTCGGCGCACTGCTCGCGACGCGCCGGCCACGAACCCACGGCGAGCCCCAGTTCTGGGCGGTGCACGTGGTTGTTGCCGAAGGAGTAACCGTCGGCGAGATGGAATATGAGACCGATCGCGGCCGGTTTCTCGGCCGCGGTCGCGGCATCCGCACGCCCATGTCGGTCATCGACGGCCACCCGCTCTCCAACACGGTCGGCGCGGTGCTCGACCCGATTATGAGTCTCAGGCGCTGTGTACGGCTTGCGCCGGGAGCCACCGCGCGGGTTACGTTCTCGACACTCATCGCGTCATCGCGCGACGAGGCGCTCGCCCTGGCGGACGAATACAATAATCCAGCAACCTTTGAGCGCGCCGCGACCTTGGCGTGGACGCAGGCCCAGGTCCAGTTGCGTCATCTCGGGATCGACGCCGATGAGGCCTACCTCTTCCAAGAATTAGCCGGCCTCATCTTGTACTCGGACGCGACGCTGCGACCGTCATCTGCGGTGCTCATGGGCAATAAGCGGGGGCCGTCGGGACTGTGGCGCCACGGGATTTCCGGCGATCTGCCCGTCGTGCTCGTGCGCATCGATGAGGCTGAAGACCAGAGTATCGTACGTCAGTTGCTCCGCGCCCACGAATACTGGCGAATGAAACAGTTGGCGGTCGATCTTGTGATCTTGAACGAACAGCCCTCCTCCTACGCGCAAAATCTTCAGGACGCTTTGGAGACCCAGGTTCGGGCCAGCCAGTCGCGCCTGCAGCAGAGGGGCCGGACTCATTCGGCAATGTTTTTATTCTCCGCGGCGATCTCATTTCGGCTGAGGATCGCGCACTGCTCCAGACTGCCGCCCGGGCCGTGCTCTTGAGCCGCCGCGGCACCTTGGCCGAGCAAGTGGAACGTCAGCAACGATCCCAAACGCCTGCGCTTGCGCGCCACGGCGTCCGTCGGCGAGTAAGGCAGTGGATGTCTTGCCGGCGCGGCCGGAACTGGAATTCTTCAATGGCCTGGGCGGTTTCACCGCCGACGGCCGTGAATACGTGACGATTCTCGGCGAGGGACAATGGACGCCGGCGCCCTGGATCAACGTGGTCGCGAATCCTTCCTTCGGCTTTCAGGTGTCTGAATCAGGCGCGGGTTATACCTGGTCGCTCAACAGCCGCGAGAACCAGCTCACACCGTGGTCCAATGACCCGGTCAGCGACCCGCCCGGCGAGACGATATACGTGCGTGACGAAGAGACTGGCGAGTTGTGGAATCCCACGGTGCTGCCGATCCGCGAGGAGGCTTGGCCCTATACCGCCCGACACGGCCAGGGCTACAGCCGCTTCGAGCACGAGTCGCATGGAGTCGCCCTTGACCATTTACAGTTCGTGCCGCTCGCGGACCCAATTAAAATCTCCCGTCTCACGATCGAGAATCGCTCTGATCGATCACGGCGCTGTCGGTGACCGCGTACGTCGAGTGGGTGCTCGGGCGTTTCACGGAGCGCATCCGCTCCCTTCGTTGTCACCGAGATCGACGAGGAAACGCGGGCAATGTTCGCGCGTAACGCTTGGAATAGCGAGTTCGCTGGCCGTGTTGCGTTTGCCGACTAGGCGCGGCCAGCAAACGTCGTGGACTTGTGATCGGACGGAGTTTCTGGGTCGCCACGGCGCCCCCGATCATCCGGCATCTCTCGAACGAGGGGACCGCTTCTCGGGCAAAGTCGGTGCGGCTCTCGACCCATGCGCTGCAATGCAGACGACGGTGGAACTGAACGCCGGGGGCCGTGCGGAGATCGTCTTTTTCCTCGGCGCGGCGGCGAGCGCGGAAGAAGCGCGAACATTGATCGCGCGTTACCGCGATGCCGACCTTGATGAGCTCCTGCGCGCGGTCACCCAGTACTGGGATGACATTCTCGGTACGGTGCAGGTGAAAACCCCCGATCGGGCTATGAACTTTATGCTCAATCGTTGGCTGCTCTATCAGACGCTGGCCTGTCGTGTCTGGTCGCGCTCGGCGTTTTATCAAGCGGGCGGCGCGTACGGTTTTCGCGATCAGCTTCAAGACGTGATGGCGCTCGTGCTGGCGCAACGAGACATTGCGCGAGCGCAGTTACTGCGGGCCGCCGCGCGTCAATTCGTCGAGGGAGATGTGCAGCATTGGTGGCATCCTCCATCGGGCCGCGGCGTGCGCACCCGGGTCTCCGATGATCGCGTCTGGCTGCCGTACGCGGTCGTTCAATACTTGGAAGTCACCGACGATTTCGGACTACTTGATGAGGTCGTTCCCTTTCTCGAGGGTTCCACGCTCGCGGCGGGGCAGGAAGATTTGTATTTCGAGCCCCGGGTTTCCGCGCAAACCGGCACCTTGTTCGAGCACTGCGCTCGCGCTCTCGATCGCAGTTTGGCCGTTGGCAGTCACGGGCTTCCGCTGATCGGCACGGGAGACTGGAACGATGGGATGAACCGGGTTGGATCTGCAGGAAAAGGCGAGAGCGTCTGGCTCGGCTTGGTTTCTTCACACCGTGCTTTGGGAATTTGCCCGGCTGGCCGATGCTCGCGGCGAGCACCAGCGTGCCGAGACTGTGGCGACTGCATGTCAGCGCGCTTAAAGCAGCGCTGGAACGAGAAGCGTGGGATGGCGAATGGTATCGGCGCGCATACTTCGACGATGGGACGCCGCTCGGCTCCGCCGCGAACGCCGAATGCCGCATCGATTCGATCGCCCAATCCTGGGGCGTCATTTCCGGTGCCGCTGAGCCGGCTCGTGGAGCGCGCGCCATGGCGGCCGTCGAGAAACATCTCGTGCGCCGCGCCGAGGGACTCGTGCTCCTCTTCAGCCCGCCGTTTGACCGTGGGAGCCCCGATCCGGGCTATATTAAAGGGTACCTGCCCGGGGTGCGCGAAAACGGCGGCCAATATACTCATGCGGCGATCTGGTCCGTCATTGCTTTCGCGGCGCTCGGCGACGGCGACAAGGCCGGCGAACTTTTCTCGCTCTTGAACCCGATCAATCATGCGAGCAGCCGTGCCGGCGTTTACCGCTACAAAGTCGAGCCCTATGTCGTCGCCGCCGATATTTATGCCGAACCGCCGCACGTCGGGCGCGGCGGCTGGACGTGGTACACCGGATCAGCGGGTTGGATGTACCGGGCCGGCATCGAGTGGATACTAGGTTTCCGTCTGCGCGGCACGAGGCTTTACCTCGATCCTTGTATCCCGCATGCATGGCGCAGCTTTGAGATCACATTTCGCCATCACTCGGCGCGTTACGAAATCGTCGTCGAGAACCCACAGGGGGTAATGCGCGGGGTGTCATCTGTTGAACTCGATGGCGCACCGTTGGCAAGCGGCAGCATGCATATCCAGCTCGTCGACGACGGCGCAACGCACCATGTACGTGTAGTTCTCGGGTCAGAAGGCCTGCCACTCATGCACCAGGTGGCGATACCGCGATGACTCCTGTCGCAAACGGTTGCCCGCTCAAGTCAACGGCAAAATTATACTCGCTGAGGAAAGTCTGAAGCAGCCAGTGCCAACTACCAAAGATGGCTAGCTCGTTCATGACATCGAAAAGCATGCGAGCCGGCTCTTATTCTCAGTCAGAGCTTCTAGAGTGGTTGTGTCAGAAGACACCATGGTGACTGAAACAATTCTCCGATGGATAATTGAATATGGATATATCGGTATCTTTTCAGTCCTGGCGCTAGGGATTATCGGCGCACCCATCCCGGATGAAGGGGTGCTCGCATTCGCGGGTTATCTTGTCTACGAAGGTAAGTTGCTGCTTGTACCGACTTTGGCCGCGGCATTTTTCGGCAGCGCGTGCGGTATCACGGTAAGCTATGCCTTGGGACGCACCGGTGGCGCATATCTAATTTCAAAATTTGGTCATGCCGTGCACATTACAGGAGAAAAAGTAACCCATGTTCATACCTGGTATGATCGTGTGGGGAAGTGGGGTCTGCTGTTTGGTTTTTACTTGCCGGGCGTACGGCATTTGATAGGATTTGGTGCTGGAATTGCGAAACTACCGGTATCCGTGTTCGCTCTGTTTGCATTTATAGGAGCTTTCAGTTGGTCGGTCACCTTTGTTTCCGCTGGTTACTTATTAGGTAGACAATGGACTCTAGTCTTCGGCAAGATTCGCCCCACTCTGGTGAGTAGTTCTGTCGTTATCGTCAGTATTATTCTTGTTATACATTCTTGTTCTACGATTCCTTCACAAACAAAAACCCAAAGTGTAGCTTGTAAAAAGTTCCGCCGCTGCGGCAAAAAACACTCCCTATTACCAGATTACCAGGAAGCTCAATGCCCGATCCCACAATCCCGTCCGAACCGAGCATCCATAGCGGCATCTGCTACGCGATCTTTGCCTACGACGCGGCGCGAGCAATCAATCTCGCCAACGCCGAACGGCGCGTGCACGAAACCACCGAGCGGCCGACCATCGCGCACAAGCGCCGCACGCCGAGTTATTTCGAATATCAGCCGCCGCCGGTGCGCTTGAGTCAAAACGCGACGCCGCTCCCAGTCGGCAAGTTTGCGACGCGGCCGGCGGTCGACGTGATGATTTATGATTTCGGCGCGGTCGCCGTTATCTACGCCCTGCCGATTGCCGGACCGCTCGACAATTTGCTCGGACTTAGCGAAGAACTGTACGACAACGAAGCGCTGCTCGTCGACTCTCGCCTGCGTGTTGATCAGCTTTTGAAAGTGATCGGCGACGCCGCGACTCAGTCACACCCTTCGCCATTCGTCGAAGACTACGTGATCTTCCACCTGGAGAGCTTTAGCGAACCACTGGATCCGAATCGATTCTGCACGCAAAACGCCCGTGAGATCGGTCAGATTCTTCGAGCCGAGCGGCAAACGCTCTCGGAGCAAGAAGTCGAGGACGCGCTCAGCGTGCGCGTTTCCTATGGCCCCGATGACGTTGCGATCGTGGATTGGAACGCTGCGTTGCTAGTCGATCGTGAAGGCGATGATGTCCGCGCGGTGCTCGAATTTGCCAACGTCGAATTGCTGGAAATGCGCTACGTCGACCAGAAACTTGATCGCGCCCTGGATCAGGCTTACGCGACACTTTCGCGGCGCACATGGGGACTTCCGCGCATCTTCGCCTCTTACAGCGCTGACCTGCGCAGCCTGGCCGAATTGCAGGTCGACAGCGCCGCTTTGTTCGAAGGCGTCAACAACACGCTGAAGCTGATCGGCGATCAATACCTGGCGCGGCTCTATCGCGTAGTTAGCCGCCGTTTCCATCTCGACGAATGGGACGCGAGCATCTTGCGCAAGCTGCAGACGCTCGAAAGCATCTACGAAAAGATCTCCACCCAGGCCTCCAATCGGCGCATGGAAACGTTGGAGTGGGTGATTATCTTTCTGATCGCCTTTTCCATCGCCTTGGAATTTATCCACTAAAGCTTCCGCACCGCACGTATCCATGGAAACACTTTTAAATCTCGGTTTGGCCCTCACCCTCGGGCTGCTGGTCGGCGTCGAGCGAGGCTGGCAAGAGCGTGAGGCCGCGGAAGGCAGCCGGCTCGCCGGCATTCGAACTTTTGGCTTGATCGGTCTGCTCGGCGGTCTCTGGGAACTTCTCGGTCGCGGTTCAAGCGAGCTTCTCCTGGGCATTGCTTTTCTGGCGTTTGTCGTGCTGCTGTCGGTGGCACACGTTGCCGAGACGCGCGCCAGCCACGATTACGGCGTGACCACGCTGATTGCCGCTCTGATTACTTTCGCTCTCGGCGCCCTTTCAGTCCGCGGTGAGCGCGCTGTCGCCGCCACCGCTGCGGTGCTCACGACGATTATTCTGAGCCTTAAGCCGATCTTGCATCGGTGGCTGCAACATATTGAGCGGCAGGAATTGACTGCCGCGCTAAAACTCTTGCTGATTTCAGTGGTGATCCTGCCGGTCCTGCCGGATCGGGGTTACGGCCCATGGCAGGCGTTGAACCCCCACGAACTCTGGTGGCTCGTGGTCCTCATCGCTCTGATATCGTTTGCCGCCTATTGCGCCGTCAAAATCGCCGGCCCCGAGCGAGGCATCTTGCTGGCCGGGTTTCTCGGTGGACTCGTCTCTTCGACGGGAGTGAGCCTCCATCTCTCGCGCCTGGCGGCGGAAAGCAAACAACGCAACATCATCGTCGCTGGAATATTAGTGGCGTCGGCGACCATGTTTGTCCGCGTGCTTTTCTTGACCGCGGTACTGAATCCCGGTTTGGCGAAATTGCTCGGCCCGCCCACGTTGGCCATGGCTCTATGGCTTTTCGGCGCCGCCGTTTTGCAAACGCGGAGAAGCGAGGGAGCCGCTCTCGATTCTTTGAAATTACGCAACCCGGTCGAGCTAGGACAGGCCCTCCAGTTCGGCCTGCTCCTCGCGCTGATTATGCTGGGGACTCATGCAGCGCGGGCTTGGTTGGGCGAGCCTGGCATCTATCTTCTCGCCGCCATCTCCGGCGTCGCTGACGTAGACGCCATCACCTTATCTATGTCGCGGTTGGGGTTTGGCGAAATATCGATTCGTTCCGCTGCCTTCGCGGTATTGATTGCAACGATGGTCAACACTCTGACTAAGGCTGCTTTGGTGGCGATCATCGCCGGCGCAAAGACCGCTGCACCCATTGCCGGGCCAATCGCTGGATGTCTGTTGATCGGCGCGGTTCTCGGCTGGTGGTGGGTCTACTAGTGTCGATGTTTAAAGCGCTCGATCATCTGGCCGGCACGGCGAGCACCGGACAGTGTGCCCCGCGCAGCACTCTTTCCGTCGTGCTGCCGCGCAGAGCATCCAAAAAACCCATATGCCCTTGGGTTGCTAGCACCATAAGATCGGGACGCCACTTCGCCTCAGCTTTGAGGATTTCGTCTACGACCTCACCTCGTCTTACGATTGTTTCAAAGGACCATCCACGCCCCAAAGGCAAATCAACGACGGGTGGCCTCCTATTGTCAGTTGCGATGTGAATTAGGCGAAATTCTCCTGCCACGCAGTTCAGGCCCAGCGCCAAAAGTAAAGCTCTGTCGAGCGCCGTTTGCGGATCGGGATCATGATCAATAGGAACGAGAATTTTTTTTAGCGCGACCGAACCGTTATTGGGTGAAACAAATCCTTTTCCTTCATGAGGAATAAACAGCGTCATCGCTCCCGACCGGCGCGCGAGAGGCTCTGCGACCGCTTTATACAACCAGCGATCGAGGCCTTCCCTCTGGTGCGTAGCCAGTACAATTAAGTCTGGCGGAAATCTGTGGAAATGCCGCAGCATGCTTTCGACAGGATCGGCACTTGAAGTTAGAATCTTCCTTATACCGAGTCCGGCTTTGGCGACTTCTTCCTGCCGAGTACCGCTGGGCAGGATACTCCAGCGCGTCAATGTGGCTCGCACAGCCGGGAAATCAAGCCAGTCGGCTTTCTCTGGCTTGGCTTGTGGTTGCACGTGCATGATATCGAGCTTCGCTTTTGACTGCAGTGCAATTTTGAGGGCATGACCAAAGGCAACTTCGCTAGCCGAGGAGAAATCCGACGGATGGAAGATAACAAACTTTCGACCAACCTGGTTTCTAATTGAGGACATCATCTAGTCCAAATTCCTATCTATCAAGTCATTCTTTGTCTTTCGAACCACGCATGGCCGTAGCCGTAAGAAAAATCGCCTCAGACCAGAGATCAAAATCCTTGTCTATGCCGCCTCTCTGCGGTCGCGATCTAAATGGCCGGTACGGCGAGCACCGGGCAATGCGCCCCGCGCAGCACTCTTTCCGTGGTGCTGCCGCGCAGAGCGTCGAGAAAGTCTCGGTGCCCTTGAGTCGCCATAACGATTAAATCCGGCGACCAGTCGGCCTCTTCTTCGAGAATGCGCTCGATCGCGTCACCAGGCACCAACCGTTGCTGCCAACGCCAATTGGGTTGGTGCGGCAAATATAGGGTCGGCATTCCCCGCTCCGTGCCCACGTGCAAGAGCTTGAACTCGATCTTGGGACAATCGAATCCGGTGGCCAGAAAATAGGCTTCGTCGAGCGCCGCTTGCGCATTAGGTTGATGGTCCACGGGAATGAGAATGCGGCGGAGCGTGACGGAGCCATCGGCAGGCGAAATAAATCCTCGGCCGTGAGTCGGCACGAATAGGGTCATGGCGCGGGAGCGGCGCGCCAGTGGCTCGGCCACCGGTTTATGCAGCCAACGGCCAAGCCCCGCGCGCTGATGCGTCGCCAACACCAGCAGATCAGGGGGGTGATCCTCACAATAAGTCACCATCGCCTCCAACGGATCGCTTTCCGAATAGAGAACCTTCTTCACGCGCAAACCGGTCTTGGCGACTTCTTCTGCGCTGGCTTTCGCCGGTAAAATATTCCAGCGCGCCAAGGTCTCCCGTACCCCGGGAAACTCAATCCAATGAATGTCGTTCTCACGGCCGACCTTGTGCCGTTCCACGTGTACGATCTCCAGCTCCGTCTTGGCCTGCAGAGCGATCTTGAGCGCATGGGCAAACGCTACCCGGCTCGCTTTGGAAAATTCTGATGGATGTAGAATTCTAATCAGCGGCTCGCCGCCGGTTTTTGTTTGGTCATTCATATCGAGCTCCATAGTCGTCGCCCGCACCGTTAATGGGCGGCCTTGGGTTTCACCGTCAGCACCGGACAAGGCGCGTGACGTACGATCTTTTCGGCGACGTTGCCGATCACCAGACGCTTGAGGCCGGTTCGGCCATGGGTCGCCAAGACGACGAGATCGGTCCGCAAATCTTCGGTTGCATCGAGGATCGCCTCAAACGGATCGCCTCTGCGGACGTGGTAACGGACTTTGCCGTAGTGTTGCGCGACATCGTGACAAAACTGTTTGAGCAAGACTTCCGAGTGTTCCTCCGTGGCCCGCAAGATCTTGGCGCGCCTTTGTGGCTCGCCGGCATAGACATCGATGAGCGCCGGATCCGTCTGCGTGATTTCGCTCATATAGACTTCATCGAAGGGATTATGGATTACGTGGAGAATGTCTAGCGTGCCTTCGCTGGCTTCGGCAACCTTCACCGCCAGCTTCAACGCCTCCAAAGAAAATCCCGAAAGATCCACTGGGCAGAATATTCGTTTGAAATCGAGACTCATGTTCGCCTCCCTGGGCTTTTAGATTGACTGAACGATTTAAGACGCCTTTCGGTACATATCTTCGATTAAGTCTTTGTAGCGCTCGACAATCACTTGCCGCCGCGGCTTTAGCGTCGGAGTCAATTCTTCGCTCTCGACGGTGAAATCGCGGTCGAGAATCGTGAAACTTCGAATCGCTTCATAGGGCGCCAGAACCTTATTGGTCTTTTGAATAATCTCCCGCACTTGCGTCTGCACCCACGGATGCGCCGCTAGACTCACCGCTGGATCGATTTCAATGCCGCTTTGCTCTGCCAATCGCCGTACTCGTTGAACATTGAGAGTGATCAAAGCTAAAACGTGGCGCTGCCCCCTGCCAACGATCAGAGCTTGGCTAATCAGGGGGTAGGATTTCAAAAGGTTTTCAAGTTTCTGCGGCGCGACTTTCTTGCCCCCGGAAGTCACGATCAAATCTCGCTTGCGCTCCGTAATGCGCAAAAAACCATCGGCGTCGACGGCGCCGACGTCACCCGTGTGAAACCAGCCCTCGGCGTCGATCGCTTCTTGAGTTGCCAGCAGATCGCGGAAGTAGGCTTTGAAAATATTCGGCCCGCGCAGCAAAATCTCACCATCCTCCGCGACGCGACATTCGACACCCGCCAGCGGCAATCCCACCGTGCCGAACTTGAAATGCCCTGGCCGATTCACGTGGGATACCGTCGACGTTTCCGTCGATCCATAGCCTTCGAGAACGACCATACCCAACGCGTGGAAAAACCCAGCGATCTCCGGTGACAAGGGCGCGCCACCCGAAATCGCCATGCGCAACCAACCGCCAAACCCCGAGCGCACGCGCGAGAATATCAACAGGTCGGCGACGGCGACGGCTATTGCCGCCGACCAGTCCTGTCTTTTTCCTGCCAATCGCGCCTGCGCCTTTGCCAGGGCCCAATAGAAAAGTTTCCTGCGCCAGCCATGTTCTCTACCGAGGCGCAGGCGAATGCGATTGTATGCTTGCTCATAGATGCGCGGCACGGAGAAAATCACAGTCGGTCGAATCCTACGAAGATCGCTCGCAATGGTCTCCACCGAGCGGGCGACGGTCAGCGTCCAACCTTTTGCCACGGCCATGAAATGCTCTAACCGGCCGAGCGAATGCGCGGTCGGGAGAAAGTGCAGCGTCACGTCGGCATCGGTTGAGGGCACCGCCGCATCGACCGCGCCGATCATGAATAGATAGTTAGCGTGAGTCGTTAACACTCCCTTCGGTGTGCCCGTCGTGCCGGAAGTGTAAATGATCGTCAGATCGTCCTCGCAACGAATGCTCTGCGCGAGATTTTCAAAAATATCCTCATGCCGTTCTGTGTACCCGCGCCCGATCTCCCGGAGACGATCCAGGGTGAGTACGGGTTTCTCTATTCCTACTCCCGAACTGCTTCGATCGCCTTCGATCACGATCACCGACTTGAGTTGATCCGCCGGGCTCGAATGGAGATCTAACCCGGCAAGGCGCTGCGGTGAATCGACAAAGAGAACCGTCGGATCCGCATGCTCGATGATGTGGCGCGCTTGGGTTGTCGTACTCGCGGCATAGATCGGAACAGTCAAGGCACCGATACAAATATTCGCCCAATCGGCGAGCAGCCATTCGACCCGGTTGCTGGCGAAGATCGCGACCCGATCACCGCGTTCGATGCCGAGTGACACTAAACCGAGGGCGATTTCGCGAACCTGGCTTAACGCTTCGTTCCAGGTCAGCGAGCGCCACTGACCGTCGCGCGAGAAACGATAGAGGACCTTTTGGCCATAACGCCCGGCCTGAGCGATAAACATGGCGGCGAGGCTGCTATAGGGAAATGCTTGATTCATCGCGTTGGCGATCTCCGTCAATGACCTATGAACACCAAATGTTAGAGCGCCACGCCGACGCCCACTATGACGAAAGTCCCGTCCAGCACCGGGTGCGAACTGTCCAAGAGTCCCCGATCCATCGCCACCTGACAAATGCCGAATCGATCGATCCATAAAGTTCGATGGAGTCAACGTCCCATTTGGTCCGTGCATCGTTATAAAAGATCAGGATTCCCGCTGCTCCGTCTTCATCAATAAACATGGTGTAATCGATCACAGTCATGGGGTTTCGATCGGGAATTGTTGGCGGCAGGATGACTCGCTCGTGTCGAAGATTTTCTCCGACTCTGAGCTGCTCGGGCATCGCTTTATCGCTTAAGACCAATGCTGCGATCAAAACCAGGAAGCCGCAGAGTTTCTTCATTTTCCATCACCACCGTGATAACAAACAGGCAAACTATGTGCCCAGCGATGGAGCCCAGGCACAGTTAGAATCTCAATGAATGCGGCTGATGATTCGAATCAAACGCTCGGAATTTTCTCAGAGATGAAAATCTCTAGGACGTTTTCCTACTAAGAATGCGAAGGAAACTTGCGCTCGGCTCAGCAAAAGTGGGGGATTCATTAGGATACAACTCGCGGCACTCCAATTGCGTCTGCAAAAGGCAAATTGACAACATTTCCACACGGGTAACCTTAGGAAAGGTCTACGCATGCGTACGTTCAGCTACGATAGGTCCCGGAACTCGGTACTATGGGGATTGGTTTTGGCAGCCGGAGACGGTAGAAGACTGCAAAGCTATATCCAGAAGCTTCTCGGCGAGAATCTGCCTAAGCAATACGTTAATTTTGTCGGCCGGCGTTCGATGTTGGAGCACACTATCCACCGCGCTAAGAAGCTCATCTCAGCGCGCCAGGTCGTTACTATAGTAAGCCGCCAGCACCTGCAATTCACCACGGTCCAGCGCCAGCTTGCCCGCCTTTCGCCAAAAAACGTGATCGTTCAGCCCGAAAATCGAGAAACGCTTCCTGGAATCTTGCTGCCGTTGATGCATCTCTATAAACGCTGTTCGGAATCCATCGTCGCGTTATTTCCATCGGATCATTTCATCTTGGAAGAAGACCGTTTCATGGATTATGTGGCGCAGGCCGCCCGTGCGGTCGCGCACGATCCCTCCCGCCTCGTCCTGCTCGCCATCGAGCCGCAGGATCCTGAAACCGAGTATGGCTACGTTGTTCCGCGTGCAAATGACGGCCACTTAAGCATTTGGGGGACGCGTAGCGCCGTGCGTTTTGTCGAGAAGCCTAATGCCGCGATGGCCCACGGGCTTATTGAGTCAGGGGCCTTGTGGAACACCATGATTATGGTTTTTAAGGTTCGAACGCTCCTGCAGCTCATAGAGAAGCTTTGCCCGGCCGTGTATCTCGACTTCAGACGCATTCTTCCGGCGCTCGGCAGCGCGAATGAAACGGAAGCTGTCAATGAAATTTATCGGACACTCGAACCCATGAATTTTTCAAAGGTATTCTTAGAACGGCTTGCTGCGGTCAGTCCCGAGCGGATATCGGTACTGCCGGTGCTCCAGGTATTCTGGAGCGACTGGGGCTCGCCGGAACGGTTGTTACGGACGCAGGAGCTACTGACGGCTTCACGTGTGGGGCAATTCAAGTACGTCGTGCAACGTCATGAATATCGGGCACTGGAAGCAAATCAAGGCGACCAGGCAGCCCACGATGGAGTGATAGTCCAGCGGGCGTGTCATTCACGCGCGGGAGAATGTCTATGAGAACGATATCGGTGCGCAAACGGCTCGGATTGATGACGCTTGTATTCAGCGGCGGTCTTCTGGCACTCCTACCTGTTGCATCGCCGCAAAACGTCCGCGCGCGCGAAGAGGCGGCGCGTATAGTGACTGTTGAGAAGATCGCCATCACGGACGATGTAGTTTCGGGCGAGGTGCTCAATCGCTCTCCGAATGTACTTCGTGATATCCAACTTTTGATTCGCTACACCTGGTTGTGGGACAACGAAACGAAACCCGGTAAGGACGATCCCAGTACATCCATCTACTACGTTTTGCCCAAAGAGATTCCCCCCGGTGGGCGCTTGCCCTTCACGTACAAACCGTCGCCTCCGTTACCCAAGAGGGTGGGTGGGCGCTTTGAAACTTCGGCCTCTATCGCCGGGTTTGCCGAAGTGATTCAGCAAATTCGGTAGCCGCCAGAGTCAATTGGCTCACTCCGTCTCTGGTCGAATCTGGTAATGATCTTGGATGTGCGCCAGAATCTCCGCTCGATCGGGATTGACTCCCGCCGGCATGGTACGCTCGAGTTTACGCAGTCCCTTCGCTAGCTGTTGGTCGCCAATGACTTCGCCTACCCAGCGGGAAAAGTCACCCGCAAGCAAATGGTGGCGCAGCGAAAAAAATGGCAAGGTCTGCACTGCCTGGTAGAATTCCATCATATTATGGGCGGCGAGTGCCTTACCCGCATTGACGAAGCGAAATGCCTTGTCATCGGGCAAACGCGTGTCCGCGTATTTGCGGGCGTGATGTGAGTGCCCCGTCACCCGTTTCACGGGAGTGAACACTTCCCAAGGGGCTTTCACCGAATTCACCATTAGGAGTCCGGCATGCGGCGGTTCCAGGCGATCGAGTGCATCGTGCACGGGTATCTGCAGATGATCATGCGCCTGTAGGATCTTGGTGACGAAGTAACGCTCTTCCTCGACTTTAGTGCTGGTAATGACGTGTGCGCCGATGGTGCCATAGACTCCGCTCGCCAATAAGCTAGGCCGATACGTCACGAAACAAAAACTTCCGCTGGAAGTATTAAGATACTTCAAGCAAGGACTCTGTGCCTGAAAGAAGTAATGCGCCTCATCGATCACAATCCAGTGCGGGCAACCCGTGCTTTGCCGCATCTCCTGCAGCGCCCCGAGTAACTGATCGACGTAATGCAGTTGATCCTGAGGCGCCCGGGATGAGAGCACCAATATGATACTTAGGGCTTCGTTGCTAAGGAGCCTTGCTGCCGCTGCCGGGGAGAGCAAAGCTAGTTCAACTCCGAAGGTCACGACCCTGGATCGCTCTCCCATCTGAGCATAATCACCTTCGGGATCGATGACGCAAACGCGGTAGCCTTGTTCGATGAGTTGCTCGCCAAGAAGACCCGCGATCCAGGATTTTCCCGAGCGGGGGTCACCGCTGACGACAACGTTGGTACCGGAAGTGGGAATCGTGACCGGCTGTCCTTCCGAGTTCTTGCCGAGCAAGACGGTGCGACGAGCAGGAGTAGGCACGGCACCGCTGTGCTCCAACAAATTTCGGATATAAGCAGCGACGCCGGCTCCGCCCGGCTGCGACAACCGATCATCGGCGAGCGCCGTTACTGCGGGGATGGAACCGCGCGCGGCCACTCCGATTTCCGCATTCACTAGCATGGGTATATCGTTTTCCGCATCGCCGAAAGCGATCAAATTTCGTTCCGATCGTCCCAGCTCAGCCAGCGCTCGACGAATTCCGACCGCCTTATTGATTCCGCTAGGGAGAACCATCAAGGCAGCTCGGTTGAAGACCAATTGGCCGTCAATGCCGAACCGACGGATGAGCGCAAGAAGCTTATCGGCGTGCTGTTCCCAGGTGCCAACGATTACCGCCCCTGTATGAAACGGCACACCCAGCGCTCGTAGCTCGCCGAGAAAGTGCTCGGATGGCGGTTCGCCAATTTGAATTGTCCGCTCCAGCCCGCAAAGATAAATTAGGGCTCCATTTTCCGCGACGACGGCATCGAAAGGCGATAACTCGTCGCACGCGCGTTGGACATCCTCCAAGACTCGTCCCGTGACTAATAAGGTCACGAATCCTTGGGCCCGCGCTGCCGCCAATGCGGCATACAATTCGGGGGCAGGATGTCCGTCAGTGGCTCCGGTGCCGTCGAAGTCACATGCGATGACACGGCAATACATATTCGAAATCCAGGATCCGAAGCTGATTAGGCAGCCTTCCTTCTGCGCGGTTCCACCAGTCGAACAATCTGGGGCTTCGCAAATACAGTGAAATCTCTGTAGCGCAACCTCACCGTCTGGGCATGATTCCCGGCGTTGAAGTAGATGTATTGATCCTTCTCCAGCTCGGGATCGACGTAGACTTTGAGGCCAAAAAGATTTCCAAATGGCGGCATCGCGCCGATTTCACAGCCGGGAAAGCGCGAGATAAATTCATCTTCTGTTGCCAATCGCACCCGGGTGGCACCCAAGCTCGACCGTGCCATATCCAAGCTGATCTTATGGCTGCCCCTAATCACGCCCATGACCAGCGTGCCGTCGACAACAAGCATCACAACCTTGGCGATTTCGTTTCCGGACACGTGTTGCTGGGCGGCGATCTCCTGCGCAGTATACGCAAGCGGGTGGTTGAAAACCTCGTACGACACTTTCCCTTCATCGAGCATTTCCTTTAGCTTCGTCAAAATCGGCATAACTTCCTCCTTTCGGCTGCAATGCACTAATTAAATTAGATTTAATCTCTGTTGAATATTGGTGGCAAGAACCGTGCCTTAGATTCGGGCAAGACGTTTTCTATTTCCTGCACGATATAGGCTCTCCACAGATGCACCCTCATGATTGAGGCGACCTCAGTTCCCACCGCTGATAATTCTCCTGGTTCGTTTTCTCACGCGTGCGAGCCGAGTGGCCCAATCAGATAAATTCTCAGTTTATTCGCGGGATTTCTCGCTGCGAAAATCGTTCACCGTGGCACATCTCTTGCCGCTCTTTGTGGATGAATGCGGGCGCACAATCAGCAAAGATGGAGGAAGACATATGAAAATTCCCTTGAAGATCACCTTTCGTGACATGCCCCCTTCGAAAGCGATCGAGAACAATATTCGCGCGAAAGCCAGCAAGCTGGATGTATTTTACGACGCCATCATGAGCTGTCGGGTCATCGTCGAGGCGCCGCACCGCCACCATCATAAGGGCAAGGCCTATGTAGTACGTATCGACCTGACTGTCCCGGGAGGCGAACTGGTGGTCAATCGTGAGCCCAAGCGTCTAGTGGCCGCCCCGGTGGAACATATAGAAGAATTAGAAAAGACATGGGCCGAAAGTCATGGGCCGAGCAAGCATGCGGCACATGAGGATGCCTATGTCGCTATTCGCGATGCCTTCAACGCGGCGGCGCGTAAGTTACAGGACTATGCGCGGCGGCAGCTGGCAAGACTAAGGTCCATGAATCCACGCGGCTGCGTCACCCTAAACGGTCCTCTCCGAATTCTTGAGACGATTTGAGCGAGCGAACAGCAAGCCGCGCAACGGTTCCTGAAACCAGGGCGACGCGCCGTTCGGTTTTGGCCGTCTCAGCGGGAACCCGATGATCATGCCGCACGCCCGTGCACGCCGTGCCGGTGTTTAGTCTTTTCCTCTGCGTGTTTGTCTTTCGTTTCGCGCAGTCCGCGACGAACGTACTCTGGGTCGAGGCCGAGGAGATCGCACACATTGTCGAAGGAAAAGATCCAGTCGTTACCCCTGTGCATAATCCACTTCTCGGCAGTACGGAATCGTTCTTTACCCTTCGGATCGTGCGCCCGACTGTATTTGCGATACTCATGCGCCGCGTCTTCAAGAATCGCAGCGACTAGCGCTCGTTCGGGTTCGAGGTGCTCGCTGCGGCGAAACGTATCCAAGTACTGCTGCGCCATTGAAGTGTCGCCGTTCATGATCGTAATAATGTTTTCCGCCATTGCGCTCACCTTCCTTTCTACTTTGAGTTTCGAATTCGTCCCTAAATAACTCACGCAACCGATATGCCACTAGGTTACGCGGAGCTGATGCCGTGTTCTTCCCAGCCTTGCAAGAATTTGCCCGGCGCCTTCTCAGCGCTGAGAAATGGCCATGACTAAAAGCCGAAAAGTCGAAGTAAATCGAGCGTATCAATGGCATAGCCGTTGCGTTTGTTAACTATCGAATCGTTTAAATAGTTCACGCCACTCGATGGAATTGGTTTTCGGAGCATTGAGCCCATGGCAAAGAAACAAAATGATTTGATCTCATTTCCCATGCATCTGCCGCGAGAAGTGGAACGCCTGTTTGATGAAATCATTCACCGTCCTTGGGGTTCTTGCCGAGAGATACGCGGCTGGAGTCCCTCCATTGATCTTTACGAAACCGCTGAAGCGTTCATTCTCGAAGCGGACCTTCCGGGGGTTAATTCCGACGATGTCACGGTGGAGATCGAAAATAGCGATTTGGTCTTACAGGGCTGGCGCTCCCTGGAAAAGAAACACGATGATGGCCAGTTTCACACCATGGAGCGCTCATCAGGGAACTTTGTCCGGCGTATCAAACTTCCCGAATCGGTCGACAAAAACGCTATTAACGCCGAGTTCCACGACGGCGTATTGCGGGTCATCATTCCGAAAGCCAAAGAACGGAGAGAAGAAGCAAAATGATCGGCAACACTGAATTAACATCCGCCGAACCTCACAAGGAATCGGTTTGCCACGCCCGCGAGCAAGCTCGCCGGCGATTTCACATCGACGCGCGATTTGACCCGCGCGACCGAATTCATCGGTCAGGAGCGCGCCCTGGCAGCATTGGATTTGGGCTTGGGCATCGGCGGCAACGGCTACAATATTTTCGTTTCCGGTCTGACCGGCGCCGAGAAGTTGGAAACCGTGCACCGTTGGGTCGCTGAGAGGGCATCCTCCAGCGCCACGCCTGGCGACTGGGGGACAGTTGGGCCGACTGGTACGTCCACGAAACCACTCGCATCGACGACGCACTGACCCGTATCGAAGGCCGATACGGTGTTTGCCTCGGTTGCCACGAGCCGATCGAGCCGCATCGTCTCGAATCGACTGTCCGGTTTTTGTCCGGTCAATTGAGAAAAAACGTGAAAGTTTGTTAAACTTCGCCTCAGCGGTATCTAGGAAATTAAAGACTTAGGTAGATTGTGGTAGGTGGTGAAAGGTTTGTTCCGGTCTCTCACGTCGGGAACACGGGTTCGATTCCCGTTGGGACCACCACAACGCCACACCTCCTTCGATCGGCTCAACTTCAGGGACTGCCTACTGCTGGTCGCACCGTTTTTCGTCCATGTATGCTATTAGAGGAGAATCGCTTCAACGATCGCGATCAGCCGGATCTCAGTCGAGGAGGTTCACGGATGAAATTTGTCGGCAGGGGCCAGCCCCTCACTCGCGCGGGCCTCAACAAAGCGCTGGCAATCTTGGGGCTCGATGCCAACGATGCCGCCTACATTTGGACCGTCGTCGAAGTCGAAACCGCTGGATTAACTCAAGGGTTTGGTTTTCGCGTCGATCGCCGGCCGCAGATTCTCTTCGAGCGTCATATTTTTAGAAAATTCACCGACGGTCGCTTCGATGGCAGCTCGCCGGAGATTTCGGGTCCCGCCGGTAATTATGGACTGCTTTCGGACCAATACAATAAACTCGAAAAAGCTCTCGCCCTTTGCGCTAAAGCAAAGTTGGGAGTCGAGCCAGCGCTCAAGTCCGCCTCTTGGGGCATGGGGCAGGTGATGGGCTTTAACTGCGAAGTTGCCGGGTATAAATCCGCGGCGACGATGATTCGGGCCATGGTGAAGGGCGAGAACGCTCATCTCTCAGCCATGGCTGGATACCTCAGAGCCAACGGGTTAGCCAAAAAGCTCGTCCAGAAAGATTGGACTGGCTTTGCCAAAATCTATAACGGTCCGAGCTATTGGCAAAACCGCTATGACGTTAAACTCGCCGAGCAGTATCAGCGCTTCAGTAGCGGCTCGCTGCCCAATTTAGAAATGCGCACCGCGCAGGTCGCTTTGCTTTTCTTGGGCTACGCTCCGGGAAAAATCGACGGGGTCCTCGGCCCGCGCACGCGCGCGGCGATCAAGAACTTTCGGATCGCCGCCGGTCTGCCAGGCAGCGAAGAACTCGACGGCCCGACGTATCAAGTCCTCTGCAAAAAAGCAGGTATTCGCCCCTAGCTGTATAGAATTCCCGGCAAGGAACTGTTCGCATTCCTCTTTCCGGATACCAAGCGACAATGCTATTCGAGAGTACTTTCCGTGCTTTTCGTCATCGCAACTATCTTATTTTCTGGTGCGGACTTCTTCTCGGCCATACCGGCACCTTGATTCAAACCACGGCGCAAAGCTGGTTGCTTTTTCAACTCACCAACTCACCGTTTTACCTGGGGCTCGAAGGACTTTGTCTGGGTCTGCCGCGTGTGCTTTTTGCCGCCCTCGGCGGCGCGATCGTCGATCGCACCGATCGCAAGATCATCTTTGTCGTTACCCAAAGCGCGTTTTTGCTCATGGCGCTCTTTCTCGGTGTGATGAATTATTTGGGAACGATCCAAGTTTGGCACCTGTTGACGGTCTCGGCTCTGACCGGGTTTTTTGTTTCCTTTGAGCAGCCGGTGCGCCAATCGATCCTGCATCATCTCGTGCCGCGCGCCGACCTGCCCAATGCGGTCACCCTCTATCAAATGGTGTTCAACGGCTCTCTGCTCTTCGGCCCGTCCGTCGGCGGCATGTTGATTCCCGTGGTCGACACCCAAGGCTGTTTTTTCGTCGCCACAGTGGGAAATTTGTTTGTGCTGCTAACGATTTTTATGATTCGGATATCTCGCTCCGCACCGGCAGAAAGCCGAAAAAGTCTTACCCGAGACATGATCGAAGGATTTCATCTCGCCTGGCGCGCGCCGTTGTTTTTAGCGCTTTTCACTGTGCTCGCCATCGTGACGTTCTGCACCAAACCCTACACGCAATTTATGCCCGTGTTTGCTCGCGATATCCTCCAAGTCGGCGCGCCCGGATTGGGACTATTGCTCATGGCTCCCGGCGCCGGAGCGATCGTAGGCGGACTAACGCTGGCGTCGGTTCGTCGCTTTCCAAAGCCCAATCATCTGCTCTTCATTTTGGCAGCGGGTTTTGGCTCGTCGATTGTCTGTTTCGCCATGTCGCGCAGTTTTCCGTTGTCTCTGGCATTTCTATTCGTTGCCGGCGGCTTTCAAACTACTTTTCTTTCCGCGATTGCAACTCTGTTGCAGATGCACGCCGATGAAACCAATCGTGGCAGGGTGATGTCCCTCTTCGGATTGTTCAATCGCGGGCTCGGCCCGATGGGTAGTTTTCCCTTCGGCCTAATCGCCACGGTGATCGGAGCGTCGGTAACGGTTGCGGCTTGTGGGGTGTTAACCGTCGTGCTGGTGGGTTACGTCGTCGTGTTCCAATCGAGCCTGCGCGAGGCTAAGCCTATCGGGGAGGCGTAATGGAATGGAACCGAGCAAAGCCGATGTATCGTAAGTGAAAGACGATTGATGAAATAGCCCGCGGCGAAGGTGGACGCCGAAACTTGGCGCAAGAATACTGCTTAACGCGGGATTTCTTCCCCGCAGAATCGAGGTCGGATTCAGGTTTTGACAGGAAACCCTAGGTCAATGGATGCGGATCCGCCACGGCTTCAAATCTTGCCTTGAAGTCGCAGGGATTCGATTCGTTGTCGGATGATCTCGCCTAAATCATTAGTCGGTAATCCATCCGGGATTTGAATCGATTCAGCACCCAGCTGGATCAGCTTTTCATTCAACCCATAGAGGCTGGATCGAATCTGTTCGTAGTCTTGCAAGTACTGCCGGCAAGCCAGAATATTGTCGTCGATTTCATCCAAGCATTTGGAAAGTTTTCGGCTTTCCTGATGAAAGGTTTGACGCAGATGGTCCACGTTGGCCTGGATGATTTGTTCCTCCACCGGCCGTATCTGTTTGGCGATCTCACTTTTCATGTCCTGGAGCGCTTGCAATAATCGCTCGTAAGATTGTTCTTCCCGCATAAGATCCTCCGGCAGTTGAATTCTCGGCTCGCGCATCGAAATGTAATGCTGCGTGAGAGATTCCGACACTCGTTTCTTGACCAGCGTCAAAGCTGCCTGGGTGTCGCGAATTTTATCGTCAATCCGCGAGTCATCAGTGATCAACTTGACTAACTTGGCTAGTGGATTTCCTGCGAGGTTCACGGTTCTCTCTGCAATATTCCGGGGCTTCTTCGCTCTCCCAGGGCTCAAACTACGTATTCTTACTTATCGACTCCGACTTCAAACTTCAAGAACCCGTGAATTCCGGCAAGGAAAAGGCAAAAAAGGGTAATTCTTGGCGAGATTGTGCAGGCCGTCCCCCGGGTGTTACCGAAAACCGGACGGAGCAACACCGTAGGTTACGGGCACAAACAGCGTTGTTCGATTAACTTTTGTCGGGGTCCTTAGGCTCGCGCAGTTCGCGTTTCCAACTCAGGGTTCTTGCTTTAGCCGCGATATGCTCGGCCTCGGCGATCTGCCCGTGCTTCTGGTAGAAAATCGACAGGCTGGTGTACGCTAATTCATCATCAGGTGCGACTTCGATGAGGCGCTTGCCCACTTCGATCGCCTTGTCGAACTTTTCCTGATGAGCGTAAGTCATGGCCAGCGCGTGAAGGGCGTCGGCATGGTTGGGATCCTCGTCGAGCGCCCGCAAATAAGCCGCTACTGCTTCGTCCAACTTGTCTTGGGCGAAAAACTCCATTCCTTCGTTGTAATGATCTTGTTTGTTCACGGCAACGCTAATTGGATTTGGGCACTGTAACTGTAGTCAGGCGGGATGACGAAGACGCAAGGGAAGTGCTCGTTTGGCTGGTCAGTTCCGGTCGACATTGCTGCAGCAGAATTTTCTTCAGCATTGCTGGATTGACCGGTTTCTTGAAGATCACGCCTTGCAACCCCTCAAGGCAGCTCCGCTTGATGATATGATCTTTATCATAATTGAATGCGGTCATTAAGACCACGGGGAGCTTCGGCGTCTTTTTCTTGACCGCCTGATAGAGTTCATAGCCATCCATATCGGGCATAACAACATCGCTTAACACGAGATCGAACTGTTCTCGCTTCAGCCATTCCAACGCATAGACACCGGATTCGGCGGTTTGAACGCAACAGCCTTCCGCTACGAGCAGGTCTCTAAGAGACTGGCAGACGCCGGCATCGTCGTCAACGATCAAAACCCGCAGGCTATTCAGCGGATAGCGCTCATCGGGTTCTGGCTGCTCGCAGGGTTTCGCGGCATCGTCGACACGCAAATCTGCCATCATCTTACCGTGCAAATACTCTTTCGTGCCGTATTCGCCCTCATCAGCCATCTGGCTGATGCGGCCGGTAATGTCTTGAATTTTTTTTACTTGCGACGCCAGGGATTCCAGTCGATCCGATTCGACGAGAAAGTCCTCGTCGTTAGCGACTCGTCCCACGTATTGACGCAGCATCTCGATTTGATTGACCAACACTTCGAGGGAGTTGTTATCTTCGTGCGATAGCCCTATGGCGATCTCGCCCAAAGTCACGAGTTGATCACGCCGCCTGATTTCCCGAATATCTTTGGCGAAACCGATTGATCCGATCTCGTTGCCCTGATCGTCGTAGGTAATCGACGCTGAAATCGCGACCGGGATCTTCTCCCCTTTTTTGGTTTTGAAAACGGTTTCGAAGTTGCGCAATCGCCCCTTGCCTCCGGCATCGGCTGCGCGCATGGCCGCCATGACTCTGCGGGCCTCTTCAAGACTCGGATAAATTTCCAGGACGTTTTTTCCCAAGACCTCTTCGTGGCTGAAGCCGAGATTTTGCCGCGCGCCGTCGTTGTAAAAGATGATTGTCCCTTGCTTATCGACTGAAATGATGATATCGGGGCAACTCTCGACGAGTTTTTGGAAGTATTGTACCGGGCAGGGCCATAGGACTCAGGATGTATCTTGCATGATAAGTCGAACGACGATATCAATGCAAGAGCCTTGAGCAACATCGGGTTAGCGCGCCTCGCGATAATCTTTGACCGCCTCCGCAGTTTTCATGGAACCGACCAAGGACACCCGGCAGCTCAACTGGTTATTGGCGTGGGCGGTAGTTTTTTGCGACATCGGCACGTCCGTGTATTACGTGCCTGGCATTCTCTACGGCACCGTCGGCGACAAGACTCCGTTCTTTATTTTGCTCACGACTTTGGCCTTCATTCCTCTGGCCCTGAAGTACATTGAGATTACTTGGCGTAACCCCGAAGGCGGCGGCGTGGTGACGATCACGACCAAGGCGTTAGGACCCATGTGGGGCTGCCTCGGCGGGATGCTGATTACAACGAGCTATTTTCTTACTGCAGCGATCTCAGCCGTTTCTGGTATTCATTACGTCGGTAGTGTTTTACCTTTTCTCGATGCGCACATCGTGGTGTTGGCCTGTTTCGGCCTGCTCGCTTTAGCCATTCTCAATATCGTCGGCATCCGAGAAAGTGCGACCGCTGCCGTTTTCATGGCTGCTACGGCATTCATCGTCGATATTGTCGTGATCACCTTATCGGTCGAGTAGTTTTTCTTTCGATCAGTGGACACAAGCGCTGGAAAACTTTATCTCCGGACACGACCTCTCCGTTCACAGCCTGCTGGTTGGCTTTGCCGCCGCTTGGCTCGCCTTCTCCGGATTGGAAAGCATTAGCCAGCTCAGCCCGGTCATACGATTCCCTATACGCCGGACAACAAGATGGGCGATGATGGCCGTTATTCTAACGACTATCGTTACATCACCGTTGCTCTCAGTTCTGTCGATCAACCATGCTTGAAGCTAATGTGAAGGCAACCCAGAGTGAACGCTTTATTTCGGAGGTTGCGGATAATTTCCGGCGGCTTCGGCCTGAAGTTAGCTGTGGTCTTGAGCGCCTCAACGCTGCTTCTCTTCGCGGCCAACACGGCGATTATCGGCGCCTATCACATCTTTCTCGCGTTATCGAAGCGGGATTTTTACCGCGGGTGATTTCCCTTCGCAGCAACAAATTTCATAGCCCACACATTGCGATTTCCATCGCCACGATAATTCCCGTGGGAGTCATCCTTGCGACGCGTGGAGAACTGACGCTCCTCGGCGAGATGTATGCGTTTGGCTTTGGGCGCATTTTTCTTTTCATCGCTGAGTTTGGACATCATTCGCTGGCGATTGGGACGGCGCGATTTCGCCTTCTGGTTTGGAGTGCTCACGACGGCTATGGTCCTAGTCGCCTGGTGCGTCAATATCGTCGATAAAGAACTGGCGACGCTACTTCGGCGGACTTCTCAGTGCAATCGGTATGCTTTTCGCCATCGGTGTGCGACGGGCATGGTTCATCGAGGCCCTCATGCAGATTCCCTTTGTGCAGCGGCTCCAGGCACGTGCCTATCGCGCTTCCGAAAACCTGGTCGAAGACGAACTGAAGGGACTTGATGACGCTCGCCGAAGCCGTTGAAGTGAAGCCTCTTTACCCTTCCTCCACATTGTTGGCGATCCGTGACGAAAATCCGCGCTTGATTCAGGAAGCGCTCACCCGAGCAAAAGGTAAGCGCGAGTCCGCCCTCTATTGTATTTACGTCGAAGAATGGCCAGGACTGTTCGCCGGAGCGACTCCTCATGCACCAAACGAACAGGGCGTCGAGACTTTAAAGGCGGCGCTGCAAGCCGTCCGAGGAAACCAGATCGAGATGATTCCCATCTGGGCCGTCTCCCACAATGCCGCCGAAGCGATCGCCAACGCTGCCAAAGTCGCTCGACGTCGACGCCGTGATCATCGGCGCATCGCGCCGTTCGGCGTTTTACCACATGCTGCGCGGCCACGTGGTCAAAGGATTGATGAAGAAACTACCGCGGGATTGCCACTTGATGATCTGCAATTGATTTCACCTCAGCAAATGAGGTGAAATCACCTGAGCCAGCGAAGGATCTGTCTTCCTTAATTCCGAATATGATCGATCCAACGGCTAAGCCATATCTCTTCGCTCGCCTTGGCGGACTGCTCGATCAGCTCGTGCGCTTCTTCCGCGCCGAGAAAACGGTCGATCGCCGCGTGACCGGCGTAAAGCAACGGCGTGACGCTCGAGCGCGACGATGAGCTTGAAAGAATAGTTCGACGCCGCCACCGTCAAAAATTCGGATGTCTGCATTTTGCCGGGGAGCCAGAAGGCGATGCCGATAATGACGATGCTGTCGATCAGTTGCGAGACCACGGTGGAGCCGGTGGCGCGCATCCACAGAAATCTTCCGCCGGTCTTGTGCCGAACCAGCCAAAAAATAAAGACGTCGACCAGTTGACTCACGGCGAAGGCGATGACGCTGCCGACGATGATCCACAACGATTGGCCGAAACACCGCGTAAAATTGCGCGTCGGTCACCGGTGAAAACGACGCGGCCGGGAACTTGGATGGCGAGGAAAAGCACGACGAAAGCGTAGACGATCAGGCCAATGGTCATGAACGTCAGCCGCTTGACTCCTTCCCGGCCAAAGTATTCGTTGATCAGATCGGTGGCGATAAACACCACCGGCCAGGGAATGACGCCGATGCTCAAGGTAAATGGACCGAGGGTAAACAGCTTGCCGCCGGTCAATTCGCCGAGAATCGCGTTGGTGACGAAGAAACCCGGCCAGCGCCAGATAGACGATATCTCTGCGGCTTTGAGTTCCCATGGTGACTTAGCCCGCGCGCGGTGCTGCGATTCGCGCGGAAGCTATTTCATGCCGAGAGTTTTGAGAAACCCTGACTTGGTCAAGGCGTCGACAAAAGAATTGTCGTAGAAATCTTTCGGATCGGCGTTCTTGGCATTGGGGAATTCTTTTTCGTCGAGATATTCGAACTGCCCGCTGATCGCCTCCGGACTGCACGGCCAGACTCATCGCCCAGTAGGGCGCGAAGGCTTCATAGGTGCCGTCGATGGTCGGCGCGTCGTCGATCTTGGCGTATTTGGCGATCGCTTTTTTAGCCGCCGCGGGATCTTGGCGCGCCAGCGACGACGCCTTCGGCGATCGCTTTGAGGAACGCATAAACGGTAGTTGGGATTATTTTTCAGATATTTTTCCGTGGTGCCGTAGGCGACTTGGAATGCCGGGAATATTGAGCTTGCCGATATCGACCAGGAGATTGAGTCCCGACTCTTTGGCTTTGATCGTATTTGGTGCCGACAGCGTGCCGGCCGCGGTCTTGCCGCCGAGGATCGAGCTTAAGAATCGCCGGCACCGACTGGACGTAGAGAATCTGCACGTCTTTGTCCGGCACCAGGCCGTTTTTTTTCAGCGCCTCGCGGGTCGCGGTATCGAGCGCGGCGCGCGGCGTGCTCGCCGCCACCGTCTTGCCTTTTAGATCTTGAATAGTTTTGATTTCCTTGGCGCCCCAAATCTGAAACACCAGCTGCTGGATCGTCCCGCCGAAATATTTCACCTGGCCGCCGTGCAAGCCGCGCATTGATCAGATCCGGCCCATCAGTGTAGAAATCCGCCTCCTCGGACGATCACCGCCTGCGCCGACACCTGCGGCGTGAACAGTTGCAGAGTTGGCATTCAATCCGTATTTTTTGAACAACCCGGCTTCATACGCCAGCCAGATCGGCGTAAACGCGCCGCTCGGTTGCGCGTAGGTCACCACGACGTCCGATTTTTCCGGCTTGCCGCCGACATCTGCGCGCAAACAATGACACCACCGACCCTGTGAACAGCACACGCTAAGACAAAGCACCCAACTCGCATAAAACACGACCTTGGAGCTAGCCATCCCATTCACCTCTGCAATTTTCTTCCGTACGATTTTTCCCTGGTCAACTCCAAGACCCGAGACCCAAAATCTGAAACGGCTTCCGCCGGCCGCACATCGACGATTTTCAATTCGACGCTGTGTGCCGTTCCAATCATTCTCGAGTCAACCGATAAGCAACATCGATCATCTCTCCCGGCATGCCGGGATAGTCATCGCCGACGCCGAAGACAACGCCGCTGATCACGCGGCCGCTCTGGCGCAAGCGAAAGCGCACGCCGGCGGAAAAAACTTTGCGTTCGCAAATTTCCGCGCCCGAGTGGTCATGAACACCGGCTCCGGATTGCCGACGCCAAAAGGCTTGCAGAACGTTCAGCTCGTGCAATAAGCGGCATGCCGATGTCGGAAAAATCCAATCGCGCATCGATCTCCAGCAGCGGCAACAGGTCTTCCGGCGTGAGCGATTGCCGCGCGGCGTGCTTCGAAAGCTTCGGCGAAACGCTCCAGCTTCTCCGCCCTGATCGACAAGCCGCCGGCGTATTCATGGCCGCCGAATTTTTCCAAATGCTCCGCGCAGCGGTGAAATCCGTCGACCATATGAAAGCCGCGGATGCTGCGCGCCGAGCCTTTGCCGTCGCCGCCATTGAAACCGATGACGACGGTCGGACGGTAAAACTTTTCGACGATGCGAGACGCGACGATGCCGAGCACGCCGGGATGCCAGCCCTCGCCCGCCAATACCAGCGAATGGCGGCTGGCCGCCATCCATCGCCGCGTCTCCGCCTGCGCCAGGGCATGCTCTAGTACCGCGGCTTCGATGGCGCGCCGCTCGCTGATTATGCGCGTCCAACTCCTGGGCGATGCGCAGGGCGATTTCGCTGGAATCGGTCGTCAGCAACTCGACGACTTTGATGCCGTAATCCACCCGTCCCGCGGCGTTGATGCGCGGCCCCAAACGAAACCCAACTTGCCCGGCGCTGACTTCGCCGGCTGGAATGCCGGCGACTTGTTTGAGCGCGACGACTCCGGGCCGCGTGGAGGTAGCCAACTCCAGTCAGACCGCGCTTGATCAGCGTGCGATTGACGCCCTTGAGCGGCACCATGTCGGCGATCGTGCCGAGCGTGACGATATCGAGATAGCGCCGAATATCGGGATCGCCGCGCCGTTCTAAGAACCAGCCGCTTCGCGCAACTTGGCGCGCAGGCCAATGACCAGATAAAACGCCAACCCAGCGGCGCACGAGTCCTTTGTCAGGAAATGCGCAGTCCTTGCGGTGCGGATTGATCACCGCCACCGCCGGCGGAAGCTCGTCCGGCGGCTGATGATGATCGACAACGACGATATCGAGACCGAAATCTCGCGCGGCGGCAACTTCTTTGGCATTGGAAATGCCGCAGTCCACGGTGACGACCAAGATCGACGCCGCGTTCTTTGAGCCGCCTCAGTCCTTCAATGTTGAGACCGTAACCCTCTTCGATGCGATGCGGCACATGGTAGATCGGTGCCGCGCCGATCTCGCGCAAGAAAGAAACCAGCACCGAAGCCCCGGTGGTGCCGTCGACGTCGTAGTCGCCCCAAATGCCGATCTGTTCGCTTGTTCTTGATCGCCGACAATGCCGCTGCACCGCCGGCTCCATATCGGCCATGTCGAACGGCGATGGCAGGTCCGCGCGTAGACTGGACGAAAGATAAGAAACGCCGCGTAGACTCGATATCGGCAAAACCGCGCAGGGCAGGATGCGCGCCAGCAGCGGCGAAAGTTTGAGCTGTTCGGCAGTGTTGAGCGACGCTTCGTGGGTCGGCTTCCTAAGAATCCAACGTTTGGCAGAGTCATTTGGCATGTAAGGTTCGGTAGGAGTCAATGACACGCTGGACAATGCGTCTTGAAGCACGAGTCGGACGTTGATCGTCGGCGTCTCGCGACCTTTGCTGATTTGCAGCCTCGGTGATTTATCTTCTCGCAGCTATCTCCGAACCGTACCGCCCCACAGCAGGATGACCGGACTGGCGATAAAGATCGTCGAGTAGACGCCGGAGATAAAGCCCACCAACAACGCGAAAGCGAAGGGCCGGATCACCGCGCCGCCGAGAAGATAAAGCGCCAACAGCACCAACAAAGCCGTGCCGGTGGTCAAGAATCGTCCGGCTCAATGTCTCGTTGATGCTGGTATTGATGATATTTTCCAGGGTTTCGCGCCTTATCTTGCGCAAGTTCTCGCGAATACGGTCGCAAATCACCACCGTATCGTTGACCGAAAAACCGACGATGGTCAGCAGCGCCGCGACCACCGTCAGATCGAACTCGTAGTTGGCCAGCATCAAAGCGCCGACGGTAACCAAAACATCATGAATCAACGCGATCACCGCGCCGAGACCAAAATGCAAACCAAATCGCGCGCCGAACGCCGAGCGCGAAGCGAATCCAGATGTACACGCCCATCATGACCGTCGCGGCGATGACCGAAAGCGTACCGCGCCAGCGCAAATCTTCGCCGATTTTCGGTCCGACGAACTCGATCCGGCGGATCTCAAATTTATCGGCGCCGAATTTGTTCGTCAGCGCCTTTTTGATTTGATCGCCGAGCGCGCCGATTCGACAGCCGACTTTTTCCACGCGCACGAGAAATTCGTTCGATCCCTCCTGGCCGAAATCCTGAATCACGCTGCCGCCGAGCTGCACGCTCTCCAGCGCTTGGCGAATATCCGGCAATCGTGATCTTTTGATTAAATTTCAATTGCACCATGGTGCCGCCGGCAAAGTCGACGCCCAAGAGTGGGCCCTTTGATGAACAGAAACGCGAGGACGATGAAGATTGACCACGCGTGGACAGAATCACCGCGAGCTTGCGATATTTGGTAAACGGGATTTTGGTTCCTGGATTGATGAGTTCCATTATTGCCTCCTAGATGCTGATGCGCTCGAGACTACGCGCGCTGATACGGTAGTCGTAATAGATTCTGGTGAGATAAACCGCCGTAATCACGGTCGTAAGAATGCCGATACAAAGCGTCACGGCGAAACCTTTGATCGGCCCGGTGCCGAACTGAAACAGGATCACCCCGGAAAGAAAAGTCGTGATATTGGAATCCAAGATCGCCGGCAGCGCATTTTGATAGCCCGCCTCGATGGCCGAGCGCACCGCGCGGCCCGCTCTAAGCTCTTCGCGAATGCGTTCGTTGATCAGAACGTTGGCGTCAACCGCCATGCCGACGGTCAACACAATGCCGGCGATACCCGGCAAAGTGAGTACCGCCTGAAAACCGGCTAGGATGGCGACCATGAACAAGACGTTGAAGACCAGCGCCGACCACGGCGACCAAGCCGGCGCCTTTGTAATAAGCGATCATGAACAGCACCACGAAGGCGCCGCCGACGATAAACGAAGTCGATGCCTTGATTGATCGAATCTTGCCCCAGCGAAGGCCCGACCGTGCGCTCTTCGGCGATCTCCACCGGCGCCGGCAGCGCGCCGGCGCGCAGGACGATCGATAAGATCGCGCGCTTCTTTGATGTCGAAATTGCCGGTGATCGATGCCCGGCCGCCGCCGATCCGCTCTTGAATCACCGGGGCGGAATAGACGCGGTTGTCGAGCACGATGGCGAGGCGGCGCTTGACGTTGGCCGCGGTGATCTGTTCGAAGAGCCGCGCCGCCGGCGTTGTTGAGGATCAGCTCGACAGAGGCCCCTGCAGTTGCTCCGCCGGCCGCACCCGCGCGTCCTGAATATATTCGCCCGTCATCAACGCGCGCGACTCCAGGACATAGGGCTTGCTTTTCCGTGCCCGCTCCCTCGCCCCTGACCGGCGTGGCCGTAGAGCACCTCGCGGCCCGGCGGCGGGCCGTTCTTGATCGCCTCTTCCGCATTCGCCGTGTCGTCGACGAGTTTGAATTCCAAAAGCGCCGTCTTGCCGATAATATCCTTGGCCCGCGTCAGGATCTTGGATGCCGGGAAGTTGGATCAAGATGTTGGTTTGTCCCTGGCGCTGAATGATCGGCTCGCTGACGCCGAACTGGTCGATCCGGTTGCGGATCGTTTCCAGCGACTGATCGACGGCATAATCGCGCAGAGAGCGCAGTTCTTCTTTGCTCAACGTCAGAAAGAGTCGTGGTGCCGGCCGCCGGTTTGCGGCGTCTTCGCTTCGACAAGTTAGCCGAAGTCGCTTTTGAGAATGCCGCGCACCCGCTCGGCGTTGGCGGCCGGCGCTTTGATCTGCATCTGCGTCCCTTCGACGCGCTCCACCGACACGCCGGCAATACCCTTCTCGCGAACAGCGTTGGTCAGATCGCCTCGCACACGCTCGACATTGATTTTCGATCGCTTTGTCGACTTTCACTTCAAGCACCAGATGGCTGCCGCCTTGAAGATCGAGTCCGAGGTGAATCTTTTCCGCTCGGCAAAAAATTACGTCCACCAATCCGGCATGCGGGCCTGCACAAACGTCCGGGAACCAAGTAAATAAAAGCCACCAGACATGGCGATACTGAATAAAATCATCGCGTCAGAACGCTTCGTCGCATTCCTCTAATCCTTTCCTTCTTTCGCCGGCGCTTTTTCGCCGGTGAATACGGCCGAGATCTGCGGGCGATGCACGCGGATGCGCACGTTCGGCGCCACCTCCAACGTCACCACCGTTTCCTTTAAGTCGACCACCTTACCGTAAATTCCGCCGGAGGTCATCACTTCGTCGTTCTTTTTTAGCTTGTTGAGCAGCTCTTGATGTTCTTTGGCCTTTTTCTGCTGCGGCCGAATCACCATGAAATACATGATGACGAAAATTAGAATGAACGGGAATCATGCGTCATCATCGGGGCCCGGTCCGCCGGCTCCCGGCGCGCTTTGTGCGTAAGCGAGATCGAACATAATTCCTCCTCTAGATTGTGACTCACGCCGATTCGCGCCGGTTCCCAGACTTGAGTCCAAAGCCTCGGAGCGGCCAGCGCGAATCGCTTCCCGACACTTATCCATGAGCCGATGATAAAAGTAAAGATTGTGCAGGCTATTTAACTGCGCCGAGAGAATTTCGCCGGCCATGTACAGATGGCGCAGAGTAGGCGCGCGAAAAATTACGGCAGTAGTAGCAACCGCAGGTCGTCAACGGGCGGCTGCGGGTCGTCAGCGAACTCGGCGCGTTTGATATTGAACTTGCCCTTTGAGGTGAACAGCGTGCCGTTGCGCGCGTTGCGCGTCGGGATCACGCAGTCGAACATATCGAAACCGGCGCGCACGGCGGCGATGATGTCTTGCGGCCGCCCGACACCCATCAAGTAACGCGGCTTATCGTCGGGTAACAAATCAGCGGTGAAACCGCCGACAGCGTTGAGCCGCTCTTCACCCTCACCGACACCTAGACCTCCGACGGCAAAGCCCTCGAATGCCATCGGCGCCATCTCGTCAACGCACCAGCGGCGCAAATCTTCGAACAGGCCGCCTTGAATAATGCCGAACATCAGCTGATCGCGCCGGGAGCGGGCATCGCAAACAGCGCTCGGCCCAGCGAATCGTCCGTTCCGTGGATACAATGAACATAATCGCGCGCCGCGTCGTGCGGCAATGCACTCATCGAGCACCATCGCGATATCGCTTCCCAGAGCTTCTTGAATCTCCACGGCCTTTTCCGGCGTGAGCAAATGAGCCGAGCCATCGAGATGGGATTGAAACGCGCGCCCTCTTCGGTGATCTTGCGCATCGCGCCTAAACTGAAAACTTGATAGCCGCCGCTGTCGGTCAGGATCGGCCCGCTCCCAGCCCATGAAGCGATGCAGTCCGCCCAGCTGGCGGATCAGCTCATGCCCCGGGCGCAAATATAGATGATAGGTGTTGCCCAGCAGAATCTGGCAGCCGATCTCACTTAGATCCCGCGGTAACATCGCCTTGACCGTGCCTTGCGTCCCGACCGGCATAAAGCATGGCGTTTCGACTCGCCATGCGCGGTAACAAGGCGGCCGAGACGTGCCTTCGGGAGTTTGGGTCGTTCTTGATGAGAGTGAAATGATTATCCATGGACCAATTTTGGATTGTCGGATTGGAGATTGTCGGATAGGGGCACCGTTCGCAAGTCTAATGCGGATCGCTCCGAATCCGACAATCCAAATTCCAAAAGCGGCCCCGCAGACGCGATCCAAAATTTTAAAGAATCAGCATCGCATCGCCGTAACTGTAAAACCGATATTGCCTTCTCGATCGCTTCTTGATAAGCGCGCCGGACGAGATCCAAGCCGGCAAACGCGGCGACGAAAATCAGCGGCGTAGAACCGGGCAGATGAAAATTCGTAATCAACGCGTCGAGAACGTGGAAATAATCGCCGGGGCGAAGGTAAAGCCGCGCGATGCCTTCGTCGGCGACGATCTTGCCCTTTTGCCGCGCGATCCATTCCAGCGTGCGCGTGCTGGTCGAGCCGACGGCGACAACGCGATGGCCCGCCGATCTTGTCGCGATTGATTTTCTGCCGCCGCTTGCCGCGTTGAGCGCTATATCGCTCGCCTTCCATGCGATGATTTTCGATTTCGGCGTGGCGCACGGGTTGGAAAGTACCCGGCGCCGACGTGAAGGGTCAACAGCGCGCTGCTCGATGCCCTCGGCGCTCTCAGCTCGGCAAACAGTTCCGGGGTGAAGTGAAATCCCGCGGTCGGGCGCCGCGATCGCGCCGGGATTGAGCCGCGTAAACGGTCTGATAGCGGTCGCGATCGAGCGCCTCCGCTTCGCGGTCACGGCGCACGTAGGGTGGCAACGGCGGCTCGCCGAGCGTTTCCAATTGCCCGTTGAAATCGCCGGCGTGATGAAACTCCAGACCAAAGCGGCCGCGTCCGATATCGCCAATCACTTCGGCAGTCATGTTGTCGCCGAAACGCAACAGGCTACCGACCCGCGGTTTCTTCGCGGCATCGACCAGCGCGATCCACAAATTTCGGCCTTCTTCAGGAAAGCGTTCGAGCAACAGCACCTCCACTTTGCCGCCGCTCGCCTTCGCGCCTCGCAACCGAGCCGGAAAAACTTTGGTATCGTTAAGCACCAAGCACATCGCCGGCGTCAAGAAACTCGCCCAAGTGCCGAAAACACGCTATGAATGATTTCCCCGGAATGGCGCCGGATCACGAGCAGACGCGAGCCGGCGCGATCTCGGCTAGGAAACGCCGCGATGAACGATTCAGGTAACTCGTAATCGAATTCCTTGAGATCCATCTCCCACGATAAAGTAAGGGCACGGCATGCCGTGCCCTTAGCGTTTTCAAAACGGCTGGCAGAATCGAGTAGCGGCGTTGCTTGATCGCTAATCGTAACTTGGATCGTTCTTCTTAAGAACGGCGTCAACAAATCGATCGGCACCGGGAAGATCGTCGTCGAATTTTTTTCCGACGCGATTTCGACCAAGACTCTGAAGAAATCGCAGTTGCAACGCCATCGGTTGTTTGCCGATGACTTCGGCCGCATCCGCGAGCTTTTGCGAAGCTTGGAATTCGCCCTCGGCATGGATGACTTTGGCGCGCCGTTCGCGCTCCGCCTCAGCCTGTTTCGCCATGGCGCGCTGCATCTCCTGCGGCAGATCGATATGCTTGAGCTCTACCAGCACAACTTTGATTCCCCACGGATCGGTCTGCTGATCCAAGATTTCCTGAATCCGGCTGTTGATCTTTTCCCGCTCCGACAAGAGCTCGTCCAATTCGCCCTGGCCGCACACGCTGCGCAGGGTCACTTGCGCCAGCTGCGAAGTCGCGAAGAGATAATTCTCGACTTCGATGACCGCTTGTTGGGATCGAGAACGCTGAAAGTAAAGCACCGCATTGACCTTCACCGAAACGTTATCGCGCGTGATCACATCCTGCGGCGGGATGTCCATCGTCACCGTGCGCAAATCCATTTTGACCATTTTTTCGATGCCCGGAATGACGTAAACCATACCCGGTCCGCGCGCGCCCACCATGCGGCCGAGGCGAAAGACCACGCCCCGCTCATATTCTTTGAGGATCTTGATGCCGCTGATCATCAGCGCGACCGCAATCACAAGAAATGTAATCGGTGCCCCGAATCCAAACATGGCTGCCTCCTCCTAGATCTTGCCGATTCGCCCTCGGAACCCGCGTGACTTTAAGTCGCATTCCTTCGTAGCCGACGACCTCGACTTTTTCGCCCACGTCAATCAGCGCCGTCAGCCTCGGCATTCCAATATTCGCCGTGGACAAAAATCTCTGCCCGGTGGGCGCAAGTTTGCTGCGCGACTTCGCCGATCTCGCCGATCAGTCCTTCCATGCCCATCGTCGGCTTGGCTTTCTGTGATGCGAAATACCAGATAGCTGATCGCCAGCACGAATCGCTCCCACCGTGCGCCACCGCGGTGAAAATAATCGCGCGGTCGACGCCAAGATCGGCAGCTTTCCGTATCGAAAAGAAAGAGCGAACCGAGAGCAAGGAAATAATACCGCCGACGCCTAAAACCCCAAAGCTCGGAAAGAACGCTTCGACCGACCAGCAGCGCCAAGCCGAGAAGCACCAAAACGAGCCCGGTATAATTGATCGGCAGCAACTGAAACGAAGCTAACGCCAGCAACAGACAGATCGCCCCAGCGACGCCGGGAAAAATCACGCCGGGATGCGCAGAACTCCATGTACAAACCGAGCAGTCCCGCCATCATCAGCAGATAAGCGATATTCGGGTCGGCGATGGTATTGAGCACCTTTTGCTTCAGGCTCATGTCATGGCGCGTCAACTGCGAGCGTTTTTGACCGCCAGCACGTGCCTGGTTTGCCGTCGAGATCTACTTTGCGGCCATCGGCCTGCTTGAGCAGATCGTCAATATCCTTTGGCGACGATGTCGATGACGTTTTTCTTGAGCGCTTCCTTCTCGGTGATCGCCACGCTCTTGCGCACCGCTTGGATCGCCCACTCGGCATTGCGGCCGCGTTTTTGCGCGATGCTCTCGCTGAACGAAGCGGTGAAGTTCTCGATCTTCTCGCCCATCACGCCTTTGACTTCCTGGCCGCCACCGGCAACCGGATGGGCCGCGCCGATGTTGGTTCCCGGCGCCATCGCCGCGATGTGAGCCGCCAGCGTGATAAACACTCCCGCCGAGCCCGCGCCGGCGCCGCTTGGTCCGACCCAGACCATCACCGGCACCTCGGCGCCGAGCATTTCTTTGACGATCGTGCGCGTGGAATTGAGCAGCCCGCCCGGCGTGTCGAGCTGAATGACCAGAGCTCGCGCACCGTTGGACTTCGCGCGGGCGATGCTTTCGCGGATGAAATCATCCACTGCCGGATTGATGCTGCCGTCGATGGCGATCACGTCGACATGCGGCGCCGAGGCGTCCTTGCGACTGCGCCAAGACCGCAAGGCTCGCGGCCAGCAAAAAAGTAAAGCAAACGAGTTTAAGCGTTTTCATCGCGCATCTCTTTGATGACTTTTTTGATATCTTCCCACACTAATTTTTTATCCGCCGGGTTGCGCAGCAGATAGGCCGGATGAAATGTTGGCATGAGCTTGATGCCGTGATAGCTGTGCCAGTTGCCGCGCAGCTTGGTGATTGGCATTTTGCTTTGGAGCAGCGTCTGGACGGCGAATTTCCCCAGGCCGACGATAATCTTGGGCCGGATCAAATCGATCTGTTTTTTGAGAAACGGCTCGCACGCCGCTACTTCGTCTGGCTCGGGATTGCGATTTTCCGGCGGGCGGCATTTAACGACGTTGGCAATATAAACATCTTCGCGCTTGAGTCCCATTCCCTTGGTAATGATGTCGGTCAGCAGCTGACCGGCGCGGCCAACAAACGGCTCGCCCTGCAGGTCTTCATCGCGCCCCGGCCCTTCGCCCACAAACATCAACGCGGCGTGCGGATTACCCACACCGAACACCAAGTTCGTCCGGCCCGAGCACAGCTTGCAACGCTGGCAATCACCGATGGCGGCGCGCAGCTCCTCGAGGCTTTGCGTCTGGAGCGCCGCCGATTTTTCGACAAATAAATCGTCCACCGTGCCACCCAGCAGATTGTCTTTCCCGGTAAGACCCGGCTTCACTTCGAGCAGGTCTCCCCTCGCCAGCGTCCGAATTCCGACGCGCTGCCGCCGCTCCAAATGACGACGCAACGATGTCGCTAATGTTGCCAATTCTTCGCTGTCGCTATTTTCGGGCACGTCGCGTCAATCCTGTCATCGGCGAATCTTATCACCGGAGTATTGCTAGCCGCAATAACGCGAGACGTGGGAGAAGATTCACGGAAAACTTCAGAGCCGCCTCAACTGCGCCAGGTGCGCAGCGCGCAATTGAGCGAAGAATGCGAGCGATTCAGGCCACAGATAGTCCACATAGGTGTACTGCAAGCCATGAAAGGCGCCGTCGTGATAGAGTAATGTCGCCTCGCCGTAAATTCCCGAATGTAAGTAAATCCGCTGGCCGGCATTCTTGGTTGACGCAAGCACGACCTTGTAAGCGTCGAGGTAGCCGGGGTCCAGATTCACGCGCCTCCCGCCTGAGACCGGCTCCCGATATTGATTTTCGATTTTCTGCGTTTGCAGCTTGATGTCAGCGAGCCTTTCGGGTGATGCCAATAGAGAAAACGAAAGGAAGCGGCGCAACAACCCCGAGCCCATTTCCTGTTCGTAGAACTTCGACACAGTCCACGGCATCGCTTCGCTTCGGCCGTCGATCTCGCTCATCATTCGGGTGAGATCGTTTTCAACTTGAGTGAGAATTTCCCGAGTCGACGAGAGCAGCGCGACGAAATATTTCGCCGCCTTGGGCTCCCTGGGAGTGCCCATCAGCGACGGCTTTTCAAAGCGAGATAATGATCGAGGATACGATCGGCGAGATCGTCCTTGCTCATGAGCGGCAGCGAGCGAATCGCACCGGTGCGATCGACGATGGTCGCGATGTTGGTGTCTCCATCAAAGCCGCTTCCTTCCTCCGCGACGTCGTTGGCGACCACAATGTCGAGATTTTTCTCGCGCAGTTTTTTTTGCGCGTTGGCCGTTAAATCCTCGGTTTCGGCGGCAAAGCCCACAAGCCACTTGCCATCCTTGCTTTGTCCCAGCTCCTTGAGGATATCGGGGTTCGGTTCGAGGCGCAGCTCGACCGCGCCATGACCGCGCTTGATTTTTTTCTCGGTGGTCATGACAGGACGATAGTCAGAAACCGCAGCCGCCATGATCACGGCGGTACATTGCGGATACTCCCTAAGAACGGCTTCGCGCATTTCGGCCGCCGTAGTCACGGCAACCACACGCGCACCTATAGGTGGCTCCAGTGCCGTCGGACCGCTGACCAGGGTCACATTTGCACCCCGGCGTATTGCCGCGCGCACCAACGCATAACCCATTTTTCCCGAAGAACGGTTGGAAATATAGCGCACCGGGTCGAGCGGCTCCCGATTGGGACCCGCGGTAATCAAAAGCTCTTCAGCGCTAAGATCTTTTTTCTTGAGCAACCGCTCGATCTCTTCGGCGATCTTTCCCGCATCAGGCAGGCGGCCTTTGCCCTCGTAACCGCAGGCCAGAAATCCTTCCGCCGGCTCCATAATGTGATAGCCGATCCGTCGAAGCTTCCGCAGGTTTTCCTGCAGAATCGGATTATCGTACATGTGCACGTTCATCGCCGGCGCTATCAGTACCGGCGCCCGAGTCGCCATCAGCACAGTCGTCAATAAATCGTCGGCGATACCGTTAGCCATCTTGCCAATCACATTGGCAGTAGCGGGGGCGATGACAAATAGATCCGCGGCATCGGCCAAATTGATATGCCCGATCTCGGATTCTTGGGTGAGACTGAACGTTTCTGTGGCAACGGGATTGCCGGATAGTGTTTGAAACGTTAGGGGCGTGACAAATTCCATCGCGCCACGGGTCATAATCACTTGCACTTTGAACCCGGTTTGGACCAAGATTCTGACGAGTTCGACTGCTTTGTAGCAGGCGATTCCGCCGCTTACGCCTAGAACCAACACACGCTTTTTTTCGCCGCTGCTCACCGTTCAAAAATAACCGATCTCGGATGGGGGTGCAAACTACCCTGCCGACAAACCCTGCGCGACAGGTAAGCGAGTCGATTTGCCGCGAATTTGTCACGAATGCGCCATTGTGTCATCGGGACCCTTCTCTTGAAAGTGATATCCTGTTGTCGCCTAACCAAGCAAGTTCCCTGATTTGCTAATCCTTTAGCGTCGACTCACCCAATCCAATCTGTGGCATGCTTTTGGCTTCTACCGCAGTAAATTCCCGGTGATCAAATCCAAGCACGCATAGACTTGACCCTGATGGGGAGTTCGTATAAATCACAACCAAGAAGGAGAAGGAAACGGTAATGAACAGAGACGATGGAAAGTGGGTTCCGCGGTTCGTAACGGTAAGCGCACTGGTTATCGTGCTCGCCACAGGATTAATGGCGACAAGCATGGTCAGTGCCGATGAGACCCCGGATGCCAACAATAGCTCGACTGTTTCCGACCAGCCGGAACAAATACTCGTGCTCACTCAAGCGGATAGTCGGCAGGGTGTCGGTGCGACGACCATCAACGCGGCTGGAATGGCAGCCGCTGCTGCTGCCGGAGAAGACTTCGACGAGGATCCTTTTGAAGGCTTCAACGAAAAAATGTTTTGGTTCAATCGCGAAGTTCTCGATCGCTATCTTTTGAAGCCACTCGCCACGGGATGGGATTTTGTGTTGCCCGATCCCGTGCAGCGCGGTGTGCACAACTTTTTTGACAATCTCTCAGTAGTTCGACGCGTCGTTAACAACAGTTTGCAGCTGAAACTGACCGGCGCGGCCACCGAACTCGCGCGTTTTGGTATCAACAGCACGATCGGGCTGGTGGGCTTCTTCGATGTCGCTAAGGATGCGT
This sequence comes from uncultured delta proteobacterium, assembly GCA_963804165.1. Lineage (GTDB taxonomy): Bacteria > Desulfobacterota > Binatia > UBA9968 > UBA9968 > DP-20. The sequence continues at coordinate 178,169 of CAWDPO010000043.1, forward strand.
TCGGCATCGAGCAGAAAGACGAAGACACGGGACAGACTTTTGGCGTCTGGGGGATGGGACCCGGTGCCTATCTGGTTTTGCCTTTTCTCCCGCCGCTAACGATCCGTGACGGCGTTGGTTACGCTTTCGACGCGGCCATGACTCCGTATACTTACTTCATCCCTTGGTGGGGCACCGTCGCGGGGACAGCGACCAATACCGTCAACGAGAGATCATTGAATCTGGATCGTTTCGAGCGGGTCGCCGAATCGACCGTCGACCTCTACGGTGCCGTGCGCAACGGCTACCTGCAGCGGCGCGCCGCTGCGATCAAACAGTGATCAGCAGGTAAATTTAACCTTCGCTTTTTCCATGCAACGCGGAAGATTGGCCATGTGCCGACCTTCCGCGTTGTCACTCACGGCTATCAAAGACTTTTGAATTCCACACACGTCAATTTAGCATGATTCGCTATTGACAATAGTGAAGTCGTTCATTATGAAATAAACCGTCTACAGACGATCAACACTCGCAACGGAACCCATTGAGGAAGCATCAAAAGACCAAAATGCCACGGGGAAAGAAGAAAATCGCCGGCCGCGCCGCTAAAGACCGGACTCATGACTATATCGACGACGGCACGCACGATGAGTCGGAAGACGAAGACCTTCCAAGTGACGAAGCCGGGCGCCGCAAGATAAAAAAGAATTACGAAGAACTTCTCGGAATTCGCATCGAAAAGCTCAGAGGCCGCGTGCTTAACCGGGAGAAGATCAACAAGAGCATTGACGGTCTGTACTTCATCTGCTTCGAGTGCAAAAAAATCTGCCACAATCTCGACGAAGGTTGGATGGAAGAAACCGGCACGCTCAATAACTTTTGCGGCAGCTGCGCCAAAGCAAAGGGCATCCGAAGCAGCGCGGCCTAAAGCTGAATCCCAACGACCCGCAAGACTTCCCGCAATTCATCGGACAATGCCGTCTCGACCGTGACCGTACGGACATCTTCCGGATGGCGAAAAGCCAATCGGTAAGCATGCAAGAAGTGGCGCTGCAAACCGAGAGTATTCGAATGCTGCGCGCCATAAAGCGCGTCGGCGACGATCGGATGGCCGATGGCAGCCAAATGGACGCGGATCTGGTGCGTCACGCCGGTAATCATATTGATTTCGAGCAAGCTGAGTCGCCGTGAGTGTCCAATTCTCCGATATCCCGTCACTGCCTGCCAACTTCGCTGATTTTTTTCTCTTTCTGATTCAGCGATCGCGCACATCCGACGCCGATCGCGCGCGTCGTGCGCCAGCGGCAATTCGATCCTGCCCTCCGGGTCGGTTATGCCCCAAACCAGCGCCCAATAAATTTTTGTAACATCTCTGCGGCGAAACTGCCGGCGCAGCATTGCGAAGGCAGTTTGCGTCTTCGCGATGAGGACAAGGCCCGAGGTCTCATTATCGAGTCGATGCACGATACCCGGCTCCCAGCGATTCTTTCCCACCACGAGTAGCTCGGCATGCCGTGACGCGATGAAGTTTGCCAACGTATCGGTGTCGCGGCCGGAGAAACCATGGGTCGGCATACCGGCAGGCTTATCGACGACCAAAACCGACGAATCTTCGTAAACCACCGGAACGTCAAGGCCCGAATTAGGCGGCGGATTCGTGGCTATTAAAGCTTCAGGTCCGTTGAAAACCAGCTTATCACCGGCGCCCAACCGGTCGCCTTTTTTGCTCACGCCGCCGTTGACTGAAAATAGTCCCTCGCGGATTGCGCGGCCAATTTCCCGGCGCGAAAGATGCGGCAAGCATCCACGGACGAAGGCGTCAAGACGAATCGGCGCGTGCTCCGCGAGTACTGTCCAAGACGTTGTAATCATCGCTGTCGCTTGATCCGTCATACCTACTACCGTACTATACCTCGCGATCTCATCAACAAGGACAAACGCATGACAAACAATTCTTTTAGCGTGATTATCGCCGGCGGCAAAGGGACGCGCTTTTGGCCGTTGAGCCGCGCCGGGCGCCCTAAGCAACTGCTTAAAATCCTGAGTCGAAAGAGCCTGATCGACGAAACTGCCGAGCGTGTCTATGCCCTCGGCGGTCGAAAGCAGACTCTCGTCGTCACCATCGCCGATCAGGTCGCCGCGCTGCGACGGGAATTGCGAGATCTGCCGAAAAACAATTTTATTGCTGAGCCCGTGGGCAAAAACACTGCGCCCTGCATCGGCTTAGCGGCTCTGGAAATAATTCGCCGCGATCCTGAGGCCGCGATGATTGTTCTACCCGCGGATCATTGGGTCGCCGATGGCGCGGCGTTTCGACGCACGCTCAAAGCAGCGGCGGCGCTGGCGTTTCGATACCAGCAATTGGTAACCATCGGTATTCGTCCGGGCTACCCGGAAACAGGTTACGGCTACATTATGAAGGACAAAGCGGTAGCGGAACAGTCGCGAGCTTCGGCCTTTTTTGTGAAACGATTTACCGAAAAGCCGACGTTGGCCGCAGCGCGAAGATTAATCCGCCAGCGCGCGTTGTGGAACAGCGGCATCTTTGTCTGGAAAGCTTCTACGATCTTGCAACTGCTAGCCCGCTATCAGCCAGCAATTTACCGCGGCCTTAAGGCAATTGAGCGCGCCGCGGAGGGAAACTCGCTGGCGAATCCAAATTCAAAATTACGTGCGGTCATCGTGCAGGAATATAAAAAGATGCCGAACCTGTCGATCGACTATGCCGTCCTGGAGAAGGCCGGTTCCGAAGGCAAAGTCTTGACTCTCGAAGCGGATTTCGGCTGGAGCGACGTCGGCAGTTGGGCGGCGGTACATCGCATGAGACCAAAGGACGCGGACGGCAATGCCAGCCAAGGTCGATGGCTTGGGCTCGGCGCGAAGAACTGTCTGATTCACGCGCCGGATCGCTTGGTCGTCCTGTTGGGCGTCGAGAATGCCGTCGTCGTCGATACGCCTGACGTTTTGCTGGTCGGCGATCTAAATCGCTCGCAGGAAGTGCGCGAGTTGGTCGACGCATTGAATCGCCAAGGCCTCAGTTCGTACACGACCTAGCCGTTGCGGTCGACATCTGCTCGTCAATCACGGTGAATAAACAATACCCCAAGGGACCTTTTCAATCCGACGAGGCCGTTGTTTTGCTCGATCGCAAGGACCGTGAGTATCTCGCGCGCCTGGACCAGCGCCGCGCCATCGCCATCCGCGGCGGTAAGATCGCCGTTGACAACATCATCGGCCGCGATGAAGGGAGCGTCGTCCGCTCATCGATGAATGAGCCGTTCCTAGTTTTCCGCCCGAGTTTGCCGCAGCTGATTCCCAACCTGCCGCGCAGTGCACAAGTGATTTATCCTAAAGACATCGGGCCTATTTTGCTTTGGGCAGATCTCTTTCCGGGTGCGCGCGTGATTGAAGCCGGCGTCGGCGCCGGCGCGCTAAGCATGGCCCTCTTGCGCGCGATCGGCGAGAGCGGTGAGTTGATTTCCTACGAAATTCGCGAGGACTTTGCCGAGCTGGCACAAAAAAATGTGGCGCGTTACTTCGGTCCGGCACCTAACTGGACAGTAAAGCTCGGCGACGTCGCTACCGAACTCGCTGAAAAAGACGTTGACAGAATAATTCTCGATTTGCCCGAACCCTGGCCCGTGATCGAGCCGGCATGGACTGCTCTGAGACCGGGCGGCTTCCTACTTTGCTATCTGCCGACGGTCTTGCAAGTGAAGAGTCTGGTTGACGCGCTGCGCGCAGATAAGCGCTTCGCATGCATCGAAACGTCGGAAACCCTGATGCGCTATTGGCACTTCAAAGGCATGAGCGCCCGCCCGCAGCATCGCATGGTCGCCCACACCGGCTTTCTCACTTCAGCACGCCGCCTGGCGGACGGCGAAAAAGACATTCCCCGAGCGCCCTGATCCGTCCACGTTTCGCGTCTCGCGTTCCGGGTTTCCGAATCCGAGTTAACTCGGAACTCGTATTTCCTACTGATAGCCTTTTTGCAGCCACCACTCGGCGATTTCGATGCGGCGGGCGAACCACACTTTGGGAAAGCCCTTAGCGTATTGGATGAATTCGTCGATGATCTTGGTGCGAAACGGCACACCCGAGACAAACGGGTGCATGTTGAAAGCGAAGTATTTTGGCGCACCCCGTTCCCCCTCCCAGTAGAGATAGTCAAACTGGTCTTTCATGATCTGCAACAGATCTCTTGGCGTTCGTCCGGTGCCGTACGTTGAGTAGTCGTTGCATCCCGGCACATTGTAAGGAACGACGACCACTTTGCGACCTTGAGCCTCGACAATGTAAGGATTATCGCTGTTGAGAGGATCCGCCCACCAGACGAAGCCGGCCTCAGCCACCAGCTCCAGAGTGTTCGGCGTCGAAGCGTGTCCCGGTGACAAATACCCCGTCGGTTTTTGCCCCAGAACTTTTTCAAATGCCGCCACTGTTTTCTGAATCGACTCCCGCTCCTGTTCCTTGGTGTACATGAACGAGTACTCGTGCTCGTAGCTTTCCGAAGAAAATTCATGCCCCTTGGCTTTAAATTCTTTGCACATGTCGGCGAACTGTTCCACCTTCAAACCGTTCATCAAAAACGTCACTTTGAGATTATGACGATCGAAGAGATCGCTGATTCTCCAGATGCCGACGCGGTCGCCGTATTCTCGTTCGGTGACAAGCGCCATATTTTGCTTAAACGGCGCCTTCGGCGGCGGAATCGTGGCGCCGCCCTGGCGCTGCAGAGATTCGTGGCTGCCAAAGTTCTCCGGCCACACTTCCCACGGCACAATGAAAGTCACACAGATTTTGGCCTTATCCGGCCATTCTATCGCTGCTGGTCTGCCCATACTTGCTCCTTCGATCAGGGATTTTTTACTGCGATGAACGCAAAGTTCACAACAGACCAAACATATATGGCAGCCACCTTGGCTCGTCAAGCGGAACACACGCGGTTGGGTTTGCAATTAACTTGACATCCAACTCAGGTGCATCTAAATCTTGAGCGCTGCAGGGTCCGATGAAATCTCAAACGTTGTTGCTGGCCATTTTCCTGTCTCTGGCGATTGTCCCCGCCGCCCGCGGACAATCGTCGCTCGACAAAGTCGTCATCACCTATCCCAGCCGCAGCATCGCCTCTGTTGATCTTTATATCGCCCAGGACCGCGGTTTTTTTCGCCAAGAAGGGATCGTCGCCGACGTGGTGCAAGTCAGGGGCAATATCGGCGTCACTGCGCTCTTGAGCGGTGATGCACACGCGGTCAATAATGTCGGCACGGTGATCCGCGCCATGGAGCGGAGCGATCTTCCGGTCAAAGTGGTCTCGCAGAGTTTGAAGAAAAATCTTTTCTGGCTCGTCACCAAGCCGGAAGTGAAATCTCTAAGTGATCTCAAAGGTAAGGTCTTTGGCACGACGACGCTCGGCGGCTCGCAGCATCTTGCCGCCCTGCGCCTGTTGCAAAAAGCCGGGTTGGACCCGGACAAAGACATCACGGTCGTAATCGGCGGCGACGTGCCGGCACAGTTGCAAAGTCTAATGAGCGGGGTCATTCAACTAGCCGCGCTGTCTCCGCCCACCGTCATCCTGGCGAGAGATAAGTTCAAGTTGAAAATTCACGGCAGCACGCTCGAAGATGTGCCCAATCTACAAAACGGCCTCGCCTTCTCGGAAAAATTGCTGCGGGAACAACGGCAATTGGTAAAACGCATCCTGCGTGCCCGCTCGCGCGCGCACCGCTACTTTTGGGAAAACGAACACGGCACGGCGGACGTCTTAGCGAATTACTTGAAAGTAGACCTTCCGGTCGCTCTCGAGTCCTATCGGCTTGCGCGTCCGGCATTCACGGCCAACGGCCTCGCTACCGACAGAGAAGTCGAAGATTTTCTACGCGCGGACGCTGATGTGCTCAAACTTCGCGAGCCCGTGCCGGCAGCGAAAATTTTTGATTTCAGTCTGCAAAGAGAAGTAAACCAGGAATTGGAAATTAGGTAACTGCGGACGCTGATGTTTTCGCGCCGCAAAACCAACAATGAGGGAGACTCGTGACTATGAATATTCTGATCACCGGAGCCGGATTGATCGGGTCAAACACCGCGCGCCACACTGTCGATGCCGGCCATAAAGTAGTTCTTTTCGATGTCTCACCCAACCGCGATTATATCGATAAAATCGTCGGCAAGGACAAAGTCGATGTGGTCGCCGCGGACATGCGCGATTTGCCTGCGCTACTTGCCGCGCTGGAAAAATACAACGTGGACACACTGGTCGACTACCGCGGGGCTGATCGGCTCGCGGGTTCAAGAAAATTCCTATACCGGCGCGACCAACAATATTCTGGGCACGATCAATGTCCTGGAAGCTGCGCGATTGCGTAAACTTAGACGCGTAGTTTACGTCAGCACTTTCGGTGTTTACGATCGCGACAAAATCACCGACAGCGTCATCCGCGAAACTCACCCCATCGGCGGGCATAATCTCTACGCGACGACGAAAGTCTGCTCTGAACAGCTCGTCCATGCATATGCCAGTATGTATAACCTCGACACGATAATAATCCGCCCGGGCGGCGTTTTCGGCCGCGGTTTTTACGTCGGCGGTTCGACCGTCGGGAAGGTCATGCGCGATTTGGCGCTCAGTATCATTAAAGGCGAACCGATTACCCTCGACGCCAAGACCTTCGGTCCCAATGAATATGTCTACGGCAAAGATGTCGGCATCGCGCTATTTCTCGCCTGCCAGGCGCAAAATCCGAAACAGCGAATATACAACGCGGGGACCGGCGTCGTACACGGCGCCAACGAGCTCGCGCAAGTCGTCAGAGAGCTGTTGCCGAATGTGGAAGTAAAAGTCAGCGGGGCTAGCGGCGCCGATAAGAGCCGGAGCATCCCGATGGACATCAGCGTCATCTAAAACTGAGTTAGGCTATACGCCGAAGTTTACGCTGAAAGACGCATTGCGCGATTACATGGACGAGTTGTGGGCTGAGCAACGAAATTAGCTTTCCGGTTGTTCCAAATGCAACCTTGAAACTGGCAACTGGAATCTGCCTAATTCCCGAAGCGAAACCGAATCATGTAATACAACGCGGCGAGTCCGTCTTTCCAGGTGATCTTTTTTCCTTCTTCGTACGTGCGGCCATGGTATGCGATCGGCACTTCGTAAAAGCGGCAGCCTTTTTTCGCCAGCTTGACAGTGATTTCCGGCTCGAAGCCAAATCGCTTCGATTCCAGCTCGATGCCTTTCAGCACCTCGGCACGAAAAACTTTGTAGCCTACTTCCATGTCGGAGAGGTTCAAATTAGTAAGGATGTTGGAGAGCAGTGTCAGCAAATGATTGCCCATGGAGTGCCAAAAAAAAAGCACCCGGTGCGCGCCACCGCCGGCGAAGCGGGTGCCGTAAACGACGTCGGCCAATCCGTCCTGGATCGGCTGCAACAACCTCGGATAATCCTTGGGATCATATTCCAAATCCGCGTCCTGAATAATCACCACGTCGCCGGTCACGTGACTCATCGCGGTTTTGAGCGCGGCGCCCTTACCCTCGTTCTGCGGTTGAAAAAAGACCTTGATGCTATTCAGTCCGTCTCCGGCGCGGCGATTTTCTTCCTGCAGCCGGGTCAGGATGTCGCGGCTACGATCTTTCGAGCCGTCGTCGACGAAAATGATTTCTTTCGTCATTGGCACGGCGCAGACACGGCGCCCGATTTCCTCCAGCGTGCGCTCTTCGTTGTAGACGGGAACCAGAACCGAGAGCTTCACTGTTCGAATTCGCGCTTCTTGAGCTCACGCACGAAAGCGGAGAGCTTGGGATCAGAGTTGACGGCTTCGTTGATCTTCGCCTGGAAGTCCGCGGCTGCGCGTTCCAAAGGACCCGTATCCACGCGCAAGCCAAGCCATTGATTGAGCCGCAGCAGCAAGGCCAGGGTACCGCGCGGATTGGGCGACACCGAAAGGTAATGGGGCAGCGACGCCCACAGACTCACGTGCGCCACACCCGCGGCGCGGCAAGCATCGGCCAATACGCCGACGATGCCGGTCGGCCCTTGATAACGCGAAGGCACGAGATCGAGTTGCTCCACCAATTGCGGATCCGTGGAAAACCCCGTGAGCGGCACTGGACGAGTATAGAGAACTTCATCGAGATAGGCACCCAAGAGTGATCACCGTATCGATCTGGCACTCGCGCGCAAAACGCAGCATGGTTTCCGTGAACGTGCGCCAGCGCAGATGTGGTTCGGCCCCGATGCCGAGCACAAAGTCCTTTATCGACGCCGATGCCGGGGCCATGATAAAAGTCGTAAGACGGCCAATGAATTTCACGCTCCTTGTTATCGTTCAAACGAACCATCGGACGCTGCCTGTAAAAATCGTAAAACTCCTCGGGATCGATGGTGGCAAATTTCTTGCTCATCAGCTGATCGATCAGATATCGTACCGCAGTTGTCGCCGAAGCGCCGGCGTCACTCCAACCGGCAAACGACAATAACAACATCGGGATTTCTCAGCGCGGGGCGGCTGTCAAAGTTGAGAGCTTCCATGATTGATTGCTAATCTAGCATATCTTCGCCCAACCGCTCCAGCGCAAAAATGGCAACCGGACGGAGACATCCTGTAACCTCTGATGCAAACGAATCCAGTCGGCAAAACGGCTAGGAGTTAGCCACTCGGTTTGCTATAGTAAAAAACACTTTGATGAAAACCTCCCAACACCCACTTCCACCGTTGTTTCAAAAGAACGAGGTGCTCTTTGGCCATGCCGGCGAGCCTGGATTGATCGCATTGGAGATCGACGGGGATGATAAAGTCAAGATTTTCTCCCGTGACGGCGACAAGTTATCTTCAGAGAGAGTGCCGTTTGAGCCGTTCATGCTGCTGGCGGGCGACGACGGCCTGAAAGGCTGGCAAGGCGAGGCGGAAATCGAAGTGCTCGACGGCGGCGGCGCGTTTAATCGCTTGGCCTGTTTCCCAACCAAAAGCAACTCGAAGACGCCAAGAGTCATCTGCAAGCTAAAACTGGCAAATCGCCATCAGCGGGCGATGCGCCTTATTGGTATTTCAGCGACCCACTGCACCAGTTTCTGTTGCTTTCCGGCAAAACGCATTTTCTGGGAATGACGTTTCGCGACTTGAAACGCATGCAAGCTCGACATCGAGACCTATTGCCAAGAATGTTTTACTTTTCCCAATCCAGCCCGCGAGAGCGACCGGATCACCGCCATCGCCATGTCCGATTCGACAGGCTGGGAGCGGCTGATCTCAGGCAAGGAACTGGATGAAGCGCGACATGCTGCGGGAGCTCGTTAAAGAGATTCGCGAGCGCGACCCGACGTGATCGAAGGCCATAACATGTTTCGCTTCGATCTCGAATACATCGAAGCACGCGCCAAGCGGCATAAAGTCGCGCTCAACTCTCGGGCGCGACGGCTCGTGCTCGGGCGGCCATGCCTCGCGAATGCAGATCGCCGAGCGCACGATCACCTATCGCAAATATGAAATTTTCGGCCGCCACATCATCGACACCTGGATACTCGCGCAACATTACGATGTCGCTACCCGGGAACTGGAAAGTTTCGGTCTCAAAGATGTCGCGCGCCACTTCGGCATTGCCGGCGCCGAACGCACTTACGTGCCGAGCGACAAGACCAGCTGGTACTTCGATCATGATCCGGACACACTTTTCCGCTACGCCCTGGACGATGTGCGCGAGACCCGGGCGATCTCGGAGATTTTATCGTCCAGCTATTTTGTCGCAGGCGCAAATTTTTCCCGTACAGCTACCAAAACATCCCGCTGCGCGGCAACGCCACCAAAATCGACGCACTGTTTCTGCGCGAATATTTGCACCAGCGCCGCTCCGTGCCGTATCCCGACGAAGGTCGGCGACGTCATCGGCGGTTTCACCCAAATGGAGTACCAGGGCACCGCCCAGCGCGTCTTGCACTGCGACGTGACCTCGCTCTATCCGTCGCTCATGCTGGTGTACAATTACCTGCCGAAGAAGGATGAGCTCGGCGTTTTCGCGGGCTTGCTCCGCGATCTGCGCAGCGTTCCGGCGTGAAAGCCAAAGAACTGGCGCGAGACGCCTAGGACGAGGAAAGCCGCGTTTATTTCAACGCGCTTGCAATCGACGTTTAAAATTCTCATCAACTCGTTTTACGGCTACCTTGGTTTCCAGATGGGCCACTTCAACGATTTCGAGCGCGGCAAACCAGGTGACCGCCAAGGGCCGGGAGCTGATCCAGTCCGCCATTGCCTGGCTTAAAAAGAATGACGCCAAAATCATCGAAGTCGACACCGATGGCATCTACTTCGTGCCGCCTGAGAACTTAGGGACCGAAGCCGACGAGGAACGACTGATCGCCGACCTCGCGGCGATTCTGCCCAAAGGCATCGAGCTGGAGCTCGACGGCCGCTACCCGGCGATGTTCAGCTACAAGATGAAAAACTACGCGCTGCTGGACGAGCAGGGCACGGTTGCGGATCAAGGGCTCCGGGCTGCGTTCGCGCGGTCTCGAGTTGTTCCAACGCGAATGGCTGGAAGAAATGCTGACATTGCTCCTGAAAGATGAGCAGGAAAAAATTCCGCAGCTCTACAATCGTTACGTCGACGACATCGACCAGCACCGCAAAGAAATTACTTGGCTGGCGAAAACCGAGACGCTGCAGGACTCGTTGGAAATCTACCAGGCAAAGCTCAAAGCCAAGAAGCGCAACGCCGGTGCGCCCTACGAGCTGGCGTTAAAAGCCGATCGCCGCTATCAGCCGGGCGACCAGATCTCCTATTACGTGACCGGCACAAAGCCAAAGTGAAAATCAACGAAAACTGCAAATTAGCATCCGAATGGGACGCGGAGAACCCCGACGAAAACGTCGAACATTACAAAGCGAAGCTCAATGAACTGTATGAGAAATTTAAGCCTTGGATCGAAGTGCGAAAGACACCGCGAATCCAGAAGCCGCGAACTGAGCGCTGGTCCAACTCAGTTCTCTTCATTCGTTCCTGAGTCTTGATACGCAGCGATGAAACGACCGATACAACAAAGTTGCTCTCATCACCGGCGGCGCCAAGGGATCGGCCGCGCCGTCGCCTTGGATCTTGGCTAACCAGGCTGGCAGGTGGCGATATGCTATCGCACCAGTGCCAGGAAGCCAACGAAGTCATCGATGTCGTAAGCAAAAAGGCGGTCAGCGGCATGTCGATTGCAATGCGACGTCTCCAATCCCGAAGCCGGGACGGGCTTGGTGGAGCGAGTGCACCAAGAATGGGGTCGGATCGACGCGCTGATCAACGGCGCCGGCCCCTACCATCGAGTGTCGCTGCTGCAAGAAACCAACGACGGCTGGCATTCGATGTTCGACAACAACCTCCATCCGGTTTTTTATTTGACCCAGGCGGTCATTCCGATTATGAAAGAGCGCAAATGGGGGCGAATCGTGTGCTTCAGCATGGCGAACGCCGAACAGCTCATCGCCCAGCCCCAGCTCACAGCGCACTACATCAGCAAGGTCGGCTTGCTGGCGCTGTCGCGTTCTTATGCCAAGTTCATCGCGCCCGACGGCATCACTATAAATTGCGTTTCCCCCGGATTTATCGACTCAGGCAGCGCGCCCAAAGAAGAGCTCGAGCGCATGGTGAAGATTTATTCCGGCGGGTTATATCGGCAGCGTGGACGATGCGGTGTCGGCAGTGCGTTTCTTGCTGTCCGATGAAGCGCGCTACGTCAATGGCGCCAACATTCAGCTGAGCGGCGCCTGGGGAGTGTAGAAAAGAATCGAAACCGACGGTATAGAGTAATCTCGACTCCATGCGGCGAGATGACGACAAATCAATGGCGCACAGTAAAGATCAAGAACGCGCGCTGGAGCTCATCGGCGAAGCGATGAAACATCAGATGGCGCGAGGAATTCGACGACGCGATTCGGCTTGTATAGAGAATCCATCGCGATCTATCCTACCGCCGATGCGCATACGTATTTGGGTTGGGCCTATAGCTTTATCGGGCGACTCGAACGAAGCCATCGCCCAATGCGAGATCGCCATCCAGCTCGACCCGGAATTCGGCAATCCCTACAACGACATCGGCGTCTATTTCATGCAGCAGCAGCAGTTCGACGACGCCATCGCCTGGTTCGAGCGGGCAAAATCCGCCAAACGCTACGAGCCGCGTCACTTTCCTTACATCAATCTCGGCCGGATTTATCTTAACCAAAGGAATGATTCAAAGGGCGCTGGAAGAGTTCGGCAACGCGCTCAAGATCAATCCGGACGACAGCGAACTTTCGCAACTTGTCGAAGAATGGCGCACGAAGCTCCAGTAACGATTTCGTTCCGCCGCAGCGTCGACCGGGTGCGAGCGCAAACGCGTTAGCTAGCCTCCGCGATCGCGGCATCGAAGATCTTCACCGCGACACCTGCCTGCTCAGCCGTAACGATCAATGGCGGGCAAAAACGTAGTGTGCTCTGGCCGCAGCTTAGGAGCAATAAACCTTTTTCAAAACAGTTCTGCATGACGCGATCGCGCAATTTTCCGTCGGGGGTGTGACTACCGTCGGAGCGCTCGAAATCGACCCCGATCATCAGCCCCAAGCCGCGCACATCACCGATCACGGAATGGCGACCTTTGAGACCGGAAAGTAGCTCCTTCAGAGTTACGCCGATTTTGGCAGAGTTCTCGACCAATCCCTCTTCCAGCAATTGGATCGTCGCCAACGCCGCCGCGCAAGCGACCGGATTGCCACCGAAAGTGCTGCCGTGGGTGGTACTTTTCCAGGTGCTGATATCGGCGCGTGCAATCATCGCGCCCAACGGCATGCCACTGGCGATGCCTTTGGCGGCGCAAAGAATGTCCGGTTCGATGCTCCAGTGTTCGCACGCGAACATTTTACCGGTGCGGCCGAAGCCAGATTGAATCTCATCCGCAACGAAAAGAATGCCGTATTTCCGGCAAAGATCCTGGAGCATCGGCAAATATTCAGGCGGCGGTACGATGTAACCGCCTTCGCCTTGGATTGGCTCGACAAAAATCGCCGCGACTTCCTCAGGGCGGACTTCATAGCGAAAGAGAATTTTTTCCAGAACTTCAACGCACTCGATGCCGCAGGATCCGTATTTCAATTGGTAGGGACAACGATGGCAGAACCCATACGGCACATGGTGCACGCCGGCAATCAGCGGGCCGAAATGCGCTCGATGGGACGCGCGGCTGGCGGTAAGCGATAAAGCCCCGAGCGTCCTGCCATGAAAAGCGCCGTGAAAAGCGATGATATGCTGGCGCTTGGTATGATAGCGCGCGAGCTTGATGGCGGCTTCGACGGTCTCGGTGCCCGAGTTTGTGAAAAATACTTTCTTCGGCTGGGTGCCTGGCGCCAATCGGTTGAGCTTCTCCGCCAGCTCCACCATCGGCTCGTAGTAATAATCGCTGCCACAGATATGGAGAAATTTTTTGGCTTGTTCGCTGATCGCTTTGACCACCTGCGGGTGCGAGTGGCCGGTGCTCGCCACGGCGATGCCCGCCATGAAATCGAGAAACAAATTCCCGTCCACGTCTTCGACGACCATACCCGACGCTTGTTTCACCACCAACGGATACACCCGGCCGTATGCCGGCGCCGTGACTTGATGATCGCGGTCGATCATCGCCTTTGCTTTGGGCCCCGGCAACGCTGTCTTGATTTGCGGTGCTTTCATTTAGTTTTCCTCGTCCAGAGTTTTGAGTCTCGCGTCTGGAGTTCCACGGGTTCCCGAAAGCTCGAGACTCGCCCTAGACCCGAAACCCTCAATTGTTGTCAATCTGCGCCCGTTGCAGCTTGCCGGAATAGTCGACGTAAATCGATTTCCACTCAGTGAAAATATCGTAGACCGTCGTGCCGGCCTCACGGTGGCCGTTGCCGGTATCTTTGACGCCGCCGAAAGGCAGATGAACTTCGGCGCCGATGGTCGGTCCATTGATGTAAGTAATGCCCGCTTCGATGTCGCGCATGGCGCGAAATGCCCGAGCGACATCCTGAGTATAAATCGAGCTCGACAAACCGTACGACGTGCCGTTCAACACCTCGATCGCTTCCTCGAAGCTTGTGACCTCGATAATCGACAGCACCGGACCGAAGACTTCTTCCTGCGCGATGCGCATGGTCGGCTTGACCTGGTCAAAGATCGTCGGTTGGAAGAAGTAACCCTTCCCGCAAGAGCCGGCGTCGTGAATGGCGCCGCCGATCAGCAATCGGGCGCCTTCCTGCTTGCCGATATCGATATAACGCAACACTTTCTCCCGCGCCGGGTGGTTGATCAACGGCCCCATGTCGACGCTTTCGTCGAGGCCGTCGCCGATCTTGATTTTCTGCGCGCGCGCTACCAGAGCACCGGTGACCGTCTTCGCGACATCGCGATGCACGATCAATCGGCTCGTCGCCGTACAACGCTGGCCGGTGGTGCCGAAGGCGCCCCACAGCGCACCTTCGACGGCGAGCTCCAGGTCGGCGTCTTCCATCACGACCTGCGCGTTCTTGCCGCCGAGCTCCAATGAGACGCGCTTCAAATGTTGACCGCATACCGCCGCGATCTCCCGTCCGACGGCAGCCGAGCCGGTGAATGACACCAGTTGAACGTCCGGGTGGCGCACCAGCGCCGCGCCGACTTCTTCGCCGCTTCCATGCACCAAATTCACCACGCCGGGTGGGATGCCCGCTTCGGCGAGAATCTCGACCAGCCGCTGTGCCGTATGCGGCGTGTCCTCCGCCGGCTTGAGCACGACGGTATTGCCGCAAAGCAGCGCGGGAAACATTTTCCAGGTCGGTATCGCCATGGGAAAGTTCCAGGGCGTGATTAGCGCGCACACTCCGATCGGCATGCGCACGGACATGGCGAATTTGTTCGGCAGCTCCGCCGGCGTCGTCTCGCCGAAAAGCCGCCGGCCCTCGCCGGCGACGTAGAACGCGGTGTCAACACCTTCTTGCACGTCGCCGCGGGTCTCTTTGAGAATCTTGCCCATCTCGCGTGTCATGCCGCGCGCGATGTCTTCCTTGTACTTGCGCAACAAATCACCCACGCGGTAGAGAAGCTCACCGCGTTTAGGCGCGGGCACGAGACGCCAGGAGGCGAATGCTCTCTTTGCCGCTTGCACCGCTAGGTCGACATCGTCCGCTGCCGAAGCCGGGAAAAGACCGATCAAATCGTCGCGGTTGGCGGGATTGCGATTTTCAAACGTCTGTCCCGCTGAAGCCGCAAGCCATTTGCCGTCGATATAATTTTTGCAGAGCTCAGCCATGATGACCTCTCCGTGTTCGGTTTTGATCATTGCTTCGCGCGGGGCAAAGATAGCGATATTCTAAAGGTCCCCCATCGAGAACACAACGCGAACTGTCCCGTAACGGGTAACCCTAACGTTCGTCACAGGAGCTCCGCTGCGTGATCTACCTAGGTCGGACCGCCCACGTTCCACCGCGGTCAACCGGCCGAAGGATACCCTTTACAACCACGGCCACCGCTGATATTTAGCGTCGAACGCGGTGCCGCGCCGGCTGGAGGTTTGGATCGTCATGGACATGTTAAATGCATTAGTTTCCGGTTTTCTGCAGTGCTTCAACTTGTCGACATTCAATCTGATGATAGTCGGAATTGCCATCGGCTTTGTCGTCGGAATCTTACCGGGACTGGGCGGTCCAACAGCGATGGCTCTCATGCTGCCGTTCGTATTCAAAATGAATGCGGTCGAGGCATTTGCGTTCTTGCTCGGCATGACCGCCGTAACATCAACTACGGGCGATATCACGTCCGTGCTCTTCGGCGTTCCCGGCGAACCGACCACCGCGTCGACCATCGTTGACGGCCATGCCATGGCGCGAAATGGAGAAGCGGGACGGGCTTTAGGAGCGGTGCTGATGAGCTCGCTCGTAGGCGCCGTGTTTGCCGGCGTCGCGCTCGGCATCGCAGTGCCGGTCATTCGACCGTTGGTGCTTTCCTTTGGCTCGCCGGAGTTTTTTATGCTGGCGATTCTTGGCATCTCTTTCGTCGCTGCTCTTAGCGGTGAAGACGTCCTCAAAGGCATTGTCTCCGGCGGTATCGGGCTGATGCTCGCGACCATTGGATTGGACCCGATTTCCGGGATTCAGCGCTATACTTTTGGTCAACTTTTTCTTTGGGACGGCGTTGGTCTCGTGCCGATCACCATTGGCTTTTACGCCATTCCGGAGACCATCGAGCTTGCTGTCCTCGGCACCAGTATCGCCAAACAGGAAGTGGGCAACTTGGGTGGAGTTATGGAAGGCGTCAAGGACACCTTTCGTCATTGGTGGCTGGTCATCCGCTGCAGCGCGCTGGGCACCTTTACGGCGATCATCCCTGGGATGGGCGCGGCGACGACGCAGTGGCTGGCGTACGCCCACGCCGTCCAAAGCTCGCCGGATAAAGAACGGTTTGGCAAAGGGGATGTTCGCGGGGTACTGGGGCCAGGCGCGGCCAACAATTCCACCTTGGGCGGCAGCTTGATCACCACAATCGCCTTCGGCGTTCCGGCGAGCGTCGTCATGGCGATCCTGCTCGGCGCATTTATCATTCAGGGGATCGTGCCCGGCCCCGATATGTTGCTTCCTCCGCCCAAAGGCAAACTTGATCTTACGTATTCTTTCGTCTGGGTCATCATTATTTCCAACATGATTACGGTAGCGGTTTGCTTTCTGTTCCTGAAACCCCTCGCCAAAGTTACTCAAGTGCGCGGCAGCATTATCATCCCGATCATTCTTGTGCTGATCTATCTGGGCGCGTTTGCCGAAAAAAACGCCTTTGAAGACATGATCATCGTGCTCTTCTTCGGCGCCCTAGGCTGGATCATGGAAAAGATGGACTGGCCGCGCCCGCCGGTGCTGTTGGGACTGGTACTCGGACCACTGGCGGAGAACCGGCTTTTTCTATCCACGGATAACTACGGCTTGGCGTGGACTTCTCGGCCTGGGGTTATAGGAATTTTTGTTCTAACGCTGTTCGGTATCTTCTATCCCATATTCAAGAATCGTAGACAAAACCGGGAAAAGGCGAACGCAGAAAAAACTCCCGGGAGCGCGGCAAAAGAATCAACCGAACGTCAGATGCACTTTGGGGCTGCGGCGCTTTTTACAGTTGCCGTTATCGTTCTGCTCGCATTGGCACTATGGCAAAGCCGGAATTTCGGTTATCGCGCTGGACTTTTTCCTTGGGTTATCGGTATCCCGACGCTCATCTTGGCCATCGCGCAGCTTGGCCGGGATCTATATGGGAAAAAGGCAAGAAGAATACGCGGACTGGCGGAGTCGGTCGAAGCCAAAGTCGATGTAGAGCCAAGGATTGTCAGACAAAGAACCACTTCGATCCTCTGCTGGACTGTCGGTTTCTTCCTGGCGATATGGCTGCTCGGATTTAGTTACGCCGTGCCGCTCACGATCCTGCTTTATCTAAGGTTCGCCGGCAAGGAAAAATGGCCGATGACGATTGCGGTTACGTTTTTCTCCTGGTTGTTCTACTGGAGCCTATTCGAAAAATTATTGAAAGTTCCTTTCCCCGAAGGTTATCTAATTAGTTTGTTCATGGGAAGCCAATAATTTCGATCATTTAGTAGGGCGAGGGCGTACTTGTTGTAATCCCAGCCACACTTTCTCGGGCGTTAGCGGCAAACTATAGAGCCGCAACCCGGTGGCTTGACAAAGCGCATTACCGATCGCCGACGCGACCGGCAACAATCCACCCTCCCCGGTCCCTTTGGCGCCGAAAGGGCCTGGGCCATTATGACTCTCGACGAGAATCGACTCGAAATGTTTCGGCAGCTGGTCAAACGTCGGCACCCGATAGTCGACGAGATTGGGATTTAGGAGTTGTCCATCCTTATAGACCATTTCTTCAAAAAGACTGTGACCGATCGCATTCATTACGCCACCCTCGTCCTGCCCTTCGCAAAGCACCGGATTGATCGCCTGGCCAACGTCGGCGAGCGAAACATATTTTGTCAGTTTGATTTCGCCGCTGTCGCGATCCACTTCGACTTCCGCCGCGCCCCAACTGATCTCCCAGAAAGTCGTCGGCGACCCGAGCGCGGCTTTCTTGCTCTTGATGTCCTGATAGGCGCCGCGTCCGATGAGTTCTCCGGTTTTGGACAAGAAAATTTTTTGCATAAGCTGTTCAAACGATAGGCTCAGTCCCTTGAGTCCGTGAATTTTGCCGCCGCGCAGTGACAATCTCTCCGGCTTGGTCTTTAAAAATCGCGCCGCGTAACGCAGCAGCTGCCGTTTCAAATCCTGCGTCGCGCGTTGCACTGAAAGGCCCATGACCACGGTCGAGCTGCTCGCGTTCGTGTTGACGTCGTAGGGCGTGACGTCGGTATCGAGTTGTGCCACGGTCACAGCTTCGAACGGCAGACCCAATTCTTCGGCGACCACTTGGCTCAATGCGGTACGCGCTCCTTGACCGACTTCGACGGTTCCGGTCAAAAGGACGACGCTGCCGTCGGCGTTCATCTTGACGGCCGCAGACGAAACTTTGTAAGTGCCGCCGCCGTCTTTCATACAGACCGCGAGACCTTTGCCGCGGTTCGGCTTATTTTTGTCGCTCCAGCCGATTTCTTTCGCCGCGCGCAGCAAACCCGCTCTGAGATCGCAATCCACGGGAGTATCGCCCGCAGTGTAGGCTTCGCCTTTTTTTAAGAGATTTTTCAGACGGAACTGCAACGGATCGAGTCCAAGCTTCGCAGCGATGATATCCATTTGCGATTCGTACGCCCAGGTCACTTGCAGCGTGCCGAAGCCGCGATAGGCGCCCGCCGGAACCGTGTTCGTGTAGACTGTATAGGCATCGGTTTGCATATGCGGGAAACGGTAAGGGCCGAAACATCGGTAACCGGCCTTTTGTGTTACGCGCGGGCCGGCGTCGGCGTAGGCGCCGGTCTCCATGTAAATCAGGCATTGACGCGCTACCAGCTTACCGTCATTCATCACCCCGGTCTTGATCGTGACCCGGGCCGGATGGCGCGAAACCGTCTTGAAACTGTCTTCGACGCTATGAACCAAGCGCACCGGCCGTTTCGCTTTCAACGACAGGGCGGCCGCCAGCGGCTCCGTCTTGACGGCGAGCTTTCCGCCGTAGCCACCACCGAGGTATGGCACAATGATGCGAATCTTATTGAGCGGCAAATGAAATATCTCGGCCAGGTGCTCGCGCAGCGTAAACGGCTCCTGCGTGCCGGCCCAAAGCGTCAGGCGGTCGCCTTCAAAATGGGCGACGGTCGCGTGCGGCTCCATGGAAAAATGTTGCACCCGCGGAAAAGTAAATGTGTTTTCAAAAACACGATCGGATTTTTTAAATCCCTCTGCCACACTTCCCTTGGTATAATTGAAACGGTAACAGAGATTGGTACCGCTGAACTCCTTCGGAGGCTCGTAGCGTTGTCCCATGAGTTCGCCGCCGCTGGCCGAGGCATCGTGCACCAGTGGCGCGCCCGGCGCCAGCGCCTCGTCTATACTGGTCACCATGGGCAACTCATCATAGTCGACTTCGATCAGGGCTAACGCCTCTTCTGCGATCGCCTCATCCACGGCGGCCACGGCGGCGACCGGATCGCCGGCATATCGAACCTTGTCGACGGCGACGATCGATTGATCCTTGTAGGCCGCGCCGAACATCCGCAGACCCGCCTGATCCGCGCGGGTAATCACGGTGAAGACACCGGAAAGTTTTTCCGCCTTACTCGCGTCGACGCGGACTAAACGTGCGTGGGCGTACGGGCTGCGCAGGATTTTGCCGTGGGCCATTCCCGGCAGCTCCACATCCACGGTATAAATCGCCTTGCCAGTGACTTTGTCATCCCCATCCGAGCGCGGTTCCGCGTGTCCGATCACTTGATAGGTGTGTGCCAGCTTCATCCGTCAACCTCGGTCGCCATAGTTTCGCCGAATCCAGTCAATCGCCTGCTCGCGGTCTTCCAACTCGCCGCCGAGCTGATGATCCTCCACTTGCCGTAGGATGTCCGCGAAGATCGGTCCCGGAGTGAATCCCAGGGCGATCAAATCATCGCCGCGCACCAGCGGTGGCGGACGAATTTCTCCTTCATTCAGTTCTGCCAAGCGGGCTTTGCAAAACTGATAGTATTGCAAATCGCCGTTGGACGCCAAAGCGTCGATCCGCGTCAGTTCCAGAAGCTCCTCGATGCCCTCTTCGCGCAGGAAACGCTTGAGGGTGGTCAAGCGCATTTGCGGCGCCTGGACATGGCGCAGATGATTGCGTACCAAGTAAGCGACTCGTTCCCAAGTGGCGCGGCCACGCTTGAGACGTTTGAGAATTTCTTCGGCCATGACCGCGCCCTTCTCGGTATGGCCGTAGAAAGTGATGCGCTCCGCCTCTTGTCGGAAACAGACCGGTTTTGCAACGTCGTGCAATAAGCAGCCATAAGCCAGGGTTTCCGAAGGCGCCTCCAGGTGGCCGAGAAGCAACAACGTATGGTTGAAGACATCGCCTTCAGGATGGTAGTCCGGACTTTGCCGGGTTCCTTTCAGTGCCACGATCTCCGGCAATAGAACTTGCAGCAAACCGCTCGTATCCAACAGCTCAAAGCCGCGGCGCGCGCCGCCTTCGGTCAGGATACGCGTGACTTCGTCGCCGATGCGCTCCCAGGCAATCTGCGTAATTGTGGCAGCTGACTTTTCAATCGCGGCAAACGTCGCCTCGTCGATTGCGAAACCAAGACTGGCAGCAATACGCACGGCACGGATCATGCGTAGCCGGTCTTCTTCGAATCGTTGTTCGGCGTTGCCAATGGCACGGACGAGACGCCGTTCGATATCCTTTTTGCCCTCGACCAAGTCGATGACGCGGTCATCGACGGGATCGTAAACCATGCCGTTGATCGTAAAATCGCGGCGGCGGATGTCCTCTTCGAGACTACCAAAGCGCACGTTACTGGGATGACGCCCATCCAAATAGGGCCCGTCATGGCGATAGCTCGCCACCTCAAAAGGGTGTCCGTCGAGCAGCACCAAGATCACGCCGAATTGAACGCCGACCGGAATCGTGTCGGGAAAAATTCTCTGGACGTCTTCCGGCCTGGCATTGGTTGCGATGTCATAGTCCTGCGGCGCTTTGTTGAGCAACATATCGCGCACGCAACCGCCGGCGAAAAAGGCCTCATAGCCTGCGGCACGCAGACCGCTAACGATGGAAATAGCTCTATCCTGTGCAGACACAAGCGTGCTCACACCTGAAATGATGTTCGAATGTCGTTGAGAAGTCGAACGCGCAGCGAATCAGAGCGGATAGGTCGTGCTCGCTGAGGGGATCAATTCCCGCACCTTGCCTTGAAGTTCTTGGAAAGTAAAAGGCTTGACAAGGTAACCGTTGCATCCAGCTTCGATACAGCTCTTGAGATCGGAATCGCGAAACAGCGCCGTGGCAGCCAAAATCGGAATGTCTTTCGTCTCGGAATTCGCTCGAAGTTCGCGCGCCGCCTCCCAGCCGTCCATGCCGGGCATCATGATATCCATGATGATCAGCTCTGGCTTTTCGCTGAGCGCCTTTTCGACGCCTTCTTTGCCGCGCCGAGCGGCGATCGGCACGAAACCCATCAGCTCGATTTGCCAAGTGAGCAATTCACGCATATCCGCATGGTCTTCGATGATCAGAACTTTCTTCATCAGTTATCAGTATCTGCTCGGGTGAATCTTCCAAGCGGCCAAGACGACAAAACAGCGTAAACTATGCCGCAGCAGGTCGGCGACTGTCAAGCAGTTCGTGCCCGGTAGGCGCGTTTACGGCTCGATTCAGGAAAGGTGACCGGGCAAGATCTATGGCCATAGCGCACCGAACCCCGAGCGCCGTTTCTTGGCGCTGCTATTTTTCGCCAATTTTCTTCATGTTTCCAACGATTACCGTTGTAAGGCTTTCAGGTTGCAAGTATTGCTTGGCGACGCGCTGAACATCTTCTCGAGTGACTTTACGGACCAGTTCCGGGTAGCGGTCGGGATAGTCAAGACCGAGCTGAAAATATTCTACTTGCGCAAGAAAACCAGCCACTCTGCGATTGGTGTCAAATCGCAGAGGAAAGCTTCCGATCAAGAAGTCTTTGGCGTCGTTTAACTCTTGCTCACTGACCAGCTGCTCTCGGATACGCTGAATCTCGTCGCGGGCGATGCGGATCGCTTCCAGCGCAGTCTCATTCTTGGTCTGCATGGCCAATTCGAAACTGCCGTGACTTTTTTCCGCGGCAAAGTAGCTATAGACGGAGTACGCGAGGCCCCGTTCGTTACGAATGGAGTCCATCACCCGTGACGAAAATCCGCCGCCGCCTAAAATATAATTCGTCACTTGAAGGGCATAGTAGTCCGGATTGCCGCGCGTCACACCGTTGTGGCCGAGAATGATATTCGCCTGGGTCAATTCCTTATTGACGCGGACATTCTGCGACGCGCCGGTCCGTGTCGGCACCAGGGTTTTACCACCGGGCTCGCCTTTGCTCCAGTTCCGCAATGCAGTGTTGAGGGCCTGAGCGATTTCCTGTTCCGACACGTCGCCAACCACCGCGATGATCGAACGGTTGGGGCGATAGTAGCGTTTAAAGAATTCTTGGAGACTTTTTTGTTGCAGCGTTTTAACCGATGCTTCGGTTCCCTCCACGGGTCGTCCGTAAGGGCTCTGCGGAAACAGCGCTGATGAGAAAGCCTTGCTGGCCAGCGCGCCGGGTTCTTCTTCCGAAGCCTTTATCGAAGCGATGATCGCCTGCTTTTGTCGATCGATCTCGGGCTGCGGAAAGGTCGATTGAGTCAAAACTTCGGCCAGCAGTTCCAAACCCGCAGTCAAGTCTTTTTTGAGCACTGTCATGCTTACGTTGGCAACGTTTTGGCCGCATCCCGTCTCCAGACTGGCGCCCATAAAATCGAGGGTATCGCTGATTTGCAAAGCCGTGCGGCGCGTCGTCCCATAGGTCAGCAATTTTGCCGCCAAATTGGCCAGCCCGGCTTGGCTGGCGGGCTCATAGCGCGACCCGGCGTCCATCATCAATGCGATTGAAACCATCGGCAGCGCGCGCTGCTCCGAAGTCAACAATACCATGCCGTTGTTGAGCACCGTTCGTTTGGGCGTCATTCCTCCCTCAGAAGACATCGGGCCGCACAGCATCGCCAGCAAGACGAACAGGCTAAGACGAAGCGCTTTCATTGACCTTTTGTCGGAATCAGAGTCCCGACGGTGCGTTGGTCCGGATTGAGATATTGACGTGCGACGCGGCGGATGTCTTCGCGCGTCACCTTCCGAATACCGTCGAGGTAACCATCCATCTGCCGCCAGCCGCCCCCTACCTCGTAGTAGCCGATCTTCATCGCTTGGCCGAAGATGGAATCTTGCGCAAAAACAAAACCCGCTTCGATCTGATTCTTGGCTTTTTGTAATTCCCGGTCGGTAATCAACTCGGATTTCACTTTTCCGAGTACACGGTCGATTTCACCCTCGACTTTTCCCGGCTCGACACCAGGAAGGAGCTGCGTCGTGACCGAAAAGCCCATCGGGTCGACCGACACGCCGCTGTAGTCGGCGTCGACGCTGCGAACCAAGCGCTTCTGATAGACGAGCTCGTGATAGAGCCGGGAGCTGCGCCCGCCCGCAAGCACCACCGACAAGAGGTCGAGGGCGAAGCTGTCGGGGCTTTTGTGATTTGGCGCCCGATAAAACGTGAGGATGAACGGCAGCTCGGCTTCTTTTTTGAAAGTTAACCGACGCTCGCCGCGCTGCGCCGGCTCTGCGACGCCCACCTGCGGCGGCTCGGCGCCGCGCGGGATCTTGCCAAACGCGCTGCGGATTTTCGGCATGATCTCGGCGCTGGAGAAATCTCCGACGACAACGATAAACGCGTTGTTCGGCTGATAGTAAAGCTTATAAAAATCGACCAGGTCTTGGCGCGTGAGCCCTTGAATGTCTTCCATCCATCCGACCACGGGGCGCCGATAGGGATGAATCGTAAAAGCGATCGCGCTCGCCACTTCGCTAAGGGCCGACGCCGGATTGTCTTCCGTGCGCAACCGGCGCTCTTCTTGAATCACCTTCTTTTCGGGCTCGAAATAGGTGTCGCCCAGCAAGGCATTGGCCATCCGATCCGCTTCCAGCCCGAGCTCAATCTCGATCTTGTCGCGGCTCATGGTCGCGAAATAGACAGTCATATCCGATGTCGTGAACGCATTCGAACGACCGCCGTTTTTAGCGATAATACGGGAATACTCCTCGGGTCCGGTTGTCGGCGTCCCTTTGAACATCATGTGTTCGAGAAAATGGGCGAGACCGCTCTTGCCGTCTTTTTCATTGCGCCCGCCGACGCGGTACCAAACTTGAAAAGTGACCGCCGGGCTCTTGTGGTCTTCCAACAGCAGGACCTTCAGGCCGTTGTCGAGCACAAATTCTTGAACCTGAGCGGCATGTACAGTGGGTCGATGAATAGTCAAGATAAGAATTGTAACAAGCAGAACCCGGCGATGCCACATGATGTTTCAAGTTAATGGATGAGACCTTAAAGTCAAGCTAAGCACGTGCTGGCGCGTGCGGGCGCCGCGCCAGAAAGATCAGCAGCGCGGAGAGCAGATAAGACACTGAAAAGATCGTGAAGACAGTTCGATAACTGCCGGTAGAATCAAAAGCGATTCCAGCGAAGAGCGCGCCGAGACCGAGTCCGCCTTTGTGAAAAGGGTCGAGCACGCTGCTGATGGCGCCGAAAGAACCGCGCCCGAAGTAGCGGGCAATTAAAATTTGCATAAGCACGGCGGCGCCGCGCGCGTTTAATCCGAAGAGCAAGGCAAATAAATAAGCAGCGCCGGCCGTGCTCACTTGCATCAGCAACCCGACCGATGCGGCGGAAACGATCATCGTCGCGACGCTCAAGCGGCGCGGATGAAGGCGTTCGGCGAGCGCGCCCCAAAGCCCGTTGCCGAATGCGCCGGAGAGCGCCATCAGACTCACCGCTCCCGCGGCAACCGTTGGAGCAATTCGAGCATCGGTAAAATAGGCAGCGGTATGAAATGCCACGCCGCCGGTGCCTATAGAAGCGAGAAACGTACTGCTCACGAGCAACCAAAGCGTCGGGTTGCGCACCGCCGCAGCACGACTCCAGCTTTGCTCGGCAACACTCCCAGAGTTGTGTCTGTCCATCGATGCGGTCGGCCGACTCGGCGGCACGGCAAGTCCGTCGGGATATAGGCCTAGATCTTCCGGCTGGCGACGAAGAAAAATGAGCCCGGGGATAACCACAAACACCCACAAAGCAACACCCAAAGCGAAGAACGCGCTACGCCAGCCGTAGTGCACAACGAGAAATTGATAAACCAGCGACAAAGCCGCTGATCCAAGCGGTGTCGACATGGCGACCAAACCCATCACGCGCGGCCGTTTTAGATAAAACCAATTGGCCGCGGTGGTGAATGCGATCATGCCGCACAAGAGGAACTCGGTCAGCGCTCGCGCTGGCACGAAAGTCACGTAAAACTGCCACGGCTCCGTGCTGAGACTGACGCCAAAAGCGAGCAGACCAACTAAGGCGCCGCCCGCCGGCAAGAGAAGACGCGGGCCTAAGCGGTCCGCGATGGGCCCAAACAGTGGTGATAATAGACCGCCGAGACAAGCTCCGAGCGTAATCGCCGTCGCCGTCAACGTGCGGCTCCAACCTAAGTCTTCGCTGATCGGCTTGAGCACCACGGCCATGGTAATATTGCTGACGCCGGCAGCCAAAAAGCCCGCCACCATTGTGATCGCGACGATCAGCCATCCGTAAAAGAATGGCAGGATCACGCATCGCCCTTCGACCGCGGACAGCTCACGGATGCCAGTTCCACCCTTGAGGTCGTCATCATCTTCGTTGTCATGGCGTCGATGAGTTCAATCGTGAAGCATCATAACCAGCGGGCAACGTTTCGCAGGTTCAAAAGAGCCCGCGCCAGAGATGGCGAAAATAGATTTTAGTCACGTTGTCAGAAACGGTGGCAGTTTATGGAAAACTCGCCGAGTCCGATCCGGAGCTGTAAATCCATTTCGTTTAGTTTAGGAACAAGCGCGCGTAGGTCTCTATCCCCAAACCGAGCAACACCAGGGCGAGCCCACGGAGAAAGGCTTTCAATGCGGGACTTTCCGGTTCACGGCCAATCATCTTGAGCTCCGGCTGCTCTCTGCATTCGCGCATCAAGTTCATTGAGATCTTCAGCCAAATTGCGCCGATCAAACCAATGATAAATCCCGCCCCTTCGATATCCATGGCACTAATCCCCTATGCTCGGTTTTGTCGGCGCAGCCGGATACGGATTTTCGACGGACAAATGAGCAAGCTCGCGCGCGCTCTCTTCCCAATGCCGCCCATCGAACCGTTTTATTTTGATCTCTCGGACGGTGCTGGGTTCGAGACAGTGCACGTTCACACTGTAGCCGTCAGGATTGGAGCGCGGCACGTAGAAAGACTTGATGCCGCAACTTTGACAAAACAGATGCCGCGCGACGCCGGTGTTAAAAGTGTAGGTGGTTAGAGCTTCAGAACCTCGAAGCAACGTGAAGCGTGACTTGGGGACAATCAAATGAAGAAATCCGCTCTTGCTGCAAATCGAGCAGTTGCACTCGGTGGCTTCGATGTCGGCGGGCGCTGTGACCGCAAATTTCACGCGGCCGCAATGGCACCCACCGACATGCCTAATCAAGGGTTGGTTTGCTTGTGCCAAGACAGTCGAGGATTAAACTACGCGGCTGATTCCAGCTGCGCTGTATAGCTGCCGCTGCGCGCTGCGCTGTTCATCTTGGCTCGGTGATAGAAGATCTTCTGCGCTGCCGCGACGTTGGCGGCTTCGCCCTTCCAAGCTTTCAGCGCCGGATCCTGCAGCGCCCGGGCATAAGAAAAACTCACCTGCCACGGGTGCGGACCGATTTTGTTCATGGCGTTTAAATGCTCAGTGGCGCTCACCGCGCTCTGACCGCCGGACAAAAATGCGATACCGGGAACCGCCGCGGGTACGGTGCGCTTGAGACACCGGATCGTGCGTTCGGCGACCTCTTCGACGCCCGCTTGTCGGGGATTGTCTTTTCCGGAAACCACCATGCTCGGTTTGAGAATCATGCCTTCAAGATGTACGCGGTGCAAAAAAAGCGCCGTGAAGGTTATTTTCAGCGTCTGCTCGGTGACTTCGTGACAGCGCTCAATGGTGTGATTCCCGTCGAGCAAAACTTCCGGTTCGACGATCGGCACGATGCCGCCCTCCTGGCAGAGCGCGGCGTAGCGCGCCAACGCATGCGCGTTGGCTTCTAAACAAGTGTAGGTCGGAATGCCGTCCCCGATGGTAATCACGGCACGCCACTTGGCGAATTTGGCGCCTAATTCTTTGTATTCTTTCACGCGCGCGCGCAAGCCGTCCAATCCTTCGGTGACAACTTCGCCGGGGAAACCGGGAATATCCACCGGCCCCTTGTCGACTTTAATGCCCGGCATAATGCCTTTTTTGGCAAGCAATTGGGAAAACGGCGTGCCATCGCTCGCCGCCGTACGGATCGTTTCATCAAAAAGAATTACGCCGCTGATCGCTTCTTCGACGCCTTTAGTGGAAAAAAGCATCTCACGGTAGGCGCGGCGGTTGTTGTCGTTGGATTCTATTTTGATGCTGTCAAATCGTCGTTTGATGGTGCCCATACTCTCATCGGCAGCCAGGATCCCTTTGCCTTTGGCGACCATCGCTTGAGCGACTGATTCGAGTTCTTGTTTAGACATGCGTTCATTCCTCCTTATGAGTTGTTGAACGCATCCATATTTGCATTCCGCCCATTCCTTCGCAAGCTTTGCCGGCGACTGCCATTGTCTCATCCATGGCCCTTTGATAGTTTGTGATTCGTTATGCTGGACCTGCTGATGCACTGGTTCATCAGCGCCGCGAGCCTGATGATCGTCGCATATCTTTTCCCCGGCATCGAGGTGCGCGGCTTCGGTACGGCGCTGCTTGCGCCGATCGTCATCGGGTTCATCAATGCGACCATCGGGTTTGTCATGAAAATATTGACCTTACCGCTCACGTTGCTCACGTTGGGACTTTTTTGGCTGATCATTAACGCGCTGATGCTTCAGCTTGCCGCTGCGCTTGTCCCGGGATTCTTCATCGCTGGTTTTTGGTCGGCTTTTTTTGGCGCCATCGTGCTGAGTATCGTCAGCACGCTTCTCGGCGCGCTGATCGAGTGACGCGGTGTCTCACTTTGTAAATAACCCCGTCGCTTCCGACCAATAAGTCGTATCGTAGAATCTCTCCGGCGGATCGAAGGGTGGCTTGTACACGCCCATTTCCTTGCGCAAGTCTATGACCGTTTGCAATGCCACCGGGTTGATCCGCGCTTTCGGCACCACCTTATGATAAGCATCCTCCGCTGCCTCGCGCTTGAGCTTTTCGTTTTCCATCACCAACGCAATGGTTTCGTCGCGGTTCTCCGGCAACAAGAGCCAGTCCGTGGCCGCCGCCCAGGCGCGAATGAAGCGGACGACGAGCTCACGATGATCGAGCAACCACCGCCTGAGGGTCCAACCACAGGTGAGCGGCCAGCCGGGAACGTATTTTTCAGAATCGGCCAGCAACACACCGCCGGCGGCCAATGCCTTATCCGAAGCCGGGGGCGTGAGCATCGCGGCGGCGACGCGCCGTTGAAGAAACGCTTCCAACCGCACCGGCGAACTGCCGATGATCTCGATGTTGTAGTCGGTGTCGTCAATGCCATGGGTGCGAAGAATTTTTTTCCGGATAAGATCCAAATTGGAATCACCGGGATCGCCGGCGAGTAATTTATCCCGGAGTTTTTCGATGGAATCGACGCCCGGCTGGCCGATCAGATACGCGCTGAGCCCTTCCTCGGCCTGCATGAAAAGCATGTAATCGACGCCGTCGGTGGTTGTGCGCGCGATCATCGTATCAGCGCTGCTCAAAGTAAAATCCCAGCGCCCTTCGGCCATGCCACGATTGTGATCCGGCGCGTAGGTGGTGTGATGAAATTTCACTTCGAGGTTTTCCTTGGCGAAAAATCCCTTGTATTCTGCAACGACATGCGGCGTTCTGCGCTGGTAACCGGTCACGCTAAGTACGTCCATAATGTCCTCCCCGTCACCTCCCTTTTATCGCCGCGGGCTTTTCGGCTCAAGTGCCTTCGCCTTGGCTTGATCGACGAATCGATGTAGAAATCAATAGCATTGTTTCTCCGGTGCTCGATCATTCCAAGGAATATTTCATGAACTTGAAAGACAAAGTAGCTCTCATCACCGGTGGCGGCAGAGGTATCGGCAAAGCGATCGCGGTGCATTACGCCCGCGAAGGCGCGAAGCTCGCCCTATGCGCGCGCACCGCAACGGAGCTGGATCAGACCGTGCGCGAATTACGAGCCATGAACGTCGAAGCCGAAGGCTGGAGCTGTGACGTTTCGTTGGAAGAAGCCGCGCGGGAATTCATCGGCAACGTGGACAAAAAATTCGGCCGCATCGACGTTCTGGTCAACAATGCCGGCGTCATGACCCGGCCGACTCCGATTGCCGAACTCGACGTAAAAAAATGGGATTACACGATCGCGGTGAATCTGCGCGGACCCTTCCTGATCACGCAAGCGGTTTTGCCGATCATGACGAATCACAAAAGCGGCTCGATTATCAACGTCTCATCGATGATCGGCCGCGGCGCGTACGCCAATTTCATCGCCTACGCGACGTCGAAATGGGGGTTGGAAGGATTCACTCAAACCCTTGCGGCGGAAGTGCGCTCGAGCAATATCCGAGTGAACTCCGTCGAGCCAGGCTACGTTGCCACCAAGCTCACCGGCTTTCACGGCAGCAAACCGGAATCGGTGACCGATGTCTTCGTATTTCTGGCTTCGGATGAATCCAAGGGAGTTACGGGGAAGATGCTCAGCGCCTCGGGCTGGAAATCGCAAGTTAAGTAATACCCAGCTCGGTAAAATGAGACTCATTACCATGTTCTGCGTCGCGGCCCTCGGGTCGGACGGTGGTCTCGGCGACAATTGGCGCGGCCACATTCTCGGGCGACGCGTCGGCAATCCAAAGCTCCACCACCGCGTCCGGCGGGAGAGCGATGCGCTCGCGGTAAGCCACGGACCCAGTGACCACGCCTGCGCCGGTGGAAGTCAGGGAGTTATACGTGCACCCAGAAAAGCCCGTGAGGATGAGCCACAGCAGCCCGAGCATCGGGCGCGGCGAATAAAGTTTCATCATGTCATGCTCCGTTGCCCGGGGGGTCGCGGACGAAGCGTCAAAACGCCGCGTTCGCGGCGCCGCGAAAATCAGACGGTTCCGGCTGCTGCTTCTTTCGCGCGCTGTTTCGAGCTTTTTGGTGATTCATGTCGGCCGGAATGAAGCGAACCTTTTTTCCTAACCGCTTTGCTGAGATGAGCTCATCCCGAGCCACTTCCCCGCCGCCGATACCGACGATGATGTCGCTGTTTTCGACCATGGCTTTGGAGGTCGGCGATAATTCCTTGGTTCCGCCTACGAATCCGCCCCAAGTCGTGTCCTCCACGTAAAAAACGTGATCAACGAAAGGCGATAGCTTGACATTGTGCCCTCTTGCCTGAGACGACACGATTCCCGTCGTCATGAAGCCTTTCCGTTTCGCCATTTCATAGATCGCGCCGATGCCTTCCGGCGTAGCGCCGATGTTCACGATGGTTTTGGCCGGGTCAAATTCGCCGAGAATGACCTCCGCGTGTTTGCGCAGCAAAACGTCATCCTCGTATCCGGCGCCCGAATACCCGACAAAGGTAAGTACGGTTTTCCCTGTGCCTTTGAAGAACGCCTTGATGTCTTGTTTGACCGCATTTTTGACCGTGGCGGTGTGCGCCGGGCCAGCAGCAGCAAGAACGAAGAGACACAGATACAGAGGGAAAAACGGCGTGCCGGAAAAACGCAATGATTGGCCGTGCTTTAATATCATCAAGCGATCCCCTTCTATTCACGTTCTCGCACGAAAAGCTGTGTGGCCAAACGCCCCGCATCAGTGAACCACAGCACGCGATTGATAACGCAGGCGCGTGCCTAAGCACCAGGCGGAAGCACGTTGGGTCTCAGCCGCATGAGATCGACCTACTTCGACATCGGGCGCGATTCGACCGGGATGAGCGTTGTCTCTACTGGCTGCCCGGGATTGTTGCTTCTGATCTTGAACTCGCCCGCGCTCAATCGAAGTATTTCGGCCTTGTAGGAGAGACCCTCCTCGACCATCGTCAGCGCTCCACCCTCGTACTTCCAAGTCCCGAGCGTAGGCTTGGTATTAGGTGACGTGATGAGCAGCGTTCCCTCTGACAGGAATACATAAAGCGTGCCCGCCGCTACGCCGGACGAACTGCTCACTTGCCAGACCTTGTTGACGAAACCGGCGGAAGCGCTACCGGCGTGGTCAAAATCCTGCTTTGCCGCGTCACCTTTATTGAGGCAAGCACCGAGACACAGAGCAAACGTAAAAATCAGGGTGGACTTTGGAAATTTGATGTTGAGCCGCCTAGATTGCACGGAAATAATACTAGCTTATCTCACCGTCACACTGGACGCGCGCTTTGCTCGACTACCACGCCTGAGCCAACGTGCCGAAAGTCACGTCGGATTCCCAGCGGCAGCCCCGGTTCGTCCGTTATCGACATTCTCCGTCGATCACTAAAGACCTAGTAATTCCATTATCTTGACTTGGTCGAAACCGACCACCGATTGGCCGTCGATGATCGTTACCGGCGTGCTTTGAAATCCTTGATCGAGTAATTCCTTTAATGCCGCTTTATCCGCCCGTACATTTTTCTCCACGAACTGAACGCCTTTTTGAGATAGAAACTCCACCTCTTTATGACACGGGCCTCACCCAGGTTGGGTATAAACAACGACCGATTTAGCCATTCTTTCTCTCCTCTAATTTTTTTAAAGCTTAACACTTCGCCATAAAGCGCGCAAAAGTGACGCGTTCCCAGTTTAAAACTGGGAACGCGTCACCCTGAGCAACGCGAAGGGTCTCGACTGAAATAGCGAGTAAATGCCCAAGGCCTTTCCGATTTGGTCCACGATCTTAAACAACGACCGATAAGCATGCTAAGGTAAGCTTCATACGATGCCGCATAGGGATCAATTCAAATTCAAGCTTAGATTTTTCCTCAGCGCTCTAACGCTTGGCCTGACGGTTTTCGCCGCTCTTTCAGGTTGGACCGATGAGCTGACCAACCGGGACTCGAGCGCGACCGAGGCGCTGGCGCGCCACGTGAAATTCCTATCCGCCGCTGAGCTTACCGGACGGGGTGTCGATACTCCCGGGATCAAGCTCGCGAGAGACTATGTCGCCGCCGAATTCGCCAAATCCGGCTTGAAGCCGGGCGGCGATAACGGTAGCTTCCTGCAACCTTTCGATGTTGCCGTTGGCGTCACCGTAGTCGAGCCGACCAGCCTCACTCTTGGAACCGACGCTCCCCTCCAGCTAAACGAACAGTGGATTCCGCTTGGGCTATCGACATCCGACAAAATAGCGGCGGAGGTGGTTTTCGCCGGTTACGGGATCACGGCCAAGGACTACGGTTACGATGACTATGCGGGCATCGACGCCAAGGGCAAGATTATTTTAATGCTCCGCTACGAGCCGCCGCCTTCGGAGACTAAAAGCCCATTCAGAAAACTTCCCGACTATTCGACCCACGCGGCGCTGCGCAGCAAAGCCAATAACGCGCGGGATCATGGCGCGCTGGGCATGATCTTGGTCGATATGAGCGATTCGAGTCGTGAGAAACGTGAATTGATCTCGACGCAAAGTAGTTTATGGCGCGGCGGCAATCGCCTGACCGCCGCCCAGGTGAAGCGCCAGGTTATCGAAAAATGGCTCGCCGCCCGGGGAATTTCGCTTAGGTCGCTCAAAGAACAGATCGACACCAGCGGCAAACCCGCTTCAACGGCCATTCCCAACGCTATTGCCACCTTGCAAGTTAACTTGAGGGAAAATCGCCAGCACACAGACAATGTCGTCGGTATACTGCCCGGCGCGGATCCGACGCTGAGCGCCGAATCGATCGTCATCGGCGCCCACTATGATCACCTTGGATTGGGGCATTTTGGCGCGCGAGACTCGGCCTCGGAAGGGCAGGTTCATCCTGGCGCCGATGACAACGCGTCGGGAACCGCAGTGATTATCGACTTAGCCCGCCGCCTCAGCCTACTGGCGCACAAACCGGCCAGAACGATCGTATTCGTCGCATTCTCGGCCGAAGAGCTCGGTCTTTTCGGTTCGCGCCATTATGTCGATCATGCAGTGTCCATCTCGGCGATAAAGGCCATGATCAATTTGGATATGGTCGGACGCTTGCGCGACGACCGTGTAACCGTGTTTGGCACACGCTCAAGCACGGATTTTAGCAAAACGGTGCTGGCCGGAGCTCAGCAATTGGGCCTCAAGATCGGCGAATCCGACGATGTCGGGCGCAGCGATCACATGTCCTTTTATAGCAAGAAAATTCCGGTGCTCCATTTCTTTACGGGCATCCACAATGACTATCACCGATCCACCGATACTTGGGAGAAACTTAACATCGACGGTATGGCAAAAGTCGGCGACCTTGTCATGCTGACTGCGTTGCAGATCGCCAATATTAAGGAACCGATCAATTTTGTCAGCCTGCCGGCACGCCCGCCGGCCGCGGGCGCCGCGGCGGGTCGAGGATTTCGCGTTTATCTCGGCACCATCCCTGACTACGGCGCACCGGCGGCGGGCGTACGACTTGCCGGAGTTTCCAGCGGCAGCCCGGCGGCGCTCGCCGGCTTGCAGGAAGGCGACGTAATCATTCGCTTGGCTGACAAAAAAATCGAAAATATCGAAGACCTGACTGGCGCTCTGAGCGACCGCAAAGCCGGCGACGAGGTCGAAATAGCGATTCTGCGCGCCGGTACGCCGCTCACGTTGAAAGCGACGTTGAAAAGTCGCGGTCAGTGACTTTCCTTCTCGCTTCCGAGCTCCGAGATGTCTGTCCTGGTGAGTCCAACCCCCCGAAATTTAGAAATAATGCTCGCAGCTAATACGCTGTTATGTTAAGATAGCTGCAGTGGTGAAGGTTAAGGAGGACTGCTGTCGATGATCAAGTTGTATACTTTCCCGCCCTCGACCAACTCTCGCAAAGTTCGCATTGCTCTCTTAGAGAAGGGGCTTGAGTTCCAGCGTATTAACGTCGATCTTTCCAAAAGGGAACAGAAAAATCCCGAATATCTCAAAATTCATCCGTTCGGACAAATCCCCGCATTGGACGATGAAGGATTCATCATTTACGATTCGACGGTGATTAACGAATATCTCGAAGACGAATATCCCTATCCTCCATTGATGCCAAAAGATTCGGAAGGACGGGCACGGGTGAGGCTGATGGAGGATTTTCGCGATACTCACTTCAATCTCTACTGCGTTCATCTGATCCAAGAAATGCGTAAGCCGGAAGGGGAACGCGACGCGCAGCGAATCGACAACGCTAGAGCGGCGATCACGCAGGCATTTGACAGAATCGAAACCGAACTTAACGGCAACGAATACTTGGCCGGCTCGTTCAGCCTTGCTGATATTGCCTTCATGGCCAACCTCGAGCTGTTGGATCGATTCGCGATCCCGGTGGACCCCAACAAATTTGGAAAAACCGTCGCCTGGATTGCCCGGCTCAAGGCGCGACCAAGCTTCGCCGCCTCCGCCACATAGACCGGCCGGATGTCCAGGAGTCTGATCCTCGCCTGGCTCGTCCACCTTTATACCGCCCTCGGCGTCATCGTCGGTTTCTTTAGCATCCTCGCCATTGAACAAGCGTCCTTCCGCGCTGCCTTTTTGTTGATGGCCTTCACGGTTGTGATCGACGCCACGGACGGCACATTGGCACGCGCCGTCCACGTGAAGGAAGTGATCCCCTGGTTCGATGGCAACCTGCTCGACGCGATCGTCGACTATTTGAACTATGTCATTGCACCATGTTTTTTGCTGATCCACGCCCGTCTCTTGCCACCTGAAGACTCATTGTGGCTCGTTTCACTGCCGTTGCTCGCGAGTGCCTACGGCTTCTGCCAAAAAGACGCTAAAACCAGCGACAATTTTTTTCTCGGCTTCCCGTCCTATTGGAATATCGTCGTCTTCTATTTCTATGTCTTGAAAACGCCCGTGTGGGTCAATGCCTTTGTAGTCATCGCGCTGTCAGTCTTAATTTTCGTTCCGATCAAGTTCATTTATCCAAGCAGGAGCCCGCGGTTTCGCGTACAGACAAATGTTTTAGGCGCGCTGTGGGGCGGCGCCGTCTTATATATGATCTACCGGCTGCCGCAGAGTGATCGGGTACTTGCGTTTGCCTCCTTGCTCTTTCCAGCTTACTATACGGCGCTATCGCTTTGGCTGGAGTATCGTCGCCTGACGAATCAAACATCGCTGCGAGGTTAAACATGCGCAAACGGGTCCGCCCCACTTCCGTCACTCACCTATGCGAGACTTTAATCGTTTTCTTACTTGTTTTGTTTCCCACGTCGGCGCCCCTCGGTCAGCAGCGCGCGGAATCCGGAGTCCCTAAGTACGTGTTTCTTTTTCTTTCCGACGGCGGCGGCATGTCCCATCTGGAGATCGCCCGGCAATACCGCCGGCAAGTTCATAACGAGGGCTTCGTCATCGTCGATAAAATCATCAAACAAGGCAGCGTCGGAGTGATGACGACCCACGCCGCCGACGCGCTTTCAACCGACTCCGCGGCTGCCGCCACCGCGCTCGCCGGGGGATGCAAGGCCAATGTCGGCGCGCTGGGAATGTGCGCCGATGGCACGCCCACGATCAGCGCCATGGAAGTCGCCCGCCGCCGCGGCATGCGCCTCGGCCTGGTTACCAACGCGACGATTTACGATGCCAGCCCGGCGGCATTCGTTTGCCATGTGCCCAATCGGCGCGACTACGCTGCGATCCTTGATCGCTATCTCGACTTGGCGCCGGATGTTCTCTTGGGCGGCGGCAAGGACCAGTTCTTACCGAAGGACAAGCCCGGCAGTCGGCGCTCGGACGACACCGACATGGTCGCCGCCTTTGAGAAGAAAGGCTATCGTTCCGTCGCCACCAAGCCGGATCTCGACGCATTATCGCGAGGAAAAGTTTTGGGGCTATTCAGCCTTAGAGACATGAGCATGGAGATCGACAGGGATAAGAGCAGCGAGCCATCGGTCTACGACATGACGCGCACGGCAATCCGCGTGTTGCACGACCAAAACCCCAAAGGGTTCTTTGCTTTTATCGAATCGGAGAATATCGATAGCGCCGGTCATCTCTCCGACATCGCCTCGGTCATCCACGACTATCGCGAATTCGATCGCGCCGTCGGCCTCGCATATGAATTTTACCGAAAGTATCCGCGCGAAACTTTGATCATCGTGACTTCTGATCATGATACCGGCGGGGTGGGGTTTACGCTGGCTTTAAAGGATATGACCAGCACCAAGGGTGACAACCAGTTGGTGGGGACAGGCGAAGATTTTAAAAAGATCCAATCCATTGGCATCTCTTTCCGAAAGGCCTCGGAGCTTTTAGGCCGCAATCCCACCGGTGATGCGGTCGACAAGCTGATGAATGAATATTTTCGCGGCTTCACGCTTGCGCCGGAGTACAAAGACGCAATCGTCAAACGGCAGCCGATCTCGCGCACGCTGTTTACCGATCCGACGGCGCAAGCGCTGGGCGCCATGATCGCGAACAATACCCAGATTTATTGGCTGACCTCGGCGCACACCAACCAGCCGGTGCTTGTCGCCGCGCTCGGCGCCGGCGCGGAACGCTTCAAAGGTTACTACGACAACGCCGACTTCGGTCAGAAGCTCAAGACACTCCTGGAAGGCAAGAATCACCAGCGCTAGATTATCGATCGATGTCGCCTTTGGACTCGATCGACCTCGCCGGTGACCTACTCAGCGAGTCGAGTCTTACTCTACATGTGCCGGC
Source organism: uncultured delta proteobacterium (assembly GCA_963804165.1). Taxonomy (GTDB): domain Bacteria; phylum Desulfobacterota; class Binatia; order UBA9968; family UBA9968; genus DP-20. The sequence goes on from CAWDPO010000043.1 coordinate 215,084, forward strand.
CCTGCGCTTAAACGCATTATTGACTGCAAAGTAGGTTCTCAATGCTTCCTGGGCGAGAACAGTGAGCCCGGCGAGCCGTCGGCTAACTTGCGCCTTTCCTCTTTCACCTGCAAATCATCTGGAGTGAAAACGATAAACTTTCCCGTGTTCCGGAATCAACTCGGGTTTAGGGCAGTCATCAGCTCAACCACGTGGATAGCGGCCGGGCTGACTGATGCTACAACGTCGTCTCCTTCGCGTAAACATAGGGCCGCGAAACGAGACTCGCTCGCCAGCGCCGTCACATAACCACATTCTGCCTGTATCATAATTCGATAGCGTGCCGTCGATGGCGAAATTCTCCGTACCTTTCCTCTGATGCAGATATTTTCCTTGGCGCATGTCCGGTCGCCAAAGTCGCGATCAATATCGAGGTTCTCCGGGCGAATACAGAGGATCACCGGCGCGCCACTCCTAAAATCGCCCGACACGGTTGCGATTCCGCCTTGAAACCGCACCGAGATCTTTTGACCAAGACTTGCGTCAACGATTCCAGGGATTCTCGTTTCCATGCCAACCATGATCGCGACTTCTTCGTTCGCAGGATGAGTAAAAATCTCCCGCTGTGGCGCGCATTGTATTAACTTGCCACGACTCAAAACGCCGATCCGTTTGGCCAGCGCCGCCGCCTCATGAAGTTCGTGAGTCACCATGATGGCGGTGATGCCGGTTTGCGCCAAAATGTCCCGCAAATCCGCTAGGAGAGTCTCGCGGGTGGGAGCATCAAGCGCGGAGAAAGGCTCATCCAAGAGGAGCACCTCCGGATCCAGGACAAATCCGCGGGCCAAACTAGTCCGCTGCGCCTCGCCGCCCGAAAGTGTGCGAACTTGGCGTCCGGCTAAATGGGCGATGCCGAGTCGCTCAACCCAAGGCCACAGTTTTTTGTCGATTTGATCACGACTCAATCCGCGGAGCTTCAAGCCGAGGGCGGCGTTCTCGTAAACCGTCGCATTCAACAGCAGAGGCTCCTGAAACACACTCGCCATTCGGCGACGTAGCGCTAGAGAGTTTTGCGACGTCGCCCGTTCGCCGCGAAAGTATACGCTTCCGGAAGTCGGCCATTGGAGCAAGCCCATCACTCGCAGGAGAGTGGACTTGCCGGCTCCATTGTCGCCGATGACCGCGACGACTTCACCGGCGTGGACATCGAAAAACGAAAGATCGAGAGCCGTAGCGGCTCCATATTGAACGCAGATATCCCGTAACTCTAGGAGAGTCTCGGCCATTTGACTCGGTCGTGCTGCTGGATGAGAGTCAGAAAAAAATTCAGCGCAAAACAGAGAATGAGAAGAATCAATCCCAATGCGATGGCGATCTCAAAATTACCCTTGCCGGTTTCCAGCACCGTCGCGGTCGTTAGAACCCGGGTTTGTCCGCGAATATTGCCGCCGACCATCATCGATGCTCCCACCTCGGAGATGACGCCGCCGAACCCCGCCATGACGGCCGCCAGCAGCGGCAATCGCGCTTCTTTGCAAAGAAGCCAGAGCACCTGGCGCTTCGAAGCGCCGATGCCGAGCAATTGCAGCGCCAGATTCGGATCGAGGCTTTGAAAGCTCGCCATCGTCAGCCCGACCACGATCGGAAATGCGATGACGACCTGGGCGATGATCATTGCGCTCGGAGTGTAAACGAGTTCGAGAAAACCCAACGGTCCGCTGCGCCAAAGCAGGATCGAGATAAAAAGGCCGACAACAACGGGCGGCAGCCCCATACCGGTGTTGACCAGCGCCACAGCGATCGACCGTCCCGGGAAACGGCTGAGCGCGAGCGCAATGCCCAAAGGTATTCCGAGCAGAAGAGAAATGAATGTCGCGCTGCCGGAGATTTTAATCGACAGCCAGGTGATGGACCAAACCTCGGTATCACCGCTAAATACGAGCTCGATAGCCTTGGCCATCCCTTGCCAGATCAGCTCCACGGTTAAACTCCCAGCTCCTCCTCGCGCTTGCCCGCGACGGGCACGAACAAAGATTGACCAAACTTTTCCGCTCCGAAAGTCTTAATCGCCGCCTGCGTTTGCGGCGAGACCATGAAATCTGCCAACGCCTTGCCGCCGGCGGCATTGACTCTCGAGCCGCTGGCGGGATTGACCTCGAGAACAGAGTAGATATTCAGCAGCGCTTTGTCTCCCTCCACCAGGATCGGCAGTACAACTCGCTTTCCGAGGGCCAGGTATGTGCCGCGGTCGGTGATCGTGTAAGCATTCCGCTCGTTGGCGATGCCAAGCGTCGCGCCCATGCCCTGACCGGACTCGATGTACCAATCGCCCTTCGGTTCGATGCCCGCCTCTTTCCACAACGATTTCTCGAGATTGTGTGTGCCGGAATTGTCGCCGCGGGAGACAAAGCGGGATTTTGACTGCTCAATCAACTTCAGAGCCGCAAGCGCCGTCTTCGCCGACTTGATTTTCGCGGGATCATCTTTCGGACCGATGATCACAAAATCGTTGTACATGACGAGCCGGCGGTTGAGCAACTTTCCTTCGCTGACGTATTGCTTTTCCAGGCTGGGCGCGTGGACTAGGGCCACATCCGCATCCCCCTTTGCCGCCAGCGCAAGCGCCTGGCCCGTTCCCACCGAAACGGTCTTGACGATGTAGCCGGTTTGTTTTTCGAAAAGCGGGATCAAAACATCCAATAAACCGGAATCCTGTGTGCTCGTCGTGGTCGATAAAATTATATTTCGACTTTTGGGTTCGGCGCCGGAAACGAGCTTCAAAGCGAGAACAAAGGTCAAAGCCGGCGCCAGACCGAAGATCAAAATGTTACGCGTTCGCATGACTCCTCCCTCAATATGGCTTTCATCTGACGATGAGGCGGTGCTTTTTTGCAGCCTATTTCCTCCGCAGACAAGCGTCAAGTTCCTAACCAACATAAGTGGCAGTACTCGCCAACGACAATGGCGTGAGTTAGCAAAGCAACTTCAGAATTGATCGCTTATTCATTGCTCCCTCATCTAAACAGGTCAGCGCACGGCGCGACGTCGTTCGCGGAATTGCTTGAGGGCCCGCTTCGACGTGCGCGCATATTGGGATCGGAAGAGCGTCGGATTCTTCGACCCGCGATGGGTCGCCGCGTGCCCGGCTGTCTATTACTTTACGGCGGTACTGAGAACCATCAAATAGTTTGACCGACTCGCGCTGGGACCTTACAATCAGATAAATAACGACCGAATAGCACCGATCTACTCTGTACCGAGACGACCACAAAGCGCCGACGGTTTGTAATCCCTGGGTCTTCACACGCGATTGGACGCTGGCTTCAAGGTAATTGCATCCTATGCAGCGCATGACGCGTCGCCAACGAGCGAAAATGAAAATTGCCGTTGCTGCTTTTGCAATAGGCCCGCACCACTATGACCGAACCAAATCTCGGGATGTGACGGAGCCCACCTATTGAAACTGTTGGTTGACCGGATCACGAACTACCTCACTGCAGCTCACCGAAAACACCCGCTCGTGCGCTTGCTGCTTCTCCTGGTTTTGATTTTACCGGTGCTGCTCATCGCGGTAGTGAGCTACCTGACCACCGAGCGCGACCTCACCGATGCCGCTTTCTCCAGGCGCCAGACGATTGCTCATCTGGCGGCAGCCATCGTCAAAGAGAAACTCGATCGCATCACCGACATTGGGATTTCACTCGCCACACGCGTGCGCTTTCGTCAACTGGTTGCGGCTAAAAACTGGACCGAGGCGAGTGCAATTTTGGCGGATGTCCCGAAGGACTTTCCTTTCATTGAGACGGTATTTCTGAGCGATCCTGAAGGAACGCTCATGGCAAACGTGCCCGAGCTTGCCGATACCGTCGATACCAACCGGGCTTACCGCGATTGGTATCGAGGCGTGAGCCGTGACTGGAAACCGTACGTCTCTGAAGTCTATCAAACACTAGCTTTACCACGGACCAATATAGTCACCATCGTACTCCCCATCAGGGCGCCGGATGCGGCGACCACAACGGGAATCCTGGGTCTTCGAGTCCGCCTCGAGAATTTCCGGGAATGGATCAAAGATATCCAAGTCGGGCCGTCGGGCTTCGTCTATTTGGTGGACCGAAAAGGGCAGCTCGTGGCCCATCCTCAGTTCCTGCCACAAGGACAGATTATCAATTTTTCCGCGGTGCCGGTCGTCGGCAAGGCGCTGCGCGGGGAGAGTGGGGTCGAAGTCCAAACCAACCCGATTGAAAAAGAGGAGCGGGTCTCCGCCTATCAGCCGGTGGCGGGTTATGGCTGGGGGGTTGTCGCAACCCAGCCGACCGCCACTGCCTTTGCTCTCAGGCGCAACACCTTGAATCGTCTCCTTTTGATCTACGGAGTTATCATTCTCCTGAGTGGCGGCTTGGCCGCTACGATTATGAACAACTTGGCACAACGCAAAAAAGCCGAAGAGGAGCTCCGGGAAAAGAATGCCGAACTGGAAAGGCAATCGCGGCGCGTCGAGGAGGCAAACCGATTGAAGAGCGAGTTCCTGGCAAATATGTCGCACGAGCTGCGCACGCCGCTCAACGCCATCACCGGATTCTCGGAGCTGATGATCGACGGCAAGGTAGGTCCGATCTCATCTGAGCAAGCGGAGTTTCTCGGCGACATCTTGAGTAGCTCTGAGCATCTCCTGGCACTGATCAACGATGTGCTGGATCTTGCCAAAGTCGAGGCCGGTAGGATGGAGTTTCATGCCGAGCCGGTGAGCCTCAAGAAACTTACCAGAGAAGTGACGGAAACTCTACGCACCATTGCGGCGGGGAAAAGGATCGCCATCACGGCGGACGTCGTGGCGGAGGTCGATCAGGTCATGACCGACCCGGCGAAGCTCAAACAGGTTTTGTATAACTACCTTTCCAACGCACTCAAATTCACCCCCGAGGGAGGGACAGTGATCGTCCGCACCAGCGCGGAGACGAGCAGCTCTTTTCGGATCGAGGTCGAAGACAGCGGCATCGGCATTCGCGACGAGGATATCGGAAAACTCTTCAGCGAGTTTCAGCAGCTGGACAGCGGACTCGCCAAGAAGAGTCAGGGGACCGGGCTCGGGCTGGCGCTCTGTAAGCGGATGGTTGAAGCCCAGGGAGGATCGGTCGGCGCGCAAAGCACCTTCGGTAAAGGCAGTGTCTTTTACATTGTCTTGCCGCGCTTTGGTGACGGTGAGGAGCCCCTTGTTGAATTCACCCACTTGCACCTGAGCGAAGCCCACGCGCCTACCCTACTGATCATCGAGGATAATGAGCAGGATCGCGAATGGCTGTCGCGCACACTGACCGAGGCCGGTTACCGCATCGAGACGGCGGCCAGCGCGGCCGAAACGCTGGCCAAGTGTCGAGAAAAGTCGTTCGATGCCATCACGCTGGATCTCATTCTACCCGACATGGGGGGTTGGGAATTGTGTCACGCGATCCGGAACGAAGGACGGAACCAGAAGACGCCGATCATCGTCGTATCGGTCGTCGGCAAAAATCAAATCACGCGAGCCTTTCCGATTTCGGACTACTTGGTCAAGCCCGTCGAGATCGAGGATTTACTCGCCGCGCTCCAACGTGCCGGCGTGAAGCCGGGCGACAAAAGAAAAGTGCTGGTCGTCGATGACGATCCAAAGATCCTCAAGCTGGCCGAGATCGCTCTTAAGCAGTTGGATTGCGCCGCGCTCTGCGTCTCCGGCGCGGAGGGCGGTCTTAAAGCCGCTGGACACGAGCAATTTGCGGCCGTCATTCTCGATCTCCTGATGCCCAAAATTGACGGTTTTGAATTTCTCGAGCGCTTCCGCCAAACCCCACTGGGCGCCTCCACGCCGGTCATTATCTGGACCAACAAGGAGATCACCGCTGAAGATCGTCTGCGACTTCAGTTGTCGGCACAGAGCATTGCCCTGAAGAGCCACGGCGGAGTGAGTGCCGTTCTCAGAGAGCTACAACGCTATCTTCGTCCCGAGGCGCCAACTTGACGATTCGCAGGATATTGAAAATATTTGTCCGTGTTTCTTAAATTTTTCATTCCCTATTAAGTTTTTCCGCAGCGACATCCGTGCCCAAATCGCCGGCGATCTTGCGGAATTGTTCAAGGGCGGCTTTGAAATCCTCGTCGAGTGCTGCGCAAGGACTTCGGCTCGCAACAATTTTCTGAACCGAGTGTTGTTGCGACTCAATGACCTGAACGACGGTTCTTGCTGTTCCTGTTGCCTAATTCTGCCCTTGCTTCCTTCTGCGACGCGCACCACGAAATGGGTTCACTCAGCGGCGCCGTCTCGATCGTCGCCCCCTGAGAGACCGCCCTCCGCGCGTCGCTCGTCGCTTCACCTAATGCGATGGCGAGAGTCGCGGTGCGGCCCACACCGCCCGCGCAGTGAATCAGCACGCTTCTCCTGCCCGCAATCGCTTCGCTACGTCGCTCGCAAGCGCCCGGAAAGCATCCTGGTCTTTCACTCTCTGTAACGTTTTGAACTAAGCAATAGCGATTGACACTGGAACGATTGGCACGGCCTTCGGTTCTAAAAGCGTCCCGGCATACTATGGAGTAGCGGTTGCCCAGGAACTCGCGCGGGAGGATCGACGCGACGAAACAACTATTCTCCGTTGCAAGCCACCAACCGATGGTCACTCATTAAAAATATGTTTCCGACTGTTATCGCGCGGCGAAATGAAGCTGTGAAGAAACCGCGAAAAAAAGAGGAATTCGAAAGATCGCTATGATGGGTACGCCGGATACTTGACAGCCGAGACCGGTGACAATCCACATTTGCCAGTCGCGCTTTAGCGTGTGAGGGTTCCGCTGGGATAAAGCTGCTTCATGAAGCCTTCGTCGCTGAGCTGTTTCATGAACCGGTCATCGATAAACTCGGCGAGAAACGTCTCGGCGGGACGGCCCGAGACTCCCAACTGATCCAATATCGTTTTCGTGCCTTCGACAGTCGGAGACGGCACCGGCTCCATATAGCGAGTGTCGGAGTCGTAGGCGTGTTGCAAAATTACCGGATCCGAGACGCGGGTATACTTCTGCAGCGTCGCCTTGGCTTCGTTGGGCCGCCTTCGGATATGCGCGATCGCCTCCATAACGCCGGCGACAAAGCCGCGCATCCGCGCCGGCTGTTTGGCAATGTAAGGACGCATCGCCGCGGTGCAGTTACCGGCGTAGGGGATATTGAGATCGCCCAATTCCAGCAAAGGTTTGAAACCCGCCTGAGCAGCCTGCAGATCGTTCGGCGAGGTCGCGAAAATCGCCTGTACTCTGCCGTTGACCAGCGCCGCGAACGCCGCGCTGGTCGAACCGCTGTAGATAATGGAAACATCCTGGCCGGGTTTCATGCCTTGGCGCGAGAGAAAAAGCTTCGCGGCAAAATCGCTGGCGGACCCTGGGTTGGCCACGGCCAACACTTTGCCGCGCAGATCCGCCACTTTTTGAATAGCCGGAATCACCATGATCTTCGAGGTGAGCTTGTGGACCACGCAAGAGGTGATGGCCACATCTCCGCCGCTCAAATGCATCTGCACCAAAGGCGGACCCGCCGAAAAATAAACTTGTATGTCGCCGCTGAGCAGAGCGGGCCTCCCGGCGGCGCGAGGTAAATAGATCGGCCTGACCTGCAAGCCGTGTTTCTCGAAGAGCTTGGCGTCGGCACCGACCCAAAGAGGTAGTATCGATGCGGACAGAGTCCCATGCCCGGCGAGAATCGTCGGCCGTTCTTGGGCTTGGGAAAACGCCGCCGAAAGAATAACGAGGCTCAACAGGACGAGCTGGATTTTCAAGAAGCTGCGGTCAGGTTTCATTGTCCTATGGTCATTTGGTAGAGGCCAGCGCCTCCTTGAGGATCGACCAATCGGCAAGTTTGTCCAACGGCGTGTTTTCTGGAACGCTTCCCAATGCGGCGACATTTCTTAGACCATCGTCGGAAGTCAGACCGTTCTCTGACCAAAGCCCTCTATACGCGTCAAAAGCGGTGCGAGCCGCTTCCACGGACGGCAGATTCATATACTGTTTCATCAACGCGGGCAGATCGGCGGCGCGCGATTTAATGTAGCCGTTGGCTTTCAGAATCGCCAACAGCATCTTTCGAACTTCAGTTCTCTTCTCTCGAATCCGATCGTCGTGTGTGGCTAATCCGGTCGCAGGCAGCTCGGTGATATCTTTTACAAACACGAGTTGCTTGTACCCTTCCTTTTCCAATCGTAAACCGGAAAAGACATCCAGCACCGCGGCATCAACGATTCCTTCCTTCACGGCTAGTATGCGATTCGGGGTCTCCCGTAGGCTCACTACCTTCACCTCCTGCGGATCTATTCCGTATTTCTTCAGAATCAGCAGGAGAAAGCGATGCTCGGTCGCGCCGGATTGAGTAACGCCGACACTGTGGCCGCGCAATTCTCCGACTGAGCGAATCTGTGAGCGAGAAACCAAGACTTGGGGAGAATGGGCCATAAACACCATGACAAGCTTTACCGGCAGTCCCCGTGCCGCTCCCGACAAGACCGAGCCAAGCCCCGTGACGTACGGTATTTCTTTGGCTGTTAACGCCGGAATCTGCACCCGTGGCACCATATAAACGGGAGCAATATCGAAACCCTGCTCTTTGAACATGCCCTTCTGTTCGGCAACATAGAGCGGGAAGAGTGTCGGGCTGTGGATTGCCGAGGTGCCTACGTAAATCTTCGGTCGATCTTGGCTGATTGCGTCAAAGGCGGAACCGAAGAACAAAGCAGCGGTCGATAAGAAGAAAATGAACAAGTGTTTGAGAGTCATACTCTGTGCCGTCGTAAAACAAATTGACCCACGGAATCGTCATTTCGCCCAAGCCGGTTATTTTGCGTGATCTGAAGACCGCATCTCGGCGAGTTTTTGTGACCTGCCCCATTTCTTTAGCGGGCGTCCCTCGGCAAGCGCTTTGATTTCTCGTTCCCAGAGCTTGCGTTGCAAGATAATGATCTCATCGGTATCGCCGAGACATTCGCGGCGCTGCGCTAGCGAGCTCTGGCCGACCTGAACGACATAGTCCTGGATCCAATGAATGTTGGACTTGTCTTCGATATCCGGAATTCGAACATCGCCGCGCAAAACCGCCTTCGCCAGCTCGTTGAGCCGTTCGGCCTGTGCGGTGCGAGCAGCATGCCGTTCCTTATACAAACGCCCGCGTTCCCCCTCCATCACATGTTGGGCGTCCACTTGAAAACTTGCATGCTTCTCGTCATCGATGGGAACCCGCCAGGCCAAATGATCGCGATCGCCCTCCTTAAAACAAAGCACATTCGGCATGCCATGATGGCTGATGTGCACACGTCCACTCTGAAATCTGGATGTCGTTAAAACTCCCCAGTCGCTCTCCTCGGGGACCACTTCCGGAATTTCGACGGGGCGTTTCAAATATTGCTGCGATTCACGGTGAGTGAAAGGAATATGGAACGGTTCATTCTCCAGGTTGTTAAAAAAATTGCAGGGCCTGACATAAGTCTCCACCCAGACTTCCTTGTTTTCGAAGTCAGGGAAACGCGGCAACGGCGGCGCTTCGCCCTCGCCCAGGTAGGCGAATATCAATCCAAGATATTCTTCGGTTGGATAGCTGGGGATCCGGACGCTCTCAGCGAATGATTTTTTCTCCGCCGGCTGTTCGAGACATTGTCCGGCAGCGTCGTATTTCCAGCCATGAAAGCGGCAGCGAATGCAATCGTCCTCTACCCATCCAACGGACAATTGCGCGTCTCTATGGGCACAGCGAAACCCCACCAAGTGCGGCTTACCCGACTCGCCGCGGTAAAGTGTGAAGTCCTCGCCCATGATGCGAATCGGTTTTGCCCAACCCACCTTCAGTTGCTCAGCCGCGTAAATGGGATGCCAGAACATTCTCATGAAACGGCCGGCGATGGTTCCCGGCCCCGTCCGGTAAAGATCATGATGAAGAGTTCCGCCATTACTGTTCGTAGTCATGATTTTCCCTCCACGTCGCAAACATGACAGCGGCGTATCACGAGCGATTAAATCAAGTCAATCTCGCTGTCTGCGGCTTTATTCAGTCGATGCACCTGGGCGGACGCCGATGACGTGTCACTGTTCGTAGGCGTAGGCGAGCTTGATCCTATTGCCATGGTCGTATCACAGTCCAAAAAAATAACGGAATCGAAAGATTGTACTGATTGTTATTCGGGACCATGCCTACGTGAATCCATTACACATCTTCAAAGCGATGATTGTGCCACCGTGTAATCGTATGCGGCCCCGGTTCGAATCGCCCGTTGTGATTATCGCGGCTGAAACAACAAGCACCGCTGGCGCCGTCCAGCGTTATGCCTGATTCCAGATAATCGATGGCGCGCAACGGATCGCTCCCGGCAGCCTTCAAGGCCGCAGCGCAATGTGCCAAGCCATCCCAGCCAAAGGCATGATTGGCGGTCGGTATTTTCACGCCTTTCGCCGTCATCACTCGGAGAAACTCCCGTTGCGCCGGCGTCTGTTGGCCGTTTCGATGAAACATATCGACGAACCAGCACTCGCTGGTAGGATCGCCGAGCGACAGCAAAAAACTCTCTCTCAAGAGCGAGCGGCCGAAGAGAATAGGAATATCCATCGCGACGTTTCGGATCATCTGCACCACACGCAAAGCTTTTTGCTCGCTGGAAAAGATCGCGTAAATCAAATCAGGCTTCCACCCGGTTGATAGTTGAACCCCTTCTTCGAACAACACCGGCTGGGATCTCCCGTCCATTCCGCGGGTTCTTAACGCACTCTCCATAGTCGAAGCCACACGGCTTTGGAACTCTGTCTGGTCATGGAGCAGAAGAATATGTCGTCGATTCGTTTTCGCGATGAGCGCTGCCACAGCGGCGGTCGTCTGGCGGGTCGGCAGTCCGATGTGAAATACCTGCCGGCGACCCTGGCAAACCACAGGATTATTGTTGGCAACGAAGCACAGGAGATTCATCTTTGCGGCCAATTCGCCAAGGCGAGTTGACTCAGGAACGTTGGTTGCCCCGATCACGGCCGAAACCTTGCCATCTTGCCCGCGCGTGAGTTTTCTTTCGAGATCGGCGTCGTCATCGCGCTGGAAGATTTCTTCCGTAAGGACAATTTCGTCCCCATTGACTCGCATCTGCGCCGACAACCGGACGCCAAGGGACTGATCTATCGGGGAAGGATCATCGCTTTCCGGCCGCAATAGAAGAATACGCATAGTCTCCCAAAGCCTCCTTCACCGCCCGAGCAGCTCTTTAAACCGGAGTCGGATTTTTTCTTTTTCCGTCACGGTAAATTGCCAATCGTAAGTGTCGAAGTATTTGATTCCTTCCTTGGGCCTTTCCTCGTCTGAGATGAAAGATTCGTCGGTATCCGTGCGCAACGCCGCCCGACCCTCGGCACGGGCATAGACCTCCAACCCCTCCTTTGAAACAATCCAATTCAAAAAGACCCGCGCCGCGTTCGGGTGCGGCGCTTTGTTCATAAGAGCCAGCAACCAAGGCGAGCCGGTCAAAGCCGGCGGCATGTCGGGAAACCCATAAACTTCCCTGAGCGGGAATCCCTCTTTGATCATCCTGCCCACGTCCGAACTTTGCGCGCCAAAGGCAATCGGGTAAGTTCCCCGCGCCAGCCAATCGGTGAGTTGACGCCGCTCTCGGGTAAGGACCACCTTCTGACCGAGGTAAAGTCTTTTGACGAAATCCTCTCCCATTTGAAGATAGATCCGCGCCGCCGTGTTGCTGCCGCTCCCTGCAACCGTCGGATCCTCGGTCGCAATCTTGCCGCGCCATTTGGTTTGCAGCAAATCGGTGGCATTGGTTAATTCATCCGCCTTCACATGATCCGCGTTTATGTGCAGCAGGCCGGTGATCGTGCTGTAGACTCTCAGTACGTATCGTTCTTCCGGATCGACGAACCAAGGCTTTCCTCGCTTCCACCTTTTTTGATCCACGACTTCTGGAAGGATCAATGCCGGCTTGAGCGGATCGAGCATCTTTTCCGCGTAAAGAATATTGGCCACCGTCTGGATACCGCCGAGAAAAACATCGACGGTACTTATCCCCGCCCGTCGCTCGATCCCTAACCGGTCGGCCAGTTTGCTCGACGACCCCGCCAAATGCTCCACGGTGACGCCATAACGCGCTTTAAACTTAGCGCGCGATCTCACGCATGACCGGGTCCGGCGACGTCGCGACCACCAACTTGCCTTCTTTCTTCGCGCCTTCCAGCGCATCGGTCCATTCCTTTTCCCATCCCTTCGGCTGCCCATAGACTGAAAGAGGTAAAATCAAGAGTGCAATCATCACCAACGTTTGAATCATTTCACGGCTCCTTGATGAATGAATCAGCGAGAAAATCAAAATACTATTGTCCGGTCCGTCGCACAATAATTTACACTATGCGGCCATCCTGAACGGGACCAGAGATATGCTGAAACTCGGCGCCGCTATGTCGACCGCTGCGCTCTAGCCGTTTGCCGGTAACGGAAACCCCACGACTAAACCCAATCCGCCGTTACATGTGCTCAATTACTTATCCTTCCTACAGACTATCGCCAAGACTTTGCTAGCCGTTATTGCGCGGCGAGATGTGGATGTAAAAAACCGCGAAAAAGCATGATGTCATGAATATGCTGCACCCCTGCCGCGCCGACCCCTTGGCTTCCTAAGTTTGCTTCCGAACTGTTTCGGCGATTTTTTGCAGGCCGTAGCCGGCGATCATGAACCGGTCACGCAGATTCGTGTCCTCGATTCCCGGAGGCGGCGGCGCAACGGCGGCATCCTCGAGGGACATGGGCAGGATAGTATTCAGTCCCGGTTTGACTTGCGCGATCTGGAACTCCCCAAGCACCCGTTTCGACGCGTTCGCATTGCGCGACCAGAAGAGCAAGAAGACGTCGCGCGCCAGCAATCTCTTGCGCAAGCTGAGGTTTGAATGCGTCATTGGTTTTCAGGTCGAGACAATCCTGAAAGATGTTTCACTAGAGACTCAACCGAAAGCCCAGCGGACCAGATTTACACCGACTCCCTCGAGTTGGCAATTTCGGTTGGGATCGTGACGGTGAAGATTGAGCCTTTTTCCGGCTTGCTTTCAACGGCAATTTGTCCGCCCAGTAGCGCGGAAAATTCCTTGACGATATACAGTCCGAGCCCGACGCCTTCGAAGGAGCGAGTCTGCGAGCTATCGACTTGGTGAAATCGCTCGAAGATGGACTGCGTCTCCTCAGGCGCGATGCCAATCCCCGTGTCCGCCACAACGAACTCCACTCTCTTGTCACTGGGAAAATAACGCACCGAAGTAGTGACGGTGCCCCTTTCGGTGAACTTGATGGCGTTGCTGATAATGTTTTGAAGAATTTGTTTCAGTTTCGCAGCGTCGGTTTCGATGGTTGGCAGTTCTGGAGGATAATCCCAAATAAGACTAAGCTCTTTTTTGGATTGAGCTCGATAATCCGTCTTCAATTCGTCCACCAATTCTGTCAAGCTGACTTCGCCTGCTTCGAGCTTGGCGCCGTTGCCTTCCAGCGAAGTTGCATACAGCAAACTGTTGATCATATTCAAAAGATCCTTCGACCGCGCGGCTATCGTATCGATCGCCGCGGCTTGTTGGGAATTGGTGTCGCCCAACATTCCGTCTTTCAGCAATTGGGCATAGCCCATGACCACGTTGACCGGCGTGCGGAGCTCGTGCGACATGACGTTCAGGAACTCATCCTTAGCTTTGTTTGACCGGCGCATTTCCTCGTAGAGTTGGGAATTATGTATCGCTATCGCCGCTTGACTTGCCAGCGTGGTAAGAAACTTAACCTCCTCGGCGTTAAATGCGTGCTCCTCCTTGGTGAAGAACGTCAAAAACCCCGACACTTCGCCCTTGGCGACCAAGGGAACTCGCAGATAAGAGACTAAACTATTCCTGCGCAAAAACTCGGATTGTTGAGATCGCGGGTCGGTTTGCGCGTTGAGAATCATCACCGGCGCATGGTCATGCTCTGAAATCTTATCTAAACGCATGCGTCTCGCGATCACCGCTTTCCACTCGCTTTCGTCCAGGTTCCGGCAGGCGACGGGCTCCAACTCGCCGGTTTTTTTATTCACCAGGGTAACGGTAACGACGGCATAGGGAAGAAAGACATCGATCTTTTCGAGCAGCACGTCCAAGACGGCGCGCAGATCCAGCGAAGAAGTGATAGCCATCTCAATTTCACGCAGGGCCTGAATGCGCTCTTCTCCGATCTTCTTCTCCTTGCCCACCTTTTCCGCGAGATAACCGTAAAACAGCGACACGATAAACATGAACGGGATCCGGACCAAGGATTGGGACGTCCAGATCGTCGTCCCGTCGCCGCCTGGGAGGATGAATAGAAAGAGGTCAATGGCACTCAACACAACGCTGGCGCAGATTATAAGGGAGAGGCTCTGTCCTACCCCGGCGAGAAACAGGATGAGGAAGTAAAGTAGGAACGTGCCGCTGCCGAAAACGCCTTCGTGCCAAAGTCCCAAAGTGATCCAGATTATATCGAAACAGATGACGGCTCCCACGCTTACTGGACGCATTAGGCGATGCTGCGAAAACTGCGAGGCGATTACGTTGGAGAGGAGCGCCATGGCGATCAGGAGGATCGCCACCGTGGAGGCACCGAGCTCCCCACCGAAGAGGAACAGATAGGCCGCCGCGATGATCAGAACGTATCTGAGGAGCAGGAAGGTCGAGGCCTCGTCGTCGGTACGCAGCTTCTTGCCGCGCTTCGCCGGCGCCTCAGTCTTTGCAAGCAGCGGAGCTCCGCCCAGTACAGTTTCCATTTGAGGGCTATGAGAAGTCAAACCATGGGGTAAAAAGATCTTTGCCGGCGGGGTGCCCGCGATTTCTTAGGGGCTTTCAAACAAACCCGGCCTCGCCGGTCATAATGTAGCCAATGACACGAGCGCTCCAACGGAGTACCAAAAGCGCCATTATTAGGTGACCTGAGCAATCTTTCTACCTCTCCTTCACTGCTCCGTTGAACGCATTCACACACACCCATCCCAGGTACAAAATTCTAAGCGATTTAGGTGCGCGCGCCAAGGAAGATTTCCGTAAGGCCGTGATCTTGGATACCGCACGCACTTAGCGCGCCGCTGGAACGTTTGCAATCGGCTTCCGTATTACTTTGAACGATTGAACCTTGAACTTTGAACCGCCGTTCAAGCGAAGAAACGACGACGCTCGCAAATGAAAACGCTGCAGGTGAGTGAGTCCGCAATGAGACAACAGGAAAGTAGCGATGAATCTAGGCGCTGATAGAATCGATCGCTTTGGCGATGTCGGGGATCGCTTTGGGATAGACCCTACTCGCAAGGTTAAGAAGCATTTTCGCTTCGTCCAGTTGGCACAACAGTTTCGTTGTGCGCACGAAGTGATCGTCGGACAGGCCGGGTTCTATACTGGCATTCTGCATGATCTCGTAGACTCGCGAGAATTTGCTCACTTTCCACATCAACCGGTCATACCGATCGAGAGGCATCGTGATCAACAACGGCATCTCGTAAGGCTAGCCCAACGAGCGCACAGACGCAATAATAAAACATCGCCGACTTAAATGCTTCAGTCCAACTTCCGGCAGTTTCTTCTGGGGCTTCTCGACCGCGCGTTTCGCCGGCTGACGGTTTTGCGTCAGACCGTCCCCTTTTTTTCAAAGATTAGGGAGCGGGTTTCCACTTTCTCGTATCGAGATCGGCGCGAATTTTTCTCACCGGTGCGAAGTCATAGATTTTCTCCGCCATGGCAGGCTCCTTGATTCCCTGAACCTTAAACATAAATTCGAGAACTTTTTTTTGAAGGTCCGGAGTAATCGTCCCATCCGCCGTGAGTCCTGGCAGAACCAGGTCATAAATCTTTGCGGCCATGTCCTCCTGGATTTTCATGAGTCGCGCCAGGATCGGAATCGTGCCAGCGCGGTTCTGCCGGATGTGCAGCAAACCTTTCAGCGTCCCCCTGATCATCTTTTCCATCAGGAGCGGGTCGGACTGAAAAAGATTTTCCCTAACCACGATGGCTCCCGCAGGCTCTGTGAGATAGTCCTGTTTGACGAAAGCGACAAGCTCGCGCAAGCCGGATTCCTGCGCTCTGAAATTAAAGGGGGGCGTAAGATTGGTCGCGTCAATAGTGCCGCTTTGCAACGCCGCGAAGCGGTTCGCCGTCGTTCCCACACCGAGGATAGTGACGTCGCGGGCGGAGTCCAGCCCGTGCCGCTTTAAAATCTCTTGAACGAGAAATTGGGTGCTCGCGCCAATCGCGCTGACGCCGATCTTTTTTCCCTTGAGTCCTTTGACGTCTTTTATTTCCGGTTTCGCATATAGCCAATGCATGGGCCGGTTAAAGCAAAGGAAAACAAATTTAAGCGGAGCGCCGCGGGCAATGGCGCCAACGACACTGGGGCCGCTCGAGATGAAGTCGACGTTTCCCCCCAGCAACGCCATATTGGCCACCGCCGCGGTCATCAGAATAAGCTCCACGTCTAAATCTTCCTCTCGGAAGTAGCCTTTCTCCTGAGCGATCACCATGGGCAGCACAGACTGGCTAAAAGTCGCAACCGCCATCTGCACCTTCCTAGCCTCTGCGACAGTCGCAAAACTAACCAGTAAAACAAAAATCGAGAAAATCTTAACTCCCACGAAGCGCTTCTAACATATGCGAAGACGCGAGCTCAACGGAAACTAGCCTGTCCCCCCTTTTCTTTCCCAAGCGAGAAAGATCGGAAGACCAGTCGTTCTAACTTTTCCAGTCGGAAATTTCCGGACGGTTAGCTAGCTAATCCCCTACATAAATTGCGAACGTCACACCAAAAATCCTCGGTTAGACTCATTAAAAGCGTATTGTCGCTCAGCGATCGAGGCAAAAGGCCCTGTTTGTGCCAATTTCCTGTAGTCATTCTCCTGACTACCCAGTGGTACGTGTTTTGCCCTTGTAGATACTATTGCTGAAGTATTCGGCGAACCGGGGGCACTATGACAAAGCGAAAACGTCGCGCTTTGATCTGGACGGGGTCGATCTTTGGTGTTTTTGCGGTTCTTGCGATCGCGTTGCTGATCTTCATTTCGACTCTCGATCAGAACAAGGCAAAGAAATACATATCAGCAGGAGTCCACACAGCAACCGGCCGGCAACTGAGCATCAATGGGGATATCCGCTTAGATCTCGGCTGGGTCTCCAGACTGAGCGCCAGCGAAATACAATTTCAGAACGCGGGCTGGAGCAAACACCCGCAGATGGCCGAAATCGGACTCTTCGACGTCGAGATAGATCTCTGGCAACTCGTTCGACATTTTCGCGTGGTTCTCCCCACGGTCACCATATCCCAACCCAAGGTGGTGCTCGAAAAAAATGCTGAGGGCTCGGCAAACTGGGAGTTTCGCGCAGCGCCCGCAGTGACCGAACCCGTGGTACCGGAGAACCGCAGTAATTTTCCTGTCATCGAAAAAGTAATTATAAAAGACGGTACGCTCCTGTTTGATGACCAGGAAAGCAAAACCCAGATTGAATTGAAGGTAACTGCGGAAGGTGCGGGATTTTTAGAGGCGCCGGTCAAGCTCAAAGCGGAAGGGACCTATCAGAAACTGCCGCTGACTCTATCCTTGGATGGCGGTTCTTATCAAAACCTGAGAAGCTCAAAGGAGCCCTACCCTCTGCTTATCAACCTCGGCGCCGGTAAGCTGAAAGCAAAAATCAACGGTAATCTGACCGAGCCATTGGCGATGAAAGGGGAAGACGTCACGCTCGATATTCAAGGCGACGACATGGCGAATTTATACCCGCTCATCCGCCTCGTGTTTCCATCGACGCCGCCTTACCGCCTCAAAGGTCACTTAAAGCACGACGGTAAAGTCTGGTCATTTTCAAATTTTTCCGGCCGCGTGGGTGATAGCGACCTATCGGGCAACATCCGGGTTGATACAGCGCCGAAGCGCCCGTTTATGAAAGCCGATCTTGTTTCTAATTTACTCGACTTCGACGACTTGGCCGGTTTTATCGGGGGCAAGCCTGGAACAGCTCCGGGCGAGACGGCTTCAGAGGAGCAAAAAAAGCAAGCTGCCGCTGAAAAGGACGGTGATCGACTATTTCCGGATCAACGCTACGACTTGGAGCGTTTGCGAGCCATGGATGCGGACGTTCGGCTGCGCGCCAAAAAAATCCTCGCGCCCAAACTACCGATCGACGACCTCAACGCCACATTAAACTTAAACGACGGAGTTTTGCGCTTCGCGCCGGCGGCATTCGGCGTCGCCAATGGCCGCATGGAGATCTACAGCACCTTCGACGGATCGAAACGGCCCTCGGAAGTGAAGATCGACGCGCGGCTCCGGCACCTGGATTTGAAACGATTCCTCGGCGACAGTTCTTTCGCACAAAAAACCCTCAGTCCCATTGGGGGCCGAATCGTTCTTACGGGTGCCGGCGAATCCTTTCGCGACCTCATGGCTACTGCCTCCGGCAATACTTTCTTCGCCATGTCGGGCGGAGAGATCAGCGAGTTGCTCGTTCGGTTGGCTGGACTCGACGTTGCTCGTGCGTTGGGCGTCGCTGTTCGGGGTGATAAGCCAATCCCTGTCCGCTGTGCCCTACTAAATCTCCAGGGACAGGACGGACAGATGGGCGTTCAAACGCTGGTATTCGATACCGCCAATTCCGTCATTTCCGGTGAAGGCAACATCGACCTCCGAGATGAGAAGGTCAATATTGTGGTATTGCCGGTGCCGAAAGGTTTCAGCCCGCTGAGCCTGCGTTCGTATATCCGCGTGACGGGCGCTTTTAAGAACATTTCTGTTTTTCCGGATCCGATCAAGACCGGGACGGATTCCCTGTTTAAAAAACTCTTCAATGTTCTGACGATGCTCGTAATGACTCCACTCCAACCCAGAGATCTCGGCCAGGGGAAGGACGTGGACTGCGATGCCCTGATCGCCCAGGTGCAGAGCCAAGATCCGCAGGGACTGGTCCTCAAAGACGTGCAAAAAACCAGCGGTGAAAAAACAGTTCCACCCAAGCGAGTTTCCACGGACCAACCTCCTGAAATTACCCAGGCTGCTCCGGCCCGCAGCTTTGAGGACAACAGGACCGAGTGAAAATACGTCTTGGGGTTGGCTTCCTAGTGCTTTCAATGCCGAACTTACTAACTTGAAAGACTAGTCTAAGAGGACATCGGTAGGGGTAAAACCGCCATTTCCAATAAGTCAGAGTAGGAAAGTCGCTACATACGGGCTCGCTTCAAGCAGTTGTGGGTTGGGGATTATCATTCTCGCCTGGACAAAACTTTTTTCCCGCTGTACGGACCAATTTCATTAATTCATACACGATACCGCACACTTCGCGTTTGCAGTATGAGCCGTACCCCAGCGCCAAGGAATGACGCGGGCTGGTCAAGTCGATCGCAGGCGGAAATAGGTATGGCCCTTGCAGTTCTTACTTACTACTTCGAACCGGTAGGCAAAGTCATCCAGTATTAACTCCCCGTATTTGAGTGCCAGGGTTCATGGCTCGACCTCGTGTTTGTGCCTAGATCACGGACCATAGAGAGGGGAGACTTATGAAAATCTTCAGATTTGGACTTGGTTTATGGATTTTTGTCTTTTTTATTGCCTTCGCTTCTCAGCGCAGGCGACGCCACCAAACAACTAAGCACGACGATTGATGGTTTTGTACCCATCATCAGCAACACCCCGCGCGAGGAATTGCAGGCAAATGGGATGCCTGAGAGCGCGCGTAAATTGGTGCTCGCTCGTTTCGATTTTTCTGAAATGACGAAGCGCTCGTTGGGTCAGCACTGGAAGTCGCTGAATCGGGGGGAACAGAAGCAATTTGTCGACGCCTTTACACAATGGCAATTGATTTCTTATGGCAGAATCGTGCGCTCCTCTCGAGGCGATGAAGTTCAATTCAACCGTGAACTTCAGGATGGTAAGGATGTGAGCGTCGAGACCAAGGTCGTGCGCCGCTACAGTGAGGATTTACCGATCGACTACTGGCTGCATAACGTCAACGGGCAGTGGAAAGTATACAATATGGTGATCGATCATGTGGATATCGTTAAAAATGTTCGCGCTCAATTTGAACGTGTAGTTGCCAAATCGTCACTTCAAGAGCTGCTCCAAAGGGTCAAAGATCAGAACCCGCGTTCATGAATGCTGGAGTCGACTCTACGACAATCGCTCCGCATGGCGCTATCGGTACAGAGATCGTTATGACGACTAAGAATAGCGCGTCTTAAGCTGAAACATTTTTGATGCCCAAGGAGCAGGAGGCACCTTGATCCGACAATAATGGCAGCCTGGATCTAAATCCCAGAAAAAGAAGCCGAAGAAACCGAAGAAGCGCTAACTTCATATCCTCCGCGCCTCCTTGCGCGTACAGTGCGTCGGGCGAGTGAACCAACGCGGGTAAGGTGCGCCCGCCGAGGCGAGATCCTGATCCGCGACCACTGAGGAGAACATGAATAACAACGAGATAGGGCGGATTTGGGCGGAATATTACCCGAAGTCGGGGGACAACAGAGATGCTCTTCAATTATGCGGGATGATCTGTCGCCTGATCCGAGCCGAGACCAGACGCGGTTTTGTTCTTACTAGGTCCGGTAGACTACAGCGTGTTCTAGATACCTGTGGCATTCCCAAAGCCGACTTTGACCAGGTCGAAAAATGGTTGTTTAAGGAGATGTGAGTAAGCGCCCGCCTCAAGCGCCGGTCGACGTAGTAAGTGATGTCGCAGCGCAAGACCTGACCATCGAGGTCTTGTGACGCTACACGCTCCGATTGTTCTCCCCTCTTGTGCTCCTCGATACAAGCAGCCATTAGAATACCAAACTCGGCAGATCCCTTTCGCACGCGCGGAGCAATCGATCATACTGATCCGCCGGCATCTCGATCCGGATCTTCATGATACGCTCGGGACGGTGACTTTCACCCGGCGACGCTATCCCTCGACGTAGTCGAACACAAGAACGAAACCGCACTCTCAGAAGGGACCGGCGGAGGTCATGATTTCTAGAGCGGCTTGACGATCAATCGGGCTCGCAAAGTCGTGCAGCTGTTTTGCCTCGTCCAGCTCGCAGACGATCTGAACGCAAGAACCGCCGCTCTGCTGGCGAACAATGCAGCCATTGCTGAGGACGGCGTACAGGCGAGACGACGTCGGACATCTATTGCTCAATCGAATGTAGCTGACAGGAGACAGTTCGATCGTCACCTTCATTGGGGGTGCCAAGATATTCCGGCGTTTCGAAAAAAACAAATGGCCTAACAATGGCTGACGTAACCATGTTCCAACTCCGGTCCGACGTCTGGGAGTTTCTCCTGGAGGCGCTTCCCAACGGTTCCAGCGAGTACTTTTTAATACGGACCGTCACGGTCGTCGTAGCAGTCTCGGCGCATTTCCTCGTCGATCTGAGCGTGGCGCCGGTTATTAAACCCGACTGCAAGTACCGCGGTGGATGTTTCTGGTGATTGGCTAGGCTACGTTTCGGAGTCGTCGCAGCGATCATTCACGACGCATTCGTTGCAGAGAGCAGCGGCACTTTACCAGCCACGCCTATGACTCAACGTTCGTTACAGAAGCCGATCGTCATTTCGGGCACGCTGGCGATAACTAGCGCGACCCGGAATCTAGGAATTTCAGTTACCTCTGGATACCGGCTTCGCCGGTATGACGGCAAAGAGGCGCACGAGATATTTAACGAACTTCGGATACAGGACACTAGCGAGAGTCGCGAAACCACTGCAGCTACTTTATTAGCGAGTGAGAATATCCGCCGGTCTTCACGCCGCCGTGTCGCCGCCCCTTCTTCCAGTTGGAAACATCGACTCCAGATATTCACCGAGGATCCGGCAGACGTCGATCGCGGATAAAATGCCCGCGAGTTTGCCCTGGCGTTGCACGATGACCGAGCCGATGCGCCGCTTGGCCATTTCAAACACGACCTCGTTCAACGGCGTGCGAAACGGCACGATGTAAGGATCGGGGATCATGATGCGGCGCGCCTGGATCGTCTCTTTCTCCGCCTCCGGGGCGTCGCGCTTGACGTAGTGATGCAGGTCCCGCTCGGACACGATGCCGACAACCTTGCCCTTGTTTTGGACAGGCAAATGACGGATACCGTGCTCGTCCATCATGCGTTCCAACTTACTCGCCGTGTCGTCGGCCTCGACGAAGTAGGGAAAGGACGTCATCACCGCGCCCACGACCGGCATCTTTACGCTTTTCTTCATCTACACTGCTCCCGCGTCTCTTTCTCCCGCCAAACCAAATCTTTACAAATTCGTCCAGCGCCAATCGCGAATCTCCGGCAAATCATCGCCGTGCTTCGTGATGTATTCCTTGTGCTCGATCAGCTTGTCGCGAATCGCTTGCTTGGCGTAGGCCGCGTGATAGCCGAGCTTCGGCACGCGGTCGATCACGTCCGCGACCAGATGAAACCGGTCCATGTCATTGCGCACGACCATGTCGAACGGCGTCGTCGTCGTGCCCTCTTCTTTGTAGCCGCGCACGTGCAGATTGTTATGATTGGTCCGGCGATACGTCAGGCGGTGAATCAGCCAGGGATAGCCATGGTAGGCGAAGATAATCGGCTTGTCGGTGGTAAACAGCGCATCGAAATCCTTCGAAGACAAGCCGTGCGGGTGCTCTTCCGCCGGTTGCAGCGTCATCAGATCGACGACGTTGATGAAGCGAATTTTCAAGTCGGGCATGGTTCGGCGCAGCAGGTGCACCGCCGCGAGCGTTTCCAATGTCGGAATATCGCCGGCGCAGGCCATCACTACGTCGGGCTCCCCGTCCTTGTCGTTGCTCGCCCACTCCCAAATGCCGATACCGGCGGTGCAATGCTTGATCGCGGCTTCCATGTCTAGATATTGCAATGCCGGCTGTTTTCCCGCGACGATGATGTTGATGAAGTTGCGGCTGCGCAAACAGTGATCGGTGACTGAAAGCAAGCAGTTTGCATCGGGCGGCAGATAGACGCGGATGATGTCCGCTTTCTTGTTGCAGGCATGATCGATGAAGCCGGGATCCTGGTGCGAAAAGCCGTTGTGGTCTTGGCGCCAGACATGGGAGGACAGCAGATAATTGAGCGAGGCGATGGGCGCGCGCCAGGGAATTTCCTTGCTCGTGGTCTTGAGCCATTTGGCGTGCTGGTTGAACATCGAGTCGACGATGTGAATGAAGGCTTCGTAGGAGGAAAACAGGCCATGGCGTGCCGGTGAGCAGATAGCCTTCGAGCCAGCCCTGACAGGTATGCTCGCTCAAAATTTCCATCACCCGCCCGTGCGGCGATAGCGTGATATCGTCCGGCGGCCGTATCGGCGAGCCAGGTTTTGTCGGTCACTTCGAACAGCGCATCGAGGCGGTTGGAGCTGGTTTCGTCGGGACCGAAGACGCGGAAATTTCGCGCGTCCAGGTTGAGCTTCATCACGTCGCGGAGCAGTTTGCCCATGACGCGCGTCGCTTCGGCAAATACTACGCCGGGTTCTTTAACCTCCACCGCGTAGGCGCGAAAGTCGGGCATGCGCAAATCTTGAAGCAACAGACCGCCGTTGGCTACGGGATTGGCGCCCATGCGGCGCTGCGCCCTTGGGCGCCAACGTCTTTGCAGCTCGCGGCACCAGCGCGCCGCCTTGTCGAAAAGCTCTTCGGGCCTGTAACTTTTCATCCAGTCTTCGAGAATCTTGAGATGCTCCGCCGATTCCATGTTCCCCATCGGTACTTGATGCGAGCGCCAGGTTCCTTCAATCTTCTCGCCGTCGACTTCCTTCGGGCCCGGTCCAACCTTTGGGCGTGCGCAGGACGATCATCGGCCAGCGCGGCCGCTGAGCGATGCCGTTGTTGCGCGCGTCTGTCGTGGATCGTCTTGATCTCGCCGATGACCGTATCGAGCGTCGCCGCCATCGCCTCGTGCATCGGATCGGCTCGTGCGCCTTCGACGAAATAAGGATGATAGCCGTAGCCGCTGAAACAGGCTCTCCAGCTCTTCTTTACTGATCCGCGCCAGCACCGTCGGATTGGCGATCTTGTAGCCGTTTAAATGCAGGATCGGCAGTACCGCGCCGTCACTCGCCGGGTTGAGAAACTTATTCGAGTGCCACGCCGTCGCCAGCGGGCCGGTCTCCGCTTCGCCGTCGCCGATGACGCAGGCGACGACCAGGTCGGGGTTGTCGAAGGCCGCGCCGTAGGCATGGGAGAGCGCGTAGCCCAACTCTCCGCCTTCATGGATCGATCCGGGAGTCTCCGGCGCGACGTGGCTCGGAATCCCTCCGGGAAAAGAGAATTGTTTGAAGAGATTTCTGATGCCTTCTTCGTCCTGCGAGATATTGGGATAGACTTCGCTATAGGTTCCTTCCAGATAGACGTTGGCGACGATGCCCGGGCCGCCGTGGCCGGGACCGGCGATGTAGATCATGTTCAAATCGTTTTTGCCGATCACGCGGTTTAGGTGGACGTAAATAAAGTTCAATCCCGGCGTCGTGCCCCAGTGGCCGAGCAGCCGCGGTTTGATATGCGCGGTTTCAGCGGTTCTTTGAGCAGCGGATTATCGAGCAAATAAATTTGTCCGACGGAGAGATAATTGGCGGCGCGCCAATAAGCGTCGAGGACTGGTGATTTCGTTTTCCGATAAACGTTCGCCATGGCATCCTCCTCCTTGTCGGTATAACCCGCCGCGGATTGAAACAAACTTGTCGTCTCGCGCGCAATGATCGCTTCTTCATCGCTCGGGATCACATAGACGTGAATGCCGCGTCCACAGCCGAGAAATAAGACTTTCCGCGCCGACTGCGATGGAATTATTCTTGTCCTGATCCAGCCGCAAGCCGCACCACTCCATGCCCGCGCAGATTTTTCCCGGACCACCGGCGCGTTCTCGCCGATACCGCCGCTGAAGACCACGGCTCGGCGCCGCCGAGCGCGCCAGGTAGCGCCCAAATATTTGCGCGCCCGATAGCAGAACACATCGACGGCCAGCCGTGCCCGCGCATCGGAATCGTAAGCGGAGATCAGTTCGCGCATGTCGTTGGAGCGCCCGGACAAGCCGAGCAGGCCGGAACGATGGTTGAGCCAGCGTTCGACCTCGGCCGCACTCGACCTTTTCCTTGCGCGCAAGATAGTTCACCAGCGCCGGATCGAGATCCCCGGAGCGCGTGCCCATCACCAAACCTTCGAGCGGCGTGAAGCCCATCGATGTGTCCACCGAGCGGCCGGCGCGGATCGCACACGCGGAACAGCCATTGCCCAGATGCAGCGTCACGATATCGATCTCGCGCCCGGCCGGCCAGTCAGCTCGCCATAGCGCAGCAGCGAATATCGATGCGCCATACCGTGAAAGCCGTAGCGGCGAATATGGCGTGTTTTTTGGCAAGCTCGACAGTCGATGGCATAGGTCGCCGCGGTCGCGGAGATCGTGTGCGTGAAAAGCGGTATCGAATACCGCCGCCATCGGCAGTGCCGGACCGAAAATTTTCCGCGCCGCGTGAATGCCGTCTACCGCCGCCGGATTATGCAGTGGCGCCAAGTCGTTCAACGATTCGATGCGCGCGAGCACATCATCGTTGATTGCCACCGCCGAGGTGAAAAGATCTCCGCCGTGTACCACGCGGTGGCCGACGGCGTCGACCTGCCGCTCGCCGGCGCCACTGGACGTCGTCAAACCAAGGCGCTCGATGATCGCGCGCACTGCGATTTCGTGGTCCGCTGCGGCGAGCTTTTCTTCCGGTGGTGAAATCTTATCCCCGGCTTTCAGTTTGAAGACGGCAGCATCGCCGAGACGGTCGATCAGTCCCACCACGAGCTTGCGGTCTCGAATCGTCGCGGCTGAATCCTCGGCAGCTTCTATGAGTTGAAACTTCACCGAAGAGCTGCCGCAGTTCAGCACCAGAACATTCATAAGATTATTTTACGAGAAATCGCGTGGAAATCGACCTCGGGCAACGAATCGTCGCGAGTCAATTCGATAGCAACGGGGAATTTGTAGGGGCAGACCCCTGTGTCTGCCCTCTTCGAATATATTGCTGTCTATTGGCGGAGCAATCGATATGCCACGAACCCAGCCGTGAGAAATTGTAAATATCTGAAGTTCCCGACACCTTTCGCGGCGAGACCTAGTTTGAGATTGCGTGCAAGCTGTGCAGGGCGACGTTTTTATGCAGCCCTTTGATGAATGGTTGAGAGAGACCTTACGGTCCTACGGGCGATGTTTCGAGAAACTCCACCGGCAACGGCACCTCCTGCACCGAACCGTAGACCGCGCGCATGCTGTAGGCCCGTGGCCCCCGCTTCGACGTGATGACTTTATGAATTTCCGTGCCGATGAAATGCACGCCGGTCCAGTCCTCGATCGCGACCCCGGCGGCGAGTTCCCCCGAGGCCAAAAGCCGATGATACGAAGGCCGGCGCTGCGCCTCGCCGTCATAGTGCGGGCAGCAACTGCCCGGGAGAAAGCCCAGACAATCGAGCGGACGCAGCGCATCCGAAAAAGAATCCGTCAAGCCTTGCTCGAACCAGCAGATCGCACCCGCGCTCACGCCCGTGAGCACGACGCCCGATTGCCAGGCCTCGCGGAGGATTTCCACAACACCCCAATCGCGCCATAGGGCGAGCAAACTCTTGGTATTGCCGCCGCCCACATAGATCACGTCTTGATTGAGCAGGAACGAGCGCAGATCCGGCGTGCGCTTGAAAAAAGTGAGCACCGACGGTCGGCAGCCGAGCTTCAGAAACGCCGAGTAAAAACTGGCAACGTAATGATCCGGCTCGCCGCTTGCCGTCGGCACGAAGGCGACGCGCCCATTTTCCGCGCCGCTTTGGCGAATGATGTATTTCTCAAGCTCAAGATTTTCCGGGTCACGATAAAATCCGCCGCCGCCGATGGGAATGATCTGTTGAGGTCGGTCCGCCATTGTTCTGCCCGTCTCGTTGATGATTCGCGAACATAAAGCAGTGTTGTCATCAACACAAGACTATTTAATCGCTCAGGGCTTCCCAAAACCCTCGCCCCCTGGGAGAGGGTTTGGGTGAGGGTACAGACTGGTAATTTGTTTTACGGAAGTTCATTTAGGAAGTCATAGCGATGGCAGCGCTAAAGTCGAATTCAAATCCCCCTTTGTCCCCCTTTTTCAAAGGGGGATTTTTCTCCGTGGAATTCTAACCCCTCTTTGGAAAAGAGGGGAAGGGGAGATTTTCGGACGGGATGACGGGAATTATGCGAAAACTTCTGAGACAGGAACTAGTACATGGTTTCCCGTGTCAACAGAAAAACAAACTAGCGCCTGCGGCGCGGCGACCGACCGCGCGCACTCGGTTTTTTCGACGGAGGTTTCTGCTCAGCTCTTTTTGGCCTCGAATTATTCGCCGCCGTGCAACTTCCCGGTCGAATCGTATCCGCCAGCCGGCGCAATCGTTGCGCGATCGCCGTATCCGCCTTCACTCGGCTTGTCCCGATTCGAGTCGCAGCCTTGGCATCGAATAAAAGGGCCAGCAGACACAACTGCTGAGTGACGGAGTCGAGATCCTTGGGCACGATTTGAATATGGGCGAGCGCCTCCGTGTAGTGTCGGCTCACTTCCTCGAAGGCTTTCTCGCTTTTCCCGTCCTCGTTAGCCAATGCTCCGGTACACAACGATTCAACTAGATACGCGTCTGCTGCCATGACCGCGTTCCAAACATCGGGTGACTGCTTGAATCTGTCGTTCGCTTTGCCGGCGCACACAGCGCACTCCTGAACGCCTTCTTTATAAATTCCTTCGAGTGCCCTCAGCGCCAACCCGTTGAGCGCCGGATAAGGATCGAAGCGCTCGTCGGTCGCTTTCCCCGACCCGATCTCGTAGGCCTCGATGCTCGCCTGCACCGCGTCGTTGAACTCTTTCACCGTGGCTGCGGCGGTGTCGCCGGCGATGATCCTGTTTGCAAAGATTGCCGCTTTGCGTTTGTATGCGCTGCCGATAACGGCTGCGCGCTCGACGTTCGCCGACAAACCCGCTTTGTCCGTTTTTGCAGAGCCGTCATCCGCCGGCCCGGCGGCAATGTGATTTAGATTTTTCAGGCGCGCGAGCGCGCGCTCGGCCAATTCGGCATCTCCGCTGCTTTCCGCAAGCCGAGATTCCAAGTTAGCCAATTGCTCGATGGCGGCGATCGGCACACGGCCGACTTTGTCCTCCGCGGCGATAGCAAATCTATAAAACTTGCGCGCATCTTCAAAATGTTCGACGCCGAGCAACGCGTAGGTCTGCGCCAGCTCGAAATTCACGGCGGGTTTGCCCAGCCAATTTCTTGGACAACGGCTGAGAAGCTGTTTAAGTTCTGCGCCGATGCTCTTGGCGTCCGAGGGGGTCATCGACTCGCGGCGCCGGTAGATGTGAATGCGCAGCCGTTCGATTTGATCGATCAATTCTTCTGGCGCGATAAATCTACCGACATCCTCGCCACCGCCGTTGGACTCGGCGCGCGGATCCACGCGCCATCCCGGATCGCCGTAGGCTTGATAGGCGCCCCACGTGATGCTGCTGCCGTGTTTGCGGTAAGTCTCTCTGCGAGCTTCGAATATGGCGTCGCCGAACTGCAATTTGTCCTGCAGAATGCAGCGATAAAAAGTATCGGCGAAGCTGAGCGCAGCATCGTCGTCGACCGCCCATCCTGCCGCGATCACACAGCGCACGCCGATCTCGATCAACTCGCGCGAGATGCTGTAAGCCAAACGATTGTATGCGATGGGCGTAGGATTCGCTTTTGCCAGATGACAGCAATTGAGAAATACCAGGTCCGGAACGATCTCCATTTGGCCGATCTCGGCGGCTCCCAGCAACAGTCCATCGGACAGCACGACGCCGGTGCGAGTCACGCCGTCTGCCGCCGGCTGTTCGAAAAGGCCGTGCGCCGCGATGTGCACGATACGATACGGTTTTTGGTAAAGCGGCGTGATCACGTCTAGCGCCTTGCGCCCTTGGCCGATCGATGACTCGACCTGATAACCGTGGCGATTCAAGGCTTCCACGACCGCGCCCGCTTCTTCTTCCGCGCCGGCCAACGAATCCAATCCCTCGGTGGGTTGTCGATTCGGAAACGGAAACATCTTGAAGAAGTTTTCCGTTGACGGGTTCCCGATCACGTAGGCGAGAGGCTGCAGCGACTGGCGCACTTGGCGCCGAAAACGGCTGGATGAGAGTTGCCTGATCATGTGCGCGCCCACGGCGAGCGGTTCTTGATCCGCGAGCATCAGCTCCCAAGGCAAATTAGCGGTGTAGCCGTCGAGCACGAGCACGATGCGGTCGAGCTGGCGCGCCGCGTCTTTGAAATCCTGCGGCACCATCAGTTGAAACAGCGTCCGGCAAAACTCCGGTTGATAGCTCTGCGCACGAATCTGTTGTGCTATCAGCGACTCCACCAAACCGGGCTGGCGCTGCTGTACGATGGTTTCAGCGCGGGCGCGCTGGCCGACGTGCACGAAGCGCAAGCGCTCGGCGATCTTCGTCGGTTGCTTCGATCGATCCCCTTCGGCTCGCGGCGACTCGTCGACAGTCGGCTGGGACGAACCGTCTTCATCGCCGTCGGCGTTCGTGATGATCATGCGCGGCCAGTGGGCAACAGCCCGGCTATCGTCGAGTCGTTGCCGAACACCGATGCCTCGATCCAGTTCCTCGGGCACTTCCAGGCGCACGCCGAGCTGACGGATGTCCGCGTTCATCTCTGCCGCAAAATCCGTCAATGAGTGCATCGCCGAGATTGCGCTATCGAGATACAACTCGACGATTTCCAATGAGGATATCCTTAAAGAGCCGGCAGTCGCCTCGTTAAATTTAAGATTGCCCTCGACGACGCCGCGGATCAGCGCTTCAATGGAGGCAGCGACTGTAAGGTTTGCCGTGGAATTATAGCCCAATATCAGAGTGGACAGAGCGATTTCACCGCTGCGCCCGCCGCTGCAGTCGGCGTACTGGAGAAGGTAGCGAACGGCGCCTGTCCGCACCGCTTCGGTCAGCGTATTCGCTGACAGCGTGCCATCGTATTGCCCTAACCCCGTGACCACTGCCCCGCAAAAACTCCCGCGCAACCGCTCGGCGTCGTTGGGCAAGCGCAACACGACCACCGCGGTGCCGACCGGGCCGGCGTAAAGGCCCATGTTGTAGCGCTCGCTCAAGGCGCGGTCGACCACATCACGATCGATAATCGATTCCGCGCCGGAAATGGCGTCCTGTTCATAGTGGCCGACCATGATCGGCTGGGTCACGAAACGAAGATCCATCGCCTTGACCTTGACCCTCAGCGTCTCCACTTGCCGCGTTTTCATACGTTTGCGCTTCGATTTACCCATGAGCGGATGAGCGGCCTCTTCGGGCAACGGATAGCGCGGCGGCCCGGCCTCGTAGGACATCGGCTTCGCCGCTCTCACGTCCCGCACTGCGGGCGGCTTATCCGTCAAAACTCCAGTCACGCCGCTGCGAAGCAATTCGGTCACGGCGCTGAAATATTCATCGGTGTTCGCCAGATCGCCGTGCACCGCCGGCATGTAGTAGCGCCTGCCGATTCCGCCGATCGCACCCGACTTCCACGTGACCGTGCCATCCCCTTCGGCGGTACCGATCATTTTCCAGCGGCCCCCAACTTTCTCGATACCGCAAGCCGTAACGGGAGCGCAGCCATGCACGTAAATGGTTTTTTCTTTGTGCGATTCCGGCAAAGCCGGCGTCAAACCATCGCGATCCCACAGCCATTTGCCTTGATTGAGCGCTGCATCGCTCGGCACCGCTGCGACCTTGTCGCCAAACCAGAAATCTTTCATGTCCTGTTTAAACGCTGTCCATCGGCCAGCGCTAAAATAATCATCGAACTGCGCGCCGCCGATGTCTTGAAAGCCCGGTTTCGGTAACAGCTGCAATGCACCGCGAAATTCACCGATGATATCGAGAATGGTTTGCAAGTCTTGCGCGATATCCAGGCGTGCGAGAGTGCGCAGCGTGTCGGATTTGCCGATCAGCGCTTCGACCATCGAGTGTGCGCCCTGGTTCGGCGTGCCGAGCATGATGAAGCGCGCGCCGTCGCGAGCCATCAGCTGATCCCAGAGCTGAGGATTTTTGTGAACCAGCGAGCGCACGACCAAACCGCCCATGCTATGAGCGAGAATGCGAATCGGGCGCTCGGGATCCTTCGTAGCGTCGGCCAATCCGCGTAAAAACTTCTCTAGTTGTTCGGCTAGAATATCGAGAGGCAAGCGCCAGTCGTAAGGAAACCGTTCGACCCGGTGCGAGTCCATGAGATGCTCGCACAAATCGCCGTACGACATATCGAAGAGCTTTTCCGCGGCGATGCCGTCGCCCGCCGCTGATCCTGTGGCCACAGTCCAGCGCAGATCGTCGAGTCCGCCGGCCGCGATATCGGGAACGTCGAACCAGACACGGTCACTGTTATTTTTCCACAGATGGGAGCCCATGATTCCCGGCAACACGACAACGACGGGCAGTGTGGCTTCCGCCGCCTCGCCGCCGCGGCTTCGGCGCAGAGCTGCGGTCCGGCTTATCTCTTCGGCCAGACTGGGTTCTTGCAAATCGCCGGGCAAGGTTTTGAAAAGCTCGAGGCGCTCGACCGCGTCCGAAAGCAGCCATTCGCGCAGCGCCGCGCGCGTGCTGTCATTCTGAAAATAGTGAAAATGCGACGTCGCCGGTCCTTGATCGAGCAGCGCGCGCCCGCCGGCCTGACGTGCAATGCCGGCATACATCGAATCGGTATCGACGACCAGATCGTTGTCGATGCCGCTGAAAAGAGCATAGTCCGTGAACAACACCCCCAACCTTTTGAGCAGGCCGCCACCTTCGATGTCACCGGCGATAACGGCCATTTGCGTGGACTCTTGCGGCTCGGCAACGGCTAAAAAACGCGCCATCGGCGAATCCGGCAGCATCGCCTCAATACCGGGAATGAGCTTGGCGTCCGTGCGGTTCTTGGCGATCTCAAGGACGATGCGCTTGAACGCGTAGTAAAGCGGGTTGCCGTAAAGATAGGGCACGCGACCGATCAACGTGAGTAAAGCCGAGAGGAAGATGTCGAGATTTCCCGAAGCGAGCAGCGTGCCGCGCGCCGGGCAGCCCACACGCACGTAACGTTGCATGACGAATTGCTTTTCCTGCAGCAGAGCGCGCAAATCGCGTAGTCTTGCTCGGAGTTCCGCGTGGGCATTGGCGACTTCGCTCTTTATGCGTTCCCGCTCCTCTTCGGAAACATCGCCGGGCTCCGGCAGATCGCTCTTGAACCCCTCGATCAGGTCGTCGCTAAAATTCTCCAGGCACAACAGATCGCCGATCAATCCGCCGCGCGAATGCGCGACCAGATTAATTTGCGCACCTTTGGGCAACTTGGCCGCGAGCTCGATGGCGTTCTGAATCGGGCTCTCCGACAAGGTAGGATGTTCGAAGCCGTAGATCCGATCGTCGAACTTGGTTTCCAGCGCCTGCCAATCGCCTGAGGAACTTTTTTGCAAGTCGCCGAAGCTTCCGCACGTGGACGAACCGGTACCGTGAATAAAAACCAGCAGCGGCCCTTCCCTGGCATCCTTCGCCAGCGCCTCGTCGTCGATATTCACCAGATCGACCGCTTGTCCCGTGCCGCGCGGCCAGCGATATAGCCCCGGCTTTCGGTCGAGGCGATTTTCGATCGCCCACATGAGCGCCTTGGTGCCGAGCCATGTGACACCCAGTCCGGCGTATCCCCGGATTTTTTCCTCCGCCTTCTCGCCCAGCCACTCTGCTGCTTTGCGTTTGGCCGCATCGATGATCGGATCGGCGACATCGCCCACCGTCAAGGTAAACACACGTGCAACAAGGTCACTGACCGCGTCGCCGATGATACCGCGGCTCTCCTCGGCGCGCTCATGCAGCGCATCGAGCTTTAACGTCCCGTCCGCTTCCACCGCCTCGGGATTGACCCGCTTCAGCGACTCTCGAAGCTTCGCCGCGCTGGTGATAACGGTCACGCCATCGGACATTTCCAAGACGACGACTTCGTCGTCGGCCGCTTGGATCGTTTTCTCGATAACGCCTTCGGCGCTTGAACGGGACCGCCGTCCGACTTCGAAAGCCGAGTTAATTTTCAAGTAGCCGTCTGGAAAAAACTCATCTGGCCTGGCGTCACCGGACGCGCGCGTCGCCCGACGCAAAGCATTGGGCAAAGCAGGATTGGCGATCGGAGTACCGGTAAGTTTAAGCGAAATGCTAACAGTCATCTGCCTCTCCTTAGGTATCGGCATGGCTAGACTGAACGCAGACTGCGCGGCGACACGCTTTTACGCTATGATTCAAAACACATCCTGCAATAAAATAGTCAACGCGAAGTATTATAAATGAAGACTGGCGCTTACGGGTACAAAGATTTTTACGGTCCGTGAGAGCCGGTCGTGCAGCAGGACGCAGCATTGGCTCTGCGGTAATTTTCTCGGAGCAATACGAATGCCAAGAACTTCAGTCAACCGCCGTCGTGAGCAAGCTATCGAAGTTACGTGACTAGCCGCCCGGATCCTGATTTTACTGTTGAGATAGCCGGGGATTCGCCTCCGGGCTTGAGTGCTGTGTGAGTCCTGCCCGGTGTTGGAAATAAATTCGCGCGAGATCCGTTTCCTGATTCAGAGCCAATTTCAAAGCGGTAAGAAGCTGACCCGATTCACCCATTCTTCAGCCTCGGTTGCTACCCAAATCAACCGCAGATCATCTACCACAGTCGCAACCGCAAGGTGCTGGGGAACAATCAGCAATCCCGGGGAAGTAGTTCCAGAAATAAATTCCGAGAAATGCCACGGCATGGTCTTGTGATCGTGTGTTACAAGTACCCGTCCCTCGCGAGCGGCCATTTCTAATACTTCTCGATCGTCTAATGACTTCAGACTGGCAGCGGCTGCCGTCTGGAAATCTATAGACGGTTCACGCCGCACTGTTGCCAACACAATTATCTGGTTCAGGTCGGCATCCGCCTGAAACCGAATTTTCATGGGTGTGAGATTTGAATCGTTCGGCGTGCGTCGGCTAGTTTCACATAGAACATCGGATCAGCGTCGCGGGCGGCTTGCCTCGCGATTTCATAATCCGCTTGAGCTTGAACGAGGTAGGCATCGATATCCGCCCGGTTGGATAGATAGAAAGCGACAGCGCCGTAAACTTGTTCCAATGTGAGCGCCGGAAAGGACTGTGCGATACTTTCAGCAGACTGGCCACTGAGAAAAGCGTAGACGACCGAGTCTAGCGAAACGCGAGTGTTGGAGATCCAATATCCTCCGTCTCGCTTTTCAACATATTCTTTGTTCATAGGTGTACGTCTCTCCCAACCAACGCCCAATTATTAACCATGGCGCACACCAGATCAAGTCGCCGAGTGCATGCCATATGAGTCTTACTTAACGCGAGCAAAAATCCATCTAACCCTTTGGCTTGAACAGAGTTCAACTATATTAGATTGTGACGGCAGTGGATTCTTCAAATAAGGATTCGCAAAACTCTTGACGTCGATTGATCTGACCATGAAACACTCACCGCCGTGGCTGATTTTCCTATGTCTATTGATCGCTTTCAGTTCGCTGCTGGTGCACGCACAAGACCCACGTCCCCGGCCGGAAGTGGAAACTCAGGAGCCGCATCTGCAGAACCTTAAGCAGTTAACTTCTGGTGGACAGAACGCCGAAGCATACTTTTCGTATGACGGCACGAAAATCATCTTCCAATCCACTCGTCCGCCTTACCAGTGCGATCAGATCTTTAGCATGAACGTGGACGGCAGCGACGTGAAACTTTTAAACAGCGGCAAAGGCCGTACGACCTGTGGGTTCTTTTTCCCTGACGGCAAACGGGTCATTTATGCCTCGACCCACGTGGCAGGCGATGCCTGTCCGCCGGCGCCGGATCGAAGCCAGGGTTACGTCTGGCCGACTTATCCCTCGTATGAAATCTTCAGCGCCAATGTCGACGGCTCCGGATTGAAGCGCTTGACCCAGAACCCCGGGTACGACGCCGAGGGAACCATTGCGCCGGATGGGAAGAAAATCGTTTTCACCTCGATGCGCTCCGGCGATCTCGACATCTACACGATGAACGCCGACGGCAGCGGCACAAAGAGACTTACAAGCGAAAAAGGCTATGACGGCGGCCCATTCTTCTCGTGGGACGGGAAAACCATCGTCTATCGAGCATACCATCCTAAAACCAAGGACGAAGTAAAGGAGTACGAAACGCTCCTCAAGCAAAATCTGATCAAACCGACGCGCGCGGAAATTTTTCTCATGTCGGCCGACGGCTCGAACAAGCGGCAACTCACCGACAACGGTGCGGCCAACTGGGCGCCGTTTTTACATCCCAACAATCGGCAGATAATTTTCTCCTCCAACCTGCACGATCCCGAACGGCGCAGTTTTTCACTTTACATGATTAACCTCGATGGCACCGGTCTGGTGCGCGTTACCTACGGCGCGCGTTTCGATAGCTTTCCGATGTTCTCGCGGGACGGCAAGAAACTCGTCTTCGCGTCGACGAGAGCTGAGAAAGAGGCGCGAGAGTTCAATATCTTTGTCGCTGATTGGGCGCCGTAGAAGCGCATCACTATTGCTGCATTTCGTTCAAGAACCGGCGCAACGTTAGGTGGTGACATCCACCGCCTTTTTGAGTAGAGTCCTAGAGTCGGCCAAGCCCCATAATACTAATCGCGGGC
This sequence comes from uncultured delta proteobacterium, assembly GCA_963804165.1. Taxonomy (GTDB): domain Bacteria; phylum Desulfobacterota; class Binatia; order UBA9968; family UBA9968; genus DP-20. The sequence goes on from CAWDPO010000043.1 coordinate 250,733, forward strand.
GCGTCGACAATCGGAGGTAACTCTCTTGGAAACTGCGGCGCGCGAATTTCAGATCATGGTGAAAACGATCGGGGCGATATGCAACCTCGATTGTCACTACTGCTATTACTTAGAGAAAGAGAATCTTTACCCCAAGGGCTCCAATTTTCGCCTCGACGACGAAACCCTCGAACGTTACGTCCAGCAGCATATCCGGGCGACCCCCGGCGAGATCGTCAGTTTTTCCTGGCACGGCGGCGAACCGACGTTGCTCGGCGTCGATTTTTTTCGAAAAGCGGTGGCGCTGCAGGAGAAGCATTTGCCGGACGACAAAAAGATCATCAACGGCATTCAAACCAACGGCACCACCATTGATGACGAATGGTGCGATTTTCTCGCCAAGGAGAATTTCTACATCGGCCTCAGTCTCGACGGGCCGCGCGAACTGCACGATCACTATCGCGTCACCAAGGGACAGAAAACCACCCACAAACAAGTCGTGCAGGCGTTCCAGATGCTCCGGCGCGCCAAAGTGCACGTCGATCTCCTCTGCGTCGTCCACGACGTCAACGTCAAGTATCCCACGCAGGTATATCGCTACTTCAAAGAAATCGGCGGGCAGTACTTACAATTCCTTCCACTGGTCGAGAAAACCGGCGAGCCGAACAACCCGGTGCACCAGCGCTCGGTGCCGGCGGCGGCTTACGGAAAATTTCTCAATACTATTTTCGACGAATGGATGCGCAACGACATAGGGAAGATTTTTATTCAACTTTTTGACGAGTCCGTGCGGCCGTTTCTCGGCATGGAGCACGCGCTCTGTATTTACCGTGAGACCTGCGGCGACGTGCCGGTGGTCGAACACAACGGCGATTTCTACTCCTGCGATCACTATGTGTTGCCGGAATACAAGATCGGCAATATTCACGACCGGCCGCTGGCGGAGATGGTCGAGGACCCGAAACAACGCGAGTTCGGCCAGAAGAAGTGGACGAGCCTGCCCAAGTACTGCCGTGAGTGCGAAGTGCTCAGCATGTGCAACGGTGGCTGCCCCAAAGACCGCATCGTCAAAACCCCGGACGGCGAAGAAGGCCTAAATTATCTTTGCGCCGGATTAAAGGGTTTCTTCACGCACAGCAAGCCGTATTTTCAAAAATTCGCCGAGTTGGTCGGCGCCGGTGAGCCGGCGGAAAAGCTGATGGAAATCGTCCGCGCCGCCGACGCCAAGACCTCGGTTCGCCAGGCCGGTCGCAACGACCCTTGCCCCTGCGGCAGCGGCAAAAAATACAAACGCTGCTGCGGCGGCGCCCGTCCCGGAGTCTAGGGCAAATCGTGCTCGTTTGACGTGTTCGTGAGCGGAAAACACGCATCACGATCACGCCCACGCGTCTTACCCTTGCGTCCCTTGCGTTCGCTGCGGTAAATCTCTTTCGTCTTAATCTACCGAGGAGCAAATGATGACCCTGTACGACGACATGATGGAAGGCGTCATCGACGTCCACTGCCACATCGACTTCGAATTTTCCGCCAAGGAGCGTAAGCGTGAACCGGAGTTTCTCTGGTTTCCCAAGGCTGAGGCGATGGGCATGCGCGGCGTCGTGCTGAAATCACACTGGTGGCCGACCACCAACGTCGTTCCGTATATTCTCGCTTCGGTAGAGACCAAAGTCGCGGTCTGGTCGAGCGTCGCGCTCAACATCACCGCCGGCGGACCGAATCCTTGCATCGTCGAAGCCTGCGCCGAGCTCGGCGGCAGGATGATTTTTCTACCGACCTGGAGCGCGCGCAACGACGTGGAGCGCAAGGGCTTCAGCAGCCGAATCAAATCTTACTACAGGAGCCACGCCAAGCTGGAGAACCCGAATTACTATTTCCTTGATGACAAGGGAAAACTGATTCCGCGCGGATATGAAATCATCGAAGCGTGCAAGTCCCACGATTTGACGCTCGGCATGGGTCACGTCTCTTGGCAGGAATCTCTAGCCTTCATCGAAGCGGCGCGCGACATGGGCTACAGCCACAGAATCGTCGTCAACCACGTGCAGAGCCACATGATCGCCATGCCGGTCGACGCGATGAAGCGCGCCGCGGAAATGGGTGCGTTTCTCGAAGCGTGCTGGAATGCGCTGGCTCCCGGCCGGATGGATTCGCCGGATCTCGTCAAACAGTTTCGCGAAGTGGGTCTCAGACAGATTATCGCGAGCACGGACTATTTCCGCCCCTACAGTCCAAATCCCGCTGAACTTTTTCGCATGTATCTCGGCATGCTGCACGAAGGCGGCCTGAGCAAAGGCGAAGTGAATCAAGTCGCGGCGATCAATCCGGCGCGTCTGATGGGCATGGCGTGAGAGATTGGCGGACGAATCAGGCCGCCCGAAATAGCGAGCTTTCTTCGGTGAAAGCGTCACGCAGCTCCTGCACCAACTGCGTCAGCGCTTCTTCATCTTCGCAGCCGGAAGCACGGATCATGGCGATGCCGGGATCGGGACATTCACTGAAAAAACCGATGTCCGCGCGCGCACACAGGTAATCGGCCATGTCGATGATCGCCGCCAACGATCCGGGCGCGTTGGCGCTACCTTTTATGATGGATCAGTACCGCCTCGCTCACTTCCTCTTCGATGTTCCAGAAATCCAAGAGCGCGACGCCGACCGCAGCGTGATCGAAGCCGTAGCGCTTTGCTTCTCCAGCTACGATCACCTCCTGCGCTTGCTGCGCTTCGTCGACGAGCTGCTCGAAGCCGCGCGGATCACTGTTGAAAAGAACCATTTCACCTATATCGTGCAAGAGCCCCGCTAGGAACGCCATTTCCCCGTCCGCAAAGCCGACCCGTTTCGCAAGCATGCGCGCGGCAAGGGCCGCCCCGAGCGAGTGACTCCACAGTTTTTCGGAAATTTTGTTCTTGCGCGATAGAAAGCTTTCGGCCGCCGCCGCAACCACGATGCTGCGAAGCGTCTGCAGCCCCAGCACGAGGATCGCTTGATGGACCGATTGAGGCTGAAAACGCTGCGCGTAGCGCGGCGAGCGGGACATCGACAGAGTCTTCGACGCCAAGGAGGGATCGTCGGCGATCACCCTCGACAGCTCGCGGACGTTAAAATTCGGGTCTTTCAGGATGTTTAGCACCTTGGTCACCACCGCCGGGGGAGACCGCAATTTGTGGCGTTCCTTGATTTCACGGATGTGCAGCCGAAGTGTTTCCTGATTGGGTCTGCTTGGGGCCACTCCTTGAGACGTTTTCACGGGAATTCCTCCGAGGTACATTATCGGCGAAAATACTGAATTCTTTACCGCTGCGTCCGGCGCCGAATCCCGCCAATTTCCTCTGGAACGGGACGACTCCACTCGGCTAAGCTAACAATCGAATTGGGACAGCGCGGCTCATCGCCTCATCGGCCCTGCCAGACTCGGGCCGTTGACATCCTTCTTATGCCGGCTTAAAAAGCTCGCTCTCGGCTTGGTACGCTTGCTGAATCTCTTCGATGGCCTGGCTCGTCGCATCGTCATCGGCACACTTGCACATGGCGAGCGCTTCAGCGGCAGGCGGCGCGGGCTCTGTGAAAAAACCCAGGTCGCACTTCGAACACAGATAGTCGGCCACCGTTAAAATCGCGCTCAATCTGTTGCCGCCGTCCATCTGTAAATCGCTATGGTGATTGAGAGCCGCCTGGGCGATCTGCGAGTCCAGGTTCCAGGAGTTAAGTAACGTAAACCCCATCAGCGTATGATCGAGCCCGTAACTCGCCTGTTCTTTATCGACAATCGCGCAAGGCGCCTGTTGTAATTCGCGGCCGAGTTTTTCATACGCCGCGGGATCGCCCTGAACCAGGATCATCTGTCCGACGTCGTGCATCAGCCCGGTGAGAAAGCCCAGCTCGCCGTCCCGCACCCCGGCGCGCTCGCATAGATTTCGCATCGCCAATGCAACACCGAGCGAATGCTTCCATAGTCGCTCCGAAGTTTCATTGCCCTTAGTACAGAGACTGTGCGTCGCTTGCATCACGACAATACTTCTCAAGGTTCGCAAGCCGAGGACCTGCACGGCACTCAATAGAGTCGTCGGGAGATTACGCTGGGCATATTGGGGCGAGCGGGAAACGGTCAATACCCTAGCCGAAAGCCAACGTCGTCGGCCAACACACGGCTAAGTTTTTGGATGCTGATACCCGGATCCTGGATCATCTCCAAAACTTTGCTCGCCACCACCGGCAGTGACGGGAGCTTATGATTGTCGAGAACTTCCCGGTAATAATTCCGCACATTTTGTTCACCCGAAGCAGCCGTATCGGACACCATGTTGGACGCCATATCTACATCCTCCAATTCAGGAGATCGGCGAAACAATACAGAGCTTTAGCGTCTATTTCCGGCAAAAAAGCTCCCGCGGCGGGAGTCGGCGGGTGAGTAAGCTTACTTCTTCGCGCGCGATGTGACGTTTACGTCAGGCATGCCGGGCAGGCGACAGGCGCGCGAGATCCGATGACGATTATTGGCAAAGGCACGGTAACCGGCATCGAACAATTGTCGCAAGATCGGCAGGATCGAAAGATAATACAGCGGCGTCGCCCACCAGACGCGTCGCATCAAGTATCGATAGACGTCCGCGCCGGCCAGTCTGTCGCCGTCGGCAAGCAGCAGGCGAAAATCGGAGGCTAGTTCTCGCTCGGTCAGAGCGAACTTGCCCGCCACCCAATCGGCCTGCAGTGGCGCGATACGAAATCCGCGCTTGTGAAGCGTGTTCTCCCAAAATGGCACCCAGCGGCTGCAGAAACCGCAGGTTCCATCGTAAAGCACCCAACCCTTTATGGGCGGGTTTTCGGGGTCCATCATAACAAATTATTCAATTCTTTTGCCGCGATATACAGTCACTTCCGACCCTTCCGCGAGAAACGCCGATGAAGGCGCCCCACTCAGCGCTCGCGTGAATTGCTTGCCATAAAATTCTTCCACATCGCAGTCGAGACGGCAACTTCGCGCTTGCCACACACGCCAAAGCGGATGCTCGACGCGATACTCGACGGTGCCACCGTCTTTTTGAACAGAATACCCCCAATAATGCTGCGCGATAAACTCTTCTTCGGTTCCCGCGGCAATGGGAATCGGCACGCCGCGCGTCACCAGCTCGATGAAGTGACCTCGGTTACGAAAGGTCCAATAGTATTTCACCGATTCGACTTGGGTAGAGTTGTCCGGCGATCGAAGAATCTCATTGCTAGTCGGCAAAGTCACGTAGTTTTCATTGTATAGCCAGCGCGCGGTCAAAGCGATCGCCGCCCGCGGCACAATCTCTTTTATGAAAACGACCCCCGTCGCCAACCATCATCGGCTTTGCGTCGCACGTAGAAACGCAGATTGATTTCTTCGAAATTTTGATGAAACGGAAGTGACAATCCCATCACCCGCGTGTTGAGAAAAAGAAACCCGACCATGCTGGCAAATGTCTTACCGCTCCAGGAATCCAATTCAGTGCCTTTCGGCACGAATGGCACCAGAACCGCCGGCTCGATCTCATAATTGAGCATGGCGAGATAGCGCCATTTAGCTGTGAGGAACGGTTTGCCGAAATTATCAGCCATGACCGTCGAGGACGATACCCGAACTATTTTTTAGCTCTGCTCCAACCGTGGCTCAGGACATTCACGACCAATGGAATGAGGAAGATGCCGATAAAATGTAGCGTTTTCAGTGGCAGGTCGATCCAATAGAACTTGACTGTCAGCAGCACAAGAACAGCCGCGGACGACAATGTTACGCCGGTGGCAATAAACCTTTGCTCCCTGTCAAAGGTCAAGAACAATTTGACAGTAACGAAGCCCAGGAAGAGTGTCAGGAGCAGCGAGCCTAAAATCGCCCGCGGGACACCGAACGGATTTTCGAAACTGAGCGCGCCAACGGCAACGATAATCCAGACAACGACCTGAAACAGGAATTCCTTTACGTTGAGTGCAGACATGAAATATTTGGGGATTAGCGGCCTTTAGACTTTTTCATCTTCCGGAACTGAATCCGTTACCAAGTCCCGAATCAGCGGTCGCTTCGGTAACGGCTCTACCGTGATCAATTCCGGCGTCAGTTTGGCGATGCAGGTGTACTCCACCTCGCCGTTAACCAGCGCCATGCAGGTTTTGCAGGCGTTGGCATTGATGCAGCTGTAGCGGATCGCCAGCGTGCTATCCAGGTTCGCGCGAATCCAACGCAACGCGTCGAGCACGGACATACCGTCTTCATAGGGCACGTCGAAGTCGTCGTAATAACGCTTCCCCTCCGGCATGCCGCGGCTGATGCGCAGACGCGCCGTTTTGTTCTTTCGCTCAACCATGAATTGCTTGACTGCGATCGAGTCGGCTGGGGACGATCCATCGAGTTGCCATTTCGCCGTCTTTGATCTCCATCACCTGGTTTTTGAGGAAGCGATAATCCGCGATCGGAAAATCTTCTCTTTGATGAGCGCCGCGGCTCTCCGGTCGCGCTAACGCCGAACGGACGACCGTCTCAGCGGTCGTGAGCATCGCGCGTAGCTCGAACCAGTCGTGCAAGTCCGGATTGAAGCGATGTTCGCTGCCGACTTTACACTCCGTCAACTCTTTCTTCTGCATCTCTTCGATCCGTGACAACGCCGCCGTCAGTTTATCGCCGGTCCGAAACGGCCCGGCTTGCTCCCACATCAGCTTCTGCAGTTCAACTTGCAGCGCAATCGGCGCCATACCGTTTTCTGCGGACATTTCGCGGAGTGATTTCAAACACTCGATCGTTTCGTCGGCAAATTTCTCGTCCCAATCGGCGCGCGCTCGCCGCGCCGCGTCGGCGGCATTCGTACCCGCGCGCTCGCCGAAGACGAACGCTTCGGTGATCGCGTTGCCGGACAGCCGATTCGCCCCGTTGGAACCGCCGACCGCTTCGCCGGCGGCGTACAATCCATCGACCCGAGTTTTCATATTCACGTCGACGCGAATTCCGCCCATGTGATAGTGCGCCATCGGACCGACTTCCACGGGCGTTTTCGTGAGATCGATGCCGTTGACAAGCAAGCGGTCGATCACGGGTCCAAAGGCGGCGCGAAGATGCGCTTCAGGAATGTGGCGGAAGTCGAGATAAGCCCCGCCATGCGGCGTGCCTCGGCCGGCTTCGACTTCTTTCAGGATCGCATATGCGGCGACGTCGCGGGTGGCATTGTATTGACCGAAATCCGTGCTGCCATAGCGGTCGATGAACTCTTCGAATTGTCCGTTGAGCAGTTTGCCGCCGAGCTTGTAGCGAAACGGGTCCCACATGATCGGATCCATGCCGACGAGCCGTGGCGCGAGATGGCCGATGGGGAAAAATTGTACGAACTCCATGTCGACGAGCTCCGCGCCAGCCCACAACGCCAGCGCGTACGCTTCGCCGCCCATATTCGCCGAAGCGCTGTTACGCTCAAAAAGTTTCGTCAGCCCGCCCGCGGCGAGAACCACGGATTTGGCATGAATCGCAATCAACTCGCCATCGACGAGATCGAGCACAACCGCGCCGATCGCACTCCCATCGCGCACGATAATTTCAACCGCCGCAAGATTGCTGATGCGTCGAATAGCCGAAGACTCGCTCACCTTGCGTCTAAGAGTGGCGGCGACGGCGGGGCCGGTATTGAGAAAGTCGACGTAACAGCAGCGCTTGACGCTGTGGCCCGGTGCCATTTCTTGTTTGATGCGGTCGTTTTCCCGCGCCCAACGCGTGCCCCACTGCTCCATCTCGCGGATGCGTTTCGGCGCTTCCACGCATACGAGCGCGGCCAGCTCTTCGTTGCACAGACCGCGTCCAGCCTTCAGGGTGTCTTCGAGATGCAGTTCGACGGAGTCCGGCTCCTGTTCGCCCAGAGCCACGGCGACGGTCATCTGCGCCATGATCGTCGCCCCACCGCGGCCGACCTGGCCTTTGTCGAGGAGCAGCACCGACGCGCCGTGTTGCGCTGCGGCGATCGCCGCGTACATGCCGGCGCCGCCGGCGCCGATCACCAGCACATCTGTGGAGAGATGGGGCATAGCGGATTCGTTACCCCGTGGATAATGTGAAAGTTCCGCTCAGTCCGCTGCGGGTTGCTCGCCGCTCTTCTGCAATTCGCCGAGAGCTCGCTTCGCGGCTTCCTGTTCGGATTGTTTTTTGCTCTTGCCCTCGCCGATTCCCAAGACTCTGCCGCCGACAGCGATCTCGGTGACGAATCGCTTCTCGTGATCCGGTCCGGTCTCGGCAACGATACGATAAACGGGCGGAGCGTGAAACAGCATCTGGCTGATTTCCTGAAGTCTCGTCTTGTAGTCGTGTTGACCGAGCTTCTTCGCCGATACATCGTCGACGAAAAATCGCTGCACCACCGCGCGGGCAGCTTCATAACCGCCATCCTGATAGACGCCGCCCAGGATCGCCTCGAAGGCGCCGGCGAGGATCGAGGGTTTGCTGCGGCCACCGCTCCATTCCTCGCCTTTGCCGATGCGCAACAACGGACCAAAATTGAGCATTGCCGCTTTTTCCGCGAGCACGGCAGAGTTCACCAGTGCCGCGCGCATTTTTGACAGAACGCCTTCGCTCTTATCAGGATTGCCCCGAATCAATAAATCGCTCACCGCCAGATCGAGCACCGCGTCGCCGAGGAATTCCAACACTTCGTTGTGCCCCTCGCTCTTTTTTCGTTCGTAGGAGACATGGGTCAGGCAGCGCAGCAATAACACGGGATCCTTAAAGTGATATCCCAGCTCTTTTTGCAAAACACCGAGTTGAGTTTCGTTCTTCAATCCAAGCCTATTGTGAAACTTTGGCGGCAAGTGCGGCGTGCACGGGAATATCGGAACCCATCTCGCAAATTGTTCCCGTCAGCCAGCCGTTGCTGAGTCCATCGAGTTCGACGCTCACTTCCCGATTTGATAAATCGCCTCCCGCCGGCAAAATAACCGGTAGATAATTTCGGCTGAAGCCGCGCCGAAACCCCGTCGAGCCATCGACTTGTTCTTCGACCAACACCGAAACTCGACGGCCGAGAAAACTCGAACAAAAGTCAAGTTTCTTGCGCGCGCCTAATTGGCGCATGCGCCGCGCGCGCGCTTTTTTTACCGCTCCGGGCACATGATTTGCCAGGGACGCCGCGGCCGTTCCGCGGCGCGACGAGTAAGGAAAAACGTGAAAATAAGTGAGCGGCAATGATTCGAAAAAATTGACGGAGCTTTCGAACTGAGCATCGCTCTCGCCCGGAAACCCAACGATGATATCGCTGCCCAGAGCGGCCTCGGGCAAACGCTCACGTACCCGCGCCAGCAGGTCGCGATAGTAGTTTGTGTCATAGTTGCGCCGCATTTGTTTAAGAATCTCGTCGTCGCCGGCCTGCGCGCAGATATGCAAATGGGGACAAACAACCTCTGAGCCGCCGATTAAGTTTAGCAATCGGTCCGGCACCTCGCGCGGATCCAGGGAGCTCAATCGCAGCCGGGAGATCAGTCCGCTATCGGCGATCATTTCGACGAGAGCCGTAAGATCGATCCTCGGATGCAAATCTTGGCCGTAACCGCCGAGATGAATGCCGGTAAGAACGATTTCTTTGTATCCATTGCCGGCCAACTGGCGCACCTGATCCATCACCTCGCGCGGTGGCACGCTACGGCTTATCCCGCGCGCCGTCGGAATGATGCAATAGGTGCAGGAATAATTACAGCCCTCCTGAATTTTTAGAAATGCCCGCGTGTGGCCCGGCAACGCTCGAGTGCCGAGCATGGGCACGCCGCGCTCCCGCTTCACGTCGCTGACGGCAATCTGTGCCGCGCCCGCCGGAGCAGTCTCCACGAAGCGAAGTAAATCATCCAGCCGGTTCAGACCGACAACGTAGTCGACGCCGGGAACTTCGGCGACCTCCCGCGAATTCACTTGCGCATAGCAGCCTGTAACGAGTACTTTCGCCGCGGGATTTCGGCGTTTCGCCCGACGCACGAGCTGGCGCGCTTCCCAGTCCGCTCTGTCAGTCACGGTGCAGGTATTGATCAGGTAGCAATCCGCAAACTCATCGAACGGTACGAACAAATGCTTCTCTTCCAAACGATTTTGAATCACCGCGGAATCGTATTGGTTGATCTTGCAGCCGAGTGTTGTGATGGCGATACGCATGCCTTCGCTTGGCTCAGAATTTCAAATTTCAGGTTCCAGATCGCTAAGGTTTCAGTATCCGAGATTTGGAATGTGAAATCTCGAATTTTGTAATTGCGCGCGCTGCTCTAGGAGTGCAGCGCGCACTCGATCCATCCTCCGCCGAGCAATTGATCACCGCGATAAAATACCGCCGCTTGTCCCGGCGTCACTGCCATAGCAGGCGCTTCGAATCGAACCTCGCAGTCGTTGGCACCGCTCGGTCGAATGCGGCAGGGAATGGCAGTAGAACGATAGCGAATCTGCACTTCGGCCTCGATGTCCGTATCCATTGGCGCCTCGATCCAGTTCACCGAACGTGCGAGCAATCCGGCGCAGCTCAGTTCGTGCTTCTTACCGACCACGACGCGCTTTGACTCGTCATCGATCTCCACGACATAGAGCGGTTCGTTCGCCGCTATCCCCAAACCTCGGCGCTGCCCAACCGTAAGCGTATGAACGCCGCCGTGCCGGCCGAGTAGTTTGCCCGACCGATCGACCACGTCACCCCCGTCAAGCTCACTTTCCTTGGCATAAGCCGCCACCAGCTCCTTGTAGTCGCCGAAGCAAATATCCTGGCTCTCCGGCCGCTCAGCCGCGGGCAAATTCAACGCACGCGCCTTTTCGCGCACTTGTGTCTTTTGCATGTCGCCGAGCGGAAAAACAGTGTGCGCGAGCTGATCTTGTGATAGCGCGAATAAAAAATAAGACTGATCCTTGCCACGGTCGGCGCCGCGCAGCAACGACGTGCATCGGGATAGATCGTCGCGCACCACTCTCGCGTAATGTCCGGTGGCGACACAATCAGCGCCCTGCTCCTTGGCCCATCGAAGCAGCGTGCCCAGCTTGAAGTCTCGGTTGCAGGCCACGCACGGGTTGGGCGTGCGGCCGTGGAGATAATCCCGAGCAAACGGTTTTACCACCGTCTCGGCAAACTGTCCGCGCAGATCAAGCAGTGTGTGCGGAATGCCAAGATGCTCGGCGACTTCCTTGGCGCCGCGGTGATCCGAACATACCCGCGGCCCCTGCTCTCCTTCCCACATGCGCAGAGAAACGCCCAGCACATCGTAGCCCTGCTCAACGAGCAACGCCGCCGTCACCGAGCTATCGACGCCGCCGCTCATGGCGACGACGACCTTATGCTTTTGCGCATTCATCAAACGATTGGAACTTTTGGAACCGCTGGAACGATTGGAACATCCTTCCGACTAATGCCTTCTTCAGCTTCCGGTATTTTTCAACAGCTCTTTAATCTTGTTGAGCTCTTCGCTTTCCTCGGCGGTTTTTTCTTCCAGTCCGCCTTGCCGATCAGTCAACTCGTCGACGCGCTTTTCCAATTTTTCGATATAGTCGGCTAGCCCACCGATCGCTTTGGCGACAAGGTCGGGCAGATCCGCTGAGTTAAGATCGATGATCGCCGTGCCTGCCTCGGTGTGTCTTGCCTCCGCCCTCACGATCCTCCCGGGGATGCCGACCACCGTCGAATGCGCCGGCACCGAGGTCACCAGCACCGAACCGGCGCCCACGCGGCTATGGCGGCCAACCGTCACCGGTCCAAGTACCGCTGCGCCGCTGAAGATCGTCACCGAATCCTCGATCGTCGGGTGGCGTTTGATCGGCTTCGTCGAGGTGCCGCCGAGTGTAACTCCCTGGTAGAGCGTCACGTCGTCGCCAATCTCGCTCGTCTCGCCGATCACCACGCCCATGCCGTGATCGATAAAAAAGCGCCGGCCGATTTTCGCTCCGGGATGAATCTCTATCCCGGTGAGAAAGCGGCCAACATGGCTTATGAAGCGCGCGAGAGTGGTGAGATTCCGTTGCCAGAGCCAATGCGCCAGCCGGTGCAGCAAGACCGCATGAAAACCGGGATAGGCGAGCGCGATCTCCCACCTGGAGCGCAAGGCCGGGTCGCGCTGGGAAATGACCTGGATATCTTCTTTAATTCTTTCCCACATGACCGAAGACCCGGGGAGTTGGAGTGGTGGAGTATTGGAGTAATGGGTCGAAATGCCAAGCCCAATACCCCATCACTCCACCACTCCATTACTCCAGTGCCTCAATTCGCTCGATGCCTTGCGTCCTTATAAAGTTTGTAGTCGATGCTGTCGACCAACGCCTGCCAACTCGCTTCGATCACATTGTGCGACACTCCCACCGTGCCCCAACGCTCTTTACCGTCGCCGGACTCGATCAAGACGCGGACGATCGCGCCGGTGCCCTCTCCCGAAGAGAGCACGCGGACCTTGTAATCTAACAGCTCCACTTGATCGAGCGACGGATAGAACTTGGTGAGCGCGCGGCGCAGCGCCTGATCGAGGGCATTGACCGGGCCGTTGCCCATCGCCGCAGCGTGTTCCATCACGCCATCCACTCGCACCATGATCGTCGCTTCGGAGATCGGCGCCTCGCCCTCGTTGCGCTTTTCGTCGATCACCCGAAAGCCGACCAGGTTGAAATTCTTTTTTTTCCTGCCGAGCGCTTCCTGGATCAAAAGCTCGAACGAAGCCTCCGCGGCTTGGAACTCGTATCCCTGGCCTTCCAGCTCTTTGGTGCGCCGCAGAATATCCCTGACGGCGTCGCCTTTGTCTTTGAGGTCGATGCCGTACTCTTTGCCTTTGTAAACGACGTTGCTCCTGCCCGATAAATCCGAAACGAGGACCCGCTGGCGATTGCCGACAAGTTCCGGATCGATGTGCTCGTAGGTCTCGCGGTTCTTGAGCACGCCCGAAACATGCAGCCCTCCCTTATGCGCGAATGCGCTGTCGCCGACATACGCTTGGCGCTTGTTCGGTTGAATATTTGCCAGCTCGTAGAAAAGCTGCGAGACTTCGCGGAGCTTTTTGAGCTGCGCCGGTGTCACGCATTTCTTGGCCATTTTCAATTGCAAATTGGCAATCACGGAAATCAAGTTCACGTTGCCGCAGCGCTCGCCGAAGCCGTTGATCGTTCCCTGAACTTGGGTCGCGCCCATTTCCACCGCGGCGAGCGTGTTGGCGACAGCCAATTCGCCGTCGTTGTGGCAGTGTATGCCCAGAGGCGTCTTGATGACTCGATTGACGTGCGCGAGCGCTTCGCGAATGTCGCCCGGCAGCCGCCCGCCGTTGGTTTCGCAAAGCACGACCCAATCCGCGCCGCCGTCCTGCGCCGCTTTGAGGCACTCTACGGCATAGTCGGGATTGGCGCGAAAGCCGTCGAAAAAATGCTCGGCGTCGAAAATGACTTCATCGACCCGTTTCTTCATGAAAGCGATGGAGTCGGCGATGACGTCCAGATTTGCCTTCTGGCTGATGCGCAAATCGTCGCGCACATGCATATCCCAAGTCTTGCCCACCAGCGTGACCACCGAAGTGTCGGCGCCAAGCAGCGCCTTGAGATTGGTATCCTGCGACGGCTTGACGCCGAATTTTCTTGTCGTGCCGAAGGCGGCGATCCTGGCGTTTTTGAGCTTGAGTTTTTCAACTTCCTTGAAAAAATCCGCGTCGCGCTCATTGGAGCCCGGATAGCCGCCCTCGATGTAGTCGATACCCATCTCGTCCAGCTTCGCGGCGATGCGAAGCTTATCCTCCAGCGTAAATGAGACATCCTCCGCCTGGCAACCGTCCCTGAGCGTCGTGTCGTAGAGTAAAACGTCCTTCATGCTGTTCCCTGCTTCCCGATAAACGCCTCGTGCAGCACCCTCACTGCGAGTTCCGTATACTTAGCATCGATCACCACCGAGATTTTAATCTCTGAGGTCGATATCATCTCGATGTTAATTCCTTCGGCGGCCAATACCTGGAACATCTTAGCCGCGACTCCGGCGTGCGTGCGCATGCCCACGCCGACCACGGAAACTTTGGCGATATCGGTGTCGACTTTGATGCCTTTGGCATGCACAGCCGGCAAAGTCTTTTCCATAATGCTAAGCGCCTTTTTGTGATCAGCCTTAGGTACGGTAAAAGTCAAATCCGTGGTGCCGTCTTCGCTGGCATTTTGTATGATCATATCAACGACGATGTGAGCGTCCGCTATCGGCCCGAAAATCTGCGCCGCCAGGCCCGGCTGATCGGGGACGCGGACCAAGGTAATCTTGGCTTCATTCTTCTCTGAGGCCACGCCCGACACTAACACGTCGTTCATACTCGCCTCCTCGTTAACCAACCACGTTCCGTCGACATCCGAAAACGTCGAGCGGACGTGCACCGGCACGGAATAATTCTTGGCAAACTCCACCGCGCGGATTTCCAGAACTTTGGCGCCGGTGCTCGCCAGCTCGATCATCTCGTCGTAAGAAATACGCGCGAGCTTTCTCGCCTGTGGGACAAATCCCCGGATCCGCCGTAAAAACCCCGTCGACGTCGGTGTAAATCTCGCACGCTTCGGCATTGAGAAACGCCGCCAACGCCACCGCGCTGGTGTCCGATCCGCCGCGTCCAAGGGTCGTGATATTATCGTCTTCGTCCACCCCCTGAAAGCCCGCGACGACCACGACATCGCCGGCTTTCATCGCCTGCACAATCTTGCTCGAATCGATGCTCAAAATTCGCGCCTTGCCGTAAGCGTTGTCGGTCTCGATTCGCACTTGATGTCCTAAATAGGAGCGCGCCGCCTGGCCGAGCTCTTTGAGCGCAAGAGTCAACAACGCCACGGAAACTTGCTCGCCCGACGCCAGCAGCACGTCTTTTTCACGCTCATCGGGCGTTTCGGCAATCTCATGGGCAAGCCCCAGCAAACGATTGGTCTCTCCCGCCATGGCGGAAACAACGACAACCACATCGTGCCCCACCCGCTTCGCGCGGACGACTTTTGCCGCCACCTGCTTGATGCGCTCAATCGAACCGACCGATGTCCCGCCGTATTTCTGAACCAGTAACGACACTCGCCTAATCCCCTGTGCCTGAAGCCCGCCGTTGAACCTTTGAACTTTTGAACTTTTGAACGCCCGATTTCTTAATCATCTGTTCGACAATATTCTCATATCGCTCGCCATGAGCGATGAATGTTATCTCCCGTCTCGATCCGCCGGCATGAGCGAGCCGCAATTCGAGGTGCTCGCCAACCTCATCCGACGGCAGATACTCGAACCATTCGATCAGACTCACACCATCCGCGTACAGATACTCCCGAAGATTTAGCGACTCGATCTCGTCCAGCGTACCCACCCGGTAAAGATCGATGTGATACACCGGCAAGCGGCCTTGGTACTCATTGATCAAGGTAAACGTCGGACTGCGCACCCAAGCCGTTTTACTAACTTTGATCCCGTCGCAGAAACCACGCACAAGACAGGTTTTCCCCGTCCCCAATTCACCCGTCAAGCCGACAATCTCACCGCCTTGAACCAGCTTTGCCAATTTCCGGCCCAGGCTTATGGTCATGCGGACGGAAGTCGAGATTACAGTCCACGAACCCATCGCCATCGGAGCCCCCAGGTATAACTAGTATAATTTTAAGGCGAATTCGAGCCTAGGGGAGCGGCGACGCAAGCGTGCGTAAGCCCTCGGGCAAAGCTTGAATGATATCCGACGCAATCAGTCCGATCGTGCCGCGCTCCCCGGCTACGTGGTCACCGACGAAACCGTGCAGGTACACACCGAGCTTCATGGCATCTTCAGGAGAAAGTCCTTGTCCCAATAAGGCACCAAGCATTCCGGCCAGCACGTCGCCCATGCCACCGCTCGCCATACCGGGGTTACCGGTTGGGTTGATAAATACCTTCCCTTCAGCCGTGGCGATCACCGTCCGCGCGCCTTTGAGAACCAAATGACAGTGGCGCTCGACGGCAAACGATCGGGCGACTTCCACCCGATCGGCATTGACGGTCGCCGTGCTTTTTCCCGTCAGCCGCGCCATCTCGCCGGGATGCGGCGTGAGCACAGGCGCAGTCTTCGCATGCTGCAACCGGTCGATCTCGAGCGCCAAATTATTGAGCCCGTCGGCATCGATGACCCACGGCATGTCTAAATTTCTGAGCAGCCAGCGCAAATTGCTTTGGGTGGCTTCATTGACACCGATGCCCGGACCGAAGAGCACGGCATTTTTCCGCTCCAATATGTGGCGCCAATCGTCGTCGCTCAGCGGCTCCATTTGCTCCGCGTCATTGTCCCGCAAAGGTTCGGTCATGACTTCGACCAACGAGCTGGCGAAAATATCATTCAGCGAACACGGTGCGGCCAGCGTCACCAATCCGGCGCCAGTGCGCATGGCGGCGCGGCAAGCAAGAATCGCCGCGCCGGTCTTGCCGCGCAAGCCCGCGACGACTAGCACATGGCCGTAGGTTCCTTTGTGAGTATCCGCTTCACGCCGTGGTACCAGCCTGCGAATAATTTCGCGATCTAAAAGCTCGGTCTTAGGCGCAACTTCCGCGACAGCTCCATCCGCAATACCTATGTCGGCAACCACGAGTTCGCCGACAAAATTCAATCCCGGATAAATCACTTCGCCGAGCTTAGGAAAGCCCAGGGCCACCGTCATTTCTGACTGAACTGCGACGCCGAGGGGCGTTCCTCTGTCCGTATCGAGTCCCGAGGGAATATCGACGGCGACGATCGGCAAACCGGACGCGTTGATCAACGTGATCGCGTCGACGAACAACCCGCGTACTTCGTTTTTCACTCCCGTGCCGAGGATCGCGTCGACGATCAGACCCTTCTCAGTCGTTGACGGAGCAAATCGATTTCATTGGCGGAAATCTCCGTCACCTTGCCCTTGAGCTTGAGAAAGGCGCGCAGATTGTGCGCCGCATCGGTCGAAAGCTCTTCCTTGCGTGCGAGCAGCGCAACCTCACAAGGAATCCTCTTCTTCTTAAGCAAGCGCGCGACAACCAAGCCATCGCCGCCGTTGTTGCCTTTGCCGGCGACGATCAACACACCTTTCTTGGCGTGACGTGGAAAGCTTTTTAAGATCGCCTGCGCAATGGCTTCGCCGGCGCGCTCCATCAGCGTCAGGCTGGGCACGCCGTACTTTTGGATCGTCAGGCGATCCATCTCGCGCATCTGTTCGGCGGTGACGACGATCATCGTTCAAGGTTCCGAGTTCAAAGTTCCAAGTTCACGGCCAAATTGTTCAAAATCTTCGACATTGAACCTTGAACGTTGAACCTTGAACCGAGCTAGCGCCGGGCGCGAAGCAGCAGTTCCTTCATCTCGCTAACGGCTTGGCTAATGCCGACGATCACCGCGCGCGCGATAATGCTGTGGCCGATATTAAGCTCGATAATCTCGGGGATATCAGCGATCGGCAGGACGTTTTCGTAGTCGAGGCCGTGGCCAGCGTGAACGTCGAGTCCTAACTTTTGGGCCAAAGACGCCCCGCGAACGATCACTTCGCGCTCGTTCTCCCGCGCCGTTCCGTTGACGTTGCAGTACGTACCCGTATGAAGTTCGATGGCGTAGGCGCCCACTTCCTTCGCCGCTTCGATTTGCGCTTGCACCGGATCAATGAAGAGGCTGACGTGAATGCCGCGATCTTGGAGTTTCTTCACCGCATCTTTTACTTTGAGTCTATGCGAGACCACGTCGAGACCCCCCTCGGTGGTCAGCTCCTCGCGTTTCTCTGGAACGAAGCACGCATCGTTGGGGCGAATTCTTTCCGCATACGCCACCATCGCCGGCGTCACGGCCATTTCCAAATTGACTTTGGTGGCGGCTTGTTCGCGCAGCCGCTCGACGTCGCGTTCTTGGATATGCCGGCGGTCTTCGCGCAGGTGCACGGTGATGCCGTCGGCGCCGGCCTTCTCCGCAAGCAGCGCAGCCGCCACCGGATCGGGCACCTCGGCTTGGCGCGCTTGGCGCACCGTCGCCACGTGATCGACATTCACTCCTAAACGAATCACGGCCTACCCGCCGACCTCCGCGTGAATCTCGTCGGCGATGGCTTGCGCCATCGCACGAATTGTTTTCTCGTCCTCACCTTCTAACATCACCCGCGCCAGCAACTCGGTGCCCGAGTAGCGCACCAGGACGCGCCCGCGTCCCGCCATGACGCGTTCGACCTCGGCGATCTTCTGGCTCACTTTGGGCATGGCGGTTAAATCCTTTCTTTCTTTGACGCGAATGTTAAGCAAGATCTGCGGCAAGCGCGTCATAACACGTTTGAGCTCGCTCAAACGTTTGCGTTTCTCCACCATCAACGCGAGCATCTGCAAACAGGTGATTCCGCCGTCGCCGGTCGTGTTATGATCCAAAAACAAAATGTGTCCTGACTGCTCGCCGCCTAGATTAAAATTGTCCGCCACCATCTTCTCGACCACGTAGCGATCGCCGACTTGGGTGCGCACCACGTCCAATCCAGCATTGCGCATGGCCAGTTCGAGCCCCAGATTGCTCATCACCGTAGCCACCACGCCGGCGCCCTTGAGGGTGCCTTTTTGTTGCATGTCTAACGCTGAGATGGCCATGACCTGATCGCCGTCGAGAATATCGCCGGTTTCATCGATGAAGATCGCTCGGTCTGCATCGCCGTCTAACGACACCGCGAAATCAGCGCCCTCGTGCAGTAGGACTTCGCGCGCGGTTTCCGGATAAAGCGCGCCGCAGCGGCGGTTGATATTTTCGCCGTCCGGTTGCACCCCAATCGGCAGAACCTCCGCGCCGAGCTCGGATAGGACTTCGGGAACGACTCTGTACGCTGCACCGTGGCCGCAATCGACGATGATTTTCAATCCCTCCAAAGTCGAGTGGCGCGGAAAACTATTCTTGAGAAAAACATTATAGCGACCCACGGCATCGGATATACGAAAGGCCTTACCGATCTCCGAAGCGGTCGGTCGCGACTCCTCGGTCACGCCGCTATAAATCATTTCTTCCATGCGCGCTTCGACTTCGTCCGGCAGTTTAAACCCGTCGCCGGAAAAAAATTTAATGCCGTTGTCTTGATAGGGATTGTGCGACGCGGAGATGACTACCCCGGCGTCCGCCCGCATGCTTCGCGTTAGAAAGGCGACCCCGGGCGTCGGCAGCGGCCCGACCAGCAGAACATCGGCGCCCATCGAGACGATGCCGGAGGCCAGTGCGGTCTCGAGCATGTAGCCGGAGAGGCGAGTGTCCTTGCCGATCAGGATCTTGTAGCGGTGCTTGCCGTCTTCGCCGTTTTTGCGCAAAACCGACGGCGCCAAAGCGTGGCCGGCTGGGTCGGCGGCCGCAGATTCGTGCAACACTTTGGCGATCGCGCGCCCTAGTTTCAGCGCCATCTCCGACGTCATCGGCTCTTGATTGGCGACGCCGCGGACCCCGTCAGTGCCAAAGAGGTGACGCGTGGGCTGTTTATCTTTTCCTTGGCTCATCGCGCTGAACTCCTTTGTCAGAAATCATTCGGACGGTTTGGTGACCCGCACTCGAAAACGTTGCGGCTTTTGTTCGACCACTTTAACCTCCAGCGGTAAATTGAACAATAACGCCAGGCTATGTTCACCTGCAGATACGCCTTTCAGGTTTAGATAGACGTTTTCCGAAGTCAACTGCAATTTTTCAACCATGCTCTTAGGGCCGGAAACCCTTATGGCCACCGACTGCGGCGAAACGGTATATACGCCTTTAAAATCTTTAGCGCGCACTTCGACCTGATCAAACTGTCGCGTGATTTGCTCTTCCTCGAGCATGACGACGACCTCCACCTGATCAGGTGCAATGGTGAGGGGCTTGCCATCGTTGGATAGCCTAACTTTGCGCCTGATACCGCCACGGCTGTCCTCCACGTCCACTGGTACGGTTTCAATCGACGGCAAGCGCCTTACTTCCTCGGCTGGTCCCTGCACCGAAACACTCTCCGGCCGCGCGGTAGTCTGAGCAATGCGAAAGCCCGCGGCCGGTTTCCCGGAGAGCCGCACGGTCACCGGTAAGGTTCGCGTAATCACCGGCTCGAGCCGCAGATGGATGACCGGAGGAGTTATCCGGCCGACGGTGACGCCGCGCGGAACATTAAAATTATTCGCCGATAGCGGATAGCTCAACGAGCCTGACTTGGCGCCGTCAAGATCTAAGGAAAGCTTCAAGTTGTCAGCGTCTAGCGTTGAAACCAACGTGCGCGGACCCATCAGGCGCAAAACCACGTAATCGACTCGGTTGTCCATAACCATCAAATCGGACGGAATGCTGCGAAACTCCACCGGGACTTCGATCGCCCGCTCGGTATCGCGATGGCCCGCCAACCAAAGTCCTACCGCGATCGTCAACGCCAGCGCCTTCAGGCCAAAATTGCTCCCGGCCAGCGAAACGATTTTTTCCCAGAGCCGTTTTATCACGTCACCAGATCCTGCAGTGCGGAGCGCAGCCTTGCGACGTCGACGTTCTCGGTTACGTTTCCACCGACCACGAGGGCCACGGTCCCCTCCTGTTCGGAGATGATAATCGCAACGGCATCCGTTTCTTCGGTCACACCGAGCGCAGCACGATGCCGGGTGCCCCAAGATTTCCGCAAGTTGGGATTGGTGCTGAGCGGCAACAGACAGCGCACCGCGGTAACCCGCCCCTTTTGGATGACGAGCGCACCGTCATGGATCGGTGAATGCGGCAGAAAAACGCTTTCGACGAGCTCCCGGCTTACCCGGGCATCGAGGCGTGTGCCGATTTCCATATACTCGTTCAATCCCACCTCGCGCTCGAGGACGATTAGACCGCCCACGTGTCTCGCGGCCAACGATGCCGCTGCGTGAACGATTTCCTCGATGATGTCCTCGCGCGGCTGCACCGTGCGTTCGCTGGCGCCAAAAAGCGGTGCGCTGCCGACCTGCGTGAGGGCGCGGCGGATGTCGCTTTGGAAAATCACGATGATGACCAAGATGATCGAGCCGAGAAAGTTGTCGAGAATCCAGTTCAGCGTGAAGAGTCCGAGCGCGCGGGACGACACATAGGCGACGAGAATCACCGCCAAGCCGATGATCATTTGCATGGCGCGGCTGCCGCGGACGATCTGTAGCGAGCGATAGACGAGGAATGTGATAATGCCGATGTCGACAAAGTCCTGCCAACGAATCTGTCGGATCAACTCGAACATGGGGTCATTTCCGCGACTGCATAGATCCCGCTCGGATGGCGTCCGCAATCCGCACGGCTTTACAAGTTTCGACGACGTCATGGACGCGGACGATATTCGCTCCCGCCAAAGCCGCCGCCACCGCCGCCGCGAGGCTCCCCTCGAGACGATCAGCGGGTTCGACATTCAAAATCTTGCCGATAAAAGCTTTGCGCGAGACGCCCACCAAGACGGGTTGTCCCAAGGCGGCAAGCACCGGCAGCGCGCGCAGCAACTGCAAATTGTGCTCGACAGTTTTACCAAAACCGATTCCAGGATCGATGATGATCATATCCTGTGCGACCCCCGCATCCATTGCTTCGTAAAGCTGCGCTGCGAGAAAATCTCGCACCTCGCGCACGACGTCGTTATATTGTGGCTCGCGCTGCATGGTCCGCGGCGTGCCCTGCATGTGCATCAACACCACGGGCACCTTCTCCGCGGCGACGAGTGACGCCATCGCCGGGTCGTAGCGCAACGCGCTGATGTCGTTCACGATATCCGCCCCTGCGTCCAACGCCGCCCGGGCGATGGCAGACTTGTAGGTATCGACGGAAATGGGCACGCTGACCTCACGGCGCAAGCCTCGTACCACCGGCAGCACGCGCGCCAACTCTTCGTCCTCCGAAACCGGCTGCGCCCCCGGGCGAGTTGATTCGCCGCCGACGTCGAGAATATCCGCGCCCGCCGCCGCCATTTCGATACCGTCGGCGATCGCCTTCGCCGGATCTCGGTGCCGCCCGCCGTCGAAAAACGAATCAGGCGTCACGTTAATTATGCCCATGACGAGCGTGCGCCGGGAAAAATCGAGCTTGCCCCGGCGCGTGACTAAATACCCGTAGTCGCGTGCCACAGCCGGGTTTAGCGGTGTCAATTGTGACAACGCCGTGTTTAGATCACGTGACTTTTGATCAGACATCAGATTTTCATCCAAGGTCGTCCGAGGAACTTCGACTAAGCGGTAGCGAAACTGCGAGACACTACCTCAGAGCCGAAACGGATCGGCTATCGGGGGAGAACGATCGTGAATTGAAACACGGAGTTTGGGAGCCGATGGCCCCGGCAAGAAACAGCGTCAGGCGATAGCCGCGGCGGCCGACGAAGCAAGCGGGTCTCCACCGTTCCCGCCGAACTCTCTAACGATGGCATCGATCTCGGATCCGTCCAGTACTTCTTTTTCGAGCAGCGATTCGGCAACTTTATGGAGTAGCCGCAAATTCGTTTTCAAGAGGTCCTTGGCTTTGTGGTAGCTATCTTGAATGATCCGCCGGACCTCGGCATCGATTTCGATCGCCGTGTTCTCGGAATAGTCCACTTTCTGCGTAAAATCTCTTCCTAAAAAGATCTCTTCCTCTTTCTTACCAAACGTCATCGGACCGAGCTTCTCGCTCATGCCCCACTCGCAGACCATGCGGCGCGCGAGATCCGTTGCTTTCTCAATATCGTTGCCCGCCCCGGTCGTCATATGATTGAGCACGAGCTCTTCCGCGACCCGGCCACCAAACAGGATCACCAAGTTGTTGAGCAGATACTCTCGCGGATAGGTATGCTTCTCGTCCATCGGCAGCTGCTGGGTCAAGCCGAGGGCCATGCCGCGCGGGATGATGGTCACTTTGTGAATCGGATCAGCTCCCGGCAATAGCTTGGCCACCAGCGCGTGGCCCGCTTCGTGATACGCTGTGTTGCGCTTCTCTTCATCGCTGATAATCATGCTGCGCCGCTCGGCGCCCATCATGACCTTGTCTTTGGCGAGCTCGAAGTCACGCATGTCGACTTTTTCTTTATTATTCCGCGCCGCCAGCAGCGCCGCTTCATTGACCAGGTTTTCCAGGTCCGCCCCGGCAAAGCCCGGCGTCGAACGCGCGAGAACACTGATATCGACGTCCGCTGCAACCGGAACCTTGCGGGTATGCACTTGCAGGATCCCCTCGCGGCCTTTGATATCGGGTCGCGGGACAACGACGCGGCGATCAAATCGGCCGGGTCTAAGCAGCGCCGGATCTAACACGTCAGGACGGTTGGTCGCAGCGATGAGAATGACGCCTTCGTTTGCCTCGAAGCCGTCCATCTCCACCAGCAATTGATTCAAAGTCTGCTCGCGCTCATCATGGCCACCGCCAAGCCCGGCACCGCGATGGCGTCCGACAGCATCGATTTCGTCGATGAAAATAATGCACGGCGCGTTCTTTTTTCCCTGGACGAATAGATCGCGGACCCGTGAAGCACCGACGCCGACGAACATTTCGACGAAGTCTGACCCGCTGATGCTAAAGAACGGGACGCCTGCTTCGCCCGCGATGGCCCGAGCCAGAAGAGTCTTCCCCGTTCCCGGAGGGCCGACCAACAGGCAACCCTTGGGAATCCGGCCACCGAGCTTGGTAAACTTTTTTGGGTCCTTAAGAAACGCAATGATTTCCTGGAGGTCGTCTTTCGCTTCATCCACTCCGGCGACGTCGCTGAAAGTTACGCGGTGTTGGTTTTCGGTGAGCAATTTTGCCCGGCTTTTGCCAAATGACATCGCCTTGCCGCCGCCAACCTGCATCTGGCGCATAAAAAATATCCAGACGCCGATGAGCAACAGCATCGGAAACCAATTGAGCAAAAGAACCATGTACCAAGGAGAATCCTCCTCGGGCTTAGCTGCGATAACGACCTTTTTGTCGCGCAGCAACTTTACCAACTCCGGATCGTTGGGCGCGAAAGTGCGAAAGCGCTCGCCGTTGGATTTGTATTCGCCTTGGATGTTATGACCCTGGATCGTAACTTTGCGCACATCTCCGCGCTCGACCGAAGCCATGAACTCGCTAAAAACGATCTCCGGTTCGCGCCCGTGCTGTTTATTAAATACGCTGAATATGGCTAAGAAAATAAGTGCCAGGACCAGCCAAAGAGCGATATGTTTTGATGACTGACTCAACCGTTCCTCCAAAGTCTAAGAACGAAAAAAGTGTAACACACGCGACTACTTCGATCAATAATAACCCAATGGAATTTAAGTCTCGATAGGTGTTGCTTTAAGATAAATCGCAGAACCGGTAGTTTTCTCCACACGACCGGCTTCGCTCCTGCCGTAACCGGGAATCCAGAGAATCTCTTCGCCCATAGTCAAAAGCGGCCATTTAGCCCTAACTGGCCACGGGACCCTGTTTTCGATGAATAGATCTTTTACTTTCTTGTGGCCGGTCATCCCTAACGGTTGAAATCGGTCGCCACGTCGGAAGTTTCGCACCCGCAGCGGCCCTGTCAAGTACGAGTCATCGAAAATGGCCTCCGTGAGATCCGCTTGGAGCGTAATTTGCGGCCGCGAGATGCGCTCGCTTCGGAATTCGACGGCGGCTTCATGGATACACAATGCTGTGCCGATTTCTAAAGGGTAATCATAGCAAATCTTCTTCAGCCCTCCGGAGCGCTTCTCCAACCTCAGACTTTCATACTCCCGGACCAATTCCCATCCCCCGGCAATCGCGAGCCTCCCTTGCACCGGGCCCTCCTCGATTAGACGCAATAGCGCGTCAATGTGAACGAAATCGACGCCGCGCAGATGTCCGCGTGCTTGCTCGATCCACAGGCGCAAAATCCTTCTTTGCAATGCTTTCGGCTCTCCAAGCAGACCTGGTCGCCCTAAACCCTTCGCGTCATGGATCGCGTCCAATCCCATGCGCGCCAACGCTTCCAAGTAGGTATCCTCATCGCGGAGCAACTCAGCCTGCTGGCTGAGCCGAGCGGGAAATCTGTCGTCGACCCGCTCTTGAATCTTTGGTATCAGCTCTGAGCGAATCCAGTTGCGCAGATACACCGGGTCCTGATTGCTCCGATCGACCCTGTAAGTGAGACTCTTTTCCGCCAAATATTCCATAATCTCAGATTTTGAAATGTCGATCAGCGGACGAATGACGGCAAGAATTTCTGTCGAATCGCCGATGGCGATCCGAAGTTGTTGCCGCGGCGACATGCCACCCAAACCTCTCGTGCCGGCGCCACGCAAAAACCACATCAACACCGTTTCCGCCTGATCGTCCTGCGTATGCGCCGTAGCGACTTTGGCGAGTCCGCGCTGCTTTGCCGTCTCGGCAAAAAAACGATAGCGCTCAGCGCGCGCCAGCGCTTCGAGATTGCCCTTCCCGGCTTTGGACTTCATCGACGGAAGTTCAATCTCTTTCAGGTGGAACGGGAGCTTGAGTTTCTCCGCCAATTCGGCGACGAATCGCGCGTCCTCCTTCGCCTCCTCGCCGCGAATCCCATGCTGCAAATGGGCAACTTCCAGAAACAGCTGAAATTCTTCTCGAAGCTCGTGCAGCAAATGCAGTAGCGCCACCGAATCCGGCCCGCCGGAGACGGCGATCAGGATACGATCGCCGGAGGACAGAAGACCGTGCCGCTGATTTGTCGCTTTAACCTTTTGTTCGATGAACATTATCGACAAAAGGAGCTTCCGGGTTTCTCATGGACAAATCAAGAAGCTAGGTCCGCGTGGTAAGGCGTAACGGGGTTGCCCGTCATGTGAGAACAAGCGATACCAGCCATTGGTTAACATTGCTTATAGTCTGGGTTTTGATCTTTTACTATTCGACGTAGCCATGACCCGCAATTGGCTTGTTTTTGAACGTGCCACCGACACCCACAACACCCTCCCAAATACGTAGCGTGTATGCTGCGATTTGTAATCAGTTCCTGATCGTGAAAACGGGGGATTTCCAAGTCAACTTGCTGGCTGAGAATCGTGATTTTCATTTCGAGGGAGCTTGCGTCGCTCGTGGGGCTTTTCCAACGATTTAGTTACTCACCCTGGTCGTGCTGTTGACGAAGGAGCCAGAGAGTTACCGAATAATTTCACTCCCCAGAGCCTTAATCAGCCAATATTTCGTGAATGGACTATTGGAAGGGATTGACGATTTTGAGCGATTTAAATCGCAGGAAGTCACGGTCAGCGGAAATTAATTCCGTCACGCCGTGTTCCACGCAGAGGGCTGCGATATGCGCGTCATGGATTAAATTCCCCGTGACGCCAGATTCCTTCACGATTGAAGTCATCAATTCCGAGTGTCTGTCCGTCTCGCTCAACAACAAGATCGAAGGTGACTCCGTGATCGCTTTGAGATCAGTTAGAGCAATCTCCAACGGCACTGGCGGATGAAAGACTCGCGGGTGAGTGACCACGCGCAAGAACTCGTAAATGCACGGCCAAGGCAGCGCCCAGGGAACCGCGCCCTCGGCCAGTTGCGTCAGCACCTGGCGCGCCTGACGATGATGCTGGCTCGACGTGATCTCTGCATAGATAAGGACGTTGGTGTCGATCGCCTGCAACTCTTATCGCCCGTCCATCAGGTCAAACAATTTATCGCGGTCCAGCAGGTCGACGCCCGGCTGCTCTTTGGCCTCCCAGCCGTGCAGCTGGAGGCTGAATCGACCGCGAGAACGCGCATGGAGCGCTTGGCGCAACAAATCGTTGGCCACATCCTGAAGGGTACGTCCCTCGGCCGCCGCTTTCTTTTTGATCTGACGCAGCAACGCATCGTCAATCATCAAAGTGGTTCGGCTCATGCATCAAAGTGTATTGCTGATCCATTTTGATGTCAACACTGTGGTTCCGTGTATCCAATTCTATGATAAACATGATCCGGTGGTTTGGCTGAGTTTGGAAACGCCTCTTGATTTAGAGCGTCAGTTTACCTGCATACCCTGTCATCTCGACGTAGCCGTGACCCGATACCGGTTTATTTCCATACCATCCGTTGATCGAAACCGCACCCTCCCAGTAGGTCACCCGCGTGCTCCGGTTGGTGATCAGCTCTTGATCGGCAAACGCCGGTGTGATTTCCAACTCGACCTCCTCGGCTAGGGATCGTGACCTTCCATTTCATAGGATAGCTTGCGTCACTTTTAGGACTCTTCCAACGATCTAAGACGTCGACACGGTAATCGCCAAGTGCCAGATGCGCGGTGGTTCCGTCTGCTTTCACCAGTGTGCCGCTGGAAAAGCGGATCCACCGACCCGTCTTTGCGGCGCATGAGATAGAGCATCAATTCCGTCTGGTTATCGAGTTGAATGCTGAACCAGTCCCAGCCGACCTGGTCTTCGCGCAATTGGTTGCTGCCGAACTCGTGATCCATCCAACTGAGTCCGCGCACTTTCTCCTTCTTACCGTCAACTATCAAATCACCTTCGGTCTGCATGCGCGTCAGCGAATAATAATAGGATGCTCTGCCCTCCCCTTCGCCTTTTTGACTCAAGCCGTTCTGACCGTGGAGCGTCGGCGCTTTGAATGACTTGAGAGAAAGCCGGAGTCCAGTTCCGCGGTCGTTGACCTGAATCGAATGAGTCTTCTCATCGCCTTCGACTTTCCAGTCTTCGTTCCAAACCAAATAACGGTCCGTGGCTGCGCCCGCTTTGTTGCTGTAGCCGCGGTTGATGCGCTCGCGAAAGCGAAATTTCTTCGCGGCGATATCCGAGAGCGCAAAATGCGCCATGTACAACTCGGTGAACAGGGCTGGCTCTTTTGTTTCCTTCTGCCGGTCGCGCACACCGAAACGAAAAAAAGTAACCTGATAACCGTATTTTTTGCCACTCTCGGTTTCTAAATGACCTGTGTAGTACCACCATTCGGTTTTGAAGTCGGGATGGGAATAGTGATCGGCGGGAAATGTCATTTTTCGTCCGGGCACGGCGAGTTTATAAGTGAAAGTGGAAGCGAGTTTCTGGCTCTCACCCCCCCCTCTCCCAGGACGGGAGAGGGTAAGAATTAGAAAAAGGGAAATCCATGCACAAAGCAAAATTACCTTGAGATTATTGCCGCATTGCATGATTGCAGTATCTTTTCGACTAGTGTTATAGGGACGCTATGAAAGAATATACGCGCGAAACACTCCTCACAACAGTTGCGGAGTTGCAAAGCAAGCTCGGCTCGTCGAATCTTTGCATTATTGACGTGCGCCCCGCGGAAGATTACGCCAAAGGCCATATTCCCGGCGCCACGCATTTCGATCTCTTCGGTCTGAGCTTGATCGATACCAGCGACGCGCCGCTCAAAGCTTTTATGTTTATGATCCATCATGTGCTCGAGTTGCGCGGGCGTGAGCGAATCGAAAGAAGTTGTTTTTTACGAAGACAATTCCGGCATGCGAGCGGCGCGCGGCCTGTGGTTTCTCGAATATTACGGGCATCCGAACGTAAAGATGCTCGACGGCGGGTTTCAAGCCTGGAAAGCCGCCGGCGGGCCGGTTACGTCGGACGCGACGCCGCCCAAAGCCGCGACGTTTAGAATCAACGAACGCCGAGAGGTGCTAGCCACAGCGGATGACGTGCTCCAGTCGCTCGACAAGAATGAAAAGGCGATCCTCGATACGCGCAGCGAAGGCGAATACTTGGGCACTCATGTGCGCGCCGTGCGCGGCGGCGCGATCCCCGGAGCGATACATATCGAATGGACCGACAACATCGCTCCCGACGGCAAATTCAAATCCAACGACGACCTTAAAGCGATGTACGATAAAGCCGGTATCACGCCCGACAAGGAAGTGGTGTCCTACTGCCAGGGCGGTTATCGCGCCGCTCATAGCTACGTCGCTTTGCGCTTGCTCGGTTTTCCGAAAGTCCGCAACTACATCGGCTCGTGGAAAGAGTGGGGCGACCGCACCGATCTGCCGATCGAAATTCCCAAGCCGTCGAAATGATTTCACCCGCGCGCATTTATTTTGTTCCGCTGATCGTGACGCTGTCAGTTTTGCCGTATACCAGGCTGACTGCAGCGGGTGATCTCCGAAAAGTAACGCTTCTCCTATTCCGCCGTGAGCATGACCTGGTTTCCCGTAAAAGTCGCGCTCGAAAACGGCTTCTTCCGCGACGAAGGTCTCGAACCGCAGCTGATACAAATGAACGGCAACGTGGCAACTGTGGCGCTCGCCAACGGGCACATCGATTTCTCGTTGAATATTTCGCCCGTGCTCAACGGCGCGATGCAGGGCCTGGGTACGAAACTCGTCGCTGCGCTGAATTCCCGCCCGCTGTTCGCGCTCGTGGTGCGCCCGGAGATCGCTTCGGCGGCTGATCTAAAAGGCAAGATTTTCGCGGTAAGCTCCTTTGGCAACACCCAGGCGATCCTCACGGAAAAACATCTTCAGCACCTAGGTTTGAAAAAGGGCGAATACCAGTTGCTGGCGATGGGCGCGACACCGGCGCGGATCGCCGCCATGGAGAAAAACATCGCGCAGGGTAGTTTGATGCCATTGCCTACCAACGTGCAGCTCGAGAACAAAGGCTATCGCCTTCTCGGCAACACGGCGGAAATTGTAATCAACCCGATCGCCGGGCTCGGCGTCCACGAAGACACGATCAAGAAAGAACCCGACCTGATCAAGCGCGCGATCCGCGCGTCGCTGCGCAGCCTGCGACTCTTGCAAACAAACACCAAAGACACGGTTAAAATTTTGATGGCCTGGACCCGCGCCACGGAAAAAGACGCGCTCCGCTCGCTAGAGCTGGCCAAGCCGGGCTTCAGCAAGAACGGTTTTGTCACCGACGAGGATCTGAGCATCGAGTGGGGTTTCATTCAGCAACAGACCAAGAAGACCAACGTCCCGGTTTCCATCGCGCACGACATGAGTCTGCTGCGCGAAGCGCAGCGCGAGTTGGGAATGTGACGGCGAAAATGGCACTTCAACACGTGCCCGCCGGTGCGTTCGTTCCAACGGTTTGAACGGACCCCGGACTCGATCCGGGGGGTTGAACGACTTGAACGTAAAAATCAACTTCAATCAATGAGTAAAGGAGACAAATCATGCGTACATTAGATCTTTTGGCCAGTGACTCATCGCACCTGCCGTTTCTCTATGTTTTCAAGGAATCCAAGGTGATGGAAAAGTACGGCTATGAAATCGATCTGCATATTGTCGGCGGCGCCAAGGCGCCGACCATGGCGCACCGCGCCAAGCTCGCGCTCGCCGGCGAAATCGATTTCTTAAGCGGGCTCCATCATGAAACCTACCGCGAGCGCGCCAAAGGGGAAAAGCGCCTGACCTACCTGGCGCAGGCGCAGAACAATTGGGACGACCGGTTGGTGGCGCTGCCGGAAATCAAGAGTGTGGACGATCTAAAAGGCCGCAAGATTGTCTGCCACTCCAAGGCGCCCTGCGTCTCCGGCAATCTCCGCGCGGTGCTGGAAACCTGCGGGCTCAAGCCCAACGAGATTAATATGGACGTGATCGACGACACATCTGGCAAATTCTTGGAGTTCGTCGACGAGATCACTTCAGGCAAAGCCGTCGCGGCGCTTGTCGATATGCCTTTCGATCTTTACGGCATCAAGAAAGGCTTGCATATCGTCGATCTGCCGGATCGCCCGGTGATTCACAACACGACACTCCTGGCGACCAGCGATTACATCAAAGCCAATGAGGAAACGGTGAACGCTTTCATCAAGGGCTTCATCGAAGCGCTGCATTTTTTCAAAACGAGACCGGCCGAAGTCGTGCCTATTTTGAAAAAAAATCTAGCCAAGCGCTTCGGTTTGGAAGACGACGAGTATTATGTTCATTTGCAGCGCGAATGGGCGAAGCTGCTCAACAAAAAACCCTACCCGCTGCCGGCGGCGATCCAAAACGTCTACGATCTCGACGTCGGCAAAGATCCGAAGATGCGCGACATCGGTCCGATGGAACCGTGGGACCTGCACTATCTCAGAAAGATCGACGACAGCGGCTTTATCGATCGGCTCTACGCACAATAAGAAGAATGCCGACCCTCGATCTCCGCCACTTTCTCGGCCTGCTGCAAAAGAACGGCGAGTTGCTGAGCGTCAGCGACGAAGTCGACCTGCGTTATGAGCTGAGCGAATTTCTGCATCAAGCCGATCGCGCGCACGGGCCCGCCCTCATGTTCGAGAATATCAAGGGCCACTCGATGACAGTCGTCGGCAATCTCGTCGGCACGAAAAAGCGCTTGGCGCTCGCCTTCGGTCTGAGAAGCGAAGAGAAACTGCTGGAGACTTACCGTAGGAGACGCGGCGCGGTCGGCAAACCGCGGCGCGTCAAGGACGGGCCGGTGAAGGAGGTCGTCTTGCGAACCAGCAAGCAAGTCGATCTAAATGCCCTGCCGATTCCGATCTACCATGAGGAAGACGCCGGCCCATATATCACCTGCGGCATACTCACCGCCAAAGATCCGCAGACGGGTGTAAGGAGCATGGGCTTGCATCGGCTCCAGGTAAAAGACAACCGGCGCTTAGGCATTCACCTGGCGAATCCGCCGATCTCGCGCTTCGCCGCCAAGGCGGAAGAAAACAATCAACCGCTCGACGTCGCGATCAGTCTGGGTGTCCATCCGATTCTCTTACTCGCCTCCATCGTCAGCTCGCCGACCGAGGACAAAGTTGCGATCGCCGGCAGCTTGCTCGGCAGTCCGCTGGCACTCACTAAATGCGAGACTTCGGACGTCGACGTTCCGGCGCATGCTGAAATCGTTATCGAGGGAAAAGTATTACCTAAACTACGAGAGCCCGAAGGCCCGTTCGGCGAGACGTCGGGATACTATTTCAGCGATCAGAGTCATGTGATCGAAGTCACAGCGATCAGCCATCGCAAGAATCCGATACTCCAGTCTCTCCATCCGACGTCCCAGGAAGTCGCACTGCTCTGCGGACCCGCCGGAGAGGCGGAGATCGTGCAGATGCTGCGCGAAAAGGGATTTGCCGTCGAGGATCTGGCACTGAGCGCGGCCAGCGGCCGGACCCACGTCGCCGTGTCGCTGAAGAAACGTCACGACTCGGACCCGAAACAATTGCTGCACTTTTTGCTTGCCGGCGTTTCCTACATCAAGCATGGGGTCGTCGTGGACGACGATGTCAACGTGCAAGATCCGCGCGATGTCGATTGGGCGATCGCCACGCGCGTGCAAGGCGATGATGATCTCATCGTGATTCCAAACCTACGAGCCAGGAGCATCGATCCCTCCAAGAGGCAAGGTATGTTCACCGCCAAGGTCGGCATCGACGCGACCGTGCCAATGAGTGAACGGCAGCGTTTCAAAAGGATCGGCGTGCCTTTGGAAGTGAAGCAAAGCGTGGCGACGCGCGTGGCGGAGATCATGAGTTCGAACACCAAGATCAAAGATTAAATTCCACCTAGCAGCTGCTGAAACCCCTCTCGGAGTCCTTCGACGCGGCTCAGGACGAACGGAGTGAATTTGAAATCGTTGATGAATTTCCGTTCATGCTGAGGGTCTCGAAGCATTCCGAGTCCTTTTCAGCAATCCACTAGTCTGGCGTCTCAGAAGTTCATTTAAAAAGTCCAAACGATGGCAGTCGCTGAAGTTGAACTCAAATCCCCCTTTGTCCCCTTACTCTTGTCCCCAGTCCGTACACCCCTTTTTCAAAGGGGGAATTTTCTCCGTGCGATTCTCACCCCTCTTTGCCAAAGAGGGGAAGGGGAGATTTTCCGACGGAATGACGCGAGAATTATGTCGCGAACTTCTGGGACAGGGTACTAGATCATTGGCGCTTATCGCCGATGACCCGGGCGAGACTTGGGTGCATTGGATAATCTATGATTTGGCTACCGCGACCAAGCTCAAAGCGCGCGCGACGAAACAGCAACTGCTCGAAGCAATCAAAGGGCATAGCTCGGCCGAAGGCGAGCTTGTGGGACGCTACAAACGATAGGTTGCGCGCTCGCGGCCATCGCTTCACTCGGCAATGATTATCTGACTTCGATAATGAGCGGACCGCTGCGATTCGGTTGCGGCCGTAGCATCTCCGAACGGTTGTCGCTGAAGACCATTGGCTCGCCAACCGGCCAGAGATACAAATCGTGTGAGTTGCCTTCCGAGTCGCGGAAAGTTTCGGCAATTTTCGGCTGCCAGTCGCCCATGTCGAAAGTGTAAGACACGATCCTCGCCTCGGGCTTGAGCTGCCGCATCAGTTGCGGCCGAACTGCAAGGTTGCCGTCGTAGGAAAGATATAACGTCACCACCGACGCCGGGGATAAATCCGCCGTGAGGAAGTCTTGTTGACGGATTTCCACTAGTTTGTCCACTCCGGCGCGCCGCGCATTTTCCCGCGCTAACTTCGCCAGTCCCGGATCTATCTCGAAACCTACGGCATGGACGCCGTATTTCTTTGCCGCGGCAATCAGGATCCGTCCGTCGCCCGATCCCAAATCGTAAACCACGTCGCCTTTTTTTACTCTCGCAAGAGCGAGCATTCGCTCGACGACTTCCTGCGGAGTCGGATCGAACGGCGCCACTTGATCGGGGCCGCGAGTTCGCGTTTCGTTGGAGGAATCGTCGGCGTAGGGGCGCTCAGCCTGTATGACGCCCGGTGCGACCTGCGTGATGACCGTGCTGCCGAAACCGTCAGTGACATCGACAATCACCACCCCGGGACGGTGGTGAAAAAAGCGTCGGCGATGCGGCTGATGCGGCGGTTTGCTCAAGATGAACGGCGACGGTTGGTTTGCTTTCGGTGACGGCCCAAGCACTGCGCCCTTGTGCTGGGACTGTTGCGTCGGGGCATGAGGAAGCGCGGTTGCCGGTGGGTTTTGAGCCGAAAAGTTCGGGCTCGCAAAATTTGGCCTCGATGTCGTGAAGCCTTGCGGTGCCGACGGCGCTTGAGGCGCCGAAATAACCGGTCCTGCGCCTTGGCCGGATGTGCCTTGACGTCCTCCCGCTCCCGCGAAACCACGCATGCCTTGAGCTTGGGCGACACTCGCGCTCAAGAGTAAGATCAAGATAAGAGCCACCGGTTTCATAACGCCTCCTAGTGAGGCCATGATGATAGGAAGTTCAAAGACACTAATCAACTCTCTCACGAGACGCCAAGATCGCGCACGACCGGCGCACGCCAGGCCACCAAGCCGGCCATCAATATCACTGCGATCCCCATGTAGCTCACCGTCGCCGGGGCGCCGATCCAGTGGGCGCTGAATCCAGCCGTCAGAGCGCCGATCGGCATCAAGCCGCGGTCGAGCGCATAGATGCTCATCACGCGTCCACGCAAATGATCCGGCACGATCACCTGGAGCATGGTATTGGTCGTCGCCATATAAAATATCTGAAATGCGCCGATGGTCACCAACGACAAGACCGCCAAAGGAAAGGAGGTCGTCCAAGCAAACATATTCATGGCGACCCCCAGCGCCGCCAAACTCGCGAGCATCAAGACACCCTGGCGTCGGACGCGATTGGCCAGCCCGGCCAGCAGCAGCCCCGCCAACATCGCCCCCAATCCCGGCGCCGCGAGCATGATTCCCAAGCCTTCCGGCCCCACCTTGAGCACGTCTTTTTGAAAAACCGGCATCAACGTTTGATACGGCATCGCACAGATGCGCGGCACAAGCGCGGCGGTGAGCAGCGCGAACACCGTGGGGTTGGACCAGATGTAGAGCAGACCTTCTTTCAGGTTCGCCAGCGCCGACGAACGCACGGCCTCCGTCGGCGCCGGCGGGATAACCATCCAATGGATCGAGATCAATACGGCGGCATACGCCGCGCCCTGAACGAAAAAATTTCCCGCGGCGCCGAATGCCACGATCAGCAACCCGCCGATCGAGGGACCGATGACCTTGGTCATATTGAAAGCGGCCGAGTTGAGCGCCACGGCGTTGATCAAATCCTCCTTGGGCACGAGCGTCGGCACCATGCTCTGACGCACCGGGTCGGTGAACGCCCACGCAATCGCCGTGATCAAGGTGAAGGCGAATAGGTGCCAGACCGTCCCTATGCCCACGGCGACGAGCACGCCCATTCCCAAGGTCGCCGTCATCAACACGTACTGTGCAGCCGTGAGAATTTTTTTGCGGTCGGCGCGATCTGCGACGACACCAGCGATCGGGCTGGCGATCAAAAAAGGCAGAGCCCGCAAACCATTGAGCGCGCCGAGCAGCACGGCAGAGCCGGTCAGATCGTAAAGCAACCAGCCCAGGGTTACCTGCTGGATCCATTGTCCGGCGCTCATGAATACGGTACCGAACCAGAGGTAGCGGTAGTTGGCGTGGCGCAATGAGGAAAAAGTTTTGCCGAGTATGCTTTGGGTCACGGTTGCTGTCTCGGCCGGTTCGAGAGTCACTGGATCTTTCAACGAGGGAACTTTCTTTCTTGCGGGGCTCGTCCACATGCGCATGAGCCAGCGCACGGCGCGCGGCAGAATTCGTGGGCGCGATCGACAATTGATTTGACGCTACCAGATAGCAGTTGCCGTCGTCTACTAAAGCGCGGCCAATGAAGTGTTTGTTTCATTCGATGCCCGTCATGGAAGGCCCGGGCGCGCACGGAAACGTGCCAGTGGGGAACGCGTCGAACGCTGAGACCAAACGGACTAATTCAGGTCAGAGTTTACTAGTTGGATCTAGCGGCGAGAGCTGCATCATCGGCGCGGATATAACCCGGCGGGTTGCCGTGCTTTGAGCGGATCTCTAACCAATCGCCGACCGAGCGCACCACTGTCACCTGAGTTCCCTTGGCGATCTGATTCACTATCCGGGCAGAGCCCGCCGGCTCCTCGTAAACCGAGGTCGCCCGCATCGTCTCATAGAGTCCCGGTTCGGCGGCCCGGCGCGCGCGCGGAGAAGAAGCCGAGGCGGACGCAAGCGGCGGATCAGGCGCACGCGGCGCCGTGCGTTGCGCCGTGGCTCCGCGGTTCGACGCCGAGCGGTCAATCTCGCGATTGGCGCCGCTCAACCGCGCCCGCGCCGTATTCAAGTCCTTTTCGCTCTCTTGCAATTTCGCCTTGAGCTCTTCGATCTGTCCCGTGCTGTTCTGATGTTCTTGGCGTAGTTGCGCCAGCTGCGCTTCGAGCGTCTGGATTCTTTCGTCTTTCTCCTGGAGCCCCCTTTGCTGCTCGGCCAAAACCGGCCCTAAGTCACTCCGTTCCAGGTTTCCGCCGACCAGATACACACCGAGCGCAAAAACGAGCAATCCAAAAACCAAGATCGCCTTCGATTTGACCGTAAGTTTTTCCTTCTCGGCAGGGACAGGATGCAGCGCCGTATCTTCATCCTGCTTCGGCCATTCGGGCTCGCTCGACTGGATCAGATCTGACTTGCAGTACGGACAGATCAAAGCATCCAGCGCAATGCTATTGGCGCAGTGCGGACAGAGTCGAGTTTGAATGGTTGCGTACGCCATTACTAAGGTTCCGCCATTTGGCTAACGTCGCCCGAGTGTCCCTATTCTGAATGCAATGAAACCACCGGTCAAGCCTGTTGATAACTTAGACGTTTGGGTTAGAGATTTTTAGCGCCTTGCCCGGGAAAAACCCTTGAGCTATAGAACGAATGGAGGATTTACAAGCATGGCGTTGATCATCAGCGAACCGCAGACCCGAAAACTCGTCGACATGGCCGCGGCCGTGACCCTGCTCGACAAAATGTTTCGCGATCGCGCAGCCGGCAAAATGCGCAGCGTGCCGCGCCGCCGGCTCAAAGGCAGCGAGAAACAGCTCAACATGATGGCCGCATGGCATCAAGACTCGGATCTCATCTGCTTGCGCTCCTACGCCGCGGACGCCAATACCATCACGCTTTACCACGGTCGCAAGGGTGGCATCCAAGCGATCGTCAACATGGGCTTCTTGAGCAGCCTGCGCACCGGCGCTGCCACCGGCGTCGCCGCCAAATATCTCGCGCCGGTAAACCGCAAAGTGCTGGGCATCATCGGCCCGGGATGGCAAGCAACTTTTCAGGTCGAAGCCGTCGCCAAGACTTGTCCCATAGAGCAAGTAGTCGTTTGGGGCCGCACGCCCAAGCGGCGGAAAGATTTCATCAAGCAGATGAGCAAGGTCGTGAAGGCCGATTGGAAAGAAGCCGACACGGTCGACGACGTCGAAGCCGTGTCCGACATCTTGATCGTCTCCACGGACTCCACGACGCCGGTGGCCACGGGCCAAAGCTTGAAAGACGAAGTGCTCATCGCATCCATCGGCGCCAACGCGACGGTCAAACACGAAGTGTCGGGTAATCTTATTCGGCGCATGGATTTGATCGTGGTCGACGACCTCGCCGCGGCCAAAGCCGACAGCGGCGATCTGGTCGAAGCCTGTCAAACCCGCATCGCGCGATGGGAAGACATCCTGCCCCTGGAAAAGATGGTCGCCGAAGGCGCGCCCCAGCCGCGGCCGAAGAGAATATTCTTTCAATCCAACGGCATTGCCGACGAAGACTTAGCCGTTGGGAAATACGCGGTGGATCAAGCCAAACGGAAAAAGTTAAAACTGCGGCGCGTGACGGAGATCTGAGTCAATCGTTGATCGCACGTTGCAACATCGCATATGGGCGACCGGCCGGTCGCCCCTACTGAAAATTTTGCCAGTCCCGCGGCATTCAGGGCTTCACAAACTTAAGCACGAAGCGATCGCTCTTATCGCGGATCTTGACGACGTTGAAATCCCGCGTATCGTCAGCGCGGCTGAGCATCGTGCCTTCTTTATCTAGACGAAATCCGACGCCGGTCGCTTCCTTGATCACGAGTGTCTTGTCCATGCGGTGCAGCGTCTTCGCCACCGTGTCGCCGGCGCCATCTTGCGCCGAGTGGTCGACGACGCCGTAGGCTCCGCCTTTTTTGAGGGAATTGAAAATCCGCCGATTCATGGGCGCGCGAGCGTCGGGTGGAAGCTCGTGGTAATCGAGGTGAATGAAAACGAAATCCAACGAGCCGTCTTGCGGCAAGGCGATCTTGTCAAACGGGCCGTCGATGATCCGCACATTCGCCATGCTCGGCTGCTTCACGCGCTCGTGCAACTCGGCACGCGCGGCCTGGTTAGCCGCATAAACGACTCCCTCGGCGCCGACCAATTGTGAAAGGATTGCCGTGTAATAGCCGCGGCTGGCGAAAATATCGGCGACTCTCTGGCCGGTTTTTACTTCATAAAACGCCATCACCTCCTGCGGCTTGCGCACCGGATCAATCGCCCGTTCCGCTTCGGGACGGCTCATGTTGGTGAGAATGACATCGTAATTCGGCGTCGAAGTCGCGGCGCAACCGACGAAAATCGACACGGCAAGTGCCATCGGAATGAATTTAGCGTAATTGCACAGCCGGTAGCCATCAAAATCTCCTCTGTTGGACTTCTTAGCGGCCTCACGGTTTCTGAACGCCAGCACGAAGCGATCGTCCTTGTTGCGCTCCTTGTTGACATTGAAGTCGCGCTGGTCTTCGGGCTTGCGCAGCATGTTTCCTTCTTTAGCGAGCTTGAAACCGGCATCGCCAACTTCCTTGATGACCTGAAGCTTGTCGATGCGATGCAGCGTTTTGTTCGCTTCGTTGCCCGAACCGTCTTTTGCCGAGTGATCGACCACGGCGTAGATTCCACCGCGTTTGAGCGAGGCCAAAATTCGCTTGTTCATCGGCGCGCGCACCTCCGGCGCGACGTCATGGTAGTTGAGATGGATGAGGACGAAATCGAGCGAAGCGTCCTGCGGCAGCGCGAGCTTGTCGAACGGCCCGTCGGCAACTCTGACATTGGTGAACTTCGCCGACTTCCAGCGCTGATTGACTTCGTCGCGGGGATTTGGATTTGCCGTGTACACGACCCCCTGCGGTCCGACGACCTGGGACAGGATCGCCGTGTAATAACCCCGCCCGGTCCAAAGGTCCGCGACTTTGTCGCCGTTTTTGACACCGTAGAACGCCAGCACCTCGTCGGGCTTGCGCGCCGCGTCGAGCTCGCGCTCGTTCGCCGGTCGGTCCGGATCGTTGACCACCGCCTTATAATCTGGCGTCGACACAGAGCACGCCGACATCGCCAGGGACAAAACGATCCAACCGATCTTGTGCAAAGTGCAGTGCTTCATGGAGACTCTCCTTTGAGTCGAATGATGGCCCAACTTTAATGTTTGCAAAATGAAATGCAAGCTTGAAAAAGAAACGGATCTATCAAAAAGTTCGGAATGCTCGAGGACCTCAGCATGAACGGAAAAACTTCAATGCCATCGATCTGCCTCCGTTCGTCCTGAGCACGGTCGAAGGACTCTTAACGGTTTTTCAGTGCCGCTGCTAATTCACTGCGGGGCATTTGCTCACTGCGCCCAGATCAAAAATTCTTACGGGCGGCCATGTTCCATCGCATGTTCAACATCGTACTTCAGCAGATTCCAAATCTTATCCATGCAATTGGCAAAATCGGGATCTTTCATGCTTTTGAAGGTCCGCGGCCGCGGCACATCGACAGTGACCACGCTCTTGATGAGCCCGGGACGCGCGCTCATCACCGCGATGCGGTCGCAGAGCATCACCGCTTCGTCGAGGTTGTGCGTGACGAGAATGACGGTCTTTTTGTCGCGCTCCCAGATGCGCAACAGCTCTTCGCGCATGAGCATCCGGGTTTGCGCGTCCAAGCTCGCGAACGGCTCGTCCATCAAAATAACTTCAGGATCGTTGGCCAAGGCGCGCGCGATGGCAACTTTTTGTTTCATGCCTCCCGAGAGCTCGTGTGGCTGGGCGCCGGCGAAATCGAGCAAGCGCACTACTTCGAGAAAAAAATGGCTGATGCGCTTATAAACCGACGGCTGCTCGTGGCGAAACTCCGCTCCCAAGGGCACGTTCTCCTCGACGTTACGCCACGGCATCAGCGCCGATTCTTGAAAGACCATGGACACCATGGACTTGGTTCTTTGAGTGCCGAGAAATTCGACCGACCCCTGGCTCGCTTGTTCCAGGCCGGCAATGATATGCAGTAACGTCGTCTTGCCGCAGCCCGTCGGTCCGATGATGCCAAAGAACTCCTGATCGCGCACCTCCAGATTTATCCCGCCCAAGGCGCGGATCGCCCCTTGGCCGGAAACAAATTCTTTGGTCACGCCGTGAACGACAACTTTCATCGTTGTTTCGACTGCGCCCTTTCAGCTGCCTGACACCAGAGCTTGTTCGACGATTTGAACGGCTTGAACGTTTTGAACGACTTGAACCAATGGCATCAGCTCAAAGCGCCTACCGCCCGCCGAAGATCTCGTGAAACATCTTGGCGTAGCGCTCGAAATTTTCCAGGACTTCGGCCGGCGCGAAAGCGGGCTGGATGTTTTCACTCAGGCGCGCTTGTCCCGGCGGCGTGTCGATGCGATCGGGAATACGGTTCATGCCACGGATCACCTCTTGACCGCGCTTGGAAAGCACGAAGTCGATAAACAAACGCGCTGCGTTCGGATGCGGCGCCTTCGCGGCGATGCCGGTGGGGTGAATATTGGCAAAGACCGGATTCAAATATACCCATTCCACCGGCGCGCCGGCCGGTTTTAGGACTTCAAAGGTCTGCGAGTATCCGGTTAAAGCGCCTTTGAACTCGCCGGCGGCGACGAGCTGAGCCAGCAGATTTCGACCGGTGCGCAGCTCCGTCTGCTTGGCCAGTTCGCGCATGTACGTCATGCCCTTTTCCTCGCCCATCGCTTTGAGCGTCGTGCCAAACCACTCATAGGCGCGGCCTTCCATAGCGATCTGCCCCTTCCACTCGGGCTTCAATAGATCGTTGAAAGACTTCGGCACGCTCGTCTTCGCCACCGTGCGCGTGTTGTAGCCAAACGCGCCATAGTTCGTGTAAATCGATGTCCAGTTCGCTTGCGAGTCTTTGTAACCCTCGCGAAAAAACTTGCGCTCCGGCGAATCGTAAGACGCGAACAGCCCGCGTTTTTTTATATTATGACCGTAGAAACTTGTCGTCACCATCACGTCGCAAAGATTTTGCCCGGCGCGGTTTTCGCTTAAGAATCGCTCCATCAGGGCAGAGTCATTGCTGCGATAGTACGCCGCGTCGATTTTCGGATAAACTTGTTTGAATCCGTCCAGCAAAGTCTTCGAGTCCGCAGCTGTGAACGTCGCGTACATCATCAGCTTGCCTTCGGCTTCAGCGCGCTCGCGAACCTCCGCCGCTTGACTTAGAGACGCCAACAGTAATATGGCCAGCAGTCCGGTTGAGATTTCTGCACCGAACCTTGAACCTTGAACGTGGAACCTTGAACTGAACATCACGGCATCTCCGCCAACAGTCTCCCATAGCCCGTGACCGGCTCATTCAGATGAAGTATTTTCTTCGTCGCCCAAACTTGCGCCGGTATACTCGAAAGCACCGTTGTCTTCAGATCCTTCTCGAGCAATTCAATCACCGGCAAATTATGCCAGCCCGCGCCGAGCATGTAGATGCCATCCGCCGGCCCGTGTTCGAGAAACACTTTCTTGGCGAAATTGTAGATCGCCTCGGGCGCGAGCTTGCCCGCGTCTTTGAACGGCACATCGATGCCTTTCATCGCTTTGACGTCGAAGCCGTCGTCTTGAAGAAATTTTGCGAAGCGCTGCGTTCATGTCGTCTTGAAAGTAAGTGATGCCGACCAGTTTTTTCATTCCCAGCGCGCGAAAAGCATCGACCTGAGCGATCGTCGCCACAGTGACGGGAATTTTGTACTTCTTCGTCAGCGAATCGGCGATCGCGCGGTCCGCGCCATGGCCGCGCACCATCGTCGGCGGCGCGCCCATGATCATCACGACGTCTGCGCCCAATTCCGCCAAGCGCGCCACTTTCTTTTCCGCAACCGTTAAAGCCTCTTGCAGCTCTTGTTCATTCCCCGCGCGAATACCGGCATGAGCCGGAATAAAACCAACGCCCTCCGGCATGAGCTTAATAAAACTCTCCATCGACCCCGGCCGATAAGTAGGCTTGACCAAACCGACGATTCCCCGCGCACCGTAGTACATATTCTCTCCGCTCGCTTTCTACTCTGATTACCCGCTCGAATATCCTAGTCAAAGCATCTTATCAAGCGGCGAGTCGCACGATTGTGAGTCAGTGAGTTAGCGAGCGAGGTAAACCTTCATATCGGTGAAAGTTTCCGAATTATGAATAGTTTTCCGATCGCGCTGAGCTTGTCGAAGCGCCCGATTTTGTTTTGAATAACCTGCAACAAGTCAGAACGCGCCGCGGATGCCATTTGGCGATGCGGTAGCGAAGCCGGCGACATTGTGCAGTTTGCCCATAAAGAGGAATCGTCCGCTTGGGGCGCCGCCACTCCCCGCAATTCGGCGCCCACTTTTTCGCCTGCGCTGATATCAACTTTCGCGCGGGTACTCTTCTGAACTCCGCGATACGTGTTTTTGCGAATGGGTAATCGCAGTGCGCGCAAGCGGGCTCGCGCGCTCGGCCTGGTCGTGTCACGGCAAGACTTGCGCCGCTATTTCCTTTACCCACCTACCCTTTGTGCTCGGACGCCGCGCGCTTTTGCATCTCCTCAGGCGACACGTCTTCTATGTGCGTCGCGAAAGACCACGAATGGCCGAACGGGTCTTCCAACGTTGCCATTCGGTCGCCGTAAAACTGATCCGCCGGCGGCCTTAGTACTTTCGCGCCAGCGGCCTCGGCCTGTTTGACCAGCGCGTCAACGTCATTCACGTAAACGACAATATTCACGGGGGTGCCGCCAATCGACTGCGGGCTGCGAAAGTTCATCTCCGGGTGCTCGTCCGCAAGCATGATCGGTGCATCCCCGATTCTGAGCTCGGCATGGCCGAGCTTGCCACCCGGCATCGGCATGCGCATCACTTCTCGCGCACCGAACGCCTTCTTGTAGAACTCGATGGCACCCGTTCCGTCTTTCACACAAAGGTAGGGCGTCGCACCGCGGTATTCATCAGGGATAGGTTTTACTTTGG
The DNA here is from genome assembly GCA_963804165.1 of uncultured delta proteobacterium. Lineage (GTDB taxonomy): Bacteria > Desulfobacterota > Binatia > UBA9968 > UBA9968 > DP-20. Next base: position 293,455 of record CAWDPO010000043.1, read on the forward strand.
TCGTCATAACTCTTTCACCTTTCTATTGGCCTATTTTGTGGGCTACTAAAAAGCAGGTTGCCTGATTTTCAGTGTAGCCCCATTGAAGCCCGACTTCGAGTGTACCGAGTCGTGAAAGTCTGAAGGCGATCGTTGACCCGGTGAAGATCAACAGTTGGCCATCGCCGCCTTATCGCGGCGGTAGCGGATTTGGCCCGGCGATCTTGGTTAACAATTCGACCACCTCGGGGTTGCGCGGCAGTTCTTTGATGCCTTTGTCCATCACCGCTGGGAAAACGATTTCAGCGTCGTCGCCGACCATTTTCTTGAACACCGCGGGAAATTCGGGGTCTTTGAAAACCTTGGTCATGGCGTCTTGAAGCAATGTCACGCGTTCGCGCGCCGTGCCTGGCGGCAGGATAAAGGGCGAGCCGGACAGTCGAAAGCCGCGTTGCAATTGCACGAGCTGGCGCTCTTTTTCGGTTTTCGCAAAACTCTCCAACTCGGGCAGATTGGCAAAGCGCGGGTGTTTATCGCCCGGGGGGATCTCCAACACGACGTGAAAATCCATCAGCCCCTTGTCCAACCATTCGGGAAAACGCTGCAGCACCACATGCGACTGGTTGAAGCGGGCGTCGAGTTCGCCGCGCAGCACGGCGGCATCGATCTCAGGGCTCGAATAGCCGGTGACAAAGCGCGCTTCTTTCAGCGGCAGCAGATAGGCGGCGAGCCGCCCTAAATTGTAGTTACTGTGGCCCACCGATTGCGCGCCGATGCGGATGCCCGTTGCGGCTCGGAGTTTTTCTAAATTATTCGTACCGGCCTCTTTGCGGGTATAGAAAACATAATGGCCGCCGGCGTCGGAAGCGCCCAGGTAATGAAATTTTTCGAATTGATATTTGACGCCGGCGGCGCCCAAGATTGCGTTGCCGAGCATTCCAGAGCTAACGCTGCCAATGGTAAGGCCGTCGGGCTTGGCGACCGCATACATGTGGTTTGCCGCTCGGAGTCCGCCGCCGCCGGCCATGAACTCGTGAATGATGGTCGGGTTACCGGGAATATATTTTTGCAAAAATTGCGTCACCGTGCGGGCCCGCAGATCGCCGGTGCCCCCGGGCTCCCGGCCCTGTAGGACGGTGATGGTTTTCCCCTGGTAGAATGGCGCTTGGGCGAATGCCCCAGGTGTCTGCCATTGCAATCCAAAGAAGAGCAAAAGCGCGATTAAGATTGCCCGAACAACAGCAGGAATAAGATTTCCCAATGAGTAAGATTGCGGTTCATCCGTGTTTCCTCCACGCGCATCGAAAATTGGCTTGATCGGTAATTTCAGTTTAAAAGTTTAAGGCGTTGCCGAGCACAGCCGCGGGCTGGCAACTCGGGACAGTCATCGGAGTCAATGCTGGATATAACGAGACGGTATTTGCCCGTCTGCGACAGCGGCATCTGCGAGGCCCGGCAAACTTCGAAGTCGTGTTCGCCGCGCCCTTTCGGTTTAGCAGCCTTTGGAATTCGTGTCGTATCGCAACGTCGAGATTTTCTGCACTGACGTAAATGATGCGTAGGCGATCCGGGCGCAGCGAAACAAACTGGATTTTCTCCAAGCCAAAAACATAAAACCCGCTCAGGGCATGGGCGTCGATCTCACCTTCCCTGCCTTCGCGCAACAGGATCGGCAATGCTTCTGACATCCGTCCGCCAATGTCTTTGATCGTTTTCAGTGGCGAAGAAAGATTGGCGGCGCCGCATAAGAGGTAATCGCCCAATTCATAGCGAATCACCGGCAAGGTCGAATTGTAAAATTGGTCAGCACCGCTGGCGCCTGGTTGGCCCGACCGAAATTGGCTACATCCAAGATTTCGACAACATTTAACTCGTCGAAAACGCTCATTTCGCTTTGGCCATTTGTTTCTAGGCAATATACTTCGACTCCGACGAGCTGTATAAATCGAACACCGGTGCAGCCCAAGCTCGGCCGATCTGGCTTTCCATCGCATGGGTGAGCTTGTCGCCACCGACGAAGATGCGTTTGGGAGATATTCGCAGCTTTCCCAGGAGAGCTAAACGGGACAACTCAATGAATACTACCGGCGTAGCCGTAAAGTTGGTGCGGTTGGAATTCGTTGAGCCGATTGACCACATCTTCCTCGGGGTCGAGAACAGAGAGAATGCACGGCTCGAACACGCTTCGCGGCATACGCACCGCGCCGGACACACGTTGAAATTGCCCTGCGACACGAGATAAAAGGCGGCTTTCGATTTCCTGTGCCTTCGCTCGCCGGTTCCGGCAGTCGACTCGCCATGGTGCTTGCCGCGAGCTGCCAATCGCGGCGCGCGCAAACAAATATACCTTTGGCTCCTGACGAGCCCGACGAGTGACAAACGATAAAGTTATCGAGATAATCCAACCCTGGATCGCCGACTTCGCTGACCCAGCGAGAGAGATCGCTCTTGCTCAACCTGGGGTCAGTCACCGCCTGGTCGAAATTGTCCATCAACAGTTGGCGATCGATGATCGGCAGATCTTCTGGCCGGAGCGTATCGAGATCGTGCTCCGCGACTCCCGCGGCTGAGTAGAGCTCCCGGTAAAATCGCGATTTCTGCCACACATGGCGGAGTAACCCTGTAAACGATTCGCGTTGCCTGCGCAGAACCGCTGCACGGCGCTGAGCGATCTCGTCGTCGACAGTTGCGGTTGCATCGAGGGGCGTCGTCTTCTCTCGGATCAAACGACGATGCTTTATGGTCGCGCCTTCGTCCGCGCCGGGTTGACTGCTCTGCGCTTCATCCTCCGTCATCGCTTCAATCTCACTCAATACACGATCAATCACTTCGGCGCTTGCGCGGTTGGTCTGATTCTGCTCGATGATCATCCCCATCCCCGCTACCGTCGGCGCATCGAAAAGGGTTTTGATCGGTAGCTGCAGTTGAAAGGTTCGACGCACCCGGGACATTATCCGAGTAGCTACCAGAGAATTCCCACCGAGCTCGAAAAAATCGTCGTGAATACCGACCTGATCTAAACCAAGCATTTCAGACCAGAGTTGTGACAACTCTTTTTCCGTGTTTGTCGCGGCAGGAGCGAACGGAACATCCAACGTTGGCCGTTCACCGGACACCGACGGAAGATGGAGGCGATCAATTTTGCCGTTGGGAGTTTTGGGGATTTCGCCGATCGCAACAAACACCGCGGGAATCATGTAGTCCGGAATCACCCGAGCGAGCTGCTTCCGTAGCTTGGTCACTGTGATGACCCGATGAGATGCCGGCACGAAGTACCGATCAGCCGCATCTCCTCAAGGGCGTCTTCGCGGCCGACAACGACCGCATCACGGATGCCTTCGATCGCCGAAGCGCTGCTTCAATCTCGGCAGCGTCAATCCGAAACCCGCGAATTTTCATTTGGAAATCATGACGGCCCGCATGTGTAAGGCATCCGTCTTGCGCCCTGACGCCGAGGTCGCCGGTTCGGTAGATTCGCGCGGCACTGCCCAGAGGATCGGGACGAAATACTGCATTTGTACGATCGAGATCGCGCCAATAACCAAGCGCGATATAGCACTCCTCACACAGATCTCACCCACTTACCGTAGCAACCTCCCGACCGCTTTCGTCGAGCAACATTACCTCTTTATCTTGGAGCGGATAACCGATGGGCAACTTGCCTTCTTCAACTGGCGAGCCATGCGGAACATAATTCCAACACACCATAAAGCATTCCGTCGGTCAACGTGCACGAGCACGGAAGGAGGAAAAATGCTGATTGAAAAAATCGACATCCCTCGCGTCATCGGCTCGCCAGACCGAAGAATTCTGATCGCCGGAAAAGTCTACTCGCCGGGCAGGGTTACCATGAAATTCGAAAGGTCGTCGGCAGAGAACGCATGAGGGTGATTTTGTTGGAAAGTAGCCAGTCCGCCAGTTCACCGAACCCCTTTTCTTTTAGATCGTAAGGAAAAATCGGCCGAGCCGTTGAGGAAGGCTCCGTAAATCGTCCGCACCGAGTTAGCGAAGCTCATCGAAGTATAGAGCAGCCACCGGTCATGCCTGCTGATGCCCCATGCATTGGTGAGATTCCGCGCTTCGACGAGAACGTTTTTGTGCGAGTGCATCACTCCTTTCGGCTGCCCAGTCGAACCAGAAGTATAGAGAAGCATGGCCAATGCATTGGGTGAGATATTCAAGCCCAAATTCTCATTCGAAAGGCCATCATCCAAGTGGTCCAAATTGACTGTTTCCTTCCGCCCTTCAGACAATTGAGCGACGATCGGAAAATATTTAGTATCGTAATAACAAGGACTGGACGGAATCGGCGAGCATATAAGCCAAGCGGTCATAGGATAGCTTGGATCCAAAACCAGATAGAATTTCCCGGTTTTCAACACTCCAAGCATTGCCGCCAGCACCCCGGCACGATGATCGAACATAAGCGCGACGGCTTCGACACGGTCGCCCCGGAGCGCCAGTATTTTTCGCGCCAATCTGTTGGCGATTTCATTGAGCCCATCATATGTGAACGAAACATCCTCCGTCTTGATAGCCAATCGGCCGCCGCACAGGCGGACCTGCTTCTCGAACCGATCCGGAATCGACTGTTCGATCTCTTCATCCGTAAACGGAATGTATGGATAAATCGGGCTTATCTCTGCTGCCTGAAGCGAATTCTGACAGTTCACTCTATATTCCTCCGCCAGAATAACTGGATCACTTAATGAGTTGACGGGTAAAAGCGCGGATCGACGCTCGTTCTCCACCTCACCGTTGACTATCGTCGTCTCAATGCCGACCGCTTTTTGAATGAAGCCCTTCTCGTTGGGGGCAGGTCTTGCACCATTTCCAGATCGGAGCAGTTTAGGGTCAACCTATACGTGAGATAGTTGGCCCACCAAATCTCAAGCCTCGCGCAAGGGCGACCTGAGAGTAGTCATCAGTGTCCCGATATCTGCCACCCTCTCTAGCCCCAGAACCAGGTCTACACTGCGCTCTATGTCGTCCGGGCGCAGCTGGCTGCGGCCACAGTCGCGGTACTTAGTCAGTAACTCGTCGTCGGTCAGCGGCAGAGCGGGGTCGCCGCGGGGGATGTCCACGCGTGCGCTGTAGCTTCGCCCATCCGTCGTCCGGATCGTCACCGGATTACCGACGAACTCGGTATCCGGGCCGACGTCCGCGAGGCCAGGCCAGATGGGCACATCGGGGAACGAAAGGTGAATTTTCTTTCTGGTCTCGACGATGTTGCGATCTTCGAACTTGCGATCTGTGAAAGTTTCGAGCGTCACCTGGTGGTCCACCACCGCGGCGGCAATGCAGTAAGGCATGCTGAACTTGGCCTGGTACGGTGTTGCCGGCTCGGTGAAAGCGAGCACGCGCATGGCGCGCTCCGAGGTGCCCACATCGACTTCGGCGATGTCTTTGTCGCTGATGCGGTGCTCGCCGCAGCAACTGGAACACTCCGTCCAGCGCTCGATGGGTGTGATAGCAGCTTGGGTATTTCTTTAGCCCGATGCCCGGAGACTCGATGTAGAAGGGTTTGCCCAGACCGTCCGCCATGCGCTCCGCGTCGTAGTGGCCCGGGCCAACGAGCGTGTCGTAGAAACCGTTCTTCGCTTCGATGATGTTGGGATTGGCCGTGATTCCTTCCTGGGCCATGAGAGCGGCGATCACGCCGTTGCGGCAGGCGTTGCCCGCTGCCATCGCGCCGGCCATGCTGCCGTGGTTGGCCGAAAGTCCGCAGGCAGAGTTTCCCGCGATGCCCAATGCCATTCTGGTCTTGGCGACGTCCAGCCGCAGCAGCTTGGCGCAGGCGGCCGCCGCGCCGATGGAACCGTACCAAGTCTGGTGGTTCAGGCGGGCCTGCATGAGCTTGAAGTCGGCGTGGAGCGCGAGCTTGCCTTCGATCTCCAGTCCCAGGATGTAAGCAGTGAGTATGTCTTGGCCCGAGGCGCCGAGATGCTCGCCGAGGCTCAGCACGGCGGGCAGAACCAAGACGCTGGGATGGCCGATCTTCACACCACAGTCGTCATAGTCCAGGGCGTGGGCAATGGAGCCATTGGCCAGGGCAGCGTCTGCAACCGAAACTTTGATACCAGCGCCAAACACGGATGCCTGGGGCGGCCCGCCGAGCTTCGTTATGTAACCAGTAATGGTTTGGCTGACCGGCTCGACAACGCCGGCCAGTGCGGCTCCCAGGCAATCGAGCGCCGTGCGCTTGGCTTTCTGCACCGCGTCGCCCGGTATGTTTTCGTAGCCGGTGTCTACAATGAACCGGGCAATTTTCTCAGTGGCGCCCATTCTTCACCTCGTCGAGGACGGCGTTGAAACTCGAAGGGCGGGTTTCAAACCCGCCCCTACAAGCCGAAATTCTTTTTTGCGTTCTTTGCGCTCTTTAGGCGTTTCGTTCCGCCGACGCGGAGTCATTGGGACTCGTCGACAGGTCTGCTCTCGATATATAACGTATCAGGGCTGATATCTTGTTCGTGGGGCCATTGTACGGTTCCGTAGGCGATCCTCACTTGTTTAAAATAATCGATATCTTTGAGCTCCCGGAATACCCCGAAGTCAAGGTAGGGCCGGGCGTCGAATCTCCCAACGCTGTTGTCGTTGAATGTCAGCTCAAGAGAAAAGTCTTCGTTCGCCTTTACAGCGACAACTTTCTTCATCGCGGCAATTCTCTTACGCCGCCGCTTGCAGCCCGTGACCGTTCCCGCCGCCGAGCACCGCTCCCGGCAACGCGCCGGTGTGTTGGTCTTTTTCGACAAGCACTTCGCCGTTGACGATGGTCATCTCGATGCCGTTGGCTTTTTGGATAAAGCGCTTCTCGTTACCCGGCAAGTCTTGAACCATTTCCGGATCGCATTCGCGGATCGTCGCGGGATCGAAAACGCACAAGTCCGCCGCCATGCCCGGCCGCAGCAGACCGCGGCCTTGCAGACCGAAGATCGACGCGACCATGAAGGTCAGCTTGCGCACGGCTTCTTCCACAGTCATGATCTGCTTCTCGCGCACCCAGTAACCGAGCAGGCGCGTCGCGTAGCCAAAGCCGGCATCGTAGATTAAATGCGCGCCGGCGTCCGACTGGCCGACGAGCACGAACGGGCTGCGGATGATTTCCGCCACCGCCACTTCGTCGCCGTTGGTGCTGGAAGTTTGGAACTCGGTGTCCAAACCTTCTTCGAGCGAGAGATCGAGAAAAGCATCGATGATGTCCTGGCCGCGAATCTTCGCGATCTCGGCCACGCTCTTTTTCTCCAGGTGTTTATTCTCAGGCTTGACGGCGTTGATCAGGTAAACCAGATCCCAGCGCCGCGAGAAGCGCGATGATTTCTTTTCTTCCACCGCTTCGTAACGCATCTTCTTGCGCGTCTCCGGATCTTTGATCGCTTCGATGCGCGCTTCCAGCGGCAGGAAGAGAATCGTCTTCCAGGTCGGCAGATCGTCGAACACCTGGGCGTTCTTCATGGTCAGCCGGTTGTTGAACAGGCGCGCGTTGCACAGCGGATAGGACTGCACGCCGCGATCGATCGACTCTTTCGCCAGATCCAATAATTGGCGCCATTCGTTGGGCTTGTCCCAGCGATGGGTGATGCTCTGCCAGATCACCGGCCGCCCCGATCTACTGGAAATTTCGTCGAACAACTGCACGCTCTCGCGCATCGGCACCGACACACCCAGCGAGCCGCGCGAGATCTGTATGGCGCCCTGATTGATCTCGCCGAGCGCGCAGGCGAGCTCGATAATCTCTTCGTCGGTGGCGAAGCGGCTCTGAATCGGCGTGCCGTCGGCGTACATGTGAACGGGATTCTGATTGGTCGAGAAACCGGCTGCGCCCGCGCGCACGCTGGCTTTGAGCACTTCCTTCATCTGATGGATTTCCGCCGGCGTCGCGGCGCGCTCGATGGACGCGTCGCCCATGACGAATTGGCGCAGCGCGCAGTGTCCCACCAGCGACGCGACATTGACGCCGAGTTTGCCGCGTAGCGCGTCGAGATACTGCCCAAACGTAGTGAAGCCCCACTTCACCCCGGCCCTTAAAGCCGGCAGCGTGATGGCCTCGACCCGCTCAAAGCTTTTCAAGATCGTGTCGCGATCCGGTTCTTTACACGGCGCCAGCGACAACCCACAGTTGCCGGGGATGACCGTAGTCACGCCGTGGTAGCAGGAAGAAGTCGCCAACGGGTCCCACAACAGCTGGGCATCGAGATGAGTATGAAAGTCGATGAAACCCGGAGAGACGGCAAGCCCATCGGCATTGACAGTACGTTTGGCACTGCCGCTAATTCGCCCGGTCTCGACGATTCGGCCATCTTGCACCGCGACGTCGCCGAGATAAGAAGGCAATCCGCTGCCGTCGTAAATCCGCCCGCCTTTGATCAGTACGTCATAAGCCATGGGAATTCCTCCTCGGTCGTAAACGTAATCGAGCTTACCGGCAGGAAGGCTTCTGTCAACCAAACCGCACGTGAGTATGGCTGTAATTCGATTGAAATTGTAGGGGCAGGCCCCCGTGCCTGCCCTTGTTAGAGGTCGACCCCGAAAAATCACGACAGCAACAACTCCAAATCTTCGCGGGTGAGATTGCGCATGACGCTGTTGTCGGCGCTGATGATCGCGTCGGCGAGGTCGCGCTTGGACTGCTGCAGGGCGAGCACTTTCTCTTCCACCGTGTCGCGCGCGATCAAGCGATAGGCAAAGACCTGGCGCGTTTGGCCGATGCGGTGCGCCCGGTCGATCGCCTGCGCTTCCACGGCGGGGTTCCACCAGGGATCGAGCAGATAAACGTACTCGGCGGCGTTAAGATTCAAACCCAAGCCGCCGGCTTTCAAGCTGATGAGAAACAGTTTCACATTGGGATCGCTCTGAAACTGCTCGACGCGCGCCTGGCGGTCGCGGGTGCGGCCGTCGAGATAGACGTAGGGAGTCTTCGCCGCATCGAGGCGGCTGCGCACGATGGCGAGCAGGCTGGTGAATTGCGAGAAGACCAAAACTTTGTGATCTTCTTCGAGCACCTGATCGAGCTGCGCCAGCAGCGTGTCGATTTTGGCGCTCGACTCGCCGGTCTTTTTCTTGTCGATCAATCCCGGATGGCACGCTGCCTGGCGCAGGCGCAGCAGCGCTTCGAGCACTTGGATTTTAAATTGTCCCGATTCGTCGTTCGCGCCGTTTTTAAGCAGTCGCGCGCGATAGTAATCGCGCAACTCGTTGTAGAGCTTTCTGTCCTTGGCTTCGAGAGCGCAATAAATTGTTTGCTCGGTCTTTTCCGGCAGCTCGGTGGCGACCTGACTTTTAGTGCGTCGGAGAATAAACGGCCGCAGCGCTTTTCTCAGTATGACCCGCGTAGGCTCATCAGGGTTTCGCCCGGCGTTGGCGAAGATCGACGCGCTGCCGAGCATGCCGGGATTGAGAAATTCGAACAGGCTCCAAAGCTCGCCCAAGTGGTTTTCCACCGGCGTGCCGCTCATCGCCAAGCGATGGTCGGCGCGCAGCAGGCGAACCGCTTTGGCGGAAAGCGTGCCGGCATTCTTGATCGCCTGGGCTTCGTCGAGAATGCAGTAGTCGAAGTGGTGGTTCTTCAAATGCAGCGCATCGCGCGCCAGCGTGCCGTAAGTCGTAATAACGACATCGTACGCGCCGAAGTGATCGCCGGATTTGCCCCGCGCAACGCCGGAGTGATCCAGTATAGCTAAATGGGGCGCAAAGCGCGCTGCTTCTTTTTTCCAGTGAAACACCAGTGAGCGCGGCATGATAACCAGGGATGAACGCGGCCCCTTGTTGCCATCGTTGTGCCGTTGCTGACGGCGCGCTTCGAGCAGCGCCAGAACTTGAATCGTTTTGCCCAATCCCATGTCGTCGGCCAGGCAGCCGCCGAAGCCGAAGCGCTGGAGAAAAAACAGCCAACCCAATCCCTCGCGTTGGTAGCCGCGCAGCTCGCCGGCAAAATGCGCCGGCGCATCGGCGGCCGCGATCCCGGCAAAGTTGCCCAGCTCCGCGCGCACACGCGCGAATACCGCATCGACGGCGACGCCCGGCTCGCCGGCGAGCAAAGCGTCCAACAAGCCCGCCTGCGGCCGGGTAAAGCGCAGATGCTTTTCCTCGAGGCTGCCGAGTCCTGCAAGCAAGCTGTATTTCTTCATCCACTCTTCGGGCAGGATGCCGAGGGTGCCGTCGTCGAGCTTGACCATCGACTCGCCCTGCTTGATGGCGCGCAGCAACAGCGGCAAGGAAATCTTGGCATCGCCGAACACGGCGCTGCCGTCGAGCTCGAACCAATCGACGCCGGATTTGACCTCCATCTTCAGTGTATCCGCAGTGCGATAGAGCTTGCCCTCCGCCTGGATCTGCCAACCTTCGGTGGTCAGCGTGCGCACGACTTTCGGCAGTTGATCGGCGTACAACTCCGCGTCCGTATCGCCGTTATTATTGGCGCTGCGAAAGCCGAGTTGAGTCATCCGTCGGCGCGCCGCGGCTTCGAAGCCGATATCACGGCGAATCAGCCGGCGCTGCTCTTTTCGGTACACGTTGCCGCGTTCGCCGTGAGCAACCTTTTGGCCTTCGTAATCGAAAGAAAGTTTTCCCAACAACCGAGGATGTCGAAACGGATAAGTCGGCCCTGGCTTGATCACCAGATTGGCCCTGGGCCGCGCCAGAACCTCCTCGAATCTAAGTTCCTCGGGCAGCTCCAGGCGCGGCTGCTGCGCGAAGCGCAAAAGCTCGGCGAGAAACGACTCACCGTCTTGCTTGGGAATCGACAGCTCGCCGCGCGCGCGCAGCAGAGAGATCCAACCGAAAGCGCCATGATCGTCGAACCGGCTCACCCATCCGTCGCAAAAGACCAGACCTCCCGCCAACAGCAGCGAAGGCGTGGAGAGCGCCATGTCAGCGTCGCCGCGCCGCAAGCCGCCGGTCACGCTGTAATGCGCGCCGTCGTCCGCCGGCGCGATTCGCAAATAAAAATCCCAGGCGTCGCCGTCGTCCCACTGAACGGCGGGGAGATCCTCGCTTTGCATGGAAGAAAGCAGCACGCAGCGCCCCGTGGCGCACATGAGCGGCAGCGCAACATCCCAGAGCGGCGCGGGCAGAGCGAAGTTAGGATAGGTCGACTCGCGATAGTAGGGCGAGTAGGCGTAACTCGAGTCGCGGCGCGAGCCGAAGAGAATGGCCAGAATCCGCCGATCGGCGGCGTTGGAAACATCGGCGATCTCACCCATGCCAAGCTTCTTTGTCTTGAGCTTTCCCCACGCGCCATTGCTGCGCCGCTCCCGCTGCGCAACGTCGATGATGAGACGTTCCGCGCTTCCCGTGGCGGAAATGTCGATGACATAAACAAACTCCCGCTCCGTCGGCGTGGAGAATCGCAAACGGGTTTCCGCGGCGGCCAAAGAATTTAACAGTGGCTCCAGCTGTTTCTTCCAGGAGGACGCGGGCGGAGTACGCTTGTCTTGAGCAGTTTTGGCGGCTGGCGTCCGCGGAAACGGTTCCGGCAAGACCGCAAAACGATCCAGCGCAAAATCCTCCCGCCCGCGAAGATAACCCTTCTGCTCCGCCGTCAGAGCCACCGCCCAGATATGTTTGCAGGGCTCGAGATCTCGCTCGAAGTACGGGCAACTGCAGGAGTAGTCCAAGAACTCGTCGATGCTGGTGATCTCGACGTTGTAACGGATCGTGCCTTGCACGACGGCATTTACGGATGAGGCATCGCCATCGATCTGTTTAACCGCGCCGCGAACATAGTACTGTCGTCCCCGCTCCTGGGAAAGCCTTCCTACTTCGTCGGCGATTTGCTCTGTGAGATAACCCATTTTAATTGGTTGCAATGAAATAACAAAATTCCCTAATCGGTAAGGGACAATCATATACATTGACAGACCGACAACCTCCGTGCAAGAAAAAGCGAAAGATTGGCGATCAGGAAAGACTTATGAAAAACCACCGAACGAAATCTCGCATCATCGACGCCGACGGCCACGTGCGCGAAACGGACGAAGAAATTATCGAATACATGTCAGCAGGTTACCGCGCCAGACGCGACGCGATGCTTTATTTTCCGCTGACGCCACATCACGGCTGGCATCGCTCGATACCGGCCAACGATTTTCGCCACCAGGATTTTCGCGTGCCGGATTGGCGCGAATGGGCGGGCAAACTCGACGAGGGCGATTTCGAGCTGACCGTGCTCTATCCGACCCGCTTCATGCACATCGGCCAGATCGGCAACCCAACCTACGCGGTGGAGCTTTGCCGCGCCTATAACGACTACCTGCACGACAAATTCCTCACCCGTGATCGCCGCTTCCGCGGCATGGCGTTATTGCCGCTGCAAGATCCGCGCGCCGCAGCGAAGGAGCTGCGCCGCGCGGTCAAAACATATGGCATGCTCGGCGGCATTCTGCCTGCGGATGGTCTGCAGTTGCCGTTAGGGCACCGCCACTATTGGCCGGTCTTTCAGGAAGCCGACCGCCTCGGTTGCGCCCTGTCGATACACTCGTGTAATTCGCTGCGCGACAACGACCGCTATCTTCAACCGAACGAAGCGGCTGCGCTCACCCATGTCATCCCGCAGATGCGCCAGTTCAACAACATTATGTTTTCCGGCCTGATGAACAAATTGAAGAATCTCCGCCTCGGCTTCCTCGAAGCCGGCTGCGGTTGGGTGGCGTTTTTAATGAGCAAGATCGAGGAACGTCTCGAACGCGTCGCGCCCGGGGAGCGTCCGGTTCTACCCAGCGAATTGCTCAAGAGAAAGCAGCTCTACTTTCAATGCGGCGAAGAAATCACTACAAAGCGGGATGTCGAACTGCTCGGCGACGACTGCTTGCTGTGGGCGTCCGACTTCCCCCACGAAGCCACGCGCACCGACATGCGGAAGCTCGTCAAGGAACATTTCGGCCGCAAAGACCTGAGCCGGGAAGCAAAGAAGAAAATCATCTACGACAACGCCAAGCGGTTCTACGGGCTGTGAGGTGAAGGAGGCGTTCAAATCGTTCAATCGCTGCGCTCGGTTCAACCGCTTCGCTCCGTTCAAGCCCCCTCCTTCGATCCTCCCCCGCGTCGCGGGGGAGGAAAGAGGTGGGGGATTGAACGGCTTGAACTATTTGAACTCCCTATTGTAGGGCTTTTATAAATCCGCTCTGCTCGATCTCTCGCACCAGCCGGCCATCGGCGAATTCCTCCGGTTTGGCTCCCTTGGCCTTGGGATTCTGTTTCTCCAGCTCTTGGATCAAGCTCGCTACGCCGGCAATTGAAGGATGAGGCGGAATCGCGAAATTGGACCGGATCGTCGTTTCGTAGCTTTCTTCCAAGATTTCTTTGTCGTCAGTGCGAAAATATCTGCCCATGACCTTAAACGCGAAGTTCTTGTCCTTCTGGGCACGGGCGGCTCCTTCGATGTAAGCTCTGAGAAAACGCCGAACCGTGTCCTCGCTACTGCGCAAATATCTCCGCGTCGTCAGCACGCCGTTGATGTGATATTCGGCGTCGAGCTTGGACATGTCGAAGAGCAGTTTGAATTTCAGTTTGCGCGCCTGAAGTGTCCCCGGCGGAGTCAGGGAAGCGGCGGTGATCTTCCCCGCAGCCATTGCCGATAGACCCTCCGCCGGACCGCCGGTTTGGACCATGGTCACGTCTCGGTCCGGCTCGACGCCGTGGGCACGCAGAGCGATGCGCGAAGCGAGATCCGAAAGCGTGCCGAAGCGGGTAACGCCGAAGACCTTGCCCTTGAGGTCTTCCATCCGGTTGATGCCCGGCACGGCGTAAACCCAGAAGAGAAATTTCTTGACGATGGTCGCGATAATCACCGTATCGGCGCCGGCGAGATTGGCCTGGATCGAGGCGGCGCCGCCGAGCTGGATGATCGGCAGTTCTCCGGAGAGCATCGCCTGCAGCGCCAGCGAGCTGCCAGGGATGCTGATCGTCTCGACGTTGAGGCCATGCTTATCGTAAAAGTTACCTTCCTTAGCGAACCACAGCGACATCTGCGTCGACGACGCCGAGCCACCGCCGACGCGAATCCGATCGACCTTCTTTTCCTGGCCTGCAACCGGGACGGCGAATAGGGCGGCGAAAACAATGACGATGTAAATCTGAAGATGGGTCTTTCTCACGTTTCTTTCTCCTTTGCGCCGATCTCGTAAAACCCCGCCTCCTGCGCGCTCTCCGCGACCGAACGCTTGCGCCAAAACCGCGATGGCCGGGGAACGGAAACGGTGAGGCACCAGTTACCGGCGCGCGCCTGGTTTTGAGCCAACAGTCTTTCGTAGATCCGGATCAACCGCCCCGGCTCCTGCTCACGGGAAGTCGCGATGACCTGCTCCGAGTATTTGTTCACGATTATGACGCTGGGCAGCTTCACTTCAAGTGAGTCGCCAGCTCCGGACTGAACCGCTTGAATGAAAAAAACCCAACCGAATGAACGCTCCTCGACACCTTTGTGGGCAATCGAGAATTGCGCGGACGCGAACCGCAAGTTGAGCCGCGCAAGAACCAACTCTTCGGCCTGTGCTTGATTCAACATCGTGCCACGTCATTCATGACGGTTCATGAGCGAACGCATCGACGCGGTCCCTTGAACATTTACGGCGTCGCACTCATCCGCCGGCGCATCTATTCTCTCGGCGCTCATGCTATGTGCCGCGGGTGGCTTCGGCGAACAAGGACTCGGTATCCGGCATCTTTCGAACGAGACCCTCCGAGTAAACTTCCTCGGCCACCATCTTCAGCATAAGCCGGTTGGCGGCGAGGCCGCTGGGGTAAGGGTCGTCTCCGAAGAGCTCTGTGACTTTGGCGAAATGATCGTCAGGAAACAATAGGTATCCACCCGCGGCCTGCCGCGCCCGCTTGTAAGCTTCCTGTTTTGATTGCTCGAACGCGCGGAAGACCTTCATCGGTAGATCGGGATATTGCGCGGCGAGCCGCTCTTGTATCATCAGGACGTGATTCACCGGGGTGATACCGGTCTTGGCGCGGAACGCGCCGACAATCTCCGTGGCATCGCCCGGTTTGAACAGCGGGCGCACGGAGGCGGACGGCCTAACGTCGGCCGAATCATTGTCACCGTAAGCCGCATCCACTTCGCCGCGCTGCAGCAAATCGTTGAGCGATTCGCGCCCATCGAGCCGGCGCAACCGGATATCCGGCGCGAGAAAGTCCGTTGCCCCCTGACCATGGGTATGGGATGCCGGCCGGCCGTTGATCCAATCCACGTCCTGAGGCGTGATACCGTAGAGGTGGCGCAACACGATGCGCATCCATACGGCCGCCGTCATCTGGAAGTCGGGAACGCCGAACCGCTTGCCCTTCAAATCGGCGAGACTGCGAATACCCGAATCGACATGCACGTAAATATTTAAATGCAGCCACATGGTCGCCTTCGAGAGAAAAATGGGAATCGCCTGCCAGCGCAGTCTCCCGCCTTGCTCGGGTCGATCGCGCACGATCAGAAAGTTGGAAAGGGAAAACTCGAATACGTCGCACGCGTCGTCATTCATGTGCTTCAGATGCAAGGAAGCGGGACTACCCCTTTGCCATTCGCACTCTGCGCCTTCGATTTGTACCGTGCCATCGGCAAGGGGTTGAACCCGCGGGTTGTTCGAGAAAGCACACTTCAAGCGCATATTATCCTCCGGCGAATAATTTTGATCTCATCCTCTGCCTAATGAACCACCCCAGATGCTGGGTGTCAGAGCTGAGCGATGGCAATTGGCTCCTAGGAGCCCCCCCGGGAATATTTTTATCGGGGTCCAGTTCCGATCTCGCCCGGATTCCCGCTAAAAACATGCGGGAATGACGGACTCTGGGAAGCCCGACTACATACAGCCAAGCTGGGCGAAATTAGACACAGTGATTAAAAAGACACTTCCCGTCCCAATCCGAGTTTTCTTGCCTGCTGCAGAATCCAGTTGCAGAAGGCTACGTCTCCCCAGCCGCCTTGGGATTCCCTGAAAACGGTGATTTCCTCTCGATGCTTTCGCCCGCCCCGGCCGCAAATGACGTCGCCCAACTCCAGGACTCTTGGCCAAAATCCCGGCTCCTCTTTGAGTTCCAATAAAGGCTGCCTGAAGCCTCTGCTGAGGTCGAGGTTCAGTTCCTGCTGTTTGTCTCCGACCACGGTGAGCGCCGCGCGTCGGTAAGCCGCCGGAGCCAATTCGCTCGGCCGCCCCATACTGTTCACATGCAACCCGTCCTCCATGGCTGCGGGATCAAACACCGGCTCTTTGGAATTAGTGGCCACGAGCAGGATATCGCTTCCCCGCACGGCTTCCTCTGCATTCGCACAGCGTGAAACATCCATGCTCAAGGCCGAACCCGCTTGCTCGGCAAAACGATTTCCATGACCAGGGTCCCTGCTGTAAACCTTGATCTTTTTCACGGGGCGAACACAGACAACACCTTCCAGCAAGCTGAGAGCATTTTGCCCGGTGCCGATGAGGCCGACTACCTCGGCATTCTGTCGAGACAGCGTTTCAGTTGCCAAACCCACCACGGCACCGGTGCGCAATTCGCCCAACGGGAAAGACATGACCGCCAGGAGCTCGCCGGTGTCGGCATGGCAGATTACCGCAAGCGAACCACCCGACTTAAAGCCCGCGGCTTTGGTCAACCGCGCGCCTATGAGGTTGCTGTCCAACAACGCCCCTTGGACTATTCGCAAAGCGCCGTTGGCCACGTGGAGCATCGTCGGAGCCTTGGATAAAACCCGCCCTTTGCCTTGTTCGACAAACGCGGCCCTGGTGACTTCGATGGCTGTCTTCAAGTCCAGCAGCCCCTCCACCTCGTGTCGCTCCAGGAGTAATGCCATGAAAGGAACGTTCCTACCACCTAAGATTGTTTATTGCGGCTTGCTTTTGCTGCCGAGAGCGTCGTCGATAATCTTGACTGCGGGTTTCACGTCCATGAATTCGGGTCCTTCGACAAAAAAATACTTTCGTCCCGCCGCCCGCCGCGCCGCCACGGGAACCTTGTCTTTGGGAATGTCGACTCGCAGCGAATCGCGATCACCGTGGCTCTCCTGATAGACGATCTGGCCCCGGCGGGAAAGATACCAGTTGATAAAAACCTTCGCGCTATTTGGATGAGGCGCCTTATTCATCAAGGCCATGGCGCTGGCGCTGCCGCGCAGTCGCGGCATTTCTTTGAGATCGTTGGGATTGACGCTATCGACGGGAAGTCCCTGCGCCTTTGCTTTGTCGGCGATATCCTCCCGACAAAAGACGCACAGAGCGACTTTGTTGGTCGCCACCCAGTCGATGGCTTGTTGCGGCTCGCGACTGAGCACGACATTCATCTCGCCGAAAAGCCGCCGGATAAACTCCGGACCCAGGTCGGGATGATAAAACACGTAGCGCAATTCGCTCGCGCCAAAGCCCGGCTCGCGCGCGTCGAGCGAGACGATTCTTCCCTTCCATTTCGGATTGAACAGATCCAAATAGGACTTGAATTCCGCCGCTTTCGCCACTTGGGTGTTGTAACTGATCGTGAAGCCGGACACGCTCCCTTCATTGACAAAAATGTACTTGCGCTCGGGCTCGATGTAGAAGTGCTTCCCCTCCCACCACAGCGAAGGGTCTACGACCTCGGGCAGCACGAGGAGTGGAGCAAGAGGATCGAACAGTTTGTTCTGATAAAAACTGTAAAGCGACGTGGGGCCGCCCATGTATACGTCCGCTAAATATTTGCCGGCTCTTCGCTCGGCCAGCAGTCGCGGCGACATGCGGCTGCTGTTGCCGTGGACGACGTCGAGCTTGATCTGGGGATAGTCCTTTTGAAACTCGGCGAAGATCTGCGGATGGTAAGGGCCCAGCGCGGCATAGATTTGAAGCTGGCCTTCCTGCTTCGCCGCTTGAATGGTTTTTTCCCAGTCCGATTGCCAGGCCGCTTTCTCGGCGGCGGTGCTTTTCCCGACTAGGAATGAAATAACCACGAGAAGGAAAAATGCCGTGCGGTTCATAGCACAGTCTCCAAAACTATCTTCTGGAGCTTGGGGATATCCGGACCATCACTCCAGTACTCCATTACTCCATCTCCTGCACCTTACCGATAGGCGCCTAACACGCCAACTGCCGATTGCAAAAATCTCAGATCCACCATCCGGTTGACATCGACTTTCGTGCCGATCAATCCCCGCTGATGATACCATTCCTGGTCGTCCTGGATTTCTTTCACGTTCACGTCGCCGTTGGGCGGCGAGTCTTGGGCAGCCAAACCGGTCTTGAGCGACTTTTTGTCTTGGACCCGCAGGTGTCTGCCGACCAAATCCACGATTTCATCCAGAGATTCCTTTTTTCTGGTAACGGCATCATGAAAATCGCGCTGGCCCTTCAAAAAGCCGTGCATAAACCGCTCCGCCGTCTTGGGCCGGCTGCGGATGAACACATCCGAATAAAAAAGATTGTTGGTCATATGGCCGGGAAAGAAATCCGCCAGATCGGCGACGACAACGGCGACGCCGCTGTCTTCCACGGCGCTGGCAAAGGGTTGAACCATAAATGCCGCGTCGATAGCGGATCGCGATAGCGCGTTCGCCATATCGGTAAACGGCATGACTCGGATCGTGACCTCGCTTTCCTTGAGACCGGCCTTTCTGAGCAGCCCGTCGAGAAACAGACGCGAGGCGCCTCCGGCGCTATTGAGGGCGATGATTTTACCCTTGAGATCTTTTAGCGTCGGTGCTTTCCCCGGTTCCAGTAAGGAGCGGCGCACAAGATATTTCGCGGTGCGCCCCTGCCCCACTCTCGATTTGGTCGCGACGATTTTCAGTCCTATACCGGCGGCCACCGCATTGTAGATTCCCGGACTGATACTGCCGCTGCCCGCATCCAGCTCGCCGGTGGTCAAGGCGGCCATCTGGGGTCCACCCGATGAGCTAAAAAAGATTGTCTCGACGGAGATCCCCAGATCCTGAAAATAACCGCGCTCCTTGGCGACAAAAATGCCGGCATCGGCATTGATCATCAACAAAGCGACCTTGACTTTTTCCTGTCCGGCAACGCTGATGGGCGCCAATAAAAAAAGGCAAACACAGAAGAATTGGAGTAATGGAGTGTTGGAGTGTTGGAGTAATGGGCGGGGTATCGGAGCATTCCAGTATTCCATTACTCCATCACTCCATCTCCCCATGATCCCACCCTAAGCCTTCTCGCCGAACGGCGTATTGGTATCGTCGTAGCCGTAATCATAGTGAGTCATGTCGCTGTCCAACGGAGTGCCGCCGACAAAATGAAAAGCGTTGTTGTCCCAGTCGTAGAAGTAAGTCCCGCGCGCGTGAGCGCTCTTTCTAAGCCCAAGCGCGATCTGTCCGTGCAGCTCGGTCCGAGGCGGCAGTGTTTTCTCATCGACCGGCGCGCCTTCGGCGGCAGAAAACGGCACATACTCCGACTCAGGCAAATTGTCCCAGAGGCCCTTGTAGCCGATCATGAATTCGTCATTCATCACGGTCAGTGCACGGTGATTGCCGTACCAGACGTTGTGGCCGCCGGTGCGCTCGTCTAATGCATCCACCTGCTGGTAGATGATCCGGCCGCCGCCCATGAGACGAAGCGCGAGCTTGTCCTTGGGGACATCCGCGCTCTTGATCGGGTCCACGCCGAGGAAGCGGCCGTAAAACTCGGTGGTGCGGCTAATATCCCGTGACTCGAGCACAGCGTGAGAGATGCGGCCGATTCGCGCCGGATTATCGGCTTCCATCGCGCCGGCGGGCATCTGCCTTGGCGCCCAAAACTCATATTGATTCCCGTCCGGGTCCTCGAAGTGAATTGCCGTCCCCTCTTCGCCTTCAACGGAAGTTTTGATCGGATTGGTGTGCGGCACGTTGTGCTGGTCGAGGCGCCGCAGATGTTTGTCGACGTCGCCGGCGCGCACGAAGTAGCCGTGGCGCGGCGTACCTTTCCCGAGTCCTTGCGTCGGCGGCAGCATCTTGTCCTGCAGGAAGCTGCCAACGCTGTGATAGTGCCCGACCTTGGAAAAGACCCCGATGGGAACCCGGCGCTGCCGCGCCTTGGTCGTCAGCGGCAGCTGATGATAGAACACACCGCCCAAAATGTTCTTGATAAAATCAAGACTCTTCGGCAGATCGTTGGTCGGAACAACGTAATGATCGATCCAGAAAACCGCTCCCGGCCGATGTTCTCTGCTCATAGACTTTCCTCCTTACGATCAAGACTCGAGAATAGTTGATGAGAGCCCCCCGGACGCTAGAGACTGCGTCGTAATCCGCGCAACCTCTTGATGTCATCCTGAGCAAAAGGGAAGGATCTCGTCCGAGTTCAGTCGAGATTCTTCCGCGGAGTTTATCCTGAGCAGCATCGTCGAAGGGCCTCAGAATGACATTACGACACAATCTCTCTATTCCGGGGAGAAGCCACCATCTTCCATCTCAATCCTCCATCTTCAAGCAATTGCTCACTTGCCCTATGTGATCGAAATCATCCCGTGGCGACGCTTGAAAATCACTTCCCCGCCGCGGTCGGTCACGCGCACACAACCACCCCAGACAAAGCGAATCTGCTCATCCGCGCTCATCGCAATCGGCTTCCAAGCCCAGGCGTTGCCCTTCTCCATGCGCAGGTCACCAACTTGCTCGGCGTGAGAGCGCGGACTGAGGGAGGGTCCGTCGTCGCCGTAGCCGCACCCATGCATAAAGACCGCCGTTTTCATGCCGCGCTTGGCGCCGAACCCGTTGACGAAACTGATAAACTCGCCGAACCGAGTTCCCGGCTTCATCAATTCCAGCCCCGCTTGGAAAACTTCCCTTTGCAGCTCGATCACGGCCTGCCATTTGTCGGGAATCCGCCCGAGCAAAATCGGTTGCGATTCTTGAACCAGTTGCGCTCCTGATATTGCGCTGACTTCGTTGGTGATAAGCGCATTGCTTTCAAGGCGCGTACCGATGGGCGGATTGGTGTAGCGCGTCGGTGCCAACGCGTCGATGGAATCCATCGACAGAACCAAGGGATGGTATTCACTGCGCAGTTCCAACATTCGCTCCGTGACCGCGGCGTAAAGCAGCGCGCCGTCCAATCCCGGCCGCGCCAATCTAGCCATTTCATCGATGCCCGCTTCGGCAATCGACGCCGCCCGCTCAAGGAATGATATTTCCTCCTCGCTTTTGCAGTAGCGAACGAACCCGACCACGTCGGTGGCATCGTCAAAGGTGGCATTGGGCAACCTGCGCATCACCTCGGTGAATGCCGTGTGGTTGACCACTCCATCGGGGGCGCCGACGTGCGTGACCTTGCCGCCCTGCAAGCCGACGACGCCGATGCGCGCCCGTTCCATCCCGGCATCGAGAAGCGCTTCGCTCATCGGCTCGGCCCATTCTCGACTGGTCTGCCAAGGCTGCGGCGCCCATTCGTTCTTTGAATTACGGTCGGCAATAATGATCGGCTCGCGTCCGTCCGTCGGCAGAACCAACGAAGAACAGCGAAGCTGAGTCAGGTATCGTCCGTCGATGCCATTGCCGAGCGGCACAAAAATACAATCGAAGCCCGCCTTCGCCGCATTCTCCCTTACAGCCCGCCAGCGCCGATCGCGCTCCGCCAGCGAGTAGCCGGCCCAGATAAGCACCGTCGGTCCGGACGTTTGTGGTGGCTTCCACGGCATAAAGAGTGACTCTTTCAGTCTAGAGTCGCGGGTTTCGAGTTGAACATGAATACCCGAGACGCGAAATCCGAAACAATCTTTTCTAAGTGATCGAAACCATTCCCGGTGTACGTTTCACCAGCGGCTCGCCGCCCTTCTCGGTGACCAGCACGCAGCCACCCCAACTCATCTCGAAGTTGCCGTCTCGGCTGTGCGCAATCGGCTTCCAAATGAAAACGTTTCCCTGCTCTATCTGCGCATCACGGTTGCGCTCGCCGCGATCCTGCGGCGTAAACAGCGGCCCATCGTCGCCGTAACCGCGGCCATGCATCAGCGTGAGAGTTTTCATGCCACGCTTGGCGCCAAAGCCGTTGGCAAAATCCATCAACTCGCCAAAGCGTGTTCCCGGCTTTATGAAATCCAATCCCGCCAAGTACAGATCGCGCTGGAGTTCGATGGCGGGCTGCCATTCAGCGGGAATCGGCCCCAACAATATAGGCTGTTGCTCCTGGGCAACCAGCCCGCCCCAGAGCGCGTCCACTTCGTTGGCGATCCGATACATCGGTTGCAGGGTTCGATCGATCGGCGGATCCTCGAAGCGGGGCAACCGGCCCGCATCATGCGGCCCGGTATAAAGCGCCATAGGATAATAGCCGCTCCCGAGCTCCAACATCCGGCGCATGACGCGCGTGTACAAAACTCCTTCGTCAACTCCCGGCCGGGCAAGCTCGATCATTTTTTCGATGCCCGCAGCAGCGATCGCCGCGCCCCGCTTTAGGCACGCGATCTGTTCTTCGCTCTTGACGTAGCGCGCACGCCCCAACACGTCCGTCGCGTCGTCAAACCTTGCATTAGGTAACTGTCGCAAAACCTCGGCATAGGAGCTGTGATTGATCACCCCGGCGATTGCCCTGCCGTGAGTGAACGTCCCCCGCCTGAGCCCCGATACGCCGATGCGCGCGCGTTCCATTCCACAATCGATCAAGGCCTGAGCCATGGTTTTTCCCCATGAACCCCCGACCAGCAGAATTTCCGCGACCCAATTGTTGCCCGCTTCTTGATCGGCAATAACGATGGGAGCGCTCCCATCCGTAGGCAGGATCACCGCGGCATTATTCATCTCCGTGAGAAACCGGCAGTCGGAACGCGCGCCGCGCGCTTGCTCGAGCGAAAGGTGCAAGTTCTTGCCGTCGATGCACAGCGGCACAAAGATGCAATCCAACCCCGCTTTCGCCGCATGCGCGCGCACGGCTTGCCAGCGCCAATCGCGCTCCGCGAGAGAGTAACCTTTCCATGTGACATCCGCCGGTGTTTCCATCTGCGCTTCTCGCTGGGGAGACTGTGTCATAATGTCATCCTGAGGCCCCTTCGGCTTCGCTCACGATAAACTCCGTTGAAGGACCTCGCTTTTTGTAACGTGTGAAACGGTCGAGATTCTTCACTGCCGTCAGACGGTGTGAAAATGGTACGACTCGGCTCACCACGAACGGGGTGGCTTCGCTAGAAATGAAGCATTTATCCGTTCGCCCTGAGCTTAGTCGAAGGGCTCCGATAGAGTTTTTACACGGTCTGTCGTTCAGAATGACATCTCCGCTCAATTTCACGATTACGACACAGTCTCAGTTTCGCGCCAATACTTCTCAACTCATCGCGGCGGTGCCAATCGGGGCTTGAGCTCCTCCACCAGTAAACGCATCTGCTTCAACGGGTCCTGCGTGATCACCCGCGCCACGATCGTCGTCAAGCCGGCGTCGACATAGGGCTGTAGCTTTTGCGCGCATTCTTCCGGCGTGCCAAAAAACGGCGCGAGATGGCTCAACTTGGCGCGCGGCTGGCGAAAATATTTTTCCGCCAGGCTCCAGCCTTCTTCCTGCGCGCTCTCTGCGCCGGAACCAAGATGGAAAGTTGCAAACAATGCCGACGGGATCGCTTCGCCGCAACGACCAGACTCTTTCGCGTAGCCGTCGATTTTCCGGCGGCGCGCGCCGAACTCTTCCGCTGTGTGCGCCACGGTAAACCAGCCGTCGCCAAGCGTGGCGACGCGCCGCAAGGCATTTTCGTTTTCGCCGGCTGCCAGCCAAATAGGGATCGAGCTTTGAACCGGCTTGGGCTCGATGGCGATTTCGTCAAAACGATAGTATTTTCCTTCAAAAGAAAGCGGATCTTCCGTCCACAAGCGCCGAATCAATCGGATGGATTCGTTAAGGCGGCCGGCCTTTTGGTGAAACGGCACGCCGCAGGCTGCGAATTCTCGCTCCGCATAGGGATACTGGTGGCCGGAGCTCACGCCGATAATGATCCGACCACCGGAAATCACATCCAACGTCGCCACTGCGTGCGCCAACAAGACCGGATTGCGCAATGCCATAATGAGCGGCACTGTGCCGATTCTTATCGTGCTCGTCTTTGCCGCCAAAGCTGCCATGACCGTTAGGCAATCCGCGTGAGCTCGATCCAGTAATGAAAGTCGCGGGCTGTCCCCCACCCAGACGTGACTGAAGCCAAGCTCTTCCGCTTGAGCCGCGGTCAGCCAAAGGTCCGCCACGTGAGACGAAGCCTCGCCTTTACGTATCAAGTGACGCGTGTGGAGGAGCAGACCGAACTCGACGCCGGAATTGGACATGGAAAATCTATCTTTGGCCAACGCGTATGCTGGTGACCTCCGGCAATTTGCTGAGAATCTCGCGGAAAGAATCTCCGCCATCTTTGCTCCACCAAACGCTGCCATCGGTCATGCCGACGAAAAAGCTGTTCGGCTCCGTCGGGTCGCTGGCGACGGCCCGCGGCGCGGCTTTGAAATGGCTGGGCAATCCGCCGGAAAGTCTCTCCCAGGATTCTCCCTGGTTTTCGCTTCGATAGAACGCAGATTGCGCTCCTTCGGGGCGCCGCCAAAATGGTGGCGGCACCGCCGCCGCAGCCGTCAAAAGTACTTTGGGCCGCGCCGGATGAACCGCCAGCTGAGCCATGTAGGTACAATCGAGACCGTTACCCCAATTCACAAAGCTCGCGCCGCCGTCGACGCTTCGATAAACCCCTTTTCCCGAAGACGCAATGACCACGTCTTGGTTGTCAGGCATCACAGCGACGTAGTGGGCATCGAACTCGACGCCTTCCTTGATATTTTGCCAGGTCTCGCCGCCGTCCTGGCTGCGGATCACCCAGCCTTCTTCCACTGCGCCGAGGATCGCCCGAGGGTTGTCCGAGCGCAGAGCCAGCCCTTTGACATGGCTCACGTGAGGCGGCCGAGGGAAGGTCCAATCAATGGTTTCAGGCAAATTCCTGAGCTGCTCACAATCGCTCCAGCTGTCGCCGCGGTCGGCGCTCTTGAACACGGCCGACGGGCCTGTGCCGGCGTAAAGCTCGCCCGTCTTGGGATGCTGAGCCAGTGAAAAAATTTCTTTGTAGATAATCCCGTCATTGATTTCCCGCCAGCTCCCGCCGCGGTCCTCGCTGCGGTAAACGCCACCCTTGCTCGTGCCGGCATAGAGACAACGTGGGTCTTCGCGATCTATGACCACCGTTGACCTCAGCGCCCCTTTGCCTTGAAGTCCCACGAGCCGAGTCTCGTGGCCGTTGCCTTCCGACTCCGCTTGATACAGGCCGTTCGCCGTACCTATGTAAAGAACGTGGTCCAATCCCGTCGCCATGATCTCCCCCTTTCAGTTCGGGTTATGGGTTGAGTGCGGTCATTTCGATAATCTTCGGAAGCTGATAGACGGGTTATACCTCATGGAACCTTCCCCCGGCTAGCCAGCGCGTTTTCCATGACGCTGAGCGCCGCCTTCGCATCCATGAATTGCGGGCTCTCGGTGAAGAAATACTTTTTCCCCGCTAGCCGCCGTGATGCCGGGGGCACCTTGTCCTTGGGAATATCGATCCTAAGTGAATCCCGGTCGCCATGACTCTCTTGATAGACGATCTGCCCTCTGCGCGAAAGAAACCAATTGATAAAAACCTTGGCTGCATTCGGGTGGGGCGCCTTATTCATGAAGACTAGATTGCTCGCGCTACCGCGCAAACGAGGCATCTCTTTGAGCTCGTTGGGATCAACCGCTTCCAAGGAAACTCCTTGCCCCTTGGCTTTGTTAAGCAAGTCCTCCCGGCAGAAAACGCACATGGCAAATTTTCCTGCCGCTACCCAATCGATGACCTGGGTCGGATCTTTGCTTATGGTGATATCCATTTCGGAAAACAGCCGCCTGATAAACTCCGGGCCAAGCTCGGGATGGTAGTAAAGAAACCGCAAAGTAACCGCTCCGAAACTCGGATCCCGCGCGTCCAGGCTGACAATTTTCCCTTTCCACTTAGGGCGCATCAGGTCCCAGTAAGACTTAAACTCTTCCACCTTGACGAGAGTGGTGTTGAAGCCAACCGATAGGCCGGCGGTGATGCTACCCTCATTGACGAAGATGTATTTGTTCTCAGGGTCAATATAAAAATGACGGTTCTCCCACCACCTGGACTGGTCCAGGACTTCCGGAAGAATGAACAGCGGCGCGATGGGTTCCAAAAGTTTATTATTGTAAAAACTATACAAAGAATCCGGGCCGCCTAGGTAGACATCGGCCAAATATTTGCCCGCCCGCCGTTCCGCCAGTAGCCGGGGAGACATGCGGCTGGAGTAGCCGTGCGTAATCACTGCTTTGATGTCGGGGTAATCTTTTTGAAATTGGCTGAATATGCCCTCATGGTACGGCCCTACGGCGGCATAGATCAGCACCTGCCCTTCTCGTTTCGCCGCATCGATCGTCTTTTCCCACTCCGCTTGCCACGCAATCTTGCTTTCGGCTGCTCCGCTCGTCGCTATCTGAGTCGAACTCAAACTCAGCAGCGCCCACACCACACTCAGCACGCAAAATTTTAGGCCTATCCGTCGGCGCTGCATTCTATCTTTATGGCTAGTCTCCATTGATCAGCCTTTGGACAATCGAGGCCGCAGACGGCAATTCGCTAGATCGCGATTTTTTTTCTGGGTGTAGGGGAATTCGATCGTGAGTTTTCTTCGGAAACTTTGTTTTCAGGTATGTAACCGAGCAATATCGAGATGCGCGTTGCCGCCTTTCGCACGGCGACGCCCAGCTCTTCTTCTCTCTTCTTTGGGAAAAGAACTTTTGGCAGACCCAGGCTCAGCGTTGCCTCGACCGTTCCATCGGGCCAGAAGATCGGAGCGGCTACGCTCTTTGCTCCAAGGAACGACTCCTCGTCGTTGAAGGCGAAATTCTTGCGCCGGACTTCGCTTAGCTCTTTTTCCAGCTTTGCCAGCGTAGTCTTAGTTTTCGGCGTGGCCCTGCGGAAGCATCCCTCGCGATTGAGCAGCTCCCGTTCATGCGGGCGCATAAAAGCCAAAAATACTTTTCCCGTCGCGGCGGCGTTGAGCGGGAGTCGAAGACCCACTGGGTGGCCGATTCGAAGAAAGTGTTGACTCTCAACCTTCTCAACCGCGACCGTTTCCCACCCTTCCCGGATCTTCAGATTGACGGTGCTTCGGGTGTTTCTGCTCAGCTCTTCCATGATCGGTCTTGCCAATCTGCGCAGCTCGCCGTCGATGCGCACCAGGGCTGAAAAAGCGCGAAACGCCCGACCGAGTTGGTATTTGCCATTGACAACATTTCTCTGAATGAACCCATGGGCTTCAAAAGTCCTAAGGATGCGCGACACCTGGCCCTTATCCATTTGCGTCGTTTTCGCTAGGTCGGTCACTCCCCACTCCTGATGATCGACCGTGAAACATTCGATCAACTTGAGCGACTTGCTGAGCGACGTTACAAGATGTTGCATATTAGACAACGACTATTTCCGTTGCGTGGCTATGGTTCGCTTCATAGACTTTCGAAGCGGCTCACGTCAAGTGATTTGTGGCTAAATAATTGTTGATTATTAAGCAACATGGTTGCAATCCTGCTCCGCAGAGTTACTCGACCATGCGCCGCGGATAAGAACAGAGAAGCGGATGATTTCTTACAGAAAGTTTACTGGTCGGCTTGGAGAAAGTCAGCGACCAAAGCGTTGAACCGGTCGGCGTGATCCCACTGCACCCAGTGGGCGCACTGGTCGAAAACATGCAGCTCGGCCTGCGGTATTTTTTGAAACAGCAGCAGCGCCTGATCCAGCGAGGTGCCGTGATCGTTGCGGCCCCAGAGAATGAGAGTTTGGGATTTCAATTTTTCCAATTCCTCATCCAGCGTCTTCGACTTCGGCGCGCTGGCGCGCGCCATTTGGGCTTCGTAACGGTTTCCCGTGCTCATCTCGTAGCGCTCGCGCACCAGTTCTTCAGTCACCAGATCTTGCCGAAACAACGTCCCTTGAGTCATCTTCAGCATGTTCTCATAAGTCGGCGTGTATGCTCTCAGCTCCTCGGCGTGCTGCTTTGATTTCGCCTGCGACTCCGGCGAGCCTTTCGGCGCCAACGTATTGCTCGACACCAGCACCAATCGTTTGGCGCGCGCATCCTCGAGCGCCAGACGCGCGGCGAGATAGGCGCCTATCGAATTGCCCATGACGTGATAGCTCTCGACCTTCATCGCAGCGACGAAGGCGCGCGCGTGCGCAAAACGAAAATCGAGAGAATAGTCGCTGGGATTTTCCGTAAGTCCGAACCCTGGTTGGTCGAAAGCGTAAACTGCAAACCCGGCGGCTGCGAGCGGTTCGAGGTTGAGCTTCCAGTTCACCGACGAACAAGTGCCCGGCGAGCCGCCGTGGCAAAGCACCAGCGGCTGGCCTTCGCCGACCTTGATGTAGAAGGTCCGCAATCCCAAGACTTCCCGGTACTCACGATTTTGCGGGAGCTTCTGCATACCTCAGTACCTTACCGCCTTTTGGCGCGCGCGTCGGTCCGTAAGGCGTGCCCTTCTCGATAAAAATGCACGCTCCCGCGGCGTACGTAACCTCGCCGATCTCGATTTCGCCTTCCAGAACATAGAACATTTCGTGATAGGGATGGCTGTGCACCGGGATATCCGTGTCGGGCCCCCAGTGGCGTATCATCATCTCGGGCCCTGACTCGCCCTTGGCCACGTGAAGCCATTTCGTATAGCCCCGACCGCTCTTGGCCATCTCGACGTCATTTTCATTCACCGCGTGGATCCCCATAAGTTCTCCCAATTAAGAAAAAGTTTCTTTGCGGCTGTCTCTCCCGGTTCGTTTTTACACCCGGAACGAGACTGTGTTGTAATTGTCATTCTGAGGCGAAGCCGAAGAATCTCGTTTTCGCAAATCGCTGAAAAGACGAGATGCTTCGCGGAGTTTATCCTGAGTCTCTCCGGACACCAACGGCACTCTCGTTCTTATCCCACCGCCGCGGTCTTGCCAAGATTTCGTTCGCTCTCCGGCACCCATTTTTCATAGGCGGGAATCACGATCATCTTATTTTTGTCCGGATCCCGCACGACGCACTTGGGATCTTCGCCGCGTTTCACTTTATCGATCTCGCGCAGATACATCTGGCGCAGCTTGATAATGCCGTCGTCGATCGCCGGCCCCAAGTTTTCGTTCTCGCGATCGGCGATCGGCGGCATGCTGTCGACCACCATGCCGTCCTCGATGAAATGCAAAGGTGGAATCTCGTAACCCAAAACCGGATTGTCGGAATCCCGGTATTCCTTGTACGGCGCGATGAATTCCTGCGGCGGCTTCCAACGCCGGCTGAACGGGTCGCCTTCGTATTTGCCGGGATTGTCGGAAGGCTTAAAGCGCACGCGCATCAGCACGGTATGCGTATCGTCGATCGGCACGCTCCAGCGCGCCGCCGACACCGGCGTGCCGGCTTTGCCGCCGGTGAGATAACGCCCGCCGCTGCCGCCGCAGCTGATACCGGGCATCAGCAAATGATGCTCGCGATAATTGAGCATGCCGGGCTCTTTGGTCTTGCGATACGCCTTGTACACCATGCCCCATTCGGTTTCGTGAAAACCGAGCTCCGGCTCGGTGCTCATGATGTCGGGCCACGCGCCGCCATGGGTGAAACTCGGATGCACCGGATCCATGCCGTTCTCGACGCATTGCAGCCAGTTGCAGTTTTGAAAGCCCTGAATGGTGATATAGACATCGCCCTCGCCCACAAGAAAATTGTAGCGCGGCACCAGCGGCGCCGGCTGCTGACCGAAGTAGGCGAAGATCAAACCGCCCAACTCTTCGACGGCATACGACGGCAGGCGAATGTCTTGTTTTCTAAGCGGGCTATCGGCGGGCTCGCCGGGAATCTGCACGACCTTGCCGCCCGTGTCATAGAGCCAGCCGTGATAGCGGCAGCGCACGCCGTCGCGCTCGATATCGCCGAGACACAAGTTGGCGCGCCGGTGCGCGCAGTAAGCGCCGATGACGCCGGCCTTGCCGGTGCCGTCGCGAAAAAGCACCAAATCTTCGCCGAACACGCGAATGAACGTCGGCTTTAATTTTAAATGCGCGGAAATGCCGATCGGCCACCAGTAGCGGCGCAAAAACTCGCCCATCGGCGTGCCGCGGCCGGTACGGGTAAGAATCTCATTTTCTTCTTTGGTGGTTTTATACATCGTTCTCCCTCAAGATCTTTTTTCACTATGAAAGGTTCGTTTCCTTCCTCCTCGCATCGAGAGCGTATCGCAATGTCATCCTGAGGCGATAGCCGAAGGATCTCGTCTTCGTAGGTGGAAGAAAATGCGAGATTCTTCGCTGACGCTCAGAATGACATCGAAGCGGCTTTCACGATTGACACACACTCTCATCGCGGCGGAAAAAAGCTTGGATGCGACCTTTTCGGTGGTCATCTGACTTTAATTCGCCAAAACTTTTTTCATCCGCTCGACGACGTCCGAAGGTTGGACGATCACTTTTTTCGCGATCGCTTCCAACTCCTGACCCGTCACCGGTTCCACTTCCCAATTTCTCTTTTGCGCTTCGGCTTTGAACTCAGGATCGCTGAGCGCTTTCATCATTGCGTCGCGCAATAGGGTTAACCGGTCGGTAGGAAGGCCCGGCGGCGCGATCAACGGACGGCCGATGGAATCCGGAGACATCAACACCACGGCTAAACGTCGGGTCACGTCCGACGCTTTTCGCTTGTCCAGGATCTCGTTGACGGTCGGCACATCGGGAATCCGCGGGTCACGCTTCGGACTGCCGTGCACCAGCACGCGGGTAAACCCGCCCTTGGACCAACTCCGCGTCGGCTCGCTGCCAAAGTACCCCTCCAAGCTGCCGGCACGGCACTGCACTTCGCCCTTTTGCATGGCTAAATCGATTTCCGCCGCACCCGGATACCCGGTGACGATATTGAATTTAACACCCGCGACTTCTTCGATCAGCCTAGGGAAATAGTGACCGACCGTGCCGAGGGCGGTGGCGCCGCAACGGGGATGCTCAGACAAGTTGCGAATATCGTCGAGCGTTTTGTACGGCGTATCGGCGCGGCCATAGATAATCCGGACGGTTCGCTCCGGCGAGCCGATCCAACTGAACTTCGCCCAGTCGAACTTCACTTCCGTCAGGTCCGTGAGCTGGTTAAAGTAAAGACCCGGCGTGACAAAGCCGATCGTCAAGCCGTCCGGTTTGGCGATATTGAAAATATAGTTGGCCGCCGTCAGCGATCCGGCGCCGGGCATGTTCTGCGCGATAATGGTCGGTTTGCCTGGAATGTGCGGGCCCATGGCGCGCGCGAGTGCCCGCGCCCAGAGATCGCTGATGCCGCCGGGTGAAAACCCGAGAACTAACCGTATTGTCTTATCTTCGAAGAAGGAAGACTGTGCGCTCGCTTCATACGCGCGTGCAAGCAACAAAACAAAAACAATAACGGCTCGTTTCAACAAACATTCTCCTTCGCTACCGGCGATCGAATCCGTCCCCTGTTATCGATGCGTTGCATTGGGCGCGATGAATCGCGCCCCTACAATGTCCGACCTCCGCTCGCCGCGTTTTATGCCAAATCATTCTTTGAAATCCATCCGCGGGTCCCACGAGCGCAGCATATCCAGTTCGTCGAGTACTTCTTTGAGATATTTGAAGTTGTAGTAATCGCTCACCGGTTTTTTGGGCAAGTTCCATTCGCTGGTGTAAAAATCCACCTTGCGCTGGTAGGCTTCGAGATCGAGCACCGGTCCCCATTCCTTGTGCACTTCCTCGTAGGCCAGACTCGCTAGCTCGCGGTTGATGAAGTGATTGTGGCGCAGAATCGAGTCGAGCGTTTCTTCCTTGCTATACTTGGCGATCATCACGCCGCGTAGGAGCGCCCGCACCATCCCTTTGACGACGAACGGTTTCTCCGCGATTACGGCAGGCGAAGTCGAAAAGCCGGCTTCGGGAATCGAAAATAGATCACGGCACGACTGCAGCGCATGACCGCCCATCTGCACCGCGATGTTCCAGTGTGGCGGATCGCAGCACACCGCATCGACTTCGCCTTTTTCGAACAACGCCAAACGGAAACGTTCCGTATTGGGCGGCTTGCCGCGGCTATCGATCCACGTAACGTCTTTCTCCGGATCGACGCCGAAGTGGCGCATCACCATCTTGGCGTCCATGCTCGAACCGCCTTTGAGATCACCGGCGATCTTTTTGCCTTTGAGATCCGGAACATCTTTGACGTAGGGCTTGGCGACGAAGACGTGCGCCGTGCGGTTGGCGATGGACACCACGTTTACCTCGCCGTCGATGTGATCGCGGTTTTCCAGCACCGAGCGAAACGGCGGCGAGCCTCCCGGAGATTGGAAAATAATCGACCCGTCTTTGCGCCACTGGTGGCGCGGGTGTTGGTTGTCGGGAATCCCCTGAACAGGACGTAAGTCGACGTCCAGCCCTTCCTCTTTAAAAAATCCTTTGTCGTGAGCAACCCACATGGGCGCCAAATTCATGGGCAATGCCGGGCCAAAGACGACGATCTTTTCCTTCGAGCTCATTCGGACTCTCCCTTGGTAAAAATCTTTGGGTGATTCACATTTGGTCTGGCCAAACGATACTGGTTTTGGTATATAACAGGCAATTTCTTACTGTCAAGGAGATTTTGGCCTGACCAATGATTCAATTTAACAGTCGAGTCGACAGAATCGCCAAGGATCTGCAGGACCAGATTGTTCAAGGCAAACTAAAGCCGGGAGAGCGGCTGCCGTCGGAGCGGAGCTTGTGTTCTGTATTTGGCGTCGGCCGGACCACTATCAGGGAGGCGCTGAAGTCGTTGGGGGTGCGCGGTCTGGTGACCCGGTCGGCCCGCGGAGCGGTGGTCGCCGACGCCGAGTCCCGACTGCTGCCGGGCGCGGATCTCGCCGGGCTCGCAGCCCAGACGTCGATCAAGCAACTTTTCGAGGTGCGCAAGCTCATGGAAGTGAGAGTCGCGGGCTGGGCCGCCTTGCGCGCAACGCCGGAGGATGTCGACGCGATGCAGCGGGCGATCGAGGCCGACATTGCGCGCAACACGGCGACGGGCAATCCCAGCCGCATGTTTCACGACGCGCTGGCCCAAGCCGCGCACAATCCCGCCCTGGTTCAAGTTTATGAATCTGGCAGAAGTCTTTTCTTTCGTCTGCCGTTTTACTGGAAGCTTTTCGACGACGCTAAAGTGAAGTCGGTCCGAGCGGCGCGCCATGAGCTCGCTCGGCGCTGGCATGAACAGATTTTTAAAGCGATTGCCGACCACGATGCCGCCGAAGCCGAGGGCGCCATGTTTCAGCACTTGGACATCATGGAAAAAGATCTTCTCAACCGCCTTCAACCAGCAGACGGCGACGCCAACAACCAAAAGCTTTACCTGCATCCAGTCCTGACCAGCTTAGAGTCGGAAGCCCCAGGGAGTGGAGAAATCATTCGCTCCGGCCGATGAGCCGCGAAAGCCAACTATGAAACCCATTTTCGCTCTTTTTGCCGCTATAGTTTTGTTGATTACGGAGGCGGCACACGCCGCCGACTCGAGACCCCGCGAGATGCTTAGATTGCGGCTTGGCCTTGGCTCGGCTCCGGCACCGCCGCTGCCCAATTCGGTGCTCTGGCTCGCCAAGGATTTGGGGTTCTACGCGCGCGAAGGACTGGATGTCGAATTGTTCGAGTTTCAGGGTACACCCCTGGCGATGGCGGCGATGATTTCTGGCGACGTGGATGTGGCCAATGTATCGACCTCGGAAGTCATTCGCATGAACGCGACCAAGGGCCAGCCGATGCGCGCTATACACTCGCCGGATGCTCGACTTTATTTTCTCATCGCAGCACGGGAGGAATTCAAGTCGGTCTCTGGCCTCCAAGGAAGAACTTTCGCAGTCTCGCGTATCGGCAGCGTCGATCACTCGCTTTCGACGATCGCGTTGAGAGCCCTTGGGCTTAATCCCGCGAGCTTGACTATGGTCGCCATGGGAATTCCGTCGACGCGTGCCCAGGCGCTGATCGCAGGGCGAGTCGATGCCACGTCGCTTTCCGTGGGCACATGGATTACGATTCAAAAAGACCCGGGCGTACGCGTTTTGGTCGATCACAACACGTATTTCGAGAACGCCCCGGTAGTCGAAAAAGTGAATGCGGTCACGACGAAGACACTCGACGAAAAGCCTGAGCAACTTCGACGTTTCACGAGCGCGATACTCAAGGCCAGCCGGCATTTCGCGGAAAATCAGGACGCCTGGGTGGCCGCCATAACTAAACGCCGCCCCGATGTCGACCGCAACGACGTCGCTGGCCTCTGGACTGGATTTAAGAGCTCTTGGGCGGTAAATGGGTTGATGAATCTTGACGCGTACAAGAAAACCGCTGACTTTTTTTTTCAAGCGGGATTGTTGGATAAGGTTCCGAAAATCGAAGTCGCGGACTGGGCCGACACTCGAGTGGTCGACGGCGTGCTGAAGGAAATCGGCGCAAGTGCCAACGCCGACTCCATCGGCCGCGCGCTAAAATGAAGCGATATTGCACCAAACTTGAACAAAACTTTCGCTGTCTAAAACAAATCTTAGGGAGGGCAAATTTATGGCGATCGGATTATCTCATGGCGGCACGACGATCTATTCCTCACCGTCTTTCTCGAATGAAGTTTTGGTGGGAACTCGGGAAGGCGTCGTCACCCTTGCGCGCGACGGGTCGGATTGGAAAGTCATTCATCGCTCGATGACCGACAAGCATATCAGCGCAATCATCAAGGAACCGGAGAGCGGCTTGACCTTCGCCGGAGCTTTCCACGGCTCCGTGCACGCGAGCGCTGACGACGGCAAGAGCTGGGAATCGCGAGACAACGGCCTGACGCAAAGCGACGTGTATTCACTCGCCGCGCAGCGTATCAATGGCCGTGTGCGCCTATTTGCGGGAACGGAGCCGGCGCATCTTTTTATCAGCGACGATCTCGGCGCGAGCTGGACTGAGCTGCCGTCACTCCGATCCGTGCCGAGCGTGCCGAAGTGGAGTTTCCCCGCGCCGCCGCACATCGGACACGTGAAGCATATCAACTTCGATCCCGACCACCCGACTACGATTTATGCATCCGTCGAGGTCGGCGGGTTGCTGCGCAGCACCGACGCGGGAGAGCACTGGGAAGAGTTCTCCGGGCTGTATGAAGACGTGCACCGGCTGATGATCCATCCGCGCAATCCGAAATTTTTGTACGCCGTCACCGGGCGAGGACTGTACACCGGTCCGGACGCCGGGGCTCACTGGGACCAATGGACGCGCCGAGAGGATGAAATCGGCGGCTACCCGGACGGCTTCGTCTTTCGTCCCTCCGACCCAAAGGTCATGCTTATGACGGCGGCGCATGACGCCCCAGGGACCTGGCGCACGACTCATTTCGCCGGCGCGCGCATTTCGCGCAGCAAAGACGGCGGACGCACTTGGGAAATTTTGCGCAACGGTTTGCCCGACCGCTTGCAAGCCAGCATCGAGGCGTTTTGTCTTGAAGAAGCCGGCGAATCGGCTCAAGTATTTGCCGCAACCACTTCGGGCGACGTGTTTCGTTCCGAAGATATGGGCGATCACTGGCAGAAAATCACCAGCGGTCTACCGGCGATCTCCAAGTCCGGTCACTACCGGAATCTCGTCGCCGCGTGACTTCCACCCCGGCTGCGTCGGGTGATAAATCGCCCGACGCGGCCAATTTTCGTCGACGCAGCCCCACCCTCATTCGTCATACTGTTCGCGCGTTGCGCCAAATTCAACCACCCTCGGTCGAGGCCCGGCGGTTTTGAAATTGTCGTCTGGAAGTCGACTGCCGACTCCGTCATTCCGGCGCATGCCGGAATCCAGGCAATTTCTGAACTCACGCCGAGAATCAAACTGGATGCCGGCCGGAGTTTATCCTGAGACTTTCGAAGGAAACCGCCATGACAAACTTTCGCTTCGACTGATGGCGAAGGATTTCAACCATCTCCGAGAGGGACATTTACCGCGCAACCCGTTAGAACACCGGCTGAGAATTGAAGCCCCAGAAATTTAGTGGTAGACGAAACCATCTATGTCCAAGCACCGAGTTACCGTAGACACCGGGGGAACGTTTTCTGACTTTGTCTTTTTCAACGAAGACACGGGGGAAATCACGATTACAAAAGTCCCGTCGACACCGAAAGAACCGTTTCAGGCGGTGTTGAACGGCGTGAAAGAATTGATCGATCAAGGCGTGTCCGCCGGCGATATTTCGTTTTTTTGCCACGGCACGACCGTCGGCACCAACGCGCTCCTCGAAGAGAAAGGCGCCAGAACCGGACTCCTCGTCACCCAGGGTTTCCGCGGCATCTATGAAGTCATGGAGCAGACGCGCGGTTACGGCCCGGCGACTTACGATCTTTTCTTCGAGAAGCCGCGCTTGCTCGCGCCGCCTTATCTCACCGAAGAGATTCCCGAGCGCGTCGATTTCCGCGGCAATGTGCTTAAACCGATCGACGTCGAAGCTGCGCGTGAAGCGGTTCGGCGCCTCAAGAAAAAAGGCGTGCAATCGGTGGCCGTCTGCTTTCTCTTTTCGTTTTTGAATCCGGCGCATGAGCTCAAGATCAAAGAGATCTTCGCGCGAGGAATTTCCCGAAGCGCGGCTGTCGCTTTCCTACGAAGTATTGCCGCAGATCCGCGAGTTCTATCGCCTGAGCACGACCGTCATCAACGCGTTACATCCAACCGGTCATGGCGAATTATCTAAGCCGTCTCGAAAGCCGCATGCGCGAGATCGGCGTGACCACGCCGAAGCTTTACATCATGCAATCCAACGGCGGCGTGTCGACGTTCAAAGGCTCCGGCGAAAAACCGGTTGCCACGGTTCTCTCCGGTCCCGCCGGCGGCGTCATCGCCTCCATGGGTACCTGCGAGCGGGTCGGCATCAACAACATCATCACCTTCGATATGGGCGGCACGAGCTGCGACGTTGCGCTGATCCATCAGGGCAATCCGGTGATCACCACCCAGGGCAAAATCAATATGCGTCCGATCGCGTTGCCGATGCTCGACATCCACACCGTCAGCGCCGGCGGCGGCACGATCGCGCGCATCGACGCCGTCGGCGGATTGCAAGTCGGGCCCGACAGCGCCGGCGCAGATCCAGGGCCGGTTTCATACGACCGCGGCGGCGAAAACATCACGATCACCGACGCCAATATCGTCACCGGCGTTTTGGACCCGGATCATTTCCTCGGCGGCAGGATGAAGCTCAACAAGCCGAAAGCGGAAAAACTGCTCGAGGAAAAAATCGCCAAACCGCTCAAGCTCGACTTGCTCGAAGCCGCCGACGGCGTGCTGAAAATCATCAACGCCAAAATGGAGGAAGCGATCAAGGCGGTGTCATCGGCACGCGGCTACGATATCCGCGACTTCACGCTGGTCGCCTTCGGCGGCGGCGGACCGATGCACGCGGGACGAATGGCGCTCGACTTGGGGATTCCTTCCGTGCTGATTCCGCTGACGCCGGGCGTTCATTCGGCGCTGGGCTTGTTAATGTCGGACGTCAAGCATGACTACGTGCGCTCGAAGCTCGTCGGTCTCGACGACCTGGACTTAACTGACATCAATGATCTGTTCGATCAGCTGATCGAGCAGGCGAAAACCGAGTTGCATGACGAAGGTTTTAGCGACGACGAGATCAAGATCGAACCCTATCTGGATCTGCGCTACGCCGGCCAGGGCTACGAGCTGACTGTTCCCTGCATCATGCCGCCGCTCAAAAAAGAAGATCTTAAAGTGATGCGCCGGCGCTTCGACACGATGCACGAGCAAAATTCCGGCCATAAAGCCGAAACCGAACCGGTCGAGCTTGTCAGTCTCCGGTTGATTTCCCTCGGGCTGGTGCCGCAGGCTAAACTTTCGCCGGGAAAAGTTACCGGCCGCAAAATCGAGCAGCCAAAACCGGCGAGCGCAAAGTTTTCTTCGGCAAAGAGCATGGCACGCTGACAACGCAGATTTACAATCGCGACCTCTTCGAACCAGGCCACAAGATCAGCGGTCCGGCGATCGTCGAACAATTGGACACGACCACGGTGATTCATCCCGAGCAGGAAGCGACCGTGGACGAATATCGAAATATCATCATTAAGGAGAAGGCATGAAGCGTAGGCAACAGGCAACAGGAACAATTGGAACGTGATGCTCTGTTCCAAAACTCCAGACTGTTGCCTGACGTGCCAATCGATGCCTGAGGTTTATGCCATGACAGTCGATCCCGTAACTCTACAAGTCATCCAAGCGCGTCTCGCCGGCATCGTCCAGGAGATGCAGAACTCGCTGTTCCGCACCGGCTACTCGACGATCATCCGCGAGTCGCAGGACGCGAGCTGCGCGATTTTGAATCGCCAGGGCGAAGTCGTCGCCCAGCATGTCGTACTGCCGCTGCACATGGGCGCTTTCCCGGCTTGCGCCGCGGGTATTTTCAAAAATTACAGCGTCGACGAGGTGCACGAAGGCGACGCCTTCATCACCAATCATCCGTATCTCGGCGGCAGCCCGCACGCGCCGGACATGGCCGTGCTCTCGCCGATTTTTTTCCAAGGGGAATGGGTCGGCTTCGCCGCCAATCTGGCGCACAAGAGCGACATCGGCGGTCCGGTGCCGGGTAGTTGCTGGAGTCAGGCGCGGGAAATTTATCAGGAAGGTCTGCACGTGCCGCCGATCAAATACGTGCAGCGATATCAAACCAGTAAGGACATCGAAGCGCTGCTCGGCTGCAACAGCCGCACGCCGGAGCTCGTCGTCGGCGATCTGCGCGGCCAGGTCGGCGCAGCGCGCCTCGGCGAGAGACGCTTCCAGGAAATGATGGAGCGTTACGGCAAAGGAGACCATACTCAACTCATTCGACAGTTGTTCGCGTTGACCGAAGCCAAGGTGCGCACGGAGATCGCTTCTTGGCCCGACGGCGGCGGCGAAGGCGAACGCTTCGTCGACAGCGACGGCATCGATCTCGACAAGCCGGTGCGCCTGCACGTGCGCATGGAGAAAAAAGGCGATCATCTGCTTTTCGATTTCACCGGCTGCGCCGATCAAACCAAAGGCCCGGCGAACATTCGTCCAACCATCGTGCGCGCGGCCTGCTGTTACCTGCTCACTTGCCTCGTCGATCCCGCGCTCGCGATCAATTACGGCTTGGCCAAGTGCATCGACATCAAGGTGCGCGAAGGCAGCGTGGTCAATCCGCGCTTTCCCGCGCCGGTGAATACCTACAACCCGACCGTGCACGCGCTGGTGGAATCGTTGCTCGAAGCATCGAGCCAAATCACGCCGCACAAGAAAGTCGGCGACGGCTGCAGCAGCCGCTCGATCATCATCGGCGGGCGCAGCAATAAGACCGGCAAGGGCTACGTGCAATACGAGATCTTCGGCGGCGGCTCCGGCGGCACGGAGCGGCAAAGACGGCGTGTCGGGCACCAACGTGAATCAGTCCAATGCCAAGATCGCGCCGATCGAAATCATCGAGTCGGAGTTTGCCACCCGCGTCAGGCGATTTGAGTTGATTGCCGACTCCGGCGGCCCTGGCCAGTTCCGCGGCGGCTTGGGCTTTGTGCGCGAGTACGAAGTCCTCGACAACGACGCGCGTTTTTCGCTGCGCTCGACCAAACACACGGTCGCGCCCAAAGGCATCGACGGCGGCATGGACGGCAAAACCGGCCACTGCACGTTAAATCCCGGCAAGCCCGAGGAACGAGTCATCCCGTCGCGCTTCTCCGATCACGTGCTTCATCCCGGCGAAGTTTTCAGCCTCGAAACTCCCGGCGGCGGCGGTTTGGGCGATGCGCTCGAGCGCGATCCCGAACGAGTCCTCAACGACGTGCGCAACGGCTACGTGACGCTGAAGAGAGCGCGCGAAGTCTACCGGGTCGCCATCGACGCGGTGGACGGCGATTTCGTGCTGAACGAAGCGCAGACGCGCGAATTGCGCACTCAAAGACAGGCATGAGGCGCGAGGCTTGAGGCATGAGTAAGAATCGAGACCGGCTGCTGATCTTTTCTATACTGCTCGCCATATTCGTTGTATTTCCTCACGCCTCACGCCTGACGCCTCACGCCTTCCATGTCCGTCGATCCCATCACCTTCAAGTCATCCAAGCCCGCCTGGCCGGTATCGTCCAGGAGATGCAAAACTCGCTCTTCCGCACGGGCTATTCGACGATCATTCGAGAGTCGCAGGATGCCAGCTGCGCGATATCTGAATACCGACGGCGAAGTCGTCGCGCAGCACGTCGTGCTGCCGCTCCACATGGGCGCCTTTCCCGCCTGCGCCGCGGCGATACTCAAGAGCTTTCCGCCGAGTGAAATTCATGAAGGCGACGCCTTCATTATCAACCATCCTTATCTCGGCGGCAGCCCGCACGCGCCCGACATGGGCGTGCTGACGCCGATCTTTCTACCAGCGCGAATGGGTCGGCTTTGCCGCCAACATGGCGCACAAGAGCGATATCGGCGGCACTGTGCCGGGCAGCGGTTCCGGCAACGCGCGAGAAATTTACCAGGAAGGGCTCCATCTGCCGCCGGTCAAATTCATGTCCCGGCTGCCAGCCGGTAAAAGAAATCGATGCGGTGATCACCGCCAATAGCCGCACGCCGGCGCTGGTGATCGGCGATCTGCGCGGCCAGGTCGGCGCCGCGCGCTTGGGCGAACGGCGAATTGCCGAGCTGATGGATCGCTACGGCAAGGCCACGGTGCTGGAATCCACTGAGCTATTGTCGGCTTACACCGAAAACCGCGTGCGTCAGGCGATCGCCTCCTGGCCCGACGGCGAATCCGAAGGCGAGAGCTTCGTCGATCACGACGGCATCGACCTGACGAGGCCGATTCGAATCCATGTAAAAGTTAAAAAACTCGGCGACAAACTCCACTTCGATTTTAGCGCTAGCAGCGATCAAACCCAGGGACCGGCGAATATTCGCCCGCCGCTGGTGCGCGCCGCCTGCGCTTACTGCCTGGTCGCGCTGGTCGATCGCTTTCTGCCGATCAACCAAGGCCTCGCCCGCGATGATCGACGCCACTTTTCGCCAGGGCAGCGTCGTCGATCCGCGTTTCCCGGCGGCGGTAAATACCTATATGCCGACGGCGCTCACTGTCGCGGAAGCAGTCCTGAGGGCGCTCGCCCCGTTCGTTCCGGAAAAGCGTATCTCCGGCGGCTCGGGCAGCGCCGCATTGGTACTCGGCGGACGCGACGCCCGGAGCGACCGCGCTTTCGTGCACTACGAAATTTTCAGCGGCGGCACCGGCGCGCGATCCGGTAAAGACGGCGTCTCGGCGACCGCGTTCCATCTGAGTAATTGCAAGACCGCGCCGATAGAGATCATCGAGTCGGAATTTCCGGCGCGCGTCGAGCGCTTCGAAATGATCCCGGACTCCGGCGGCGCCGGCGAATGGCGCGGCGGCTTGGGTTTCGCGCGGGATTATCGCATTCTCGCCGACGACGTGCGTTTTTCCTTGCGCACCGACAAGCATGCCGTCGAGCCCTTCGGCAGCTGATCGATGGCCTGCCGGGCGGCAAAGGCGCATTGTATCATCAATCCCGGAAACCAAGGAGCAAAAACACCTGCCGTCGCGTTTCGGCGACCACCGCCTGCGCGCGAACGACATCGTCCGCGTCGAGCGCCCCGGTGGCGGCGGGCTTGGCAATCCGCACGCGTGCGTCCGGTCGAGAGCGTGCTCGAGGACGTGCGCCAAGGCTATGTTTCCGCCGCGCGGGCGCGGTCCGATTACGGGGTCGCAGTCCGGGACGCTCGACGGCGGAACCCGAGGTCGACGAGGCCGAAACTCAAGTTTTACGAGGAAAAAAGTTAAAAAAACGTTGGCAATAGACTCGTGCCTCTGCTATACCGATACCTAAATAATTTTATTCCTGAAGGAGGAAAACGAATGGCAGCAGCAAAAAAGAAACGCAAACCGAATGCGGCGTTCATGAAACCGGTTCAGCCGGACACCGCGCTCAGCGCCGTGGTCGGTAACAAACCGATCCCGCGCACTGAGGTGACGAAAAAACTGTGGGCCTATATCAAAAAGAACAGCCTCCAGGACAAGAAAAAAAGAACCAACATCAACGCCGATGACAAGCTGAAAGTCGTGTTCGGCGGCAAGAAAACCGTCACGATGTTCGAGATGACCAAGCTGGTCAGCAGACACGTAAAGTAAAACTCGCCCCTCTAAACGATTTTCCAAGGCCAAGGGTACCGTGGCGCGGGTGCTCTTGGCCTTTGTGTTTTAAGCATGGCATCCCTGTGAGTAAAGCGCCGTTGACATGCAAACGAGCCTTCCACTACTGTCGTTTCGTCGGACATTTTGTGGCTCTCGGACGAGGACAACCACCGATGAATGATATCGCGTACAAAGGATTCCGCCAGGACGAATTGGAGTATCAATACAACCCGCGCGTTTCCGTGCCCGAGTATCCCGAACATGCTAAGGTGAGAGCGGCGCAAGCGCGCAAAGTGCGCGAGAGCGCGAAGTCGTGGCTCAATGTCGCCTACGGCAGCTCACCCCGCGAGCTCCTCGATATTTACGCGGCGGATAAAGCGGGCGGGCCGGTGCTCGTCTACATCCATGGCGGTTACTGGCGCAGCGGCACCAAGGAAGATAATTGCAATTTTGTGCCGACGTTCACCAAGCGCGGTGCCACCGTCGTGCTGGTCGAATACGATCTCTGTCCCAAGGTCGCCGTCACCGACATAGTTCGTCAGACGCGTGCAGCCATCGGCTGGACGCATAGGAACATTATCCGCTACGGCGGTGACCCGTCGAAGTTGTTTGTCGCCGGCCATTCGGCCGGCGGCCATCTAACCGCCATGGCGCTGGCGCACGACTGGGAAAAGGACGGCTTACCGAGCCCTTTGATCAAAGGCGCGGTCGTTACTTCGGGCGTCTACGATCTCGAAATGGTCATGAAGATCAGCGTGCAGGAGCAGGTGCAGATGACGCCGGACATCGCGAGACAGAATAGTCCATTGCTGCACCCGCCGCGCGTGAAGTGCCCGCTAGTTATCGCCGTCGGCGGCGCCGAACCCAAGGGCTGGCAACAGATGTCGGAAGATTATTTCCAGTTCTGCAGGCAGCACGACGTGAATGTCACCTATCTCGTCGAACCCGAAGCAAACCACTACACCATGACGGAGCGGTTACTCGACGCTAGCCGTCCGGTAACACAAGCCATCCTAAATCAACTGGGAATCTGAGGCGCTCCAAAAAAACAACGCCCACGGCAAGTCGCTGTGGGCGTTACGATGGACTTAACTGCCAAGTAATTTGCGTTATTCGAAAAATATCTTAGAACCGGTACGTGATCTTTGCTCGAACCACATGCGATGTGTCGTCGAAAGTCGTCGAAGAAGATGGAAAAAAAAGCGGGATGATCACTTGGGCCGGAAAACTTAGTTTTGTATCCCCAAAACTCATGTACAGATATTCTATTCCAGCGGTCAACTTACTAGCGACTCCATACTCCATTCCACCGCCAACCGTCCAGCCAGCGTCGACTTCAGACTTTGATTTTGACCGACTCGCCACCCCGGGGCGCGTCTCCGCGAGCTTATGCTCTAAATTCCCGTAGGCGAGACCTGCCGTGCCGTAGAACAAAAATTGATTAATGGCGAACCCGAAACGCGGTCGAAAAGTTCCCACCCAATTTTGTTCGACTTCGTGGGGCGCGAAATCGACGCCGTTCGCGAACGCAAACATCTTTTTTCTGGTACCGTGCCGCCACGCCATGTCGGCTTCAAGTCCAGCAAAGATGAAGTCGCTTTGGATTCCGTAGCCGAGGTGCCCACCGCCAAT
Organism: uncultured delta proteobacterium; assembly: GCA_963804165.1. Classification (GTDB taxonomy): domain Bacteria; phylum Desulfobacterota; class Binatia; order UBA9968; family UBA9968; genus DP-20. The sequence goes on from CAWDPO010000043.1 coordinate 337,133, forward strand.
AAAACTGTCTGGATCAAAACCGTTAATCGTCGCCGCGCCGAGAGCGTAACGCGCACTCGTTTTGCCCCACGATCCGCCCGCATTGAGACCGGCGCACGCTCCCGACCAATCATAGGTTTGCGCTCGTGACACGCCGAGCAGGCAAATCGCGATCAACGGCGCAACTACGGTAACCGCGATTACCAATTTGGTCTTATGTCAGAACCCTCGTTACTCTAATATTTCCAATCTTTGCTTGGCTTCCGTATTCCATTCCCAGAGCCCAAAAAGCGGGCGAGTTCGCGTAAAGACTCCAACACGAGCCATATTGTTACCAGAACCTCAACGACCTGTCTATAAAAAATGCCCCGGGATTCCGTGAATTTCGCTCACAGAGGAGGCCGATTGGAGGCGACACTCGGGCGGGCTATTCCGTGGCTGCTTGGAAGTTGAATAGGTTTATCGCCGTTTGATAGGAGTGCGTGATCGCGATTTGGAGCAAACTATGCCGAACGTACATTCGCCCACGGGAGTCGATCTTTATTACGAAACTTATGGTTCCGGACAACCGCTGGTGCTGATCCCGTCGACGGCTTTCTCCGCTGAAGTTTGGAAGCCCTATCAGGTGCCTGGATTGTCTAAAGCGTTGAATCTCATCCTTCATGACCCGCGCGGCACGGGACGATCGACCGCAAGCCAACAGGTTTACACGATCAATCAAATGGCCAATGACGTGGTGGCGCTGCTCGATCATCTGCAGATCGCTTCGGCGCACGTGCTCGGCCACTCAATGGGTGGGCGCATCGCTCTGGAGATGGCGCTGAATTTTCCCGGGCGGGTAAAGAGCTTATCATGGCGGCAAGCGGCTCCGGCCGGCACCGAGGCCCGGACCGGATTGCATTCCCGGCTTGCCCCACTGGTTGGTGCTCGGGCTGGTGGAAAAAGGATTCGAGAAATTTCTGCGCGACGAGTACTGCGAATCAGATACGTTCTTTACTCAAGATTTTCGCGCGCGGCATCCGGAGCGAATCGAAGAATTTTTCCAGGTAGCGATGGCGACGCACGCGCGCCTGCCCGAATACATTCACCTGAGCATCGCCCGCCACAATTGGGAGGCGACCCATCGCCTGGGCGACGTGCGCTGCCCGACGCTGGTGTTGATCGGCAACCAACGATCGCGCCCGCAGCAATCACTTGCTCCAGGCCGAAACGCTCAAGAACGCATTCCCGGCGCGGAGATGAAAGTTCTAAAAGGCCAATCGCACGGTTTCTTCTGGCAAGCTCCCGAGGAAACGAACACATAATTCTTGATTGGGTAAAACGGCACGCCGTCGACAAAATGACTCGTTGATGCGCTCGCTGAAACAACGCGAATTTCACGTCGCGCAACGTCGGACGAGAGATCATGCAGGTATCGTAGTAGCGGGAGATAACACAGGCGATCTTGGACCGATCCGAGGAGTAACGGAATCTTCGAAAAAGAATACTAGACAAAGAAAATAAACGACAGAAACTTCGTAACCGGCATCGCCCTTCTGTTCGGGAGGAAAAAGATTCCACGACTCGATCCACTGGCGGGTGCGCTCGAAGGCCGCTTGCGGATAAGGCTCGAAGACAATGCGCTCGCCGGGGCCAAAGCGCCGAATGTCGACCAACGCGTGATATCGCTCGGGCAGCTCTCTCAGGAAATAATGTTTGTAAGGTCCGGCTCCAGGTCGATGTCGTGCTGCGCCCGGCGCAACGCCTCGAAGTAGCGCTCGACTTGTTTGAAGTCGGCGTACTGCGTAACCAGATGGCCGATCATGAAAGTCGTGTCGACGATCTTTTTGAAACCCAATTGTTCAGCGACATAAAACGGCGCGCCGAAAAGACTTACTGCCGGAACTTGGCAGTCGACGAGCAACGCTAAGCGGTCGAGCAGCAAACCGCCGAAGTGTAGCTTGATTTCGTCGCGCTTCAAAAAATCGCTCGAGACCCCTGCAACGTCGAAAAATGACTGCCGGAATGATAGCCGACCGTCACCGAAACGTTGGCGAGATCCTCCGGCTTTTGGATTCGCGACTCCGGCGCCACAAAAATTCCCGACGGCGAGACGGAGTAAGCGTGGCCCCACATCTTGCCGTGGCCCGCGGAAGCGGCCATGTTGACCGTCCAGTGACAAGCCGCGCTCAGGTTACAGCCGCGCCCGTCTTCGATCGATTCGAATGCACCGCGCTGGATGTCGCCCGGCGTCGACATCGACGGTCTCGACATCGGCGGACCACGTCACGATCGGCTTGACGAAGAAATTCGTAGTCCAGTCCCGCGTCATTGAAATAGCCTTTTTCTTCGGCCACCCACTCTTGTAAGCGCCCATGCGACTGAATGCGGAATTTGCCCATGGTCCTCCCTCCTCACAATTTACCCTGAACCGAGATCGCGAAAACTGCGTCCCTTTTACTACTTGCGCGTCAGACAATCAAGGCGAAATTCGAGCCATCGCAATTTGCGACAGTGGACACAGGCTTTTCACTAGGCTAAAAGTTTCCTGGGAGAACGAGATACATGTCCTACTGTTATCCGCCTGATCCCAACACGCGAAAGCCCAAAATCACGCCGCCGACAAAGGCCTGCGACACCCATTTCCATGTCTTCGGCCCGCCCGAACAATTTCCGTTATGTCTCGACCCATGAGTATACGCCGCCGGCGGCGCCGCTGGAACATTATCTAAAAATGATCGAAGTCGATCGGCATCGAGCGCGCCGTCGTCGTGCAACCAAGCGTGCATGGCCTCGACAATGCGGCGACGCTCGACGCGATCAAGAATTCGCAGGGTAAGTTTCGCGGAGTCGGTCGCATCGACGACAAGACACCGAAGGGCGAATTCGCAACGACTCCAAGAAGGCGGCATCCGCGGCGTGCGTTTCAACCTGCTCGATCGCCCGCGCGGCAACGTGAGACTCGACGTGCTCGACCACTGCGTCGAGAACATCGTCGAACTCGGCTGGTCGGTGGACCTGCACATCGACATGAAAAATCTGCTCGCCCAGGAAAAACGCATTCGCGACATGCCGGTGCCCGTGGTCATCGATCACATCGCCCGCGTCAAACCGGCCGAGGGGATGAGCCAGGCCGGATTTCAATTGCTGCTCGACTTGACTCAAGCTCAAGCACGTCTGGGTCAAAGTGAGCGGCGCGGACAAGATTTGCGATCCGCCGGTGCATGACTATTACGGGCTGCCGTTCGTCGATGTCATTCCCTATGCTCAAGCCGTCATCGCCGCCGCGCCGGACCGAGTCATCTGGGGCACCGACTGGCCGCACTCGAATAATTTCGCGCCGGGCCATACGCCCAACGACGGCGACTTGGTCGATTTACTGGCGTTATTCGCGCCCGACGAGCGCGACGAGAACAAAAATTCTGGTCGACAATCCCGTCGCCTTGTACGGATTCGAATAGATGATAGAAGCTTAAAATCTGACTAACCGGAGAGCGCAACATGATCAAATTCACCGACGACATGAAGACCGCATCGACAAGGCCTTCGAAGAAAAGAAATATTGCGTTTGGGTAACCACGTCCGACGAAGGTTATCCGGACGTGAGCTTTCGCGGCAGCACGTTCGTTTACGACGACGAGCATCATCGCCTTCTGGGACCGTTCCCTCGGCCAAAGCACGACCAACCTGGAAAAAAATCCCAACGTCTGCATGCTCTACTACGACGGCCCGGGCCGCGTCGGCTGGCGTTTCTACGGCAAGGCGACGGTCTACAAAGACGGCGAAATGCGCCAAAATATTCTGAAGCGCACGGTCAAAGCCGAGCTCGATAAAGATCCCGAGCGCAAAGGTTACGGCGTGCTCGTGCGCATCGACAAGATCCGCGGCTACAGCGGCTTTACCGTCCTGCAGGAGCGTTAGACGTTTGAAAACCATCATACACATCGTCATTATGATCGCCGCGGCGATCTTGCTCGGCGCGCCGGCGCAAGCGCTGGACCGGATTCGCATCGCCGTGTCCAATCCGAATATGCCGAACTTGACCGCCGCGATGGCGCAAAAGAAAGGGTTTTTCAAAGACGAAAATCTCGACGCCGAGATCATTCGCATGAATCCCAACGTCGCGATTACCGCCCTTGCGACCGGCGACGTCGACTACTGCCAGCTCTTCGGCGCCGTAGTCGGCGGCGCTATCGCCGGCCTGCCGGTGAGAATTGTCGCCGGCTATCTGGATAACTGGCCGATGACGTTGATCGCCCAGCCAGAGCTCAAGTCGCTCAAAGACCTCAAAGGCAAAACTCTGGGCATCAGCAGCTTCGGCGCGACGCCGGACGTCGCCGCGCGCATGATGATCAAGCAAGCCGGCATCGATCCGGAAAAAGAGATCAAGATGCTCGCCCTGGGCTCCGACGCCGCGCGCCTTACGGCGCTCAAGCAGCGCGTCGTCGACGTGGTCGTCATTTCTCCGCCGGCCGATGCGCAGATGGAAAAGCAGGGCTATCGCATCCTCGCGCGCGCCTACGAATTGTTCAGTTTTCCCTATCTCGGTCTCGGCACGCACACGCGAAAAATCAAAGAAAAGCCCGACGAGATTCGCCGAGTGATCAAAGCGACCATCCGCGCCAACCGCTTCATCCGCGACAATCGCGACGAAGCCGTGCGCACGCTGATCGTCTGGGGCAAGGTCGAGCGGGAATTCGCCTACGCGTCCTATGACGCGCTGAGAAATTTATTCAACGCCGACGGCGCCGTGCCCGAAGACGGCTTGAAGCTCGTCATCGATCAAGCCCGGCGCAGCACCAAAGTCACGCGTGAAGTCATGCCGAACGAAGTCGTTGATCTGAGGTTTCTCCGGCGAGCGCAGGCGGAGTTAGGCATCAAGGTGCGCTAATTCGATGATGATCCCGCGAAAGGAGTAGTCAAATGATTATCGACTGGCATGCCCACGTCTACCCGCCCGAACTGGCCAAGGAACGCCGCTGGGGCGGCACGACGCCACTGACGATTGAAAATCTACTGGAAGCACACGAGAAGGCCGGCATCGACCTTTGTGTCGTCAGCAACACGATTCATTATCTCAAAGACAAGACCCATGACGAGTCGCTGGCCTTTTTACGGCGCTGGAACGAGTACGCCGCGGAGATTCAGCAGAAATATAAAGACCGCATCGTCGTCTTCACCAGCACGCTGCCCTGCGGCGGTGAACCGTTCGTCAAAGAACTGGAGCGCGCCATCGTCGAATACGGCCTGCACGGCGTGCTGATCAACTCGAGCCATCAGCACGCCTATCCGGACGACGATGAGGCCAAGCCTTTTTTTGAATTGGTCACCAGTCTGCGCATTCCCGTCATGATGCACGCGCCGTCGGTCGGTTTCGGCGAGGAGCGCATGCGCGACTATCGCCTCGCTTCCAGCGTCGGCCGGCCCGTTCGACGAATGCTTGAGCATCGCCCGGCTGATCGTGCGCGGCGTCTTCGAGCGGCATCAAAATATTAAATTCGTCGGCTGCCATCTCGGCGGCGGCATTTGCGACGTCATCGGCCGCATGGATTACGCCTACGAGCTTGGCGACCTCGCTTCCGGCTTGGGCTCCTACGAACCCATGCTGATCACCAAGCGGCCGAGCGAGTATCTGAAAAATCTCTTTATGGACACCGTCGCCTATCATCCGCCGGCGGTCATGTGCGCCTATCAGACCGTCGGCGCCAAGCAACTGCTCTTTGGCAGCGATGCGCCGCCGCTCCTGCCGCTGCTGCCGCGCGCCAAGAAAATCATTGAAGAGTTGCCGATCACCGAAGCCGAACGCAGGACATCTTCGGCCAAAATGCCCTGAAATTGCTTCAGCGCCAGTGACGCCGCGCCCTGCCGCATTTGCGAATAGCGGGTAAAGTGTATTAAATTCAGTGTTCAGAAAGGACTTGAGTATGCCGCTGTTCATACGACGACCTGATCGAACCTGCGATTGTCAAACAAGTGTCCAAAAGCGTCGCTTACTGCCGCTGCACGCGCAGTAAAAATTTGCCGTTTTGCGACGGCTCGCACGCGGTGACGAACATCCAGCCGTTCGTCCTAGAGCTCGAACAACCGGAAACCATCGCCATCTGCCGCTGCTGGAGATCAAAAGATCACCCCTACTGCGACGGCACCCACGGCCGCCTGGTAAAACCCAAGGAAAGACCCCCGAGCAACCATGACTGAATCCGGCGTGAACTTTGAACCTTGAATCTTGAACGATTTGCTGTTTAGACGACTTGAACGATTGAACGGCTTGAACGTTTTGAACCAGATTAATTTAGAGGAGGTACCCAATGGTCGAGATGAAAAATCCTATTAAGGAAGCCGACGCGAACCCGGGCGTCAATCACCTGAGCATGTGGAGAACTGATCTTGCATATTATTGGGTGATCAATTGCAAAGGGCGGCTTCAGGACGACATGCACTACCATGATAACGATGATCACATCTTCATGTTGCTCGAAGGCGAGTGCACCATTCGCACTCCGCACAAAGAGTTCGTCCTGAAACAGTTCGATACAGTGCTGCTCCAGTCCGGCGAGCCTTACCAGCTATGCAATACCGGCAACGGGAGAATGTTGCTTCTCGGCGCCGGCAATTCCGGCGTTGACGGCAAACCGAGAACCCGTGTGCCGAAGATTCCGAGTCACATACCGGTCACAGATCCGATTGTTGCGTGACGGCGCTAAGATCTGCGCGCTGACGCGCTAATTCAGCTCGGTATCTACGGCTGACGATCATCAATATGATCGCGGCGATCGCGCAGACCGCGCCGCAAAGGGCGAAGGTCCAATCCATGCCGATCACGGCGCCCGAGGCGCCGATGATCATGCTGCCCAAGGACCACAGGCCGCGGTCCATGAAAAATAGGCTGAGCACGCGTCCCAGCAGATTGTCCGGCGTCGCGGTTTGAATCGCGGTGTTGGAGAGAGCGCGCCCGGCGATTTGGCAAAAGCCGATCATCGCCAGAAAGAGGAACGACAAAACAAAGTTGTGAGAAAAAGCAAACAAGGCGATCGACACGGCAAATCCCAAGGCGCAGAAGCAGATCGAACGGATACCGACGCGAAGCTTGTTCACCGAGGCGAGCACCAGCGCCGCCACTGTGGCGCCGACACCCGGCGCGGACATCAGTAAACCGAAACCGGACGCGCCGACGTGCAGCACATTGGTGGCGAAGATCGGCACGAATCGGTTGTACGGCGCGCAGAACGTCGCGATAACGTAAGAAAGCCCGACGATGTAGAGTAGCCGGCGATTGCCGAGCAAATAGAAAAACCCTTCCTTCACGTCGCCCCAGATACTTTCTCGTCCGCGCGCTTTTCCCAGGGCGGCAACTCCATCTGGTGAAGATTGAAAAGCAGAAACACGAAGCTGATCGCGTTGACCAGAAAACAACCGGCGATGCCGACATACGCGATAATCAAGCCTCCCGCCGCCGGTCCGAAAATCTTCGAGAAGTTGAACACCGAAGATTGCAGGCCGATGGCGTTCAGCAGCTCGTCCTTCGGCACCAGGCTGTTGACCAGCGATTGGCGCGCCGTTTGATTGATCGTATTCACGACCCCAGAAAAAAAGCCAAGACCGCAATGTGCCAGAGCTCGATGACGTCAAACTGCACCGCGAACCAGTAGATGATCGCCTGGACCATCGCCGCCGTCTGGGTGATCATCAGCACGCGTCTTCGGTCGAATCGGTCGGCGATGGCGCCGCCGAGCGCGCCGACCAGAAGCCGCGGCAAGGTATCAAAAAACGCCACGACGCCGATGGCGACGGGCGAGCGCGAGACGTGCCACACCAGCCAACTCTGCGCCACGTTCTGCATGAAGTCGCCCGAACTGGAGATCAGCGCGCCTTCCATCAAGAGACGAAAGTTTCGATGTCTGAGGGAACGCAGGGTGCGAAGATTCCGTAGGCTTTGCATGTTCGAGTTGACGACGCGGTTGTTACTTTTTATCTTACGCGACCCGCGTTGCGTTTGAAACCGGCCAGCGCAAGCACGGCAGCACAGAAGCAAACATGATCGAATCCAAATGGTACAGCGAGATCACGCCCTACCAGTGGCGCGTGCTGATTTGCGCGTGCCTCGGCTGGGCCCTCGACATCATGGACGGCTATCTCTATGCAATCATCTTGTTTCCCGCCATGAGCGATTTGCTCGGCACCAGCGAGAGCGCGCAAATCGGACTCTACGGCGGCGTCGTACTCAGCATCTTCATGATCGGTTGGGCGCTCGGCGGCCTTATCTTCGGTCCCATCGCCGATCGTTACGGCCGCGCCAGGACCATGGCAATTACGATCCTGATCTATGCTTCGTTCACTGGCCTCTGCGGCATCGCCGGGAGCTGGCAGGAATTGGCGGTCTACCGTTTCTTGACAGGCATAGGCATCGGCGGCGAGTGGGCCGCCGGCGCGGCATTGATCGCCGAAAGCTGGCCGGCGAAATCGCGCGCAAAAGCCGCCGGCATCATGCAAGCTTCCGGCGGGATCGGCTTTTTTCTCGCCACCGCGCTGTATCTTTTTATCGGCCCTTACGGTTGGCGCTGGGTCTTTGCGCTCGGCGTGCTGCCGGCCATCGTCGCCTTCTACATTCGCTGGTCTCTCGAAGAGCCCGAGCGTTGGACCAAAGCAAGAGCAAGCCAAAACCCTCTTCCTCTCCTTTTCAAAAAGCCGGTGCGGCGCGACGTCCTGATCGGCACCGGGCTCGCAGTGGTCGCGACGTTCGGCTACCAGGGCGCCATTCAATGGGTGCCGAGTTGGATCGCCGCCATGCTGCACGCGCAAGGCACAAGAGAAGTGATTCCCCAGGTGAGCCTCGTCACCACCACGCTGACCACGGGTGGAATCATCGGCTGTCTCTGCCTGCCCTTCATTGCCGACCGTTGGGGGAGAAAACACGCGCTGCTGATTTATTTTCTCGGCGCCCTGCTCTCAGTGCCGACAACGTTCTTGCTCGCGCGGGAACTGAGCCACGCGGTTTTCGCCGCGCCGATCATGGGTTTCTTCGCCGCGGGAGTGACTACCGGTTTCGCTATTTATTTTCCTGAATTGTTTCCCACGGCGATCCGCGCCACGGCGCAAGGTTTTTGTTTCAACTTCGCCCGCTTCTTTTCGGCCGCGGGCCCGCTGCTCGCCGGTGTGCTCACTTCCGCGCATGGCGCCTTCGCACCGGCAATCGCGACCATCGGCTCCATTTACTTCTTTGGCTTGATCATTCTAATCTTTGCCCGCGAAACCAAAGGCCAGGCGCTGCCGGACTAGGGAGATGGAAAAAGTTGGAGTGATAGAGTAATGGAGTGCTGGAGTGTTGGTAAAAGACGGATGCCCAATACTCCAGCACTCCATTACTCCAATTCTCTCTTCAAGGAGCCACCAATGTTTTCCATGCCCATCGTTCGTTTGCTCGATGAAGGCCGCAAACTCGCGGAGACCGGCCGGCGGGTAAGTGTGCTATGGCAGCATGCCGACACGTTGGTTTTTCTCGCGCGCGGGCGCGAGTACCGCAGCGAGTTTCATATCAACCCGAGCGATGAGACCATGCATATGATCAAGGGCGAGATGCGCCTGCACTACCGCACGCCGGAAGGAAAGGAAGAAGTAGCGCCAATTCAGGAAGGCGCGATCATCTACACGCCCGCCGGCACGCCTCACTCGCCGCGCTTTCCCGAGGACGCGTTTGCGCTGATCTCCGAGAGAAAAAGACGAGCCGGCGAGATCGACCGATTTCAATGGTTTTGCTTAAAGTGCGACACCCTCTTGCACGAAGAGAGCTTCGTCGTGGAGGACTACGCGCTGGACCCTGTCTCGAAAGCCTACAAACGCTTTTTCGACAGTAAGGAGTTTCGCACGTGCAAAAACTGCGGTGAGATCATGCCGGCGCCGGACTCGCTTTGACGCGCGAACCGTGATCCGTGTTCGTGAATTCGTGCCTGGACGCAGGTCGTAATCATACCTTTGAACGTTTGAACCTTGAACCTTTGAACAGTCAGATCCTTCGAAACGACTGGAACGTTTGGAACTTCTGGAACGAGTGGAACTGTCTTTAAATATTCAGCTCCTTCGACCGATCATAATCATGCCGCGTGCCGGCCACCGCCCCTTCCCTGGGAAATATCTTGGCGATGGCAGCCAATTCTTCCGGAGTGAGACGAATATCCGCGGCAGCGGCGTTGCTCTCCAGATGCGCGATCTTATAGGTGCCGGGGATCGGCACAAAAAAATCGCCTTGATGGAGAATCCAGGCAAGCGCAAGCTGGGCCACGGTGCATCTTCTAGAATCCGCAACCGATTGAAGTTGATTCAGCAAATTCGCATTTTGTTGAAAATTGCTTTCGTGGAAACGCGGGCCGCGCCGCTTCGCTTCTTTTTCTCCCAATTGGGAAAACTCTTTAAAAGCGCCGCCTAGAAAGCCGCGGCCCAGCGCATAGTAAGCGACATATCCGATGCCCAGCTCGCGCGCGGCGGGAATCGTGTTGGCTTCGTAGTCGCGCATCCAGAGTGAATACTCGCTCTGGACCGCAGTGATCGGGTGCACCGTATTGGCGCGACGCAGTGTTTGCGGTCCGGCTTCGCTCAGACCGATGTGGCGGACTTTTCCCTGCTCCACGAGCCGCGCCATCGCGCCTACGGTATCTTCGATCGGCACCTTCGGATCGACGCGATGCAAGTAATAAAGATCGATGTATTCGCATTCGAGCCGGCGCAATGAATTCTCACAAGCCCACGATACATACTCCGGCTTGCCTTCAACCTCTCGCCCGTCCGCCCAGGGCTGGCCGCGCAAGTTGCCAAACTTGCTGGTCAGCACCACGTCGCCACGCTTGCCTTTGAGCGCTTTGGCCAGAATCTCTTCGTTGTTACCGTTGTTATGATCCGCGGTGTCGATGAAGTTGACACCGATATCGATGGCGCGGTGCAGCACGGCCATGGCCTGCTTTTCATTTGCGTCGCTCAACTTCCCTTGGAACGGCGGGCAGCCGTAGCCGATAGCGGAAACTTTCAAGCGCGCCTTGCCGAGAAAACGGTATTGCATGGAAATGGGTTCTTGCTGCCGCCCAGTAACGTGTAGGGGCGCAGCTGCTGCGGCGCCCCTACTTTTTGCGCCTTTGCGTTCTCTGCGGTTAATTCTTCTTGATTTCTACTTCAACAGGTAGCCGAACTTTTCCCGCGCTTTGCGCACGATTTCCTGGCTCGGCGCGTTGACCTTGGGAAACTTGTCGCGCCATTCATAAGGCCGCGTGGCGTCGATCACCATGCGCGAGTTGGTGAAGTCGCGCATCTTGCGCTGCTCGGGAGTAAGCCGCGGATCGGCCGGCGTGCTGCGCATGCGCCGGAGAATATCCACGGAGGTCGCCGGATCGTAGCGCGACAGCATCGCCCACATGAGCTGATCGAGATTCGACACGTCGACGTCGTCGTCGACGACAATCACCATCTTGCAGCCGTACACGCTCGCGCCGCAGCTCGCCGCGAGCACGCCGACTTGCTTGGCATGACCGGCATAACGCTGCTTGATCGCGAGCGCGATCAGCATGCGCGAGGCGCCGATCTCGTGCGACCAAACTTGCGTCACGTCCGGGACGCCGGCGCTTTGCAATTGCTGCTTGAGCATCGCCGAGCGCATGATCGCGCGATAACGCGCCATCTCGTCGGAGCCGCCGCCGATCGGCGGCACGCCGAGAATGACCGGGTCGTTGCGATGATAAATCGCTTCGATTTCTAGAACCGGCTGGGCGCTCTCGTCGGAAGCGTAGTAACCGGTCCACTCGCCGAATGGACCTTCGAATTTCCGATTATCGTTGTTCAAGAATCCTTCGAAGACGATCTCGGCGTTGGCGGGAAAAGGCAGGCCGGTGATCTTTCCGCGCACGCATTCGACCGCCTTCCGGCGCATACCGCCGACGATGTCGTATTCACACAAGCCGTAAGGTTGCTCGGTCCCGGCCATGAAGAAAAACAGCGGGTCGCTGCCGATCACCAGCGCCAGTGGCATTTTCTCGCCGCGTTTGAAGTATTTTTCCCGATGCATATAGCCGTGCTTGCCGGGAACCATGAGCAGGCTCACACTTTTTTTGTCCTGGATCATGGCGCGATAGCAGCCGGCGTTGATCCATTTTTCGTCCGGATCCATCGTCACCGAAAAGCAGCCGGTGCCGATATAGCGGCCACCGTCGTTCACGTGCCACATCGGCGTCGGAAATTTCAGAATATCGATATCGTCGCCCTTGAGTACATTTTCGAAGATCGGCCCGTCGTCGACGAACACCGGTGGAATATGTTTGGGATCTTTTTGATAGTGCGTAAAATAGGCGTCGCTCAATTCTTGTTTGGTGAGACCTTGAGGAAAACCGAGGGTCATCGCGCGCCGCTTGCCGGCGAAACAATTGATCAACAGACGAAATCCCTTCGGGCAGCCCGGCACCTCGTCGAATAACACCGCCGGCCCATCGTCGGGCGGAACCACAACATCCGTCGCCAAGCCGATATCCTCCTGCCAGGACGCGCCGAGAACGGTTTTCAGCTCGCCGAGCTTCTCCGCTTCGGCCATCCACTCACGCAAATCAGTAAACGAAATATGGGGTTGGATCTGTGAACTATCGAACATGGCCTCTCCTTATCCTCGTGTCTGGGCGTCAAGCCTACCACAAAGGGCAGGCCCAGGAAAATTCACATATCGCCGGGAAATATAGAGCCAAACACAATAGTACAACCTCTTAAAATCCGCCACGATCACTGATACTGTAACCCGGTTGAAGAAAGAGTCATCAGCAAAATGAAGCATCACGAGAACACACTTGGAGGTAAGTCTATGCGGTTCAGGGCCAAATCGTTGGCGATCATCACACTCACGATTGGATTCAGTTGCGCGGTGGGCTTTCCAAATGCGGTGTTTTCCCAGGCACCCTATTACCAAGGCAAAACGATCACGATTATTCGCGGCGGAGAGCCCGGCGGCTCTGGAGATATGCAAGCAAGAGCGCTCATTCCGCTCTTGAAAAAATACATTGCGGGCAATCCAACGATTATCATTGAAAACATGCCCGGCGCCGCCGGCATGAAAGCGGTCAACCACATCTACGCGACGGCAAAGCCCGATGGCCTCAGTATCACCGCTGTCGGGTCGGGCTTGGCCTCGGGGGCAATCCTCGGCTTGACAGGAGCAAGATACGATATCGATAAGCTGATCTACTTGGGCTCCACCGAGCATGGCGATCCCTACGTATTTTTGAGCCGCAAAGGGGCGGGCTTCGATACCTTGGAAAAATTGCGCGCCGCCTCAGGAGTAAAAATAGCCGCCCAGACTGTCGGCCACGCGGTTTATGTCAGCGGGCGCATATTCACTTATCTCTTGGGCCTCAAAGATCCCAAGATCATCGTCGGTTTTGGCGGTGTGGAAATGGACGCGGCATTGGCTCGAGGTGAGATCGATGCCCGCGCCAACAGCGCCGATACGGTGGTCCGCCGAAACGCGGACGCGCTCGCTAAAGGCGAGCTCAATATTCACGCCACCCTGACAATTCCCAAGGGCAAATTTCATCCACGCTTCGCCAACGTTCCTGACGCGGACTCCCTGGCAAAGAATGACAAGGAGCGCCAGTTGATCAGTTTGTTCCGTGAATTCATGTATCCGCGCTGGCCCTATGTTCTTCCCCCGGCTACGCCGCCGGAGATCGTCAAGACCCTCCGCGAAGCGATGAGCAAGTCGTTTAAGGATCCGGCCTTCGCCCAGGAATTCAAGAAACTGATGGGCGGCGAGCCCTCGCCTCTCACCGGAGAAGAGGTCGAGGCATCGATCCGCCAACTCCCGCGCGACCCCGAAGTGGTCGGACTGTACAAGAAGATAGCCGAACATGGCCCCCTGCCGCCTCGTTAAGTGTTCGCCGGCTGCGACAGGTTATGCGCTTGATCCACTAAGGCGCTCGCGTACAATGAATCGTGCTGTTAACCGTGCCGATAATCTGGAAAGAGGATTGAATTATGATCGTTGACGCCGATGCCCACGTTGTTGAATCCGAGCACACGTGGGACTTTTTGGACGCCTCCGAGAAAAAATTCCGCCCGCAGCTTTTCAGCTCCACCGACAATCCCAACATGCAGTATTGGTTCGTCGAGGGAAAATCCATCGGTTTCCGCCCGCCGACGTTGACCGAACAGGAACTGATCGCCCTTTCCAAGCAAACCGGACGCGAGCTCCAAACCGCGCCCGAGGCGCGCGAGCTGCGCGACGTCGAGTTGCGCTTGCAGCACATGAACAAGCTCGGCATCGACGTGCAGATCCTTTTCAACACCATGTGGATCGCGCGCGTCGCCGACAAAGCCGACGCGGAAATCGCGCTGTGCAAGTCGTGGAACCGCTGGATGGCGGAAGTGTGGAAGCAAGGCAACAATCGGTTACGCTGGTCGTGCGTCGTGCCGGCGATGACGCTGAGCGAAGCGATCGAGCAAATGCGCTACGCCAAGGAGAACGGCGCAGTGGCGGTGAGCCTGCGTCCGTTCGAAGATGACAGGCACCTGGTCGATCCTTACTTCTACCCGATTTACGAAGAAGCGACGCGGTTGAATCTCGCCGTGGCCGTGCACATCGCCAACGGCAGTCCGCAACTCATGGACCAGTTCAAGCCGCGCTACGATCGCATGGGCGGCTTCGCGCAGTTTCGCATCCCGACCGTCATCACCTGTCTGTCCCTCATGATGAGCGACGTGCCGCAGACCTTTCCCAAACTCCGTTGGGCCTTCGTCGAAGCTTCCGCTCAGTGGGTGCCGTGGGTGGTCAAGGAAGCGATCCGCCGCACCGGAACCAAAGGCTTTCCCAAACTGCCGTTCAAAGAGTTCAATATTTACGTCACGACGGAAACCAACGACGACTTCGAATACGTGCTGCGCTACGCCGGCGAAGATAACGTCGTCATCGGCACCGACTATGGCCATACCGACGCGTCGAGCGAAATCGACGCCATCGACATCTTCCGCGCCAACAAGGAAGTCACCGATCCGATCAAGAAAAAAATCCTGGACGACAACCCGCGGCGGCTGTACGCGTTATGAATTTAGTCGTCCTGGGGCAATTCTCCTGACTCCGAGGTTCCTTCTGGTTGTGCGAGGATCAAGCTTTGGAGCGGTAGCTGCTGCTTTAAACTTTGGAATTTTTCTGCTGTTCCTCCAGAAG
Source organism: uncultured delta proteobacterium (assembly GCA_963804165.1). GTDB lineage: Bacteria > Desulfobacterota > Binatia > UBA9968 > UBA9968 > DP-20. The sequence continues at coordinate 352,272 of CAWDPO010000043.1, forward strand.
CCGCTGCGCCTCTTCCTCGGACAGTGATTCCAATTCCTTCAATAGTGTCGTCAAGTCTTGGGCGTCCAAAGTCTTTCCCTGATGTGCCGTGATCATTGATGCCATTTCCGCAACGGTCGGAGATTCAAATAGTGATCGCAGTGGTATCTCTAACTGAAACTGATTGACGACTCGCGACACAACCCGGGTCGCTGTCAGAGAGTGACCTCCAAGGTCCAAGAAATCGTCGTAGATACCAATGGGACGAACATCAAGCAGATCCTCCCAGATCTGGACCAAACTCTTTTCTATCTCATTTCGCGGCGCAGTATATAACGCGTCAAGTTTCGGTCGCGCACGATCCGGTTTTGGTAAGGCGCGACGATCCAACTTTCCGTTCGTTAGCGGCAGCGATTCCAAAAACACAAAAGTCGACGGGACCATGTAATCTGGCAGTTTATTCCTGATAAATTTTTTGAGATCGCTCACATTGAGAACGGAGTTTTGACGCGGGATGACATAACCGACCAGATACTCTTCTCCGAGCTCACGGTCCCATGCAGCGACTCCGGCGTCTTTGACCTGAGGATGCGCCAACAATGCTCTCTCAATCTCGCCCAGCTCCACACGGTAGCCACGAATCTTCACCATGAGATCTTTTCGTCCCAGGTGGATCACAAATCCGTTGGGCAACATCCGGCCGAGATCGCCGGTCGGATAAATTGAATCGGCTGCGCCCTGTGAGTTCCAGGTTGTCGAGGATGGACGGTGGAACGGCAGATTAAGGTATCGACTGCGGACGGTGATTTCTCCCGTTTGCCCGGGTTGCGCTATATTTCCATCCTCGTCAACTATAAGGACTTCTCTTCCAGGCCGGGGATATCCGACGGGAACGCCCTGTTCCGGGAGCTTGAAGTCTTGATCGATCAGAAACGAAGCGAATGTATGGGTTTCCGTCGCGCCAATAGAAATTTCGAAGGTCGTCGTGGCTGGGAAATGCATCCTATAGAGTGCGATTTCCACTTTGGATACTGGCGCTCCCGACAAATTAATCAAACGTAATGCGGGAAATTCTATCCTATGCGAGAGCGATTCCACGAACTGGCGAAAGACTACCGGAGTTGAATGAAAGCAAGTGATTTGCTCGTCACGCAACCATGACGGGATCCGATTGATTCCTTCCAAGCTAATGTCGAACGGATGAATCGATGCTCCGTTCAGCAAGGACTGATAAAGGTTTATGTGAGACGAACCAAAAGCAATAGAATGAAATAGGGTGAGCTTGTCGTCTACGCCAATATTATTTATCTGGCCGTGAACAACGCCGTTAAACACGATATTCTTATGAGGACAAACGATACCCTTGGGTTTTCCTGTCGATCCCGAAGTGTATAAAAGGCATGCGGGCTCCTCCGCTCCGACCGAAAGTTCGGGGTTCTCAGAGGCGGTTGAGTGATCGAGTTGGTCGACATTCAGCAATAGCTTCGAATTTCGAATGTGCGGATTGATAAGCCCCTCACCGCGACTATTCGACAGAAGTAAGCTAGCGCCAGAGTCCTCCAACATTCGAACTTGTCTTTCCTCGGGAAACGATGGGTCTAAACCCAGGTAGAATTTACCTGCCTTCAATACTCCCAAAATTGCTGGAAGCATGTCGATTCCATGCTCGAATAACAGGGGTATGGGCTCGCTTGAGGCCCCTCGCTTCGCCAAAACGGCGTGAGCGATCCGATTAGCCGCGCGGTTGAGTTGATCGTAGGTCAGCGCTCGGTCCCTGTCCTTGACTGCCAATCGCTCCGGATACATGTGCACGATCTTCTCAAACCGCGCCGGGATCGATGTCTCAACGTCCTCCATGGGTCACTCAACGAACATTCCCCATGGAAGAAAGCACTTGGCCCGTATTGATTGTTGGTCATGCGGCAACTTCATAGCACTCCCCTACCTTTCCCCGATTTGCTCTTCCGCGCATCTTTCTCCTGGTCCTGGGAAGGATTGTAGACGAGTGCATTGCTATACGACAAGACTAGAGGTTAGAGGAAGTCTTATGGTCTTAACAGAGGGGAACTTAATGGCACATGCGGTAAAGAATAGTCCCATAAACATCGGCGCAGTTGGCAGCGAGAACTCGGTTTACATTAAAAAATACAATCGCGCACAGAGTGAGCAAGAACTCTAGATTGAAAATTTCGCTCACAACTTTTCGAAGGCAGTTTACCCAGTTTCGACGCAGGATTGAACTAAACGACGCTTCTGACGAATCTCGTGAGATTCGTTTGAAGGAGAATTCAGTTCAATTCCATGGTTAAACGTTCGCGTTGAGCGGCACGCCCGCACGGGAGCCCATTGGCGAGCCACCGCCGCTTCCGGCGCGTCCGCTCCAACGCGGGGTTAGCTGGCACCAGAGCGCCATCGCCTATTTTGCGCGTCGAAGGACCAAGTGGACGATTCCTCCGCCGACAGCCGAAACAGGGCTTATGATCTTTAACTTATCACCCGAGATTTCGATGAGCCGAGACTGATCCTCGCCGTTCCAGTTTGGGTAGGTACTCCCATCGTAGTGCAGATTTATCTTCCGTTCTTTCTCGTCGATAGAATACCTGCCGAAATAGGCGATGCTTCCTTGTACGATTGCTTTGTTCTCCTCTGCAGTCCCCGCCATGCGATTGTTTGAAGCAAACTTCGGCAACGTCCCACGTTGAAGCACCAGGATAAAGCGTCCGTTTGCATCGTATACGACCATGCCTTTTGGATTAGAGCCGAATGGTTCCAATTTCTTTCCGTCTTGGTCTACGTATTGCGCTACTGCCATCCAAGTACCTACGATTTGCTTGCCTAGCGATTGGGCAGTCGCCGACACACACAAAAATGTGCTTAGCATAGCCAGTGCAACTGACAAGGTTCCGCGCAAACGGCATTGATACGCCTTCATAGTGCCTCCCTGTTGTTAAGTAACGACCGTATGACGCCTCCGAGCCAGCTAACTATTAAGTGAACTGCCGGCTCTTGCGGCGGGTTATCCGGGAACCCGAAATCTGAGAAGAGCAAAATGAACTGAATATCCGTCAACAAGCCGTGCTTTGTCAATGGTTTCACCCGACAAACGCTGCCCGCGGAGCGGTATATCCAGATATCAGCCCGCGGTGTATCTTGGCGGATCAACCGAAATCGCCGTAGGATTGAACTGAACGACGCTTCAATTCGATCTCCATTATCCGTCTTAATCAAAGATGAAAAAGTGAAACCAGCGACACGCCTGGAGTCCATCCAGGAGAGGGCCGGGCAGCACGGACCGTGGCGCTCTAAGTGACACGGAATTGAGTTGCTAGAGAAGCGGCACAAAGACACTTTGGCTCAATTAGCGCCGTCCACCACGATTGTTTGGACGGTGCAGGGATCTCGTGAGCAAGTCCGTCCGAGATGGTCTGTCGGTAAAGATTCATCCAGACGCTATCGCGATGGATCACTCGGACCGCGCGGATTCCCCGCCGATCCTCTGTCAGCAGGAGAGCTTTTCGAAATCTTCTGCAATTCATCAGCCTTCCTTGTTGGATCAGCATCATTGCCTCGACAGCTCCCAAGAACAACCGTGGCGCATAGTAGGATGGCGACCGCGAGAAGCGTCTGTTTATGCATAATCTGCCTCCCCTGTCGAATGATCGATATCGTCCAATTCCGAAACTGAGTTGCCGTTGAGAGAGCTGAGGATAAAACGAGCCTCGCAAATTCAGGAGCTCATCTCATGATGCAGACCTACGCATGAGAAAGCTTGGGACAACTGCGGCAAGCACTAGTTAACGTGACGAGAATTGTCAAGATGCTGAAAAGACATTTTGTCTTGGACGCGCGGCCTCTGACGGACAACATCCTCACTGAGATGCTGAGAGGGATTGAACTTTAACGAATCTAATTTCAATCGTTCACAAACGGCGCGTTTACGCCGTAGGGTCCTGGCCATGAAAAAAGGATATCAAGGCGACGAACTCTGGAGCGCTGTAAATCCGGCGAGCGGTAAACAAGAATTGGTTGACCCCGAGGGCGAATTCATCCCGGTGAAACAATCATCAAGCTGTACTATTGGAAACGGCTTGACGGCTATGTGACCGTCCCTGGGGATTCGATGTTCAAAGTCGCGGCCGATGGCTACACGCTCGAAGCTGTTAGATGAGACTTAGCACCAGCAGCCAAACCATCAACAAAGACATCGTTGCGCCTGAAGTCCATTCAGGAGAGGGCGGTGTGAATCCGACCGTGGCGCTCCAAAGTTGATTCAGCGCTAGATACCGAAGCTACTGGAACCGTAAGAGACCAGCCTTTGCGCATTCGTCTGCAACGGTCAAATACCGCTTTATGCTGTCAGTTCCAACAACATACGGATGCCGATCCTCGGCTTTTCGTTTTGATAACGCTGGCAGCTTCACCTTGCTCCCGTCGTAGATGGTATGGTTGGAAAGAAGAACATCGGCACCCGCTTTTTCCACAATCTCCCCTAAGCGGCGGGCGGAGTTGCTGTAGGTTTCAAACCAAAAACTATTCGGCTTGCCTCGATATTCCGCTCCGCCTCTTAGCCAATTGAACGCAGTACCTCCAACCTCAACAGCGAGGTGACGCTTTCCTCCGTCCTTTACCGGGATAAGAGTTGAGATCGTGCCTAGCGTATGTCCAGGGGTCTTGTACATCGTCAGTGTCGTGTCGCCAAGCGTGAGCTTCTGTCCGTCAACAGCGACCATATCGCGCTTGGGCTTTGGCCATGGCTGCGTATTGCGGCTCATTGCGTCCCAGTCTTCTTCGGCAAGAATGACCCGCGCACCGAAACGATCCTGGAGATACTTTGCTCCACCCGCGTGATCGATGTGACCATGACTGACAATCACATACTTGATCGAAACCAGATCAAAGCCGAGCTTTTTCAATCCGGCGACGATCTCATCCTCCACTGAGTAGTCAAATAAGGCATCCACGATGATGATGCCTTCTGAGGTAGTCACGGCCCAGGCCGAGTGCTCCGCCTGTCCGACAAAGTAAAGATTATCGAAAACTTTTACCGGTTCGGCGTACCAACTCGAACGATTTGGAGGCCCGGATGGCGGGCGAGCCGTCGTAGCCGGCGTGCACACCGTCTTGAATAAAGCGAGATACTCCTGACCAGCAGCCTCTCGCGCTTTAGCTACATGAGCATCAGCTGTATCGGAAAACTGAGCAGCAGAGTTGACTGAGACACAATACACCGTAAGACCCAGAGCCAGAACGACTATAATCCAAAATCGCATCGGCGTTCTCCTTTTGCTCTCAGACGTGTGAAGAAATCAAATCCTAATGGTTGGGTGTCTGACCAACGAACTCGCGGCTCCGGACGGTTTACCTTCGTGATGAATGGCTTGTCAATATGTCCACGCCCTCAGATTGAACTTAACGACGCCTCGGTTCGATGAGTTCCAAGATTGGCTCGTAGGAGAATTCAGTTCAATCCTGGTTGTTTTCACGTCTGAAACCGATCTGAAAAATCGCCTCGATAAGAACGAATCTACTTGATCACCCTATCCGCCCGCGCGAGCACGTTCGGTGGAATCGTCACGCCGATCTGCTTGGCAGTCTTCAGATTAATTATCAGCTCAAACTTCGTCGGTTGTTCGACCGGCAAGTCGGCTGGCTTCGTTCCCTTGAGAATCTTGTCGACGTACGTGGCAGCGCGACGGAGCAGGTCGGCAAAGTTCGGTCCATAGGCCATGAGTCCCCCAGCCTTCTCCGCATGCTCTCTTGTGTCATAAACCAGCGGCAGCCGGTTTTTTGCCGCGAAGTCTGCGATTTGTCTTCCGTAGGTAAGGACCGTTGGGTTTGGCACCATAAGAGCGCCCGGCCGTTCCCGAATCGCGGCCTCGAAAGCACTCGCTAGCTCTGTGGGATTTCGGACCTCCAGGGATTGAAGGGTAATCGCCAATGCCTGGGCCGCACTCTGCACCTCTTTGAATCTGATTCTGTTGGCCGAATTAGCCGGATCCCAGATGAAGGCTACTCGTGTGACGTTCGGCAATATTTCTTTGAGCAGTTCCAATCGTTTTCCATCTAAGTCAGGGGACAGAGTGGTCAACCCCGTAATATTCCCACCTGGCCGTGCGAAGCTAGCGACGAGTCCGACGGCAACCGGATCTGCTACCTCTGCCATGACAATGGGGATAGTGCTGGTCGTGTTCTTAACGGCCTGGATCGCTGGTGTAGTTCCCGTAACGATCACGTCAACTTTAAGCTGGAGCAGCTCGGACGCGAGCACGGGCAACCGATCGCTTTTTCCCTCAGTGTAGCGATACTCAATGATGATGTTCTGTCCCTCAACATAGCCAAGTTCCCGCAGACCTTGCCGGAATGCCTCGATACGGGCTGAGTAAGAGGAAGGGGAGCCGGGAACTAGAAAACCTACGAGCGGGACTTTCTTCGGCTGCTGCGCCTCGGCTATGACCGCAACAGCAAGCAGCACCACTACAAACAGGATTGATAAGATCCAAGCTTTCCTCATTGCACACATCATTTGTTATGTATCACGCGGGCGGTAGTAGAAAAAGGTAAGATTTACGACGGAAGACGACAGGTATTCGTCGAGCGGAAACACAAATTTTTAGCGTAAGTAAGATTGAACTGAACGACGCGTCAGACAAACCTTGCGAGATTGAGTCGTAGGAGAATTCAGTTCAATCCTAGCATCGCCGCTTCTCTTTCTTTGCTCACTTGATCACTTTGTCCGCTCTCGCCAGCACATTCGGCGGAATCGTCAGGCCGATTTGCTTAGCGGTTTTCAGGTTGACGATGAACTCAAATTTCTTTGGCTGCTCGACGGGAAGATCGGAGGGTTTGGCGCCCTTAAGGATCTTGTCCACAAGAACGGCGGCGCGTCTGTAGGGTTCGATCCGGTCTGTTCCGTAGGACATGAAGCCGCCGAGCTCCACAAAATCTGCCAGACCGGCTATTGCCGGTAGGCGATTTTTTATCGCCAGGCTTATGATTTGGTTTTGATTATTAGCGATCAACCCGCCTCCCGTCACGAAGAGAGCGCCGCTCCGTGCCTTCACTGCATCTCTGAACCCGCTCTCGATATCGTTGGCGCTGCTTACCGCCATGGAATGAAGTTGTAGACTGAGTTCCTTTGCTGGCGGTTGGCTTTCTTTCCATACTTGCGTCGAGCCCGGATTCTGCGAATGCCACAGCACTGCAACGCGGGAGAGCTTGGGAATAGTCTCCTTGAGTAACTCCAGCAGTTTGCCCGCTAACACCCCGCCAATCGAAGTGAAGCCTGTGATATTGCCCCCAGGCGACGCCAAGCTGTCAACCAACCCAAGCGAAACGGGATCGGATACCGTTCCCAGAAAGACGATGGGAATCGTCCTAGTAGCGTTTTTCGCGGCTCGGGTGTCATTTGCCCCCGGCGTGACGATCACGTCAACCTTGAGCCGAACCAACTCAGCAGCAAGGGACCGAAGACGGTCGAGATTGTGCTCTGCGTATCGGAACTCGAAAGCTATATTCTTGCCTTCGACATAGCCGAGTTTGAGAAACTCTCGCCGAAATGATTCGAGCCTAGCCGAAGGGGAACTGGCTCCTCCGAGAATTCCAATTATCGGTATTTTCGCCGGCTGCTGCGCCTCGGCGACGACTGCAGCGGCGAGCAGGAACACTACAAGCAGGATTGAAAAGACCGGTTTCCTCATTGCACACATGCATTCGCTATGTATCACGGGGGCGGTAGAAGAGAAAAGTGAGATTTACGTAGAAAGGCGGCAAGGATTCGTTGAATAGGAAACCCGAATCAGCCTGAGATTGAACTGAACGACGCTTCAGTTCGATCAATCTGCTAGGGCTTGAGTATTTATTAGTAATTGGAGTCAGATGGGCCACCGTAATATAGAAAATCTATATCTTCAGTTTTTGCACGAACCAAACAGCCCCAAGGGTGAGGACCAACACGTTTCCGTTTCGGACAGATGAAGGCGGATAGTTCTGGCAAAGTTGTGACAAAGTAAGTCGATTACCCATCAACTTTAGCGATTAATCGTTCTACTTCCCCGAGAAATTCTTTCAGGTTGAGCGGCTTGGTCTGATAACCGTCGAATCCTTCCGCCAACATCGTTTGTCTGTTGTGTGTCATCGCCGATGCCGTGATGGCGACAATCGGTATGCGGTTAGTTTTCGGCGCAGCCTTGAGCTGCTTCATCGCCGTGATGCCGTCCATACCAAGGAGCTGGATGTCCATCAGGATCAGAGCGGGAGTTTTTTCCTCTGCGAGCTTTAGGCCGTCCTCGGCGGTCTCGGTGTCGATAGTTTGATAGCCCTTGACCTGAAGTAAGTCACGAATGAGCTTACGATTTTTCTCATTGTCCTCAATGATCAGTATTAGTTCGTTGGCCATCAAATTTCTCTTGGTTGAGCGGCAGAGTAAAAGTGAATGTACTGCCCTTGCCGACTGCGCTTTCCACCCAAATCTTCCCGCCATGCAGTTCGACAAACTTCCGAGTGAGGGTTAATCCGAGTCCCGTCCCTTCGCGTTTTTTGGAATAATCGGTGCCCACCTGACGAAACTCTTCAAAGATCGTCTCTTGGTTTTCCGGGGCGATGCCGCTCCCCGTGTCGCTCACGGAGATCTCTACCGCTCCGTTGGTGAGCGCGGCATCGACGTCGATACGTCCACCTTCCTCAGTAAACTTGACTGCATTCGATAAGAGATTCAAAAGAATTTGCTTGAACTTTCTCTCGTCACCGATGACCTCGCCCAACCGCTCGTCTACGGTATGCCGTAGCATGACACCGTGCCGTGTCGCCCGTTCTCGTATGAGAATCAGCGCGTTGTCGATCGCAGTTGGTATGTCAAACTTCGTCAGATCCAATTCCATCCGCCCCGCCTCGACTTTGGACAGATCCAGAATATCGTTGATCAGCGAAAGAAGATGGCGCCCTGAGGAGACGATATCGTCCATATACTCGTTCTGCTTGTCGTTCAGTTCGCCGAACAGCTTCTCCGAGAGCACTTCCGAGAATCCGATGATAGCGGTCAATGGCGTGCGCAGCTCGTGGGACATGTTGGCAAGAAATTCTGATTTATGCCGGTTAGCCGTCTCAATCTCACGGCTTTTGTCCTCGATCTCACGAAACAACCGGGCATTTTGGATCGCGAGGGCGGACTGAGTCGCAAACGTCTGAAGCAGATTCACAATTTCCGGTTCGAAGTTTCCAGCCTGCTTCCGCCAAACGGTTAGACCTCCCATGATTTGCTGTTCGCGGAAAAGCGGGATCGACAGAAGAGATCGATATCCCAGCCGCGTAAGCATCGGCCGCACTCTCGTCCCGGTGTATTCACGCTGATCTAAGATATCCGGGACCTGGACTGGCGCGCGTGTCGTTACCGCTTGTCCTGTAACACCTTCACCCAAGCGTATCGGCGCTGCCCGAAGCGCATCGACCACTTCTTCTTCCATCCGGTGGCTCGCTCTCAGATGAAACTCTTGAGTTGATTCATCGTATTCGTAAATGACGCCGCAATCGGTTCCGGAAAGTTGGACGGCGTGAGCAACAATAGTGGCGAGAACCGTTTCGAGATCCAGAGTGGAGCTGACCGCTTGACCGACTTCGCCTAAGGCTTTGAATTCCCCAACGGATCGAGCCAACTCGCTTGTCCGCTCTTCGAGTTCTTGAAACAGCCGACGTTCTCGATGGCGATCACCGCTTGGTCGGCGAAGGTTTCGAGCAGCTTGATCTGCGCCGCGGTGAAGGGGCGTACCTCGGTGCGACGTGCGATCAGTAGCCCCAATGAGTTCCCCTTGCTGGCGAAGGGGAACGCCTAAAAGGTGCGCCAGTTCGCTGACGGAACCCAACTATTGGGATAATCGTTCTGCTGCGCGGCAGGTCGGGAATGTGCAGCGTCCCATGCTCGCGCATCCAGCGGATGACTGTCGGCTCATCGATACTGATCTCGACCCGCCCAGCTGGGTATGGATATCGGACCAAAATGAGCCCGCGAAACCAGTAGCGTTTCCCTCGCGGAGCCGCAGTCACCACGTCATCAATCCCACAAACCCGGGCGGCGCTCTCGACGATGGCGTCGAGCACCGGCTGCACGTCCGTGGGCGAGCGGCTGATGATGCCGAGCACCTCGGCTGGTTGCGGTCTGATGCTCCAGCGCTTCGCGCAACTCGCGTTGCGCTCTTGCAGTTCCTTGAAACAGCCGCACGTTCTCGATGGCGATCACGGCTTGAGTCGGCAAAGGTTTCAAGAAGCTTGATCTGCTCGTCTGTGAAAGGACGAACTTCCAGCCGGCGGATCGTTGATCACTCCGATAGGCACTCCCTCGCGCAAGAGCGGTGCGGCCAATATCGTTCGAATGCCTGGCGCTCCGTGAAGCTCACACGCTCAGGAAAATCTTTTGCGACCACTGCGGCTAGATCCTCAATGTGAATCATCCGTCGCTCGAGCAACCGCAGCGACCAATGACTGACTGCCATCGATGCTGAAATCAACGCAGCTTCCACGGCTGATGGCAGCCGTAATGCGCCGCGTGTCTGAAAGCATCATCTCCTTCGACGTAGTCGAATCGTTGCGTCCTCCGCGTCACACACCCGCGCGGCGTTTTCCGCGACCACATCCAGCACCGGATGGATATCCGTCGGCGAGCTGGCGATGACACCCAGGATCTCAGCTCGTCGCCGTCTTGCTGCTCCAACGATTCCTTGAGTTCTTTGAACAGACCGCACGTTCTCGATGGCGATCACCGCCTGGTCGGCGAAGGTTTCGAGAAGTTTGATCTGCGCCGGAGTGAAGGGGCGCACCTCGATGCGTCGCGCTTCCAGATTCGTCCAATGAATTCCTCTTGCTGAACGAAGCGGAGTGGACAAGTAACGTGCGAAACCCGCTGACCAGCACCCAATCTCGGGAAATCGTTCTGCGCAGCACGGACATCGGTGAACGTGGAGCGTGCCATGCTCGCGTATCCAGCGAAACCATGGCCCATCAATACTGATCGTCGACCCGCCCAGCAGGTATGGATATCGGACCAAAATGAGCCCGGGCGACCATACTTTCTCCCTCCCGGAGTCGCAGCATTACATCATCAATTCCGCAAACCCGTGCTGCACTCTCGACGATGGCGTCGAGGACCGGCTGCACGTCGGTCGGCGAGCGGCTGATGATCCCGAGCACCTCGGACGTCGCGGTCTGATGCTCCAGGGCTTCGCGCAATTCCGCATTGCGCTCGCCGAGCTCTTTGAACAACCGCACGTTCTCGATGGCGATCACGGCTTGATCCGCGAAGGTCTTCGAGCAGGGCGACCTGCTTGTCGTGCAAACGGTCGTACCTCTGTCCGGCGGATCATGATGGCGCCGACGGGGAATCCCTCTCGCAATAGCGGAACCGCCAGCAACGTCCGAATACGCCAGCCGCTCGTCGGTGCGCCTGACCTCGGCGTAGTCCTCGTCTAGCACGGCCAGGCTGTCGTGGATGTGGACGGGCTCGCGCTGGAGAATGGCTCGGCCAATCAGCCAGCTGCGATCGATCGGGCGAGTCTCGCCGACCGCAAGTATTGGGGAGACCACCCCATAGCTTGCTACCTTCCGCAGGTTGTCGCCCTCAACCCGATAAATCTGCGCGTCACTCGAATCACATAATCGGGCCGCATTTTCGGCCACAGTGTCGAGTACCGGCTGGATATCGGTCGGCGAGCTAGCGATGACGCCCAGGATCTCACTGGTCGCAGTCTGTTGCTCCAACGCCTCCTGTGGAGTTCTTGGAACAACCGCACGTTCTCGATGGCGATCACGGATTGGGAAGCGAACGTTTCGAGAAGCTTGATCTGCTTCTCTGTGAACGGGCGAACCTCTTTACGGCGGATATGAATCGTCCCGATAGGAATTCCCTCGCGCATCAACGGCGTGGAAAGCATTGTCCTGACACCGAGACTTCTAGCGTACGTTGCTGGAAAGTCATTCTCTGCCAATGCTGCCAAGTCATGAATATGAAGAGTTCGCAGATCTATCACGGTTCGGCCGGGTACGGAGTCGCGATCCATTGGCACGAGCCGACCCTCACCCCGCCGTGTCGGCAGCGACCCGTAGTTGGCCACCGATAGAAGCTTGTCGCCATCAATGCGATGAATCACGGCGTCGGTTGCGTCGCACAGTCGCGCTGCATTCTCCGCCACTATATCCAGCACTGGCTGTACGTCGGTCGGTGAGCTGGCGATCACGCCCAAGATTTCACTGGTAGCCGTCTGCTGTTCCAACGCCTCTTTAAGTTCTTGGAACAGCCGAACGTTTTCGATAGCAATCACCGCCTGATCAGCGAAAGTCTCCAGCAACTTGATCTGCACGGGGGTGAAGGGGCGCACCTCAATGCGACGCGCGTTCATCGTTCCAATGAGTTCTCCATGTTGGCGAAGTGGGACGATCAGGAAAGTACGTGACCGAGCGCCGGCTGAGGAACCCAGTGTGGGAAAGTCGGTTTGCTGCGCGCGGATATCGGGTATATGGAGCGTGCCATGCTCGCGAATCCAGCCAAAATGCACCTCATCAAGACTGATTTTCAGCCGGCCAGGGGCTATTGCCACAGGACCAAAATGAGCCCGTGCAACCATCGCGTTCATTTCAATCAGTCGGAGGACCACGTCATCAACCCCACAAACCCGCGCAGCACTCTCGACGATTGCGTTCAGCACCGGTTGCACATCCGTCGGCGAGCGGCTGATGATACGGAGCACCTCGGACGTCGCAGTCTGATGCTCCAGAGCCTCGCGAAGTTCCGAATTAGATGATTCCAGCTCAGTGGTCTTTTGTGTGAGTTCTTGAAATAGCCGAGAATTCTCGATCGCGATCACCGCCTGGTCAGCAAAGATTTCCAATAGTTTGATTTGTCGTTCTGAGAAAGGACGAACTTCCGGACGGCGGATGAGGATCGCTCCGATGGGAACACCCTGTCTAAGCAACGGTGTTGCGAGTGCAGTCCTATTGCCGTGGCGCTGAGCAAGTTCCCGTGCCCGTGGATACTCTGATACTGGGGTATTGAAGATGTCATGAATATGGATCGTTTGTCTGTCCAGCATCGATCGTCCCGCGAGTGTGCCCCGGTCAAGCGGGACATGCTCCTGGCGGGGATTGACAGAAACGGGACCGTAGGATGCGATAACCCCCTGCCCGTCGTCATGAAGACGGAGTATTTGCGCGTCGATAGAATCGCACAACCGCGCTGCACGCTCGGCAATCGCGTCGAGTAAAGACTGAAGATCCGCTGGTGCCTTGGCAATCATCCGCAGGATGTCGCTGGTGGCTGTCTCCCGTTCGAGTAACTCGTCGCGCTCGCGCCGCAATGACTGAATATTTTCCGCTTGTTTCGGCTGAGACTTTTTCACCACAGACCGGCGCGGTTTTGCCTTTTTACTTTTAGAGCCCTTTTGGGTCGTGGTTGCCATAAACGAAGACCGAAACGGAGATGCTGGTCGGGGAGAATCTGGAAAAATGTCAGGATTACGCTGCAGCAACACGCTCCCCCAGCGCCTGAAGCTGACTTTTACTTCAGGTGGCTGGTGGCGTCAACGAAGAAGGTCAAGTTTGCGGCTTGGTAGGAGAAGATTCAATCCGAAATCCGTCGCTGACGCAAAGACACAAAAATCGCCAGGATTGAACTGAACGACGCCTCTGGGCAACGCCACTGAGCTCGATTAAATGCAAGCGCGACTGTCAGCGCGCATCTAGGAAGCGTTGCTGACGTAACCGAAAACATCTCGAACCTAGAAAACGCCCGGCTCTGCTATCAAGTTGACATCATTGACACCGTCAGATAGTCAACGATGGCAAAGCTGAAGGAGCCGGTCGTAACGATGCCCAAAGACCTCCGCAGTTTCATCGCCCAACTCGAATCCAAATATCCCGAAGAAGTCGCCCGGGTGAGGAAACCGATCTCGCCCCGTTACGAGATCACGGCTTTGCTAACTCAGTTGGAAAAAGCAAGCGTTTTCCGCTGCTGTTCTGTGAGAACGTCGAAGGCAGCGATGCGCCGGTCGTCATCAATGTGCAAGCGAGCCGAAAGCTCATGGCGTTGGCACTGGAGTGTAAGCCTGAAGAATTCGCCGCCAAGTTCGCCGAACGCCAGAGTAAACCGATCGCGCCGGTGGAAGTGACCGATGGGCCGGTCCAGGAAATCGTCAATCTCGGCGATGATGTGGATCTGACAAAAGTGCCGCTGCTCACGCACTACGACGTCAACGCCGCGCCCTTATATCACGGCGGGCATCGTCGTCGCTGCCGATCCCGACAGCGGCGTCAGAAACACCAGCTATAACCGACTGATGATGGCGCGCAAACGCGAGCTGCGCATTTTCATGGCCATCGGCCGCCATCTCTGGACGCTGCACAACAAAATGGAGCGGCGCAGCGAGCCGCTCCCCATCGCTATCGTCGTCGGCGTGCATCCATTGTTCTCACTCGGCGCCCAAGCGTTTACGCCGTCGACGGACGACGAGTACGCCGTCATCGGCGGCATGATGGGCGAAGCCTTGCGCGTGGTGCAAGCGAAGACAGTACCGATTTTGGTTCCTGCCGACGCGGAGATGATGATCGAAGGCAAGATCCTGCCCAACGTCCGGCGCGAGGAGGGACCGTTCGGCGAATTCACCGGCCACGCGGTAGCCAAAGACGATCGCCAGGTCATCGAAGTCACCGCGATCACGCACCGGAAAAACTATATTTTCCAAGACGTCCACGCGGGCTACACCGAGCATAAGCTGATGGGCGCAGTGCCGCGCGAAGCCGCGCTGATCAAAGCCGTGCGCCAAACCGTGCCGACGGTGAAAAATGTCTGCATGCCGGTGTCGGGCAACTGCCGCTTTCATGCCTATATTTCGATTGCCAAGCGCACGCCGGGTCAGGCCAAGAACGCCATCTGCGCCGCCTTCGCCTCCGACATGCTGCTGAAGCACGTGATCATCGTCGACGACGACATCGACGTCTTCGATGAAGAACAGGTGCTCTGGGCGGTATCGAACCGCTTTCAAGCCGATCAAGGCTTGGTCGTAATTGCCAATGCGCAAGGAAGCGAGCTGGATCCCTCCGCCGGCCCCGGCGGCGTCAACGCCAAGATGGGCCTGGATGCGACCAAACCGCTCACAGGTTTTGCTCCTGAGCTGAGAGTGCCCGAAGAAGTAATGAGGAAGATTCGACTCGAAGATTTCTTACCGAAATTCGCTAAAAAGTAGGGGCGACCGGCGGTCGCCCGCAAGTTCAACTGCCGCGACAGAGCGCAGCAAATTATTCCAACGAAAAGTTTGTGCCGACTTTTCGCTCCAACGCCCAGCGATAAGCCCAAGCGGTTGCTGTCGTGTCCCAGATCGACATACCGACGGACTCGAAGACGATCGTCTGGTCAGCTTCGTTCGCGCGGGAATTTTCCCCAGACATCACGTCGCCCAGTTCGCCCGCGATTTGCGCGGCCGACCAAGTGCCATCAGCGATCATCGCCACGTAGGGCTGGCGCGGCGCTTCGCCGCCGAGCACTTCTTCTTTCCAAGACACAATCACGCGCGAGTTCGCGACCGTCTCGCGCGGCAGCTGCCCACTGGTGATCGAAACGACCAGCGCGCCCGGCGCGATCCATGCCGGCTCGATCACTGTCGAACGCGAACTGGTCGCCAGGCTGACGATCGGAGCGTTTTCCACGGCCGCCGTGGATCCGTCGACGGCTTCGACATCGATGCTCGAGCCAATCGCTCATCTCCTTGGCGAAACACTCGCGATGTTCTTCCGTCGGGCTGAAAACTTTTACCTTCTTCAACGAACTGGCAGCGCCCGGCGGATGGCGAGAATCTGGCCGCGCGCTTGGCGGCCGCTGCCGATCAGTCCGAGCGTATCCGCTCCTTTAGGCGCGAGGTATTTGCTCGCCACGCCGGCCGGCGCGCCGGTGCGCCAGACATTCAGCGCAGCGCCGGCGACCAGCGCCAGCAAATCGCCGCGCTCGCCGTCGAAAGAGAAGATAAAATAGGCGTCCTTGGCGCCGCGAAACAGCGCGCTGATGCGCATGCCCTGCCCTGCCCGCGGCACGGCGGAAGTCGTGATGCGATATTTTTTCTGACGATCGATCAGACTGGTTTCCAGGCGCACCTGGCCGGCGACCGCGTCGCTGTTAAACGCGCGCATCGAGTCTTCGATGCGGTCGAGTAGACCGTCCATTGCCACCGGGTCGCTGTACAGCGGCGCTAGGTCTTTTTCGCTGAGCAATGAGCGGCATAGATTCTCTTGCGCTTAGTAGTCGATTTCATAGACCGCATGAATTTTACCGATTCGTCCATATTTGAGCAACGTGCGCCTTAATACGATTTACCGGAGTCTACTTCACTGTTGACACTCGTCTGGCTTACTGACGCAACCCGTCCGACGCCGCACGACAGGGCAAATCGCTATGCTTGACTTCCGTTGTGTGAGCTTGTCGAAGCATATGCATCGAAGCAGTTATCGCCCTTTTTCATTTCGGATTGCGCATGGGGGTCGACATAATGTAACATCATTGAATCTTTTTCTAGATTATTATTTTATTTAGAAGTTCCAGATGGGCATCCAGTCTAGTAGAGAAACCAAGGCCCAGCTGCTGCGCGGCGTCGGTCCAGGACAATATCGACGTCGTCCAGAGGCGTGCAGCGTCAAACGGGCCAACGTGCAGGCACGCCGGTTACAGCTTCTGGCTATCCGGCGGCGCTGGTCGCCGCGGCGATCGCGTTTATCTGACGGTCCCGTCGAATCTCGTTACAGAGGCACGCGCCACTTCAGAGCGCAGCGCCGATCAGCCGGCACGCCGGCGATGAATATCGACGCAGACTCCGGAATCGGCCGCGCCCCTGTCCCATCCCCGTCCGATCGACCGCGGAGCCATGCCGCTGTCGATCAAGAGAATCGTCATCGACCCGGGCCATGGCGGCGAGCCCGGCGCGACTTCGCGAATCCGGGTCACGGAAAAAGAGATCACCTTGGATGTGGCGCTGCGCCTGCGCCGGCTCTTGGAGAATGAGCCCTTGATGTCCTGCTGACGCGCGAAACCGACCAGCGCGTCTCCCTCGACAAACGAGTGGCTTTCGCCAACGAAAACAAAGCCGATCTGTTCCTTTCGATCCACGTAAACTGGATGGAGCCGCACACTATCCGCGCCTTGGAAACCTATTACGTCGGCCCCACCGACGACCCGGCCACGCTCAAGCTGGCCAGCAGGGAAAACAAGGACTCGGGCTATTCGCTGTCGGACTACAAAAAAATCCTCGAAAAAATTTACGTCGACGCCCGGCACGACGAATCGCGCGCCTTCGCCAAACCATCCAAACCCAACTCTTTCATTCACTGAAACCGAGCCAATCCCTGAACTGGAGAATCGCGGCGTCAAGACCGCGCCTTTCGTCGTGCTGATCGGCACGCAGATGCCGGCCATCTTGGTTGAGATCGCCAGCTCTGTCCAACGACGAAGAGGTCAAGTTGTTGACAAAAGAGGATTATCGCGAAAATATCGCCCTTGGCGCTGGCGCAAGGGATTCGACAGCTACGCCACGAGTTCAACATCACCCGACAGGAAAGGCAGTTAATTCATGGAAGAAAGCAATGAAGCACTCTGCGTGGGAATCGATCTTGGCACTTCGCGCAGCTCGATTTCGGCGTCCAACGGCGAGCGCCATGTGATCGACAGCTACGTCGGCTGGCCGCTCGATATGGTCGCGCGCAAACTGGTGAAAAAAGCCGATCTTGTCGGCCGGGAGGCCCTCGATAACCGCCCGATGCTCGACCTGCGCCGGCCGCTCGAACGAGGGCATCATGAAGGAAGGCTCGGAGAAAGATCAAGAGGCGGTGCAAGAAATCCTCCGACATCTAATTTCCCTCGCCGGAATCAAGCAAAAAGGTAAAAACAAATCGAAAGTGCGCGCCGTGGTCGGCGTCCCCGCCGAGGCGTTCCGCGTGAGCCGGCAAAACTTGCGCAACACCATGGAAGGAATCGCCGACAGCGTCATGCTGGTCTCTGAGCCGTTCGCCGTGGCCTATGGCTTGGAGGCGTTGTTGCACGCCTTGGTCATCGACATCGGCGCCGGCACGGCCGATTTTTGCGTCATGCAAGGGCGTTATCCCACCGAAGACGATCAAAGAACTCTGCCCAACGCCGGCGATTCCATCGACGAGCAGTTGAACAAACTGGTCCGCGAACGCCACCCCGACGCGCAGTTTTCCATCCATATGATCCGCGAATGGAAGGAGAAATGGAGTTTTGTCGGTGAACCAAAAGATCGCGTCGTGGTCACCGTACCGATCAAAGGCAAGGCCAGTGAACTCGATATCACCCAGGAAATGCGCACGCGCCTGCGAAAGCATTCTGCCGCCCATCTGCGAGACCATGACGACTTGCTGACGAAAGTGGAGCCGGAATTTCAGGACAAAGTCCGCAATAACGTCGATCCTTGCCGGGCGGGACATCGCTGATCGTCGGGCTTACCGACGCGATCAACAAGGCTTTGAACGAGTTCGGCGGGGGGCGCGCCACGGTAGTCACAGATCCGGTTTTTGCCGGGTCCGACGGCAGCCTGGCCATCGCACGCGATGCCTCGAGCGCCGACTGGGAGAGGCTTTCGCTTTAGATGGAGCGACCGGCGGCGACGTTCCTAGCGCCGCCGCGATCAGCAATCGCCAATCGAACGGAGACGCAGATGGCGACTGGATTTCCGAGCTGCTGCTCTTTTCCGCCGGCATTACCGGCGGCATTTTATCGCATGCATCAAGCCCTATCTCCATGCCGCCAAAAAAACGCCGTACCGAGCTGGTAAGGGCGCGGGCGCGCATCTTCGCCGGTATGAAAGAGAAGCACGACGAAGAAATTCTCGACGAAGCATTCCAAGCCACCGAAGCGATACGCGGCGAGCTCAACAAATCGCTGCAAACTTTACGAAAAACGTTAACCCCGTTCTGGTTCCCGCCGGCCGCTCAACGCCCCACCGAACAGACGCCGACTACCCCGCACGCCGACACGATCGATCGAAATCGCTACACATCGTAGCCGCATCTAGCTTTTTTCCGGGTCGCTTAAAAATTTCTACCTTCGTCTTGCGCTTCGGGATTAATTTGACAAGTAACACTCTCAAGTGACAAATAGTCGTGCGGAGGTATCCGGGATGAAACTAATAAAGGGGGTATTGGCAGTTGCGTTGGCGCTGCTGCCGATCAAAGCTATGGCTGAAGACACCATCAATATCGGTCTGTTCAATCGCGACGCGGCGATCATGCCGCCGAACGCAAAAACTTTCTCAAGCAGGAAAATATTCGCGTCGAGATCAACACGGTCACCGACTCGCCGACGCTGCTGCGCAATCTGATCAGCGGCAAGTACGGTCTCATCCTCAATAATGCGGACAACGTCATCGCTTGGGCCGAGGGCCAAGGCGAAGACCCGCAGAAAAACGACTTCGTGATTTTTCTCGGCGGCAGCCAGGGCGTCGATCAGAAACTCGTTGTCGCCCCCGGGATCAATGACTTTCGCGACCTCAAAGGAAAGCTTTTGGCCGCCGACGCGGTCACCACGGGCTATGCGGTTGTCGCCATGGCCATCTTGAAAAAGCATGGCCTCGAGTGGAAGCGAGACTATGAGGTGAAGTCTTTCGGCAACACCGCCGCGCGCGCCGATGCCATGAGCCGAGGCGACGCCTCCGGCGCGATGATGAGCATGCCGGACGAAGAGATCCAAAAACGCGGATTCAAAGTGCTCGCCCAAGCGGAAGATTACGTCAAACACTACGCCCGCGGGCTCGGCGCCACGCGCAGGGTGTGGGCCAATGCTAACGAAGATCTGGTCGTGCGCTTTACTCGCGCGATGATCCGCGCCACGGATTGGCTGCAGGATGCCAAAAACAAGGATGAAGTCGATCCAGCTGTTGCTCGGCGAAACCAAGAACAATAAGGCCCGCGCCGAAGCTATGTACGCGGCGACGCTAAGTCCGGCCATGGGCCTGACACCGCGCAGCCGCATCGATATGGAAGGCATCCGCACGGTGCTCGAATTGCGCGAAGTCGCCGGGCTGATGAAGCCACCCGTGCCAAAGCCGGAAAAATACGTCGACGACAGATTCTACAAAAAGGCGTTGGCGACTTTGGACAAGTAAGTTAGTTCCGTGGCTGGAAACCTCCGCGGAGATACCGCTCCGGGCCAGGGATGGAGAAAATGAAACGCGCTTTTCTTCCTTTTCAAATGACGATCCTGCTCGCGCTGACCGCGGGCATCGGGCAACTCCCACCGGTGCAAGCGCAAGCGCCCCAGGGCAAACCCGTGACGATACGTGGCAAGATTGCCGCGGTTGAGAAAGGCGCGCTTAAGGTGACCACTGCGGCGGGCGACGTCATGGTCAAGTTCGCCGACAATGTCCGCATCGGCGGGGTGGAAGCCGCCAAGTTTTCCGACATCGGCGCGGGAAACTACGTCGGCACCACCGCGGTCAAACAGGCGGACGGCACACTCAAAGCCCTCGAGATCCACATTTTTCCGGAAAGCTCGCGGGGCACCGGCGAAGGCCATCGGCCGTGGGATCTCCAACCCGGCTCGACGATGACCAACGCCAACGTCGAAAAGGTGGAGCAAGTCGCCGTGGAGAAAGTTCAAGGACAATTGCTGACTTTGAAATATAAAGACGGCGAGCAAAAAATCTTTGTACCGCCCGGAACACCGATCGTAAAGAATGTGGCGGGCGATCAGTCCCTGCTGAAACCGGGCGCCGGCGTCTATATTCCGGCGGTGCGCGGCGAAGACGGCACCCTTACCGCGACGCGCATCACCGCCGGAGTCGGCGCAACGATGCCGCCCATGTAACCCCATGCGCATCGCAAGAATCCGCAGCCAAAAGTGAAAGTCTTCTCGCGATTATTCTGGCGGAGCTTTGGAGCGCTCGCGCTGCTGCTGGCGTTAGATCCGGTCAAGCTTGAGGCAAATCCGTACCTCGCCAAGCCGGGTGAGCCCGTCGTACCGATTCGTGTTGCCGCCTGCGCCATCAGCGGCGGTTTCATGCATCTCTACACGGCGCTGGATCATCATCTGTTCGACAAATACGGACTCAAAGTCGAGTTCCTGCTCGTCCGCGGCGCCGGAGTATCCGTGGCGGCGCTTACCGCCAACGAGTTGCAATTTCTCTATTGCACCGCTGATGCGATCATTCCGAGCCTGGCCGCCGGCGCCGAAGCCAAGATGATCGCGTCGCCGCTCGTCGGCTTGCCGTGGGTGATCATCGCGCGCAAGGAACTCAAACGAGTCGAGGACCTGAAGGGCAAGACTTTCATCGCGACCCGGCCTGGCGGAACGCCGGACACGCTCATTCGGGTCTTGATGAAGAAACTCAACTTCGGCGCCGATGATGTAAAAATCCGCCACATCGGCGGCGCCGGTCAAACCGAAGTCTATACCGCTTTGCAGCAAGATCTCGGACACGCAACCATGGTGACTCCGCCCCTCGACGCGCGCGCGAAACGGGATGGTCTCAATACCATTTATCATCTTGATGATCTGAACTTGCCCGCCATTTACAGCAGTTTTTTTACCAACGAGCGGATGCTCAAAGAACGTCCCTGGATCGTCCAAAAATTTGTCGCCGCTTTGGCGGAAACCGTTTATTTCGTCGAGAAAAATCCCGACAAAGCAAAACAGTCCGTCAGTAGAGCTTTGGCCCTCAAAGACGCGGACTCCGCGCAATCCGCCTACGATGTCTACGCCAAGCGGCTGGTCAACCGGCGGGTCAACGTTCCAGCGTCGCGCGTCGCCGAGGCGATCGAAAACTTGCGTCAGTCCGGCGCCAACGTGCGGCGCAAACCCGCCGAGACTTACGATAACAGCTTCGCGCAAAATCTGCGGCAGAGCGGCTATCTGATGGAGCTATGGGGCGGAGAAGCGCCGGGAAAAAAGTGGTGAGTCGGTGCAGCCGATGGGATGTAAGATCTTGCTAAGCTTGATTTAAGTAGGGAAAGGACGATGCCCATGGCGCAAATCAAACACATCGCGATCCGCACCCATGACGTGGAAAAAACCGCGGCCTTTTACAAGGAAGCCTTCGGCCTCGAACAAGTCGGCGTCGGCCAGAGCGGCATTTATTTGACCGACGGCTATTTGAATATCGCGATCTTGAACTTTCGCGCGGTCGTCGAGGGTGAAACCATGAAGCTCGGCGTCGATCACATCGGCTTTCAAGTCGACGACGTCGACGCGGCGGTGGCGCGCATTAAAGGCCTTGGCGGCAAATCGTTAAACGACCGGCACGAGTCCGCGCCGAAAGAACCCGCCCAGCCGCAATCATACTTCGAAGTGAAGTGCATCGGTCCGGAAGATCAGGTCATCGACGTCTCCAACGCGGGCTGGGTCGGCGCCAAGTGACGCCGCAGGCTGCTGAAAACGACTCATATGCAAACGCCGATTGCCCTGAGCTTCGCCGAAGGGTACGCTCAATCGTCTCGCGTCAACGTACTGCCGATGTACGCCTCCGCTCGCCGATTTCTCGCGCACCTCGCCTCTGAGATCTTTTTGAGCAGCCTGCAATCCAGGTTTCAGCAACCTGCTAGTGAGGTGGTCCAGAAGTTCGCTGAATAAAATCTCCCCTTCCCCTCTTTTTCAAAGAGGGGTCTAAAGGATTTTGATAACAATCCCCCTTTGAAAAGGGGGATAGAGGGGATTTGAGTTCAGCTGCACCCGCAACCGCTCGCCCTGAGCATTGTCGAAGGGCTCCGATCGCATCCGCAATTCTAACCAAGCCTCCCCACATCCGTGAGCACGAACACCCTGCGCAACCGCCTTTCCGGCCTCTACTACGGCTGGCGCATGATCGGTCTTGTTTCCGCGTTGCGCGTGCTCGGCGGCGGCTTGCATCAATACGGTTTTACGGTTTTCTTTCTGCCCGTCACCCAAGACCTCGGTCTCACCCGCGCCTCCACTTCTTTGGCGTTTTCCTTGGCGCGCGCCGAAGGCTCGCTCGCTGCGCCCATCGTCGGCTACCTGATCGACCGCTACGGCCCTAGACCGATGATGTTCACGGCCGCGCTGCTCGCCGGCATCGGCTACATCCTGTTTTCTTTCGTGAACAGCTACGCGACCTTTCTCATCGTTTATCTCGGCGTCATCTCGCTCGCCTTCACCGCCGGTTTCGTTCACGCGCCCACGGTTATCGCCAACAGTTGGTTCATTCGTCTGCGCGCCCGCGCGATGACCGTCGTCAGCGCCGCAGTGCCGGTCGGCGGCGCGCTGATCACACCGCTTCTAGGGATCGCAGTCCATACATTCGGGTGGCGCTGGGCGGCGTTTTTCGCCGGTGTGCTGTTTCTGGTAGCCGGCCTGCCGCTGTGCATCGGAATAAAGCGATCTCCGGAAAGCATCGGCATGGCGGCCGACGGCGTGCCGCTCCGAAATGAGAGGATCGAAGGTGCAGAGGAAAAAACTTCGACCAATCAAGAGCCCGAAATCACGGCGCGCGAAGCATTTCGCTCGCCGATCTTCTGGAATCTGATCTGCTCAATGACCTGCCGCTCGGTCGCGTTCACGACGGTCACGACTCATTTCATTCCGATGATGGTTTGGAAAGGCGTAAGCCAGACCGAAGCGTCGGTGCTGCTCGCCGGATTTGCGCTCATCAATTTGCCGATTCACTTTCTACTCGGCTGGATCGCTGATTTCGTTAACAAGCCCAAGCTGGTCACCATCTGCCTGTTCTTAGGTGTCGTCGCCGTCTTACCGATGTTATGGAGCAACTCCCTTTGGGCGTTGTGGTTCTTTACCGGACTCTACAGCGTGCTCGATGCATCGATCCCGGTTTTTTGGGCTTCGGTAGGAGACTTCTTCGGCCGCAAATCCTTCGGCGCGATCCGCGGCAACATGAATTTATTCTACACCTGGGGAGCCATCTTGGGTCCGTTTGTCGCCGGCGCGATTTACGATCAGACCCAAAGCTACGCACTAGTGTTCAGCGGCATTACCGTATCGCTCCTCATCTCCACCGCCATGACGGCGCTCTTGATCAAGCCGTGGGCGAAGCTTGGAACGATCGCTCAGACGCCAATCCACTAAAGCCATTCGCTAGATTGATAAGGTTCTTATATTAGACCCTGACAGCGATTAAGGGTTACGGTCAAGTCTTTATACGCTATCGCGTGTAGAATACGTTTATACGCTATACAGGATAACTAATATAATACGCTATAAAGTATATTGACAAAATATACGCCATAAAGTATATCTAAATCAGGAGTCAATCTTTATGGAGCAGATCGCTAGAACCTCAAAGCAGATCGGAGCCGCTATTCGCCGGTGTCGCCGTGCCGCTGGTCTGTCTCAAGCCCAGCTTGGAGCCAAAACCAATTTGCGCCAAGCAACAATATCAGCCCTTGAGCACGGCGAGCCGGGCACCGAGCTGCGAACCCTCACGGATGCGATGACTGCGCTCGGCCTTGAAATGGTCGTCCGCGAGCGTTCGAAAGCACCAGCTGCCATCGAGGATCTGTTCTGATGGCCCGTCGGCGAACCCGCATTCCTCTGAACGTCTATTTGAACTCGCGCCTCGTGGGGCAGCTGCGACGCCAGGCAAGCGGTGCGATTGAATTCCAGTACGACCCAAGCTGGCTGTCGTGGGAGAACGCCTTTCCGATTTCGCTCTCCCTGCCGATGCGAGAGGATCGATACACAGGCGATCCGGTGATCGCCGTCTTTGAGAATCTTCTTCCTGACAGCGACGCCATACGGCGCCGTCTGGCTGAGCGGGTCCACGCAGACAGCTCCGATGCTTATGGACTTCTTGCCAAGATCGGCCGCGACTGCGTCGGCGCGCTCCAGCTCCTACCCGATAGCGTTGAGCCCGGACCTGCAGGAACGGTAGCAGGTCGGCTTGTCGACGAGGAATATGTCGCCCGCAAGATCGGCGATCTCACCGCCACGCCTCTCGGCGTCGACGAAGATGAGGAATTCAGAATTTCTCTAGCGGGTGCGCAGGAGAAAACCGCCTTCCTGTTCTGGAAAAACAAGTGGCATGTGCCGCACGGCACAACACCAACTACGCATATCTTAAAGCCCCAGATCGGCATGTTACCGAACGGCATCGATCTCACACACAGCGTCGCGAATGAATATCTCTGCCTGAAGCTCACAGAGGCATTCGGTCTGCACAGCGCAAAGATTGCGATTGCGGATTTCAAAGACAACCATGTTCTTGTCGTTGAGCGCTTCGACCGGCGCTGGACAGCGGACAACCGCCTGCTGCGATTGCCGCAGGAAGATTGTTGCCAATCTCTTTCGGTGCCGCCGACCCGTAAATATGAGCCAGACGGCGGTCCCGGAATGGGCGCAATTTTGGAATTGCTCAAGGGAAGTGACGACCCGGAAGCGGACCAGCGATTTTTTCTAAAAGCGCAAATCGTGTTCTGGCTCCTGGGCGCGACTGACGGCCACGCGAAAAACTTCAGCGTCTTCCTTCAACCTGGCGGTCGCTTTCGTCTTACGCCGCTCTACGATGTAATGTCACTCCAGCCCGCCGTTGATGCGGGCCAGCTCCGGAGAAACCAGATGAAGTTTGCCCTCGCGGTCGGCGACAACCGACATTATGTGATCCAGGAAATCATGCCGCGGCACTTCGTCCAGACGGCGGCAAAGAATGGCATTCCCGCATCCGTCGTTCAGACGATCTTCGACGAACTTCTCCAAGCTGAGGAGGCCGCCATAAGCAAAGTCATGAGCGATCTGCCGGCCGGATTTCCAGAGGACCTTGTTCGGAGCATCGAGAGAGGCATTCGCACGCGCTTGCGGTTAGCGGAAGGCACCCATGCAATCGCCTCACGGTAGCGCCTACCCTCCACTTGCAAGTATCACCGGATGCTCAGGCGAATCTGGTTATTGGTTGTCGATCCCGGTTTTTTGGGCTTCGGTTGGAGACTTCTTCGGCCGCAAATCCTTCGGCACGATCCGCGGCAACATGAATCTCTTCTACACCTGGGGCGCGATCCTTGGTCCGTTCGCTTTGAATCTCGAACTGACTCTTTGATTTTCTTCCTAGATCTCGCGTCAATAGCTAAAAGCGGACTTGACCCCCCTTTCTGCTGCCCTTGGGAACCGCTCCGGGATGACAGTTTGGCGCGTTACGCGGCTGAGTGGCGCGACCAAACCGTCGAGCACTGCGAGAATTACGATGTGCCAGAATGCTACGAGCTTGGTTGCGACAAGACATCCATACGACAAGGCCAGCACTCCCTGGAAAAGGTATACGCCGATCAGGACTCTCTTACGATCGACGCGATCAGCAACAGCGCCAAATATCGGCGCCAATAGAACCCGTGAAGGCCCCTTGCAAAACGCCACCAATCCCAAGAGAAACGGCGAGCCGGTCATGACAAACACAAGCCAATCCTCCGCCACCTCTTGCATGTCTTCGCCAAGGCGGGTGACCATAGATCCGGTGAAGAACACACGGTAGTCGCGATGTGTTAGCGCGTTGCTCATCGGTGATGAGGAGTCAAGTTTGTCAGGCCCGGTCGAAGCTGAGGCGTGAACCTGCCCCGAAAGGTCGAGTTGACGCCGCGAAACGGTTTGTACGTTATCGTCGCCTTGCTAAAGGATCAAGCCGATCGCGGCATGACCGTGACAGGTCAGAAGCGGGAGGAAGTGAGCTCAGGGAAGCGGCAGCGAAGGGCAGTGCACCCCCAAATCTGCACGCGGTTCTGCGCACGGCAGGAAAAATCGTGAAGGACCGACGAGTAAATTTTAAGAATCAAAAGTCCTGACCCGCACCGTGACCCCAAAGGTCACTTCCATAAACAAATAAACAAAGCTGACACCTGCGCAGTGCTCACCTGCGCTGTGCTATCAAGACAGTCTACAGTGAAAACCCCCATTGATGACCCTCGTTGATGACCCCGCCGCGCGAGTTTGCGCATTTTCGAAAATAAACGTTTAATCGAAACGTCTAACTAATTGCCCGAGTTTATGAAGAAGTGGAAAGCTTACGGCGCTTGGATCGCGTGGACGGTGATGATTATTTGTTATCCTCTCGGAAGCATTCACATTGGTTTAGCCAGTATAGATTTGAAGGGCGCGGATTGGGATCCCGCGGTGACAAGGTTCTTGAGATCAACGTTTGGTCGTCAACAGGAGAATTTCTTTTGGGGAGTCGCCTTAATTGCTCTCGCTATTCTTGCACAGATCATCGAGCGGTTTTTAAAACCCCTACCCGAAGACAACCTGGCCTTCGACCCGCGCGGAGGAGGAGTTCAAAAAGGAACACTAGAAGACTTTCTTCAAGAAGTAACCCACTCTGCAAACGAAATAGTTAGAGAAGCAACGGACCATTTTGAAGTTGCTTTAAACGAGCTATCTACGGGTGATTTCAAGAATGCAGCAAGGGATTTCTCTCGTTCAGTGACAATTGTTCCTACTATGTCCGCTTATTTGAATCTCGGTGCCTCTCTATATTTCTGCTCGGAGTGGCTCGAAGCCAAAACTTCCTTTGGCTCGGGATTGGAGATCGCTCGTAGGCTGAAAGACGAACTCTTTGAGGCAAGATTCATTAACAACTTGGGCTTACTCGAATTACATATGCGCAATCTGGCCGAGGCAGGTCGACACTTTGAACGAGCCGGTCAGTTGTTTAGGCAGTATGGAAACATGGAAGGGGTCGCCGCCACCTTGGGAAATTTGGGAGACATCGCATATTTGATTGGCCACTACGGAGAAGCTCACGACTTACAGATGAAAGCGAGAAACAGTTTTAGAAAGATAAACCACCGAACGGGAGAGGCATACGCACAAATAGGTTTAGGCACCGTGTTGGCAGCCCAAGGCAAATTGGTCGAGGCACAGTCCTGTTATGATGCGGCTTACAGAATTTTTAAGGCTAGCAATAACCTTATCGGTGTGGCTCACGCCTTGGGCAATCAAGCAAGTAATTGGGCAAAAACTGGCGACTTTAGCAAGGCACTAGCGTTACATTATGAGGCATTGAAGTTAGATCGTGATAACGGGGATCGCGTGGGAGAGGCATTTAATCTACAAAACATTGGATCTGTTAAGTTTCAAACTGGTCAGATAGAAGAAGCTGTAGAACATTACACTACCGCTTTAAAGATCAACAAGGAGGTAAAAAATCGCTCCGGGGAAGCCGAATGCTTGGGTAATCTGAGCAATATTTACATGGGGCCAGGCAAGTTCAGAGATTTAATAAAGGCCGAAGAACTACTCCAGAAAACACATGAAATTTATCTCGGAATGGATTATACGGACGCGGCAGCTACAGTCAAGATTAACCTGGGAAACTTGTACTATATGAAAGGCGACCTCGAGGAAGCGCGACAAGTCTTAAGAGAAGCACTGGCGCATCAGAAAAAGGTCGGGAACCTAGACGGTCAAGCTTCTGCTCTTGTCAATTTGGGTCTCGTAGACGCCGCCGAAGGGAGATACGACTCAGCACTAACTCACTACAACGATGCCCTAAAAATTCAAGACACCATTAAAAACAATCTCGGAAAGGCTATCGTCCTTGGAAATATTGGCAATGTGTTTGCTCGTAAAGGTAATCGAGATGCTGCTTTAAGTTATTTGCGAGCCTCCCTTTCGTTGTATAGTCAAATGGGAGTGAATGACGAAGGTGTAAAAACAGTCAATCAACTCCTTGCACAGTTGACCAACGAGGCGGATCAAAAACTTCCCAAAAGAGAGTCCTAAGCACGCTCAAGAAATCGTACAGCCCTTTCTCCAGCGAGAGTGGACCTACAATAGACAAGAACCAAGAGTCCTAACCCCGTCCTCTGTGCTGCACCTCAAGTACGGTGCTGGCTACGTTGATCAAGAAGAATGAAGAACGTTACCGTGACCGGCTCTTGCGAAACCTAAAGCGGCGTGCGGCCGAACTCGGCTTCCAGGTCAAGGCCGCTCGGGGTCAGGCCTGAATCTGGATTCTAAATTTGGACATCTTAGGAAAGCACTTTCCCGAGCACCCTCATCATGTTGCCGCCCAGGATTTTGCCGATGCTTTCGTCCGAATAGTTTCGTCCGCTGAGCTCGACATGCAAGTTTTCCCTGTCGAGGAGTTTGGCGCCGATACCGTCGCGCCGGTAGATTCGATCCTCGCTCCAGTTAAACATCGGACGCTGCGTGCAAGCGGAGGCCGAGCACGCGCACAACCTTGAGTACCGTGGAGAACTCCGGGTTGCCGTCCGGTGATAGCGCTTTGTAAAGGCTCTCTCGGCCCAGACCCGTTTCGCGGGCAATCTGGCTCATACCCTTGGCACGCGCGATGTCGCCCAGTGCCGCGGCGATGAGTGCAGGGTCACCGTCTTCGAGAGCGGCTTCCAAGTACGCCGCCATGTCGCCTTCCGTGGTCAAATGCTCGGCTGGGTCCCACGGTCGAGTTTTTATCTTTGCAGTCTTCCTTTTCATAACAACCTCTACTGTTCTCGTGCTAATTCCAAAGCTTTCTTTATGTCCCGATCCTGCGTTCGCTTGTCACCGCCGGCAAGCAAGATGATCAGCATCGGACCGCGTTGCACAAAATAATTGGTCTTACATCCCCCGGATTACCAAGCGACAATCGATGGATACGCACATCGATTCGCGCCCGCGCTTTCCGATCACGCAAACTGTCGAACCAGTCGGCGTAAGTTTCGGTTTGGCGGATTTCGATCACTGAGGCAGAGTGTATTTTATAAGATACAATCAGTCAAGCGCCGGCTAAATAGCCAACGGGGAGAAAACTTTTCCACAGTTAATTGAGGAAACTCGATCTAGCGAAGCACTCTCCCGAGCACACGCATCATGTTGCCGCCGAGTATTTTACCCATGCTCTCTTCCGAGTAATTCCGTCCACTGAGCTCAGCCGCCAGATTTTCCCGGGCGAGTAGCTTGGCGCCGATGCCGTCGCGTCGGTAGATGCGATCCTCGCTCCAGTCGCGCTTCTCGAATTCGGCGGCGAACGACGGCAAGTACGGAGCGATGCGCTTGGTGTCTTTGTACGAGCGGCGTCAGATCAATGATGCGCAGGATCGAGAAACGGTGCTGTCCGATCGCTCACGTAGAAGATCACGACGCACAAGGGTTCGCTGCTGACGCCCACGCGCACCGCCATGCCCACCAGTGCCCATGTTATGTCCTCTTGCGCCCGAGCTGATTTCGGCCGTTACGATCTGCATCGTCAACACGCCTCAGCGAGCAGACACCCTTATTGATACCCATCTCGATGATCGTTTTAACTTCGGCCGGCGAGTTTTTCGCGCAGTAATACCCGCTTAAAATTCTTCCGTCTTTGGCAATCATTCGTATTGGCATGCCGTCGTATCTCTCGGCGTAGACCCTGCACCTGGTAGCGTTGGGCAAGCCTTGCCGAGTTAAAATTTTGAGATTCTCACAGACTGCACCGGATTTACTGAAACAACAGGCGCCGCATCGATTACACTCGCCGGTTAACAGAGCAACGACGGGGTTAGGCATGAGTCTGGATTCTAAGATTGGTCACCTTCGGAAAGCACTTCCTAACGGGATGCCGTGGAATCGCGGCCTGCTCTTTCAGGACCTCTGCGGAGACGAGTCTGGTGAAACGGAAATTCTTACGGCGTGCCGACTTTTCGCCTGAGATATTGCCCCGGCGAGGCATCCGTGACCTTGGCGCGAGGAGCGCCCTCGGGCCATTCCATGACGATCTGGCCGCGGACGACGGTCATGACCGGCCAACCCGTGACATCCCAGCCCTCGTAAACTGACCAAGGGGTTACAGTGTGTAGAAGCTCTTTGGTGATCGTTGCGCGCCGTTTTAGATCGACGACGATCAAATCGGCGTCGGCGCCGGGAAGAATCGCGCCCTTTTTTGGATAAAGGCCGAAGATGCGCGCGGGGTTTTCACTTGCGACTTGGGCCAACCGTTGGATCGAGATTCGTCCTTTGTTCACACCCTCGCTCAACATCATCGGCAGCATGCCTTCGACGCGCGATGGAAAACCGCTGATTGTGGTAAAGACGTTCCCCGTTTCCATGGACTCGCGGGTTCTTGTATGCGCGACGTGATCGCTGCCGATGCAATCGATGGCGCCCGACGAAAGCGCATTCCATAGCGCTTCATGCGTGGAGCGGTCGCGCAGCGGCACGTTGATCTTCCAAGCATCTTTGTGCAGGACGAGATAGTGAGTGCCGATTTCGCTGTAGACCGTCAAGCCTTCGGCTTTGGCTTTCTCGATTTCCGTAACGGTATCCGTCGTCGTGCAGTGCACTATGTAAATCGGACAGCGGGCGATGCGGGCGTAGTAAAGGTATGTTCGGGCGTGGCCGACCTCGGTGAAAGCCGGCGAGCGATCGTCCCACGCGCCCATATCGGTGCGGCCCGCCTCCATGAGCTGTTTCTGCAGCACTTGGGCGATTTCCCAGTTCTCGCAGTGAAGCAGCGCGATGGCGGGCGCGCCTAGCTTGGCGACTGCCTGGAAGACCGAGTAAATACTGCCGTCGTCGAAAAAGTAAGCCGGCCATGAAGACTTCCACGGACCTTGCATCTGCAAATGGAGCTTAAAGGAGCTGATGCCGTGCTCTCTCGCCAGATAAGGAATTTCCGTGACTTGCTCGTCAGTGCTGACGATCGGCGTGAGGAAAAAATCGATGGCCGCGGTTTTCGACGCCTTGTAGAAAATCGGCATCGCCGTGGTGAAATTTGGAATATCCGCCGGTCCCTTCACTTTCTCAGCGCCGCCGGTGATCGCGAGGCTGACAAGCTGCAAGCCCCATGTCGTCACACCGGCAGCCGCAGCCGCGCGCGTCTCACTTTGAAAATCGGCCGCCAGGTCCCGGTGGCCGCCCAGGTGGCATTCGGGATCGATGGCGCCGGGCAGAAGATGTTTGCCGGCTAAATCGATGACCCGCTCCGCTTCCGGCAAAAAGGCATCGCTGCCGACAGCGCCGATCTTGCCGTCGACGACGGCGAGCCCGCCTTCGATGACGCCGGACGGCGTTACGATCAAACCATTCTTGAAAACTATATCCGCGGTATTTTTAGCCATGGTTCACTTCGAGAAGAATTCCTTTTCCGAATCAATGACCGATTTTGCCCAGCGCGAGACCAAGTCCTCGGCGAAGGAGCGTTCGTGAATCCATTTCTGACTTGGACCCATGATCGCGATTGACGGTGTCGCCTAAGTTGTACGATAGCTCATCGTTCTTCACTTCTAAGTGTTCCTTACTTTCTTGCTTCCTGCAGATAGCTCATATCGATTACTGCGTCGACAGGTGGCGGCAGTTTTTGCAGACCGAACTCCTTCCAGCTCTCAGCGACGATCCGCGCGCCTTTGATATCGACCGCGCCATCGCGCGGAATCGATTTTTTGGTTTTAATAAAGAGGTTATAGGTTTTCTCAGCATCGTCATGATCCGCCTTGGCCTTCTCGATCAACGCCCGAATCACAGCGTCTTTATTTTTCGGCTCATAAAAGAACTCGCACGCGCGCGCAAAAGCGCGGAGAAATCGCACCGTCAAAGGCCTGTTTGCTTGCGCCCAGTCGCGGCGCATACCCGTAACGGTATACTGAAAATTGTCGACGTAATCCGAAGAGTAGCCGAGCAAACGCAGCCCCGAGGCGATGGCTTTGAAATCCGATGGCTGATTGACCAAGGCCCCGGCGACTCCACCTTTTTCCACAGCCGCCAGGCGAGTTGGAGTTCCGCCGAGTCCGAGCATCTCATAGTCGGCAGGCGTCAGCCCGTTGGCTGCCAACATCCGCGCCATTATATAGTTGAGCGGATCGGTCGGGCCTGCAACAGCCAGTCGCTTCCCCTTCAAATCGGCATAGCTCCTGATCGAAGGATGTACGACCAACGCATAAATAGGCACCAGGGTATCGCCGGCCACCGCCACGAGATCGGCTCCTGCCAAGTTTGCGGAGAGTAACTGCACCAAATTCATCTGCGCAAAATCCGTGGAGCCAGCGACCAGCGCCTGCGAGGTGGCGGTCGTGGTTCCGCCGAGGACGCGCTTCATCTCGATGCCTTCTTTTTGCAGCATACCTTCCTGCTCCGCGATCAAATAGGGCCAGTGTAGCGCGGATATCGTAATGGTACCGTAGTTGACTTGTGTGAGTTTTTGTTGGGCGGCAGCGGGGCTCACCGGCGTCATCAAAACAACCAGGACAAGCCAGGCGCTATGTATAAGAGCCATGCGCATAGGTTTCTTCCTCATGTCGTGGCGAAATAGATTTGACGGACAGACCTGCTAGAGTCGAGCCACTACGTACTATGAGCCCGAAAAAGTGTCAAATTAAAGTGAAGAAAATACGCGGTCGCGCATGGAAGGCTAAAGCATCTTTTTAGCGAAGATCGGAGAGAGGCTTGGATTTGGCTCAACGGTCCAAGGCCAGCGTCGAGTCTGCGAGGCCGGTCGGCGTCAGGCATGAGTCTGGATTCTAGGTTTGAACATCTTAGTAAACCACTTTCCTGAGCACCCGCATCATATTGCCGCCGAGTATTTTGCCGATGCTTTCTTCGCGAATAATTTCGTCCGGTGAGCTCGGCCGCGAGGTTTTTCCGGTCGAGTAACTTGGCGCCGATGCCGTCGCGCCGGTAGATGCGATCCGTTCCAGTCGCGCTTCCCATGGAACGAACCCGTGATTAAGCATCGGCCACTGCGTGCAAGCGGAGGCCGAGCGCGCGCACGACTTTGAGCACCGTGGAGAACTCCGGGTTGCCGTCCGGTGATAGCGCTTTGTAAAGGCTCTGTCGGCCTAGACCCGTTTCGCGGGCAATCTGGCTCATACCCTTGGCACGCGCGATATCGCCCAATGCCGCGACGATGAGTGCCGGGTCGCCGTCTTCGAGCGCGGCTTCCAAGTACGCCGCCATGTCGCCTTCCGTGGTCAAATGCTCGGCTGGGTCCCACGGTCGAGTTTTTATCTTTGCGGTCTTCTTTCGCATTACATATTTTCATGGAACCAAGAAGTCCAGCCAAGACCAGCGATGAGGTCGCCAGAGGCCGAAAAGAAAGCCGATGGCTGCTCCCAACAAGCCACCGGGACGAACATTCTCTAATCCGAAATCTGAACCGACCACAAGCATAATGACATAGAAAGCGAGCATCCCCCCCAATCCGCCGACAATCAAACCCACAAGCGCGGTCAGCAAACGATGAACAAAGGAGGGGAATGCGTTCACAACTATCCTTATTGGTGAACCGCCGTGATTGCCGGCAGCTAAATTTGAAACTCATCAACCGCTACGAGCAAAATCAGGCGCACTATCAGTCCAGTCGCTGGTTATTGTCAATCGTCTCCTGAGCTGCTGGAAAACTCGATCTAGTGAACCACTTTCCTAAGCACCCGCATCATGTTGCCACCAAGGATTTTGCCGATGTTTTCAGCCGAATAGTTTCGTGCAGTGAGCTCGGCCTGCCAGGTTTTCACGAATCGAGTAGCTTGGCGCCGATGCCGTCGCGCCGGTAGATTCGATCCTCACTCCAGTCACGTTTTGAAACTCGGCGGCGAACGACGGCAAGTATGGCGCGATGCGCTTGGTGTCCTTGTACGACCGGTGCCAATCGTCCTGGGCCGAGACGCCGACGTGATCGATGCCGGCGAGTTTGACGCAGTAGTCGATCCAATCGGCATACTCCGCGACGCTCGTGTTGGCGCGCACGTCCTGGCAAATCACTCCGCCTTTTTTTGCCGCCGCGACGATCAACGGATCGGGCGCGTTGCGCGGCCGGTTGAACAATGCCCGGCTGGTGGAATGACTGAAGATCACCGGCTGCTCGGAAAATTCGAGCGCTTCCATCGCCGTGCGGTCGCCGGAGTGCGACAAGTCGATG
The DNA here is from genome assembly GCA_963804165.1 of uncultured delta proteobacterium. Lineage (GTDB taxonomy): Bacteria > Desulfobacterota > Binatia > UBA9968 > UBA9968 > DP-20. Next base: position 387,053 of record CAWDPO010000043.1, read on the forward strand.
ACGATGCCAAGCTGGTTCATGCGCTTGATGGCTTTCTTGCCGAGGGAAGTCAGGCCGGTGTCGACTTCGGAGGCATAGCCGCAGCCGTAATAGCTGTTCTCGTTGAAAGCGAGGGCGAGACAGCGCAGGCCGAGATCGAAGAACGCATCCAACAAGCGCAGGCTATCGTCCAACGGTTTGGGATTTTGCAGCCCGAGCAGCACGCCGACTTTGCCTCGATTCTCTTCACGATCCAGATCGGCGGCGCTCCGCACAATGTAAGCATGCGGATGATCGCGCACGATCGATTTGACGGCCTCGAAGTTTTCGATGCTTTCGAGAGTATCGTCCCAGGTGAGATTGGCGGTGCAGCCGACGATGGCGACGCCTTGCTCGCGCAGTTGATCGAGAAACGACGGCGAGAGATCTTCCGGCCAGGGCGCGCCCAGGCAGTTGACGATGGTTTGCTGTGACGTAACTGTATTCATATCCCCTCCAGATTTCGAGCGAGCGTCCTTCCGACGCCTAAAGGAATTTCACACCGCTTGCAAGTTAGTAAAATCCTCCCTCGAAAATGGGTGAGCGTGAGACTCATAGAATAAAGAACCCGGAATACGTTAGTAACTGCAGCTTCCGTCATACCGCGAAAGCGGGTATCCAGGCTGATTGGGCGGAAAACCAACATGGATTCCGGCCTTCGCCGGTATGACAAAAGTCACTTCCCCCAACGCGAGGGATTTCAACCGAAAGCCGCTAAGGCGACGCCTACTGAAAATAATAATTTCTTGCAAGCGTCAGATGCTGATTGATAGCAGATCCTTCACTTGGTGGGCTGTGCCAGAATGTCATTCTGAGTCGAAGCCGAAGAATCTGCTTTTTTCGGTAAGCGGTCGGAAAATCAGATGCTTCGCTTTGGCTCAGCATGACATCCAGGTGATTTGTCCTTACGACACCAATCTGTCGTTCAGGATGACGACTCGAATGAAGTGCTACTTTTTAGGACCCGGCGCGGATCCGCTAAATGAATCACGACCAGGGGTTCGAAGTCTCAGAGCAAATCTTTGACTTGGTTTGATCGCGTGTGATAACCCGTGGCCATGGCAAAATCATCTCTAAAATTCACCGGCGAGGTCGGCATCCACTACCCGCTGCACGTTCTTAACCGCTATTCCCTTCCGGAGCTCATCGACCTGGCTGAGCGCGCGTTGAAGATTTTGGGGCCGTTCAATTTTACCCGGGTCTGGACCAACGACAATCTCGAGTATCGCAGCGTTTTGGCAAGCTCCGCGGCGATCTTGGCTCGTTTACCGGTGAAACTCGGCACGGCGGTCGCCGTCCCCTACTTTCGCAATCCGGTTGACGTCGCCATGGCCTTTGCCACCATGTCCGAGCTCGCGGGCGGGCGAGACATTTCTCTCGGCTTGGGTCCCGGTTCCAGATCGATTCTCACGCGGCACGTGGTGCGGACGAAACCCATGGCCATCATGGCCGAATTGGCCGTCGCGCTGCGCACGCTCTTCGCCGGCGAGACTCTGAATACCAGCGATATTCCGGTTTTGGCGGAATATTTTCACTTGAATGCGGAACATTATGCGTTGCGCTTCAAAACCCGGCGCCGATCCATCTCTACTACGGCCCAAGCCTGCTCAAGCCCGCCGTGCTCGATTTGATCGCGCGCCACTTCGACGGCGTGGTGCTGCAAACTTTATACGGCATCGACGATATGGAAGCTTCGCTCGCGCGTCTCGACTCAGCGCGCTTGCAGTCCGGCGTGGGGCAACCGCTGCGCAAAACGATGCTCGTCAACGCTTCCGTATCGCACGACAGCCATGCGGCAAAACAACACGCGAAACGGTTCGTGTCGCACATCGCTTCGGGTTGGCCGGACGACGTGCTCGCCGCGAAAGGTATCGATCCGAAAGCGATTCAAGCGGTCCGTCAAGCCTACGCCGAGAACCGGGGCGTGGATTACGCTTCCGCGCTGACACCCGACGAGGCGGTGGACCGGCTGATTATCTCAGGCACTCCGGAAGAATGTATCGGCCGGCTTCGGAACCTTTTTCAACTTGCTGCGCGCCATGGCTTCGGCGAGATCACTATCGGAGTTCCCCTCGGGCCCGACGTCCCCGAGGCCATAGATCTTTGGGGAAAAGAAATATTGCCGGCAATTTAGTTACCCGCGTCCCGCAAAGCCCCTACTCGATTCGATACACTCGCGCCGCCGTGTCATGAAATAGCGACGCGCGCTCGCCCGCAGAATATTTTTCCGTGATCCGTTTGAAACTGTTCCAAAGATTCACGTAGGAGGTGGAAAGCTTCTCCACTGGAAAGTTGCTTTCGAACATGCAACGACCGGTCCCCAGCTTTTCAATGCACCATTCGAAGTACGGCCCCAAAGCCGCGGCGAGCTCAGCCGATGAAGGTTTGACCGCGCGCGCGTGCCAATCATAACCCGAGCGAAGCGAACCGACGCCGCCGAGTTTTACGGAAACGTTTGGACAACTTGCCAAAGCCGCGATTCCTCGACTCCAGATTTGGAATACTTCGTCCCGCTGACCCGTGTAAGGTCCAACGCCCAGCGGCGCAGCGATATGGTTGAGAATGATCGTCACCTCCGGGAAAGCCTGCGCCAGAGCGGCAAGCTCCGGCAGTTGCGGATGATAGAGCCAAGCATCGAAGCTGAGATTGAGCTTACCCAACAGGGCAAAGCCCCGGCGAAAATTACTATCCGCGAGCAGACCCGGCGGCGCATCGCTTCGCAGCGCGCTGCTGGCATCCCAAATCGTCGAGTGGCGAATGCCGCGAAAATGGTGTGGGCTTGCCGCCCTATGCGCTTCAAGCACAGCTGCTGCTTTATCTCCCAGCGTTAGGTTGGCATGCCCGACGATGGCAGCCGCGACGCGCGTTTCTATCGCGGCATCGGCGGCAACTCGATTGGCCACGCTGTCAAGAAACTCCGTCTCACCGACCGGCTGCAACTCTTCCGGGCCGCCTTTGCGGTAGGAGTAGCGACATTCGACCGCGACTGTCGAAACCACGTTGTGACCGCTACGTAAGTCCTGAAGCAACTCGTCAAGCAGATAGTCCCCCGGGGGCCGCTCCCACAAGTGATGATGCGGATCGCAAATCGGCAGCTCGGGCTCCAAAGCGGCTTCGACGGCTGCTTCACGATCATGAATTTCCATTGCCATTCGCAGCATCTCCAAATGTAGGGGCGGGTTTAAAATCTGCCCTACAGCCACCCATCGGCAGCAATTCCCGCCGTTTTAACGAATCCGCCACGCGCGCGGTAAAGCCAGATGCATGCCGAGCATGGTGAGAACACCGGCGGCGCCCATCAGGGCGACGGCCCATTGTGTGCCGACGATCGCCGCCAGAGATCCGATCGCTATGCTACCGACGGTCATCACGACCTGGCTCATATGAAAAAGAGCGAGTGCGCGGCCGCGAAATTCCGGCGGCGAATAGGTTTGAATGACGGTCTGCACCAGCGCGTGCGAGCACACGTTGGCGAATCCGACGATGATCATGAGCGCCATCGACAAATGAAACCACGGCGACCCCGCGAAGGCGACGACACCGGCACCGTACAAAGCAACACCGCCGAGCATGAACAAGCCCCGTGGCATGCGGTCGCCGAAGGTTGCGATCATCACCGCGCTGCCGAGCGCACCGATGCCCATGGCCGTTAGGAGAAATCCCTGACCGGACGCGCCGACGTTGAGAATATCGCGGGCAAATACCGGCAAGAGCGTAGTAAACGGCACGATGAACAGCGAAGCAAACATCACCACAAGCAGCGCGGTGCGCACGGCTTCGTTCCGCCAACTAAACTTCCAACCTTCGACGATACTCTTGCCGAAGGAAACCGCGTGCCCGTGGTCGCCGCGTCCGCCGGTCGAGGCGCCCTCCGCAGTGCGCAATTTTAGCGTCCAATAGGTTCCCAGGATATAAAACACGGCCTGAGTACCGAAGGCGCCTCCGGTGCCAAACACGACGATGAGCACACCGGCCAACGCCGGCCCGGTGCTTCGGGCCACGTTGAAAATAATCGAGTTGAGGCCTACGGCGTTAGTGAGACCTTCCCTTGGCACGACGTCACCGATGATCGCGGCCTTGGCCGGCTGCTGAAAAGTCTGGACACAGGCCATGGCGAAAGCCGTCACATACACATGCCAGGGTTGGATCTGCCCCGTGAAAATAAGGATCGCAAGTAGCGCGAACATCGCGCCATCGATGATCTGAGCGACCAAGATCTGCGCCTTGCGCGAATAGCGGTCGGCGGCACTGCCGGCGATCGGCGACAGCAAGAGAATTGGAATCGCCTGCACGCCGCGCACCAGACCGAGCTGGACTGTGGAATCGGTCAGTTCATAGATCAGCCATCCGCGCGACACCTGGTCCATCCAAAATGCCATCGACGTGAAGACATGACCGAACCAAAGCAGACGGTAGTCGCGGTATCGTAAGGCGGCCAAGCCGCGCAGCTGCAACAACGCGTCGAGCGGCCATGCGCCGTTCGACGCGGATGGTTGCGTGCCGTCGATCGTTTCGTTTTCCGCGTTCTTTTCAGTGCGGGAAGATCTCAGAGCAAACTCCGAAGCAGAACAAGTGGGTTTGGATCGATCTTGTCGGCTATAACACGCGCCGACGCGCTGCGTCCAGCCGCAGCGCGTCGAGGGTCATTCGACTAAATGTAACGACGCGGGATTGTCGGGGCAGACCTCCGTGTCTGCCCTTTCGGATGGCTGATTAGAAGAATCACTCCGGCAGATTCACGCTGGCCGCCAATGACATGCTACTTGAACACGCCTTCCTTTTCGAGTTTGCGCACGATCCGTTCGTCGACGAGATCTTCTGCTTTAAGCTTGCCGAACTTAGGATCGATGCGGCTCAAAATGCGCACCGTGTTGCGCACGCCGTCGACGGTCGGAAACATACGCCGGCTGTAAAGCGTGCGCATCGCTTCGTATCCGGCGACGGCGTCATCCATTTGCGGCAGACGCAGCCATTTCATCAAAATATTGACGACGTTTTGTTTGTTCGTTGCGTCCTGGAAATAGGCGACCGACTTGGCAATGGCCTTGAGCGTCCGTTCGGCGACATCGGGCGACTGGTCGAGAAAACTCTTGCGCGCGACGATGCCGACGCCTTGATAGGGAATATCGACCTTGGCGAGATCCTGCAAAACTCGGAAGCCGTGGCGCTGCGCGACCTTACTGAAGGTATAGCCGAGATAGGCGGCGTCAACGGTGCCGTTGATCAATCCCTGTGTGAGCACCGCCTGATCGCCGACGATGCGAAACTGGATCTTGTCTCGTTCCGGCACCAGCCCCCAGTAATCGAGTGCCAGCATGGTGAACGTCCAAACGCCGCCGCCGATGCTCTGAATGCCGATAAATTTCCCTTTGAGATCCACCGGTGCGCTAATCTTTGACGAGACGACGACGTCGCCGTCGAGCTTATTGACGATGCCCGCGATGAACGCGAGATCGAGACCCGCGGCCATGGCGCCGAGGCTCGCGCCGGTCGCGGACACGCTGTAGAACTGCGCCTCGTTGGCTGCCAGCGCCGAGACTGCAACTTGTCCGTTTCGCACCTGGACGATTTGCGCGTCGATGCCCTGCTCCTCGAAGAAGCGCATGTCTTTGGCGACGAAAATGTAACCGGTGCGCTCGTTGAAGCCGGCGAACACAAAGGCGACTTTCTGCGGCGGCGCTGCCGCGCCAACGATGGCCGCATGGAATGCGCCGGCTGTGAAAATTATCGTGCCGAGCAATCGGCATATGAATCGCCGTCTAAACATGACGAGTCTATTCCCCGGAGCGGCAACAGCGGGTCTACCCATTCCTCCAACACTCCATCACTCCAAATCTTCGAAGTACTTGTTTCCTCACCGTATCTCCCGCGCCCGGGGCGCCGCGACATAAATGACGACCATGAACAACGTCCCGACGATGCTCATCGACGCCGCCGCCCACGGCGCGCCGAAGAGCGCCGAAAGCGCGCCCACCAACATGCCGCCGAGCAATAGCACGACATGGGTCATATGAAAGATCGCCATCGTTCGACCGCGGAACTCGCGTGGCGAATAGGTTTGAATAATGGTTTGCACGAGCGCATGGGAGCTGACATGACAAAGACCGATAAGCGCCATCAGCGCCATTGATAGCGGAAACCACGGCGACGCGGAAAACATCACCACGAGCACGCCGTAGAACGCGACCCCGCCGACCATGAGCAAACCACGCGGCATGCGGTCGCCGATCGACGCGATCAGAAAGGAACTGCAAAGCGCGCCGATACCCATGGACGTCAAAAGCAGCCCCTGTCCCTGTGCCCCGACCTGCAGCAGATCCCGCGCGAAAACCGGCAGCAGCGTTGAAAACGGAATCATGAATAGAGACGCGATGATGACCACGAGGATCCCCGTGCGCACCACCTCGTTGTGCCAGCTGAACTTCCACCCCTCGATGATACTTTGCCCGAAAGACTCCTCGTGGGCGCCGGGGCCTTGCGAGTGAGACGAAACATGGTGGCTGGAGCTCATCTGCATCGTCCACACCGTCGCCAATAAGAAAAATACTGCTTGCACCGCATAGGAAAGTCCGGTGCCAAACAGCGCTATCAACAATCCGGCCAAGGCCGGACCGGTGCTGCGGGCCATGTTGAAGACCACCGCATTCAGGCCGATCGCATTGGTCAGATTTTTTTGCGGCACCGTGTCCGAGATCATTGCGGCGCGCGATGGCTGTAAGAACACTTGCACGCAAGCCATCAAAAAAGCCGTCACGTAAACATGCCACGGCTTGATGAGCGCGGCGAAAATCAGCACCGCGGTCACAGCATACAAAAATCCGTTCGCGAATTGCGCGCCGACGACCTGAAACTTGCGGGAATAGCGGTCGGCGGTGCTGCCGGCGATCGGCGAGAGCAGGAGAAAAGGGATCGCTTGAATGCCGCGCACCAAACCAAGCTGCAGCGCCGAATCGGTGAGTTCATAGATCAACCAGCCACGGGTTACCTGATCCATCCAGGTGCCCATCGATGAGAAGACCTGACCATACCAGAGTAAGCGGTATTCCCGGTGGCGCAACGCGTCAAAGGCGCGCAGGCGCACTAAGAGTTCAATAGGATACCAGAGCTTGTCATCTGCCGTTGCTTCGACACTGTCGTCGGCAGGGGTTTCTATTTTCTCCGGTTTGGCAGAGCTAGGGCGCAGAATAATCTCCAATATTGACGCGAGTAGACGACCATTCTCGTTGATCTAGTGTCCTGACCCAGAAGTTCGACGAATGAGTTGATCACGCCTAGCCGTCATACCGGCGAAATCCAGATGCTTTTGAAATTCCTGGATTCCGGGTCGCGCTAGCTACCGCCAGCTTGTCCGGAATGACGATCGAATTATATCGCGAATTTCTGAGTCACCACACCAGCAGGCTGCTGAAAAAAGGTTTCGGAATGCTTCGCCACCTCATGCTTCGACACACTCAGCAGAACGGAAAATCATCAACGATTTCAAATCCACTCCGTTCGTCCTGAGCCACGTCGAAGGACTGCGAGAGGGTTTTCAGTAGCCTGTTAAAGCCGCGGCATAAGATACTTCTTGGCTATAGCACGCGCTCAGGCTGACCGTCCAGTGAAGCGGTGGATGGCAAGAGCCATCGCGTGCGTAACTAATTGGATTCGTCCGTCGTGTCGGTGGGAGATTTTCCGATTTGACGCGCCAAACGATAGGCCATCAATCCCAAAAGTAGAACGCCGAAAATCAAGCTTCCCCAAAGCGCCCATTTTTTGTAATCCGCCTGGGCGCGCAGACGCGCGGCGCCTGCCAACGTAACCTGCTCGCCCAGCGAGGCAGCGTTGACCTTGAATTCCGCATCAGTTTTGTAACCGGGAATCAAGGAATCGATCGGAAAGACGGATGGCTTTGCAGTACTGCTGCCGTAAGCAAGTTGAAACGGACCCGTGCCACGCGCCGCAAACACCAATTTCTGTGGCAGCCAGCCAATTTGAAGAATCGGCACACCGTCGCCGACGCCGCCGCCTATTTGATCGACTCGCAGCAACCAATAGCGTTCACCCATGTTCGTCAGCATGATCTCCGGACTTCTCACTTCGGTCTCATTGCGGCGCAAGCGATAGGCCGTCGCGCGTGTCTGGAGCCGCCATGGCTCGTCGTTTTTGGCGCGCGAGAGAATTTGCAGCCGCACCAGACTATTCAATTGCGGCAGGTCGACGCGCAAACGGTCGAAGGAGCCGATGATCGTGCCGCTTCCGCCGCCGATGAATCCGCCGATGATTAAACCGAGGAACCACACCGATCACCTCCACATTCCGTCGCCACGAAAGCCAACTCGACGCATTGAACGCGCTCTGATGGCGCCCCGAGGACAGAATAGCAGAGATCGATCTTGAACGGGTACTCAATTATCGAGCGGAAACCTCGGGCACTGAGGAATACAAAATGGCGGGATAGAAACTCTCGGGCCATCAGAAGAGCAAAGATGGATCCAAAGGAATCTGTGAGTCAATTCAAAGTCACGTATTTTTCCAAACGCGCAACTTCTTTTTTGTCGACGTACTTGCCGATCTCTTTGCGGAACTGTTCGATGTTGGTGTAGGGGCGATATTCTTTAAATTCGCGCAGCATGCGCTTGCCCGTACCGGGAATACTGAGGATGTCTTCATCGCTGGCGCTGTTCAGGTGGATCGGCACGAAAACGTATTGCTCGAGGCGTGCGACTTCTTTTTGATCGACGTATTTGCCGATCTCTTTGCGGAACTGCGTGATCGTCTTATACGGGCGATATTCCTGAAACTCGCGTAACATCCGATTGCCCACGCCGGGTATCAATAAGATCTCATTCGGCGCCGCAGTGTTGAGATTGATCTGCACGAACATCTTGCCGTAAAGCTCGGCCACCTGCTCTTTGCTCAGCGTCTTGGACAACAGCGCGTTCAGTTCGGTCATGCTCAAGAACGGCCGCTGTTCCATGATGCCTTTAGCGAGTGCCGCGGTCATGTGCGGCAGCGCCAGCAATTCCTTTTCGCTCGTCAGATCGGGATTCACCAGTTGTGATTGGCCCGCTTGGCTGTGACCAGCATCCGGCACGGCGATGAGCGCCACTAGCGCGCAGGCGAATACGATACTATTGATCCGGTTCATCTCACTCTCCTTTTTTCTTGGCGCCGTTGAGCGCCGGATGCTTAAAAGTGTAAGTCCAGCCGATCAATCCCAACTGCATCATCGCGGCGGGAGCAAGCAACGGCGGCGCCTTCCCCTTGACCGCCGCCCAGAATAAGGGCCAACCGCGGAGCGAAGGGTTGGATTCCAATTTGAACTCGGCGCTGCCCTGATAGTGAAAATATACTCCCGCGAAGCCGCTGGCAATGAAGCCGATGAAGATCGCCCGTAAAACTCGGACGTTTCGCGCCGTTGAATGAAACGCATGCCACCCGGACGCCAGTAAACCGAGCGCGATCAAAATTAACGGAATCCATTGGCGCCAGTCTTCCATGTGGTCGAGCAGAATCAATTCCGTGCCGCTGCCGAGCATGCCGATCAGGAGAATCGAAAACAGAGCGAGGCGAATCAATGTGATGGGCGTTGTCGCTTCCGAAAGGTTCATTTCGACAGCTCGGACGGGGCTCTCGATCGCCGGTGCAGTGTAGGGACGTTCAAGAGGATTCTCTCCGCAGTCACGATCTTTTTAACTCAGGAATGACTCTTTTCAAAGCGGCGCTAGAGAAAAATTACCGCCTCGACAGGTCAATCTTCAGGGAACCATTAGGCGTGAAAGGAGTGGAGAGAAGCGGCACGACTTCCGCTAGCGGTACTGGACCCCGTGCAACAAGGTAATACCGCTAACAAAATTTCGGCAGCGTGAGATTGCGACTGGTGTAACTATAATTTTGACAGGGAACCGACTTCCGGCGGATAACGATCAACTCTCGAGGCCCGCGATGACGTGGAACTTAATTCGAGCGCTCCGTCGATTCCGCGTCGGACTCCATCAAATCTGTTTCCGGCCTGCGGCTCTTGTACATATGGACGCTGTAATCATAAACGTTCGGCGACGGATGCACCTCGCGAATTTCAACGCCCGTTGAAGTCTGATAGTGAATGACGATGGACGGGATGGCGTTCGGTTCCGCGTTTCGATCCAGCTGCAAGAGCAGACCGCGCTTGGCATCGATCACTGCGCCTACGGCGCGCAGACACTGGGATAAACTAAAGAAGTCCGGCAGCTTGTTTCCCATGTCCCGCTTTGCCCGTCCCTGTTCATCCAATCGCTCAATCGCTTCCACATTGTATGCAAGTTCCGCCGGGCCGGCCGAGTCTGTATTTCGGTGACCCGCTCTTTTTCCCACGGAGCCGCGCGAGAGGTTGTTATCCATCGAGCCGCGCAAAGCGCGCACGAGATAGCCCTCGTTGGATGATGTCAGATTGAATTGAGTGATCCCCTGGGCTTCGAGGTCTTGTCCAATCGCGCGAAGAGATCTGGCATGAAAGGTTGGCTCAAACATAACCACCTCGTGAGTCTTAACGACTCGATTCGCGACCCGTAACCCTCAGGGTCAAAACACATTTTTAGGACTACCCCTTCCAATCGGCCATCCGCACGCAATCTTTAGCGCTTCAGGCTCAGGGCTTAGGTTTTGCCTGAAGAGCAAGCGCCCTTGAACGATCTGGCGCTAAAGTTTCCCTTTAAGAACACCGGGAACTCATGCAGTTTCCGGTATAGTCGTAATCAAAAGCTTTGGGCCGATCCCCCCACGCGATCGTTATTATACTGCCCGGTTTTAGACCTGTAAACGAATATCTAAAACAGCACCTAGTGTCCTGTCTCAGAAGTTCGCGACATAATTCTCGCGTCATTCCGTAGGAAAATCTCCCCTTCCCCTCTTTGGCAAAGAGGGGTGACAATCGCACGGAGAGAATTCCCCCTTTGAAAAAGGGGAACAAAGGGGGATTTGAGTTCAACTTCAGTGGCTGCCATCGTTTGGACTTTTTAAACGAACTTCTGAGACGCCACACTAGCGACTCGATTTTGTGAGGCAGACCGTGATCGACATCACCCACACCCATCCGTTTAGAATCCAACCCAAGCCAGGATTCGTTGTCTCGGCAAAGAAAATTTTTTATGTTAGCCTCCATGCATCGGCAGCAATCCACGGTCGGTCCGTATCGGCTCCCACATGAGGATTGCGCGCCGCCATTGTCAGGGAGACTTCATGGCGACTTTGTATAGTGACGCACGTCCGTTCCGCTATCGTATCGATCGTTGGATTCGCCAACTCGCCATGCGAGTCATTGGTTGGTGTGTGCACGAAAAGGACGAGGTTATCTCCGATCCCTATTGTTCGACGATAAAAAAAATCCTCATGGTCCGGGCTAATTTCCGCATGGGTAATGCGCTGCTTGCGTTGCCCGCGGTGGCCGGGTTTCGCAATCGCTTTCCTGACGCTCAAATCGACTTCGTCGGATCGCCCGTGTCAAATGTGCTTTTTCAATTTCAACCTTTGAACCACCATTTTGTCGCGCCCCGCAGATTTCCCTGGGTGCTTTGGCAATATCCGCGTCTGATTCGAGAGCTTCGAGCCAATCAGTATGACCTGGCCGTCGACGTCAGCTGTTCGCACTCTGGTCTCGGCTCTTTTATCGTGGGATGTTCCGGCGCACGGATCCGCGCCGGATTATTCGGCAAATGGGACTATTTCTTCGACCTGAAAATTCCGAAATTGCGCGCGGAAAACAAGTATCGCAAACTGACCGAATTCTTTGCCGCCCTGCGCCTCGACGCGGGTCAATCCGTGGGAGCGATAAAGTTTTCCGCCGCTGAAAGGACCGACGGCTTGAGCAACCTCGAATCCTATTTGAGCGGGAAGAACGGCAAGAGAGTCGGCGTATTCGTCGGCGGCCGCAAGCTCCGCGGTAAACGCTGGCCAGTGGAGAATTTCGTCGATCTTATCCACGGACTCTATCGGCGGGGATTTAGCGTCCTCACCTTTCTCGGCCCGGAAGAAAATGACATCGTCGATCTGCTCAGAGTTTCCCTCGGTCCAAAAATCCCACTGATCCACGAGCCCTCGGTAAGAAAATTCGCTGCGATGATTTCGCATCTTGATCTACTGATCTGTTGCGACTCCGGTCCGATGCATCTCTCTTGTTCCGTCGGCGTGCCCGTTCTGGCGATTTTCCAAGAGCGCGACGTGGCGCGATGGGCGCCGCCGCCGGCCGCCGCGCGGACGATTTACGACGCAGCTGAGGTCGGTGTAGCGGAAGTATTGGATGCCGCTCTCATGGAATTGTCGGAAAGCAGATTGACCGCAGAATTTCCAACCGCAGCGGAGACCAAGACAGCCATCGGCAGATAAATCGGTCGCGGTTGCAGCGCCGAATTATTTTGCATTTTCCCATCCATCGGAAGTTTTCAAGGCGGATTTCTCTGAATTGAGAATCATCCTGAGAGGATGCTCCCAAGACTGCTCTGTTTTCGTGTGTATGCGATTGGCGCGCCGATTGCTCATTGGATGACTCAAGTAGATTTTGTTGGGAGGAACGGCATGAACAAATATCTAATCCGGGGACTCATCGTCGGCGGAATTTTTGCGGCCACAATCACTTGGGTCGCAGCTTTCGATACGATCGCGGAAGGGGGTTTCGCCTTGTTAGCGTCCGTCGTCTTCGGCTTATCCGCGGGCCTTTGCATCGGTGGTCTGATCGCCGCCAACTTCGCGATGCTCGCCGTCGACGAGCGACCGCATCAGACCGCAGCTAATGAGCCTGCCGCAGAGCTGCGCCGAGCGGCGTAGCCGACCGTGAGCGCCAAAACACCGTGAGGTAGCGGCAAATCAAAGATTCTAGGATTTTCGCTACCGTTCACAGTCGATTTACGACTTACACCTCAATGCCCGTGCGATCGGTAGACCTGTGAATATCGATTTCACGCTCTGTCAAAAAAGTATAAGACCCCCGATTGCTGTCTCGCCCATTACTCTTCGAGGATAGGATTGAGCTTGTCAGCCGCTTTGTCAGGGGCAACCATAGCGGCCAAAGAGTGTCAGGAACCCTGCGACTCCATCGTGACGTCGGCGGTCGAAATGAGTTACAATCATCGGCAGCATGAAAATGAATGAAAGGCGGGAGGGCGGACGTTAGATGGAGACGACCGGGAATTTCAGACCTTCGATGCTTTGTTGGCTCCTTGTTTCGATTTTACTGCTGGTGATGCCGCTAACGTCCACCCATGGCGCCGACTCGCCGGCCGCCCTTAGCGTGCGCGAGTCCGGCGTGGGTTTGTATCCACGGCAGGACGGCGAATCCGATCGCATCGGAACTTTAGAAAAGGGTGAAGCGCTTTTCCCCATCGCCGAGTCGGTGGGCAGCCAGGTCTGGTACATGGTGCGCACCAAACAAGGTCTGGTCGGCTGGGTGCGCGCCGCAGATGTCCTCGTCAGCAATCAAGCAAAAGAGTCCTTCAAGGAAAAGGAATCCAGCTCGTCCAGTTGGTCGGCCAGAAGCTCGGACGGTCGAACTTTTAACGGCACGTGGAGCGTTGCGCCGGGCTCCACGGACAAAAGCGCCAGTGGCGGTTGGACGTTGAATGATGGCAGCGGTGCAACAGTGATGCGCGGCACCTGGACGGCCGATAAACATTCGACCGGATGGAACGGTGTCTGGCGCGCGTCCGTCGAAGGCCGCGAAAGAGAATTTCGCGGCAGCTGGTCCGCCGAATTTCCTCACGTACACAACGCACCGTTTGCCACGCTGTTCGACGCCGCCATCAAGGAAGCCATCCGCGGCCTCTGGACCGGCGGCAGCGAATCAGGCAGCTGGTCGATCCGAGCCGCAAAGTAATCGCGCTCAAGATACGTGGACTGCGGGATGCTGGATTGCATGACGCGTGCAGATTTTTATTAAACGCGTGAGTCGCTGTGCTATAATACTGCGGATCTCGGGCGCGAGCTCGCAAAGTCTTAATTCACGCCCGGACTCGCTCAAGACCAATCGAGTTTGTGTCACAGAAAGTACATGCCGGAATACTCACCGAATGTGACGTGACAGCGCAAAAGGAGCACCCATGGATACAGCCGATTCACCCCGTTTTGAAGCGATGACCACGGGAGGGCTGCTCGACCGCGCCTTTCGCCTTTACACGAATAATTTTTCATTGATGCTCGGTATCGCCGCCGCCGCGTACGTGCCATTTTATTTGGTCATGCTGGTGATCGAAGCCAGTCTGAGCGGACACCTTCAATCTCCGACAGGTGGTTTATCGATGCTGCTTTTTCAAGTCGTGTTTATGATTCTTTGGGCGAGTGTCGCCTTCCCGATCGCCAGCGGCGCGGCGACCTTTGCGATCAGCGAACGCTATCTCGGGAACGACGTCAGCATTGTCGATGCGCTACAGCGCGGCCTGAGCCATTTCTGGACCTTGTCCCTGGCCCAGATTACCGCCACCATTCGGGTTTTGTTCGGGTTTATTTTATTCATCATTCCCGGCATCCTCTGGATGCTCTCGTATTCTCTGGTTGTGCCGGCGATCCTGGTTGAGGGCCAGAAGGCCATGCCCGGGCTCAGACGAAGCCGCGAGTTGGTCAAAGGATATCGCGGCAAAGTGTTCTTGGTGATGATCGTCATCAACTTGCTCCAAGCGGTCTTGGCCGGCGGCGTCGGCGTCATTACCAGCTTTTTGTTGACCAGCGATGGCGCCGGCACGGCGGTCCTAAGCTCGGCATTGGGAAATCTGTTGTCGATTCTGCTGACGCCGCTCGCCATCATCGCGGCGATCCTGCTCTATTATGACATGCGCATCCGTAAGGAAGGTTTCGATCTCGAAATGCTCAGCCTCGCGGTCTCGAATCAATCGCCGGCCGCGGCGACCACGGCGATTTTGAGCCGCTGAACTTAAAATTAATGTCCGCCGCGGCACAACTGAGCCAGATTCCAACGCCGGAACGGATTCGTGACGCAACGCAGGCGGTTCTTGCGCGGGCCGAATTCGCCGAGCCTTCCCGCTGGTATGAGATTGTCATTGAGGCCCTTAATGCCATCAAGCGCTGGCTCGACAGTCTGGGTCAATGGTCGGAGGCGAACCCCGCGCTGGCGCGAGTCTTTTTCATCATCGCGCTATTGGTTTTGCTCGCCTGCCTCGCCCACCTCTTCTACCTCGCGTTGGCCGACGTGCTGCCTTTTCAGCGCAAAAAAAACCGTGCAGACACGCGGCAGACGCGCTGGGATATCCTGGAAGGCGCCGCGACCAACTGGCGCGATGCTCTTAAAATCGCGCACGGGCTGCTGCGCGACGGTAATTTGCGACGCGCGGTTTGGATTGCCCATCGGGTTTTATTGGGCCTGCTGGACCAACAGGGCGCCATCAAATTCGCCGGCTGGAAAACCAATTCGCACTATCTTGCGGAGTGTGCCCGCAATCATCCTTGGTACCCGACTTTCGCGGAGCTGACCGAGCTCTACGAGGGCACGGTTTACGCCAATCGATCGACACCAGTAGACACCGCCGAGTCTCTGGTCGTTCGAGTAGACCAGTTTTGCAATGAGACAAGTGGCGCGGCATGACTCCGCAGACGCACAATCGTTTGACGGCAGCGGCGGCGACCGGAATCTTTCTCATCCTATCGCTCGTCCTGGCAAGTTTTTCGACCCGGCAGAATACCGATTTTATGCTGCAACGCCCGTCGACGTTCTTCACCGATCCGAGCGGAGCGCAAGCGCTGCTGCTGGTGATGCAGCAGTTTTTACCTTCTGTGCAGAGATGGCGCCGCCCGTTGACTTTCCTGCCATTACCGCAACAGCCGGATGCGCCGAGCACGTTGATCGTTGCCGGGCCGGTGAAGTCGATTTCCGCCGGCGAAGCGGATCATCTCGCCCGCTGGCTCGCCGGTGGCGGTCAGCTTATCCTGCTAAGCTCGAATGGCTGGCCCGTAGGCCAGCGCCGGGGACCCGATGACGCGACTTCAACGGAAGACTCGCGCGCGACCAATGAGATCGACGAAAAAACGGTGGAAACGTTATTGTCCCGCTACGCGCCTGCCTTGCTTTGGACAAAAGCAGCGGGATATAGAACGGGACGAGCGAGCGGCTCTTCGCTACCGCACGGCGATATCACACTGCGCTGGCGCCAGAGTTTTACCCGGACAGATAACGCGGAGGTTATCGCCGGCACCGGCAATACCACTCTTGCCGTTTCGATCCCTGTAAACCAAGGCCGCATCGTCGCCGTCGCCGATCCCACGATGGTGAGCAACGGCGCATTGCGCAGGTCGGATAATGCCGTGTGGCTGGTGAGTCTTGCGGCGGCCTGGGGCGATGGCAAAATTCTCTTCGATGAATATCATCACGGTTTCGGCGAAAAACGCGGCACGGGTCAACTCATCCGGGCTTTTCTCATGACACCTTGGGGCTGGTCCGTATTGCAACTAAGCGCCGCCGCGGTGCTCTATCTGTTCGTCTACCGCCGGCGCTTCGGGCGCATCTCGGAGCCGCCTCTACCGAGCCGAGCAAGTCCGCTGGAATTGGTCAACGCTCGAGCCGGTTTTCTTCAGGCTGCGGCCGCCCAGGGCCTCGCGGCCAAGCTAATCGTGCAGGACCTTTGCCGGTATTTGACCCAGGGGCGGCGCAAGGTTTCGGATGGCGCTGACTTGCGCGACGAATTGGCGAAGTTGCCAATCAGCGGCGGCATGGCGCAGCTCGCCACGCTGCGCGCTCTACTCGCGAAGACTCAAACCGGCGAGCACCTCAGCGATCGAGAGTTGATCGAGTTCGGCGCGGCCGCCGGCGACCTCGTCAAAGGATCACGACTATGAGCGAAGAGCCAATCTCCATCGACGTGCTGAATATCGGCCGCGCCGTGCAAGCCGAGTTGCAGCGGGTGATCTACGGTCAAGCGGCCGCGATCCAAAGCCTGCTCGTCGCCATCACCGCTGGCGGCCACGTGCTGATCGAAGGCGTACCGGGCGTGGCAAAGACACTGCTCGCGCGCAGCCTTGCCGCGGCGCTGCGCTGTCGCTTTTCGCGCATCCAGTTTACGCCGGATCTTATGCCGTCGGATATCACCGGCGTGAATGTGTTCGACTTGGCGGCCCATGAGTTCCGCTTTCGTCCGGGTCCGCTGTTCGCCGATATCGTGCTGGCCGATGAAATCAATCGCGCCCCGGCAAAGACCCAAGCCGCGCTGCTCGAGGCGATGCAGGAGCACCAGGTGAGTATCGATGGGCAAACCCACGAGCTGTCGACCTGCTTCACCGTCCTGGCCACGCAGAACCCGATCGAATACGAGGGTACGTATCCGCTTCCCGAGGCGCAGTTGGATCGATTTCTCATGAAAGTCATCATCGATTATCCCGCCGAGGAAGATGAGCGGGCGATGTTGAAATCGGCCCAGACGCTGGGCGAAAAATCCGCACAACCCCACAGCATCATCCAAACGATCATCGGCCCTCAAGAAATCGCCCGGCTGCGCGCCGTGACCCACGCGGTCCGCGTGGACGAGACGGTTTTGGAATATGCGCTGCGGCTGATTCGCCAGTCGCGCGGCTTCCCGAGTCTAACTCTCGGCGCCAGTCCGCGCGCGGCCATCATGCTGCTACAGGCCGCCAAGGCGCTGGCTCTGCTGCGCGGCCACGATTATGTCACGCCGGATGAGATTCAGCTCATGGCGCTCCCCGTTCTACGCCACCGCATCCGACTGACGCCGGAAGCGGAGATCGAAGGCTTGACGCCGGACGGCTGTATCCAATCTTTGCTCGCTCAAGTCGAGATTCCCCGGTAGCAAAAATGATCGGCATTCTTTCGTTGATTCCCAGCTTGCGGTTGATTCGGCTGGTCGCGCTCGGCGCGCCGCTTTGGCCGCTCGCTCTGTTCGTTCCAGGAACATGGCTCGCCGGATTGTTTTATCTTGTGTTGTTGGCGGTGCTCTGCTGGCGCGATACGCGCACGATCCCGCGACCGTCCGACCTCGCCGCACGGCGCGAGTTGCCGCCCCGCTTCGCGCTCGGCGTCGACCACTCGGTCAAGCTCATTTTAGCCAATCGGGCGGCGCGCCCGGTCGTCGCCGTCGTGCGCGACGAGCTTCCCGACAGCTTCGAGTCGCGCACGGATTTGCCGTCCGTGCGAATTCCATCCCACGGCGAAGCGCAGCTGAATTATGTCGTCCGGCCGCTCAAACGCGGCGCTCACCCGTTCGGCGCTGTGGTCCTGCGTGTGCACGGCGAGCGCGGTTTAATGCAGCGACAGATAGCGCTCGCGGTCGGCGATACTGCAAAGGTCTATCCCAATTTCCGCGGCGCCGATCAATACCAGCTCCTGGCGAAAATCGACCAACGCGAGGAAATCGCGCGCAAGCCCCGCCCGTTCAAAGCCGCGGGCACCGATTTTGAGAGTCTGCGCCTCTACATTTCCGGTGAGGATCCACGTAGCATTGATTGGAAAGCGACGGCGCGCCGCGGATCGCTGATAAGCCGGAACAAACAGGTGGAAAAAGGCCAACAGCTTGCCGTGCTTCTCGATGCCGGGCGCCTGATGGCGGAAACCATCGGTGAGCGTTCCCGGCTGGAACACACGCTGGACGCGACGGTCATGCTGAGTTACGTTGCGCAAAAGCGCGGTGACGCACTCGCCGTCGCCGCCTTTTCGAATAAGCTCGAATCGTTCATGCCACCGGTGCGCGGTCCCGCTCTGCTACCCCGAGTTCTTGAATCGCTTTATGCCGTGCACGCGCGTCCGGTGGAATCCGACTATTGGCAAGTGATTGCCCAGGTGATGGCAATGCTGCGGCGGCGCAGCCTGGTCATCCTCTTGACCGATGTGCTGGATGCCACGGCCAGCGCGGGATTGGTTCATAATCTGGCACGGGCGGCGGAAAGGCACTTGGTCCTGTGTGTCGTCCTAACGGAACCTCAGATCGGCGCGATCGCCCGTTCGGTCCCTGCGACCGTCGAAGATACCTATCGTAAAGCGGCCGCATGCGACCAGCTGCGCCGGCGCGGACTGGCGCTGGAAAACATGCGCTCTCGGGGTATTTTAGTTCTTGAGACCGATCCGGCGCACTTGAGCATCCATTTGGTCAAACGCTATCTGGAAATTCGCCAGGCGGATCTTCAGTAGCCGCGACGCCACCGGCGGCGATGGCACAGCCGAAGTGAAAGAAAAGATCCATCACGAGGTCGTGAAGTGCAATGAAATCTACAATCACACATCTATTCAAAACCTTCGTGAGCTGATGGTGAAAGAATGGTTCGTCGAATCCTGCAACCTCGACGAACCATCGCAAGAAAATCTGCCCAAGCCGCGAAACTCTAAACGACAGTAATATGAACGAGAGTGTTTTTATTTCCACACCTGATCACGTCACCCTCGAGTTCGAGCTGGCCGGCCCCGGTTCGCGCTTCTCCGCGTACGTGATCGATTTTATCTTTAGCGTCGTGTTGATCGTGGTCATCGTGCTGGCGCTCTATGCCGGTGGCGCGCTGGTCACCTTGCGATCGCTCGTGGGCGCGGCGCGAGGCAGTTCCTGGGGCGCATCTTGGATGTTGGCGCTGCTGGTGTTGATTATTTTTTTGATCAACTGGGGCTACTATGTTCTCTTTGAAGGACTGAGCAAAGGTTCGACGCCGGGGAAAAAGCGCGTCGGCATCCGCGTGATCCGCCAGGACGGATTGCCCATTGGGCTGCGCGAAGCGGCGCTGCGCAACTTGGTGCGCGCCGCCGACATGCTGCCGCCGCCTTCCTACATTTTGGGCGGCTTGGTCATGCATTTCGATCCGCAGGGCCGGCGCCTGGGCGATATGTTAGCCGGGACCTACGTGGTCGTCGAAAAATTTGATCTGGCCGCGCAGGGTGCGACCGGGGCCGCTTGGGCCAGCCGTGTCGAACAGGGACGCTCCCGGCAAGCGCTCACGCTGCCGCGCGGTGCGATCTCGCCGCAGCAGATCGGTTTGATCGAGCGCTTTCTCGCGCGCCGCCACGAGCTCTCCGAAGACCGGCGCGCGCAATTGGTCTGGCAGATCGTCGAGCCGTTGCTGACCGTGCTCGGCGAAGATCACGATAGTTTAGCGCACCGGCAGGATCGCACGGAGCGCTGCGAACAGCTGCTCATGCAGGTCATCGAGCTGGCGCAGGCCAAAGCGCCGAACGTCGTGGTCGCGGAGAAAACAGCGCCACCCGCGGCGCTTTTCTAAGGCAGACCCGATCGTGCAAAACGCCGACGAAAAACTCGAACAATGGACGCAGTTCTACCGGCGCGCCCAAGTGATTTTGCAAGCCGGGCCGCGCGGATTGCGTAAGCTAACCGGTGCCGAGCTCACTCGACTGATCGATGACTATCAAGCGCTGACCGCGGATCTGGCGCGCGCTCGCTCGCTCGGCGCCGCGCGCGAAACCATCGACCAACTCAATCGCATCGCCGTCGCCGGCCACAACCTCATCTACGGGCAAATTCGGATGCGCGAAGACACCGCGACCTTGCGCGGTTTCGCTAGCTTTGCCACCGCGGTGCGCCGGCACGCGTGGGCCGTGGCGCTGGCCGCACTCATGTTCTTCGGGTCCGCGGTCATTTCTTTTGTCGCAGTCGAGCTCTATCCATCCTTGGCTTATGATCTGCTCTCAGACGAGTTTCTCGATTTCGATCCGGCTACTCCGGATAATCTGCACCACATTCCAAGTCTGGCGCGTCCGGTGGTTTCGTCGCTGATTATTTCCAACAACATTCAAGTCACGCTGCTGGCCTTCGGCTTCGGACTGACCGCGGGCATCGGCACAAGCTTGCTGCTGATCCTCAACGGCATCCACTTGGGCTCGGTCGCGGGCTGGATGAGCCTACACGGCAAAGACCGAGCTTTATGGGGCTGGATCATGCCGCATGGCGCGACTGAACTGCTGGCAATCTGCCTGGCCGGCGCGGCAGGTTATATACTGGCGAGCGCGATTATCGCTCCAGGGCAACTGCGCCGCGCGACGGCACTCAAACGAGTCGGCGGTCCAGCACTGACCATCGAGCTCGGCTGCATGGTGATGCTGGTGGTCGCGGGTTTGATTGAAGGCTTCGTTTCACCGAGCGCCATCGACTACGCCAGCCGCATCGCGGTGCTGCTTGCCAGCGTCGCGCTCTGGGCACTCTACTTTTTTGGCGCCGGCCGCAATCGCGGCGCGCCGCCGGCTGACGAGCCGCCGAGCAATTAGTTGGTCCCTTCACGACTTATCGATGTCCTTTAGACATGATCCTCTCGTCACCACTCCGCTAGTGAGCAAGAGAATTCGATAATGACGCACTTGCACAAACGACTTCTCGCTTTGCTCGGCGTACTGATCCTGCTGCTCATCGTCACAACTCTCTTCTACATGTGGGGGATGACCTACGTCGAAGGCAAACCCCGGGGATTTTGGGACGCTCTGGAATGGGCGGGTGAGACCTTGTCGACGACCGGTTACGGCCGGGACTCCAACTGGAGCCATCCGCTCATGGTTTCCTATGTCGTGCTGGTGCAATTTGTCGGCGTGTTCCTGGTTTTTCTCGTCTTCCCAATTTACCTGCTGCCGTTTTTGGAAGAGCGCTTTGAAACTCGCTTGCCGAAGGAGATTCCCAGGCTAAAAGACCATGTCGTCATTTTCGATTACGGCCCAGCAGTGGCAACGCTGCTAACCGAATTGGAGCGCGCCGACATCGCCACCGTTGTCGTCGAGGAAGACGAGAACGATGCGCGCCGTCTGCACGAACAAAGGCACCGGGTGATCCACGGCAATCTCGACGATGGAGTATTGCAAAAAACCTATCTGACACAAGCTCGCGCGCTCATCGTCAACAGCACCGATGACCGCAACGCCGCGACGATCCTTGCCGCGCGCCAGCTCGGCTTCAAAGGAGAAATCCTCGCGCTGGTCGAAGATCCTTATCATCGCGAGCCGATGATCCTGGCGGGCGCCAGCAGCGCGTACACGCCGCGACACGTGTTGGGCGCGGCGTTGGCGGCGCGGGCGAGTCAAAAAGTGAACCCGACGGTGGCCGGGATTCAACATCTCGGCCACAAACTCCAGGTCGGCGAGGCGCGCATTACCCGCGACAGCGTGCTCGCCGGCAAAACACTCGCCGAAGCCAATCTCGGCCAGCACGCCGGCGTGACCGTGATCGGTCAGTGGATCGGCGGTAAGCTCACCACGCCGCCGACGCCGGCAATGCGTCTCGAACCCGGCGGCATTCTAGTGCTCGTCGGCAACGCGGAGAGCCTTCAACGCTTCATGAACCTTTGCGCCGGCGCGCGTCAGCTGCGCCGGCACGGGCCTTTTTTGATCGCCGGCAGCGGCGAAGTCGGACGCAAGGTCGCCGAGTTGTTGATCGACGCCGGCGAAGAGACGTTCCTCATCGACACGCAGCCTGGCCCGGGCGTAAAGTTGGTCGGCAACGTGCTCGATACAAAAATACTAAAACAAGCGGGCATCGAAAACGTCCAAGCCGTGATCCTGGCGCTGAACGCCGACTCGACGACGCTCTTCGCCACGGTCATTTTCAAAGACCTGGCGCCGGACGTTCCCGTCATCGCGCGTGTAAACCGCGCGGAAAACGTCGAGCGGATTTATGCCGCCGGCGCCGACTTCGCGCTTTCGATTAGTCAAGTTTCGGGCCAACTCCTCGCTTGGCGACTGCTCGGTAAAGAATCGGTGACGGTCGATCCCGAGCTCCGCGTCATCAAAGTCTCGACGCGCGGCATAGAAAGTTATCATCCAAGCGACGCCGTTATCCGAGTCAAGTCCGGTTGTTCCGTCGTCGCCGTCGAGCGCGGCGAAGAATTGCTGGTGGAATTTGCTCCGGACTTTCGTTTCGAGGCCGGCGACTTCGTCTATATCTGCGGTAGCGCGGAGGCCGCCCAGAAATACTACGACGTTTTTCCACAGGAATAGGCAAACCGTTGATCTGCCAAACGCGACTCGCGCATAGGGCGTTCAGTGATCCGTTCCAAGCGATCCTCTCGCGATCGCACCGGCACGAGTGAATCATGGCACAGCCGAATTCGACTAGACGCCGCGTCCATTTTTCGATGCTTCGCAGCTACCAGTTGGCGGATCTGCTCACGCTCGCCAACGGCGCAGCCGGAACCGCCTCCGTTTTCGCCACCATGAGCTATCTGACGACGCCGGAGTATTGGCGCATCTATCTGGCGCTCTTGTTATTGCCGTTGGCACTGATCCTCGACATCGCCGACGGCAAAGTCGCTCGCCGGCACCGGCAACAATCTCCTTTCGGCCAAGAATTGGATTCCCTTGCGGACATCGTGAGCTTCGGCGTCGCGCCGGCCGCTCTCGCTTACGGCCTCGGCATGCGCGGCGCCATGGACGTGATTGTCCTTATCTATTTCGTCGCCTGCGGCATCAGCCGCTTAGCCCGCTATAATGTCACCGCCGGGGAACTCGCCGATGCCACCGGCAAAGTGAAATACTTCGAGGGCACGCCAATCCCGTCGAGCTTAATCCTGGTTGCCGTGCTGGCCCTGTGCGCTTACTTCGACCGCACGGGTGACGATTTGCCGCTCGGCGTAATCCAGCTGGGCGATGTCCGCTGGCATCCGCTCTCACTGTTATTTTTTATCAACGGCAGCACGATGATCAGCAAAACACTGCGTATCCCAAAGCTTTGATTCGGCAAGGTTCGGCGTGCCGGCGGGAACTGGGAATTTGCGTGGTGATCCGCATTCCTGTAAACAGCAGCGAAGATGAACCGCCAATTTGTGATCGGGTCGTGTGCACTGGCGGCACTTCTGGGCGCCGCCGAAATTTCCCGCGCTCAGGACCGAGTTCACGTCGCCATCTCGAATTTCTCCGCGTCCTACATTTCAATGCACATCGCGCAGAAGCGCGGCTTTTACGCCGAAGAAGGAATGAGGGTCGAAGTCATACTGATGGCCGGACTCACGAGTACCCGGGCATTGATTGGCAATAGCGTCGAATTTGGCTCGGCGAGCAATCCGACGGCGGCCGTGCAAGGCGCGAAGCTGAAAATCCTTATGGTGTTCAATGACAAACCGCCGGGAGGATTTATGGCGCAGCCGGGATTCAAGAATGTCGGCGAATTGCGCGGCAAACGCGTCGGCGGTTCGACGGTGGGCAGTTTGGACTACGGCTGGTTAAAAGAAGTACTGCCGAAGTTCGGCTTGCAACTCGAGAAGGACGTCAACTTCGTTCCCGTCGGCTCGACCAGCTCCCGATATACGGCGCTGCGGGCGGGCAGCATCGATGCCGCATCGCTGAGTCCGCCATCGAGCCTGTTGGCCCAATCCGCGGGATTTCCTACTCTGTTTCGCTTCGCCGATCACTTGGAAGATATTCAAGCATCGATCGTCGCCACCGACGAGCGGCTCGCGCGCCAGGGTGATTTGGTGCGCCGCTTCATGCGCGCCACCGTCAAAGGCCAGCGTGTCTATCTGACGAATCGTCAAGCGGGGATCGTCGCGCTCATGGAGTTCACGCGCCAAACCGACCGCGAGCTCATGGCGCGCGTCTACGACGACCACATGAAAACCGTCGCGCGCGACGGCACGATTCCTGAACAGCTGCAGCGTATCGTCATCGATCGGAGCAAACGATTCACCGGCGTAACACGCGACGTCCGCCCCGAAGAGATTTTTGATTTTTCCTTTTTGAATCGCGCTCAAGCCGAAGTGGCACAGAGCGGCTGGACGCCGTAGGTCCAGGGTTCTTTCCAGGCTCCGCGAGCGGGTATTGTTTTCGCCGCGCCCTTTGGAGAGGCCGCCGCGCAGCGGCGGGTGAGGGTAAACGGATCGGTTTTACTTCAACCAGCCGGTTTCTCGATACGCCTTGATCGCGCCCAGATGTAACGGCACGCCGCCGAATTCGAACGACGCGGCGCCCTCGGTGCGCAATGGTTCAAACAAATTTTTCAATCCCTTGAACAACGGATTCATCTCCGGCAGCTTGTCCAGGTTGCCAACGATCGCCTTGGCCATGTCATGGACAACGTTTTCGGAAATTCTTTCGTGCGTGACCAGGACATTGATGACACCGACCTGTGTCACATTCTCCACCACGCCGCGGAAAGCATTGTTTTCGATTACCACCGGACGATAAAACGGCACCTGCGCGAGGACTTTGTCGAGCTGGCCCGAGCCGAAGGGAACCACTCGAATATCGGCGCGCTGACTCAGATCGGTCAACACTTTATTCGGGATCGGCGGATGGAATTGCACGTCGATCTCGCCGGCGGTCAACGCCTCCGCACCATCGACAAAACTCAAGTGCACCGGCGTGAAGCTGTCGAAGGGAATCCCCAACGCGCCGAAGATCGTGTGGATGTGTTGCTCCATGCCGCTGCCTTTGGTGCCGATGGCGACGCGCTTGCCTTTGAAGTCAGCCACGGATTGAATCGGCGAGCTCGCCAGTTTGATAAAACACATCGGTCCCGCATTGGCCGGCGCGACCATGCGCACGGCGATCGGCTTGGTAAACGGCGCCACGGCATTTTTCGCGCGGCCGATCCAATTGGACGCCATGAAGCCGAATTCAAGCTCGCCGCGATCGAGCTGCTCGGCGTTATGGATGCTTGCATCGGTGGTTTCCACCGTGCACCGTTCATCTCCCGTATGATCGCGATTGAATAGCTCAGCCAATGCCAAGCCCTGGGTGTAAAACGTTCCGCCGTATTCCGATGTGCCCATTCTCGCCGTCATAATCGTAGTCCCCGCTTTCTCTTTTTCGCTCACTCCGTATCCAATTGTTCCCTCTTATACTACCTGGTCGGAACGCTGCAAACCGCGATGAATTTGCGTGTTTGGATTCTACTTAAGAATCAACGCTGCCAGCCGATTTTCAGAAAGATAGGCCGCCAACCTTTCCCCAAGACGAAGGAAATCACGCAGCATGTTCGTTGAAAAATGGATGACACCAAACCCGAAAACAATTCCACCCGATGCATCGATCTCTTACGTGGCGATGGAAATGAACCGGCTCAAGTTCCGCCACTTTCCGGTGGCCGAACCGACGCAATCAGGTCAACGCCTGGTCGGCATCGTGTCAAAGTATGACATCGCCAGAGGTTTTCCCTCAAACCTCAACCCGTTCTCGCTAGAAGTGGTGGAAGATTCGGTAACCCGGCCGGTTTCATCGGTCATGACCAAAAAGGTTTTAACGACGACTCTCGATGGTCCTATCGAAGATGCGGCACGGACGCTGCGGAGCAATCGCATCGGCGCGCTGCCGGTGCTGCGGGAGAACAAGCTGATCGGCATCATTACCGAGTCCGATGTCTTCGAAGCCTTCATCAACATGACCGCCGCAAAAAGTGGCGGCGTCCGTATTCTTGTCGAATCCGAATCGCCTGACAGTCCCGTGCCGACCGT
Organism: uncultured delta proteobacterium; assembly: GCA_963804165.1. GTDB lineage: Bacteria > Desulfobacterota > Binatia > UBA9968 > UBA9968 > DP-20. The sequence goes on from CAWDPO010000043.1 coordinate 413,396, forward strand.
GCTGCAACTCGGCCGCGATTATCGCGTCGATATCTTGAGCATGGTCGCTTTTCATGAGAATCGTCTGCGCGGTCAGGATCTGACGATCTTTCGTTTCGGCAAACGGCTTCCGGCTGGATTTCTCCAGGAAATCTCTAAAGCCGGTTATCGCATCGTCAGCCTCGAGGGGTGAAAACCGCGCTTGAACGGCGTGCCGCTCAATATCCGAGCGTACTGCTTCAGATCAGAAAATCCTGAGTCGGTCGATCGATCTGCGTAGCTAGGTGTGTGGCTCTGCCGGCCCAGCGCCTTCGCCAAAGTGCCGCTCCTTCCAGCGCCCCGGGTATTCATGCGCCGCTATAGTTCGTTCCTAAAATGCCGATTTTAGGTATTGACGCATTATAAATCTTGGGGCGAAGGAGTCCCGGCAACTATGTTCGTTGAAAAATGGATGACGCCGAATCCGTTCACCCTGCCGCCTGACACGACGATTTCGGCGGCGGCGGCGGAGATGCGCCAGCACCATTTTCGTCATCTGCTGGTGACCGAATCCAATCCGACCGGTAAAAGACTTCTCGGGCTTTTGGCAAAAGACAATATCGCGCGGGCATTTCCCAGCGACTACAACCCATTTTCTCCGCAACCTATCGAAAAACTCGTTTCCCAACCGATCTCCACGATCATGATCCACAACGTGGCGACTGTGGAGCCGTATTGCGCTATTGAGGAAGCCGTGCACGTCCTGCGCACCCGCCGTATCAACGCGCTACCCGTCGTGCGCAACGGTAACCTCGTCGGGATCATCACTGAAACCGACATTTACGACGCATTGTTGGACATGACCGGCACCAACGCCGCCGGAGTCAAGCTGATCGTGGAATCCGATGATGTCAAAAACGCGTTGCTGTCGATGGGGCAACTTTGTGATCGCTATCAATTGCACTTGCTCAATGCGCTGTCGTTTCGCGACAAACTATCACCGAACAAAGTTGTCTCCGCGTTCCACTTTGCCGGCAAGACCAATTCCCACTTTGCCGACGATCTCCACAAACACGGCTTTCGCGTGCTGAAAAATCGACTGAGCGTGCGTCCCACCGAGCGCATACTCAGTCGCTATCTGACCCGCACAGAGACCCTCATTGTTATAGAAGTATTGCAGTTACCGATCTTAATCATCCGCAGCATTCGACCCGCGCGCTCCAGGAGTCAAAGGCATGTTTGTCGAAAAATGGATGACGCCCAACCCGGTGACACTCGCGCCGAGCACGACGATTTCAGCGGCGGCTTTGGAGATGAGCCGCCATAAGTTTAGACACTTGCTCGTCACGCAGCCCTCGACCACAGGTAAAAAACTAGTAGGTCTGTTATCGAAGTACGACATCGCCCGCGCTTTTCCCGGTAACTTCAATCCGTTTTCCCTCGAAGTCACCGCCAGCACGGTTCCTAACCCAGTGAGCACGATCATGATTCGCAATGTCGTAACGGTGGAGCCTTACTGCGCCGTCGAAGAAGCGGCACGGATCATGCTCACCCGGCAAATAAACGCTCTTCCGGTCGTGCGCAGCGGCAACCTCGTCGGTATCATCACGGAATCGGACATCTTTGGCGCCCTTCTCGGCATGACCGGCGCAAACGCCCGCGGCGTCAAGATGATCATCGAGTCCAGGGATGTGAAAACGGCTTTGAGTTCGGTCACGCAGCTCAGCGAGAAACATCATTTGCAAATTCAAAGCGCCATATCGTTTCACGACCACGAGTCGCCGAACAAAGTCGTCTCAGCTTTCCATTTCTCCGCCCAACCAAACGCTCAATTTGTCCAAGAGCTAATCACGCTAGGTTTCCGCGTCGTGCGCGTCAGCAACTCGTAGCGATTGGTTCAAGCGCGCGCGATCGCGCCGGATCGCCGTCAGTGACTATATTCCAACAAATTTGGGTTCGAAGGGCCGTACCGAGACGGGCCTCATAAAGCGTCCCTCACAGCTTTCCCTCCCGACGAGACAGACCTTTTTATTGACGCAAAGGCAGGATCTGTAATAGCGTTTCCCCAAAAGCGCGCGCGATCCTCAGCGAGGCCCGCTTCACGCGTCAAAGCGACAAGACGGAAAGGAAATAATCTTTATGGCTATCATCGATTTGGATTCTCACCTACGTGATGGCTGGTTACTCGATGAGATCTACCAGCTGCCGGAACCTTTCGCTAAGTTCTCGCCGAAACGGATCGGCGACGGAAAATATTTTTATTCCAAGTTCGAGCATAATCTCTCGCCGATGGAAGATCCGATCGCCAACGCAAATTTCAAAAAGCCGGTGACGCACCAGGTTTTTTACAATCCGGAAGCGAATCAGCGGGGCAACGAGGTCATGCGCTGGCAACAAGGCGGGTACGACATGGAATACCGCATGAAGGATAACGCCCGCGAAGACATCGATTTTCAGCTGATCTTTCCGACTCAAATCGACATACCGTCACAGAATCCGGGTGCGTTGGGTGCAGCGGTCGCGCGCGCTTACAACGATTGGGCGCACAAACTCGTCGCCGGTTATCGCGACCGGCTCTCACCCGTAGCGATGATGCCCGCCGGCTGCCCGGAGGAAATGCCCAACGAGCTTAGACATTGCGTCGACGATCTCGGTTGCAAAGCCGCTCACTTGGTGAGCTACACCAAAGACAAACAGATGGACGATCCGGCTTTCTTTCCGCTTTACCAGGCCGCGCAAGAGTTGGACGTCCCGCTCTTCTGCCATCCCAGCACGCTCGGCGACGCCGGAACGTTAATTAATCGCCAAACCCATTTTTTCCCCATGCATATCCTAGGGCGCCCGCTCAACTGCGTGGCGCCGCTGGTCGCCATGGTTCTCGGCGGGGTATTTGAAAAATTTCCGCGCTTGAAAGTCGTTTTCTTCGAAGTCACGGCGGAGTTTTTGGTCTTCTGGATGCACCGCATGGACGACGACTACGAAGTCATCAAGGACGCCGGCATGTGCCCGCAGCTGAGCATACTGCCGTCTGAGTACGTGAAACGAAACTGCTACGTCACCTGCGAGGCCGACGAAAAATGGCTGCCCTTTGCCCTGGCCGAGGTCGGCGAGACCCACGTTCTCATGGCGACGGACTATCCCCACTTCGACTCGACGTTTCCCAAGACCGTGAGCGGCATCCGCGAACGGCCAGATATTTCACCTAAACAGAAAAAACTGATCCTCGAAGACAACGCGTTGAATCTGATTCGCATGTAGACTTCTCGGCAGGAGCATCGCAAATGATTCGTCTATCACTCCTATCTGTCCTAGGGATTCTATCCCTCGTATCAATCGCCGGAGCGCAGGACGCCAAACTCATCGAAGCCGCGAAGAAAGAAAGCGGCGCGATCATCGCCTACGGCTCCTTGGAATCCAACACCGTGGAGCCGATCATCGAAGCATTCAAGAAAAAAACCGGCCTAACGGTGGAGTACTGGCGCGCCTCGGCGACCAAAGTGATGGACCGCGCGCTGGCGGAACAACGCGCCGGCAAATCCATTTTCGACGTGATGGTGAACAACAGCGGCGCCATTCACGTCATGAAAAAGGAGGGTTTGTTCGCCAAATACATTTCGCCTGCGGCAAAGGCGTTTCCCAAAGAGGTGATCGATCCCGATCTCGGTCCGGTCTATCGCAACACGCCCATCGGCATCGTCTATAACAAAGGCGGAGTGAGCGCAGCGGAGACGCCGCGTTCTTTGGAAGATCTGCCCAATCCCAAGTATCGGGGCAAGTTCGTCATGCCCGATCCGACACAGCACACGACGACGCTCCAGTGGTTGGCAAGCTTGTATAAAATTATGGGCAGGGAAAAGGCCGACAAGTTCATTCGCGAGTTGGGCGCAGCCAAGCCACTGCTGGTCGAATCTTTCGCGCCGTCCGCCGAGCGCGTGTCGACCGGCGAGACCCCGATCGCGATCAGCTTGATCCGCTACACGGTGACCTACGGCGAAAAAGGCGCGCCGGTGGACTACGTGAGACTCGGCAAGATGCTCAGCACCGGCCAATATCTCGCGCTCAGCAACAAAGCGACTCGGCCGAATGGCGGTAAGGCCTTCATAGATTTTTTTCTCGGCGACGAGAGCATGAGAATCCTCGCCAAGATGGGCGAGTTCGTCAATCGCAAAGGGATCTATCCGCCGCTACCGGGCGCCGATAAAATTCAAGCGGTGGAAATGGACGACTTCGACGCCAATGAATTCAAAGAAAAAGCCCAGGAGTTTCAGAAGATATTTCTTGAAATAGGGAGGCACCCTATGGCGAGGAAGAGAATTTCTCAAAGCCGACGCGCGCCAGCGCGAGCGCGCCTACTCGCCCGCCGTCAAGATCAACGGCGGCACGACGATATACCTGGCCGGGCACACGGGTTACCAAGACGAACGAGGAGAGACGTATCCAGGCGACTTTGATGGCCAAGTGCGCGTGGCGTTCGAACGCATGCGCAAAACCCTCGAAAGCGCCGGCGGCAAACTCGATGACATCGCCACCATGACGGTCTTTGTCACCGACATGGCCAACGGCACTCGCTTCACCCAGCTCAGAAAGGAATTTTTCAAAGAAGGCAGCTACCCTGCCAGCGCGCTGATTGGCATAAAAGAACTGGCGCGGCCCGAAATGATGATCGAGATTCAGGCGATCGCGGCAATGGATTGAGAGAAAATAAAAACCCGAATATCGAAACCCGAAATTCGAAAAACATCCAACTGCTTTAAATGAACAAATTTCTAAACCAGGACGGTTTACATTCGAAAACTGTCATGCTGAGCGACGCGAAGCATCTGCTTTTTGAAACTCGCAAAGCTGATTCTTCGGCGCAATTGATCCTGAGACATCGAAGAGATCGAGTGTTTTAATTTGTTTCGGATTTCGATATTGGATTTTAGCTTTCGTCGATGGAGGTGAACTATGGAATCGCCGTTCAAAGTCACGGGTATCGACCACGTGGTGCTTCACATCAAAGATCTCGCACGCGCGAAGAAGTTCTATATCGATTTCTTAGGCATGGAGATCGACCACGAAAGTTCGTGGCAGTGTTTCCTCAAGTGCGGTAGCCAAGGCGTCGCGCTCTTCGAAGTCGAAGACGACGAAGACGTCCACGGCGGCAGCGAAGTCAATCACATGGCGCTGCGCTTGGCCGCCGGCGATTACGACCGCGTCAAAGCGACGCTCGAAAACGCCGGGATCAAAGTCCACGGCCGCAAAAACGACCCGCACTGCATCTACTTCAACGATCCCGACGGGCACCAGCTGCAACTTTTGATGCCGAATGAATAACCGGACCGCCCGGCCAAGTAGTCTACTTTGCGGTAGTGTATTTGAAATACGCTGGTCGGAGTATTGTGGTAGCGTGCTCGGCGTTTCATAAGTTGCAGGATAACCGAGTGATTAATTATGTCGTGTTTCTTCATTCCTCTAAAGTTAACCGGCACCTTTCTGCGAATCTGAAATCGTTATGGACCTAAATCGGACGAACCAATCCCATCAGCGGCCAATCGAAAAACAGATCGAACGAATCCGTAATGTGCCGCGGCTTGTTCGCCTAAGCGGCTCATTGTTTACACGGCTCTCTGTACCGCTCTGATCGGAAGTCTCGCAAGTTCCACTGAGTTTATCGGTGACGCCGGTATCCCGGTTCTCTTGGTCTGCGTGATTGTTATTGCCGTCGCGAAGTGTCTCTTCATCTTTGCGGCATATTCGCGATGCCCGATGTGCGGGAGATTCTTCTTCGTTCAATGGCCTGCCGTACAAAATTCGGCACCGGTAGCTTCATTCATTTCGCGGCTTCTCGACGCCAACCCATCATGCCTTCACTGTGGTTTTCAGCCGTAGATCTGGAGCGAGGTGTAAAGTCGTTTGTCCTTGGTAGAACCTTATATGGCAAACGCCTAATCGATCGGACTTGATTTTATTTCCACAAAGCCGGACCCTGTCACGTATATGAGCCAACGGTCCGATCCCATTACCGTCGCCCTCACTGGACAGCTTTCTTTCATTCTCATCGTCTCCACGCTTCTCGCGCTGGTTGCTTCGTATCTTCTCTTGCGCCTTTACCGCCGCGCGGTGATCAGATCGATGCTGCTCCGCAGCCGGAGTGAGATCCTTCAGACCAGGGGTTATTTGCCGTCAGAAACGGATCACAGGTCGAATGACGCTCCGCTCGGATTCAATTTCATTACGTGGACTGCGGCGCGAGGGAATCGCGCTGCGACTGCCCTTTATCGCAGAGCCAATCGCCGCAAATGGCTTACCGCCTTTATCCATATAATTGCCGGCTGCTGTTTTGCGGCGGCGATGACCGCTGCGTTTTTGACTGCGGGAAAAATGGACTTCCTCCCTTTCCGTTTCATGTATCTCACGTGGGTCAATTCCTGGCCGGTCCTCATCGCGGTTGATCTCGCGGTGGGGCTTTCGCGGCGCGGCAAACTCATCGGCGCGGTGATTTATTTTCTGATCGGCGGCGTTTTAGGAGCTGTTCTTTTGGCCAAGAGTCCCGGACAGCCGGTCGGCCAATTGCTCTACCTATGGCTTGAATTCAACGCCGTGCCCACCGTCTTGCTCCTGGTCTTTCTCAATCGCCGCATCCGCGCTTTGGGTCCACTGGTTTTGGTTTTCATGATTTTGAGCGTCACCGGCGCGAGTTTCGTGGTCACCCTGACCGGTAACAATCAGAAGTTGCTGAGGGCGGTCAGCGATTTCAGTTACTCCATCGGACTCGGCGCGCGCGCAACCATGGTCGCGCTGCATTTGATCGGCTTCGCGGCCTTCGCCGTCCTCGGCTGGCTTATTTTGGGATTGCTGCGCCGGCTCTATGAAAAAAAAATTATCAGCGAATCCTCGATCAACGTCGATGCCATGTGGCTGCTCTTCGGCATCGTGAATTCCATCGGCCTGGTTTTCGAAGGCCGCGTCTGGATTTTTAGCGGTCTCGCCGCATTTGCCCTGTACAAACTCGTCGCCGCAGCTTTGTTTCGCGCGCTCGGAGTCGCACGGCGCGCGCGACCGCGCGGTCCCCGGCTGCTGTTTCTCCGCGTCTTTGCTCTCGGCAAGCGCAGCGAGAGCCTCTACGACACGCTCGGTAAATCCTGGCGCACCGTCGGCAGCATGCAGATGATCGCCGGGCCGGATCTGGCCACGTCGACCATCGAGCCCCATGAATTCCTCGATTTCGTCAGTGGAAAATTAGACCGCCGCTTCATCGACTCGGGCGGCACCCTCGACCTGCGCATCGATCAGATGGACTTGGAACCCGACGGGGAAGGACAGTTTCGCGTCACCGAGTTTTTCTGCCACGACGATACCTGGAAAATGACTTTGGCCCGGCTCGCCGACGACAGCGACGCCGTGTTGATGGACCTGCGCGGCTTCAACGAAATCAACGGCGGCTGCATCTTCGAAATCAACGAGCTTTTCAATCTCGCCCAGCTCCAGCGCGTCGTGTTCGCCATCGACGAGACCACGGATCAGGAGTTCATGCGCAAGACCATGCAGAACTCATGGCGGCGGATGAGAGACCATTCGCCCAATCGCCGGCTCGGCGGCGACGGTCAAGTATCGCTCGTCCAATTTTCTCGATCACGTGCCGGAGAATTGCGCGATTTACTCTACGCGGTCAGTGCTGCGGCGAGCGGGCTCAGTCTGAGTAAGGCGGCCAAGCCACAAATCGCGAATAGCGACTCGCAGGAATTTTCCTGGTGATTTCGTCTTTTTTGTAAACGAATCGTGCTCGTGCTTACCACAACAGGCATCACGCACATGAATCAGCGTCAGATTTAAGGAAACTCCTCACCCTTGACCCTTCACGCCTGACGTTTTTTCACCCTAGTGCCGGTCATGTCCGAAGGTTTTTGCGTAATCGCGCTGCAGGTCCTTCGGAATGAAATCGTCTTCTAGCTGCATGATTTTATTTGCCGGAAGAAGCGGATCGTGCGTGCGCGGCACCATGCCCCATTGGCTCGCCTCGGCTTTCTTGTTCCACTCTTCGAGCACCGCCGGACCGCGCTCCTTGAATTCGTGTAATAGGTCCCAGGTCGCCTGCAAGCCGTTGGCGGTTGTCAGGCTCGGATATAACACCGCCGCAGCGCCGAGTTTTTGAAACTCTTCGAACGTCGGCGACGGCCGTGCGCCGTAATAAGGCGCGATCACCGGCGCAGGAATACGCCGGCAGGCCAAAGCGATTTCTTCGCGCGTACGCAGCGTATTCACCCAGATCACATCGACACCGGCTTCCTTGACATAAGCGATGCTGCGGTCGACCGCGTCTTCAAAACCGCCGCCCTCGGATCCGATGGAATCGCAACGCGCGCAAATAACAAAATCCGGATCGAGTTCTTTTTTCGCCGCCACGGCGGCTTTATATTTGCCGATCGCTTCTTCGCGCGAGATCAAGCGGCGACCGGCGTGAGTTCCTGATTTCTTCGGCGCTTCCTGATCTTCGATGTGCAGCCCCGCGGCGCCGGCGCGGATGTAGGCCTGCACCGTGTGATAAACGTTCACCGCGTTGCCGTAGCCGGTATCGGCATCGGCGAAGATCGGAATGTTGCAGGCGGCGGTCAACCGGCGCACCGCTTCGACCATTTCGCTCAAGCCGACCAGCCCGACATCCGGGTAACCGTAGACGTAGGCGCACACCTGCGAGCCCGACATGAAAAAAGCCTCATAGCCGAGCACCTCCGACATACGCGCGTGCAACGGGCTAAAACCTCCGGACATGACGAGAAGCTCCTGCCGAGTCAGCAGGGCATGAAATTTTGCCGATAATTTATTTTCCATAGGGCAACTTCCATATCACAACATTGAGCCGCTGAAAACGCTGCAGGCGCGGAACGGGAGTACGACGTTTCATCCGGCCCCTGGTAGTTCTGTGCCGCCATAGCTACTAAGTCGAAAGAATTCCTGGGCACGAGCCTTGCCCGAGAGCCGAACATTGCCCGCGACATCGGCAGGGTTGAGTGCGAAAAGCAAAAAAGGCGGCGAGAGAACGTTCTCTGCCGCCGTGTTCTTCAGAATCGGAAATCGATGGAGTTATCCACCGAGTAACTTTTTCATCCTGGCGATGGTTTCGGGAGTCTGATTCAAAGCGTCTTTGACGATTTTTTCGAGTTCGTCCCCAGGCACCGCGTCGAGATCAAACTTACGCTTGTCTAGGTCGGCGAGAAATTCAGTATCCTTTATCGTCGCATTGAAAGCATCGCGAAGAATTTTCACTCGGTCCGGTGGAGTGCCCGGCGTTCCCAGCATCGGACGACCGAGCGCACCAGCGGCAAGAATCACCGAAGCGAGACGTCGACTAGTCTCGGCGGTTTTATAGCGATCCATCAACTCCCAAATCGTCGGAGTCTCGGGCAATTTGGCATCCCGCTTCCGGCCGGTCTGAATAATATTGCGCACGAAGCCATTTTTGCGCCAGGTGTGGTAAGGCTCGCGCGACAGAAAAGCTTCGATGGTGAAAGCTCGGCAATGGATTTCACCCCTTTCGACGGCGAGATCGATTTCCGGTCCGCCTGGATAACCTTGCACCAGTTGAAACTTCGTAGCCAGTGTCTCCTCAAAAAGCTTGGGCAAGTAATAAGCCGAATCCGACGTACCCTGCGCGCCGCAGCGCGGCGCTTCTTTGGCATTACGCACATCATCAATCGTCTTGTACGGCGTGTCCGCGCGCATGTACATCTGCGACTCGCCCTGCACGGGAGAACCGATCCAAACAAACTTACTCCAATCATACTGCACTTCCGGTCGACCGATCAGTTGGTCGAAATAAAGCGACGGAACGATGGAACCGATCAAGCTCAAACCATCCGGCTTGGTCTTGTTGTAAACGTAATTCGCCGCGATCTTGTGCCCCGCGCCAGGCATATTTTGCACGATCATGTCCGGTTTCCCGGGTATATGCTTGCCCATATGCGCCGCTAAAATGCGCGACCATTGGTCATACAGTGCGCCCGCAGTCGTGCCCGCGTAAACCGTGATGGTTTTCCCTTTATAGAAACCGGATTGAGCGAAAACGGATGTCGACCATCCGATCAGGCTGATCAACATGATTATCGCGAGTAACTTTTGATTGGACTTCATGAGAATCTCCTTAGCTGTCTGAAATCGAGTGTTAAGGTAACATGACAAAGCTGCCAGTCAAGTTAGTCGATGGCTCGTCAGAGTGACAAACCGAAAGAACTCATTCGGGTTTGATATTGAACTTAGTTACAGTACCGTTCGGCTCTTGCAGGTAAGTTCGCACGACGGTGTAGTTGTCCTTTGGATCGTAATCGTAACGAAATCCATACGTATGACCTCCACCTAGAGAAGCTTGACCTATCCTACCCTTGATATATTGCAGCTTGAAAAGCGGTTGTTCATCTTCATGCACTCCCAACAGGTAGGTACCATCGTAAAAATATCTCCGCGCTGACTCGGGCGTTCGCACTTGAACCAATCGGCCGGTGAGATCGTACGCATAGTGAATCATCCGATCCTGACTGTCGTGCGCCTTGATGATCCGGTTTCTAGAATCATACTCAAACTTGATAAACTGGCCATTCGTCGTCGACACCCGCTCTAGATTTCTTCCCTTGCCCCTTTGAACGATTAACGCCTCTCCTGTAGCGCTGATAAAGCCGACAAGTGCACCATCCACACCGCGTTTCGCATTATAAGACTCGGGAAAAAACATATGCGACCCGTCAGTTCGGGTTAAATCCCACCCCCTACCATTCCAGCCAAATCGCGCGCGTAGAAAGGAAGTCGCCGTACGTCGATGTTCAAATAGTGCATTCATGTAACTAGAGCCTTCGGAGATTCGGTCGAAGTGAATGCGGCGTCCGTCGCAAAGGTTCAAATCGACCTCAGTGTAGGGGTTGCGTTTTCCCGTCGGAAACATATCCCAGGAGAGCGCCGTGCTGTAGCCGAAAGCTCTAGAGTGTTCGTCCCACAGGCGATAACACCGCGTAGCGGCCAGAGGCGTGGCGCCACCAACGAAAAGATCGGTCTCGCGCGTCATTACGAGCCCAGTACGTAAATCGATCTCCAGTTCATCCACCTCGACGTCAATAAGGGAATGCGGCAGACATCTTGTAATGGAGGTAGTCCACATTCCTGCTCCGGCGTTCGTAACTCGAGTACGGCGAAACAATAAGCAAGGATAGCGGCCGTCCACAGCTTTCTCGTCGAAGTTCTGTGCCGCGGGCAGGACCTTCGGCGTCAGCGCTGGAAGCCAGTGAGCCGTCTTGAAATCGTCAACAACTGCCAACGATCCTAACCCGTCAAAGTTATCGGACATAAGATCGGCGCTGAATGACCCGTAAAGTTCTTTCGCCAACACACTGCTAGGATCTTCACTCCGTGGCATTTTAAGTACCAGCATTCCAATTACACGGCTTATCATCTTACGCACTCGCGCATTCAACAATGAATCCGTGTCCTCTTCCTGAGTAGATCCAAGACGCGCGGAGGACACAGCCCCACCACGATCTCCATCCCAATACGTATACGTGAAGCGCCAGTTACGCTCACAAAAATACATATCTTCGTCGGTAATACCGATCATTACGGCTTTCGCATCCTGCACAAGATGAGGCAATCTACGTCGCATGAGAGAAACAATCTCTTCTGCGATCAACTGCCGCCGCTTTGTGTTGCGCACCCAATCTTCGAGAGCTATTGGAGCTGACACTACAACGTCCAACCCAAAGTTTTTTTTATAAAACTCTGGCAAGTCTTTCAGAGTGACATCGTCGACCTTTCCGATAGGAACCAGGTAGAGACGTTTATCTATTACAACTTTATCTCGGGGTGGATCATCTGCAGATTCCAGCAAATTGATTGCTGCTCCGTTAGCCACTGCTAATTGGAGCTCGGAGAAAACCCAAGTGCCGTCGACGCGGCCGAGTCGAGCGTTGAGAATACCGCTCTGCTTCGAGCCTTTGATTCGGATTTTGATTTGCGCCTCGCCCGACTCACCATCGTAATTTTGCAAAAAGCCGTCGACGAGCCAGCTGTGACGGATAGGATGCCCGACTATGGCGACGGCGTTCCTGTTATCCTCCAATCGGCTCATCGCCTCCCCCACTAGTGGAGCGAGCCAGGGCGGCCACATGAGGCGCAGATAGGGAGTTAAATAAGGACGATAGAAATACGCAACTGCGGGCACGAGCAGACCAATCAGCACATGAGTTAACATTCGTAACGGCGCGTACCTCGATGAAGGCGATGCGCCTCCTTCCGACCACTGCAGAGGCGCGCCGCATATCCGACATCGATCCTTGCCTGGCGGGAGTTCTGCGCCGCAGTTGCGACAATGTTCGAGGGTGCTCAGCTCAGTACGCCTTTCATCGAGTGAACGGAGGCAATTTTAGCTTGCCGCGAGGTCCGTGAAAAGCGGAGAAATCAGTGCTCGCCAAGCAAACAAATCAACACGTTTGAAGTAGAGTTAGCACTGTACAAGAAAGACGAGCGCAAGCTTCCATCCGTCGCTGACGACAGAGAATTTGGAACCGATCTGTGCGCCGATGATTGTGAGGATTACTTCGCGATCAGCCCGTCGATCGATAATGCGCCTGCGCCTCCAACCAGAACGGCCAGCGTCATTAATAATAAGGCCAGGGTGTACTCGATGCCGCTGCCTCTACCGTGCCGTTGCGCGAGAAAAAAGCCGTTGCTCCAGTGTCCCATATAGAGCGCCATGAAGATAAAACCCGCCAGGCAAAACGCCGCGGGTCGCACCAAAAAACCCAACGTCATCGAGACCGCGCCGAAAACCTCAGAGAAAAGACCGAAGATTCCGAGCGCGATGGGTACGTGATATTTTTGCTTCCAGTTTTGCAGCTGATCCTTTACTCCCTTGCCACCGTGCCAACCCAATGCCTGCTGCGAGCTGTGCGCGAAAAACGTCAACGCCAATCCGAAGCGTAAGAAGACATATGAAAACGAGCCGTCCGTTTGAAATATCCAGTCCACGTTGTCCTCCAAGTTCTCTGCTGCAAGATTCACGAGAGCAGCGAAACAAAACATCTAGATTAACTTTCGCGAGCGAACATAGCAGAACTCGCACAAGCAACGCAAAGCCTTGACCTCAGAACGTCTGGGGAATCCCTTGCGTGCTTCACTGCCATGTACTAATCGTCAGCAAAGGATGTTTTTCATGCCTTTGTTTGACGCCATATGTAAACGAAAGAAGTGCGCGACGAGAATATTCGGGAGACGTTTATGCAAATTATCGATGCCGACGGACACATTAACGATCACGCCTGCGGCGAGGAAATCGCCGAGTACATGCCCAAGGGCAATCAAATGGCGAAACTGTTTCCCGAGTTCGACCACCTGCATTTTCGCTATTTGAAGCAAAACCGTCGTGCCACGGGAAATCCCTCGCCGGAAGATTGGAACCAATTTCTCGAGAAGACCGGTATTAGCTGGACCGTGCTTTATCCGACCGCGGGGCTGGCCGTAGGAAGAATCATGGCGTCCGATTGGGCGGTCATCGCGTGCAAAGCCTATAACACGTGGCTCTATGAAAAATTTCTTAGCAAGAATTCACGGCTCGAAGGTGTGGCGCTGATCCCATTTCAAGACATCGACGCGGCGATCAGCGAATTGCGCCGCGCGGTCAAGGAGCTGGGCATGCTCGGCGGCATGTTGCCGTCCAACGGCGAAGCGATCCAGGGCCACTTGGGAAATAAAATCTACTGGCCGTTATACGAGGAAGCAGAGAAGCTCGGCTGCGCGCTGGCGGTCCACGTGGGCTGTCTCCATCACATGGGCCTCGATTCGTTCGCGACGTATTATCCCGCGCACGCTCTCGGTCATCCGTTTAGCCTGATGATTCAGGCGTCGGCCCTGCTTGCCCACGGTGTATTCGATCGTTTTCCCAATCTGCGCGTGGCGTTTCTCGAAGGCGGCGCGACTTGGGTGCCGTTCATGATGGATCGCCTGGATCGTTCCTACCACGACGGCCACGTACAACTTGATTTGACCGGAGATCTGATCGGCGGGCCGAAGCAAGGCGAGAAGGCCAGCGATTATTTCAAGAAACAGCTGCGTGACGGAAGAATTTTCGTCGGCTTCGATTGCGATGACGACGGGCTCGGCACGGCGGTCGCCAAAGGCGGTCGGCAGTCGTTTTTATTCGGCAGCGACTTCCCGCACGAAGTGTTCGACGCGGCGAAATGCCGGCATGAAATCGACGAGCTTCTGGCGCGTGACGATCTCACGCAAGAAGACAAGGAAGCAGTCTTGGGCGACAATGCAATGAAATTTTACCGACCGGCGTTGTAGTCAACATCAATTATCCGACGCCTTCTTCTTTTAAGCTAGGATCTCGGCGTCGGCAGGAAATTTTGATCGTCCACGCTGTCGCAGCTCCGGCGACAAGTTCGCGCTGCCCTAGGTGGAACTTTCGGCAAACGCCTCTTCCCGCGTCTTGCTGAACGCGGGGATCAACACCGTACACATGGCGAGCACGGCGAGAGCGAGTAATGTCGCGCTGATCGGCCGCTGGATGAAAACCATAGGATTGCCGCGCGACAGCAGCATGGCACGGCGCAAATACTCTTCCATCAGCGGACCCAAGATAAAGGCCAGAAGCATCGGCGCCCCTTCGCAGCCGAGTTTCGAAAATAAATAGCCGAGCGCGCCGAATAATCCCATCAGATAGATGTCGAACGTGCTGTTGTTGAGACTGAAAACACCGATGCCACAAAAAACTAGAATCGCCGGATAGAGCATTTGGTAGGGAATCGTAATCATCTTCACCCACATGCCGACCAATGGGAGATTGAGCACGATCAACATGAAATTGCCGATCCACATTGACGCGATAATGCCCCAAAATAATTGGGGCTGTTCCGTAATCACCGACGGACCCGGCTGAATTCCCTGAATGATCATCGCGCCGACCATCAGCGCCATCACAGGGTTTGAGGGAATGCCGAGCGTGAGCATCGGGATGAATGACGTCTGCGCGCCGGCGTTGTTGGCTGCCTCCGGAGCAGCGACGCCCTCGATGGCCCCTTTGCCGAACTGAGCGCGGTTTTTTGAAATCTTTTTCTCGATCGAGTAGGCCGCGAAGGCTCCCAATATTGATCCGCTGCCGGGCAGGATCCCCATGGCCGAGCCGATCACCGTGCCACGCAGGATCGGACAGATCATGCGTTTCCAGTCGTCCCGGGTAGGCATGAGGCTGGTGATCTTGGAGATCACCACCGAGCGCTCCGACTCCCCTTCCAAATTGCGGATAATTTCACTGAGACCGAACATGCCCATCGCCACCGTAACAAAGCCGATCCCATCGGCGAGCTCAGGTATTCCAAAGGTAAACCGTTGCGTCCCCGATGTCACATCGGTGCCGATTAAGCCCAATAAGAGCCCGAGCACCACCATGCCGATCGCATGAAGGAGCGAGCCCTGGGCGAGCACGACAGACGCCACTAAACCCAGCACCATCAACGAGAAGTAATCCGCCGGGCCAAATTTCAAAGCCGCCTCGGCGAGTGGCGGGGCGAAAAGCGCGAGCAAAAACGTGGCTACGGTGCCGGCGAAAAACGAACCGACAGCCGAAGCCGTGAGCGCCGGCCCGGCGCGGCCCTGCTTGGCCATCTGATAACCGTCCAGGGTGGTGACCACCGAGGCGGCTTCGCCCGGGAGATTGACCAAGATGGAAGTTGTCGAGCCGCCATACTGGGAACCATAATAAATCCCCGCGAGCATGATCAGGGCCGAGACCGGTTGCAGAGCGAACGTCAGCGGTAACAGCATTGCGATGGTTGCCGTTGGTCCCAGTCCGGGCAATACTCCGATCGCGGTGCCAAGGAAAACACCGATTAGACAGTATAAAAGATTGACCGGCGTGAACGCCGTTGACATGCCCAGAGCTAGATTGGCGAGAAGGTCCATTTCCGAATCGTATTTATCGTGCGGTGACTTTCATCCGCCCAACCAGGGTCCAATGATCGGCAACGGGACACCCAAACCTTTGATGAACACAAAGACGCAGAAAACGGTAAGCCCGGCTGCCATCATCAAAGTCGGAGCCCAGCGAAAACGTGCGCTGCCGAGCGCGCTGATGACAACCAATAGCGGCAGAGAGATCGCGACGCCGGCGCCGCGCACGATCAGGCCGAAAATCACCACCGAAGCGATGACGAGTGAAAATCCTTTGAATGCAAAACTGCCGATGGGTGTGCCGGCAACGATAAACGCGCGGATCACAGAGATCGTGCCGATCACGACGAGCAACCCACCGAGCACCGATGGGAAATAAGCCGCGCCCATTTTGAGAGCGATTCCCATGCCGTATTCCCGTCCGATGAGTATCGCGCCCAGGCCGAAGAAAACGTAAATGAGACCGCTCCAAAAATCTTTCGCGCTACGAATCATATCCGCAGGTCAACCATCCCCGTAACGAACCAATACCGATCAACGCGCCTTGTATAACAACTGTCTTTGAAACGAAAGCAAAAAAAAGGCCGGGTCGACGCCCGGCCTTTTATTACTGCGAGATCATGTGCATCATGCTCAATCCGCGTAAACGCCCGCCTTCTTGATGATCGGCGCCCATTTATCGATCTCCGCCTTGAGGTGCGCGCGCAGCGCGTCAGGCGTGGCGCGGTTTTCGGCGACCGGTTCGGTCCCCAGGTCGGCGAAGCGTTCTTTGACGACTTTGTCCTTCAATGCCACCTGGAGCGCCTTGGTCAACACATCAATGACCGGTTTCGGCGTTGCCTTGGGTGCATACAGGCCGTGCCACACGGCTACTTCGAAGCCCTTAAGGCCGGCTTCGTCCATCGTCGGTATCTTCGGCAGCGATGGCAGGCGCTTCAAAGTGGTCACACCGTAGACCTTTACTTTGTCGGCCTTAATCTGGCTGGTCGTATTGGTCGTTTGGTCGCAGCTAAAATCTACCTGGCTGCCCAACAGATCCTTCATCACATCCGCAGTACCCTTGTAAGGCACCGTGGTCAGATCCGCTTGGATCACGGTCATGAACAGCATGCCACACAGGTGAGAAGCTGCCCCGAGCCCCGCGTTGGCATAAGTGACTTTATCTTTGTTGGCTTTCACATAAGTAATCAACTCTTTGAGATCCTTCGGCGGAAAATCCTTGCGCGCGATCAGCGTCATCGGCACTTCATTGATCAAGCCGATGGGCTCGAAGTCGTCGAGAGGTTTGTACGGCAATTTGCGATAGAGGGCCGGGGCGGTAGACATTCCGATGTGGTGTATAAGAATCGTGTAACCATCCGGCGTCGACTTGGCCACTCGGTTGGCGGCGATGGTCCCACCCGCGCCGCCGACGTTTTCAACGATTACTTGCCCATTCAGCGCTTTGCTCATGGGCTGGGCGATCAAGCGGGCCACAGTATCAGTGGGCCCACCGGCCGTAAACGGCACGATCAACGAAATGACTTTGTCCGGGTACTTTTGCGCGTTCGCGGCTGAAGCAGCAAGAACTGCAACGCATACAAAAATTCCGTAAACCTTTTTAATCATGGAGCCCTCCTTTGTGGGTTTTGCCATACACGTAAGTTCGGGTCTTCATCAGTAAAATCGGCGACCTAATCTAAAGCCTTCTTCGCCTGCAATGCAATGGCAAAGTGCCAATATTGTCGGGTCCTTTGGCATGCGCCGCGCCGAAGCAAGATCAGCAACCGTAATGCCATTAGCATAATCTTTGACGCCTTGGGGTTTGAGTTAATTCAAGCCTCTCAAGAATGGGAATTTTCCCACCTGAATTTGTCAGAATTTCGAAATTCACCCCTTGACGGTCCCCGGATGATTGAATAAGGTGCCGCGCTTGAGAAGTTCGCTTGACCGACCCACAGGTGAATAAAACCGAAAGGAGACTTTATGCCTGAAGAACTTAAAGAGGTTTATCGCGAGTATCAGGACGGAAAAATCTCACGGCGGGAATTCATGCAGAAGGCGATCATTATGACCGGCAGCCTCGCTGCCGCCCACACCCTGGTCGCGGGCTTGGCGCCCGCCGCCGCGCAGGCGGCGGAATCTTCGCCCAGCGATCCCGAGATCCTCACCCATAACGTGGAATATCAGGGCAAGGCAGGAACCGTTTCCGCCTACCTGGCTCGGCCGGTCAAAGCGGGAAAGTATCCCGGCATCATCGTGATCCACGAAAATCAGGGATTGACCGATCACATTCGCGACATCTCCCGCCGGCTCGCCAAAGAAGGATTTGTGGCCCTAGCACCGGACTTTCTATCGCGCCAAGGGGGCACGATGAAAGCTAACCCCAAAGGTGGCGGCTTGCCGAATATGCGGGAGCTCGTTCCCTGGCCAACAGTTGCGGAGGACGCGGAATCGGGATTTGCCTACCTCAAAGTGCTGCCGGATGTTCGCGCCGATAAACAAGCGCTGATCGGCTTTTGCTGGGGCGGCGAGATGACTTTTGCGGCGGCGACGAAGATCAAGACCTTGGACGCCGCGATTGTTTTCTACGGCCGCAGTCCCGGCCCGATCGACTCTGTGAAAGACATCCGCGCGCCGCTGATGGCCCACTACGGTGAGAAAGACGAGGGCGTCAACAAAGGCATCGATGAAACAGTGGCGGCCATGAAGAAATACAAGAAGGTTTACGATTACAAAATCTATCCTGGCGCCCAACACGCGTTTAACAATGATGCAAATCCCAGCCGTTATCATGCCCAGGCGGCGAAAGAAGCATGGGATCGAACGCTGAGCTTTTTGAAAAAGAATCTCCAAGTCTAACTGACGCTCGCGATTTCTGCGCGGCCAGCCGCTGCATGCCGGCGGCTGGCCGCGTCCGTCGGTTGAGCGCGAGGGTTTATGTCCATCCGGGCAATGATCTTTTTCACGCCATGAAAACTTTAGTCGCGTTCGTCATCTCGCTTTGGGTCTCCGGGGAGGTTCTCGCACACGCCGCCCCGCTCCGCCTATCTTACTCGATCATCGGCCCGCCGGTCGCCGGCGTCTGGATGACCCACGAGACCGGTGCCTTCAAGCGTTACGGCCTGGACGTCCAACTGGTTTACATTCCGTCGAGCGTCACCAACATCCAGGCGCTGCTCGGCGGCAGCCTGGACGTCGCCGTGCCCGGCATGAGCGGCGTCGTCCTGGCGGTGGCGCGTGGGGCGCAGGTGACCGCCATCGCCGCGACGATGAATCGCCCGCCGATGGTTCTCTACACCCAGCCGGAGATTGCCCGGACTGAACAACTGAAGGGCCAGACACTTGGCATCACGCGCTTCAATTCCACGGCGCATTCCGTGACGATGCTGATGATGCGCAAGCTCGGCTTGGCGCAGAGCGTAACCCTCCGACCGTTGGGCGGCGGTCCCGAAGTCCAGGCGGCGTTCGAGCAAAAGCAGATCGGCGGCATGGTGACCAGCGTGCGGCCGCGCACGCCGGCGAACTCCCTATTCAATGCGGCGGATTTGGAAATCCCGGTGGCCATGAACGTGTTCGCCGTGACCCCGGAATATCTGCAAAAAAATTCACAATCAGCGGAGCGATTGCTCCGGGCGTACATCGAAGGCGTCGCGGCGATGAATCACGATCGGGACACCGCGTTGAAAGTCCTGGCCAAATATTTGAAGCGCAACGATCCGGCTTTTCTCGACGAAATGTACAAAGTGTCGGTCCAATTCACCGACCGAATCCCCCGAGTCGACCCGCGCACAGTAGCCACCGTGCTCGAATTCGAACCGGTCAAAGGCGTGGATGCGGAAACTTTGATTCCGAAAGTCATCGACAATAGCCTGGTCGATAGATTGGTCAAAGAGGGATTCATCGAAAAGGCTTTCGGCAGGCAAGTGCGCTGAAGTGTCACGGGTTTCGCCCTAAGTAAGCGAATCTACGCCCCGCGGAATTTATACGAATTCGGACTGACCGACCCGCGTCGGAAATCCGCCGAGCAAACTGACGGCACGCGATCTCGTTGACGACAGTATCGTACGCGAGATACAAAAGGACGGGTTGTGCGCGAGCGCTGATCGATGAGAGCAACCGTGAACACTGTGAAAACACTATTTTTCCTCGTCGCCCTATCCGTCGTATCTCCATCGATCAACGCCCAAGAGCTGAAAAAAGTCCGCATCGGCTACCCGGCATTCAGTCTCACATTTCTCACCTTCTTCGTTGCCAAAGATGCCGGAATCTACAAGAAACACGGCCTGGACGTCGACATGGTCCAGATGGCCGGCGCCGTTCAAACTTCCGCGCTGGTCGCGGGCGAAATCGATTATTTGACCGGGATCACCAGCCCGCTTGTCGCCGCCGCTCGTGGCCTGCCCTTCAAAGGCATCATGGTCACCCACGAGCGCACGCTCTTCTGGATCGTTGCCAATCCTGAAATTCGCCGCATCGAAGACCTGATCGGCAAGACAGTCGCGGTCGACCGACTGGCGACGCTCCAAGATATCGTCGCTCGCGATCTCGTCAAACGAAAAGGCGTCAACCCCGAACGCGTGACTTTCGTTCAAACCGGCTCAGTGTCGAACAGCGTACTATCGCTCAGTCAGGGGTCGGTGGCCGCGGCCGTGCTTTCTTTACCGCACAACGTCGTGATGACACAGAAAGGTTACCGAGAGCTCGCATCGGCCATGGAATTTAACCAGCGTTCCGCTTCCGGCGGCATCGCCACGCGCGACGCTAAATTGAAGCAAGACCCTACCCAAGTGAAAGCCGTGTTGCGAGCGACTCTTGAAACCATGGAATTCAACCGCAAAGAAAAAAACTGGATGCTCAATTACATTCAAAGTAAATGGAAGCTTACGCCGAGGGTTGCCGAAGAATCGTATCTAGCCTGGTTGAGCGGATTAACCTCGGACGGCAAGATCGCGCTGAAAGATCTTCAGGAGATCTATGATTCAGCGCTCGCTTCGCAGCTCATCCCTACGCCCGTGCCCGTGCCCAAGGTCATGGACTATTCTTATATCGATGAAGTCTTAAGAGAACGGAAATAGTTCGAAGCCAAAACGAGGGAGTTGGAAATGGCAAGCCAGGCATTTGTCGATTCTGTGGTGAAGGAAATCATACAACCCGGCGTCGACCGGTTGATGGAAGTGCCCTATTTCACTGAACTGCGCAGCGGCAAGCTATCGCCCAAACGCTTGCAAGGCTGGGCCCTACAACACTATTGCATAATGTCGCGCTACTCAAGGGCTTCGCGCTGTGCATGGTCAAGAACAGCCATGATCCTGATTTGTTCAAATATTTTCTCTATCAGATGAACGAGGAGCAATATCATCCCGACCTTGCCAAGAAATTCGGCCTCGCCATTGGACTACAAGAAGAGGATTTTGCCAGGGCGATGCCGATTTTCGAGTGTCTGAGCCACACGGCAAAGACGATCCACGGCATGCTTTTGGGTTCGGCGTCGGAGAATCGCGCGGCCGCGCTGGTCAACGAAACGATGGTGTGTCGCTACTCGGAAGAGCATATCACCGCGCTGCGCAAGCATTACGGACTCAATGACAAAGCAATCCAATTTTTCACCGTCCACGCAGTCGCGGATCAAGAGCATACCGCGATGGCCAGCGAAATCATCGCCAAGCACGCCGACAATGAACGTCAACAGGAACTGGTGCGCGATGCCGCGCGCCACATGGTGCGCTACAAGATCGCCAAGTTCGAAGGCATCTATAACGCGTATGCGTGACGTGTTCGTGTTCGTGAAATGTGTTAGGCGAATGAGGAACACAATCACGTGTTACAAGCACGAGTCGTGACTAGAGATACTCCCGGAAATCAAGAAACCAAGGAAACATGGCGGCTTTAACCTTCGACCTCGGTTGCGGCGACTACGACATCGTGCGCCCGCTCAAAGACGGGCTCGTGCGCGCCGAGGGCATGGAGATCAATTTCATCACTATTAACCGACCGCCGGAAGTGCACTGGCGTATGGGCGTGCATCATGAATTCGACGCAGCCGAAATGTCCTTCGGCAGCTTCGTGGCCGGCAAGGCGCGCGGTGATTTTCCCTTCGTCGGCATTCCGGCATTTGTCTATCGCAAGTTTCGCCATTCGTGTGCCTACGTCAACGTCAGCGCCGGAATCGAAAAACCCGATGACCTGAAAGGCAAACGCGTCGGCGTCCCTGAATGGCAAATGACCGCCACGGTCTGGCTCCGTGGTTTCATTCAAGACGATTACGGCGTCCGGCCGCGTGATATCAATTGGCTTACGGGTGGGCTCGAATCGTCGGAGCGCAAAGAAAAAGTATCGCTGACACTGCCGCCGGAGATCAAGATTGAGAATATCCCCGCGGGCAAGAATCTCTCGGACATGTTGGTTGCCGGCGAGATCGATGCATTGCTCAGCGCGCAGGTGCCGGCGCCATACGTCAAGCGCATGCCGCAGGTGCGCCGGTTGTTCGCCGATCCGCGCGCGGCCG
>CAWDPO010000044.1:0-33562 GCA_963804165.1 uncultured delta proteobacterium
CCCGAGCAATGTGCACGCCCCACGCCATCGTTTAGCTAGCGCATAACAAAGCGGTCAGCCAACTAATGCAAAAAAACCGTTAAGCGCGCTCGTCATGGATGCCAAAATACGAGGGTTCTTAAAGATGAGAAAGAGCATAAGTGTTATAGTCAAGAACAATTTGGCTGGCAAGAGCACATCTTGTTTGGCGCCGCGCTTTACGAGTAAACCTCCTTTGCTCTCTGACATTACGTTACGACTGATTTCCTCCTGGCGACCCTCTCCCATACAAGCTGACCAAGCGAGCCACCATCACGGCAAGGAATAGCTGGCCTCCGACCCCTTCGACGATGGCGAGGCCGCGTGCCACATCGCTGCGCGGAACGATTTCTCCGTAGCCGAGAGTGGCAATCGTGACGATGAAAAGGAGCATGTGCTCGTTTCCGAATTCCGCGTGCTAACCCTCGCTCATCGTCCCATGCGCCGGTCGTAAGCGCGCGAGATATCGTTGGCCAAATTCGCATCCCCACCTTGAGGCCCGCGCGCTGAGATCTCCACGCGAACTCTTCCGTCCGCCTGGGTCATAACAGTGATCGTTACATCGCGGCTATCGTTGGCGCCGGTGATAACTCCCCGCGCTCGATCTTCAGACGCGATGCGAACACCAACATCTTGCGCCGCTCCTACGGCAGCGGTCCACGACCGCTCAAAGCTGTTAGCAGGAGGCGCGTAAGCAGGGACGGGCTCATAGACGACACAGCCCGTGACGATAATCGGCACTGCTACGAGGGCTATTGCAAAGCGAGCTATCACTATGACGATGAAAACTTTTGCTTTCACTATGCTGTTCTCCCGTGGTCGGCCTTAGCGAAGCGAGACTGCAAAGAAACGTTGTAGGACCACAACCTATTGCGCATTCAGCGACATGCGCGCTTGAATATCTCGATTCATGCTCTAGCGCAGGTCTACAAACGCCTGATCGAGCGACCAGAGAAAACGGAGTTTCTTTTTAACTTCATTTCCGTTCTCTCCCGTTAGTTTTCCCGCCCTTCTTCACCCGCCACTCATCCCCGGCCCCTCTGTCACATCTACTTACTTCATCTTGATTATCAGTCCACTGGTGCCTAGTTGGAGCTTGGCGCCCTGAGAAACTGAACGAATGTGAATAATCACTCCATCCTGATTCTTAGCACCATACCGCCCACGCCTCCGGCCAGTGTAATCCCGGCTTCAGCGGCCACGTAGGTTCCCGCCAACTTCGCGCTGTCGGTCAAATTGTATACGTCCCCAGTAGCACTCGCTTTGCTGATGCCGAAATCTACCAGCGTCAAACCGTCGATGGAGAACGGGTAATCTTTCCCTTTGAAATTGAGTTTCCCATCGCCCTAGGTCACGCCGATGCCGGCAGCAATCGACTTGCTCTCCATCGTTACTTTTCCCGAAGGCTTCGCACTCTCTCCCGACATGGCAGTCGTTACGAGAACCGTCAGCACCAAAAAAGATAAAATCGATCGTGAAAACCACCGAAGACTAAACATGTGAACCTCCTCTAATCTATGGACTCTAGGTTTTGCCAGAAACTTTTTTCTGCTTTGCTCTTCACTTTTCGACCAGCGTCATACCCACCGAATCGTTCATACAAGCCTCCTTTCTTTCCACCGCTCGGTCGCGCCTTTTTTGCGCCCTTGGGTTGAATGAGGCTCCAAAAACGGTGCACAGGATGCGCTTATTCCGTCGATCACACTTGATTTGCGCGCTTCCGGTCAGCAATCCGGTGTCTTCAGCCGTCCTCCCTTTGCCTTCGCGGCTTTTTCAGCCGGACCGCTTAACCACTTCACGCGCCTTCTTTTGCGTTTCTTCGAGTTCGAGCATCAGCTCGGAGGCCGTGAAGTACTTGAAGGTGTTGCGCACGTAGGTCGTCGTTTCGATGCCGACTTTCTCCGCCGTGACTACCTTGACGTTGTTGAACCACTTGTCCGGATCGAGATTACCCTTGGCGGCTTCCTTGCGCATGCTGGCGATTCGCGCCGGACCGGCGTTGTAGGCAGCAAAAAAGAGACGCGATGAGCGCCACCGGAGAATTCGCCGGAGCTCCTACGGAGGCACGGAAGAGCTCAGCGTGCTGTAATTTTGTTTCAGCGGTCGCCGTGTACAAGCGACCCTCGTCCATGCGGCGCTCATCGCTGACGGCGGAACTCCGCGTGTGAAGGGGGGAGCCGCAGTACCAGTCTCTACGGCCCGCGCAGAATTCACCCGTCAAACCTCTTTACGACAATAGTTTAGCCGCCGATGCGTCGTTCAGAAAAATAATCCACGCGCGCCGCAAATGAATGCTTTGAAACATCGCGCGCGCTCCATCACATCATCCGTCTAAGTCGCGCGTAGCCGTCCTTGATTTCGTCGATTGCGAGCTCCAGAGACGCGCTTATGGGTTCTTGTCCGGCGCTTTGTACAGTTGTGAATGACTAGCCAATGTGACGATGGGTCATCCGACGCATATCAGGCGCGCGCCATCGCGCCCTTGATGAGCCCGATGACGAGCGTCACTAAAGCTCCGCCCAGGCCGCAGATCGCGATGTTGCCGATCAGGGACCCGGCATCGAGAGCATCGCTGCCAGAGCCGGTAGCTATGCCGAGCGACTGTAGAATCACGCCAACAATCCCACCGCCGAGGACGCCGAGTAACGAATCTCCGGTTGGCCCTAAGCTCTGATCTTTCAGAGCGCCGCCCACCATGTTGCCGCCGATGGCCCCGCTGATCAGACTGGCAATCAAATTGCTCATATCCATTGGAATCTCCTTCCGAGGAAGGATTTGTTTCTCGCGCTTTCATTTGCGCCTTCGTCTCGAAAAACTTTTACGGCCTAAGTGCGTGATGTGCCTCACTGACGTGCCATCGCCAGTTGAAGCGTACTCGGGCGAGCCTGTTCAGCCCTCGAAAGGGTAACTCGAACGGGATATGAAACATCGCGGATCGCCGCGAGCCCGGGGCGCTTCGCGGCGATTTCATACCGTCATGCCACTTTCGCCGCAACCTTTGTCGCCCGCGCAGGAGCGATTTCCCCCGCGATGGCGCGGTAGCTCACCCCGCCTAAAGCGGCGCCGATCAGCGGCGCGACCCAGAAAAGCCAAAGTTGATCCAGTGCCCAGCTTCCGACAATAAGTGCCGGCCCAGTGCTTCGTGCGGGATTCACCGAAGTATTGGTCACGGGAATGCTGATCAAATGAATAAGTGTTAGAGCCAATCCGATGGCGATCGGCGCAAACCCTGCGGGCGCGCGCTCGTCGGTGGACCCGAGAATGATCATCAAAAACATGAATGTCATGACCACTTCAGTGACGAAGCCGGATACCAGCGAGTAACCGCCCGGTGAATGCTCCGCATAGCCGTTGGACGCAAGCCCACCAGCGAGGTCAAATCCCGCCTTGCCGCTGGCGATCAGATAGAGCAACGCCGCTGCGACGACGGCGCCGATCACCTGGGCAATAATGTACGGAATAGCTTCGGATGATTTGAAGCGCCCCCCGACAACTAACCCAACGGTAACGGCCGGGTTCAAATGACAACCTGAGATATGACCGATCCCAAATGCCATCGTGAGCACGGTTAGACCGAAGGCGAGCGAGACGCCCAAGAGTCCAATGCCTACGTTGGGAAATGCCGCGGCAAGAACGGCGCTGCCGCACCCTCCCAATACTAGCCAGAAAGTTCCGACGAACTCCGCTGCCAGACGATTCGTGAGTGGCATAGTTTTCTCCTCTCTATAAGTCTTGTTTCAAACAACTGTATGCAACGGTCACTGCCTTGCCATCGCCGCCTTGAGGAAAGCTTTTATTTCCTCTTCGGTGTCCCGGTTCATCTTTGCGAATCTATAGTTTTCCTACGATAGCTGGCATCGGGCGTTCCCTGATTTTGCGTCCGTTTTTCCTTAGCCTGAAGAATTCGGAACCGTTTCCGCCGCTGATCGTTGAGGTGCGCCAAAACGCGCGGCACGAGACTCAGTCACCCGAGCAGAAACACAAGAAAAAACATCTGGAAGACGTTGGCGCCAATTTTCCACGATAAATTGAGCGTTGTAGCGCGATTGACATAATCAACGCGGACTTCGTTGGCCAGTCGCTCCAGCCTAGCTTTGATCCCGCCCTCCGCCTTTGCAGCCCGCTCCTGCAGCGAAACAATCTTCGCCTCGGCTTCAAGCTTGATTGACGCGGCGCGAGATCTGGCCCGCTCTTTCGTCGCCTGTAACCTGTCCTTTTTTACCTTCAGCATTACTTGCAGTTGGTCCTTCGATTGATCGCGCGTGTGTAATAGTTGCCCCTCGATGGTGTGGATTTCGCGGTGCAAAGCGTCCATCTCGTTGGCTATCTGCGCATCCATGACTTCGCGTCGCACACAACGAAATACAATTCCGCCCTGGGATTCGAGCAAAGTATCGATGGGGGTCAGCCGTTCCTCGTCGACCTCGGACACAATAGCTGCTGTTCCGGGCAATAGATGGCGCGATACTTCATCGAGAAAGCCGCCGTCGACACCAACGTTCGCCAGTTCTAGCATCAAGTCAGTGGTGCATTCTGCTGTGGCCTCCTCCGCGGATTGCCACGAGTGACCGAGTAAGCCGATTAAACTACGAGTGGCTGTTGCGAGAGCCGGATCTCGAGAATTTTGATCGCGAGCGAAATTCACGATGACAATCCTTTTAAAGCCTTTTACGATCACCGCCAAAGCGTACACCAGTACCACGCCCTCAGTACTCAGTTCCTTCATCGCGCGCGCAGCGGCCGACGCCTGTCTTTCAGTTTCAAATACCGCGACAAGCATGTTATCCATCGTAAACTCCGTTTTTGCCCGTATTCGCTTTTTATCTTTTCACTTTCACGGTAGCCGCAGATGAGGTCTCTGGACCGTCGTGGCGCTAAACTCTGAGCGAGCTTCGTGCCTTGCCTGTCGATCATTTGGTATAGTTTGGACCTTCGGTTTTCATGCTGGCAACTTGCACCTCGGATCGGAGATTCGGTTTTGATAACTCAGGCATTGGTCGATTCCATCCAACGTCGCCTTCGAGCGAGCGGAATTTTTTACGCTTGGCATCGATCATTCCCAGGTAATGGTAGATGCGACCCTTGCTACGATAGCGCTTCCGCTCTTTGCCTATCAACGTGTAATAGACATACTGCGCATTCGCGCGTACAAGATTAAACCCTATTTGAACATGACTGCGATCGCTAATCAGCAATCGACTCCTGCCTTGTTGCCAGTGTCTCTTTATAAAGTATTCGTCGGTCAATCGGTTCCGGTCCACGTGATGGTACACTACGGCGTTGGGCGCAAGTCCGATGGCGATACCCCCTTGCGTCAACCGGGAAGCGAATTCTACGTCTTCAGATGTTCCCGCAGCACCTGGACCCAAACGTTCGTCGAATCCCCCGATGCGATCGAAGGCGCCGCGCCGCACAAAAAAATTAGACCCATTCAAGGATCGGACTTCCTTCAGACTCGAGTCGTGATCGACAATCGGAATCGTTCGATACCGTTGGTTTAATCTCCGCACCTCGGGATCATCTCCCGCCGGAGATTGAAGTCGAACCGTGCCTTGTCCGGCACCGTATCCACTCGTGTTAAAAAACGTTTCAATAGACGTTAGCCACGTCTTGTCCACGACGACGTCATCGTCTAAAAATGCCAGGACGTTACCCGTCGATAGGCGCACGGCGTCGTTAATCGCTGCCGATTTTCCGCCCCGTAGAACCCGCAGAAAACGGATTGTCGTTGGAAAGGACCCGGCGATCCCCGTGAGGTACTCATAAGTATCGTCCCGTGAGTTATTATCGGCAACAATGATTTCCGGCACGATCCGGTCAATTGCAGTTAGTCGTTGGATGCTGTCCAGGAGGTGAGAAAGTATTTCGCGTCGATCTTTGGTGGGAATAATGATCGTCGGTTGAAATGGCATAGCCATCCTCGTCTGCGCGTGGCAAGAGACGTTCCGTTTATCGCTATCAACCGCCAATTGAAGTGCTGGCTTTAAATAATCCGAGCCTATGATTGATGCTGTACTCTCGCGAGGCTAACCTGAACGGCGCTCGGTGGCTATCAGGCACTCGCTGATTTGCGACCTCCGAAAACCTGAGAAGGGGTAGCGCGATTTGCGCGCGGTAGACAGAGCTAGAGGAATGCCTATGGATAACGCCCGAGAACCCGCCAGCCGAAAAATCCAATATTCTAGTAAAAGTGACGCCACCCGATTGATATAAGGTACAGTCGGGTGCTTGGCGGGTTGGGGTCAGGGCAATAGTGTCGCCGGTGTCGTCATAGACGATAGCAAGGTAACTAATTGTCTTTTAAAGCGTCGAAACCATTTTTACTACTTCGCCGCTGCAAATCATTATTCTTTTCACGGGCAGGTCTCTGAAGGGCCAGCTTGCTCATGCGGGAACGTAACGTGTTGGGATGCAGCCCTAAAATCACCGCCGCCCCCTTCGGCCCTTCAATCCGCCAATTCGTTTGATGCAAGACCTCTAGAATATGGGCTTTCTCTAGGTCGGCCAACGTGGCCTCTCGTTCGGCAGTGATCGTCTCTGGGATTGAAGTTGGTTTCCCGTTCGAGCTCTTGCCCGGGTTGCGGTCAATCACACTGTCTTCTACCTTCCACCCTTCTGGCAGTTGGAGGGTTGGACCTGTGGAGGTGACGGTCGCTCTGCCGATCACATTCTCCAACTCGCGCACGTTGCCGGGCCAACTGTAGCCCTGCAACGCTTCGATCACTTCACTCGGTATTTTCCCAAAACTCTTCCCCAACCGCCGCCCCGCTTCCTGTAAAAATACCTCTGCCAATAACCCAATGTCTTCTCTGCGCTCCCTCAGCGGCGGAATCTCGATCGGATAAACATTTAACCGATAGTATAAATCGGTGCGAAATCTCCCCCGTTGCGCCGCTTCGCTCAGATTGCGGTTGGTCGCCGCGATCACCCGCACATCGACCTTGACCGTCTTGCCGCTCCCCACCCGCTCAAACTCCCCCTCCTGCAATACCCTCAATAACTTCGACTGCAGCCTTAACGGCAGTTCGCCCACCTCGTCGAGAAATATCGTCCCCCCATCGGCTAACTCAAACCGTCCCACCTGCTTGGAGACCGCCCCCGTAAACGCTCCCCGCTCATGACCAAACAACTCACTCTCGATCAGCTCCCCAGGCAGTGCCGAACAGTTCACCTTCACCAACGGCCGCTCCCGCCGCCCGCTCTTCTCATGTAACAACCGCGCCACCAATTCTTTTCCCGTCCCGGTCTCGCCCAACACCAACACCGTCATGTCCGTCCGCGCCACCCGCTCCACTTGCTCTAAAACCTTCGCGATCCCTTGACTCTCCCCGAGGATCTCGCCGTACCGATGAACACCCGATACCTCAGAGCGCAAATACACGTTCTCCGCTTCCAACCGCTCCTTTAACCGCCCCACCTCCGCTAGTGCCTTCTTCAACTCTTCCTCCGCTCGCTTGCGGTCCGTGATGTCGCGGCCGACCCCCTGCATTTCAATGACGCGGCCCTCTGAATCAATTAGCAAATGATTAGTCCAGCGCTGCCATCCCACACTTCCATCCGGTCTGGTAACCTCGTGCTCGTGCTCGCTGGTTTTCGTCTCGGGATATTTGCAGAGCATTTCCATATGTTCGAGGACGGCATTGCGCGCGCTCAGCGGAATAAGCTGCAAAAATTTCGTCCCGATTAGCTGTTCGCGTGATCTTCCGAAGTAGCGGCAATAAGCATCGTTGACGAAGGTCAGCGTCGTGTCAGGCAAGTTGCGGCAAATCAGCTCGGCTTGAGTTTCCACGACGTTGCGATACCTGTCTTCACTCTCACTCAGCGCATCCTCCACCAGCTTTCGCTCGGTGATGTCGGTTACCGCGCCGATGTAGCCTAAGAATTCCCCTTGAGGACCGAATCGCGGCGAGCCCGTGTCGATGACCGACCGGTATTGCCCGTCGTGGCGTCGCAATCGGTAATCAAATTGGAACGGCTCACGGTTCTGCATTGCAACCTCGGCGAGCTTTTTGATCGCTTCCCGATCGTCCGGGTGGATACTCGCGAGCCAGCCGAACCCAAGTTGTTCTGCGAAAACCGTTCCCGTAAATTCAGTCCATTGTTTGTTCACGTAGGTGCATCGACCCAGAGCATCGTTGATCCAAATTATGGTGGGAACATAGTCGGCCAGGTAGCGGAAGCGGGCTTCGCTTTCCCGCAAGGTGTCCTCCATGCGTTTTCGCTCGGTGATATCCGCGACAATACCGCCGGTCGCATAAACATTTCCGCCTCCGTCGAAGAGCGGAAACTTGTAGACGACACTGGTATGCAGGCCGTCATCGTGAGCGGCAACTTCCTCGAATTGTGACGCCGATCCGGTTTTGAGCACCGTGAGATCATTGGCGCGAAACGCAGCGGCTTCCTCGTGAGGAAATAAGTCAAAATCGGTCTTTCCGACGATGTCTTCGGGCGATAAATGCGCGGGTATCTTGAACCGCAAGTTGGCATATAGATAACGGCCCTCCGGGTCCTTGAGAAAGATGATGGCGGGGCAGTTGTCCATGATCGTCTTCAGCAAAGTCTGATTTTCGCGCAGTGATTCCTCGGCGTTCTTGCGCGCGGTAATGTCGCGCACCATGGTGAGAATCTGCTCGTCTTGGTAGCGAATCATGCGAGCTTCAAAATGGCGCGTTTGCTCATTCATCGGTAAACTATATTCGTGAATGACCGGCTCACCCGACTCGCCCGCGCGTTTGAAGCATTCCAAAAAAACCTCAGCAACGTCATTAGGAAGCACTTCGCTCATGTTCTTGCCAAGAAAGTTTTCCGGCCGCAGCAACAGATCCCGGGTGTCTTTGAAGTGACAGTCCACATAAACACCGTCGATCGTTTGGATAAACATAAGATCGGGCACGGCATTCAGAATTGCGCGATTCTTGGTTTCGCTCACCGTCAAAGACGCGTTTGCGTGTTCCAGCTCCAAGCATTGTCCCTCGACAGCTAACTCGGCGCGCTTTCTCCGTCGCTGCTGCAACCAGAGAGCGATCACCAGCAAACTCTCGATGACGAGAAGAACGGCAACCCCAAGAATTTGCCATCGATACTCCTGCCAAAGCGTGGGTTGCCGAAATAGGACGATGGTATCCGGCGATAACCGCTGCTCGTTCAGACCCCAATGTTTCAACTGCCGCCAATCGACGGTCAGAGGGGTCGACGGCGGAAATTCCACGGCTATCTTGTCAGGATTTTCACCCGCGAGAATCCGCGCGATCAACTTTCCTGCTTGTTGAGCATTGCGATCGAAGTTTGTCAGCGCCCCGCCGACAATCCCCAACCCCATGAAGTCCTCGTAGAACCCGTAGACGGGCGTTGCGGATACGTTGGCCAATTGGGCCATGACGTCGCGCGGAATCGTCGTTTTCCCCTCAGCGTCTTGGAACATTGACGTGTACAAAACGACCGTGTCCCGGGGCAGCGTGCTTACCGTCTCGAGAATTTCCGGCAGCGAGTGATGGGTGAGATAGGTGACCTTTACTTTCTGTTCATACGGACGCAGGGCGCTCTGCACGAGCGGAATCCACGCTTGATCAGTTGCCGTGACTCCGCTCACGACTACAACATGGCCGGCGTTCGGTTGGAGACGAAATGCCAACCTCAAGGTGCCGGCAAAGTCGATTCTTCCGACTACCCCGGTAACGCGTCGGCCGAGTGAGCGCTGGCGCACAGCGCTCTCTGAAGCGCCCAAGAACACAACGGCTGAGTCTGGCCACAACTGAGTGCGATGCTTGAGCACAAAATCAAGCGTCGGCATTTGTACGGTCATGACGATATCGAATTTCCGATCGCGGTATTTTTGCCGAAGAAAGCTGGCAAAGGCCGACTCGTAATCCGAGTTGGCGAGACTCGGCGGGTCAAAGGATTCCGAGTCAAAATCGATTGGCTGTGGTCCCGCGGCGGCAACGATCTCCCGCATCATGCGCTCGACGATCACGTCGCCTGGGATAAGCGTGTTTGCGCCATGCAAAATCAACATACGGCGAGGAATCTCTGCGTGAGCGCTCGCGCCAATGGCGAGCCAAAGCAGACCCATAATGAGAGCTAAAGACAGGCTTCTGAATATTCGTCTGACCCTGGCTGGCATCGTAAACTCCGGAACCTCGGTATAGGATGTCAGAGAAAATATCACACCTCCCCGTGACATCTCCACCGTTGAGTTTCGCCCGCGTACGTCTCCGGGAAACTGACATGGGGGCCGGATAAGCCACATGCGCATCGCTTCGCGGAATCCATTAAGGATCCAGAAACTTGCGCTGCCGTGCTGCGACAAACCAATAGAAGTGCAGGGAAACCAGGAAACTATCGGTTCTCGAAATTCGCCGGACTGGATGGGCTATCGCGTTTCAGTCGATTCGCTGATGCCTCAGCCTCGTAACGAAAGGCGCAAGGGTCATCGGGGTGTTCACTGCATTCCCGCAGTTTCTTCAGGGCGTAAAGACCGACAATCGCCAGTCCTTCTGCGGAACTTCGCTAACCAGCATGGGCCAGCCTCGGTAGGCGTTCCGCCTCTGGTCGTTTTTCACACCCGGTAACAAGAGCGAAAGTCATGGCAAGCGCAAGACTCGACAACTCCTGTTTCATATTTGTCATAGGGGCCTCTCTCACGCGAATGATTCCTATGCATGTTGGCATTCGAAATTTTCACGCCATTGATCCAACACACGGTAGATTTTACTTGTTCGCTCTGCTTGTCCGAGCCGATTCAAGTCTCGAATCGCAAGCGACAACTTTCTGCTGCGATCGATCCACGTGTATTCAATGTACGGTCGCTTTGATACTACGAAATGCCTGGCCGGGAGGTCGAAATTCCTTAGAAGCTGTTATTCTCCCGGCGATGGAACGAAGTAGGAAAGGCAAATGAAGGCTCGAAGAAAAAGCGAGGATAACCCAAACACTCAAATTACTATTTTATTTTGTTCGAAAAATCTGTCGATGATAAGACCCGACGATTTCACCGACTGTTAGCTTGGTAAAAGCGCAATTCGTCAAGGCCGCGCCTTACGATTAGCTTCCGGGATTGAGGCGTGTGCGCCGCAGCCTATTGCGCCGCACACGCTCGTTCAATCTCAAGCCTTTATCTAGTTGCTTTCACAGCGACGGAGGAAGCTTTGCGCGCTCTCCTTCCGTTCATTGGACTTTGATCTCGACGCGACGGTTTTTAGACCGACCTTCCCTGGTCTTATTGTCGGCGATCGGTTTGCTTTCGCCAAACCCTTGACCGGACACACGACCCGTGTCCACGCCCTTCTTCACGACGTAATCTTTCACCGAATTGACGCGCCGTTCAGAGAGCGCTTGGTTGTAAGCCTCGGTACCGACATTATCCGTATGACCGGAAAGGCCGACTTTCTGGTCCTTGTTCTCGTTCATAAACGCAACCAAGCGATCCAAAATCGCTCCGGCTTCCGGCTTGACGTTGCTCTTATCAAAGTCAAAGAGAACGTCGTCCAAAATGATCGTCCGTTCGACCTTCGGCGCCGGTTTTGGCGGTGGTGGAGGCGGCGGTGGCGGAGGCGGTGGCGCCGCCTTTGGTGGAGGCGGCGGTGGCGGAGGTGGTGGTGGCGGAGGCGGTGGTGGTGGTGGTTTCGGATCTTCAGTCATGAGGTAGGCTAAACCACCGCAGATCAAGGCCCAGGAGGTCGCACCGATTGCCGCCCCGACGGCCTCATTGCGATGTTTCCCGTTGACCCCTTGATGTGCAACTGCAGCTCCACCGGCAGCACCCATCGCACCGCAGGTCGCGGCGCCGACTAGGGCAGCCTGGTTCTTCGTCATCCCCGTGCAGCCCGTCAGAAAAAATCCCAGCACACCCAACGCTAGCTGTCTATTGTGCTTCATTTTTCCCCCTCGATGTTTTAATTTCGGAGAAAATTCCGACCCTCGCCGATTCTACACAACGAAACTGTGCAAACGTAAAATAGTCTTAGGATCAGTGCAATCAGGAAAACCCCTAGTCTAACCGACGTTTTTCCTTAGGTTCCCAAAACGTTTTTTGAGCACCCGCCGTATCGGGGCTTATCCACAGCGATTGCGTCACTTTTGTCGGAGACTCTCAAGATTTACGAAAGACTTCGCGCATGTACTTAAATTTCATCGTCGTCTAAAGCGAAGTCAAACCTTCACGGATGCAATATTTTGTCAGGCCGGCAGTGGTTCGAATACCGAGTTTATCCATGATCTGTTTACGATGGGTCTCGATCGTTTTCACACTCACTTCGAGGGTGGCGGCGATCTCTTTTGTCGACTTGCCGTCCGCGATCAGTTGCAGGACTTGCAGTTCCCTCCTGGTGAGCCGTTGCACATCGGCAACGTTCTTCATCGACAAAGCTGTCGCTTCGTTTTTTAACGCAGCAGCGGTGGTGATCGCCGGACTCAAATACATTCCACCTTTAGATACCGATCCCAACGCAGCGGCGAGATCCTCCAATGCGGAATCTTTGAGCAGATAGGCGGAAGCTCCTGCCTGCAACACTTGAAGAATGTAATTTCGCGTCGCATGCATAGAAAGCACGACGACCTCGATGTCGGGCTGCTGGGATTTGATCTGCCGGGTAGCATCAATTCCGTTGAGATTGGGTAATACGATATCCATGACAACAATGTCGGGATGAAACTCCCTGGCCTTTTTCACCGCCTCGTACCCATCACTTGCTTCCGCAACACATTCGTAGCCGAGCTTTTCTTCAAGCAACGACCGGAGGCCCTCGCGCATCATTCTATGGTCTTCGGCGATCAGAACACGTCGATGGGTGGAACTGTTTTTTTGTGATCGGTCCATGCCACGCGCGGCTAAGGCTACAGTTTGTCGGTTCGGCATTTTGGCGATGTTGACGCTCCCATGTGACAGTGTAATTCACGACGGCCCAGAAAATCCCATCGGGGTTTCCCTGAATTCTTAACTCGAAATCTCTTAGATTGAAGGAATAGACGCTGTGTTACTTGCACAGGTTAATGGACTGACGTGATTCCTTCGCGGATCGCAAATTTAGTTAGATAAGCGATATTGGGCAGGTTCAATCGATCCATAATTTGCCGGCGGTGGGTCTCAACCGTTTTAACGCTCACGTAAAGGCTGGCAGCTATTTCTCTCGTGGATTTTCCCTCGGCAACCAGTTGGAGCACTTCGCGTTCTCGGCAGGATATTTTAGGGAGTTCACATCGAGACTCTGACAACCACTGCGCAACCGCTCTTCCAACCACGACGTCGGCAACATTTGACCCAATGTATTTTCGCCCCGCCAAAACCACTTCTAACGCGCTGCTAATCTCCTCAATCCCCGAGTCTTTGAGCAAATATCCAGAAGCTCCAACCGCGAATGACTCCATGATGAAACGGGTTTCATTGTGCATGGACACAACCAACACCTTAACATCAGGAAATTCGCGATGGATTTGCCGGGTAAATGCGATTCCGTCGCAGCCTGGCATGCCAATGTCACTTATGACAGCCGCCGGTTTGAGTTTTGCGACCAGCCTGATCGCAGCACGACCGTCGTCTGCTTCGCCGACAATTTGGAAATTCTTCTTTTCGAGAACGGACCTGAGGCCCGCTCTAAATAGGCGGTGATCATCTACGATTATGATTCTCGGCTCCATAATCTTAGCAGGCGCGATCGATCGGCAGAGTAATCATCGCTCTGGTCCCCTTGCCTACGTTAGAGAAGATGCGCAAGTGTCCGCGGAGAGGCGCGAGGCGAGCGCGGACACTGAACAATCCGAACCTACCGATGCTCAAGTCGGAGAGAACTGTCTTATGGCGATCAAAGCCCTGGCCGTCGTCGGATACTTCGGTCACGACTGAGCCGGGTTTACGCGTCATAACGATTTTCACGCGAGAGGCGCGGGCATGTTTGACTACATTGAAGAGAAGCTCGCGCACCGCCCGAAAAAGAACCTGCTGGACTTCGTCTTTCAATTCTTTTGGCGTCAAATCGAGATTGGCCGTACAAATCAATCCGTGTTTTGTTTGTATCTCGTCCACTAACGATTGCAGAGCAGCCGTGAGGCCAATCTCGCACAGATGTTCCGGATACAATTCGTTAATGACTGTACGCGTATGGTGAATAAGCTCACCAATAATCTCCTCGATTTCTTCGGCGTAACCGATGTATTGTGGAGGCAGCCTTTCCAACAATTGTCCTAACTTCATTTTTGCCACCAAAAGATCTTGGCCGAAGTGGTCATGTAGCTGTTCGGCAATCTTTTGTCTTTCATTCTCTTTAACGGAGGTCAATTCGCGTGCTAACGCCTTAAGGGCCTCCTCATACTTCGCGGCTTTGATCGATGCGACGGTGGCAATAGACAAAACGTGACGAAAACGATCCCTGTCGAAACCCTCGTCGAGAACGGCCTTTGGGAGATTCGCACCAGTAGAGAGTATCGGGGCTACAAATGAATCTCCGCGGAACTTGCTCGATGATCGGACTTTTTCCATAAGTCTCCTTGACGCACGTTACACAATCGCTCAGAAAAGGCGCAATTAGGGTGCCAAAAGACAAGGAAACGGAGCCGACGATCTAAGATAAGGCTCGTCGGCCCAAGAGTGGCTCCGCTGGTTCAGCGTCGAAGGTTTATTTTCAAGAAGGCGAGAAATGCAAATGCGGCGACACCGAGACCACTAATCAGTAAAGAGAATTTGGCCGGTAAACCTCTCAATAGCTGCTACAAAATTAAGCAGTTATTTAGTATAGAAACCAATGCGAGTAAATCATTGTTAACTGTTTTTGACATGGTCAAACAGGGCACGGTTAACCACTAAGATTGCTAATCAGACACCGACCTACTCACTATTTCGTGGTTTTACCACTAAATTTCGTGGTTTTAGCCAAGAACTCCAGAATTTATCGGCCTGTGGATTTCGAGTTTCTTCATGCGCGAGCGTAGCGTATTGGGATGCAGCCCTAAAATCATCGCCGCCCCCTTCGGCCCCTCAATCCGCCAATTCGTTTGGTGCAAGACCTTAAGGATGCGCGTCCGTTCGAATTCCTCCAGCGTTAATGGCAGATCCCCACCGTCATTCTGGCTTTTGCTTTTTTCTGGAGTTACTCCAGCAGGTGATGCATGTGAAAAAATCTCGGCCCCTTGAGCTCGATTCCACCCTTCTGGCAGTTGGAGGGTTGGACCTGTGGAGGTGACGGTCGCTCTGCCGATCACATTCTCCAACTCGCGCACGTTGCCGGGCCAACTATAGCCCTGCAACGCTTCGATCACTTCACTCGGTATTTTCCCAAAACTCTTCCCCAACCGCCGCCCCGCTTCCTGTAAAAATACCTCTGCCAATAACCCAATGTCTTCTCTGCGCTCCCTCAGCGGCGGAATCTCGATCGGATAAACATTTAACCGATAGTATAAATCGGTGCGAAATCTCCCCCGTTGCGCCGCTTCGCTCAGATTGCGGTTGGTCGCCGCGATCACCCGCACATCGACCTTGACCGTCTTGCCGCTCCCCACCCGCTCAAACTCCCCCTCCTGCAATACCCTCAATAACTTCGACTGCAGCCTTAACGGCAGTTCGCCCACCTCGTCGAGAAATATCGTCCCCCCATCGGCTAACTCAAACCGTCCCACCTGCTTGGAGACCGCCCCCGTAAACGCTCCCCGCTCATGACCAAACAACTCACTCTCGATCAGCTCCCCAGGCAGTGCCGAACAGTTCACCTTCACCAACGGCCGCTCCCGCCGCCCGCTCTTCTCATGTAACAATCGCGCCACCAATTCTTTTCCCGTCCCGGTCTCGCCCAACACCAATACCGTCATGTCCGTCCGCGCCACCCGCTCCACTTGCTCTAAAACCTTCCCGATCCCTTGACTCTCCCCGAGGATCTCCCCGTACCGATGAACACCCGATACCTCAGAGCGCAAATACACGTTCTCCGCTTCCAACCGCTCCTTTAACCGCTTCACCTCCGCTAGTGCCTCCTTCAACTCTTCCTCCGCTCGCTTGCGGTCCGTGATGTCATGAGTGACCGCAAGTTGCGCGACGATACTTCCGTTCTTCGCCCGCAGCGGCGCAGCGTGCGACTCCATCCAGCGTCGCTTGCCCTTGAGTCCCACGATTTCAAACTGGGCGACTCCTCTTTCTCCCTGACAAACCCGGTCATGCAGTTTCTTATAGGTAGCGCGCCACTCCGGCGCGACGATCGCGAGAACGGACTGTCCGACGACATCGTCTAAAGAATCGGCCTGAATCATGGCTAATCCGGCCGGATTCATATCCAACAAGCGAGTATCTGGTGCCACCAGTTTCACACATTCCGGTTCTGATTCAAAAATTGTGCGCCGCAGACTTTCGCTATCGCGTAGCGCCTCCTCGACTTGCTTGCGCTCGGTGATGTCGATAGATAACCCGAGCAATACCGAGACGTGACCATCGGACCCAAAAATCGCGTGGCCTCGGCCGGCGATCCAGCGAATCGAACCGTCAGGCCGGACGATTCGATATTCACTATCGGAAATTTCCGTGGTCTGAAGATCTCGCTCAGCTCGCAAGCGAATCTTCTCGCGATCTTCCGGATGGACCATGGCCAAAAAATCTGCCTGATTCGATTTCAGGCTTCCCGGAGTCACACCCAATATGCGCTCTAGTCCCTCAGACCGTGTAACCTTGCGAGTGTCAACTTCCAATTCCCAATACCCCATCCGAGCACTTTCCATTGCAAGCTTCAGTCGCGCCTCGCTTTCACGAAGGGCCCGCTCCGCCCGCTTGCGCTCAACGAACAGTCCCATTTGGCTGCCGACGTTAGACATCATTTGGAGCAGCGCATCGTCGGGCTTACGAATCTCGCGGCTAAAAAAACCCATGACACCGAAGGCTTCGTCGCCTCGATGGATGGGGAACGCGCAAGCGCTATGAAGACCTGCCTCGGCGGCCAACGACTTGCGCGAAAAATTGTTATCAGCCGTTACGTCGGGAATCCACGCGGGTTGACAGGTTTGCCAAACGCGGCCCGGCGAACCGACACCGGGGGCAAAGGTAACTTGCCGACTCGCGGACCAGAATTCGGCTAAGTCTTGCGATGGCAAGTGCCAGCTTGCGCGAGATGTCAGGATGTTTGTTCCCTGGTCTACTTGCCAGATTTCGCCGTATTGCCAATCAAGACAGGAACAGATCGATTGCAAGATTTTCGGCGCAGCCTCGGCCATCGAAGCAGACTCCGAAAGTATCCGGGTGATGTCGTATTGTGCATTTAGCCGGGACTCCGCTTGCTTGCGCTCGCTTATATCCACGGCAGAAGCCATATACCCGAGGAAGATGCCGTCGGGCCCGAAGCGCGGCATACCGTTATTGAGAATCCATCGATATTCGCCGTCAGCTCTGCGCAACCGATATTCCATTGAAAAGTCTTGCCGTCTGTCAAAGGATTCCATGTACGTCCGGAGAAAACGATCAAGATCTTCCGCGTGGACTCCTTCGGACCAGCCGTTGCCAAGCTCCTGGTCAAGCGTTCGTCCCGTGAAGTCGAGCCAACCTTTGCTAAAAAACGAGCAAAGTTTGTCCGTGCTGGATACCCAGATCATTATGGGCGCCGCGTCCGCAAGATTTCGAAACCGATTTTCGGTCTCGCCGAGGATCTGTATTTTCTCAAACCGTTCTGCAAAAAGAGACGCCAGCAGAAGAAGCGGGAAATAAAGAACAATCAAGAACATCTGTAGCCAAAAAATATTATCGGCCGGCAATTGGCTAACGAAGGGACCATTGCCAGCAAGTGCATTCATCATCGTCATGAACGCAAACGCTAGAAATGAAAGCGAGAGGCCAACCAGTCCCAAGCGAACCGCTGCCCACAACAAGAACGGCAGGGGAATATAGAGCAGCGCAGGGAAGTTGCCCAAGGCGTGTGATTTTAGACCGAAAACTCCAATACCACTGCCGAGTAACCCCGCTAGTATGACGATCATCTCCATCCACTGTTTGAGGGAAGCTCTCTTGATGATTTCCGCTCCGCGGGTCGAACCGAGTACGATGCCGGGAGTTAGGATTAAGAAGGGCAACAAGTTAGATAAAAATGCATGACGCCATTCCAACCAAATGTTGTCGCTTCCATAGCCGACGGAAATTCGGATTAGCGGCCAGCCCCAAGCCATCAAAGCGGTGGCTGCGGTGATTTGGCCTACGAAGATAATGCTACGGCGCAAATTTCCAAGATCGCCATTGATTGCTCCGAATTGGCGTACGGCTAAGGCCGTCACTACCACAAGAGCGCAATCGTAGAGGTAGTACAGGTCAAGCTCCAATCCGGGAGTGCCGAACTGTCTCTGGGCGACGACGTGAGCAACTGCACCAGCCAGCAAGAACACCGACCAGTAGCGTGGTGGATTAAGCAACAGCGCAGCTAGCAGCACTGCATTGGCAGGCCAAAGGGCGGAGAAATACGACGCTGGATACACGAACGCCAGATCCACCAAAGAGCCGAAATAGTAGGCGGCCCACATCGCGATCGCAGTCAGTCCGAGACTAAGGTACAGGGATAGTCGTTTACCATTGAAGGCCGCGTTCCACGGCTTGATCTCACGTACGACTTCCGTTTTGTACTTTTGCTCCTCGACAAACGCGGCGAGAAACATTATCGGGAGAACAATTGCCATGAGAAAGAGCTGAAGAGATAAAACATTGCTTTGCGGGAATTGACTGAGAAAAGGACCATTCCCCTGGAAAGCACCACAAATTGATGTCATCACAACGAGCAAAAATGCCGTGCTCGCTCCCAGTTGTCCAAATCTCACCGCGGCCCACAGAAAAAACGGCAGCGGCAAATAAATCAATACAGTCATCGCTCCTGGGCCGACGGTTGCCCAACAGAATACCGTCAAACCAGTCGTCAACAGCCCAAATGCCAAAATAGAAGCCTCGGCACCCCGCCACCAGGAAATGCTGCGCAAGAAAGCCGCACCGCGATCAAACCATAGGATAACGAGGGGAGGAATCATGAGGGCGGCCAGAACATTCGATGGAAAGCGCATCAGCCAAGTTTGCCAATAAGTATTTCCCTTCCAGCCGACGAGCGAGACGAATGACGCATCGATAAAGGAGCCCAGAAACGGCGCGAGAATCGCCACAGCGAGGTAGATAGCGAGGTTTTTTAGACCGGCAAAATCTGCTTGACGTTCGACGAAACGGCGCACACAAATTGCGCCGATCAATGCTTCCGCAGCGTTGCTAATAAACCAAAACAGAATCAGCAAAATTGGCACGCCGCTCTGTAACTGGACGGCTACGTGGACCGGGAAAACGCCGAGAAGCACTACCCACCAACTTCGAATCGGCATGAGCAGCAGCGCGGTGAAGACAATCGCATTCGGAGGCCAGAGTACGGAGACTGCGCTGTCCGGAAACGTAAGGGTAAACCCGATCAGCGAGCCGACATAGTATGCCCCACCAACGAGCAGACCGACGATGGACAACCGTATTGGAGAATTTGCGCGACGGTCCGGCTCGCCCGTCCGAATAATCTGGTTTGTCGAAGTGGGCTCAATCATCCTTTATCCTCCGGTTCACAACGGGACATGGACACCGGTTCGAACAGTTGGCATGGGATTCTTTGCGCGTAGATGTAGGACTGATTCAGCTCATATTACACGCCGGATGGTTGTGCAACGATCACAGATAACCCGAATCAAACCGGCCGGTAAATCATCACGTTCATGCCGAGACAAGTTGATTACGGCCCGACGTGCGGGCGCTAACAGGTCTGCGAGATTCCTTTTGGAGACTCTTTAGCTGCTTTAATTTCTTCGAAAGAGTCCTCTTCGTTTTTCCCTGCACGTTAAGATTCATGTTCTTTCTCCAGAGCACTCACAAAATTTAACTGTTGCTTCGTCGCCATGCGCTTTTAAAACAATGCTGCTTTAATCATTTCCGAACAGATGTGTACGCGGAACCCAGCAGGGGAATTCCAACCGCGGGGCCACAAGATTCAGCCGACCGACATGAAATACAAAGGAGGATTTAGTATGCCGGCATTCTCCTTGAACAGAAGCAAAGAGAGAAGCCACCGGCCGTATTCGGGTGCATGCTAGTATTGAAATCGCGAATACACGGAAAAATTAAGAACGCGTCCAGCGGTTGTCAAGGTTTCCTATGATTCGGTTTCATTAGGGAGTTTTTGCCCGCACTGCCTCGGTTGCCTTCGGCCAGAAGAGCTCGGCCCGGATGCCCCAGGTGCTTTCGAACACGTCGGGCAAGAGCAGCATGGCCATGTCGCAGCGCACGCCGTCGCATTGCCCGGCGATTCTCTCCAACTCGCCAATCATCGCTTGCTGCAATTGCGGGTTGCCATAATTGAGCTGCAGCGTGTCGGGCCAGCCTTCGAAGTACGGGTCACGGCCATAGGCGAGCACCAGTGGACCATT
Organism: uncultured delta proteobacterium; assembly: GCA_963804165.1. Lineage (GTDB taxonomy): Bacteria > Desulfobacterota > Binatia > UBA9968 > UBA9968 > DP-20. The sequence continues at coordinate 20,404 of CAWDPO010000044.1, forward strand.
TGTGCTTTGTGCGCGGCAATAATTTTTCGGTGCGCGTTGCAAATCCGCCTCGCTGCCATGGACAAAAAAATCAGGATGCTCGTCGATCCACGGATGATCCGGGGCCATGTGGTTGGGCACGAAGTCGAGCATCAGCTTCAATCCGCGTTGTTGAAACCGCTGTCGCAGACCTGCGAGCGACGCGTCGCCGCCCAGATCGCGATGGACAGTGTAGTTTTGGATGGCGAACCCCGAGCCAGCGATATCCTTCTCTCGCAAGTCCGGCAGCGTCTCTTGAAATTCCTTGCGCCATTCCGGATTCGCTCGCGAGATCGCCTGCCCAGCCGGACCGGTCTGCCAAACACTCAGGAACCAGACCCAGTCAAAACCCATCTCTGCGATCCGGTCCAGCTCGGCATTGGGAATGTCATCGAGCGTCGCTTGCCGCCCGAGATTCTCTGACAATTCTGTGAGCCAGACACGGGCGTTGATTTGATAGAGCGAGCAATAGTGAGTAGGCATGGTCGTCTGCCTTTCATTCCTTGATAGCAGTCTTTCACCGCCATTTCGTTTCCAGATCTCACGCCTGGAATTTCTCCCAGAACGCCTCGTCGATATTCTTCAACGTTGAACCTCGCCGTACTCCCCGATAGCGGGCCAGCGCTGCGGCGAACACTCGCAGAGTTTGTAGACAAAAGTAATGCGGGCGACTCCCCGCTCTTAAGGGCTAACTTCGAATCTCTTGCAAAGGTCGCTGCAAAAATTCATGCGCAGTTTTACTTCTTGGTTATTATGTATCCCCGGCTGTCGAGAAAATTGACAGTCTGAATCACCTGATTGGTCGGCTCATAACCGCGGTAGACACAACAGTTTGAATGATGGAGCTCTTCCACTTGAGATGGCCGTTGGTCTTGAGATTATCGGCCGAGTTCAAGATGGCCAGAACCAGCTGCATCAGTTCAGTATCAATGTCCTCCTTCCCTGCCACGTTCTTGATGTCTTGCGCGATCTGAGAATAACTTCCATCGCTCGGCCGGTCGGCGCGATCACTTCACTGCGTACTGCTTGGCTTTGCGGAAATATAGGTACGCGCCGACGCTCACGAAATTGATGACTATCCCCATAAGGTTCCATAGGATCACCGGCCGTGAAGCAATCAACAAGCCGTAGTAGACCCAGGCTATTTGAAAGACACCGATGATGCCCGCCATCCTCGGGTTCATCCCCGCGCTTGACCGCCGCTTGAGCATTGCGACTAAGTCTGGCACGGCGGCAAAGGTCGTTCCAAATCCCGCCACAAAGCCAAGGATCTCGGACCGTTGAAACCTGGGGATGAACAGGCTCGACGTGTCGCGTATAACCAGGTCCTCACAGCCATAAAGTGTAAGAAGACTCAGCAAAAGAACACCGAGCGTCATTTTATTGGAGCAATTCATATTCACATCGACAACTTCCTTTATAGGGGCTATTTAATTACCTTGTGCTTCCAGGCTTCGCCGGACATGAAATTGCGGAGACGAGTATAATAAGCACGAATGTCGATCGGCAATACGAACAGGATTTAATGGATCGCGCATTGCGCCCGCTTCTTCACTTCCCGGCCGGCTTTTCTCCGCCTACCTGCTCCCGTGTCAGTCGGCTGACAATTTGTTCGCGTTCCAACTCGAGATCTTTGGCCTCCATGCGGCCGAACAGATCGAGAAGGCGCGCGACCAAACCAGTCCAGCCCGTCTGGTGGCTGGCGCCGAGCCCCGCCCCGTTGTCTCCATGAAAGTATTCGTAAAAAAGGATCAGGTCGCGCCAGTGCGGATCGTTCTGGAACTTTGCGGTCCCGCCGTAAACTGGCCGCCGTCCCTTGGTCGTCGCGCAGGAAAGTGCTCGCCAGCCGGCGCGAGATTTCCTGCGCAACTTCGAACAACGTCATGTACCGCCCCGAACCGGTGGGACACTGAACTTTGAATTCATCGCCGTAGAAATTGTACAGGTTTAGCAGCGCCCGAATGATCAGCGCATTGACCGGCATCCAGACCGGTCCGCGCCAATTGGAGTTGCCGCCGAACATGCCGGTATTCGATTCACCGGGCAGGTACTGGACCTTGTATTCCTGATTCCCCGACATGAAACACAAACGGATGTTCCAGATGATACCGCGACAGAGAGCGAATGCCGTGGGGTCCGAGAAACTCGTTCTCGTCGAGCAGATAGGCGAGCACGCGCTCCAACTTCTGCTTGTTGAGGATCGACAGCAGACGACGTCCCTTATAGCCGATAAAACCCTCACGGGTCGGGGCCACATGGGAAACCACCTCGGGATGGCGTTTGCGGAACAGCGCGATCATCTCGAACAGTCTCGGGTAACGCTCTGCGGCATCGGCCGCGAACACTGTACTCGCGCACAACGGCAGCAGTCCCACTAATGACCGCACTTTCAAACGCATCGCCTGGCCGTCGGGCAAACGCAGCAGATCATAGAAAAACCCGTCCTGTTCGTCCCACATCTCGTCGTGATGCTCGCCGATGCGGTCCATCGCGTAGGCGATCCACAGGAAATGCTGGATGAACTTGAAGGCGATCTCCTCATACATCTTCTGATCGTATTCGGTCAGAATGAGGGCCATCTCCAGCATGCACTGGCAGTAAAACGCCATCCAGGCCGTTCCGTCCGCCTGCTCCAGAGAGCCCCCCGTGGGGAGTTGGGCGCTGCGGTCGAAGACGCCAATGTTGTCGAGACCCAGAAAGCCGCCGGCGAACACGTTGCGGCCCGAAGGATCCTTGCGGTTCACCCACCAGTTGAAGTTCAGCATCAATCCCTGAAACGAGCGTTCCAGAAACCGCAGGTCCGCCCGGCCGAGGTTCTGTTCCATCTTGTAGAGGAAAATTGTGGCCCAGGCGTGCACCGGCGGATTGACATCGCTGAAGTTCCACTCGTAGGCGGGAATTTGCCCGTTGGGATGGAAATAGAGGCCGCGCAGCATCAGCAGCAGTTGATCCTTGGCAAAATCGAAGTCGACCAGCGACAGGGAAATCGTGTGGAACGCCAAATCCCAGGCCGCATACCACGGATACTCCCACTTGTCCGGCATCGAGATCACGTCGGCATTGAGCATGTGGAACCATTCCGTATTGCGCACGTCATTGCCGCCAGATTGCATGAGCGGATGACTCCTGTGCTCCACCAGCCATTGATCCAGATCGAAGTAGTAGTACTGCTTGCTCCAGAGCATTCCCGCCAGTGCCTGGCGATGCACCCGGCGTTCATCTTCGTTTAGGGAGTTCGGCGAAATCCGGTCGTAGAATTCGTCAGCGTCGGCGATCCGGCTTTTGAATGTCCTCTCGAAACCGCCGAAGGCATCTTCTGTCTTGGCGGCCGCCAGGCGCAGGCGAACGGCCTTGCTTCCGCCGCCGGGCACGTCAAGGACATAGTGCGCCGCGGCCTTGGTCCCAATCTTGGCGGGATTCACCGCCTGGCGCTGTCCCGAGATGAGGTACTCGTGGAACGCGTCCTTGACATAAGGAGACGCATTGGGCTGGCCCCAAAGACGGGCGCATTGCTTTCATTCTCGGTGAAGAGCAACTCCGGAGCGCCCTCGCAATATAGCCAGTAGTCGCCAAGCTCAGAGTGTGTCGCTTGAATTGCATCGGAGCCCACTTCGCGCAGCGACGGCTTCGACTGATCCTCGCCCCAAGACCAGGTGTTGCGGAACCAGAGTGTCGGCAAGACATGAAGGCGAGCCGCTTCAGGTCCACGATTGTGCACCGTAATGCGAACGAGGAGGTCTTCGGGACTTTCCTTCGCGTACTCCACGAACACGTCAAAGTACCGGTCGTCGTCGAAGATGCCGGTGTCGAGCAGCTCGTACTCAAACTCTTCCCGCGATCGTCTCCGGTTGGTCTCGATCAGGTCGCGGTAAGGATACTCCCGCTGCGGGTACTTGTAGAGATACTTCATGTACGAATGCGTGGGAGTGCTGTCGAGGTAGAAGTAGTACTCCTTGACGTCCTCGCCGTGGTTCGCCTCGTTGTTGGTGAGCCCGAACAGGCGCTCTTTGAGGATCGGGTCGCGCTCGTTCCACAGCGCCAGCGCAAAGCATAGCCGTTGCTTGTCGTCGCAGATTCCTCCGAGCCCGTCCTCGCCCCACCGATAGGCTCGTGAGCGCGCCTGGTCATGGGTGAAGTAATTCCATGCATCGCCATTTTCGCTGTAGTCTTCACGCACGGTGCCCCACTGGCGTTCACTGAGATACGGACCCCACTTCTTCCACGGGATGCCCGCCTCGCGCGCCTCGTTCAACCGTTTTTGCTCAGTGACATCGACAATCACAGGGTCCATTGCTTGCCTCCGCCGCGTTTAAGCCGGTAAAAAAGTTATTGCTCTTGAATAAGCCGCACCGCCGTACCAAATCACGCCTTGAATGAATCATCCTGCAGATTGTTGGAGCCGCGGGTCTTCCGCCATCGGGGATTCCCTGATTTCGCGTTTCGAAGTTCCCTAGCGGGAGTTATTACTTATCCACAGCAAGAAAGCGAGAGCACGGAAGCAGCTCAAATAAAAAGGTCACGGCATCCGGCGAGCTTGGTCCCGGTGTTTGCCGACCCAGTCGGCGACTCATTACTCCATCGCCACGACCCACTCGGCCGGGTCATCCAGGTTTGCTCCCTTGGGACGAACCGCGCCCCCGATCTCCAGGTCGCGCCAGTGGAGCGGGCCGTGGACACCATGCAGTATCAATCGCACCCGTCGCGCAGAGCCCTCGACGCGGACCTCCATGAAGCTCTGAAAGAACGGGGCTCGATTGAAGTCGAATATTCCGGAGAGCGCTTCTACCGAGGCCGGCCAGGCTTTGAAGCGCTTGATCCACCACCACACCGGCCACTTCCAGCGGCCGGTCTCGTTCTCGAGCTTCGTGCGGACAGCCTCCGTGCTCGGGTAGAATGCCCAGTCCCGTACAGGCGCCGCTGAAGGCCAGTCGAGCGCCGTGCCGATGCTGAGATAGGCGCCGCCTCCGCCGTTGACGAAGTGATGCATCACCCCCGGGCCGTCGCCGCTGTTATATTCTTCCCGATAGTACTCGAAGTCGTGGGTGTCTCCCGCCATTACGATCGGAATCTTATACTGCCGCAGGAGACGGTGGATGCTACTGAATGTTTCTTCGGTGCCTTGGTAGCCGCCGCCGGCATAAAGCGGATGGCCGAGGATCACCGTCGTGAACCGGCCGCGCGCTCGCGACAGCGCTTGTTCAAGCCACCGAGCCTGAGCGCGGTCGATGCGGCGCAGGATGCCGGTGTCAACGGCAATGAGAGAAAACTCCCGCCCGTGGATCTCGAAAAACGGAGCGCGCTGTTCGGCAGTGCGAATACCGTATTCCTTCCGCAGCCGAGCTGCTTCGCTTATCGCACTGGCGACATTTGGCCGATCCGGGGGAGTGATCAGCGCCGTCAACTCCTCGCGCGCGTCCATCGAAACCTGCGCGGCCACAGGTTCCATCAAGTTCGCAGCAAAACCATCTAGCGCGCTGAACCAGTCATGATTGCCGGGAATCGCGTAGATCGGCTTCTCGAAGCCTTTGAACGGCAGATAGAAATTGAACTCGTAGTCGCGCATCGCGCCGCCAGGATAGATCACGTCCGACGACACGACGAGAAACTTCACGTCCGGACGCCGGCCAAGTTCCAGATAGCGGTCGCGCAAGGACGCCTGCGATGGATCGCCTTCGCCGGGATCGCCGATGACGAGAAAGCTGAAATCCGTGGCGGCGCTCACGCCTTCGGGTCGTACTTCGAACAAAGAATCCTTGGCCGCGCCGGTCGGCAGCGCTTGCCGCTCGACGGCCGCGATCATCGCCTCGCGCCAGACATCAGTGCGCGCTTCGGCGACTCTCTCCCAGAAGGCGCTCGCCCAGTTCTCTGTGTTGAAGTACCAGCTGAAGCCCCAGATCGGATTGATGGCGACGACCACGGCCACGATGGGCAAGCCCATGCGCAGCCACTGTGAGAGAGCGACGCGCAACGAACCGCGCGTGAGCCGCAAGCGCACGCCCCACCGTAGCCGGCTGTCGAGCCACCAATTCACGGCGTGCTCACCGAGACCCAGGTTTTTCGTGTTGGTCTGATGCGAGAGGCGGCGTTCCCAAGCGCGCCGTTCGATGGGCCGCGTGAGCCTTCGCAGCGTGAGCCAGAGGGGAAGCGCAAGCACCGCGACCAGCAACGCCGAAAGTGCATCGCCGATGACGGCAACCAGCGGCGAAATCAGACCAAGCCAAGTCCAATCTGTTTGCAGACGTCCGGCGTGGATGGCGAAGAACACCAGGATCATGACGACGATCCAGAAGGTGTCGATCGGCAGCGCCACCTTTTCGCGCTCGACGGCGGCTACACGGAGCCGGCCAAACTCGGCGTGCGGCGGTAGGCACAGTCGTTCATCCGGATGTTCGTTGGCCATCTGAGCGACGTCGACGTCTTCGACGCCCTCGTCCGGAGCGAAGAGCGCCGTCCAGCCGGTGGACATAATGTAGAGTCCGAGCCCCACCCCGAGAACAACGGCACCCGTAGAGGCGCCCTGCCGCCAAATCAGCAGCGCCAGCAGGAGATTGACGATGCCGTTAAAAATTGTCCACCAGCGCGCGTGACCGAGCTTATCCGTGAATGCTCTCACGATCTTCGTGATGCCGTCCGCCACCATAAATAGCGCGACGAATGCCAGCAGTCCGCCAATCACCATTACCGGCCGGGCGAAAAGCAGCAGCCCGCCGAGAATCATCAGCACGCCTGTGAGATAGGTCGTCGAGGTCGGCGATTGCGTTCGCAGGCCTTGAATGACCCCGATCACACCGGCGACTAGTACGATGAGACCCAGGATTGAAATCGCCCATCCGCCTGCACTGAAAGGCGTGACGATGGCAATCAGGCCGAGCACCAACAACAGCGCGCCATAAGCGCGCTGTGAAAAGGAACCGAGGCTCGTCGAGAAACGGCGGCTGCTATCAAGCATGATGATTTCAGATGATTGGGATGTTCGGCTTGCCGTTCTTGGCCATTTGCTTCCGCTCGACGCGAATCTGAAAGTTAGCGTGCAGCGCTTGCCTTTGCAGTGGTGGCTCACGCTCAGTCAAAGTTCTCGGCCCGCGCTTAGAACTGCGGCGGTTCGCTGTTCCAACTGGCCGGGTCCGCACCCATCTTTTCGCCGAGGTCCGCGAGATTGTTCATGGTCTCTTTGATGAACGTTCCAGGAACCGGCGGGAACCAATCACCCGGATTCGACACGATACGCACCTCCGCCTCGGCCTTCCGCTTGAACCTCGCTATATCGGCCATCGCGAAGAACATTCGACCTCCCATCAGTAGCGGGCCCGTGGTTTTTCTCTCCCTCGGCCACGTGGCATCGTCAGGATGGTTTCGTTTCAGCTTCGCTAACGGGCTGCGCAGTGTAAGATTCGCGCGGCTCGCTGCTCCAGCTCGCCGGGTCCGCGCCCATCTTTTCGCCGAGATCCGCGAGATTGTTCATGGTCTCTTTATTGAAAATCGCCGGCACGGGCGGAAGCCAGTCGCCGGGAATTGACACGATACGCACCTCCACATCGGCCTTCCGCTTGAGCCGTGAGATCTCGGCCATCGCGAAGAGATGCCGCACCGCGGTCGCCGTAGCCGCGCGCGTGGATGTCTCCAGGCTGCGTTGAATGACTGCCCGCCAGTTAGGCGCCACCGGTTTAGGCATCGGACGGAACTGATTGTTGAAAATCACCCAGAAGCGAAACTTAGGATCGCCGTGGTTCGGATAAGCTTTCTGCCATAGGGCCGGCAGGCTGTCTTCTTCGGCTATTCGCCCGCCGTAGATAATATTTCCCGTTACCCCGCCGTCAACGTAGAGCTCTCCGTCGATCATGCGGAACGGAAACGCGCCGGGTATCCCCGCCGAGGCGAGTATAATATTGTGGACGCGCTCAATCTGTCCCGAATCGGCAACCCGCTGCGCTTCCGCCACCAGGTCGAACACCCGCGGCTGTCCTACGTCAAGCTCGGTCGTGTTGACTAACAAAATGCGGCCGTCAGCGCCCGCCTTCGCGATCCGGCGAAGCATGTCCACGGTGATGTGGTCGCGTATCTCGCGCTCCAGTCCAGGCACCTCGGCGAACGAAATGTTGTCCGGCAAGAAATAAAGATATCCGCGCTGCTTCACCCAATCCTTCTTCGGGTTGCGATACATGTTTACGATCTGTTCGATCGACTGCTCGTCGCCCAAAAATGCGAACGGGGCGATCAGCGTCCCCGTGCTTACTCCAGTGACGGCGTCGAATTCCGGCTTGGCCAGCGGGTGAGACGACGGCACCTTCTGCCAACCTTTGAGAAATCCCGCGCCGAAAGCTCCCCAGTCGCCCCCACCTGAGATGATCAGAATATCGACCGACGGTGGTTCTTTCCGCCCGCTGGCGGCGTCCTGGTCGTACTTGGCCTTGATGCGTTCAACCAGGCGGCCGAACAACTCGCGGGCTGCTTCGGACAGCTCCTCGGCCGTGCTGCGCCGTCTAAGGAGATCCTCGGGCGCAACCTGCGGGCGTCTTAGCGAGGCGCCATAGCCCCACAGTGGCCGTTCTGTGATGGCTCCCACCAATGAGAGCAATCGCCGGCTGGCGACCGCCGCCCCAAGGCGGCACCGCGGCACCCACGAGAAAGATTAAAGATGTTCTTGTTCGCATAGGCTGGCCTATAACGCCCAATGGGCTTGAGCGAGCGCGAGTATTGCAACGATCGTCATAGAGATGGTTCTACTTGACACTGGAGATTCCATGTGACGGAAAACTGGAACACCGTTCCCTCGGCTAACTACTTTAAACGCATATAGCTCAAACTTTGTGAAGAGCGCAAATCAATTTAGGCGACACGAGGATTGTAGATCCTCTGCCCAGGGAAACTCAGAATCACGGATGTGCACTTGATTTCGAGTCTCGTGACGATTAGCGAGACCGACAACCAATAGCAAAAGCCAACAGAAAATCCGCGGCTCTCTCCCCTCCTCTCTGTGCATGAATGCGCGTGTTTTTCGATACAACACGAGGATATGATGGAGATGCTGAACGTCGGGTTGCTCGAGGCCATCGTCGTCGATGACTGGAAGGCCAAGATGTGGGTTCAGTTGCTCCCGAACCTCAGGGTCAACGAGAAGGCCGTCTTGCGCTCCGGGGGCGTGATCGGTTGGGGAATCCGTAAGGGCAGTCCCAAGCTTGATGCCGAGCTGAATGATTTCTACGTCAACTTCATGAAGAACCAGGGCACCCTCAACTGGCGCAAACAGGAATACTTTAAGCGGATCAAGCAAATCACTAACTCCACGGGCTCCGACGAGGCGAAGCGCTTCCTTGAGACCCTGGAGTTCTTCAAGAAGTACGGCGAGAAATACGGCTTCGATCCGCTGATGCTCGCTGCCCAGGTTACCAGGAATCACCTCAACCAGAATGCTAAGAGCTACGTCGGCGCCATCGGCGTCATGCAGTTGATGCCCGCCACCGCCGCCGAGATGAAAGTCGGCGACATCAAGGTCACCGAAGCCAACATCCATGCAGGGACGAAGTACATGGACCAGTTGATGACCAGATATTTTCCAGACGCGAAGTTTAGTGAAGCAAATCGCTCTCTTTTTGCTCTTGCTGCCTATAACGCCGGTCCGGGGCGAATCGCCAGCATGCGCAAGGAAGCCGCCAAGGGTAATCTCGATCCGGACAAGTGGTTCAACAACGTCGAGATCGTCACGGCGGAAAAGGTCGGCATTGAAACGACCACCTACGTGTGCAATATCTTCAAGTACTACACCGCCTAAACTGATGCTGGAACTCGAAGAAACGCAAAAAAAGGCGCGTGAGGTGGTTAAGCAGCGGAGCTGAAAATCCTGAGCAGAAGTCTGCCTGTTTTTCGGTTTGTCGTCGGTGTGATCCTCGAGTGATTTTGTGGTCGCTTATCCTAGTGGCTTGCATGACTTCCCGTGCCGGGCGATTCCCCGAGGCAACGCGGCGAATGGTACCGATCTCAACAGTGATGCAGCGCGCCAGTTCATTTCGACGTCCAAGGAAAGGTCAACACCTCTCAGCATGCATATCTCTTAGAGATGTCCTAAGGAAATTCGTAATAGAAATCAGGGCGACCCTGATTAGCAACCTCAAGGCGGCATTTCATAATAAAATTCTAAGGGACTGACAGACGATAGACGATCGCGGTGCCAATCTCTTGCACCGTCCCTTAACCAGGAGAGGTGAAACATGAGGACAAGATACTTGTACAAAAGCTTGTTGCCGATTTTCGCCATCGCCTGCCTTGTGAGCGCGTGCGCTCCCGCGATCAACTGGGATTACCCGCGCAAGCCGTCAAATACCTTCGCACAGCCGGAGACCACCACCGTCGGCGCACTGTTTCAGGAAGCGGCGGACAAACATCCGGGAGTATCCGGCTTCTCTATTATTCGGCAAGGCGGTCAGGCGTTTATGGCTCGGCTGGCGATGGCCGACTTAGCCGAAAAGACGCTCGATGGGCAGTACTACATCTGGGATGGCGACACCACCGGCCTGATTTTGGCCGACCATCTGCTGCGTGCCGCGGACCGCGGCGTCCGTGTGCGCTTGTTGATCGACGATCATTATATGTCGGAGAGTAGAGACAACAACATTGCGGCGCTCGACGCCCATCCCAACATTGAGATCCGTTTCTTCAACCCGGTCAGGAACCGGCGTTGGCGCATGATGAGCTTCTTGGCCGAGTTTGGCCGCGTCAACCACCGGATGCACAACAAGCTGTTCGTTATGGACAACGCCGTGGGAATTGTCGGCGGACGCAACATCGCGGATGTCTATTTTGGCGTGAGTACAGCCCATAACTATCGCGATCTCGATGTTATGAACGCCGGTCCGATCGTCAACGAGATATCGGCGAGCTTCGATATGTTCTGGAACAGCGAGTGGGCACTACCCGTGGCTGCGGTCGTGGAAAAGCGCGCCACCGAACAGGATTTGGAGGACTGGAGGAAACGGCTAAAGGAAAAACTCGCCGCCACCGCCTATCCCTATCCCATCGACGAACACCTTGCTGGCCTCCGCGACCGCTTGGTCCAGATCCGGGACAATTTCATCTGGGCCCCGGGCAAAGTTTTCGTCGAGCAGCCCTCCAGGGTCGACGCCAATGCGGACAACGTCATCGCGTCGGCTCTCCGCGCAACGGGCAAGTGAGGTAGAGCGAGAAGTGTTGATCGAGTCGCCGTATTTCGTGCTGGGCGACGCGACTATCGAGAGGGTGCGACAACTCACGGCGCGAGGTGTCAAGGTGCGTGTGTTAACCAATTCCGCGGCCTCTCATGACGTGCTCCCGGCGCTTGCGGGCTATGTCTATTCGCGCAAGAAACTGCTCAATGCCGGCGTCGAGCTGTACGAGCTGCGTCCGGATACCAATATGCATCGGGACTGGTCGGTGTTGGCGGGCAAATCGCACGCCGCGTTGCATGCCAAGTCTCTTGTGTTCGATCGCAAGTCCGTGTTCATCGGCAGTTTCAATCTCGATCCCCGATCGACAGGCCCTCAACACCGAGATCGGCGTGATGATCGACAGTCCGGAGATTGCCGGGCAGGTGGGAGAGTTGATGGATGAAGGGGTCGCCCCCGGCAGCGCCTTTCACGTCACGCTCGACAAGAACGATAATCTGGTGTGGACCAATGAGTATCACGACTCAAAAGTCGAGTACTACACAGACCCCGACACAAACTTCTTTTATCGGTTTATCGTCGGCGTCATCGGCATGCTGCCGATTGAGGACCAGCTATAGAGGAGGCTGAGGCGGTGGCTGGAATCTTTACCAAAGAGACGATGAACAATCTTGCCGGACCTCAGCGAAAAAACGAGACGCGGACCCGGCGAGCTGGAGCACCGAACCGGCCGCCGTTTTGAGCAATTACTATAGCCAACTCGTTGCCGATGCTGGAGCCGCTGAGTTTGTTGCGCCCCCGCGGAAAAAATTGCCAGAGAAAATTTTCCGACCAGATACCAACCACAGCGGCACGCGCAGCATTTGTGCCCACGGGAGAGTCGACTCGATGCGATTTACGAACATCTCCGGCGCGACGCTTCTGCTTTAGAACGTCTCGGCATGAGGACTGCGTATTGTGGTTGATTCAAATCGTCGTGGCATTTGACGCGTTATAAAAATGGCCGTTTATACGATTTAGGGCTAGTACATCTACTAAAGCTCTTATGTCTGCACTCAGGTATTTAGAACCAAAATTGGGTAAAACCCGATGTTCATACAAAGCGAAAGTGATAAGATTGCCCGTGTCGCACGACAATCAAATGCCAAAGCACGGGTTTCGGAATTGCGCTAAAACGCAATGAAATTGACCGTGGGACAACAAATCCAAATACAAATAAGGAGAAATATATGAAAACATTCGGGATGATACTGACCGCGGTCATGCTGCTTGTGGGGCTAACATCGGTGACGATTGCGCAGCAGACAGACAGCGAGGATAAGAGCGTTAAGCCTAGTCGAGTTACTGTAGACGTGGTCAAATTGACCGGCACGGTTAAAGCCGTTGATCTTGAAAAGAAAACCGCCACCGTGGAAGGATCGGGTGGTCGAGTGGTCACAGTGGATGCGAAGAATGCGAGAAATCTGGACCAGGTTAAAGTGGGGGACAAAGTGACGCTTACGTATACGCAGGAGCGGGCCGTGTTCGTAAGAAAGACCGATGAGCCACCCAGCGCATCAGAGGCACGATCGGTGCAATTGGCACCCAAGGGTCAAAAACCGGGCGGAGTCATTGCCCAGACGATTGAGCTGACTGGCAGCGTAGAATCGGTCGACCCCAAGAAGCACATGATTGACTTGAAGGGTCCTGCCGGCAACGTGAGAACCTTTGCGGTCGACCCTGCCGTGAAGAATCTCAGTCAAATCAAGAAAGGCGATCAGGTCGTTTTGAGATTCACTGAAAGAGTAGCCCTGAGCGTTGTGAAGCCCTGAGCGGTCTTAAAACTGGCTAAAGGTAGGCCGAGGGCAGTGTCGGCCCGCTTCTGGGACAGCACCAGGTTGCTGGTGATGCCCCCGCGAGCAGCTGTCAATCCCGCCTCACAGGAGCAAACGTCCTCCCGAGCTCGGCATGACCCTCCATCTGGTCACGCACGCTATGGAGGGAGTCCTGTGAAGATTATCAGCTTG
>CAWDPO010000045.1:0-309642 GCA_963804165.1 uncultured delta proteobacterium
CAGGCAAAGATCTTACCTATACCGACTCGGCTCATGGACGAGTATATCCACGCAATTCAGATAGGGCTTCGAGCGAAGAAGATTGGCTACAAGAAAGAATTTCTAAGAGAGAGTCTTAAAAGAAGTCAGAGTCCGTGGAAATGAATGTGAGGCTGACATATAAACTGCCGAATAAAATGAGAACTCCTCCATCCAGGGACGGCAAAAAGCCTCGGAAAGAGGAGTTCTTTACACTGTATCAAATGGTGGAGCCGATGGGAGTCGAACCCACGGCCTCTAGAGTGCGATTCTAGCGCTCTCCCAACTGAGCTACGGCCCCGATAACTGAGGTAGATTTCAGAAACTGAGCACCTTATCTTTTAGGTCAGGCTTTTTCAACGCGTAGGCGATCGTGGCGCGAACGAAACCAACTGTCGCCGATATCGTAACGATCGCCGAGAAACTCGCAGCCGAAACCTTTACGCTCTCGCACCAGTTGAGCCAGACCATCGGTAAGCTGAATCTCGCCACCCGGCCAGACGGAAGCTTCTGCAGAATCGAGAAAATTTCAGGGCGCAGCACGTAGCGACCGATGATGGCCATCCTGGACGGCGCTTCCTTTGCCGGCGGCTTCTCCACAGTCGCCTCAACTTGGTAGAGTCGCTCCTTCATGACTTTGCCCTTGATGATTCCGTACTGATGGACCTCCATCTCGGGCACTTCCATTAGCGCCACCACCGACTCGTCCGTTTGATCGAAAATTTCCAATAACTGACGGATACAAGGCTTGTCGCTATCGATTAGATCGTCGGCAAGCATTACTGCAAAAGGTTCGTCGCCGACAAGATCGCGAGCACAGAGCACCGCATGGCCTAGCCCGAGCGGCTTTTTCTGCCGCACCGACACGACCTCGGTCATCTCGGCGATGCGCCTGAGCATCTTGACCAATTCGTGCTGGCCGCGTTCGGCGAGCACCTGCTCCAATTCGGGAGCGTCATCAAAATGGTCTTCGATGCCGTCCTTGCCGCGGCCCGTGACAAAGATGATCTCTTCGATTCCCGCATCCACCGCTTCCTGCACGACGTATTGGATCGAGGGAACGTCGACGATCGGCAGGAGTTCTTTCGGTACGGTTTTTGTGGCAGGCAGAAAACGCGTTCCTAAACCGGCCACGGGGATGACTGCTTTTCTTAGCTTCATGGGGTTTTCCGATCAGGTTAAACAACCCTCTTCGCTTTTCGCTCGGCGATTTCTTGACTCGACTTACAGCTGATGCAGAGTGTCGTCACCGGGCGAGCTTTGAGCCGTTCGATGCCGATGTCTTCCCCGCAGCCTTCACATATCCCATACTCGCCCGCCTCCAGACGCTTTAACGCCTCTTGAATTTTAAAAATAAGTTTGCGTTCACGATCGCGGATGCGCAAGATCGAATTTCGATTAGACTCCATGGATGCCCGATCGGTCGGGTCGGGAAAATTCCCCTCCTCGTCCATGTTCTCTACGGTTTTGCCGGCTTCCATCCGGAGCTCGGAGATACGTTGATTCAACAGACGACGGAAATATTCAGTTTCTTTTAGATTCAAGGAGCACCCAGTACGATCGCCAAAAAGTATTGCCGGTTATTATAGGGAAAAGCTAGCAAACATCAACCGCGAGATTTATTTAATGAAGATCCCGCCGTTCGGTGATTGCTGGCGTTATTCGCCGAATGAGACCGGTCGAGGATGGGCCAGAACGTAAATCTCTGTCGACTTCGGCAACATGCCGCGATTTAGAGTTAGCTGCGACTGGGTAATTCTTTTCACCGGATAATGCTCCTGGGCAAATGCCGCAAAGAGCTCGGCTTGCCTTGAAATATCGTAGTGCATGGGGATCACGATCGGCGGCTTAACTTGTTCGATCACCTTGAGGATGTCATCGAAACCTAAATTAGTCATCGCGTCGATCGGAATCATGACGACGTCGACATGCTGCAGCACCTTGATTTGCTCCGGCGTCAACAGATGACCGATGTTTCCCAGGTGCGCCAGACAAAGGCTACCCATTTCGTACACGAAAATGGAATTGGCGATCGCTCCCCAACTCTGACTCCGCTGGCTCGGGATGTTAACAATGGTGATATCCTTGACGCTGGTTCGAATCGGATTCCACGTTTGCTTGAAAGTAATACCGCGCAGAATGACTGGATTGCCCGTCACGGCTCCCGTATTGTTATGCGTGAAGTGATCGTTGCTCACGGTGACGGCGTCGGCTTGAATTCCCGGGGTTACGTTAAAGTTAGGGTCCGCGACGACTTTGGTTTGACTACCAGATTGGATCAAAAAACTTGAGTGCCCGTACCAATTGATGAAGTAGGAGCCTAGGGACGGTCCTTTCGCACCATTGCCGCGCGCCTGCACCAGCTGGCGGCCCTGATGAAACATATGGACTAAAGAAGGATTGCAGATCGCTTCGGCGATGCCGCGAAACGGCAGAAACAAAACCGCGCCAATGAGACCCAGAAAGCCACGCCGTTTCATTTTTCCTCCTCGATGATCAAAGCCGTAAAGCAGGAAACCGTGGTATCCGGCCGACGCCAAGCGTCTTTAGGCAATTCTGCTTTTAGGCACGTTTGTCCCAAAAAGGTTTCCATGTTCCAGCCGTATTCTGCGGCGACCTGCGGCAAGAGCACGCCGCGTTTCCGATCACGCGCGACATGAAGTCCATGTTTGCCTATTTCTAAGGACAGTGGATTCTCAGTTCGCTCCAAGGGGGATATGACTGAGATGTCGATATGAATTTGATCAAGCTCGTCGGCGCGCACCGGCTTGACTCGTCGATCACGCATCGCCGCGGCCTCGGTCATTTCAACGATTACCTCGCGCAAGGCGATCGACGGCGTACAGGTGCCGATACAACCACGAAGCTCATCCTCTTTGAAAAGAGTCACAAAGGCGCCGTAGTTGATCGCTTCCAAATAGGGATCAGGGCTACTCGCGCTTTTATCCGGACACCGTCCTACGACGAATTCGAGCGTCCGCCGGGCGATTTCCATCAAGCGCCGCTGCGAGTCGGCTGGAAGGTGGACGTCAACCATGATCGGCACCGAATCAAGCCGAAGTCTATCGCCGCGCTGGTGGGATTACAAGAATTGTTAAACGCGCAATTCTGTCAAACACTGCAATGTTTGCAGGTGCCGTAAAAGGCCAGCTGGTGGGAAGTTACCCTGAACCCCTCATGGGGCAATTTAGCGGGCTTGATCTCTTTCTGGTTATCGACCAAGACGTCATAGACCCGGTCACAAATCTCACAGAAAAAATGCTGATGTCTTTCCACCAGAGGATCGAAATGTTGCGAACGCCCGCGCATCAACACCTGAAGTTTCTGCTCAGCAACCAATTTTTGCAGATTGCGATAGACGGTTCCGAGGCTGATAGTCGGCAATTTTTTACGTACCCGGTCATAAATTTGGTCCGCAGTCGGATGGGACTTATCTTCCCTCACCGCGTCCCAAACGATTTCAAGCTGTTTCGTCGTTCTTGGCAGTTTTCGTGCTTTTGCCATGGTTAGGCCACCAGATCGTCGGCCAAGGATCGTTGCGCGTCCGGAGAAATCGCCGCTCGAGCTTTGTAATTCGGGTGATCGATGACTAGCTCCGCCGGTTCGCCACTGCGAAACGCCTCACGGGCTTGGGTCTCAAAAGAAAACCTTACGTATTGTACCGCGCTGATTTTATCTTCTTTACTGCGCCCCTCTTCGAAACGACATTGAATCGAATGCGCCCCGACTTGGAGATAAACCGACTCGTCGATCCCCAAGAATTTTAGCAGGTCCTCGCGCAGATGGGATTGATCTTCGATTTCCAAGAATAGTGTCGCGCTCAGCTCGCTGGGATTTGGAATAAGCTCATTGTACACCGCGATTTCTTCGCGGATCTTGTCGAGATCGGCGATCTTTTCCGCGCGCAGCATTTCCTGGATCTGAAAGATCACGGTGTCGCGGTTCTCGAAAACAATGGATACTTTATCACCGACCGCGATTCGGCGCTTTTTCTTTTTTTCGATAATGTCCTCGCGAAATTTCTCGCGAACTTTTTCGTAGGCCGTAAAGCCGAGGATATCATCGAGAGCAACTTTTTTCATTTTGCCGTCTGAAACCTCTAAGAGTTTTACCTGATAATGCTACCGCCGCCCGCCAGTACTCGAACTAAGTTTAAGAATAAGACCAGTTCAGTGTCGTGCCGCGCTCATGTCCGAGTTGGCGGACGCGGATGGCTATTTGAACCTTATCCGCCAACTCGGAGTCACCTCAAGCAAACAAAGACTAGCTCCCCAGAGTATCGAGGCCTTTAGTGAACCTGCCGGCATGCGACTTTTCCGCTTTTGCCAGGGTCTCAAACCATTCGGCCAATTCCGGGAGACCCTCGTCCCGTGCGGTTTTGGCGAATCCGGGATACATTTCGGTGTATTCATAGGTTTCGCCTTCGACGGCGGACTTTAGATTCTTCGAGGTGGTACCGATGGGCACCCCCGTGCACGGATCGCCGACCTCTTTTAGAAAATCGAGATGTCCGAAGGCATGACCGGTTTCCGCCTCGGAGGTGTCGCGAAATAGCCCACCCACATCAGGATAGCCTTCAATATCAGCGACCCGTGCGAAATACAGGTAACGTCTGTTCGCCTGAGACTCGCCCGCAAAAGCATGCTTCAGGTTGTCGTGACTCTTTGTTCCAGATAAAGTTTTTGCCATAAAACCCCTCTTTCTTATTAGTAATAATTACTACTAATAAGATTTTCGGTACGAGTCAAGTATCGACTCGCTTTTTTTGCCATAGTAGTTCTGATACTTCTCTTCATAGCCGACGCCGTGTCATCCATAAGGAATCCTCATGATCTCCATCGATGATTTTCGTAAAGTTGAACTGAAGATTGCCACCGTCAAATCAGCGGAACCCCACCCGAACGCCGACAAGCTCATGGTTTTGCAAATTGATCTGGGCTCCGAACAGCGGCAAATTTGCGCTGGGATCAGGAACCATTACACGCCGGAAGAACTGGTCGGCAAACAAATCGTCGTCGTTGCCAACCTGGAGACGGCGAAGCTTCGGGGTCTAGAGAGCCAGGGCATGCTTCTGGCGGCATCCAACGAAGGGCGCGTCATCGTCCTGACGCCGGAGAAGTCAGTGCTCGCTGGCGCAAAGGTGTCGTGAGACTAGCGCGTGCAGGGGTCACGGAAATTCTAAATGTCGAATAACGTTTGGGGACGGCCGACGGTCTGTTTCATCGATCACGACGCGTTGCGTTGGAATGTGCGTCAGATCCGCGCCAAGGTCGGGGCGAGCATTAAGATCCTCTGCATGGTGAAAGCCAACGGTTACGGTCATGGCGCGGCGGCGGTCTCGCAAACGCTCGCCGCCAACGGAGCGGATGCGTTCGGCGTCGCGACCCTGGAAGAAGCAGTCGAGCTGCGGCGGGCGGGCATTGATGCACCCATCATCGTATTAGCTGGCGCTTTTCTAGATCAGTTCGACGAGTTTGTCGGTCATGCACTAACGCCGGTGGTTTACGATCTGGCAAGCCTCAGGCAACTCGACGCCGAAGCGCAGCGTCGGCAAAAACCGCTTGGCGTACATTTGAAAATTGATACCGGCATGGGACGGCTCGGCGTTCTCGCCGCCGACGCAAAGGAATGGATCGCAGAGCTCAAGAATCTACGTGCACTGAAGTTGGCAGGGGTCTTCTCGCACTTTTCTCATGCCGAAAGCGTAGAGGGAGACTACACCAGAAAACAACTGGCAAGTTTTAATGACGTTATCGCTCTGCTGCGCGCACAAGGTTTGGCGCCACCGCTGATCCATTTCGCCAATAGCGCAGCCACGATTACGCTGCCAGCGGCTTATTTCGATATGGTGCGCCCCGGCATCATGCTTTACGGCGTCTATCCCTCGATTGCGATGGCAAGTCAAATTGTCCTCAAGCCGGTGCTGTCGTGGAAAACTAAAATCTTGCAGCTCAAAAAAACGCCGTCGGGAGCGAGCATCAGTTACGGTCAGACCTTCGTGACCAAGCGGGAAAGTTTGATCGCGACGCTTCCTGTCGGTTATGCCGACGGATATCCACGCCTACTCTCCAATTGCGGCGCAGCGCTTGTCGACGGTCAACGCGCACCGATCGCTGGGAGAGTGTGCATGGATTTGACTATGATCGATGTTACCGATATACGAAATGTACAACAGGGGGATGAGGTTGTTCTCCTCGGTCGTCAAGGCGCCGCGGAAATCTCCGCCGACGAAATGGCCGCCTGGACCAACACAATCTCGTACGAGATTCTCACTTCCGTCAGCGCTCGCGTGCCCCGCATTCACTACAATACCTAGGAGGATCACCCGCAGTGGCCAGGATCGAAAGGGCCCTCATCAGCGTTTCTGAAAAGAAAGGCATCGTCGAGTTTTCCCGCGCTCTCGCGCAAATGAACGTCGAGCTGGTTTCGACAGGCGGCACGGCCGCGCTTTTACGCGACAACAAAATCCCCGTCAAAGATGTGTCCGAGCTCACCGGCTTTCCCGAAATGATGGACGGCCGAGTAAAGACTTTGCATCCGAAAATTCACGGCGCCATTCTCGCTTTGCGAGACAATCCTGCGCACGTCGCCAAAATGAAGGAGCACGGCATTGCGCCCATCGATCTCGTCGTCGTCAATCTGTATCCGTTTGAAGCGACGGTGGCGCGCGGCGCGGCCTTCGAGGAAGTCGTTGAGAATATCGATATCGGCGGACCGAGTATGGTGCGTGCCGCGGCGAAGAATCATCAACACGTCGGCGTGATCGTCGACCCCGAAGACTACCATGCGATCTTGGCGGAATTGAAGGCGAATGATCGCACGCTCTCACCGGCGACGCGCTTTCGACTTTTCTGCAAAGCCTTTCAGCACACCGCTCACTACGACGGCGCGATTTCAAATTACTTCTCGTCGCTCGACGAAACCAAGAAGCCGCAGCGCTGGGGACAGACGGTCGATATTCAGGTGTCGAAGATTCAAGGCATGCGCTACGGCGAAAACCCGCATCAAAGCGCCGCTTTCTATGCTACCCAAGGCGACACGGGTCCGACGATCGCGGGCGCCAAACAGTTCCAAGGGAAAGAGCTTTCCTTCAATAACATTTTGGACGCCGACGCAGCGTTGAGCACAGTCTTGGAATTCTCCGAGATCGCCACCGTCGCCATCAAGCACAACAATCCTTGCGGCGTCGCGCTGTCGAAGAAATCGTTGGCGGACGCATTTCGCAAAGCAAAAGCCTGCGACCCGGTTTCGATCTTCGGCGGCGTAATCGCTTTCAACCGGCCGGTCGACGAAGAGACCGCTCAAGAGCTCAAAGATATTTTTCTGGAAATCGTGATCGCGCCGACCTTCACGCCTGAAGCGAAAGCCGTGCTCTCGTCGGCGAAGAGGCTGCTCAACATTCGTTTGCTCGAGCTCGATATGAGTCAGCCTCAAGCCGGCGGCTACGATCTGCGCCGCGTGCGTGGCGGCATGTTGATCCAAGACTGGGATACCGGCAAGATCGACGTCCGCGCATGCAAAGTCGTGACGGAAAGAAAACCCACGGAAGAAGAATACCAGGCCCTCGACTTTGCCTGGCGGGTTTGCCGTCACGTAAAATCGAACACCATCGTGTTCGCGGCGCCGGATCAAGTCCTCGGTGTCGGTGCCGGTCAGATGAGCCGGATCGATTCGACTAAGATCGCCGTCATGCGCGCCGCAACGCACGGATTGGACCTGAAGGGTTCGACTGTCGCCTCCGACGCTTTCTATCCGTTTCGCGATGGATTGGACGAGGCAGCCAACGCCGGCGCCAAATCGATCATTCAACCCGGTGGTTCGATCAAGGACGACGAAGTCATCGCCGCGGCCAATGAACATGGCATCGCGATGATTTTCACCGGCATGCGACACTTTAGACATTAGCCGAGAATCGAGAATGGCGATCCTCTATCTGCCATCTTCAATCTTCGGCGATAATTTTCCCCATCACGAATGAAAGTCCTGGTCATCGGCAGCGGAGGGCGCGAGCACGCGCTGGTTTGGAAAATCAACCAAAGCCCGCACGTCGCGAAAATCTACTGCGCTCCCGGCAGCGCGGCTATCGGCGAACTTGCCGAGCTTGCTGCCATCGCTCCGGAACAAACCGAACAGCTCGCGGACTTCGCAACGAAAGAAAAAATCGATCTTACCGTCGTCGGACCGGAACTGCCCCTCACCCTTGGCATTGTCGATCTGTTTGAATCGCGCGGTCTAAGAATTTTTGGCCCAAACAAAATGGCCGCGCAGCTTGAAGGGAGCAAAGCCTTCGCCAAAGAAATTCTTCAGCAAAACAATATCCCGACCGCCGCGTCCAGTACATTTACCGACCCGATCTCGGCAAAGCAATATATAACGCGACAAAGAGCGCCTTACGTCATCAAAGCAGACGGTCTCGCCGGCGGCAAAGGCGTGATTATTTGTCAGAGTCGCAGCGAAGCGGAGACCGCCGTCGATGAGATTCTCATGCGCAAGGCATTTGGCGAAGCGGGCGATAAACTTGTCATCGAAGAGTTTTTGGCAGGAGAAGAAGCCTCGTTCATGGTCTTGACCGACGGTGAGCATGTTTTGCCGCTCGCGTCGTCGCAGGATCACAAGCGCGTGTTCGACGGCGACCAAGGTCCCAACACCGGCGGCATGGGCGCCTACTCACCCGCGCCCGTGGTGACACCGGAGCTAAACGAACGAATTCTGCGTGAAATCCTCGCGCCGCTTCTCGCTGCGCTCAAGAAACGAAATATTCGTTACCGCGGCGTGATTTATGTCGGCCTGATGATTACCGAAGATGGTCCGAAGGTTTTGGAATTCAACGCGCGCTTCGGCGACCCCGAGTGTCAGCCGATCATGATGCGGCTGAAAAGCGATCTAGTGCCGTTGCTGGAAGCGACCATCGATGGCAAATTAAACGAAATATCCCCACAATGGCACGACGCGCCCGCTGTTTGTGTCGTGCTGACCGCCAACGGCTATCCCGGCGCCTATGACAAAGGCAAAGAGATTCGTGGCCTCGATAAGTTAGAGAATTGGAGCAATGGTTTCGTCTTTCACGCCGGCACGATCAAACAGAGTAATCGTTGGCTGACGTCAGGCGGTCGTGTGCTCGGCGTGACGGCTCGCGGCGAAAGTATTGCGGCGGCCGTCAAGGAAGTTTATCGCGGCGTCGGTGAAATTGCCTGGGACGGCATGCACTATCGCAAGGACATCGCGCAAAGGGCCTTAAGGAAAGTCTAGCGTCTAGAGTTTGGAGTTTTAAACCCAAAACTCTAAACCTTAGACCCTCGACTGATTAACTTCGGAGGAATCTAACGTGGCAGACAAAAAAGCCAGAGTCGGCATCTTAATGGGTAGCGATTCCGATCTCGAGGTGATGCGCGAAGTGGAAAAGCGGCTCGATTCCTTCGGCATTGCCTATGAGACCCGCATCATGTCGGCGCATCGGACACCTGCAAAAGCAGCCGAATACGCCGCAACCGCAGAACAGCGGGGCTTGGAAGTGATCATCTGCGGCGCCGGCGCCGCGGCGCACTTGGCCGGCGCGATTGCCGCGAACACAACTCTGCCGGTTATCGGCATTCCGATCGATTCCTCGAGCCTCAAGGGCCTCGACGCTCTGCTGGCCACGGTGCAGATGCCCGCCGGCATTCCCGTGGCCACGATGGCGATCGGCAAAGCCGGCGCGGCCAATGCCGGCATCCTCGCGGCGCAAATCATCGCGCGTAAGGATGCCGAGATCGCCGCCAAACTAGCACACGCAAAAAAGGAGATGGCCGTCGGTGTCGAGGAGCGCGACCGAAAGCTCCAGAGTGAAAGAAGCAAGAGCTGAAACGATTTCAGTCGCCGTTGCCGCTCTTAGGCGCGGTGACGTCATCGCTTTTCCTACCGAGACGCTCTACGGTTTGGGTGCCGACGCGCTCAACACCGCTGCGGTCAACAAGGTCTTCCAACTCAAAGGCCGCGATTTCGCCAACCCGATTCCCGTGCTTGTCACCGACCGAGACATGCTCGGCACTCTAGTTGGTGAAGTTCCACCACTTGCACAACGACTCATCGACGACTTCTGGCCCGGTCCGCTCACCTTGATTTTGCCGGCGAAAAAAGGCGTTCCCGAGCCGCTTTTGAATTCGTCAGGCGGAGTCGGTGTGCGCATTTCGAGCCAATCGATCGCTACCGAACTGACCAAAGCGCTCGGGCATCCGATTACCGCGACCAGCGCAAATCCTTCAGGAAGAACGCCGGCTAGAACCGTTGAAGAGGCGAAAAAATATTTTGTCCGTGAGATAGACGTCTTCGTCGATGGCGGCGAGCTTACTTCGAAAACCGGCTCCACGGTCGCCGAGGTCGTCGGCGATACGATCAGAGTCGTTCGCGAAGGCGAGATCAGCAGAGCCGAACTCGAACAAGCTGTGGGGAAAGGCAAGGTCCTATGATGAACAAATACCGATCAGTTCTCCTCGCGCTCGCCGCCGCATGGCTTCCGTTCTATGGCTGCGAGTCAAAATCGGATACCGTGACCAAAGGCAGGGAGGCGGTTAAAGAAGTCGTGACGCAGCCGTTCAACACGTTGGAGGCCGCAAAGGACTCGCTCAAGCAGAGCGAAGAGAAAAGCAAAGCCGCTCTCGAAGAAGCCGACAAAGAAGCGAAATGATCGGTCAGTGACCGGATCGCCGCTTTGTGCCTCATGAACGGCGCGTCGACTTTTTAATCCGCTCGATTTCTTTGCCGTCCTCGCCGTCGTAGTAATCGACGTTTTTATCCTTAACGTAGAGCGCGCGGAAACCCACTTGGGGTCCCACCGCGGCCGTACCATAGGCACCGACTTTATTGGAGTCGGGATATTCGCAAAGATCCGGAAAGTCCATCGTACTGACTACTAAATAACGTAACTCGCCGGCGCCGGTATTGATGAGCTGATGAGGATACTCGCCGCCCGCCGGACAAGCGACGACCGTTTCTGCGTTAACGGAGATTTCGTCTTTGCCGAATCGTAAAATGCCCTCGCCATCGATGATGTAAATCATCTCTTCGTTGCCGCTGTGCGTGTGATAGGGGAACGCCGCCTTGCCCGGCGGAACGTAAAAGAAACTATATCCCAATTTTTGCGCGCCGAGATGCATGCCCACGCGTTGGCGCCTGCCGCCGAAGGGTGAACTCGCCGGCGCGTTGATCTTGTCGACCGGAACTTCGGAAAGATTAATGATGTGTCTATGCCTAGCCATAGCTCCTCCTGAGCCGTAATAGGTGTGAATGCTAGAATTGTGTGCTATCAAAATGAATTATGTTGGTGCTTTCAGAACAACAGGTTCAAAGCCTCATCGATATCGACGAATTGATCGTAGCCTTGGAACAAGCCCACGTCCAGTACTCCACGGGACACGCTGTGATGCCGGTGCGCTTGGTCGTGCCGTTGCCGCAAATTCGAGGCCGCATCACCAGCATGCCGGGCTTTTTGACCCAAGATAATGCGCTCGGCATGAAAGTCGTCACCTATTTTCAAGACAATCCCAAAAATCATTTGCCGGCAATCCTGGCCACGATTATGCTCTTCAACACCGAGACAGGAAAAATGATTGCCGCGATGGACGGCAGCTATATCACAGCGATTCGCACCGCCTGCGCGTCGGCGATGGCGACGAAAGCGCTGGCGGATACGCAAACCGCGGTGCTGGGAATTTTGGGTGCCGGCGTTCAGGCGCGAGCGCATATCCAAGCACTCATGCGTGTGAGAAACATTGCCAAGATCAAGATTTATAGTCCGTCCGGCACCAGTGCCGCCACCGTCAAAAAAGAAATGGAGCCCGAAGTCGAGGCGGCAATTGACGTCGCCAGGAGCGCGGAGGAAACCGTGCGTGATGCCGATCTCCTGGTCACCGTCACTCCAGCCAAGGAGCCCATCGTGAAACCCGAATGGCTCAAAGCCGGTATGCATATAAACGCGGTGGGTTCGCACCGTCCCGATTTGCGCGAAATTGACGGCGCTACTCTGACGCGCGCCAAAATTGTCGTCGACTCTCGCGATGCAATCATGGCTGAATGCGGCGATATCCTGCTCGCGCTGAAGGAAAAAAGCATTCCTGAGAATGCTATCCATGCGGAGATCGGTGAAGTCCTCGCGGGAGCTAAAGTCGGAAGAGAAAGCGCTGACGAAATTACGCTCTACAAGTCGGTCGGCATCGCGATCCAGGACGTCGCTGCGGCCAACCTCGTCTACCGCAAAGCGCTGGAGCAACGAATCGGCACTAACGTTGACGTCTGAAATTCGCACCGGAGCTATTGGCCGATGCGAGATTTACTAGAACCGGCGAACCGGAAACTGAAAGAGCTATGACCTGGGATCTCACAAGTTACTTTCCGACATTCGACGGCCCCGAGTTGCATCAATTCAAAGAAGCGATCCGCAACGACGTGGCAGCGTTGAAGCAGGATGCTTCCACGTTGGCTGTTTTGAGCGATGAATCGGCTTCAGCCTGGGAGAATATTTTACTGCGCAATGAGGATTTGATGCGACGCATGTCGCATTTGAATTCGTATGTCAGCTGTCTCGCTTCCGCCGACGCTTACAACGAAGCTTATCGTAAGGAAGAAGCG
The DNA here is from genome assembly GCA_963804165.1 of uncultured delta proteobacterium. Lineage (GTDB taxonomy): Bacteria > Desulfobacterota > Binatia > UBA9968 > UBA9968 > DP-20. Next base: position 12,622 of record CAWDPO010000045.1, read on the forward strand.
GATCTCATCCGCACCCGCGCGGAGCTGGCCAAGGTTCGCATCGAGCTAATGCGCGCGTTCAAAGAGATTCGACAGGAGGCATTCAGCGACCTATTAGACAACCCCTCGCTGGATGACGCCCAGAACTACTTAAACCGCCTGCGCGAAGAAGCCAGCCGAGCCATGTCCAGTGACAAAGAAGCGCTTGCCACTGATCTCGGTATCGACGGCATCCAAGCCTGGGGCCAAATCTATGACACGGTCTCATCAAAGCTCGTATTCGACATGGTTTTCCCCGACGGTTCTCGCAAAAAGTTACCGATGTCCCAACGCCGCTCGTTGTTGGACAATCCTGATCGCCGCGTGCGCAAGGCTGCCTTCGACGGGGGCAATGCTGCATGGCAGACGATCGAAGACACAGCGGCGAGCGCGCTCAACGCCATCGCCGGAACTCGGTTAACTTTGAATCGCTATCGCCGTGTCGATCACTTCCTCGATATCGCGTTGTTCCAAGCGGCGATCACGCGCAAGACGTTGGATGCCATGCTTGAGGCTTTAATGGCAAATCTGGAGATCCCGCGGCGTATTCTGCGCTTCAAGGCCAAACTGATGCAACGGCAGACCGTCAGTTGGTACGATCTCGGCGCGCCGCTCGATTTGCCCAATCCTGAGAAGCTCTCCTGGGAAAATGCCAGGGCGATGGTCGGCTCATCCTTCACGCGCGCGTATCCCGCGCTCGGCGATTTTTTTCAGCGCCACGTGATCGCCAAGAACTGGGTAGACTGGGAACCTCGCGCGGGAAAAAGGCCGGGAGGTTTTTGCACCAGCTCGATGGTCAACAAGGAATCGCGAATCTTCATGACTTACAACGATTCGTTGGGCGACGTGCTCACGCTGGCTCACGAAGCCGGCCATGCATATCACGGTTTTCTAATGCGCGACGTGCGCCCTTTCGCGCGCGGCTATCCGATGACTTTGGCTGAGACGGCCTCGACCTTCGGAGAACAAGTGCTAATGAACGGTTTTCTCGAGGACCCGACTGTGACAGATCGGCAGAAAGCCCTGATTCTCGACGTCGAAGTCGGCCACGGCGCCATCTATCTTTTAGACATCCCCGTGCGCTATGAGTTTGAAAGGACCTTTTACGAGGAGAGATCAAAAAACCCCGTGAGCGTCTCGCGCCTCAAGCAACTGATGGTCGACACCCAACGGCGTGTGCTCGGCGACGTCCTGGAATCCGGCGGCGAAGATCCCTACTTTTGGGCCTCGAAGCTGCATTTTTACATTACCGGCATCACTTTTTATAACTTTCCTTACACCTTCGGCTACCTTCTAAGCCGCGGACTTTTCGGCATGTTCAAGAAAGAAAGCGCGAGTTTTTTGCCAAAGTACGAGGCGTTTCTCCGCCTCGCCGGCAGCGATACGGCTGAAAATGTCGTTAAGCGAACTATCGGTGTGGACATCGAGAAGGCGGATTTCTGGGTTGAGGCGATGCAAAGCTTGGAAGAACCGCTGAATCGTTTGCAGGCTCTCACGCCGAAAGTTCTGCCAATTCGTTAAGGGAAGAATTTCCGGTTGTTAACTAAAAACTGGAAACTAGAAACTAGTCCTATCCATCCCGTCCAGCAGCGCAGTGCGCAACAGATCGACGGCGTTGAGTGTCATGCGCGAGCGGTCATACGCGCCGCGCCCCGCGCTGGTGCTCTCGCGCCGGATAAAATGTTTGCCGTCAGTCAGCGAGACATAAGTCTGGCCCCGCGCTAAATTCTGCACCTTGCTATCCGGATCAGCGATGGCGTGTAGCGCTAAGCCAAAATCGCAGCCTGCTTGCGCGCGCGCCGCCGCCGCCAGCTCATCGGTGAGAGCGATCGGGTCATTCAGCACCGCGTCGATTTTCTTTTCATCGCCCGCGAACTTCAACAGCGCGCGCATAGCCGCTTCGCTGTTGCAGATAAACCCGGCGCCGAAATGTTCCATGCTCGCCGACTGAAGGCGCTCGGCCAACTGGCCGCAAGTCAAGTCTTCGCACGCCGCCACGGTCTTATTTTGCTCGCGCAAGAGCCGACCGACCACATGCTCCATCGCCTCATCGTCAGCCGCGAAAATGGCATTGCCCATCAAACTCCGCACCTCCGCTTCCACAGGCGCGATCATTTTCATCGCCTCGTCACGATTGGCGGCCTTGGCGGCGATGCGGACGTCGACTTGACCGGGCAGCGCCAAAACGCCCACGGTGGGATTGCTCGAGTTGGCGATCAAGTGGCCGACTTTGTCGTCCACCGCGCTCTCGCCGATACCGACGATTTTCAGCACGCGGTAATGAATGACCTCAGCCAAGTTGAATTTGTGGCGCAAATAAGGTTCGACCTCGTTCTCGAACAGCCATTTCATCTCCACCGGCACGCCGGGGAGAGAATAAATGACGCCGCGCGGATCTTCGACGATGAAGCAAGGCGCGGTGCCGTTTGGATTCCTTACGGGAATCGCGCCCGCCGGCATGTAGGATTGCCTGATATTGTTCGGCGTCATGGTCCGCCCGCGGCGGCGAAAATGCTCCTCGACCTGTTCCAGCATCTCGGCATTCTGGATGAGTTCCCTGCCGCTCACCTCAGCGACGATCTCGCGAGTCAAGTCGTCTTGCGTCGGACCCAATCCGCCACTGGTAATGACAACGTCCGCGCGCTCCAATGCGCGCGCGATGACTTCCTTCATCCTCCCTGGGTTGTCGCCGACCACGGACTTGAAATAGAGATTCACACCCAGCGCCGTAAGGCGCTGTGCCATCCAGGCGGAATTGGTGTCGACGATCTGACCCAAAAGCAGTTCCGATCCGATCGCCACGATTTCTGCGTTCGCCATAGAACACTTCTCCTTGATCCATAGAAATTTATATCTTAGGCCAGCCGCCGGAAACAAGGCGAATGTTCTATCCGATTTCGCCGCCCTTGTTCGCTTTCGGCTTCTTTGCCAGAATACAGCGATGATTATTTTGCTATCGAACGACGATGGCATACAGTCCGAAGGATTGACGGCTCTCGAAGAAAGCCTGCGCAAGGCTGGTGATGCTAGCGTTGAAATCTACACCGTGGCGCCGGACCGCGCGCAGAGTTCCATGAGCCACGCCCTGACGCTGCACCGCCCGTTGCGGGTGCATGAGCTCGGTCCGCGCCGACTCGCCGTGGACGGCACGCCCGTGGACTGCGTGAAGCTTTCGCTCACCGGCCTTTTGCCGGTCAAGCCGGATTTGGTGATTTCGGGTATCAACAAAGGGCCTAATTTAGGCGACGACATCATCTACTCCGGCACCGTCTCCGCCGCCATCGAAGGCGCGCTGCTTAATATTCCCGCGATCGCGGTATCCCTGGTGACGTTCAAGGATTTTGATTTCCGCGCGGCTGCGGAGTTCACCGCCACCCTGGTTGAGCGCATCGTCGAGCGCGGCATTCCGCCAAAAACGCTTCTCAACGTGAACGTCCCCGCGATCCCAAAAAACGAAATCAAAGGCTGGCGCGCGACGCGCATGGGGAAACGCCACTACAGCGAAACCATCGTCGAAAGAATCGATCCGCGCGGCGGTAAATATTATTGGATCGGCGGCGACGATCTTGGGTTCGCCGATGACGACGGCACTGACTGCAAAACGGTGCATGAAGGTTATGTTTCCGTGACGCCGTTACAAGTCGACCTCACGGATTACAAATTGTTACAGAATACCACCCTGCCGGATTTTCCTTGGCCGTGATTCATTTCATAGGCGGCGACTTCGATGGGCAACGACGGTAACGAAGACAGGCCTCGACAAGTGGCTGTGGGCGGCGCGCTTCTTCAAAACTCGCTCCGTGGCGGCGAAAGCGGTCAGTGGTGGCAAGATAGAAATAAACAGTGACCGCCCCAAACCGAGCCGCGTCGTTCGCATCGGCGATAAATTAAACGTTCGCCGCGGCCCGTACGAGCGGACTGTCATCGTTAGGGACATATCGCGGCTGCGCGGCCCAGCTGCTGCACGAAGAAACCCAAGATAGCCTGCGGTCGCTGTCGCTCGATTGCAGGCCGAGCGCTCGCCGGAATTCGCAGCGGTAGGCGACCATCCAAGAAAGAACGGCGCGCAATAACGCGATTTACAAGACGTGTTCGGTGAGATGGGTGGCCGCTTCGGTCAGCTCTCCTTGACATAGGTAATCCTAATGATAAGTGCACTAGCACTCTAACAATCGAGGGGGAAAAATGACGCAGACGATTTCCGTGGCTGCCGTTTCGATACTTATCGCATTAATTTCGGCATCGCCGCTTTGCGCCCAATCCCCCCCCTACTTTCAAGGTAAGACCATCCTGTTGATTCAGGGACGCGAACCCGGCGGCACCGGCGCGTTACGCGTGCAAGCAGCGATCCCGTTTATCAAGAAGTACCTGCCCGGCGAGCCGGTTATCGTCACTCAGTTTATGCCCGGCGGCGGCGGCAGAAAAGCAACTAATTATATTTATCACAACGCCAAACCGGATGGCCTGACCTTCGGCAACGTCGGTTCCGGACTGATTGCAAACGCCATCCTTGGTTCGATTGGCGTCGAGTACGACATCGACAAGTTAATCTACCTCGGCGCCTCCAATAGTACGGCGCAGTATGTTTTCGGCACCACCGCGAAACTGGGTCTCGATACCTTGGACAAGCTCCGGGCGCGCGCCGGCTTGCGTATTGGTGCCCAAACTGTGGGGCACGATATTTACATTAACGGCAGGCTATTTTCGTGGCTGCTCGGTCTCAAAGAACCGCGGTTCGTTACCGGCTATTCGGGCCCCGAAGTCGACTTGGCGATTGCCCGCGGTGAGTTGGATGGCCGCGCCAACATTCCCGATACGATTTTACAGAGGTCGCCGGAACATGTCGAAAAGAAGCTGATCAACTACCACGCGATCATCCAGATACCAAAGGAAGATCGCCACCCCTACCCAGCATTTAACAAATTACCCGAATTGGAAAGTTTTACGAAAAGCGACAAAGAGCGAAAAATCATGACGATGTTCCGAAACTTCCGGTTGGTAGGCTCGCCGTACATTTTGCCGCCGGGCACGCCTGTGGAAATTACCAACCTTTTCCGTGAGGCTATGCGTAAGACATTCAAAGATCCGGCGTTTCTAAAAGAGTTCAAGAAGCTATCCGCGGACGACGCCACGCCACTACTGCCCGAAGCGCAAGACAAGGCCATCAAGGATATCTCCCGCGAAGCCGATGTGATTGGGCTTTTCAACAAGATCGCCGGCAGCGAGCCTCTGCCATCTCGCTAAATGAAGTGGAATCTCTGCCCGGCAATTGTTGAACTGCGGAAAATAAATAGCCATCGGGCTTGTTATTCTTCAAGTTCTCAACGCGGACGCGACCGTCGGGCTTAGCGGATTTTCACCCAAAGAGGGCCACACGACATGATCGACGGCAAACTGATCACCACCGCTTTTGAGCTACCGGGTTACCGGATCGCGGGTAATCTCGGAGTTGTGCGCGGTATCATTGTCAGGTCACGCAGCATCATCGGCAATATCGGCGCGAGTTTGCAGACCCTAGTCGGCGGAAACATTTCGATTTATACCGAGCTCTGTGAAAAGGCACGCGAAGATGCGCACCGGTTGATGGTCGAACACGCGACGCAGCTCGGCGCCAGCGCGATCATAGGCGTGCGTTACGATGCCAACGAGATTACCGCTGGGGTGACCGAAGTATTGGCATACGGCACTGCGGTCCATGTCGAAATTCACCGCGGCTGAATACGATCGTTTTATGTTTCATAAAGCGCGCGTCTACGGGGTCTAGAGAACGAGAACATAACAGACGATGAGTCTACGACTTTGGAGTTTCGCGCTGATGCGACCAAGCCCGGCGGTCACCCCAAGGCGTCGGGCAATCCCTGCAAAACTATTCCACGATCTGGGACGATGTTAAAAACGTACTGCGCCGGGGCCATTGCGGTACCGCGCATTTTTTCGATCGTCACCGTGCGCACAAAGCGGCCATTCACGAGCTCCATCTCCAAAACAAACGTCCCCGATACCAGGTATTCTTCGATCCCGCGGACGTTTCTCTCCACTGCGTAGGTAGTCAATAAATTAGTCGTGTTGGTATTGGCTTGAAGACCGTAGAACAATAAACGTGCCTGGTCGAGAACGCGAGACATCGAATCCCGGCTAAAAAGCAGCGGCCCCACCGGGTCGATGACCACTCGCGCAGCCCCCATCCGGGTGATGTAGTTGCTGAGGTCGGTAACAACTCGCTGAACGTCGACGTTTCTTCCTTGGCCGTCGGCGACGCGCGTATTGAAATAGGCTGACGCGTCAAGAATCAAAAATTCCTTGGATTCAATAAAAGGAGCAAGGTCCCAGCCCAGCGAAGCGGCTTGTTCAACGACGTCCGCAGGCTTCTCATCGATGGCGACATAAAGGCCCTTTTCCTTCTCCATCAGGCCGTTGACCAGGTATTGTAAACCGAAAACCGTCTTGCCGGTTCCCGGTTCGCCGACAACCAGATAAGTTTTCCCTGCCCTGAGCCCGCCCTCGATCAACATATCGATCTCGGGAACTCCCGTCGGTATTCGTTTGCCTTTCATAGCCGAACTTTCGCGCTCAACAACGATAACAATACCAGAGACGGAATGCCAAGAGCGAGCCGATGTATTGAAAAAGTCCGAATCGGACGCGCGGCAAAGCTTCGTGCTAGCGCGCGCTTCGCGAATCGCAGAGTCGACACAGGAGTTAAAATATGAATCAAGCGCGCGGGCTGTCCGCTACCGCGCCAGCGGGGTTACCGCCGGGCTTTCCAGCGTCCGCTCTTTTCGCGTAATTCGGCGCGCGCCCGCTCGATATCCGCGGACATGCGTGCCTGCATGAGTTTGAGCGGATCCGCGCCTTCAACAAGTATCTGATCTCTTGGCCCGTCACCTTCACGCGATTCTTGTGGCCCTTGCGAGGCGACATCTAACCGGGGAAGCGACGAGTCCAAACGAACCTCCGGAGCCGCATCATGCGCACGAAAATCACGCAGCGTTGGCGCCGCCTCTTGAATTCGATTTGCGACAAGAACTCGGGACGGCGCCAATCCGGCTCCGGCTCGCGTCATTTGCTGGGTCAAGCTTTGCAGTTGCGCTTTAAGCTCACGCATCTCGGTGTCACGCCGATCGAGATGGGGGATTTGCTGGGCGAGCTGCTCTTGCAGCTCGCGAATTCTTGCGCTCAACGTTTCCGCCACACCGCGACTCACTGAGTCCCGCGCTTGCACATCGTCTAACTGCGCCCGAAGCGCGGCCAACTCGGCCGCAAATCCGCCCCGTTCCTGCGCCGCCTGCGCAGTTTCGTTGATCATCAGCGCATGGGTCTGCTGCACCACCGACTCAATTTCCTTGATGCGCTGCGCCAGTCTTTCCAATTGGGTTTCGAGTTCCCGACGCTGAAGGTCGCCGGCTCGGAAACTTTGTTTTTCTTGCGCCAAATACACCTGAATTTCGTCGATCTTCGTGCGCACGGTCTCTTCCACGCTCTTAAGTAGCGCTTCCGCTGGCGGTTGGATTTGCTGCTCGCTCAACTCGCTCTTGATCGAATTCAGTTCAACTCCGATACCCGCAACAGCCCGCTCCACAGCGCCTTCGATATTCGCCATTCGAGCGACCAAGACCTCTATTTCAGCGCTGAAGTCACCGCGGTCAACTTTTATTTCCCCAACGCCTCGCAGCTGACTTTGCATCTCATCGCCAAATTCGCGCAATCTGAGAGCGATCTGGTCCGCTACCTCATGCTTCAAGCGCGCTCGCTCGGCATCGAAATCGAGCGCTGACGCCGTGCCCCCCGCTGTCGACGAGCGCAACGCGGTGAGACCGGCGGTGAGGTCGGCGCAGGACCCGGTGTTCTGTTCGATCTCACGACGCAAGTCATCGACTTTTTTTTGCAACGATTCTTTAAGTGTTTCGATTGCCGACTCCGCCGGTTGTTGTTCGTGGAGCCGTTCGAAAACATCCGCTTTGAACGCCGCGAATTCGCCTCTGATACGGTCCGCCGCAAACTTTTGGCCACGCTCGATGTCGCTTAGCGTCTGAGATTGAATTGCTTGGACAGACAGCTCCGTTCGCGCAATGCGCTCCGCTAAGGTGCGCAACTCAAGTTTGCAATCCGCGAATTCGCCCAGGGCACGGTCGAGGCCCTCGGGTTTTGCGCTACTTTGATTTTCCAGCTGTTGTACTCTGACGCCAAGATTCTCGGCGATCTCTGCAAAGCGGGAGGGGTCAGTTTCCACATGCCTCTCACGTTCGCGAGACTGAGATTCTAACGCCGCCAGCTCGCTCTTGAGCAGGTCGGGCATGCGGGTAAATTGTTCGGCCAAGGACTCGAGCCCGCCCATGCGCTCGAAGATGCTCTGCATCTCCGTTTTTAGTTGATGTAATTCTCCGATTTGCGCGGTCGAGCTGGCGGCCGCATGCGGCTGGTTTTGAAGATCGTGGATTTGCGCGAGCAAACTCTCCTCTAGCCGTCTGAATTGCTCAGCCCGCTGCGCTTCATTCGCAGCTAATGCTTGTGCCAGCCCAAAATCCGCGGCCGCTCGCCCAACCAGCCAACCGAACAAAACGTCTTTGCCGGCCCCAAGGTTGCCGCCTTGAGCGTTGGACGGCTTGTCATTCCCATCATCTGCCACGAGATACGCTCCTCGCAAACTGAATGTCGACCATTACTCCGCCCTCGATCAGCAATTCACCGGCCCCGTAGAAGCCAATTGTGTGCCATTGGTTTTGAGGAGAAAAACCCAATGAAAACCAAGGAATATGTCAGTTCTCGTCAAGACCCAAGGCACCGCTTTGGCCGCAAACGGACAATTTTGGGACCGAAAGCTGTCATGAGCGGAAAACTGAGACCAACTAAGCGCTATGCTTCTCGATGCTACGAAACGCGGCTGCCGGTGGGGCAGCGACAAAGACGTGGCGAAGCCAGCCGAGCTGCGGGATGTTAGCGCCCGCCCATACTCGAGGAAGTTCGGTATCGTGTTTTGATCAACCTTGCGCCGAACGGAACTATTAGGTCAGAGATCCGGGAAGAATTTTCATGTATGACCGCCTACTTCAGAATGCTATGGCCGATCGCGTCAATTCCCTGCTAGTGCGGTGAAACCGCAGATTCACCGGTATTGAGTCCTGAATCGCAATCCGCCGCTAGGGTGAGACCCTTGAGGCGTACGCGATGGCATCGGCGACGCCAATGCCGCCTGACGATTAAGTGAATTCGACTGCACGAGAATGTCAAGAAAATCGCATCGTCATCTGGGCTCGTCGTAAATTTATGTCCACCGATTGCGATGTCGTTGCGCATCCTTGTACAGCTTTGTTCTTCAACGGCAATGTTTGTCCGTGCTTCTCTTTGACGTTTTCCATCTTTTTCGAAGGCTTACGTTACTGGCAAATATCTTGCTCACCTCCTTTGACTCCAGGCCACGTCGGCACAACCTCGATCATTGTAGCAGGTCAATGCGCCGAAGGCCGTGAAGGATACAGAAAGGTAGTCGAACAATGGCGTTCAGAAAAATTCTGTTGGTGGATGATTCCGAAACCATTCTGCAGATGGAACAGATGATTTTGGCGCCTGATTCCTATGAGCTCATTACGGCTCGGGACGGCGAGGAAGGCGTTGCGAAAGCGCTGGCAACCAAACCGGATCTCATCTTGATGGATGTTGTGATGCCCAAAATGAACGGCTTCGAAGCGGTGAAACAGATTCGCAAAAACGAACAAACCCGCGCGGTTCCCATCGTCATGGTGACCAGCAAGGCGGAAGCGGAGAGCATGGAAACGGGCTATCAAAACGGCTGCAGTGATTACATCGTCAAGCCGATCGATCGCCTCGAGCTAGTGACCAAGATCAGGAACCTGCTGGGCGAATAGTTCGCGCGATCAGTCATTGGTCTCATTGCTGACAAAACAAGTGGCAAAACAAAATATGGACTTGGGCGGCGCCACGGCACCCACCATTGGTGGTCTACGGACAAATTATTATCTTCACCCGGGCCATATTTTCGTTTCCGCCGAAAGCCACGCTGTGACCACGATTCTTGGCTCTTGTGTTTCCGTGTGTCTTTGGGATCCGATCTCGGAAATCGGCGGCATCAATCATTTCCTGCTTCCATTCGATATCAGCGACGGTCAAGCATCCGGGCGATTTGGCAATCTTGCCATGCGTGAGCTCATCGCCAAGCTTCTTGCAATCGGCGCCGAGCAAGACCAGTTGCAGGCAAAACTTTTTGGCGGCGCGTGCGTCCTGGAGGCGTTTCGCAACCGCGACCACCATCTCGGAAGTCAAAACGTTGAGGTTGCACGCGAAATCCTGGCCGCGCTCGACCTGCCGATTATCAGCGAAGACGTCGAAGGCCGAAACGGTCGAAAGTTGATCTTTCACACGGACACCGGTTCGGCGTGGATCAAGCGCTTATAGAAGACGGATATGGACATCGATTTTGCGGCGATCCTGCGAACCTTCGTGTCCGAATGTGAAGAGCATCTCGTTCGAATGGAAGAATCCTTGATCGCCCTGGAGACTGATCCCAACGATCAAAAGTCTCTCGAAGCGATATTCCGCGGCGCACACACCATCAAGGGGAACGCCGCGGGCCTAGGATATGTGAAGGTCGGCGAGTTTGCTCACTGCTTCGAAGAGCTACTTCAACATCTGCGCAATAAGCTTGTGCCGGTCACGAATGCAAGAATCACGCTATTGCTCCGCTCCGTCGACGCGCTTCGGAAAATGATTCCCGAAGCTATCGCCGGTACAGAAGAGCTCCGGCAAGAGCATCAAGTCTTGTTAAAAGAGTTGACCGACAATCACACTCTGCGGGCAGCGGATGAACCCACTGCGGTGCCGTTAAATACCCATCAACCAAGCGTGCGCTTCGGACGACGGCGCGAAGACTCCCCGACGCGAATGGAACGCGCGGATACCGTGCGAGTGGACATCCAGAAGCTTGATCACATGCTCAACCTAGCCGGTGAAATCGCCGTGGCCCACGGCCGGTTGCGTCAAGTGCTGGATACTCGATTTCATCAAATCTCCGAAGCTTCGGAAGCTCAGGCCCAGCTGGAACGGCTTTCCATGGATCTTCAGGAGCAAATCATGAAAGCGCGCATGGTGCCGCTCGGGCCGATTTTCCGCCAATACATTCGCATGGTCCGCGATATCGCTCAAATGAACGGCAAAGTCGCACGACTGGCGATTGTTGGCGATGATGTCGAGATTGATCTAAGCATGGTTGAACAGCTAAAGGATCCGCTCACGCATATGATGCGCAATGCCTTGGATCACGGAATTGAAATGCCCGAGACACGCCGCGCCCGCGGGAAAGACGCGTGCGGACTAATCACTCTGAAGGCGCTTCACGACGGCGCGAACATTGTCATTCAAGTCATCGACGACGGTGTCGGTTTGAACCGCGACCGGATCGCAGCGCAGGTGCGATCTTTGGGCCTTGCCGCGGATCCCGAGCAGTTCGCCGACCAAGAACTTTTCAAATTTATTTTCGAACCCGGGTTTTCGACCGCGGAAAGAATCAGTGATCTGTCGGGACGGGGCGTCGGCATGGACGTGGTACGGCGCAATATCGAGACCCTGCGCGGAACTCTCGGCGTTGAGAGCCGGCCTGGCGAAGGGACGACGATCACCATGCGTTTGCCATTAACCCTGGCCATCATTGATGGTTTTGGCGTTGGCATCGGTGAAGAGACCTATGTCCTGCCGCTGCACGCGGTTCTCGAGTGCATCGAATTACCGGAAGAAGAGCGCTGCAATGACAGAAGTCGAGGCGTGATCAATCTGCGCGGCGAGCCGTTACCGTACATCCGATTGCGCGACTGGTTCGGACTCTCGAACGCTCATCCGGTACGAGAGAATGTCGTGGTCATCGAAGTCGACGGAGTCAAAGCCGGACTCGCTGTTGATTCGCTTTATGGGGCTCGGCAAACCGTTATCAAACCGCTGGGCAAGCGATTCCAGGGATTGTCAGCGATTGCTGGCTCAGCCATTCTCGGCAATGGTCGTGTCGCGTTAATCCTGGATGTCCCCGGCTTGGTGCGGGAAGTTATCCGAATACAGGCACAAGGGCCGCCAGCAGAAAAAGACTCTCAAGGAGACTTCGCGTCGAGCCGGATGGTGACGGTGTAGGCGGCGCGATTGACGGAGAAAATTCATGGATGCGAAGCAACACTCAAACTCAACTGAAGAGACGCAATACTTGACGTTTCATTTGGCCAGCGAAGAGTATGCCGTCGGAATCCTGCGAGTGAAGGAAATCATCCCGTACGGCGCGCTCACAAAAGTTCCGCAAACGCCTCCTGCCATCCGCGGTGTGATCAATCTGCGCGGCAGTGTCGTGCCCGTGGTGGACTTGGCCCTTAAGTTCGGTCTCAGCGCCAGTTCAGTAACCTCACGAACGTGCATCGTTATCGTCGAGGTAAACTTAGATGGAGAGCAAACCATCATGGGCATCATGGCGGATTCCGTCAGCCAGGTGATAGAATTTTCTGCCGACGACATCCTGCCTGCTCCCCCGTTCGGGACTCGCGTAAGCATGAGTTTTCTCAGTGGTATGGGTAAGGCAGGCAACAAGTTCGTACTCGTTTTGGATATCGACAAGGTGCTTTCCGCCGCGGAATTGGGCAATTTGGCGCCGCAATCAGCGATGGCTACAAGTCCCGCTGAGATCTCGACCGATTGAGTGAAAGTCTGAAGGCGACAATGCACGAACGGCGTGGCACCAGCCGGACAAGGAGACGAAAATGCTCAGAGCGATGAGACACCTCAAGATGAGAGGAAAACTCGCTCTCCTCTGCGGATTCTTTACCGGCGGCTACGCGTTGTTGGGGGTGCTTCTGTACAGGGCACTGTCAGCGCCGGCAGCGTCCGCGCCTGCCGTTTCTCTAAACCTCACGCTGATCCTCGGCGCTGTGATCGTCGTTACTGGAATTTCATTCGGCATTTATTTGGCTAGGAGCATCGCCCATCCGCTCGAAAGATTTGCAGCCAAACTCGAAGATATCAATATTGGGAGCTCCGGACTGATCCACTGGGATGAAGCCAAAGATCGCGGCGACGAGATTGGTGACGTAGCGCGCTCATTCAACCGGTTCATTACGACTTTGAGCGAAGTTATCACCCAGGTGCGATCGGTGACCGATACAGTTTCGGAGGCCTCCAGTCAGGTCTCCTCGTCGGCGCAATTGTTGTCGCACGGGACGAGCGAGCAAGCTGCCTCAGTTGAAGAAACCAGCGCTAGTCTGGAGCAGATGCACGCATCAATCACACAGAACGCGGAGAACAGCCGACAGATGGAACAAATGGCTCAAAAGGGCGCGACAGACGTCGAGCAAAGCGGCAAAGCCGTCGCCGAGTCTGTTGACGCCATGAAAACCATCGCCGAGAAAATTTCCATCATCGAGGAGATCGCGTACCAGACCAATTTGTTAGCTCTGAACGCCGCCATTGAAGCGGCCAGGGCGGGTGATCACGGCAAAGGCTTTGCCGTGGTGGCCACGGAAGTAAGAAAGCTAGCGGAGCGGAGTCAAAATGCAGCTCAAGAGATCAGCAGTGTGGCATCTTCGAGTGTTAGGGTCGCTGAAAGGGCCGGCCACATGCTCACAGAGTTGGTTCCCGCGATCCGTAAAACGGCGGAGCTAGTTCAAGAAGTCGCCACTGCCTCCAGAGAACAGTCGGCCGGGGTGGGGCAAGTGAACCGAGCCATGAACCAAGTCGATCAGGTGACTCAGAGAAATGCGGCCGCCGCCGAAGAACTATCGAGCACGGCGGACGGGATGTCCACTCAAGCCGAACACTTGCAACAGCTCATGAGCGTGTTCCGGGTAGACGGCAAGCCAGCGCGCGACCCGTCTTTGCGGTCGGCGCCAACCCGCACTGCGATAACCCAGGCCGACTTGAGTCCGCTGAAATCAACGATGCCATCGGCGCGTCCTCGATCGCTCAAGACGGGCAATGGCTTAGCTGACAAAAGTTACGAGGATCCATATTTCCGGCGATTCTAGCGGATCGAGAAGTCATCGAATAATCAAAGACCCCATTGCCATACGAATCGGCACGCTTGGCTTTAGCGCCACCTATGACCGCATCCGATCGTTGAACTAGAGGGATGATGATGAAACTGATTCAAAACAGTTTAAGGCTCAAGATCGCCGCCGCGATTGCCGGCCTTTTGGTTTTGGTAATTGGCGCCGGCATGGGGATCAATATCACGTATTTCACCAGCGAGTATCTTCATTGGCTCGAGGGACGTTCCGAGATAATCGCCAAGCCATTAAAGGATCGCGTGAGGGATGTGTTATCCCAAGTCGGTTACAACCCCGCGACCTTCGTCGTGTTAAAAGGCGACGCGGCGCTGTTGTTAAAAGAGAATCCGGAGCTCTCCCATGTTGCCCTCTATGATACGCAGGGTAGGTTGGTGTTCCATAGCGATCCAGAGCAGGAAAAGAAACAACAAGTGAATAGTCAGGTCCAGCAGATGATTCAACGGCGCGATGGGAAAACTGCAACTCTTTATTTCGATGAAAACTATCATGTCCTTCAGCCGGTGATTCACCAAAAGGGTACGCTTTACGTTGCCATCGGGTCGCGGGGAGCCATTGTCCAAGCCACGCGCTCAAGGATCATCGCCACCTTCCTTCTTTTAGCCGTCATTTCCCTCGCGGTGGCCGGAGCCGGCTCCTACATCGTCATTCAACGTTGGGTCACTACGCCAATCAACGATCTGACTTCGGTGGCTCAAGCGGTCGCCGCAGGTGACTTGACCGGAGCCGTGAATAGCCACAACGATGATGAGATCGGCAAGATGGAAGGGGCTTTTTCGCAAATGATCGTGGGACTGCAAGGTTTGGTGGGACAGGTTAAATCTGCCGCCGATACGGTCTATTGTGCGGCGAGTCAGGTTTCCGTCTCGGCGCAAGTTTTTTCTCGCGGCACGAGTGAACAAGCCGCCTCGGTTGAAGAAACCACCACCAGCTTGGAACAGATGAATGCTTCCATTAGGCAGAACGCCGCCAACTCGCGCCAGATGGAACAAATGGCGCTCAACGGCGCCAAGGATGTAGAAGAATCCGGCAAGGCCGTTACGGAGTCGGCCAATGCCATGAAAACCATCGCAGAAAAAATCTCCATCATCGAGGAGATCGCCTATCAAACCAATCTTCTCGCTCTCAACGCCGCCATCGAAGCCGCCCGGGCCGGCGAACACGGCAAAGGCTTTGCCGTGGTGGCCACGGAAGTGAGAAAGCTCGCCGAGCGCAGCCAAATTGCCGCCCAAGAAATCAGCTCTCTCACCTCTTCCAGTGTCCGGGTGGCCGAACGCTCGGGAGAACTCCTAAAAGAGCTAGTCCCGTCGATCAGAAAGACCGCGGAACTAGTTCAGGAAGTGGCAACGGCTTCCCGAGAACAGGCGGGGGGAGTCGCCCAGGTGAACAAGGCGATGACTCAGGTCGATCAGGTGACTCAGAGAAATGCGGCCGCCGCCGAGGAACTTTCCAGCACCGCGGAGGGGATGGCTACTCAAGCCGAACACCTTCAACAGCTGATGAGTGTGTTCCGGATAAAGACAGCGGATCAAGAGCAATCAGCATCTCAGCGCGGCCAAATGCGCGGACCGGCCCTCACCGAGACGAATGAAACTCAACGCCGGGGCGCAGCCGCGATACGTGAGGTAACCCATGGGGTGGAAAACAACGATCCGCGCCAAAGAGTCTTGGCTGCCGAAACCGGAAGTCTGAACGCGGTGGCCCCGCTCCGAAGAGAATTATGAGCCGATCACGATTTTTCAGGTACGCCGATTGAAAAGTTTTCGCCGCTGATAACAATCTCATCGAAACGCTGCAATCAAATGTCATCGCTGGCCTAACTTCCACAGGCCCGGCCAGCATTCTCAAGCAAAAAAGATCGTCGATGACGCGACGCCCAGAGACGGCGCCGGACCCATCATTTCGGCCTTGTAATAAAGTCGCATGGCCGTTTCCTAAAATTATAGTCGAAATAAGCTTTTCGGCGTATTCACTCCACAAGGAATCACCTTTTTTCGGCAAATCGGCAAACAATCGATCCTTCGACGGGCTGTTCCGGCACAATGGGTAATCAACTTTCTGGCAATACTCTTAGATTACCTGGCTGAGAAATAGCGGCGCGGTGCAATGTACCGATGCTCGATCCTCGGAACGGAACTTGCTGTTACCAGCGCAGTTGCAGAACGTGATGGGCGACTGAGTGAAAGAGATTCTTCAAAAGGCGTGAAATTCCCCTAACCTGCCATCACCTTCGTGGGTCACGAGTCGAATCAGCCAATGCCCAGGCTGGTAGATGGGCCGCGGTATTACATAATTGGAAGACTTAGGAAAATTATGAACGGAGAAGGGAGTAAGATGAACATGAGGACACAAGTTATCGCAATCTTGATGCTGTTTTTCACCTTCGCCTCCAGTTCAGCACAAGAAAAGATTGTTGTCGGCGGTTCGGGATCGCTTAACGAAGAGGTTGCCGATCTGGCCAAGGCGTACATGGCGAAAAATTCCGGCGACGCCGTCGAAGTGCGGCCGGAATCTATGAGTACCGAAGGCGGGCTCGAAGGGGTACGCATGGGGCGCCTCCACATCGGTTTAATTTCCCGTCCTCTGGCACCAAGTGAGAAGGGAAAACTCGTCTATTTTCCGATCGCACGATCCATGGCCGGGGTCGTGTTCCACAAATCGATTTCGGTGAGCAATCTCACCGAACCTCAGATCTGCGATATTTTCAGCGGCAAGCTCAAATCGTGGAAAGACGTCGGCGGCAGCGATGCCAAGATCACGGTTTTGACGCGTAAAAAAGACGATAACAATACCGAAACGTTTCGCGAAAAAATGTCGTGCTTTAGAGACTTGGTCATTACTGCCGACGCCATCCCGTTAGTCCGCGGCAGTGAAGTCTTAGCGGCGCTCGACAAGCGTCCCGGAACAATAGCAATTGCCAATTTAGGGTCAAGTTTTAGGGACCTGGAACACATCAAAGCTGCGGCCATCAATGGCATTACGCCGACGCCTGAAACGGCGCGGGCCGAGAAATACCGATACTTTAACGAGCGCGGTCTGGTCACTCATGGAGAACCGCAGGGCCTCACGAAGCGATTTATTGATTTCATGGCCACGTCTGAAGGTCGCAAAATTATCGGCTCGCAGGGCGCGATCCCGGTCCGATAGCAACGTAGGAACGGTAGAATATGAGGGAGTTCTTTTCAAAAATCGCCGGCGGAAGTTGGAACAACCGACTGACCATTCGTTTTAGCGTGGTGATTGGTCTCGCTTTGCTGCTTATGTCCTCCCTGGCCACCTTGGTTAGTGTCCAATTCGAGCACCATTCCTTAGTTAAACGCCTCGATGATCAGGCGATCCGCTTTGCCGATATCTTCGCCGCAAACGTCGCCACTTCGCTGTTCACTTTCAATCAAGCAAATATTGACGCCGTCGTTGCCGGTTTTGGCAGCGATCAAACAATTCGATTTCTCGAAGTACGAGATACTTCCGGAAAAGTCATCGCGGTCAAAGGAACGAATCAAAACCCGGACAAAGTTGTTACCGCAACGCGCGCTGTGAATTACTCGAAGGAGCCGGTCGGAAAGGTATCCGTATCGCTGTCCACCGAATCAGTGGAAGCATCGGTACGCCGGTATTGGTGGCACTCTATCATTCGAGAAGGACTGGGACTGTTGCTGGTCTCGGTAGTGCTGACCGCTTTAGTGCGTCGTGAGGTATCCCGACCCATTCAACAAGTGGCGAATGGTTTGCGCGACATCGCGTGTGGCGAAGGCGATCTTACCAAACGGATTGAACACGCCTCCCGGAATGAGATCGGCGCGATGGCGCAGTGGTTCAACGAATTTGCCGATAAGCTGTCCCTCATCATTGTTCAGGTCAGGGAGGCCACCAATGCGGTCTCGGCCGCAGCGACGCAGGTATCATCGTCGGCGCAAGATTTGTCTCGGGGAACCAGCGAGCAGGCGGCTTCGGTCGAGGAAACAACCGCAAGTCTCGAAGAGATGCACGCCTCGATCACGAAAAACGCGGATAATTCGCGCCAGATGGAACAAACCGCTCTCAAGGGAGCCCATGACGTAGAGGAGTCCAGCAAGGCTGTTGCCGAGTCGGTAGACGCCATGAAAACCATCGCCGAGAAAATTTCCATCATCGAGGAAATCGCCTACCAGACCAACCTACTCGCGCTCAATGCAGCGATCGAAGCCGCTCGCGCGGGTGAACACGGCAAAGGCTTTGCCGTCGTCGCTACCGAAGTCCGGAAGCTTGCCGAGCGGAGTCAAAACGCCGCGCAAGAAATTAACGCCTTGACGGAGTCCAGCGTGCGCGTCGCCGAGCGCTCCGGTGAACTTTTGAAAGATTTAGTACCCGCCATTCGCAAGACCGCAGAGCTCGTTCAAGACGTCGCCACCGCTTCCAAAGAGCAAGCCGCCGGTGTCGCGCAGGTCAACCGCGCGATGATCCAGGTGGACCAAGTAACTCAACGGAACGCCTCGGCCGCAGAAGAGCTCTCCAGCACCGCTGAAGAAATGGCCTCCCAGGCCGATAGTCTTCAGCAACTTATGGCGCTTTTTCGAACCACGACTTCGAACGGTTCACAACAAGCTGCCGCCCCGAAAAGACCCCGGGAAAATGTGCAGCGTCGCGTGCCCACAGCGAATTTTAGACTCCCGGTACAGAAACGAGCTTCAGAGTTAAAAATGAACGGAACGGCGTATCCACCTTTAAACGAGGATCAGGAATTCAAGCGCTTTTAGATGGTCGTCGAGGCAAGAGACTGGGATTGATTCGTTAGGCCCATGAAATCCATGTCCGACCGTGAGTTTAACTTGTATCGTAAGCTCATTTACAGCAGAGCTGGGATTTGTTTGAGCTCGCCTAAGAAAGCTCTATTGGAAGCGCGGCTCGGCCGCCGATTGCGAGAATTGGGTCTTGAGTCATATCTCGCCTACTACCAATACGTCACGGAAGATCCCAGCGAAAGCGAACTTGTCCGGTTGTTGGACCGCGTTTCTACGAATGAGACTCATTTCTTTCGGGAACCCAGGCAATTTGATTTTCTCGAACAAAAGATCTTACCCAATTGGGTGATGCAGGCTGACCGCGGGCTGCGTCCGCAGCAGGTCCGGGTCTGGAGCGCCGGTTGCTCGACCGGTGAAGAGCCCTACTCGTTGGCGATGATGTTCTTAGACCATCTTCCACTCGAACGTGGGTGGGAGATAGAGATCATCGGAACCGACCTTTCGTCGCGCGCAATCGAGTCGGCGCAAAGAGCCATTTGGCCGATCGCGAAAGCGAAGGAGATACCCGAGAAGTATCTCAAGCGCTTCATGCTTAAGGGTGTTGGTTCGCAAGCGGCAAGCATGAAAGCCGGGCCGGAAATCCGTGCGATCGTGTGCCTGGAAAATCTCAATTTAAATGACGAACATTATCCCGTCGCGGGGATCTTCGACCTGATCTTGTGCCGCAACGTGCTCATCTATTTTGACGCAGAGTCGCGGGCACGCGTCATTCGTCGCCTGCAAAATCACCTCGCGCCCGGCGGTTACTTGTTCGTCGGCCACGCCGAGAGCTTGAACGGTGTCAGCGAACAACTGCGCCATGTCATCCCAACGGTCTATCATCAGGTTGCCGTAGACAAGCTCTCTCCTGCCGGGTCCGCCGCGCCGTCTTTGGAGACGGGCGCGGTTCGCTAACCCCTATGGATCGCCCCAGCTTGCATGTCCTAGTAGTCGATGACTCTGCGGTGGTCCGCGAAGTCATGACGGCTGTGCTTTCCCAAGAAACTGGGATCACCGTGGCAGTAGCAGCGGATCCGTTTATTGCCATGGGAAAGATCAAGCAGCAGCGACCCGATGTGATTATTCTCGATATCGAGATGCCACGCATGGACGGTCTGACTTTTCTCAAAAAAATTGTCCGGGAAAATCCCATACCCGTAGTCATTTGTTCCGCGCTCACCGGGCCGGGCACGGCGGTCGGGATTCAAGCACTCGAAGAGGGCGCCGTCGAAGTCGTGACCAAACCGCGCTTAGCTGTAAAACAGTTTTTGCACGAGTCTGCGGTCATCCTAATCGACGCTGTGCGCGCGGCCGCGGGAACGCGCGTACAGCTACGCCAAATGACTGAACGATCGTCGGCACAGCGACCCAACGCGGACGCAATATTACCGATACGGGCCCAGTCCGCGGGCAGCAGGAGCGGCGCCGAAACCGTCATCGCCGTCGGTGCTTCGACCGGCGGGACCGAAGCCTTGCGGGTTATTCTAGAGGCCATGCCCGTGGATACTCCTGGTATAGTGGTTGTTCAACATATGCCCGAGGGCTTCACCAAGGCTTTCGCGCAACGTTTGAATCAAACCTGTGGGATCGAGGTTAGAGAGGCCGTCAATGGCGACCCGCTGACGGCCGGCTTGGCGCTTATCGCGCCCGGAAATCGCCATTCGATCCTAAGCCGTGATAGCACACGGTACGTGGTGGAAGTGAGCGATGGACCGTTGGTGTCGCGCCACCGACCGAGCGTCGATGTGCTGTTTCGTTCCGTCGCGCACCTCGCGGGGGCCAACGCCATCGGTGTCATATTGACCGGCATGGGCAGCGACGGCGCCGAGGGACTGCTGGAAATGAAAAAAACCGGAGCCTTGACGATCGCGCAAGACGAATCCTCCTGCGTCGTCTATGGCATGCCGAAGGAAGCCATCGAACGGGGCGCGGTGGACAAGGTCGTAAGCCTGTCGCGAATCCCCCATGAGATATTGAGCGCGGGGTTGCAAAAACAATGGAGTCTCGGCGCACACAGATAACGCGGACGGACCCGGATTCGCAGAGATTCGAATCGCTGATGGAAATAGATCTTGGATAGGAAAAAGGAGGATATCGTCGTGGGCGACAGTAAAAAAGTAAGAGTGTTGGCGGTTGATGACTCGAAGACCATGCTCGCCATGATCGCAGCCCAACTAAGGGACAGCAATTTTGAAGTCGTGGCGACTGCTAGCAGCGGCGTGGAAGCCGTGGAAAAATACAAACAATTCAAGCCGCAACTCGTTCTACTGGATATCGTCATGCCGGAAGTCACCGGAATCGATACCCTCGTGCAGCTGCTCGAAACCGATACGAGCGCGCGCATCGTCATGGTGAGTTCGGTCGGGACCGAAGACACGGTAAAGGACTGCTTGCGTAAAGGCGCTAAGAGCTTTTTGCAAAAACCGCTGCAAAAAGAGGGCATGCTGAATATCCTAAAAAATGTTTGCCAGGACACCGGGGTGGAATTATGAGCACGAGATTTTTTGGGCAGTACTTGTTGGAAAAAGGTCGTATCACCTCCCAACAGTTGCTAGAAGCATTGGAATGCCAGAAAGATATAACGGCTCCCATCGCCGCCATGGCCCTGGAAAAGGGCTTGATGAGCGCTAACCAGATAAGACAGATACTCGAACAGCAAAGAAAGAAAAAACAGACCTTCGCCGAACTGGTGCGCGAGATGGGATTCCTCAACCAGACTCAGATCGATGAAATGGTCCGCGACCAGGAGTCGGGTCATCGGCTACGTTTGGGCGAAGCCCTGGTTTTGAAGGGCTCGGTTACTCCTGAAACGCTCGATAAAGAACTGAAGGAATACCGCAAGGAATCTGAACGGCTTACCGCGGAGATCTCAGCGGCCTTCAGCAATCTCGCCCACAAACAAATCGTTAAGACCTTCACCGATTTGATGCTGATGATGTTTACCCAGTTTGGCAAGCAAGATATCGTCATCGAACGCTGCGAAACCGGCAAAGAAAAAGTTCGACTGTTTCGCTGGGTGATCTCCCAAAAAATAGCCGGATCAGACGTCCAGTTTAATTGTTTGCTTTCCGTCCCTCCCAAATTGCTGTTGCAGATGGCGTCCACGATGTTGGATGAAAACGTCATGACGCCGAACGAGCTCGCCCTGGACGCCACCAAAGAGTTCGTCAATATCGCCAATGGCACGGCGTGCGCAAAACTTTCGGAAGACGGCGTAAGCCTGACGATGCTCCCACCCGAAGTTTACGAAACCACGACGACGCCCTACCCCTTACAAGCAAAAGATGTCGTTTGCGTTCATCTCGCCGCCCCGGATGCAAAATTAGAAGTCGCATTTGAGTTTTAAGCCGATGCAATCGGAGGGTCCCGGGGGATCTTCCGATTGGCCCTCGAATCTTTGACTCACGCAGCAGCATGCCGGCCATTTTCGAATGGCGCTGATCACCGTGGGAAGACCCCGATCGCTGGAAATTCATTGAGGTAAGCAACACGACGACGATCTTAGAAATCAATAAGAAATAGCTGGTGGCTGCCGTTCCCCCCGCTGTCGGCGCCGAATGGTTAGAATGCATGCAATTCCTCGCCAAGAAAAAATTTGCTTTGCTGGCCGGTTGAATCAGTCTGGTAAGTTCCGGCGGTGGAAAATTAATTACTGCGCAGCAGGCTGACGC
Source organism: uncultured delta proteobacterium (assembly GCA_963804165.1). Taxonomy (GTDB): domain Bacteria; phylum Desulfobacterota; class Binatia; order UBA9968; family UBA9968; genus DP-20. The sequence continues at coordinate 35,113 of CAWDPO010000045.1, forward strand.
GGTATCAGGGAAATCGAGATCCACTTACTCAGCCGTCACCCCCATGTCCTGATCGAGGGTCCAGTCCCAACCTCCTTCCTGGATTCCGGCTAAAAGCATGCCGGAATAGCGGACTTCGGTGAGGGATTAAATTCTGCGTGGAATCCAATCCGTGGAAATTGAATTGGCCGGATTAAATACCGGCGGCTTTAGGGTAGTTCTTTTGCGAAGGCGGCGTCGCTGCTATTTTTCATCACTTCATAGAGCTGCTCTTGCGAGCGGAGAAAATTGGAGCCTTGGGTCCGCGTTCTAACGGAGGCTCCATCCGGTTGCACCAGCCACGCTTTTACCGTGTCGACCAACTGAACTTCCAGAATTTCTTTTAGCCTCGCTTGATGCTGAGGATCGAGAATCGGAAAAGCGATTTCGAGCCGCCGGTCAAAATTCCGCTGCATCCAATCAGCCGATGCCAACAGGAAAACCGGCTCGCCGCCGTTGTGGAAATAAAAAATCCGGGCGTGCTCGAGATATCGATCGATGATGGAAACCACCCGTATCCGTTCAGAGACTCCTGACAACCCTGGCCGCAAGCTGCACATGCCGCGCACGAGCAGATCAACTTGCACGCCGGCTTGGCTCGCCAGATAGAGCTCCTCGATCAGAGCGGGATCAATCAGGCTGTTTACCTTAGCGATGATGCGCGCGGCTTGGCCGGCGCGGGCCTGTTCCGCTTCCTTTCGGATATGCGCGAGGAAATGCTCTCTCAGTGCGATCGGAGCCAACAGCAGATGGTTGAATTTTTGCGGCCGCGTGTAACCGGTGAGCAGATTGAAAAGCTCGGTAAGATCCTGGCCGAAAGTCTCCCGGCAGGTGAAAAGACCGAGGTCGCTGTAGATACCGGCCGTGCGCGCGTTGTAATTGCCCGTGGCAAGGTGGCAATAGCGCCGAATGCCGTCGCCTTCTTGGCGCACAACCAGACAAATCTTGCAGTGGGTTTTATATCCCACCATGCCGTAGACAACATGGGCGCCGACTTCTTCCAAGGCGCGCGCCCAGGTGATGTTGGCTTCCTCGTCGAAGCGCGCTTGCAGCTCGACTAGAACGGACACTTCTTTCCCCGCTTCGGCGGCGCGGGCCAGTGCTTGGGCAATGGGGGACCCGGCGCTGACGCGATAGAGCGTCATCTTGATCGCCAAGACTTTCGGATCCTTCGCCGCTTCTTCGACGAAGCGCGTGACCGCATCGAAGGACTGATAGGGATGAAACACCAAAACGTCGCCGCTCCGAATCGCGCTCCAGATATCCGGCGCACGGTCGAAGGCCGGCACTGAAAGAGGCATTCGCGGCCGGTCTTTCAATCGCGGCGCATTTACCGCGGCATAAAGCTGGAACAAGTCGGTGAACGCGGTAAATCCCGTGCCCGGGTAGAGATCTTCAATAACAAGTTCTAGTTCCTCAACCAACTGAGCGACGATTTCTTTCGGCAACGCTGGATCATATTGAAGTCGCACCGCATCACCCATGCGCCGGTCACGAATCCCCTGCTCGATTGTCATAAGCAGATCTTCATCGCGGCGGCGCGTCATGCCGTAATCGGCGTCGCGCGTCACCCGGATGGCGTGGCATGACAGAATTTCGAAACCGTGATAGAGCCGCGGCAAGTAATGACGTAGAACATCTTCGAGCAGCATAAAGGCGTGCTGGCCGTCGCGGGCGGGAAGAGGAATAAAACGCGGAGCAACTTGCGTAGGGATATGGACGATCGAAAGGTCCGTGTGCGGCAAACGCGACGCTCCCGTCGCGCGCAAGGACACGACCAAACACATAGAGCGATTAGCCAAATATGGAAACGGATGACCGGGATCGATCGCCAGCGGTGTGACGATGGGATACAGAATGCGCTGAAAGTACTCCTCTAAAAAACGCTCCTGCTCCGCGCTCATTTCCTCCGGGTGAACCAGGTGTATCCCTTCCTTGGTCAACTGCGGCATGAGCGTGTGCAGGAAACAAAGATGTTGTTCTTCGGCCAACTCGTGGATTCGTCTGGAAACGGCGGTTAAAGTTTCGCCTGGCGTCAAGCCATCAGGGTCGGCGCTTTGGTCGCCATCCACGATCATTCTCTTGAGCCGCGCCACTCGGACCATGAAAAACTCATCCAGGTTCGAGCTGAAGATGGCAAGAAACTTCACCCGCTCCAGCAACGGAACGGTTTCGTCTTTCGCTTCTTCAAGTACTCGGCGGTTAAATTCGAGCCACGACAACTCACGGTTGATATAGCTATTGGTATCCATAAGACTGCACGTCCCAACCCTGTGCAAAGTTTCACCGCGCCGACCCGTGCGCGCCCCGATCTGCGCGTAGGTCTTTTAGCGCACCCAACAAAGCAAAGTGTTACGAAACGATGAACTTTTCGTTAACTGCCGAGATTACAACCTCAGCGTGTGTTCGCGCTTCTGTAAAGGCTCTCGCTGCCCCATGTTTGAAGGATAATTTGACGCGAGCGGTGCGGACATCGGTCTCAATCACCCAGGCGAGATTGCCAGCTGGACCAGCTTACGCAATCAATTGGCGCGGGTGTGAAATCGGCCTGAATATACTTCAGCGGGGAAAATGCGAGGTTAAACCGGTGGGGATTTTCAACGCGCTCTAAACGCCCGCCAGTTTCAGTTTGTTCTTGGCATTCTTGCCGATCTTATTGCGGGGAAACTTCTCGGCGACATGCTCCAAGAGGTCGATGCCCAAGCTGCGCTCCTGGCCGCCTCGTTCGATAAAACTGAACCCCAGGGCGAATAGATGGTCGGGCGCAAGGCTCTTGTCCTTCTTGAGCGTGTCGAATACCGGATACGCCGAGTTCCGATAAAGGTCGGTGAGCAGCTCGACGGCGGGATGATTTTTGTGGCTCGTCACCGTGTGCGCGTGCAGTCTCAGCTGCGCCGAGGCGAGATGAAACTTATTCTCCGGTTTGAATTCCGGGAAATCCTTCAGCGGCGTCAAAAATGCGACCGCTTCTTTGTATTTTTTCGCTTTGACCAGCTTGGCGCCGTGCTCGGCGAGCCGCCCGTAGGCGAATTCCGCATCGGCTTTTTTCAACACGTGCAGGAAAGCGGTCTGAATCCGATCATCGTCATCGACCGCTTTTTGCAGCCGCTTCCACAAAGAATCCAGAATTTCCTGGCGCCACTTGCCCTCAAACGCCGGCAACAGCTCAGCGATGCTCCAGGCTTTACTCGCGTCCTCGCCGGCGATCAGCTCTTTCAGCAATGCGGCGCGCGCTTCGGGAATCTTGCGCAGGGAGCTCGCGGCCACGTCGCGCCTGCGATAATCCGGATCGCCCAATTGTTCGACCAATGTGCGCACCGTCGCCGGCGTGCCGACGTCGCCCATTTTTCGCAAGGCAAATTTTTGCACGTCGCTGTGCGGGCTTTGCATCAGTTTGGCGAGCAGCGCGCGCGACTCGTCCGGCAACTCGTGGGCATCGAGCAAATCCAAGGTGAGCCGGGTCACTTCGCCGAATTCCGTTTCTTCGAGCAACGAGAAAAGCTTTGCGTATTCGTCCTTGCGGATATCCTGATCGCGCAGACAGCGCAGCAGCCCAACTAGCGCATGGGCACGCACAGCGGGGTGATGCTCGGAGCCGATGAACTTGAACAGCCAGCGCCGTGCCTGCGGACGGCCGAGCTGCCCAAGCAGGCGCATGACCGATACCACAGCCGGGCGTTGCTGTTTCTCGTCGAGCCGCGCCGCGAATGCCTCCACATCGTCATAGAGCGAGTCCTGCTCTTTGGCGTCCATTTCACGCACCGCGGGGGTCATCAGATCGCAGATGATCCGGTTCGCGTCATCCGTGCCGTCAGCGAGCAGTTGCAACAATCCTTTCATCGCCGCTTTGCCTCGCACCGCCGCGAGCACGCGCGCGGCATTGACTTGCCAGGGACGCGTTGCTTCCGCGATTTCCTGCAGTAGCGGCTGAACGGCAGACTGTCCGGCGCCAGTCAAAGAGCGGATCGCGCGCTCTTGCAGCGCTTTGTCCGGATCATTGAGCATCTTGAGCAGCTGTCCGATATTCTTGCTCGACTGTACTTCCTCGAAATAGCGCAGCGCGTAATCTTTGAGCACCGGATTGGGATTGTCGAGCAGAGTGCCGACCAACTTGACCACCGCCGCGCTGTTGGCCTTAAGCGCGCCGAGGACGAGCACCGCCGCGCAGCGCTGCTCCATCGTCCCTTTCTCGACCAGAGTCAAAATATCCTGCAGAGTGTCGTCCATAATTCTTACTCGACTCTTTACTTACCAAGTTGGTCTAGAAACACAAGGTAGGGGCGGACCCGCGTGTCCGCCCGCTCGGACAGGCGACCACATGGGGTCTGCCCTTACAATTGTTCCTTGACTCCAATTCGAATTGGCAGTACGCGAAGATTTGACCACAACAGGAGGAAAAATGTTTCACACTGATCTTACCCCGTTCGGCGTCGATATGGAGCATCTCGCCAAGGATCGTCTGGCGCGACTGCAGGCCGTGATGAAGCGTGAAAATCTCGGCGCCCTGTTGCTCACGGATTTTCTGAATATCCGCTACGCCACCAACACGGTCATGATGCTCGGCCTACGCGCCACGGGAATCCAACGCTTCGCGCTCATTCCAGCCGAAGGAGAGCCGCTGATTTGTCAGCGCGAGCTGGCCCGCAAGAAACATTTTCAGAGCTTGCGCTTCGACGCCTACATGTTCGCCATGCGCCCGCCGGTAGCCACCGAAGATTTTGTCAACCAGGCGGTGTTGGGCTTGAAACAGCTGGGCGTCGCCGGCGAGCGCGTCGGCGTGGATTGTTTGAATCTCAACGCAGTGGAGGGATTGAAGGACGCCGAAATTCACCTCGTCGATGGTTGGCCGGCGATCAATCAAGCTCGCGCGGTGAAGACCGTGGATGAATTGCAGCTGATCCGCTGGACCACTAAAGCCAAGGAAAACGGCTACGATTTCGTGCGCCAGGCGTTGCGCGAGTCCGATCCTCCGGAAGATAGACTTAGCCGGATCATGCTCGATTATTTGCTGGATCAAGGCTTCGAAGCCGGCAGCGAGTTTATTTCAATCTACGATTCTTCGCTCGCGGAGTCACGGCCGCACAACGAACCGATGGGCTCCGACCTGGTGGTGAAAGACGGCGACTTGGTGATCTGCGACGCCACCGTCGCCGGTCCCGGCGGGTACTACAGCGACTTCGCTCGCACCTTCAGCCACGGCACGCCCACGACCGAAACCAAGCAGCGCTACAAGGAAGCCTATCATTCGCTGCAGGAGGCGTTGAAGTTTGTCAAGCCAGGCCCATGCACGGAAGCGTTTCGTCATTTCGGCAGAGGCGCGGCGGCAAGACTGCCGGGCTTCGACGGTTTTCATGGCGTCGGCTTGTGCATCTACGAATCGCCGTGGCTGCGCGGCGGCGACCCGGAAAAATACATGATCTCGCTCGAAGAAAACATGATCGTGGCTCTGGAAATCAATCACTACCCGGTCAAGCTCGAACACTTGCTGCGCGTCACCGCCGACGGCGCCGAGATCCTATCGCACTATCCCGTCGATCCGGAATTGGTGGCGGCGTAGGAATCCCGTGACTACGAAGTGCTTGATGAGGTTACGAACGCCCACAGAAAATGAAAATGGACGGATTTCCCTCCACATCGTGCTCTCCTCAACCGTCATTCCCGCGCACGCGGGAATCCAGGTTTGTTCCACCTAATTAGCCTGGATACCGGCGTTCACCGGTATGACGGACCCAGGTGGCCTCTTCGTTCTCATCCCCGCACAAGTATTTTCGAAGGAGAAGTCACAAAGAACCCGAAGCTTAAGCTATTGATATCTGAATTCTTCGTGACCTTTTGTGTGGTTCGTGGCGAGATGTTATTTTTTGTGGAATTCGGTCGGTTCGACGGAGCAGCGCTCTTCGACTTGAACGGCTTGAACGTTTTGAACCTTATTTTCTCCCAACCTCTCTTAAAACTTTCTGCCACTTCGTCGCTTCTTTATCGTACTGTTCTGTGGTGAGTCCCGCTTCCGGATACCAGCGTTTGAAGCCAAAGTCTTTTGCCGGACTGCCGAACTGCAAATCCTCTAGGATTTTTTGTCCTTCCGGACTCAAGATAAAATCCGCCATCAGCACCGCCGCGTGCGGATGAGGCGCTTGATAGAGAATCGCCGTGGCGCCGGCGTTGGTCGGTACCGATTCCATCGCCACCCAATTGATCGGCGCGCCCTTGAGCTTCGACTCCATGGCATGATCGCGAAAGATCGACGGCGAGATCGGCACTTCGCCCGCAATCGCCATGTCCGCCATCGCCCGCCCGGAAATCGAGTGAAGGCTGATTTCCTGCGCTTTGAGCTTGCGCGCGAATTCTTCGCCTTTGAACTTCAGTATCGCCCCCATCATGCGCACGCCGGTATCGCTGGTAGTCAACCCCATCTTGCCTTTCAATTGCGGATTCAAGAGACCGTTGAAGTTTTTCGGTAACGCGCTTGCTGGAATCAAGTTGGGATTGTAGCCGACGCCGATGAAGCTCTCGCGATTGACGCCCCAATAGAAAAGACCGTTACCCGCCTTTTCCCTGGCTTGGGCCGGATACTTTAATAGATGCGGCGAAGTGTAAACCGCGAGGAGGCCATCCTCGCGCAGGCTCTTCAGCAGCGGCAGGGTCGTCTCGATGGTATCGACTAAATATTGCCGCGCCTTCGCCTCCGCTGTGATGCGCGCCATGAGCTCATTGCTCGCCGCCCGATAAACATCGACTTTGACGCCGGGATATTTTTTCTCGAATCCTTGCGCCAACTCTTTGTAGGAACTCCCGGCGAGAGACGTGTACCAAACCACTTTGCCTTCAGCCTTGGCGCCTGCGACGAGAACGGCCTCACGGTCGGCGCCGGTGTAAGTCACCAGATCGGCGAGCGTGCTCGGCGCTTTCGCCTGAGCATTGCTCGTTGACAGCATGTTGAAGAGAATGAGGATAACGACAATGAATTGTCCGAAATGAAAGCTCATGAATCCTTCCTGTCGATTTAAACACTCGCGGCCTGGGTTCTTACATTCGTCGCTTTTCTCTCAACGCGCTGTAAATTGTTTCCGCCTTCACCGGCAGCTCGAACAGACGCACGCCGATCGCGTCGGCGATGGCGTTGGCAATCGCCGCCGGCGGCGCGTTGTTGGCGAACTCGCCAATCGGCTTGGCGTTGTGCGGGCCGACGCCGCCTGCCGACGCCACCAACACGGTTTTCAATTCGAACAGATCGGCGATTGACGGCAGCTTGTAATCACCGAGATTACTATTCGTTACCCGGCCTTGATCGATGACAATCTCTTCCATCAACCCCTGGCCGACGCCCATCACCGCGGCGCCGTCGATCTGGCCTTGGTGCGCCGTCGGGTTGATAATCGTGCCGACATCATGCGCGGTGACCATGCGATGCAGTTTCACCGCGCCGGTCTCCGGATCGACTTCGACTTCGGCGACTTGAGCGCAGATGTAAGAAAACTCGTCGGGTGCGCGATAGTCTTCATAGACGGTGACTTGCAGCGGCTCCGTCGCTTGAGCGATGACACGGCGCAGCGCCACTTGTTGCCCGGGATCTTGGCGTAGCGAAAACTTGTCGCCGTCGAAGTCAATTTCAACCGCGCGGCATTCCAGCATGCGCGCCGCTTGGTCGAGTAATTTGTCGCGCAGCTGGTCGCAGGCTTTGACCATGGCGTTGCCCGCAACATAGGTCATGCGGCTGGCGCGCATGCCGCCATCGCGGGGCGCCGTGTCGGTGTCGCCGATGACGACGTGAACGTGATCGATAGCGGCTTTGATTCGATCGGCGACTAGTTGGCGCAAGATGGTATGCGTGCCCGAGCCTTGATCGATGCTCGGGCTGATAATTAAATAACTGCCATCTGCCTCGGCGGTGAGAATCACGCCGGTGTCGCCACCGCTAATATGGCGGCCCGAGAGCGCGATGCCGCGGCCATGATTGCGCTTCTTCGGTTTTTTCCAATCAGCGGCATCGAGCGCACCTTGCAACACCTCGCGAAAACGCACGTCCTTCAATTCTTGACCGACAGCGTCGGTTTCGCCTTCGCTGAGAAAATTCTTTAGGCGAAACTCCGCGGGGTCCATTTTCAACTCCTTGGCGATAATATCGGTGTGGCAATCCACCGCGAACGCCGTGGCCACCGCGCCGGGGCTGCGATAGTAACCGCCGGGAACCGTGTTGGTGTAAATCTGCATGAACTCAACGTCTGCGTGTTCGATGCGATACTGGCCGCCGGCATAGTGCCAAGTCGCCAGCGAAGTATTGGATTTGAGCGCGCCGTAGCCGCCACTGGCGTGCAGCGCCCGCATTTTGCGCGCGACGATCGTGCCATCGCGCTTTACGCCGCTTTTGATCGTGATCACCGTCGGATGCGCCGGATTGCTCGCCGAGAGTTCCTCGGCATAGCTCATGACGATCTTTACCGGCCGGCCGGTCTTTTGCGCGAGAAAATAAAGTACCGGGAGATCGACGCCGTCGCCCTTGCCACCGAATTCGCCGCCGACGTTAACGGGATTCATGCGGATGCGCTCCTCGGGAATCGATAAACATTTCGAAAGTTGGCTGCGCACACCGAAGGGATTCTTAACCGACGCCCAGACTTGAATGCGCCCATCGGCTTCGATGGCGACCGTCGCCGCATGCGGTTCGAGGTAGCCTTGATGCCGCGCGGGAATGTTAAAAGTATGCTCCAATACCAGATCCGCTTCGTGAAAACCTTTTTCCACGTCGCCCTTTTTCCATGAGAGCCGCGTCAGACCGTTATGCAGATCGGCGGCGAGAATATTCTTTGGCGCGCCGTCATAATCCGCCACGTTGTCATGAAGCTTCGGCGCCGACGACGCCATCGCTTCGAGCGGATCGAACACAGCCGCCAGCGCTTCGTAGTCGACGTCGATCAGATGAATCGCTTCTTCCGCGGCGTCGATCGTCTCCGCCGCCACGGCTGCAACCCGATCGCCGACGAAACGAACCTTCTCCCAACACAAAACCGGCATGTCGCGAATCTGCTTGCCAATCAGGAAGCCTTTGACTTCCTCTCCGGTGATGATCGCCTTCACTCCAGGAACTTTTTTCGCCTGGGAGGTATCGATGCGCCGAATGAGCGCATGCGGATGCGGACTGCGCAGGATTTTTGCCCATAGCAAGCCGGCAAGCTTCACGTCTGCGGCATAAACCGTTTGGCCGCTCACTTTGTCGCTACCTTCAGCACGCGGCACCGCGGTGCCTACTGTTTTTACTTCGTTCATATCGTTACGTCCTTTGTCGTTTGCAAATTTGCAATCTGGCGGGCAAATCAAATTGTGTAAATGTTCGGCTATTAATACGCCGGAGCGCCTAACGTCAAGGCCGGCGTTGAGCAGGGAATGACTCAAATTGAAACCAGATCCTTCACGGAGTTTATCCTGAGAGCCTGTGAAAAAATATCCAAATAACGGCCGCTTCTACACTGGCGCGAGCCGAGTGCAGGGTTTTAGAAAAATCGTCGTTGCCGGCGGCGCAATTGTCCTCCACCGAGTACAACGCGAGACTGGGAGGCGTGGTGCTCGCAGTGGTGTTTTGCGTCTGTGCGCTGGTTTTTGCCAAGAGGTGTTACGCCGGTTGGATGAGCGTCACTGCCCGCATCAAGTTGTGCGCGAGGGCGTACCACAACGACACCGCTTTGACCTTGTTAAGCCCGCGCACCAAAAACTGGCTAAGCCCGCGGCCGCGCGCAATGGCGTTCACACATTCAGCGGTGGCGGCGCGTTGCTTGTAAATCTCCTTAGCCGCCTCAGTGCCCATGCGCTGGCGCCACTGGGCAAGCGCCTGGCTGTCATCGGGCAGCGGCACATACGGATCACGGCTGGAGTTTCTAGGGCGGCGCACTGGAGCATAGACGATAGTGCCCCCTCTGTGGGCATCTTCAATGTCAGCATCGTTGGCAAAACCACCGTCGACCAACCACTCGGCGGGACGTTGTTTATAGCGCCGTTGGACTTGCTCGAGCATCGGGGAAAGCTGGCCCCCATCGCTGCCGCAGCTGTTTACTTCGACTCCGACAATGATCTGGCTTTGGGGAGTGCTCGCCAACTGCACGTTGTAGGCAGGGCGAAAACCGCCGTCCGCCATCTTCATCACTCGCGCCTGAGCATCGGTGCTCGATGCCCTCGGCTCGCTGCGCTTTCGGTATTGCTCCTCGCTCTCGTTCTCTTTTTTCTCCCCCTTTTTCTTGTTCTTTTGCTTCTCGACCTCAGCCAATTGCTCCAGCGCTTGGGCCAAGCGCGCTTCACGTTCCTTGCTCGCTCGCTCCCGGGCCGCGCACCGACGCCGGTTGCTAACATGAGGATCGGCATCGATTTCGTCCTTGAGCGCTTGGACTTGCGCTCGCGCTTGCTTAAGACACAACTCCAATGTCGAGCGGCGGCGAAAAGATCCCGCCCCCGCACTGGCACGCACCCGTATCCCGTCCTGCGCCACGCACTCCAGCCGCACCAAACCCTTATTGACCAACACCGCGACACTTTCGCTGAGCAGCTCGTCGAGCACATCTACCCGGGCGCAGCGGAAATCCGACAACGTGTGGTGGTTCACATTTACCCCACCACAGATCCATCGATACGCGTCGTGCGTCTCGCTCAATCGTTCGATTTCCCGCGCGCTCCCCACTGCATCCACCGTCGCGTACAGCCACAGCGCCATCAGAATCTTAGGGTCAATGGCTGCTCGACCCGCCCGACCTTCTACCGAGCCGATCTCGGCATACAGCGCCGACAAATCCAGTCTCTCCACGAATGCCCACACGTTGCGCACCGCATGCTCCGGCCCTACCGTGGCCTCAAGGTCCACCGGCCGAAGCGCAATCTGATCACGCTGCGCTGTCAACACCCTCGGCGCTCCACTCGGGGGTGGCCTCTCGGACCGAGCCGCACTACTCTCTGGCATACACGGAAAAATAAAAACTTGTTCATCCATGAATCGACAATCTCATACGAGCGCTTGCTTGGCGAGTGATTTTTTCACAGGCTCTGAGCACAACCGAAGGATTCAGGATGACAACTTCAATTGTCATTCTGAGCAGCAGACTGTATGAGAACTCTCGCGGAGCCCTTCGACGGTGCTCAGGGCGAACGGATAAGTACTCAATTTTTAATGAGACCACGCCGTTCGTGGTGAGTAGCTTGTCCTGAGCCCTTCGGCTTCGCTCAGGATAAACTCCGTCGAAGGAAACCATGAATGGTGTTTTCACACAGTCTGGCAGAGCGAAGAATCCTTCCTGCTGCAACTTTGTGAAGCGCCCCGCACTGTCCACTAATATGAGTCACTACCGATTAATTTCGAGTGTCGATCATTCCGTAATCCTCTGCTAAGCTATCGGTATGAGTTGGCAAGACAACCTTATCGAGACTCCTCAGCAGATTCGCGATTTGATCGAGCACACCAAGCGCATCGCGGTGCTCGGCATCAAAACCGAAGCGCAAGCCGATCAACCCTCGGTCTATGTGCCGATGTATCTGCAGAAGGCGGGTTTCGAAATTATTCCCGTGCCGGTCTATTACCCGGAGGCCACGGTGATTCTCGGTGAAAAAGTCTATCGCAAGTTAATCGATATTCCCGGCGACATCGACATGATCGATGTCTTTCGCCGCTCCCACGATGTCGCCGGTCACGTCGACGACGTCCTCGCGAAGAAACCGAATTCAGTTTGGCTCCAATCGGGCATCCGCAACGACGCCGCGGCGGAGCTCTTCGCCAAAGCCGGCATCAAGGTCGTGCAAGATCGCTGACTGATGGTCGATCACCGGCGGTCCGCCGGTAAATAAATTGTAGGAGCGACCGGCCGGTCGCCCTACGCAGCCAACCGCTGCGCTTTCAGTTGCCGCGCGATGAACGCTTTGATCCTTTCATAAGCACGGTCCGTCTGTGGACTCGGCTTGGCAACCCATCGATGCTCGGCGCCTTGGAACACCTCGAATTCGCATTCGCCGCCGGCCGCCTTGTAAGTGGCGGCGAAGCGCTCTTGTACTGCAGGCAAAACATTGTCATCCAGTTCGCCCTGCAGGATATACATCGGCGGTAATGAAACCTTTTCGCCGCGCTCGAGGATCTTCTGTGGATTGCCTTCGTGGATGGTCTCCCAGGGATTAAAATAAGTTTTGCTGTTCTGGATCATCTCTTGCCACTGCCTCCGTTCCGCTTGCTGGAAGCGAGCGAATGGGTCGCTAACCGGTGAGCGCACCACGAGGTAGGGCAAAGTCGCGTCGACATTGGGCGCCTCCGGCAAAGCGTGCGCGTTATAGCGCGGATCGTGCGGGCGCATGGCGCATAATTCAATTTCGTGACCGCCGCTCGAGCTGCCCAGTGCGGCGACGGTAGCCGGATCGCCGTTCCATTCTCGCGCCTTCGCTTTGAGCCAACGAACGCCATAGTTGGCGTCCTGTACCGAAGCCGGATAAGGCGCTTCCGGCGCGCGGGTCAGGTCGATGGCGACGACTAAAATACCGCTCCGCGCCAGACTTTCATCCATCGGCGCATTGGCGGTGCGGTCTTGATTGTTCCAGGCGCCGCCGTGCAGGTCCAACAACACCGGAAACGGCCCATCGCCCTGCGGCTGATAGACCAGCGCCATCAGCTGCCGCGCCGGCGCGCGACGAAACTCAGTATCCCAAACCTTGATTTCAAATCGGCCCAACGGATCGTATGCAATTGTCATTTTACTTTTCTCCTTTGGTTAAAGAGCTGTAGGCGCTTCGCTCACGCCGCCAGGCGCTTCGCTTTCAATTGCCGCGCGATAAACGCCTTCACCATTTCATGGGCGCGATCGGTTTGCGGACCAGGCCCACGCACCCATAGGTGTTCGCAGCCGGCGAAGACTTCATATTGACACTCCCCGCCGGCGGCTCGATAGGACGCGGCGAATTTTTCCTGCACTGCCGGACGAACATTGTCGTCGAGCTCGCCTTGCATGATCAGCAGCGGCACCAACGTCACTTTTTCGCTGCGATCGAGGATCTCCTGCGGGTTGCCGTCGTGGATGGTATCCCAAGGATTGAAGTAGTTCTTGCTGTTTTGCACCATCTCGTGGCGGCCTAATTTTTCAGCGTTCAAGTAACGGGCGTAAGGATCGCTCACGGGCGAGCGCGTCGCGACGTAATTGAGCGTCGCATCGAGCTGCGGAGCTTCCGCGAGTTTATGCACGCAATAATAAGGATCGCTCGGCCGCATGGCGCAGAGCTCGATTTCGTGACCGCCGCTCGAGCTGCCGAGCGCACCGATCGTGGCCGGATCGCCGTTCCATTCCGCCGCTTTGTACTTCAGCCATCGGACACCATAGTTGGCGTCTTGCACCGATGCGGGATAGGGCGCCTCTGGCGCGCGAGTCAAGTCGATCGCCACGACGAGCACACCGCTTCGGGCCAAACTCTCGTCCATCATGGCGTTGGCGCTGCGGTCCTGGTTGTTCCAGGCGCCACCGTGTAAATCCAACAGCACGGGGAACGGTCCACCGCCTTGCGGTTGATAGACTCGCGCCATCAGCGTCCGCTTGGGCGCGCGGCGAAACTCGACATCCCAAGCCTTAAAATCGAAACGAGCTAAAGGATTGTATGCAACGGCCATCGGGGTATCCTCCTTCATCAATTAGACGTCGGCGTTTCTCCAACTTTCCAGATGTACAGCGTGCGTGATTCCGCATAATCCGAACCGTCTTCGGGAGGCTTGACGTATTCGATACGGTTGGGCTTCCAATCGTCGATGTCGAAATCATGAGCGATCACGCGCGATCCGGGTTTTAATTGCTGCAGCTTCGGACGCAGTGCGTTGTTAAACCATTTGAACATATAGAGCGTCACCACCGTCGCCTCGGAAATATCGACGGTCAAGCCGTCCTGGGCGCGGAATTCGACTAGAGTGCTGACGCCTTCTTTCACAGCGTTTTCACGCGCCTTGGCAACCAATTCCGCGTTTAAATCGACGCCGACGCCGCGGATGCCATACTTCTTCGCCGCTTCGATGACGACGCGCCCATCGCCGCTGCCCATGTCATACAAAATATCGCCGTTTTTGATCTCGGCAACTTCGAGCATTTTGTGAACGACATGCATCGGCGACGGCACGAAAGGGATAGTGTCCTGCGCGAAAGTCACGCGGCAGAAGGTCGCCATCAGCGCGCTGAGAAGTAAAACCCTGGTGCAGCCCTTTACCATGAATTCCCCCGTCGTTAGTTCGATTCGACCAGCCAAGCGACCGAATCTTATCCCTCCCACGGAGGTTGTTGTCAATGGCAAGGATCGAGATTCGCCGTGAATCTCGTGACAGATTTCGCGCGCTCTGTGCAAATGCGCTTTGGTATGGTAGTAGCAGCCGAGCATCATGTTGAAAAGAATCTGCCTAAGAGCGCGCGCACTGCGAAGGTTGTTGTCAAGTGGTTGGGTCCTTGCTTTTGCATTGTTCGGCGACATCGCCGTCGCCGCCGGTCCGGTGTTGATCGCCTACGGCGGCTTCAACGAAACCATGGCGCCGATGTGGGTGGGGGTGGAGAAGGGCCTCTTTAGAAAATACGGCGTCGACGCACGCGTGCTGCAGACGCGCAGCGGTCAGATCATGATGGCGACCCTGGCAACCGGTGGCGCGTCGTTGGTATGGGCGGCGCCCAGCAGTGCGCTCAATTCGACGGCAGGCGGCATGAAGGTAGGGTGTTTCGCCGCCGGCAATAACCGGCTGTCGCGCGAGCTGATCGTCCGTAAGGGTATTGAATCTATTGAAGACCTGCGCGGCAAGTCTTTCGGCGTGCAAAGTATCGGCGGCGGCGGTTGGCTGTCCACCATGGTGTCGCTCGACGCCCTCGGCCTCGACGTCGACAAATACAAGCTTAACATGCGAGTGATCGGCGACACCGGCACCCAGACTCAGGCGCTGCTTACCGGCAATATCGATGCCGCGGTTTTGCCATATAGTTACGCGGAGATGGCCAAGCGCGCCGGCGCCCGATCCTTGGCTGATGTCGGCGCACTGAAAGTCGTCTATCAAGCCACGATCATGTGCTCATTGAAAGATTCCGGTTCCATCACGCTCGAGACCCATATCGCTCTGACCAAAGGCTTGATCGAATCCTTGATCTATATTCTCGAGCCCGCCAACAAGCGCGAGGTGGCGGCGATACTCAAAAGAAATCTCCGCTTGGCCAAAGACGAAGACGGCGAAGCTTCGGCGCGCACGGCACAACTGCAAATGCCCAACATTGAAGTTGGGCTCAACGTCGACTCCTGGAAAACCGTCCGGCGCCTGGTGGCGCGCATCAATCCCAAAGTTCAAGACGTCGATCTCGATCAGGTGCTTGTCTCATCCGTGATGCAGAACTTGGAAGCCGGCGGATTTATGACCGAGATGAGAAAAAGAGTGCCACGATAAGCGGGTAAGTTCGCAACACGAAATCCGGAATTCGAAACAATATCGAATGGCAAAAAGACAAAATGTTCAAACGGGCTCGACTCGGACTTGGGTTTTGAATTTTGGAAATTGTTACGGATTTCGATATTCGGATATCGGATTTTTTTGACGACATGCGTGGTCCGGATGCAGCGCAGCGAAATCTGGAGTTTTTGGCTAACACCTTCAACTACAGCAATAAAGGAGAATAGGCATGCACGGCGGACAGGCGATATTGAAAGCGATCGAACGGAGCGGCATCGATTTTATTTTGTCCTCGCCGGGGTCGGAGTGGCCGCCGGTTTGGGAAGCTTTGGCCGACGCCGCGGCGCGCGGCGCGAAAAATCCCAAATACATCAACTGCCGCCACGAAGCCGTCGCCGTCGCCATGGCAGCGGGCTACGCGAAAGTCACCCATCGACCGCAGGTGGTCATGCTGCACGCCACCGCCGGACCGCTCAACGCGGCGATGACGTTGCGCGCCGCGCTGCAAGAACGCACACCGATGGTGATCATCAGCGGTGAGATCGCCGCCTACGGCGAAAACACCAAAGTCGCGGATCCCGGCGGCCAGTGGCTGCACGACCTCACCGATCTCGGCGGTTCGCCCGACTTGTTGCGCGGTTGCGTCAAGTGGGCCGACCGTGTCATGTCAGCAGAACTTTTGGCGTCGACCATCGAGCGCGCCGTGCGCATCGCCATGGAGCCGCCGGCAGGACCGGTGCTCATAGGAATTCCCTTTGAGTGCATGATGGAAGAAGTCAATTACATCGAGCACGGCAAAGCCAATGAAGTGGTGCGCGCCCACGAGGTCGGTGACGATGCCATCAATAAGACGTTGAATCTCATCGCCGCAGCAAAAAATCCGGTGGTGTTAACCGAACACGTCGGCGGCGATCCGCGCGCGGTCGAGCGGCTGGTCGAACTTTGCGAGTTGTTCGCGATCCCCGTCATGGAGAGTTACCGTCCGGCGTTTATGAATTTTCCCCGCACCCATCCGCTCTATCTGCATCATGATCCCAAGCTCGTCGACGCGGCGGATTTAGTCCTGATGGTCGATGCCGTAACGCCTTGGTATCCGGCGAGCAAGACGCCGAAAAACGCCAAGATCGTTGCCATCGCCGACGAGTTTCCCAACTCGCGGTTACCGTACTGGGGTTATAATGTCGATCTTGCTTTGGTCGCGCCTCCGGCAACGACGCTCGAGAAACTCGTGAAGAAAGCCAAGGCATCCGAACAGGTCGCGGCCAACCGCTCTGTGTACCAACAACGGCTGGCGCATACGCGCGAGCAGCACGATACCTATTTCGGCAAACTAAAAGAAGAAGCGCAAAAGCACGCTGATGAGACGCCGATCGATCCGCGTTGGGCCTGTCACGCGCTCGGCGAGGCAATTCCCGAGAACGCCGTCATCTCCGAGGAGACCACAGTCTATCGCGGCCTGATCCAGGAAACGATTCCACGCAGTCAAACCCAATCGTATTTCGCGCGGATCACGGGCGGATTGGGCGTGGGTCTAAGTTATGCCCTAGGGGTCAAATTGGCCCTGCCCGATCGTCCGGTTTTTGCGCTGATCGGCGACGGCGCCTTTCACTACAACGCCGTGCCGTCTTGTCTTGGCGTCGCGGAAGAATACGGTCTGCCGATTCACGCGGTGATTTTTAATAATGGCCGCTATCTGTCAATGGAAACCAGCTTGATCAAATATTTTCCCAACGGGGCGGCAAAAAAGACCGGCGTCCATTTCGGTGCCGAGATCGGTCCCCGACCCGATTACCAATACTACGGCAAAGCCCACGGCGGTTACGGCTACCGCGTCAGCAACCCCGGCGAAATCAAAACCGCGGTCGAACAAGCGCTCAAGCACGAGGCGGAAGGCAAGCTTACTGTGATCGACGTCGTGCTGAGCGATTTAAATCCAAGATAGTAATGCCGCGCAGCCTCTGGGCTGAGTGGGCAACTGAGGCTAAGTCTTGAGCCCGCTCATAATGCCGCCCCATAGAGCCAAAATCAGGCCGATTGCGGCCAACGTCACGCCAACTAGCGGCACGATCAGGAGTAGGCCTAGACCCAAAATCACCAAGAGTATGCCGGGAGCAAGCGGATTGAAGCGCGATCGGCTCGGCTCGCTCTCGACCCGCCGCGTCTCTTCGGCAATCGTCGAGACCTCTTCATGTAAAAGCGTCTCCGCCAACTCTTTAAGGCCGGAGCGCTTTTCCGGGTCCGCCGTGCGGATGATGCGACTCAGGTCGGCAACCAGTTTTTCGACTTGCTCTTCCGTTCTTACGCTGACATTGGGGTCGGAAAATGAGCGACTTGCGTTTGGCATATACGCAGTACAGGCGCAATGGACGGGCCAGAATCAATTTTCATTGGAATTCAATGAAATGGGCCGGAGTTGACCGCTCGCGGCCGGTTTCAGTGCAGGAAATTTCCTGGTAGTGAATAGGGAAAACGAGGACGACTCAAAGAGGCGAGTGGAGAATCTGTGAGTCTATCTCAGTGTACCAGTCGATCAGGACACCTTGAACGGGAACATTTTTCAGACTTTGTGCGGCCGCGAGACCGCTGAATTGCCGATGATCATCACGACGGGATGAATCGCTTTTTTAAAAACAAGAAGGAAAAGCGGGCGTCTCGCGAAGCTGGACATGCCGCGAGACGCACAAATTATTTGTCTGCTCGTTACGAGTAGTGGCGTAGAGTGTCGATCACGCTGCGGCCTCTCTAGGACGCTAAACGCAAATCGATACTCGAAAATTCGTGCTCAGGACCCGTCGCGTGCGAATCAGCACATTGCGATTTCCCCTGTTTATGATCCAGCAGACCGCGTCGAATATATCCCGGCGTCAGTCCTAAGATTTCGCATAAGTTCTCGAAGGTAAAAACGCCGTCTTCTTCACCTGAGAAAAACCATTGTTCAGTTTCCTGAAAGATTCTCTTGCCGCGTCCCTTTTTGACAAAGCAAAAACGCAGATAACAATCTATTGCGTCTCTGAGGACCGCTGCAGCCAGCCGTCGTTCCGCCGTCAACGCCGGGCGATTTCGGTACACGTCCAAGAATTCGTTCACTACCAAAACGTCGGGCTGACCGAATAGCCGTTGCGCCTGCTCTTGATTAGAAAGACTGCCTTCGTACTCCGAACTGAATAGACCGTTCGTCCCCAGCATGATTCACCTCTTCCTCAAATAGATTATCGTCGAACTAACCCCAGCCCGACATGGAGCTGAAAAGGTTTGGCCTGTGTCCGTGCAACTCTCGTACCGCAATATGGAGTTAATCCCCAGCAAAAAAACCGTTGAAAATACGTGGTTGAAGAATCATTCTTCCGCTAACTGAGTAGGAAAAATCCCAAAGTTGTGGGAAAAACCCTTACACAATTCCCGAGGACGCTGACTTGACGCTTGGTGGTTTAACGGGACACGAGGTAGAAAATATGCCGATAGTGAGCGGCGAGACGACCCGGGAAATCGGCGAACCAGGTTGTCGTCTGTGCGGGATGGTGGCAAACGCCAACCATCGATTCTGCGAGAGATTTAATTTAACGTAGCCGCGCAAAGAAGCCGCTGTCGTCCAACTTTTTGCAGAGACTCATGTCCGCAATGTCTTCCGGCTTGAGCTCCGCCGCTTTGGGATTAAGCCCGTGCTGCGCCACCAGCTTTAACACCGAGGCGATTCCCGGGAAGCTTGGACATGGCTTGCGCGGGAAGGATTCAGCGATCGTCTGATAAGCGCGTTCTAAACGATCGGCGCGATCGATCCGTAAATTGCGCGCGATACTGTCGACGACAATTTTCTTATTCGCAGGATTTTGCACAAAGGCGACGCCTTCGATGACCGCTTTCGAGAGGTTCTCGACGACTTGCGGATTGCCACGAATATATTTGCGCGATGCGACCAAGCCCGACGATTGAAACGGGACATTTGCTTTGCCCAGATCGAACAGCGCCGGATAACCCTGTTGCACCACGATCTGCTCGACCTCCGGATTGAAAAATGCGGCGTCGATGCCTCCGGCGAACAAAGCGGACATGCGTTCCGGCGTGCTGCCCGTGTTCAAAAGCGTGATACGGTCGCGCCGCGGCACCAGGCCCAGATGGTCCAGCCCCACGTAAGTCGCCAGCGCGAGCGAGCCTGACGGCGTACCGATACCAACTTTCTTGCCCTTCAAATCTTCGGGATTCTTGATCCCCGGTCGCACGTTCAAAAAGTAGCTTAGCTTTTCCTCCATGCCGAGGAGCATCGTCATGTCGCCACCCGCGGTAACCGCGTTGGTGACATGGGTAGCGCCGAGCAAGCCGAACTGAATATCGCCAGCGAGCATCGACTGCATCGCCCGCCCGGCGATAATGTAGATCAACTGCGGATCGACGTTGTATTTGCGGAAGATCCCTTGCTCCTTGGCAATCCACAGCGGCATCGCGTTGCCGCCGATGGCGCCGTATGCGAGCAAGAACTTCGCGGGCGTCTCCGCCGCGTTGCCGGTGCCCGTGAAAACGAAAGAGAAAATAACCGCAGTCAGCCATCGACTCTTCATGGGCAATTCGCCTTGGCTTTTAGACGGCTTGAACTTTTTGAACGATTTGAACGGCTTGAACAAATTCCGTTCTACGCTCAGCTCTTCGCCCGCCTGCCTTGACCGAAAAGGATTTTTTTCGCCTCTTCGGTCATCCCGCGGGCATCGGGATTGACCTGGCGCGCCAAAGCATAGGCGCGCTCGACCGCGGGGCGTTTTTGAATGGTTTCAAACCAGCGCTTGAGATTGGGAAAATCATTGAGATCCTGGCCTTGCCGTTCGTGCAGCACGATCCACGGATAACAGGCCATGTCGGCGATTGAGTAATCGCCGGCGACGAAGGCTCGGTCTGCCAGCCGATCGTCGAGCACGCCGTAGAGCCGCTCGGTTTCTTTCGTGTAGCGTTCGATCGCGTAGGTGATTTTCTCGGCGCTATAATTTCTGAAGTGATGATTCTGTCCGAGCATTGGGCCAAGCCCGCCCATTTGCCAGAACAGCCACTGCATCACTTCCGCGCGCCCGCGCGCGTCGCTCGGCAAATAGGCGCCTGATTTTGTAGCAAGATATTCGAGGATCGCGCCGGATTCGAAAATGCTGAGCGGCTCGCCTTCGTCCGCCGGCTCATGATCGACGATCGCCGGAATCCGATTGTTCGGTGAGATTTTCAGAAACTCAGGATTGAACTGCTCACCCTTGCCGATGTTGACCGGCTTGATTGAATAGAGAAGACCCGTCTCTTCCAGAAAAATCGTGATCTTGTGTCCGTTTGGCGTGGTCCAGTAATAAACGTCAATCATGGGAACCTCCAAGAAGGCTTGAGGCGAGAGGCTTGAGTAAAAATCTAAAATAGCTTCGACACAAGCGTCGCCAGCATTCTGCTGATCTCTTCGATCTCCTTCAAAATAGAATCACTTTCCGTCACTTTAAGATATTTTAACCTTACCGCCAACAAAATTTGAGTCTCTAGCTCAAGCAAGGAGCCTCGAGCGATCGACACATGGTGCCTATACTCCCCCGTGGCCTGTCTTCCGTATCCTTCTGCAATATTCGACGGTACAGACACCGCCGCTCGTCGCATTTGAGACACCAATCCCCACTGCTCGACAGATGGAAAACTTTTCGTGAGATGGTACACGGTCTCAACCAAATCCATACTACGTTGCCAAACCAAAAGATCTTTGTGACTCGCGACCATCCGAATTTCGGGCTCCTCGTTGTTCCTATTCTTTACTCTTACTCATGCCTCGCGCCTCAAGCCTCACGCCTACTTTCCATAAACCCTATCAATAAACCCTTCCTTTTCCAGCTCGCGCACGATGCTGTCGTCGACCAGACTGTCCACCGTAACCTTGCTCCCGGGCGCTTGCTTCAAGGCGTCGTCGAGCTGAATTTTCATCCCCTCGCGAGTCGTATAAGGAACGCGCTCCAGTATCTTGAAAGTCGAATCGTATGAGCTGTCGAGATACGCCTTGTTAGCGCCGCGCAGGTATTTCGCGACTATCTTTTGCGCGCCTTCCTTATTCGTCTTGAAATAATGCGAAGCTTCGATCAGCGCCATCATGACTCGTTTCACCACCGAACGATTTTTCGCCAAATAACTCTTGGTCGTCACGGCGCAGATGAATGGCAGCGGATAGGGCTTTTTCAGATCGGCCATATCCGCGATAACGCGATGCGGCAGCCCGCCGGGAATCAGGTTCACATTTCCCGGCGGCGACGGAAAGCCGGCGATGACGCCACGGCTGAAGCCGGCCGCCCGCTCCGAAGCGCCGCCGACCTGCAGGATTTTCACGTCTTCCTGCGGCCGCAGACCCAAGCCTTTGAGCAACTCCCGAGCAGCGATGTCCGAAACGCTGCCGAAGCGGCTGATGCCGATGGACTTTCCTTTTAAGTCTTCCGGTGATTTGATGCTGTCGAGCACGACCAATTCGTAGGCCAGGACATTGATCGTGCAACCGACGCTCACCGTATCGGCCCCTCGCACCGCCGCGTTCGCAACACCGCTCCCCGCTGCGTTGCCCACGTGAATATCTTGCGCGACGATCGCCGTAACGCCGACCGTCGTACTGCCGATGTAGACCAAATCCACATCCAGACCATTCTTTTTATAGAATCCGCCGTCCTGCGCGATGGTCCAGATTTGATTGAGCGTGTCCGTCGAGCTGTAGGCGATTTTGATCCTGTCCTGCGCTTGCGTGCAAAGGGGCCAGAGGACGAAAAGAAGCAGGACGGAACAGAGAAATTTTCGATGACACTCGTTTCGACAATTCATAATCCCCCCAGCGTTTAACAGCCTTTCCGAGGGCGCAACATGCTGCGCCCGTACAACCCTATTGCCTGTTGCCTACTGCCTATTCTCGCGCAGCGCTGCATAAACCTTCTCCGCTGTCACTGGAACGTCGAATAGCCGCACGCCGCACGCGTCATGAACCGCGTTGGCGATCGCCGCGGGCGGAGTCACGTTGGCATGCTCGCCAATGCCTTTCGCCTCGTAGGGCCCGGGGCCGTTCTTGCCGCCTTTTACCAGCACGGTCTTGAACTTTGGAATATCGAGGATGTTCGGAATCTTGTATTCGCCGAGATTGGTCGTGGTGATTTTGCCCTGATCGTCGATCAGCTCTTCCATCAAGCTCGAACCGATCGCCATGATCGCCTCGCCGTCGATCTGTCCCTGATGGCCCAGCGGATTGATGATCGTGCCGACGTCATGGGCGCTGACGAATTTATTCAGCTTCACTCTCCCTGTCTCGGGATCGACCTCGACCTCCGCCACTTGGGCGATGAAGGAAGTCGACGACCCTTTGCGCGGCACTTCGGTTTCAACGCTGACGGCCACCGGCGCGTTCGTCGAATTCACCACCTCACTCAACGTCAACAACTTGCGTTTGCTCCCCTTGCTGGAAAACTTGCCTGACTCGTAAACCACTTGATCTTCTGCGCAGCCGAGCAGAGTCGCCGCTTGGCCATTGAGTTTTTTGCGCAGCTCAGCCGAAGCTTGAAACGCCGCGGCGCTGTTGATGTTGGTCGAGCGGCTGCCGCCAAAACCGACGTCGACGCTATAAGAAACATCCGCGGTGTTGCCGATGCGGCAACGCACCTGTTCATAAGGCACCTGCATTTCCGCCGCGACCGTTTGGCAAAGAATTGTTTGCAAGCCCGTTCCCTGATCGCCGGCGACGGTGAACACGGTCAAGCTGCCGTCGAGCTCAGCGGTTAGGTTGACCCAAACTTTGCCGGCACCGGTGCCGCGCTCATACATCGCCACGCCGCGGCCGACGTTGGCCCGCTTGGGCGATTTCCAGCCCGCCGCATCGAGGGCGGCTTTTAATGTTTCTTTCGCCTTCACGCCTGTCCAAGATCTACCCAGCGCGTTTTCTTCGCCTTCACCGACGAGATTCATCATACGAAATTTCGCCGGGTCCATTTTTAATTCCTTGGCGATCAGATCCATATGCGACTCGGAGGCGAACACCGCTTGGATCGCACCCGGCGCGCGCCAGAAACCGCAGGGCACTGTGTTGGTGTACACCTGCAGCGCCTCCATATAACTGTTGTCGATTTTGTACGGCGTCGCCGATCCGGCGCCACCGATGCTGGCGCGGCCCGGCTTCATGCCGGCGTAGGCGCCGGTGCCATGGATCGCCTGTAGATAGCGCGCGGTCATCCGGCCATCGCGCTTTACGCCGGTCTTCACCTTGACCACCGTGTAGTGATCCGGGTTCATCGCGGTCAATTCTTCGGTGTGAGTTAGAACGATTTTCACCGGCCGCTTGGCTTGCTTGGCGAGGAAATAGCAAATCGGTAATTCACCCGCGCCGCTCTTGCCGCCGAAGTCGGCGCCGACGTGGACCGCCTGAAGGCGAATCTGGCTCACCGGAATGCCGGCCGCCTTGGCGAATTGGCCGCGCGTACCAAACGGACCTTTGGTCGAGGCCCAGGCATTGACCTTGCCGTCGTCCTCGATCTTGACGAGAAACGACTGCGGCTCGAGGTAGCCTTGATGATGGATCGGCATGCGGAAAGTGTGTTCCAAAACTAGGTCGGCTTCAGAAAAGCCTTTTTCGATATCGCCTTTGCCGAAAGTCAGTTTGTTCAATACGTTGCCGCCGGCGGGGGCCATGATATCCGCGGGCGCGCCGTCGTAACCCGGTGCGTTGTCATGCAAGATCGGCGCACCAGGGTTCATCGCTTCGAGCACGTCGAAGACCGCCGGCAGCTGTTCATATTCGACGTCGATTAGATTGACCGCTTCCTCCGCTGCGTCGCGGCTTTCTGCGGCAACCGCCGCGACTTTGTCGCCGACGTAGCGCACTTTGTCCCAGCACATAACTGGAATATCGCGAATGCTCTTGCCTTGATAATGTTCCGGCTCATCTTTGCCGGTGACGATCGCCTTCACGCCCTCAACCTTCCACGCCCTGGAAGTATCGATATTTTTGATACGCGCATGGGGATACGGACTGCGCAGAATTTTTCCCCACAACGCGTCCGCAAAATGCACGTCCGCGCCATAAATCGCCTGTCCGCTGACTTTGTCCGCGCCCTCGACCCGCCCCACGTTGGCGCCGATGATCGGTGATGTCTTCGCCATGCAAGATTCTCCTTTGTCTGATTCTATATTAGGCTATTCTGAGGACCTTCCAATTGTTCAAACCGTTCAATTCGTCTCCGTAAGTTCCAACGATTTGAACTGAACGCAGCGGTTGAACGGAGCAAAGCGATTGAACGTTTTGAACACCAACGTGCACTCACTTCACTGCCGCGCCTGCAAAGAGCGCGTGCGCGAACTGCTGACGGTCATTTACGGCAAATGCCGCGTCAATCGCTCATTTCCCTGGCCGGCACAGCCCGAGGCATACGCGAATGCACCCGTCGGGGATCAATTGAAACAAATCCGCACCGCCTTGGGTGATTTCCGCGGCCATCGCGACTTTATCAAAAGCGCTCAGGTTCCGCCTTGCGATTACGTCGTGTCAGACCCGCCTTTTATCTTAGAATTCGATGAGAGCCAACACTTTACCCGCCCGAGAGCAATTACGCTGGCGCTCTACACGGATGATTTGCAGCTCGGTTTTTCAACATCCCGATGGCGAGAGCTCTGCTGCGAGATCAACGCCGTGGATGATCAGCCCTTCGACCGCGACGAGCGGCGTGCCTGGTACGATACTCTGCGCGATCTGGTTCCCGCTATCTATGGGCTTGGGCCGACGGTACGGTTGTACGCCGGCGAATACCCCTGGTGCTCACTCAAGGCCGACTCCAACCACGACCGTGGCGTGTTCCTCGATATGCTCTGCGGCCGGATGCCTGGCGGAAAATCGCTGAAATAGCAATTAGCTGCCCGTCGGCGAAGACTTTTGCCGGCCCGTTCGTATCAACCATTGAACGGGAGTTTATCTGGCCTTATCTTCGGAGCCCGCTAGTTGTATGATTAATTTTGTAAGTCGCGCCCTCATCAATTCGTGTTATTCAACTCTATGGCGACAGCCTGGCCGGACAAAGACGACCACGAACTGCTCGAGTTCATCCAGGCGGGCAACGGCCAAGCGTTTGCCGTCCTTGTTGAGCGCCACACCGAGCGCTTTTACCGCCTCGCCTATCGATATCTCCAAAGCAAGGAAGCGGCCGAAGATGCGATCCAGGATGCGTTTCTTAAACTGTGGGAAAATCCGGCGCTTTGGCAACCGGAGCGGAACAGCAAATTTACCACCTGGTTTTACCGCGTCGTGGTGAATCTTTGTCTCGACATGCGCAAAAAGAAGGCCCCGGTGGCCCTCGACGACGAGATGCCATTGATCGATGATCGTGAACCGGTGGAAGAACTGGTAATGCAAGACTCAGGAACAAAAGTTATTGGAAAGAGAAATCGTCGCCCTCCCTGAGCGCCAGCAAACCGCGTTGAATCTCTGTTTCGACGAAGGTTTAAGCAATCAGGAAGCGGCCGAAATTATGGGGGTAAATCTCAAAGCGCTGCAGTCGCTGATCATGCGGGCCAAGACGACACTGAAAGAACGAATGAAAGCCTTTTTATGAGGTCGTTATGAACGAAAATCGTGATGAAAAGCTCGACAACTTGCTGAGCTCGCGCCGAGTCGAGTCTGTCAGTCCCGACTTGGCCCAGCGAATCATTTTACAAGCGCGGCAGCTGCCGCAAAACAAGTCGTTTTCGCCGTGGCAGTGGCTGCGCGAGCTATGCGTTGAATTTCACTTGCCCAAGCCCGCCTACGTCCTTGCGACTGCGCTCATTTTCGGGCTGGTGATCGGCTTTAGCACGCCGCCGGACTCGACTTCGAATGCCAACGACGACTCTGCGAGCGCGCAAAGCGTTTTCGCCGCGGATGAGGACCTGTTATGACCAAAACCGTCAAATTGGCGTTTCTCGCGTCGCTGGTTTTAAATATCATTTTGCTCGGTGTGATTTTGGGACACGTACCGCGCAGCTTGGAGGGCAGACCTTCGCGCCAAGCCCGCATGGAACAGGCGCTGCAGGACTTGCCCGACTCCGTGGAGGCCAGATTTCGTGAAAAGTTTCAGCAAATTCGCGCCGCCGGCGAGCCCCAGCGCCAGCAGATGGACAGTGCCCGTGCTGAGGCGCTGCGGTTATTAAGTGCCGAGCCCTTCGATGAAGCAGCCTACGACCGGCAAGTCAGCAATATTGACCGCTTGCGCGAGGAAATGTTCAAGCGCATGGGCCAAGTTGTCAAACAAACCGCCAAGGAACTCTCTCCCGAAGAACGGCGCCTGTTCGCCGACGTGCTGCGTCGACCGCCGCCTCCTCCTCGCGGCAAGTAGCGGAATTTCCGCTCCCCTGCACCGAAAGCAAATTTCTTTAAATTGCCAAGCGCCGGTAATTCCGGCGCTTTTTTTTCTATCTTGGCAGCGAAGACTGGCGCCGGCTAGTTCGTATTATGAATTGATACCGTTGCGGAAGGGGTTACCGGATATGAAAATGACATGGCACCTAAACTCGATTAAAGCCCAGCACAAAAAGCTGGTTGGGTTTGTCGCTTTCGCAGCGATCGCCGCCGGCGGCTGGTACTGGTACAGCGCCGCCGCACAAGCGCCGAGGCGTGATGTCCTGGTGCCGATCACGGTGACTCGCGGCACCGTCGAAGCCTTGGTGACCGCCCAGGGTAAGCTCGAAGCCAAGCAGTACGTCGATGTCGGCACTCAAGTTTCCGGCCAGCTCAAAGCGATTCACGTCGACATCGGCGATACCGTGACCAAGGGTCAGTTGCTCGCCGAGATCGACCCGCGCGTCTACCAGGCCCAGGTGGAAGCCGGTGAAGCGAAGCTGAACAGCTTGCGCGCCCAGTTAAATCAGCAGAAAGCCGAGGCGGTGCTGGCCGAGCAAAATCTCCAGCGCAACCAAAACCTGATCGCGGTCAACGCCGTGAGCAAGCAGGCGCTGCAGGAAACAGAATCGCAGGCCGCAGTCGCCAAAGCGCAAGTCGATTCGATCATCGCGCAGATCCAGGAAACCGAATCCAATCTCAAAGCCAGCCGCACCAATCTTGGCTTCACCAAAATCTATGCGCCCGTCGCCGGCACGGTCACGACCTTGCCGACCAAGGAAGGCCAGACACTGAATGCCAATCAGACCACGCCGACGATCATGCAGGTGGCCAATTTGGATCTGATGACTGTGCGCGCGCAGGTAGCCGAAGCGGATGTCAGCAGCCTTAAAGAAAATATGCCGGCCTATTTCACCACGCTCGGCAAAAGCGATCAGCGCTGGACCGGCAAAGTACGCCAAGTGCTGCCTTCGCCGCAGATCGTCAACGACGTGGTGCTCTACGACGTCCTGATCGACGTGAAGAACGAAGGCCGCCAACTCATGACGGGTATGACGACACAGGTTTTTTTCATCCTCGGCAAAGCCGACAACGCGCTTGTGATCCCGGCGGAGCTGCTGACCCGGCGCGTCGCCAAGGAAGACACCGACAAAGGTAAAGCCTACCGTGTTGCAGTCGTCACCGAAGCCGGCCGCGAACAGCGTGTGATCCACGTCGGCTTGCAGACCCGCACCCAGGCCGAAGTCGTTGACGGACTGCAGGAAGGCGAACGAGTAGCGGCGACCCGGCCCGCGCCTGCAACCACTCAGGCCAGCAACCCGCAGCGCGGAGGCAACGCGCCACGCTTGAATCGAGGGCCTCAGCTATGAACGCGACCATTCTAGAACTCAGTGAAATCCATAAACACTATACCAACGGTGACACCACGGTACGCGCCCTCGACGGCGTGTCGCTAAAGATCCGCCGGGGTGAATTTGTCGCGATCATGGGGCAGTCAGGTTCCGGCAAGTCGACCTTGATGAATATTCTCGGCTGTCTCGACCGCCCCACTACGGGCAGTTATAAGGTGCTCGGCCGCGAAGCGGCGAATCTCGAACCCGACGAACTGGCGTCGCTGCGGCGCGAAACCTTCGGCTTCGTCTTTCAGAAATATAACTTATTGGCCACCGCCACGGCCGGCGAGAACGTGCAGATTCCCTCGGTGTACGCCGGCCTGCCCAAGCACAAGCGCGCCGAGCGCGCCGAGCGCCTGCTCGCGCGCCTCGGCCTCGGCGACCGCACCGCGCATCGCCCCTCGGAACTTTCCGGCGGCCAGCAACAGCGCGTCGCCATTGCCCGCGCCCTGGTGAATGACCCGCCGGTGATTCTCGCCGACGAACCCACCGGCGCCTTGGACAGCAAGAGCGGCGACGAAGTCCTCGCTTTGCTCAAACAACTTCACACCGAAGGGCGCACGATCATTCTAATCACCCACGCCGAAAACGTCGCGCAGAATGCCGGCCGCATCGTGCGCATCCAGGACGGCCGAATTCTTGAAGATACCGGAAGCTTCACCGACGAAGCGACGGAAAGTGTCGCGGCAAACAATCGTAGTTTCGAAAGCGCCGTCGGCTTGATGGCGAGCGCGCAGGAAGCGCTCGTCACCGCCTGGCGCTCGCTGCGCGTCAACATCTTCCGGACCATGCTTACCTTGCTCGGCATCATCATCGGTGTCGCCGCCGTGGTCGCCATGCTCGCGGTCGGCGAAGGCAGCCGCCAGAAAGTTCTCGATCGCATCAGCTCCTTCGGAACTAATCTAATGTTGATCCGCCCCGGCGCCGCCGGCATCCGCAACGCCGGTGACATCGCCACCTTGGTGCCCGACGACGCCGCCGCGATCAAGGCCTTGCCCAATATCGAAACCGCGCTGGCCGAGCGCAGCAGCCGGCTGACGGTGCGCTACGGCAACGTCGACTATCAGACCTCGGCACAAGGCACCAGCGAAGACTTTCCGTCCGCGCGCGATTGGCCGGTGGCCGAAGGGCAGTTTTTCAACGCCGACGACATGAAGCATTACGCCGCCGTCGTCGTGCTCGGTCGCACCGTGGCCAAAACGCTTTTCCCCGACGGCAGCAGTCCGATCGGCAAGTACGTCCTGATGCGCAGCGTGCCCTTCGTCGTCATCGGCGTCATGAGCGAAAAAGGCGCGTCGCCCAATGGCAGCGACCAGGACGACGTCATCTTCGTGCCGATCAACACCGGTTTGGTGCGACTCTTCGGCAAGAATTATCTCAGCAGCATCACTATAAAAGTCAAAGACTCGGCCGACATCGAAGCGACCCAGGCGCGTGTCGAAGCATTGCTCAAAGCGCGCCACAACACCGAGGACTTCAGCGTGCGCAACATGGCGTCGTTTCTTCAGGCCGCCATGGAAACCCAGGACACCTTTACTTTGCTGCTCGGCACGGTGGCGGCGATCTCGCTGCTGGTCGGCGGCATCGGCGTCATGAACATCATGCTGGTCAGCGTCGTCGAGCGTACCCGCGAGATCGGCATTCGCATGGCCACCGGCGCGCGCATGCGCGACATCATGCTGCAGTTCAACATCGAAGCCGCGGTGGTCTGCGCCGCCGGCGGTATGTTGGGCATCCTCGTCGGCATGATCGCCGGACTGGTCCTGCGCTACAGCGGCATGACTGTAATCTTTTCGGTTACGCCGGCGGCGCTCGCCTTCGCCTGCGCTTCCGCCACCGGTTTGGCGTTCGGCTATTTGCCGGCCCGCAAAGCCGCCCAGCTAGACCCCGTCATTGCCCTAGCTTCCGAGTGAGGTGAACGATGCATAAACATCTATGGAACGGAACCGTCGCGCTATCCCTGGCTTTGTCGGCCTGTAGTTTGGCGCCCAATTATCAGCGGCCCGAGATGGCGCTGCCCACCGGCTGGAGCAACGTCGCCGGCGTCGGCGCCACGCAACAGAACACGACGTTGTTCTGGCAAGAGTTTGGCAGCGTTGATTTAAACCGGCTGATCGATAACGCATTGGCACAAAACCTTGACCTCGAAGCGGCGCTTCACCGCATCGATCAGGCGCGCGCCCAGGCAAAGATCGCCGGCGCGCCGCTTTACCCGAGTGTCAGCGCCAGCGGCTCGTCCTCGCGCACCTATCAAGATCCGAAAAACACCACCTCGGTGCGCGGCGGCGGCAGCGTCAGTTACGAAGTCGATCTCTGGGGCAAGAATCGTAACCAGAAAAAATCCGCCGACTACCAGGTCGATGCGAGCCAATTCGATCGCGAAGCGCTGCGCCTGGTCGTCACGTCCGATGCGACCAATTTCTACGCGCAGATTTTGAGTCTCAACGACCGCGTCCACATCGCCGAATTCAATTTAAAAAATGCCGAGGAAATCCTCCGCATCATCGAAGCGCGCTTCGCCCAGGGCGGCGTTTCCGGCCTGGAAGTTTCCCAGCAGCGCGTTGAAGTCAACAGTTTTCGCACCGCGTTGGCGTCGCTCATGGAGCAGCGCAGCACCACCGCCAATGCCTTGGCGATCCTGCTCGGGCTGGCGCCGCAGAACTTTCCGGCACCCAGCGCGACGCTGGCCACGCTCTCTATGCCGCAGATTAGCTTGACGCCGCCGGCAACCCTCTTGACCGCGCGTCCGGACATCGAGAGCGCCGAAGCCGGTCTCCGCTCCGTCAATGCTGACATCGGCGTGGCGCGTGCGGCATTTTTCCCTTCTCTAACCTTGGGCGTCGACACAGCAATTTCCGCCGGATTCGGCGGCCCGGCAGCGGCAGCGACGCAGATCGCCTCGAGTTTGCTCGCGCCGATCTTCACCGGAGGCCAACTCACCGGCAATCTGGAGAACGTCACCGCGCGCCAGAAAGAACTGGCGGCGCAATACCGTCAAACCGTGCTCGTGGCATTTCAAGAAGTCGAAGACGCCCTCGCCGCGCTCAAGAGCGCCAACGAACGCGCCGTGCTTTCACGCGCCACCGTCACCGAATCGCAGAACGCCTACGACATCGCCAAAGCGCGCTTCGACGCCGGCGCCATCGACTACCTGACGCTGCTGGAAACTCAGCGCAGCCTCTACCAAGCGCAAGACGACCAGATCGCGATCAGGCAAGGCCAGCTCCAGTCGTTCGTCCAGCTACGCAAAGCCCTGGGAGCGTGAGTAACTAAAGGAAACTCGACGCTCCATCCCTTAACCAAATCATTCCGACCTACATAAGGGCAATCCCATGGGATGCTCTTATGTATTCTTGGGTGACAGGAACTCCCGTCATCTAATGAAACCGCAGGGAATTCGTGAGAGAATTCGATTCGACGGTGATCTTCGGCGTCGGAATTTGCCCATGCAGGAAAATCATCGCTTCGTATTTCTCACGATGTGAAATATTTTGATTGACGACAAGCACGTTGCAAATCTCCGTGCTTGTCGTCAAATATGGGTTGGATCAGGGTGACAAAGACAAGAAACCTTGCCGAATCAGGCAGGTTAAACTCACGGGCTTTCTGAGGCAGGGGTTTTCAAAGAAAGGGGAAAATTCATGAAGCTTGGATTATTCGCTATTCTGTTGCTCTTGACGGCGTGCGTCCCCCCGCGTCCCAACCCATCAGGCCAATATGACAGCAAGGGTGCGCCTTTATCCAATGAAAGCAGACCCGCGAACACCCTCAGCCGGGACGCCTCCGACTGCGAGCGCCAAGCCGCAATATCTGCCGGCGTCGGCAATAGAGCGGAAGTTTTCAATAACTGCATGAAAGCTAGACGTACTCCGAACTGATCCGCCTTCACGATAATCCACGCACTATGAATCAATACAGAGAGATGAAGTTAGACAGTCTGGGGCCCCGCTTTGGTGACGAACTCTTGGTTGCGCCGCGCCTTTTTCGGACTGAAGCAACCCTGATCAGTGCTCGTCGATCCACGTCTGCGCCATGAGCACAGCAAACTCATCCGCTTCACGTTGCGTGCAATAAGCGTGATTGAATTGATATTGATGCGAGGGGTATTCCATCTTTTGGGTCGCGGCTTCCTGATGTGTCACGGTATATTGTGGCACCCAGGTGCCATTTTTTTCGCGCTGGAACGATTCGCTGCGAATCACATAGTCTTTGTACGAAGTATCCTGTTTCATGTTCGCCGACACTCTGACTTTGTTCAAGCAGGGCAGTCACCCATCGGCACGCGCCTATTGGAGAGTTATCTGATTTCCTCAATACGTTATAAAATCGGAAGCGCCGAGCGAATTTCCGACTCCGCCGTCGGCTGATTGCCTTCTTGCGAGCTGTCGGGAGATTTCGCCTTTTCGTTACGCCGCTCAATTTTGCGTGCCGCCTTTTTCTGTTGCTTTTCCTTGCGCGCCCAAGCCTTTTGGCGCTTCTTAAAGGTTTCCATAATCTCCTCCTACGGCTAAAGGTTTGTTGAAGACACCGAGAGGCGATACCCGCTGGAACCACCTCTTAAAACTCAATCAAGTTTGGCCCGAAGATGCGTTAGTCGGACTTTGGAATGAGGACGGTTAGTCCATAAGAGTATAGCAGAGTATGTGGGTAAAGATAGCCCGCGCGGACTTTGGCTGGAGTCCCCTCGTCCCGTGGTGTAAAGCGTGACCTGCGATTTCCTCTAGTTCATCGCCTTGCCCTACAATCGGATCGCAAACTACGTGTATTAAATAATTCCATCGGCAAGTAATGCTTGGGCAGTGACATACCGCGAGGGCGCTCGACTATTACAACCCGCCGGTGTCCTGATGGGCGTCATAGTTCTTAAAAGAATACGAACTCGGCGGGATATCTCGTTCGGGCCGTCTCGTGCTCTCACGTGGACCTGGACCTCAGCGGTATTAGGGCGACGTTTTGACACCAACTACTACCAACACGATCCCACTTACCAGCGCCAATCCGCCCAAGAACGGCGAGACCGCAAGAGTCTGCTTGGCATCGGTACGAGTTTGAAGGCCCGTGGTGTCGACGGTCTTCTCGTAGCTTGTGTCGCTGCCCCCTTGATAAGAAAAAGCCACGATGCCGAGAAGGATGAGGGCGATACCGACGTGTATTATTGGTTTAGTATTCACAAAAACCTCTCTCTCTTTCAGCAAAACCGAAACGGCTGAACAACTCTGGACTGCCGAATACGATTGATCCCTATCTCCGGGAGAGCGCAAGCCACAATTACATGAATCATCCCGATAACCAACGTATAGGAACCAAAAATTTAGAGCCCCATGACCAAAGGCTTCGCGAAGATCGCCCAAGACACGACACCAATTTCAACCAGTCTTTTCTGAAGGACCTAGGATTCTATCCAGGTTCAGAACCCCTCTTACGATCCGCTGAATCGAAAGGAATTGCCGTCCAAAACTAGACAATTTTGAAAAGAAATGTCGCGCTGCGTGCGAGCGGCTTCCGTGCTCTACGCAATCTGCGCCAAGTAATCGGTGAGTTTCTTTTCTTTGATGATGAGAAAACGATCCTTGTTGGTCTCGATCAGACCAAGGTTATGGAAGCGCTGCATGAACAAGCTGATCCTTGGCCGCGTCGTGCCCACCATCTCGGAGAGTTCTTCATGGGAAATCTTCAGCTCAATGCGGATGCTACGCGGGTCCTTCTTGCCCATGGAGCGGGCCAACTGCAACAACGTCCGGCCCAGCCGCTGTTCGCTATCCACCGTCACGAGATTAGCGATCACCTGCTGCTGGTCGGCAATCCGCACCGCCAGGTAGCGCACGAAACCCTCGAACAACGAGTCGCGGCTTAGACGCCCCAAGAATTGAGAGCAAGGAATCTGCTTCAGCATCGTTTGCTTCATCGCCGTCGCCGTTTCGAGGCGCGTGCCTAAGCCGGACAGGCATAGCTCACCGAAAACGTCTCCCGGACCCTGAATGGCCAGCAGGCACTCTTTGCCGTCGGACGACAGCATGAGCAGCTTGATCTGGCCGCTTTCAACAAAATAGACCATCTCGTCTTGATCGCCGCACGTATATACGTTCGCGTGTCGAGCGATCTTGACGGCGCGAGTATTCAGGGTCTCGCGCACTAGCGAATCACGTAGTTGTTGTTTGAACTCGTCGGCTTGAGGAGTCTGTTGAATCGCCATCATCATGTCTCCTATCGATGCCCACGATGAAAACAACGACGGTCGACTTTCCTGGGGCGCTCGTTCGGTTATCCTTCGGCGAAGAACCTCCGCGGTTGACGGGCACCTATGAGACTATCGCGCGGCTGGCGCCGTGTCCAGGGGGGATGCTGTCCAATGCTTGAGCTGTTTCCGTATGTACCACAGCAAACTAAGCTGGTTAATCTAAGCTGGTCAATCCAAATTGCGGTGACCAAATTAGATTTGAGAGGAGTGAGCACGCTCCACAAGAGAGCCCTCCAACTGTTTTTGAACTATTTATGACTCCTTTGGTTCGTAGGCAACGACGCGGTCACCGCCGGCCTGCTTGGCCGCATACATGGCATTGTCAGCCGCGTGGAGTAATTCAGCAGCCGTGGAACCGTGTTCAGGCGCATCGGCAACGCCAGCCGATACAGTGATCGCGCCTGGCGTCGAGAACCCGTGCCGAATCTGCTTTTCTTTAACCAGCACGCGGATTTGTTCCACGCGTTGATGGGTGTCCGCGAGCGATGAATCGGGCAGCACGAGGACAAACTCATCGCCGCCATAGCGGCACGAGATATCGCTCTTGCGCAGCTTTTCACGCAGCGCTTGCGCCAACTCGCGTAACATCGAGTCGCCGGCGTCGTGGCCGAAGGTATCGTTGAACGGCTTAAAGTTATCGAGGTCGAGCATCACGACGCAGAGCGGCGAGTTGCCACGCCGCGCTCGATGCAGCTCGCGCGCTAGATTCTCTTCCAAATAGCGCCGATTGCATAGCCCGGTCAGAGGATCATGGGTAGCCTGTTCGCGCAGCTCCTCCCGTAGTTTCAAATTATACAAAGACAGCTTGATCGTTTCGCCCACCGCCACGGCCAGTTGTTGCCTCGTGACCGAACCGATAAGTTTTCCTGCCGCGCCGGTGAGACACAACAGTCCGGTTGCTCCGCTCTTGACTATCAAAGGTACACACAAATAGCCGGCCTGGGGTTGATGGACAAAGTGATGACACAGCAAATCCACCCGGGGATCGATGACTTCATGCAATTGACCGCGCCGTATCGCCCAACAGTCCTCCAATGAAAAGGGGGACTTTAGCGGTGACTCGTTGCCCCAATGGGCAACCTTCTCCAAGTGTTGATTCCGGCCGCCCGAAATAGCTAATCCGCCACTGTCCTCGGTAAATAATTCATTCGCCATCAGGCCAACCACCTGGTAGGCCTCGGCCTGGGTGGTGCACGATTGAAGCAGATCGTTTAGGCGGATGAGCGACTTCATTTCCTCGTCACGCCTTTGTAGTTCAGCCACCGAAGCCCTCAACTCGTCATTGACCTTCCGTATACCCTCCTCGGCCTGTTTGCGGGCAGTAATGTCGCGGACGTTGCACTGGATCACGCGCCAGCCGTCGACCAGGTAGACATTGCTGACGAACTCCACCTGGATTTGTTGTCCGGCTTTGGTTTCCAACGGCAGGTTCTCGTAACGGATGTATTCCTTTTTCTGCAAGTCGCGCATGGCGTCCTGGCTCGCGGCAATATCTTTGACTGGACCGATCTCCCAGAGCGCCTTGCCGATTAACTCGGTGTGAGAATATCCCAGCATGTCTTGCAGGAACGGGTTGACGTCGGTGACCCGTCCCGTGTCCGCATCCAGGAGGAGAATACCGTCCTTAGCCGTCTCGAAGAGGCGCCGGTAGCGAAGTTCGGAAGCTCGCGACTGCTCCCGCGTGAGCGTGGCGCCATTGTCGGTGTTATCATCCATTTCAGCACCCCTTTCCCCGCTGGCACGCTGCTTAACGAAAGGAAACCAAATCGATGTACCGACGAGACAGTTTATGGGTTATTATCTTGCGCTCATCGGCAAGAGTTCTGTCTAATATTGGACAATCTTGAATGAAGTTATAACGAGGGCGGCGGGCTCGCGCGGCGTGTGGCGCGCTGCCATTCAGTTAAACGATGACATGGAAGCGGTCGCTAAAATGACAGAGATCCTAGCTGAAGTGGCCATTCTGGACATGGTTATCCACCCACACTCGCGCGGTCTCGATGGCGGAAATCTCAGCCTCGGAGGCATATACAAAGCGGTCTTGCGGACGACCTTTAAGAGAGGCCACGTGCTTTCTTTCACCCTCACTCCAACAAACACTGGCCACGGGGAGCCAAAAGCAATCTCCAGCATCGCGCTGAGTCGCGACAAAGATCAGATGTTCCTTGTAAGTCATTCGCGCTTCCATCCGACATCTTGACTAATCTAGCCCACGCTGCCTTCGAGACTGACGCCTAGAAGCTTCTGGGCCTCCACGGCAAACTCCATCGGCAGCTCGCGAAACACCTGCTTGCAGAAACCATTGACGATCAGCGTTACCGCATCCTCCGGCGAAATACCGCGCTGTCTGCAATAAAAAAGCTGATCTTCGCCGATCTTCGAGGTCGAAGCCTCGTGCTCCACCTGCGAGGAACTGTTCATGACTTCGAGATAAGGGAAAGTATGCGCGCCGCACTTATCGCCCAGCAGCAACGAGTCACACTGAGAATAATTGCGTGCGCCGGTAGCGCCCTTCATCACTTTCACGAGCCCCCGATAGGTGTTTTGCCCGTGTCCCGCGGAGATTCCCTTCGAAATGATCGTGCTCTTGGTATTTTTCCCGATGTGGATCATCTTGGTGCCCGTATCCGCCTGCTGATAGTTGTTGGTGAGTGCCACCGAGTAAAACTCCCCAACCGAGTTGTCACCCCGCAGGATGCAGCTCGGATATTTCCAGGTGATCGCCGAGCCGGTCTCTACCTGCGTCCAAGAAATCTTGGAGTTGATTCCCACACACTTGCCCCGCTTGGTGACAAAATTGTAGATCCCGCCCTTGCCGTCCTTGTCGCCGGGATACCAGTTCTGCACCGTCGAGTACTTGATCTGTGCGTTGTCGAGAGCAACAAGTTCCACGACCGCGGCATGCAGCTGGTTCTCATCCCGCATCGGCGCGGTGCAGCCTTCGAGATAACTTACGTAGCTACCCTCATCGGCAACGATCAACGTGCGCTCAAATTGGCCTGTCTCGGCGGCATTGATGCGAAAGTAAGTCGATAGCTCCATCGGGCATCGCACACCTTTGGGGACGTAAACGAAGGAACCGTCACTGAAGACAGCTGCGTTCAAGGCCGCGAAGAAGTTGTCGCTGTAGGGCACCACCGAGCCGAGATATTTTTTCACCAGCACGGGATGTTTCTGCAGCGCCTCGGAAAAGGAACAAAAGATGATCCCCAACGCTCCCAGCTTTTCCTTGAACGTCGTCGCCACCGACACGCTGTCGAAGACCGCATCGACCGCCACGCCGGTGAGCCACTTTTGCTCGGACAATGGAATACCGAGCTTCTCATAAGTTTCGAGCAGCTTGGGGTCGACCTCGTCGAGGCTTTTTAGCCCCGCGTTTGTCTTCGGCGCCGAATAGTAGATGAGGTCCTGGTAGTCGATCGGCGGATAGTGAACGTTGGCCCACTTGGGTTCTGCCTGCGACTTTGCCAGCTTCTCCCAGTGCCGGTAGGCCTTCAGGCGCCAGTCCAGCATGAAGTTCGGCTCGTTCTTCTTGCCGGAAATCAAGCGAACGATTTCCTTGTTGAGCCCGCGAGGCACCGTGTCGGTCTCGATGTCGGTGACAAACCCGTACTTATACTCCCGGCTGAGAAGCTCCTGCGGGTTGTATGTGGAAGTGTTCATGGCTTTACCTTTGCCTTCCTCTGAGAACAGATTCTTGATTGGCTCAATTCGGCGAGAATTCACTCGTCCATCTCCAAAAAATGACCTGGCCGAAGTGTTCTCTGTGTAAGATCGAGCCCAGCGCCTCCGGGCAGTTAGCAGAAGACCCTTCTCGCCTCCGAATTGGGAAGAATCAACTAGAACCAACCGCGCTGGCAGCGATCTGGTGCGAGGTCGAATTGCCGACCTCAAAGATCTCCACTTTGGGAGTGCCTTCAATCACCCTCGACAGGGCGCGCAAAATCTCAGGATAGGTCTTCTGGTTGTAGACTTCCGCGTCCTCTTTTTTATTCCAGAGACTGATCGTCAATGCCTCATTACGATCCGCAGCGACAAAACTAATCGCATCGTCAAATCCTCTTTGCCTTCTGAGCAAGGGAATGACCTCTCCCTCAAGAATCTTCGTAAACTCCACCGCGCTCTTCGCCTTGAGTTTAAAACTCACGTTTCGGCTATACATTTCAGCCTCCCTAATTGGACCGGTTGGAGGGTTAGGACGGCAGGCCTAGAACAAATCTAGGTAACCGTCGAACGTAACCCCATGCCATAATTTTATAAAACCTATCCTGACCATGACGGATTGCTCTTAGTTGCTCGTTTGATGCGCGGCAAATTCGAGAGCTTTGAGACGATATTCCAGCTGTTCCTGAAACCATGTATCCCTGGGCCAGTGCCACTGCGCATGCGGCAGAGACTCGCCGCTATAGGAGCAGCCATTCACCTTGCTCTGCAAGAAAATGAGCTGCCAGTAGCTCAGCTTGTCCTTTCCCGCACCATCAACACGAGTTCTGGTAAAAAGTTCTTTCACCAGTTCTGTAATCCCGCTCAAGGACTCTTGCGCCAGGAGTCCAACCGGAAATGATAGATTGTCCAGATGACCCACCTTCATTGCGACCTCCGCGATAATTTTTTTCTTCAGACCAAAAGCAGTCCGCGCGCACGACTCGGGCCGGTTGCAGCGCGATGGTTCCTGTCCGCTCTTTTGCCGGTGTTTTAGTCCTGGCCCGGCCGGTATTATGGACAGATCGAGCGCAGCACAAATGGAGAGCGGAGAAAGCCATGCGAGTCGTCGCTTAACAACCACTACTCGGCCTCCTCGTCTAAACCGTCTATTGGATTCAATCTATGCCGACTCGACAGAAGTTTCCGTCTAATATTGGACAGGAATTGAAAAGAATTATCACACCCAGCTTCCAATCACTAAAAAATGCTCCGGGACACGTTTTCATTGCGTAATATCAACGAATTTTGGCAAACGATGCAGAAACATCGGCTGATTTCTTTGACAAAGGTCCTGGCCATCCTTACCTTTATTTATTAGCGCTTGCGTTAGCGAATGGCCTGGAGGCCCATAAAATATGGCGTCGCACGATTGGGATTTCTTGATTTGGCATCGAGCTAACGATCTGCTGCAGCAAGCAGGGCGGATCCATAGGAACTTTTTGCAAATAGCAGCCGGCGCTCACTATCGGGCATCTCCTGGTAGATCGCCAAGTTGGGAACCTCCCGTTAACGTCGTTGAGACTGATGAGAGCCTTTGGGTGATTTCGGCCATCGCGGGAATGGCAGCCGAGCGAGTAGATGTACGGCTGGAGGGACGCGAACTTATCATTGCGGGCGTACGCCCGCTGCCAGATTGCTGCTCTGACGGGGAATTAAAGGTATGGGAAATCCCGCTCGGCCGCTTTGAGCGGCGACTCAGGCTCGTGCCAAGCGAACAAGCTCTATCGGTAGGAGAAATTTCTTTTCGAGACGGCCTGCTGATCATCGAGCTAAGGAAACATGCATGAACACCGAAGAAGAAGAAAAGGAATCCTCTAAATCCAAGCAGCGTCTCAATATTCCCGAAGGAGCCTTGGTCATCATACCGATGCGCAATCGGGTGCTGTTCCCCGCCATGATGATGCCGCTTTCGGTCCGTAGCCCGGCCAGGCGCCGCGCTGTCGAGGAGGCGGTTCGACAACAAGTGCCGATTGGATTTGTTGTCCAACGCGATCCGAATATAGAAGTTCCAGAGCCCAAGGACCTCTACGCGGTCGGCACCGCCGCGGATGTTGTAAGGATGTTTACCCTGCCGGACGGTCAGCGTCAGGTTCTCCTGCAAGGCCGCCGCCGCTTTGAGATCGGCGAATTCCTCGAGACCGATCCGGTTCTTATCGCGCGCGTCACGATGGTGGAAGAAAAGATACCGCAGACCAAGGACTTCGAGGCGAGAATCTTACATCTACGTCAAGAAGCAGCCCGGGCCTTGTCGTTATTCTCTGAGCCCATGAACGAACTAAGATCGATGATCGATAGGATTGAAGATCCCTTATCGGTTATCGATATGATCGCTTCCACCTTGGACCTTCCGACCGCCGAGAAACAAGAAATCCTCGGAATACTCGACCCGGAGGCGCGCGCCCAAAGGGTTTCAGAAAAGTTGGCGCGGCAGATTGAACTGCTGGAACTGAGCAAGAAAATCGGCACTGAAACCAAGGAATCCATGGACAAGTCGCAGCGCCAATATTTCCTGCGCGAACAATTGAAGGCAATCCAGAAAGAGCTGGGTGAGGCGGATGGGAAAGGTGTCGAGGTTGAGGAACTAAGAAAAAAACTTTACGACGCTAAAATGCCTCCTGAGGTGGAAAAAGAAGCGCTTAAAGAGCTGGCTCGTTTAGAGCGCATTCCCGAGGCGGCGCCGGAACACTCGCTGTTGCGGACTTATTTCGATTGGTTGGTGGAGTTGCCCTGGAGCATTTTTACCGAGGAAGAGATCGACCTGCCGAAGGCGCGCCAGATTCTTGACGCCGACCATTACGGTCTGGAAAAAGTGAAAAAGCGGATCATTGAATTTCTCGCTGTTCGTAAACTCATGCCGCATGGAAAGAGCCCGATTCTCTGCTTGGTCGGACCGCCGGGTGTCGGAAAAACCTCCCTTGGACAAAGCATTGCTCGGTCGATGAATCGTAAGTTCGTACGCCAAAGTCTGGGCGGCGTCCATGATGAAGCCGATATTCGCGGGCATCGGCGTACCTATGTCGGCGCGCTTCCGGGCAATATCATTCAAGGAATCCGCAAGGCAGGCAGTCGAAATCCTGTCTTCATGCTCGATGAAGTGGACAAACTCAGCGCGAGTTTTCATGGCGACCCGTCCGCGGCGTTATTGGAGGTCCTCGATCCCGCTCAAAATGCCACCTTTCAAGACCACTACATCGCGCTGCCCTTCGATCTCAGCCAGGTGCTGTTCATCGCTACGGCGAACGTGCTCGATACCGTTCCCGGCCCGCTGCGCGATCGCATGGAAATCTTGGAATTGCCGGGATACATCGAGGAAGATAAATTGGCCATCGCCAAGGGCTACCTCGTTCCTCGGCAGACCGCCGAAAATGGCCTGAAGCCGGAAAACATTAGTTTCACCGACGAGGCGATTCGAGAAATTATCCGGTCCTACACGCGCGAGGCCGGGGTTCGGCAACTCGAGCGTGAGCTGGGAGCAGTTTGCCGGAGCGTGGCCACGCGTATCGCGGAAGGGTTCAATGAAACGATCACAGTCAAGCCGGAATCTATTCCTACCTACTTGGGCCCGCAAAAGTTCTTCAACGAGATCGCTCTGCGCACCAGTTTGCCCGGTGTAGCCACCGGCTTGGCCTGGACGCCGTTCGGCGGGGACATTTTGTTTGTCGAAGCGACAAAGATGGCGGGAGATGGAAGGTTACTATTAACCGGCCAGCTCGGCGATGTCATGAAAGAAAGCGCGCAGGCCGCTTTGAGCCTGGTCAAATCTCGCGCGGAATCGTTGGGAATCGATTCCGATATCTTCAAGAAAATCGATTTACACATTCATCTCCCGGCGGGCGCGATCCCGAAAGACGGTCCGAGCGCTGGAATCACGCTCTTTGTCGCGCTCGTTTCACTGCTGACCGGGCGACGAATCAGCAAAGATGTCGCCATGACCGGTGAGATCAGTTTGCGTGGTTTGGTGCTCCCGGTAGGAGGAATCAAAGAGAAAATGCTCGCGGCAAAGAGAGCCGGGATTTCCACGGTTCTGCTGCCTGAGTTAAACCGGAGAGACCTTGAAGAAATACCCCCGGCAGGCCGCGACGGGATCCGCTTCGAATTTTTAAAAACCGCGGACGAAGCTTTGCGGCTTGCGCTCAAGGCCGACGCCCCGAGCGGTTATTCTCCTGGTGAAAGACTGGCGGCTCAATTTCTTTCATAAAATAGATTGGCTCGCATAACCGACAACGGAGCCGCCAGTTTATAGGAACTTGTGGTGCGATCGAGCGTAAGTGTGACAACACATCAATTCCCTGGAGGCGAGGCGGGTGAAGATCGGAAAGCACGAGATCAAATCGAAACTTGTCTAGCAAGTCCAGAGCCTCATCGCCGTCTCTTGCCTCTTTGACCTGGTAACCCGCTGCGCACAAAAACAGCCTGACACTTTGTCGAATGAGAGGGTCAGCTTCGATAACTAGAAATTTTTTTGTCACGATGAGAGCCGAAGACGGCTGTGCAGCAGCCCCTACTTTTGGCCGCCACTTATCGAAGCACCGCTCCGCCCCGTTTAAGACTGCCTGTCGAAAGGCGAACCGGAATTGTCTAGCAACATAGCCGAGTCGTTGGTTAAGTGGAGCGCCTGATGAGGTTTCTGAGATCGCGTTGATCGTTTCGTTAGCTGCTCAATATTCTATTTTGATTTAGACCGCCCTGCGCTGCTCGGCCGTCGTCTCATGAGCAGATTGCTTGTGTGACGATATCCGGTCGCCGTCGTGCCAGCGCCGGAGCCCTTGGCGGATATACTGCGGGCATAGCTCGAGCACATTGCAAATGGAGACAAACGAGAAGGGCCAATGAGGATCATCGCTGAACAACCAATGCTCGGCTTCCCGACCTAAATGTTTGGCGCGCCGGGTAGCGCGGCTAAACTGCTTCTGAAAGCAATCCACGGCATCTTCAAGCACGGCGCACATCAACGCCGCTTCTGCATAGCTAACGGCGCGGCTGGGTCGAGCATTGAACGCCTCGTCTGCGAGCATGTCCTTCCCGGGCCCGCGTTCGGATACGGGCTTTCGGTCAGCGGCCACGGCCTGCGGTAATTTGCTTTGCCGAGATTGGATGTGCGTAGCATGCATATTGCCCCTCCCTCCTCTAAGAAATGCCAAAAAAGTGCAGCGCGACCCCTACTATGACGGGACCAAGTTGCGCGTTGCTTGGAGCCAGCTCAAGCCCAGCGCCAAAACTGAGCGAAAAAATTCTAATAAAGTTTACGAGATTCCTGTTGGCTGTAAATTCAGGTCTCGTTCTGCCTCTCCAGCGGCAAATGCGCTTCCCCACATCGTCGTTGCCGATCACGCGCGTCTCGGTGTGAGAGCCCTTGCCTCAACGAGATGATTTCATCTCGAGTTTCCCCTAGTACTGGATTGCTTTCACGGTCGCTTCTGCCTCGGTGTGGGGGTCGTCGACCCTCAGCACGGCGGTTGTCGGTAGCCATGGGACACCTCCGTCTCTTTCGGAGTTACCCTAAGCCGACGCGATAAGGGTTTCTGTCTAATATTGGACGAAAAGGAAGAGGAAATAATGAGAGCCCCAAGAAATGGGCGGGGCTTATCACCAGCGCCGGAGCGGCGACTCAAAGTTCGGACTAGATTACTCTTTCGCGGTGAAAACGCAGTGATTTGACGCGTAAATACCAAATTTGCTGTCTTCGAAATTTGCGCTTAGACGTCGTTTAAACGGCCGTCGTCCTAAGCGAGCGAGAAAGCAAACGGATCGCTTCGCATCAGCATCTCTCTGATTTCATCCCGATGTTTTTTCTGCTCTCGGGAAATCTGCTGCAGAAATTTGGCGATGTCGGGGTCT
Source organism: uncultured delta proteobacterium (assembly GCA_963804165.1). GTDB lineage: Bacteria > Desulfobacterota > Binatia > UBA9968 > UBA9968 > DP-20. The sequence continues at coordinate 79,038 of CAWDPO010000045.1, forward strand.
TCGGATTCCATACTCCGGAGTTGCTCCGGTAGGCGATCCGCCGAGCGATACTCTTCGTCGAGAGCCATGGACAAAGATTGCCAACTGTTTTCGTCCGTTGAGGGACGCTCCGCCACTTCCGGCGGCTTGCCCCCGAGCGCGACGATTTTTTCGCCGATCCGCTCGGCATGTTGACTTTTTTCCTTCGCCATCCGCAGGAATTTCTCGCGATACTGCCGATAGTGCATCGTCTCGGCATGCTGTTTAAACCGCTCGATCCGCTGCATCTCTTCGACATAGCGCCGGCATAAAAGGTCGACGGCGTCGGGAGCTTTGTCGGGAGCAAGATCGAGCAAACGGCGCCACCATTCCGACCAGGTTTTGCTAAAGGGCATATTGATTATTCCTTTTTTGAAAAGCCGCTCATACTCTCGAGCAATCAATCGATGCTAAGCGAGAGTTTCGACTCGCAGGCTTTTTCTTTTGTGTTTCGGTTCGATCATTCTTCACCGACTTACATAATCGCGGCCCGGCAGGAATTGCTGTCCAGAGAGGCCGAGTTGAAGCGTGGTGAAGGCGAGTTCGGGAATCTTTCTTCACCGCAGAGAGCTAGCGCGACAGGGCGGCAATCAAAGAAGAAAGGATGGTTTCCACCACAAAGAGCTTAAGCGGCATAGAAATGTCACCGATTCACGATCAAGCAAATTACTCACTACCACTTTGTCCCCGGGATTGCGCTTCCTCTGGATTGGTATCAGGAATCGAGGCTTCTTCTCGAAAGCCGTATTTAATCAATTTATAACGCAGCGCCCGCTCGCTCATTCCCAGCAACTCTGCGGCGCGGGTTTGGACGCCATCGGATCGGGCCAGGGCGTCCCTGATCATGCGCCGCTCCAGCGCTTCCACCGCGACCGTGAGATTAGTTTCCGTGTCGCGGTCCGATATTTCTGGCTCCTGAACCGTCAATGGTAGATCACCGCTGCCGATCACATCATCCCTGGTGAGAACCACTGCGCGCTCGATAATATTTTCCAGCTCGCGGACATTTCCCGGATAGTCGTAGCGTAACAGAATATCCCGGGCTTCATGGGTAAGACCGCGGATCGTCTTGCCGTTTTTATCAGCGAAATGGCGCAGGAAGTGGTCCATCAGCAGTGCAACATCGGAGCGCCTTTCCCGCAGCGGTGGAATTAGGATCGTGACTACATTGAGCCGAAAGTAGAGATCTTCCCGCAGCTGTCCCGCTTTGATGAGATCCTCGAGCGGCCGATGGCTGGCCGCCATGATCCTGACGTTGACCTTGACCGGACGACTGGAGCCCACCTTCTCGTATTCGCGCTCTTGAAGCACGCGCAGCAGCTTCGCTTGCAGATGCAAGGGAAGGTCGCCGATTTCGTCGAGAAAGATCGTCCCACCATTGGCTAATTCAAAGCGCCCCTGGCGCGAACCTATCGCGCCCGTAAAAGCGCCTTTTTCATGGCCGAATAATTCCGATTCGAGCAGCGCTTCCGGAAGTGCCGCGCAGTTTACCTTGACGAGAGGACCCGAGGCTCTTGGGCTGGCAAAGTGGATGGCCCTGGCAATCAGCTCTTTTCCCGTGCCGCTCTCGCCACGGATCAAGACCGTCGCTTCGCTCGGCGCCACCCGACGCACCAAAGAAAGGACTTCAAGCATCTGGCCGCTCTCGCCGATGATTCCTTCGATGCGATGGCGTTCCCGTAAGGCTTCCCGCAGCTCGCGGTTCTCGTTGATAATTCGATAGCGGTCGCTGACCTGTCGAATGCGGTAAAGCAGCTCATCCAAATTCAGCGGCTTGGTCAGGTAGTCGGTCGCTCCTCCCCGGATAGCGGAAACGGCCGCTTCGATGCTGCCGAAGGCGGTCATCAAAATGACCGGGATTTCAGGGTTGATGGCGCGAACGGCCTGCAACAGATCCAAACCCGACATGTGGGGCATCTTTTGATCCGTGAGAATCAGATCGATGGAGTCCTGCCGAAAAAGCTCCAAGGCCCTTGCGCCGGTTTCGGCTGCGACGACGTCAAAGGCCTGCTTTTTGAGGAAACCCGAGACCATCTCGCGCTGGACCGGTTCGTCGTCGACTACGAGAATACGGAAACGATTGGGCATTTACACCTCCACACCGTAATGGGAAGGGAAATTTGGAAGCGGGCCCCGTGGCCAGCTTCGCTGGAAACACTGATCGTTCCGCCGTGGGCCTCTATAATCCTGCGGGAGATCGCCAGACCCAGCCCGGTACCCTTCGCCTTAGTCGTGAAGTAAGGCTCGAAGATACGCGGGTAGTTTTCCGGCGCAATCCCGGTTCCAGTGTCGGTGACGCTGATCAAACAATTGTCCTTTGACGTTTTCGCCTCCAGCGTCAAGGTTCCACCTTCGGGCATCGCTTGCAGACCGTTAAGAATAAGATTCAAGAGCGTTTGTCTGAAATATTCACGGTCCGCCTTGAGCGGCGGCAGAGTCAGCGGAGTAACAACTCGGATGTGCACCTTCGATTGCTGAGCTTCGCCTTCCACCAATATGGCTAATTCATTAAGGACATCCTGCACTGACAACTCCTCACGTTTGATTTCGAGAGGGCGCGCCAGCGAGAGGAATTGCTCCACTATCGAGTTGAGGCGGTGCACTTCGCCGAGCATGAGTCCAGTAAGGCGAGAGTAGTCCTCCGGATCATCGGTTGGGTAAAATTCCACCTTGAGACGTTGCAGTCCCATCGAAATGGCGTTGAGCGGATTTCTGACCTCGTGCGCGACCGCCGCAGCCAGGTTTCCTAGTGCTGAAAGGCGCTCTCTCTGTAACACTTCAGCCTCCAGGGCTTTGACCTCGAGCATATGAGTATGCTGGTTATGAAAAATCGCCGCCATGCCCAAAATCCCCGCGCCTAGGATCGCCAAGCCGAGAATAAGGATGGCGCGCACGCTATTGCGCCAGGCGATCACCATCGTTCCCAGTGACAGACCGATCTTGAGGAAACCCAAATTGGCTTCATCCAGTGCCACAGGTTGCACCACCTCAAGGTACCGTTTTCCGCCATCGCTCTCGACGATTTGGCTGAAAAGCTGACGGTCGACTTTGGCTTTCAATACCAGCGGCTCTTTTTCCTGCTGCCCGATCCGGCGCCGGTCAGTATGCGCTATAACATTCAGGTCGCTATCGAGAAAAGCGACGAACTCACTGTCCGATTGGCGGCCAAGATCCTCGATCTGGCGTTGCACTCCGATCGCTTTCTCGAAGTTGAAAATATAATCCGCGTTGGCATGGATCGCGATGATGCCTGGAAAACTACTCGCGCCCACGGCGACGCCGAAGGCGCTGCCTTTCCAGAATTCTTTATCCTTGAAGCCCGGCGGCGGTTGCCCCGTCTTTTCCTCGGCTTTTTCCGTGGGCAGCCGCCAGCGCTTTCCCCACGCGTAGCTTATCGTTGGGCGCTGCGGCTGAAAGGTTTCTTCTCGCGCTTTTTGCCGTGCTATCATCGCCGGCAGCGCGGCAAGTTTCCAGGGCCGGCCCTGCTCATCGAGGAGATCGATTTTTTGCAGGCGGTTCATCGCACTGATCTCTTTAAGCAGTGCCTCGTCGACATGACGGGAGAGCAGCAGTTGATCGATCAGCCGGGCATTATCCACCAAACGCTGCCGGATCAGATCCTCCAACAGGGCGTTGCCGACAATGGCATTTTTAACACTGGTCTCCATGGCCTTTGCCAATGCCGTCCCCTTGTCCTCAGTCTGGCGCAAGAGTTCTTGCTGAAGCCGCCGGGCTTCAAAAAAAACATAGAGGGATGCCAAGATGAGAAGTAGCAGACCCGATGCGAGAAAGTGGCGTGGTAGAAAAACCCTTCGCATGGATGAAATGATTATAGTCACGATTGCTTGCTAATATGCAACGACCCCCAGGGCCGGTTGGTCCCAGGGGTCGTTCGTTACTTTACTTCTCTGGCTTTAAGATTTGCTCTGCCAGAATGATCGATCTTGCCCGTTATCGGCTCGCTGTGTCCGTGCGGAATCCCACGTCGACGCGGCGGTCGCGCTGCCAGCAAGCGTCAGTCGATTCGTTGCACAGCGGTTTTTTCTCACCGAAGGCGCTGGTCTGGATCTTATCGCCCGCAACGCCGGCCTTAACCAGCGCGTCACGAATGGCGTTCACACGACGTTCGCTCAGACCCTGGTTGTGTTGGTCGGTGCCGCGCGCATCCGCGTAGCCGCCGATACCCACATTCATAGGCGCATTCTGCTTGACGTGCGCCGCGATGTCGGTGATCTTGCTCATTTCATTCGAGCGGATGTCCGACTTATCGGTGTCGAACAGGATATCCTTGAACGCCGCCGTATTGTTTCCCGTACCGAACGAGAACATACGATTCTCCGAAACAGCCATGGCTTGAGGGCCTATCGGTCCGGCTGGACCTTGCGCGCCCGTGGCGCCGGCTGGGCCGCGTTCACCTGCTAGGTTAAACGGGCCGGCGAACTCGGTCACGTAACCGAACTGATCGACGCGAAGGTTGCGCGTCTCAGACGCCGAGTTTTTCGCGTCGATGGAATACTCCACCGAATAGAAGGATTGATGCCTTCCGGTGGCCGGGCTGTCGATCTTGTAGCATACGGTGCTATACCCGCCGCCGTAGCCAAGCGGCCGCACTACTTTGAAGCCGGCCAGGTTCTTATCCGCATACTGTTGCGCCAAATCCCGCGCTTGATCCTCGCTTATCTTCTCCTTGGTAACCCGGAGCTGGGGACAATTCGAACTGGCGACCAATTCATGGCTCATGCCGCCCATCCAACCCTTTGCGTCACCTTCCCTTTGAGCCGTGGCCACACCGGACAGCGCCAAGATGCCCGCTGCCGTGACCATCGGCGCTAAAACAAATCTTAATCTCTTCATAACTTTTTTCCTCCACTAAAATTTTTGCTAAACGATCTCCAGCGCAACTGTTGTGCCGCGCCTTGGCACCAGACAAAGGTGACTTTCTCTAAACATTCCGAGACAAACTGCGGAGAATCGAAGAGCAGCGACGGCGCAAGCGTCGAAAACTTCGACCAAACGGTCGTTCCGTCGATTTACGAACTCGACGTTCTTTCCTGGCTTAATCATCGGCTGTTCAAGCCGGCTGATCTTCAAGCCGAAAGCCGAGCTTGACAGTAACCTGAAATTCCTTGACTTTGTCCTTATCAACCAGCCCGCGCATTTCAGTCACCTCGAACCAGTCGACATGGCGTAGTGACTGACAAGCCTTCGCCACGGCGTTTTGGGTGGCTTCGCCAAAGCTGGTCTCAGAGATGCCGACGATTTCAATTTTCTTGTAAGTCCGTTCCATGTGGCTTTCCTCCTCAGGCTTGTTTTTTTATCATCGCGCTGCTACGCGCTTCTCTTCGATGATAACTTGCCTCGGCTCCTTTACCTCAAGCAGTTCATCGAAGAGGGCGCGGTAATGCACAACCGCCTTGCGCAGCTCTTCGGTGTCCGCCGAGCCCCGCTGATCGGCCACAGCGATGGCCTGCGCCGCTCGGTAATTGGCCACAACGTCCGGGTGATCGACTGAAATGTCGCCCGCACGGCGCTCAAAATCACCCATGGGGTAACCTCGCTTTTCCATCAATTCCCGAACCAACTGTTCGGCTTGGACGACCACTCCCTTGGGGTTGTCGACGAATCGGCTCTGTAATGCTTGCCAGGCCTCAGTGAATCTGGCGGCTTCCGGCGGCGCCAGAGGGAGAATCTCCAGCCGCTCGACGCGCTTTTCGCGCGCCTTGAGCTCCGATTCGCCCTTGGTTCGACCGCCTAATTCATTCACGGTTCGGCCGTATTCCGGGCCGAAGCGTTCTTGGAGCTTATGGGATTGCTTTTTTTGGTAGAAGAACGCGGCCCCAAGTGCAACCAACCCTAGGACCACAACGGCCGCAATTATAATCCACGTTTGTGTGTCTAACGTTTCCATCTGTACCTCCGTTTTTGATTTGATCGCTCGCTATCTTTGAATTAGTTGTCTCTATCTTGCTTCTTTTAATTCATGGTAATCATCAAACCCTTCACGCCAATTTCCTCAAAGCGTTGATTCTCTCTTCGGTTCCCGGGTGTGTAGATAAGAAACCACCACCACTGTCCCCTCCCGAGGTCCGCGTCAGCCAGGTCAGCGTGTCGATCATTACCTCTTTGGAATGACCGGCTCGACGCAAGATCTCGACACCGTGACGGTCCGCTTCCAACTCCTCTGAGCGGCTGTAGCTGTTTGCAATGAGCGCCCCCGCGATCGGGGTCACCGCGCTACTGCCCGGTATGAGCTGTTCGAGCAGAATTACGCCGATGTTGAGACCTGTACCCAAAGTCTGTGCTCTGGCCACGTGGCCAAGATCATCGTGAGCAATCTCGTGCGCCAGCACGCCTCTCAATTGCTCGTCGTTGGCCTTTGCAAGCAGCCCGGTCGTGACTTGAAACTCGCCGCCTCCCGCATTGGCGGCGTTGATGTTTGGATCGTCAATTACCCGAACTCGTATTTCATTTGAACGGCGCGGGTTAGTCGTCGCGCGCAGCAGCGGCAGCATGATCCGCTGCACTCGCTCCGTCTGCCTCGGATCGAGCGGACGGCCGGCCGAAGAGCGCGGTGTTTGTTGTGGGGCTGGCCCTCGCGATGAACTGGTCTCCAGCACGCAACCCGTTGTCGCCGTGGCGAGAATCAAAACTGCTATCATTCGAAGGAATCTCATCGCTTCCCCGTCATCGGATCAAGCAACCCCGAAGGTAAATCGGTCAACGGTTGTCCCGAAGAAAACTGTCCACCTCAAATCGTTCGCGATCGAGGAATCTTCCCTCGACTCCGACGTAATCCCCGAACCGAAGCGCCGGCGTTCTATTGAATTGGAAACCTATCCTGACTCCCGAGGGATTGCCGTCCAGTATTAGACAGGATTGAAAAAATATCGGAGAAGTCCCCCTCGCGAGGCTCCGGGGGCTACCTCAGTCCCAAATAACCGGCGACGAAAAGCACCACCACGATAACTCCTACAATGTAGAAAATATTATTCATGTCAGTTTCCTCCTTTCTTTGCGTGATCGGATTTTACCGTTGAGCCAGATGCCCATAGCATCACTCCGAGAAAGGGCAGTCGAGATCATCGCTCGATGTCTTACTGTCCGCTGAGACTCAATGGAATTTCAAGTTGAGTGATATTATTCGGAACGGGGTCCTGTTTCCTTGGAGGTACGTGGCCACAGTTTATGCAATAAAACTCTGGAACAATATAATTTTGGCAACGCGGACACTTCATAGTTTTATTTCCGTTTCCGTCTTATTTCGTTCTTTACGCTATGTGTGCTCTATCGAAGAGCAGGTTGTGTGCCAGACCGGTGGTAAGCAAAAGAGTGGATTTCGATTGAATTTTTTAGGCTTTCAGGATGGAGAAGAGATGAGGCTCGTCAAGACCGTCGAGACCTTCGACCAAAAGGTCGGACTCGACTATTTCGTTCTGCGACTGTTTTTTCTTTCACGATGCGAGGTGATGTAGATCTCCAGTCTTCGCCAACCGGGTGTAGTAGTTCGTAATTGATTGATAGACACATAATCAGCCACTTCGCCTTTTTAGATGGAAGGCATCATCAGGGAAGGTCTCACGTGGCGTCGGGCAAGAAAAAAGATGAGCTACGACACAATCGAGAATCTCGCTTAGTTCTGTAGGGAGAACGAGGGCGTCGCCTTCCTTTTCTCATTCGTGCCCGACCGGATCGCGCAGTTCATCAAATCGAGATCTATCAGCCCGCCGGATCGTTCAATGCCGACCAGCCTATGCCAGACCTCTCTGGAAGACGTTCGCAGTCCGACATTCGTATAGTAAACTGCAGACAAGCCCCTGCTTCACTGTTTTTTTTAACGCGGCCGGCGCAGTCTTGGAAAAGAGGCGATCAGCGTCGAGGCCAGCTTGGAATTACGCCAGTGTATGGTGCGGAATTTCCGACGGAGAAGGGTGTGTGGTCTTGAATAGCGCCTTTTCCGCTTCGAGTTCTTGGACCCGGTGTTCGAGATCCGCTACCGTATGTTTGGTTTTTTTCATCGCGCGATCTTTTCCGTAGATGGTGAGCGTGGAGGAAACCGACCTAGCAAAATAGAGAATCCATGCCATGAAGAGCCCAACAAACAACGACCCCACGATAACCAGATACAAGGGGACATCATCCCAGACATATTCATTGAGTCGGATCGTAACCGGGCTAATGTTTTGCATTCCAAAGTAAGCGATCGCGACGCCGGAAATAACTGCAACAAGTAATACCAACATATTTTTCTAACCTTCTTTCTTTTGCCTCAGAGTCTATCGATATTCGGCATTTTATTGCGAAGGGCTCAGCGGTCCTTCTCTCAGGACTGTGGATCCTTTTGTCGGGTCGCGGTCACGCCATGGACGATCGCCAGGCCGATCAGACAGAGAATGCCCACCCCGATCCACTGCATCGGCACGTGGAGCAGATTGGCTCCGATCGCCAGGCCGGCGATCAGTATGATGTATCCGACCAGGTAAATTCCAAATGACATGGGTATTTCTCCTTGACTACTACTTTTATTGAATTTTCTTCCCGTAAGCCCCTTTTTTCCTGACCCGAGAATAAAGCGACTCGGCAGGATTTCTTGCAGGTAAATGCGATAGGGTTGGGCGGCACGGCCATCCTAGGCAATCTGCGCGAGGTAATCGGTGAGTTTGTTTTCCTTGATGATGAGAAAATGATCGCTATTGGTTTCGATCAATCCCAGGTTGCGAAATCGCTGCATGAAGAAGCTGATCCGAGGCCGTGTCGTGCCCACCATCGCGGATAATTCTTCATGGGAAATCTTCAGCTCGATGCGAATACTGCGCGGATCTTTCTTGCCCATGGTGCGGGCCAATTGCAGCAACGTCTGACCCAGCCGTTGCTCGCTGTCCGCCGTCACCAGATTGGCGATGACGTGCTGTTGGTCGGCGATACGAACGGCCAGGTAGCGCACGAATCCCTCAGACAAGGAGTCGCGGTTTAAGCGCGCAAAGAACTGGGCACAGGGTATTTGTTTTAACGTCGTTGGTTTCATCGCCACCGCAGTTTCGTGCCGCGCCCCTAACCCGGATAAGCACAGCTCGCCGAAAACATCTCCGCTGCTATGGATGGCCAGCAGACATTCTTTACCTTCGGGCGAGAGCAGAAGCAGCTTGATCTGGCCGGTCTCGATGAAATAGACCATCTCGTCCTGGTCGCCGCAGGTGTAAACATTCGCGTGCCGTGCGAACGTCACAGGACGAGAGTTCAGCGTCTCGTGCTGCAACGAATCGCGCATTTGCTCTTTGAAGCGTTCCGCTTCGGGAGTCTGTTGAATCATGGGTCGCGTTTCCGACTAATGGCGCTGAGCCCAATCTCCGGCGCTCTTTTGAACAAGTAACCTCAGGAGTGAAACCCTATGCCTTAAATTCCTCTAACCTTTCTTGCATGCTTGCGACCCCTTTAAAGCCGGCCGGTCAAGAGCAGAACAACCACGATCAGCAGAACGACACCAGCGAGACCCGAGGGCGCAAAGCCAAATTTGTGAAAACCCCAGTTCGGTAGACCTCCCACCAGAAACAGAAGCAATACGATCAACAGTATCAGGCTCATAGTCAGTTACCTTCTTTCGATTTTTCTTTTCTCAATGACGATAGGAGCAGCTTACGTGCCAGTTCCCACGGTCAGGAAGAGACTGCATTTCGCGAGGGATTATTTAACGCTCCGGGGAAATCGGAGGGACGGTTCGGCGAAAGAGTCGAAACGATCGACCAAATGGTCGAGTTACCTAGCGCGGCAGGGCTGCAACCAAAAAAACAGGGGATTCACCATGAAGGCACCAAGGACGCGAAGGGTTTGAATCATTTAAGTTTCAAGCTTCGTGCTCTTTCGTTGGGCACGGAAAATTGCGCAAACCGCGTAAACCTCCAATTAGGGTAGTACGGCAAACTACTGTGGTCAACGCGACAGCAGCGTAGGTCCGGAAAGTGGCGGCCGAGAATTTTGCTCGTTGGGAAAAAAACGACGAGCTCGATAGATTCTTAGTAAAGAGACGAATCAAATCAGAATCAGCGTCCCCGCCGTATGCGTTTCGATATACGACGGGAACGCTGATCCATGGGGCGTTGTTTGTTTAGCGCGCTAACCTCTCGTCGTCAGCGAAGATCCTGAAAATTGAGGATTTGTGACAAAATGGTTTCCAAGATGGAAGGGTTTCCATCAGCAAAGCGGCCGTATTGATATCGGCTATTGTAGCCATCTTCATAACCACGGCGGAAGCCCTGACGGAAGTAGTAATTGTAGTCGCGCCGGTCTACGTAATAGCCACTGTAACCGTAGTTTGCGTCCCGATAGGCATAAGAGTCCTTGTAGTTGGAACCCCAACGGTCGTCCCGGTCTGCCCTTCCGGCGCGGAAGCCTTCTTCATAGCCATAGTTCACCGCCTGCCGCAGCGTCTTCGCGCCGTATTCGTTCGTTTCGTAGTAGTTGCTGCCGCCACGATTGTAACGATAGATCGGCGCCGTGTAGAAGTACGGGTCATGATCGTAATCGAACCGATTGTCCCGGAGATGGATCTGCTGCTGACGCACGCGCTCTAAATACTGTTCCTGAAAACGATACTGCGCGACGCGCTTTTGTTGCTTTAGCAGCGCTGCACGCTGTCGTGCGAGACGCTCCTGCTGTTCCAGATGCTGACGGTACTGCGCCACCCGTTGTTGCTGTTGATCAATAAGCTTTTGTTGCTGCTGCTGTGACAGACGCTCTTGTTGTCTCTGTTGTTGAATTTGGTCTTGCCTCTGCTGTTGCTGCGCGCGCTGTTGTTTCTGGATTTGCTCGGATTGACGCTCAACCCGCTCTTGCTGCTGCTGTTGTCGCGCTTGCTGTCTTTTGTTCTCTGCTGATTTTTGCTGAACGCGCTGTTGCTGCTGCTTCTGGTCCTGTTTCTGCTTTTTGCTGCTCCGCTCTTGCTGCTGTTGTTGCTGCTGAACGCGATGTTGCTGTTGCTTCTGGTCCTGCTCTGATTTTCGCTGCGCGCGCTCCTGCTGCTGGTCTTGTTTCTGCTTTTGCTCTTGCTGGTGCTGTTTTTGCTCAACGCGCTGTTGCTGTTGCTTCTGGTCCTGCACTGATTTTCGTTGCACGCGCTCTTGCTGCTGCTGGTTTTGTTTCTGTTTTTGTTCTTGCTGCTTTTCATGCTGATCGCGCTTTTGCTCTTTTTGCTCTTCCTGCGCTTCTCGTTGTCCATCGGCCGCTGTACTGATTCCCGCCAATGACAGGGTGCTGATGACAAGCGCCATCACCATCCGATCTAAGATATTAATTTTCACGGTACTCCTCCTGGTGTTTCGGGCATGTAAATTTGAGATAAAGCGTAAGTATGATTATTTCTGCGAGTCGCTAAACCTCGATGCCTTTATTTCTATAGGATACGTCTTCTTAGAAGACTCACAGTTCATTATTGGACAAAGTGCTAAAGAATTATGCTGATTAGACTCTCCATATGATCCGTTCAAACCTATCAATGCAGTAGCACAGTTCCGGGAAAGTGCCGGTCGGTGATTTCCCTTTCGAGGGAAGCCCCGTTCAGCAACTCAACTAAAATCACACGGGCGAGATGATAGGCCTCTCTTGTATCGGCGGAATATTCAAAGGCGAACTCGCTGACCGTCGCCATAAGGTCTTCCAACCTAGGGTTGATACTGTTATCGCTACGGTTTGTTTTCACGGCGATTATCCTTTCACGCAAAAAGCTATTGATCGTCGTTCAGTTTGCGACCCGGCTAACCCGTGATGATGTAGTCGAACTGTTCCTGGACTTTCTTCCAGTTCACCACGTGCCACCAATGAGTAATGTATTCGGGTCGCTTGTTGTGGTACTTGAGATAATACGCGTGTTCCCAAACATCGAGACCTAAAATGGGCAGCTGGCCGTTTGATAACGGATTATTCTGGTTCGCCGTTGAGCCAATCTCCAAGTCCCCCGTGGACGTCACGGAAAGCCACGCCCATCCGCTGCCCGAGCGATTTTTGGCAGCGGTGTCGAACTCTTCTTTGAATTTAGCGAATCCGCCAAACGTCTTTGTAATCGCCCGTGCCAGCTTGCCCTCGGGCTCATCGCCGCCCCGTGGCGTCATGTATTCCCAGAATAACGCGTGATTGAGGTGTCCGCCGCCGTTGCGTTGCAATGGCGTCCTGATATCGGCAGGCAACTCGTTAAGATGAGCCAATAGGGTCACGAGATCTGTTTTCTGCAGCTCAGGATATTTGCCGACCGCTTCGTTGGCTTGATCGACATAAGTCTGATGATGCTTGTCATGATGCAAATGCATCGTTTGTTCGTCGATGTGCGGCTCGAGCGCATCATACGCATAATCGAGCGCTGGCAGGGTATACGGATAATCCATATGCGCCGTTTGATAGAGCAAGAGTTTGTTGTTCATGGCGTAAACCTCCTGTGTCGCTTTAGCCGATCCGAGTTAGTTTCCCGACTGAGAAAAACGTCGGCGACTCTCCAATGTCTGTCTCCTGTTGCATCGGCGCGCCTCGCCACGTCCCTTACGTTGAAACATGGCGAGCTCGAACCGGTAGTTCCCGGCTAACCCGCGGCACTGATGGCTCTCGACTGCATGCCCGGTCGAAGCTCTGCAGGTAGCGGCGCGCGACCGCGGGCCAGACCATGCTGCGGCCGTGAGCGGCGGCGCGTGCGCAGAGGGCCGATCGTTTGGCATCATCGCTCAGGAGATCCACGACCTCGCGTGCGATGGTTTGGGAGTCTCTCCACGGCACGAGGATACCGCGCCCGTCGGCGAGGAGTTCGCGCGCATAAAGATAAGGCGTGGAGATGACGGCTTTGCCGGATCCTACCGCGTAGGCCAACGTCCCGGACGTGCTCTGCTCAGGCTTGAGGTACGGCGTTACATAGATATCGGCGGCGGAGAGAAACTTGACGAGTTCGCCGCGGCTCACGAAACGATTGTGAAAGATCATGCTGGATTCCACGCCGAGCCCTTGAGCCCGACGCTCCAGACTTTCGCGGTAGTTTTCGCCGTATTGCTCTTTGATATGTGGATGGGTAGCTCCGAGCACGACGTAGACCGTGTCCGGGTATTGCGCAAGAATCGCGGGCAGCGCGTCGATGACATGCTCGATACCTTTGTCCGGCGATAGCAGGCCGAATGTAAAAATCACCGACTTGCCTTCGATCCCGAGCTCTTTCTTAGTGCTTGAAGCGAACGGCACGCTCGGAATCCCGTGCGGGATGATATCGATTTTCTGCTCGGGTACGCCGTGAACATTATGGAGGAGAGCGGCGCCGTGGGCGCTCATGACGACGAGCCGCCGCGAAAGTCGGGCGATCTCATTCATCGCTCGACGCTGCATGGAATCCGGCTCGCCGAGGATGGTGTGCACGGTGGTCACGATCGGCATGCGCAATCTGCGCAGGAGCGTGAGCAGGTAGCTACCGGCGTTGCCGCCGAAGATACCGTACTCGTGCTGCACGGACACGACATCGATCTTGTTGGCGTTCAAATAATCCGCTGCGACGCGGTACGACGCAATATCACTCTCGGCCACCTCGAAGCGGACCCGCGGCGGATACGCATAACGTTTGCCGGCGTCGTTCATCGCGACCACGAAGCAATCGGCATTCGAGACCTCCGCCGCCACCGCTCTGCTGAGATCGGTGGTAAAAGTAGCGATGCCGCATTGGCGCGGCAAGTGATTGCCAAGGATCGCGATTCGACGAACCGTTCCCGCGATGGTTCCGTGGTTCATGATTCCTCCCACCGGAGAAGTCTCGCGATCAGATCCGTCCCCTGATCATCTGTATTCCAAGCAAAATCGCGACGAGTACGACTCCGAGTATTAAAAACAAGCTCGCCATATCAATTTCCTCCTAACCCACTTATTAGAAATTGATCCGCGGTCATTTTCACCACGACATTGCGGTGCTGTGCGGCCTCTCAAGCGCCGCTAGAATGACTTCCTGGAGCCAACCGCGACCAGCGCGGCGCCACTCACGAGCGCCAACCCTATCAACAGCGGTGACATCGGGATGGTCTTCTGGGTGTCAACGGTGGCTTTTAGGGGACCGATGTCGATGACCTTCTCGCGGCTCGTGTAAGGGATTCCGCGGTAGGCAAACGCGACAATGCTGAGAACGATGAGAGCGATTCCCACAAGCGTTATTGCACTGATACGCATAATATTTCTCCTTCGTCTTTAAAGCCGAAACGCTAATCAACTCGATACCGCTGCATGTGATGGATCCCGAGCGCCACCAGAGCGCCGATCAGCGTAATTTGGATGAATCCGCCGATCATTGTAGGGGAATCGAGTATTCCCACTACGCCCAGGACCGAAAGCATCGCAAAGATAAGCCAAAGCATGGTTCAGCTCCTCAATCTTCTGGAAAGCCCGCTGTTGAAATTCCTAGCCCCCCAGGTTTTCTCGCCTGTTTTCCTGATAGCCCTGCTTTTCGGCTTCCGTTGAGTGATCGACCGAATCGGAGCTCTTGCAATCCATGAGCTTCTTTCCCTGTTGCACGATCACGTCGGCAGTCTCGCGCAGCTTGCCTGCCTGCTGATTCAGGTAGTCCAGACTTTTACCGCCGCGTTCACGGAGCACCTCGCGCGTCTCTTTACGGCCGAGAATCGCGGCCATTAACCCGCCGACGGCTCCCAGACCTAGACCGATAAGTAAGTACGAAAATTTCGATTCGCCGTTCGTTGCCATAAATTTCTCCTCTTAGAAAACTCTCGCGTTGGAACAGTCCGTCTCTAACGCTTGATAACTTGCAGATTGTTGACTACCCGTTTGACGCCGCTCACCTGCGACGAAACCGATCCGATGTGGGACTTCTGCTCGCCGGTCTCGACTTCGCCGGTGAGATAGACAATGCCGTTATTGGTCTCGACTCCCACTCGCGACAGGGTGACAAGCTTGTCTGTAGCAAGTTTAGTCTTTACGGACGAAGTAAGAGCTCCATCATCGAGGTTTTGTCCCATGGTCTCGCCGGTCATCGCCTGGCAACCGCTCATGAAAAAAAGAACTACCAACGTACCTGCCAACATTTTAAATTTCCGGATCATAAATATCTCCTCACTAGTTTTGAAATGTTTGTTTTCTTGCTCAGCGCGTATAGTGACTCTCTGTCAATTAATTTCTTTCCCAGTCCGAGTCCCTCCGATCCGGTCGCGAGTAACCCGCGCCGCGGTAAGGATCTCCATCCCAGCGGCGATCGTTCTTGTCATAGCTGCTCCCGACCCTGTCGTATCCGCTGTAATCGCCACGACGATTCCACTCGTAACATCCACTCGAAGCCAGCACGAAGCTGGCCGCGACAATTCCGTACATGGCCATTCCGAATGTGTTCATCGAACTCTCCTTTTGCCGCAACGCTTCCCTGTGGATCGGCTCGAGCATCCCGATCAGCAAACCCGCTAGCGATTGTCCCGGAGAAAACTCTCTAGCTCGAATCGGTCGCGACTCGTGAACCGCCCTTCGACTCTGATGTAGTCACCGGCCCGCAGCGCGCGAAAACGATCCACGTCCGACCGCCGCGCATTGTTTGGCAAAGAAACAAAAAGACTCTGTCTGGACTGATCGCTCAATTCGAACGAGCTCTGCTGAAAGTTTACATGCTCCACTCTGCCATCGAGTGTTTGCATCGCCGTTGGCGGTTGACCGGCAGCGCCACGATCCGGATTCCGATCCCTTATACTTTCGTGGACGCGCACGAGATCCGTATACGAGTTGCCGCGTGAGTCCTGCCTCAGCTGCATGGAGACCTTATCGCCGCTCTCCAATTGGGCGACCGGATAGTCTCGGCCGCGATAAAGCGCACGGGCCTCAGTGCTATAACCGACCACCCGCTTGCGGCTGTCGTTCGGTCGCAAATGAATCTCCCGAGACGAAGTATCTATTCGGTCGATCTCTGCGAAGAGCTCGTCTTGATCCAATTGCAGCGTAGGTCTGCCCACCAGGGCGATGTTGTCGCTGCAACCTGCGCTCATCGTCAACGCCAAACCGAGAATCACACAGGACGCCGCACGATTGAATGGATTCATAATTTTGCTCCTAATAAAGGATCGACCCTTTTTCTAGCTGCGATTTACGAGTTTCGTATTCTTTGCGGGATATTCTCTCGGCTTTGTAATCATCCTCGAGCTGGTTCATCTTGCTATGGGCGTTGATTTCGTAACCAGCGCTTGTGCCCAGGGCTCCCACCGCCGCTCCGCCCAAGAACGCACAGCCGCTTTGACTGACACCGATCAAAAGCACTAACACCAACATTAACTTTTTCATCGCAACCTCCTTGGGTTGGACTGAGTAGGAGGGTTAAGTCAGGCTTACTTGAAGAATTTCAAGCGACCTCAGGTGTGAAACCCTATGCCTTAAACATCTTGAACGATACGCTGACGAGTTAGAGAGTACTGTCTAAAAAGAGACCAATTAAAAAAGAAATGTCTTGAGGCCGGGACTTTTGCTCAAGGGGCTTTTCCACCGATATCTCTGGCCATATTTGCTACAATTTCTTCTTCACGGCCTCGGCCGCGTCCTGAGTCTTTTCGCCCGCCCGCTCAACGTCCTGGCCGAAACCGCGCACCGTGTTGCAAGCCACGTTCGTGCCTAACAGGACCAACATCAGTGTTGCGAAGATTATCGGGCGCATGGCGTATCTCCTATTTGGATTCAACTTTCTAACACCAATCATGTGGAGCACTTTCTGTGCCTGATTTTGCGATGAGGAAAAGGCTGTGTTTCCGCTAGCTTCCCGAGACTGTCTGACGGAAACGAAGAAACGGCTCGTTAAAAGCGTCGAAACTCTCGACCAAAGGGTCGGCCTAAACTACGTGAACGATGGATTGAAACGACAAGATTACGGCTGCAACCATGACTGTGCGAGACTATTTTTCGAACGAACTTCTGAGATGCCACACGAGGGCAGGTACGGCTATGTCGGCTTTTAGCGGATCAAGACACGTTCCTAGTTTGTCTTCACCTTCTCGCGAGGCTCATTGGGATCTCAAGTTCGGCGATATTATTCGGATCGGGGTACTGCAGCCCATCTATGCGTTCAAATCTCTTTTGTAATTCCAAGCGCAGCGTCGTCTTCCTTTGTCCATAAGCAACGATCGATTGCGGGCTGCTCGACCAGGTACGGCCTTCGTCCAAACTGTAGAGTTGAACGCGCTGACCGTGGATTGCGATGTGCTTCGTCATAAATTCTCCTAATCTCTCATCGCGGTTTGTTGCGACGTGATTTGTGCGCAAACCGAGTTGCGTTACCACGTTGGCCACCCTGAGAGCTGGATCAATGAACTATCCGCCACCAGCAGCTCGGTATCGAATCCTCTGACGAAGAGGGTTCGCAGCATGCTGCTGGCAATGAACCCAACCGATTCAATTTTCGCCAAGTCCTCCAGAGCCCTTATTGTGGGCCCTTTCAGATCGGTTTGTTGTTCCGAGTGGGCAACTTATCGGGCAGGCCCGCGAGCGCTACCGGTGCCAACGAGAGTATCCCCAGCCCCCACCACCAATCAAAAGGAACACTAAAAGAACGATCAATAAAGTATCCATAGTCTCTCCTTTATTTGGGTTTCTATTCTCAACTCTTGTAGGAGCACGTTGTGTGCCAGAACTTGTTGTTCGAAAAAGACTATAGTTTCCGACTGCTTCTTTCGAGTTTTAGAGAAACAAGGATGAAAGAACCGTCGCGGCAGTCGAATCGCTCGACCAAAAGGTCGAATTTGATTTGATTCGCGGACGGCCGTTAACGAATCGGTGTGATCTAATCTGGCCTGACTTCCGGGGTACCGGTGTCCAATTCGCCACGCCCCAGCGCTTCGCGTGCAGTGCGCGCGAGCTCTTCATAGCGCACGCGAAACCGCTCGAGGTCTGCTTCTTCGAGCCCCTCGAGATCGAGTAAGGCATTGTGCGCGCCACTCACGGCGCGAATCAGCTCGTCGAGTTTGAGTTGGACGGCGTGGCTATCGCGGTTCTGGGTATTCTGAATCAGAAATACCATCAGGAATGTGACGATCGTCGTGCCGGTGTTGATGACCAACTGCCATGTATCACTGAACTTGAATATCGGCCCTGTGACGCACCACATCACGACGATCAAAGCCGCAGCCATGAACGCAGCCGGATGGCCGGTGGCTCGCGCCGTCCACTTGGCGAAGCGGGAAAAAGGCGATGAAGAATAAATCACGGTGGCATGGGCTTTCGAATTTCAGATCTGTTGTTCATTGCCGGGCGGCAGAGAGTTATTTAAATAACGTTCCCTCTGCCACCAACCATTGTCTCTAGCCAGTCGGGAGACTCCGGGACTAAAATTTGCCGGCTATAGCTTTGGCCGCAGTCACTACCGCGGCACCGGTTTTTCGGCGCGCCTTGCCGACTTTCTCTTGAATTTTACCTGCTACGCGTTCAGCTTTGCCTTTGGCTTGCAGTCTAGGATTGCCGATCAATTTTCCGGCTTTCTCCTTAATTGCTCCCTCGATTTGTTGGCCCTTGCCTTTGATCTCAGCTTTATTCCACATTCCTGTCTCCTTCCAAAGCTCAGATGACGGTCTTAAAATAAATCAAAACTTTATTGGTCTTCGACTAATCGTCAGTCTTCTGTTTTCTCTCGATCTTCTCTTCTTTAGTCTCAGTGGATTTTCCCTTGCTGGCAAGTTCTGCTTTCTTGGCCTTCTTTTCTTCCTGTGATTCCTTCTGTTCCACCACAGTCTGCTTGCCGCCTTTTGTTTCACCGTTCCCCTCTGGGCCCCTGGCCAGACCCGCTCCTGGTTTTTCCTTTGGGTCAGTACCTGTTTGTCTGCCGCCTTTCCTCTCGATTGTCTCGGGAGCTTTGATCGGCGTTGCAGGGACTTGTGGACTTCTCCTCAGCCTTTGCTCTGGGGCTCTCCACTGACCAGGGAAACAAAGGGCCTTCCGCAGTCAAGCCCTGAACAGGCGCTGAATTTTGGTCCAGCCTCACCGAGGTCCCGGTGTTGAGTTGGAACTCCATCTTTCCTCCCTCCGGCACCCACAGCTCGTCCCCTTCATTCAGAAGCGTGTTTACAGCAGCAGGGACCCAGTCACCCGCCTCGGTCGTCCTCATTTGAACATCGCCTTCCAAAAAGCTGATGCGCACGGAACCGAGGTCCAATGCATGGGCGAATCTGGGCAGCAGAAGTACCGCCATCGCCCATAAAATAACTTTTACTGTCTTCATCTGGAGACTCCTTTTGAAATGCCGCTAAAGCACGCTGTCATCGGCTTTTGGGTTTCAGATATGTCGTTCATTGCCGGGCGGCACGGAGGTTAAAGCGAGAGCGAGACTTCTCGAAGTAACGCTACCGAGTCACTCAGCCCTGTGTCGTTATCGAATTTTCTACAGAGCAGGTTGCGTGCCAGGGCCGGAGATAGGAAATACGCTGCAATTCTCTGAGCTTGTTGTAGCGCGCCGCAGACAAACGAAAAGCGACTCGTTGAATGCGTCGATGGGCGTCGACCAAAAGGTCGACTGAGACGGATAACTTGGAGAATTGAAAAAACCCGCCACTGCCTCAGTCGTGAATTGCTCCCCGGCGATGCATTTGTGAGCTTGCGTGGTCGGCTAGTAAGTCCCTGCCGGAATCGAGACCAAAGCACGTGGCTTGCTTCGACTCGCGGTCAAATGACGGCATGAAAAACACTGCGTTGAAGTTATTCGTACAGGCGCTCTAGTTCTTCTTTGTGTCGCTCTTCATCCTTAAGGATATCTTCAATTGTTTCATAAAGAATTGCGCCGTCATTTCCGACCGACTCTGGGATGCAGGCGAACATGAAAAGACTGCAATCCCACCAATTCCCCTAGTCGCCCAGACTCACTGCGAATTATTTTCGAAACTGTCTAACATTGGACAGAAATTCTCCCGCGTAGCGCATTATGTAGATCAGACGATACTTGAATCCCAAGTTTCAGCTAAGAAGTAGGGTCAAATCTTTTTCTCCGACAATTGAACGCCAGTGCGTTGGGTAAAATCGAAAGTCCGCTCACAATGTCAATAGTACAACTGGCCCCTAAGTTATTCTGGTCTCGACCGATCGGAGAGAAGCAGCCATGACCTACTGTGTAGGCATCATGCTCGACACCGGGCTGATTTTTGCGTCGGACTCGCGTACTCATGCCGAAGTCGACAATTTTGCGCGTTTCTGCAAGATGACCGTGTTCGAGCGCGCTGCTGACCGGGTCATCGTACTATTGAGCTCGGGCAACCTGGCCGGGACACAGGCCGTCATCAGCTTGCTGAAGCAGCGAGGGGGCGCTAAGGACGGGGTGCCCAATCTATGGAGCGCGGAGTCCATGTTCGATGCCGCGATGCTGGTGTCGGACGCAATGCGCGACGTCGATCGGCGCGACGGCGAGCACCTGGCAGAAAGTGATATCGGCTTCAACGCCTCCTTCATATTCGGCGGCCAGATTAGAGGCGAGCCGCCGCGCCTTTTCCGAATCTATGCGGAGGGCAACTTCATCGAGGCAAGCCTAGAGACGCCCTATCTCCAGACCGGTGAAACCAAATACGGGAGGCCGATCATCGATTGGGTAATTACCCGTTCGACCTCGCTGAACGACGCGGCAAAATGTGTCCTCGTTTCGTTCGATTCGACGATGCGCAGCAATTTGTCCGTCGGCATGCCGATCGATCTGATCTGCTACGAATTGGACAGTCTTGAAGTGCGAATGCGTCGCCGCTTCGACGAGGGGGATGCGTATTTCAGCGCGCTCGGCAAACACTGGAGTGAAGGCACGCGACAGGTGTTCAGCCGACTGCCCAACCTGGACTGGTAAGGCCACCGAACATGCTGTCGGAGACCGCAGCGATGGATGGACGCGCAGCCGACTGTGGCGGCCTGGCTAGCGATGGCCTCGTGATCACCTGCGAGCATGGCGGCAACCGGATTCCCGCGCCGTATCGCGAGCTGTTTCACGCCCATCAGGCGCTGCTGGACTCCCACCGCGGCTACGATCCCGGCGCGCTCGTCATGGCAAGAGCGTTGGCAACGGCATTTGCAGCGCCGCTGGTGGCCTCCACCGTCAGCCGTCTGCTCGTTGATCTGAATCGATCCGTCGGCCATCCGCGTCTCCATTCCGAGGCGACGCGCAAAGTGTCTGTCGAGCTGCGTCAACGGATATTGAAGCGCTATTACCAGCCTTATCGCGCGCAAGCCGAGCGTTTTGTCAGGCAGGCGATCACGGATCACGGCTTGGTGATCCATCTCTCTTCCCACAGCTTTACGCCCGAGTTGAACGGCAGGTTACGCGACGCCGATATCGGCCTGCTCTATGACCCGGCTCGACCGGGTGAGGCGGATCTGTGCGAGCACTGGAAGACTTCCCTCAAGACTTGTGCTCGCGATCTCACCGTCCGCCGCAATTACCCGTATGCGGGAAAAGGCGATGGCCTGACCGCCTGGTTTCGTCGGCGACTACCGCCCGGCGCCTACGTGGGCATCGAGCTGGAGATCAACCAGAAGCACGTTGTCAGAGCAAGTCGACATTGGACCGCAATGCGCAAAGTGATCGTAGAATCGCTGCGCAGGGTGCTCGCGACCCACAGTGCGAGGAATTTCGCATAGCCGACCCCGATAACCAAGACCGCGAGCCCCGAGCTGCGCTGGCGGTCAGCAGGAGCCCGACAATGAAGATCCGCATAGGTTACGAACTGATTTACGACTGCCCGCAGCCGACCCCGATGATCCTGACCTTGAGCGTACACTACACGCGCGTCTCCGACATCATCATTCCCGATCACTTGATCTCTGATCCGCCCGTTCCGCTCACCGCCTATCGCGATAGCTTCGGCAACTGGTGCAGCCGTATCGTCGCGCCCAGGGGCCTGGTCAGGCTGTCCACCGATGCGCTCGTGAAGGATACGGGCCAGCCGGACGTGGTTGTCTCGTCAGCAATACAGACGCCGGTGGAGGAACTGCCCGACGAGACCCTGCTGTTCCTGTTGGGGAGCCGATATTGTGAGACCGATCGCCTGTCCGAGACAGCCTGGCAACTCTTCGACAAGTCACCGACCGGATGGGGCCGCGTCCAGGCGATCTGCGACCACGTCCACCGGCACATCACATTTGGCTACGATCACGCGCGCTCCACCAGGACGGCCTGGGAGGCTTTCCAAGAGAGGACCGGCGTTTGCCGTGATTACGCGCACCTCGCCATCGCCTTTTGTCGCTGCATGAACATCCCCGCCCGTTACTGCACCGGCTACCTGGGCGACATCGGCGTACCGCCGCCCTATGGCCCGATGGATTTCGCCGCCTGGTTCGAGGCCTACCTTGACGGCCATTGGTACACCTTCGACGCCCGCAACAATACCCCGCGCATCGGACGCGTGTTGATCGCCCGCGGTCGGGACGCCGCCGACGCCGCCATCAGCAGCACCTTCGGTCCCAATACCCTGAAGAGTTTCAACATTCGGACCGATGAAGTGAGCGAATAGTGAACCGGCTGAGGATCGGTAGGGCGATTACGCGTAAAGCGCAAACCGCCGCGCTTCGTGAATGGTATCAGGCTTGAGAGAGTGGTGTGTCCAGATGAATTGGGCCCCTCTTATCGTGGCGAGAGAAGTCTCACAGCGGTAACGCCGGCTTGAGTAGAGCAGCAAGAGCAATCGACATCCTGAATGCCAACAAAGCAAAGTCAGCGCAGGCCAACCAAGATCCGCACCAGACTCGCGCGCGCACGTTGCCTCAGTCGTGAATTGCTCCCCCGGCGATGCACGCCGTGAGCCTTGCGTGATCGGTCAGTAAGTCCCATCCGGATCGAGATCAAAGCAGGCGCGGGGCCTGCTTTGACTCGCATCAAGTGACGGGACGAAAAACACCGCGTTGAAGTTATTCTTGTAAGCGCTGTAATTCTTCTTTGTGTTGCTGTTCATCTTTAACGATATCTTCAATGGTTTCGTAAAGAATTGCGCCGTCATTTCCGACCGAATCAAGTATCGACCGGTACATTTTAATAGCTGCTTCTTCCTCGGCGATGTTCACCCGCAGAATATCTTTCAAGGTCGTGGCCGGAATGAGATCTTTGGTGGCAATCTCCATCGTCGGAGTTCCGGCTAAGGCCGTGATTCGGTCGCGCAGCTGAGCCGCATGAGTCTTTTCGTCTTCGGCTATTTCCTTGAGTCGAGTAGACACCGCTTCCGCATAAGGCCCGGTGATAACCGCTGCATGGGTAAGATAACGAATCTGACATGCGTGCTCCTGAGCTAGAGCGTCATTAAGCATTTTGAGTATCTTGTCTTGGTTTTCCATTTTAGAGTATTTCCCCTTGTCCGATTAGAACTCGCACTTCTCACAATCCTTGTCGCCGATGGCCAAGCCGAAGTCACCGCTAGAAACGGTAACGAATTCTCCGGCGGGCGGCAGACAGTCGACTAAAAATTGTTTCCTCGCCGCCACCGGAGAAACCAGGCAAAGCCGTCGCAAGAATCGTTAACTAAAGTTTGCCGGCAATCGCCTTGCCGACCTTCTGCACCGCTTCAGCGGTTTTTCGGCGCGCTTTTCCGCCCTTCTCCTGAATTTTACCTGCTACGCGTTCAGCCTCGCCTTTGGCTTCGAGTTTGGGATCCTTGATCAATTCCCCAGTCTTGTCCTTGATCGCGCCGGAAATTTGTTTGCCCTTACCTTTGATCTCGTCTTTGTTCCACATACCTGTCTCCTTTTAAGTGTTTGGATCCTTACGCAAGGATCGGGTTGTTAAGTACCGATTAAACTTTCCAAACCTCAGTCGGGCTAAATCAAATTGCTTAGATGCTGGGTCATTTTTTCGTTTCTCGGTTCTAACCGAGCGAGGACGGAAGGGAGCGTGCGCTAATTCGCGATGTGCGAACTGTTCAGTCATCGAGTCGAAGAGCTGTACAAGAATAGGCGACAACCGACAGTGGCGCCAACAATTCCCAGTATGATCTCAAGCGCGCTAGGGTCGGCCCCTAAGATCTGCGCGTATTGATGCTGTCCTGCCACGTTTCCTATCGACCAACCGACAAGTCCGATCAGTAAAAGCCAAATGATTGCGTACATGAAACCTCTCCGTCTTTGCAGTCGCAAAACTAGCAACGCTTTAATGAGCAACTTATATGCCGTACCGTCTCGTCGGGGAAAGACCGAATTTGCCTATGGATTTCTTAAGGTCGAAAAATAAAATCATTGAAGCCTCGTCGAGAGCGTCGAGACCTTTCGACCAAAGAGTCGGGTCGCTCGAGGCGTTTTTCGGTTTCCTAATAAACTGGCGTGCGGTATTGGCCTAGACTCATCATGAGCAGAAACACCAACTTCAATCGCTTCACTTCAACCTCGTCAGTCGGACCGGCGCGAAGCAGTCTTTTTTCGTTGCGAAGATTCTTTTCGGCGAGCGCGTTGACCTGCTGTGCGGTGCCATGTTTGTACCCGGGTCGCGCATCAAGGTGCTCTCTGGGAGCGCCGGAGGCAGCTTCTTTAGAAGATGCAACCCGTCCGTCCGCATTGAGACCAAGAGCCATCATGAGAACTGACAGCAACATTAATTTTTTCATCGCGTCATCCTTCGTTGGGAGTGACTAGCGTTTGAGCCAAGGTGCTTTGCACATTTTCAAGTAACCCGCGCGGCTGAAACTTAATGGTTTTAATGGAAGGAAGCTTAGGTCGGCTCAAAAGGGGGCGCAGTCCAATATTAGACAATTTTGCAAGGAATTATCCCACGCCGCCTTCATGCCGAAATCAAGTGTCGCTGAGTCACATACGCCAAAAGCAGAGCTTAAGTTATTTGTCCTCACCGGCATCGGCCACCGCGGAGCGATTCAAGGGCAGGACAAACGGGAGGAGCTTAGGGACGCTTGCGGAAGATCCTAACTGCAATGATGGATCGTCAACGCGAGCGCTTCTCCGATTGTGTTGCGTCGGGATGGGTCGTCGAGCCACTCATCGGGGATTGAAACCTCCCCCATTTTTTTCTCCTTAGGATTGAATACGAGGCAGCTTTCAGGATTTAACTTATTCGGCTCGATCACATACCAGCCGGAATACCCGTACTCGGTTAGAACGCTCTGGAGGATGTCCCGCTTCTTCAATGTTTCCATAAACTCTCCTTGCTTTAGCCGCGAGTTACCGTGACGGCCTATGATGGCGATTCTCTATGGGCATCGTGGAGCTTTTCTCGGCGCCGTGGTTGCCATACCGATCATTGCTCCCAGTAAAATCCAAACTGTGGCGGCACAGGTACTATTCCCTTCTATTGGGTGAATTGCTCTAACGATAGGCCGGCTAGGAAAGATTGCTGTCCAATATTGGACAGTCTCGCAAAGACTTATCACAAGGCCAGGGAAGGGAGAGCCGCCCGAGACGATTCTACGGCCGTTCTTGAATCGCCTCACCATGATGCGTGTAGCGCACTGAAAGCGGCGCGTGCGGATTTGAAGGGTTAAGTGCAGTTAAGGATTCGCCCTTCGCGATCGAGCCGCCTGCGAGATAAGCATTGATGTTTCTTTCCATTTGCGCCGGAAACTCCGGCGCGGGGCCTACCAGCTTTTCGCGGTACACTCGGAGCATGAGTTCTTTGAACACCGGCAGCGCTAGCCTGCCGCCGGTTTCTCGGGGTCCGAGGGAACGGTTGTCGTCGAAGCCTACACGGACGGCGACGGTGATTCCTTCGGGACCGTAAGTCGAGCCGACAAAGAGCGCGTCTCTGAACTCGTTTGTCGTCCCTGTCTTGCCCATAACCGCGATCGGGAAAAAGCCAGAGTCAAGTGTATGAGCCGAGCCGGTGGGAATACGCACGACACCACGCAGGCCTTCCTGAATGAGCGCGAGTGCGGAGTCGTTGACATCGATCGTATGCCGCTCTCTCTCGTTATCAGCCGCAACCTCACCCGTACCGCGGACGATTTTGCGGATCAGATACGGCTCTGCGAGGATACCCGACGCCATGGTGCGGTAGGCATTGGCCAGCTCAAGCAAATTCACTTCGGACGCGCCCAACGCCGTCGTGGCATAGGGCTGCAATCGCGTCTTAACCCCTAGACTCCGCGACGTTCCCAGGACGCTGTCAATCCCAATCTGCCCTGTAAGCCAAATCGCTACGGTGTTTCTGGATTCCGCGAGCGCCTCACGGACCGGGATCATGCCTCGGAATTGTTCATCATAGTTTGAGATCCACTTCGTACTTAGTTTCTCTGCATCCGGAACACCGATGGGTTCGTCGGGAACCACGGTCTCAAGATTAAAAGTTCCCTGCCGAAAAGCAGCGAGGTAGGCAAACGGTTTCATTGTCGACCCGGGTTGCCGCAGGGACTTGGTGACGCGGTTAAAGTCGCTGTATACGGCGGAGCGGTCCTGGTAAAATTGACGACCGCCCGTCTCGGCGAGGATGCTCGCGTCGCGGTTTCTCAACACGACGACAGAACCTTGGATTATCCCTTTGGCACTCGGGTGTCGTTTCTCGTAAAACTCGAGGCCGCGCTCCAGCGCCTCGTTGGCAATTTGCTGCACCCGGAGATCCACCGTCGAGTAAACCTGGATGCGTCCCTGCAAAAGATCGTTAACGCTGAAGTCGCCACGGCCTTTGAGCGCCTGCAGGATAGCTCCGAAGACCGCGGGCGCTTGAAGCATCTTGTCTTTGCGTCGCGCGATCGCTTGAAGCGGCCGCTGCTCGGCTGAATTCACAATGTCCCGGGAAATGAAACCGTTTGCCGCCATCAGCGCCAGAGTTTGGTTTCTGCGGCGCAACACCCTTGAGGTGTCCTTCGCATTGGGGGCGTAGTCGCGCGGCGACTTCGCGATGCCTGCGAGCAGCGCTGCCTTGTCGGCGTCATCGGCGTTGAACGTGGCGAGAGACCGGCCAAAATAGTATTCCGCCGCCGTGGCAAACCCGTACCGGCTGTTTCCCATGTAAATGAAGCTGGCGTAGCGGGCCAGAATTTCTTGCTTAGCGCTGCGTTTCGAACCGAAACGCTTCTGCATCTCTCTTTCGATCCACAACGACAGGCGAATCTCCTCCACCTTGCGACCTAACATGTTGACGGTCCGCGCGCCGATCAGGGTAGACAGCGTGCGAGGGAAGATTCCGGCAGACAGGAGCTGGTTGCTGTTTTCTTTCGCCGTTAAGTTTTTGAGAAAATGACCCCGAACGAGCTGTTGAGTGATCGTCGATCCGCCTTGCGGGAGAAACGCCGGACTCTCAACTTCGTCTTGCGCTCCGAGTCCTATGAGGCGTGCCCCCAGAGCCCGAATCCTGACTTTGCTCAGCACGCGAGGAATTACCGAATAGTCAACGCCGCTATGAGAGAAGAAGCGTTTGTCTTCGGTCGCGATGATGGCATCACGAACAATCGGCGGGATGTCCGTATACTTGGTGATCTTCCGATACTCTTTTGCCGTTTCAATGAGCGGCTGGCCGCCGGCATCATAGACGGTGCCGATGGTAGGAAACTCAAAGCGGGCGAAGGCTTCTATGTCAGGCAAGTCACGTCGGTCAAAATAGACGTGATAAAATCCAATTGATACGACAGCGGCTAAAATCGGCGTCGTGCAAACTACAAGGTTAAAAACGCTTTTCTGCCAATGTCGTTTGGCGAAGCGGCTACTGAAGATTCTCCGAGCCTCCCCCGGAGCACTCACGCGCATACGTCTGAGCCAGTCCCAGCGAGTCTGTGGATCGGGCGCCGGCAAAATCTTTCGCGCGCCGCCGGCCGCGGTGGAAGCTATGACCCCTAAGCCCACCAGTCCGGCGGTTAGAGCAATGAGAAGAAACATCAGCGACCAATACAACATAGCCTGTACTCTATGATCTCTGATTATCTGTCGCAGTTCAGTTAGCCTGGAAACCCATCGGGACTCGTCTTCGCCGCGACTACACCCCGTTCGGGCCGAGTTAAGACAACTTCCCCACATGGATCGCGGAGAGCGAGCTGATAAGTCCAAAAACATTCAGCAGCCACAGAACTACGCCGATGACCACGACCCCATTCAGGATCGACTTGATAGATCCTGCCATCGGTATGTAGCGATTAACGAGCCCGAGCAGAACACCGATTACGATCAAGATCACTACGAGTTGAACTAAAGGCATAAACCACCCCCTATGTCCGGACCAGCGGCTTTAGGGCTGTTCCCGGTTATGTATTGTTAGTGAGCCGATTTGCGGTTCAACCTCATCGCCGCGGTAATCAACCGACGATCGGCCATGAGGCCGAGTGATAATGCGCCCGTCTGCAGCAAAATCATGATGACGACTAAAATGGTTGCGAGCATACCGCTTCCCCGTAAAGACTTTAGAAGCTAAGTGTGCGCAAGCCTCGTGCCGCAACTCTTTTTGAGGGAAAGGCTAAATGTTCCGATAGATTTCCTAAGCAGTCAGGATAAGCAACTCGAGAAAGCTCGTCGGTAGCGTCGAGACTTTCGACCAAACGGTCGTGTTAGACTAGGCCGAGGGCGCGGTGAGGCAATGTTGGTACGGCGTCAATAACAACCATGGTGTATTCTTGAATCCATTCCTATCCTATAGCGTTGCCGCAAAAATGAGACATTCACGAAGCGAAAAAGGAGAGGGGATGGATGTTTCTCCCGCTCTGTGTGTGAACTCGATTCGCAGATTTTCAAAAAAGGAACTGGCATATCTTCAAGGCCGAAGGGAGGTTTTAATTTACCAGCATCTCCTTACCACTGTTTGATCGCTAGCTCTTCTTCGCTATTAAAATCGAATCAGGATCAAAAGGAAGCGGGCTGCTACGGAAGGGGCCTCTTATACGTGAGAACCCGGCTTGGCGCAGCCATCCGAGAATCTCGTCCGAAGCGTAACAACGTCCTTGGGGCGTGTGCAAAAAAAGCGAAACGGAAAAGAGCGTCCCCCACTCGGGCGCGGTCCTATCCCGACTCATGAAAACATCGCGCAGGATCAAATGCCCCCGAGGGTTCAGACAGCGATGGAGTTGAGCAAGTAGGGAGCGATTTTCAGCGACCCCATGGGCGTGTAAGACATTGGAGACAAATACCGTATCGAATCCTCGTGGCAGAGCATCCCGTGAAAAATCCCGTCCGATGAGCCGCACTCTTTTCGCCATGCCCGAGTCCCCGACAGCCCGACGCGCCAGAGGAAGAATATTAGGATGCTCAACAAGAGTTGCGCGAATGCGCGGATAACGACGACAAAAAGCTGCGGCAAAGCTTCCAAGCCCGCCGCCGACATCCAGCAGAGTCCGGCAGCTGATCAGGGGTAATTTCTCGATCAGATAGGGCGCGATCTGCTGCGCATGGAGATCCAGAGCGCAAAGTAAGCGCTTAGCCTGGGCGCGATCCGAGATGAAAGGTTTCTGGGTCCTTGGTCTATTTCCGGTTATGAGGTTGGAAGCGAGCCCACTCCAACTGTTCCAAGCGTCATAATTGGGCAGCAGCAAAGTTGCTCCGGCCCCACTAAGATGACGCGAAG
Source organism: uncultured delta proteobacterium (assembly GCA_963804165.1). Lineage (GTDB taxonomy): Bacteria > Desulfobacterota > Binatia > UBA9968 > UBA9968 > DP-20. The sequence continues at coordinate 108,463 of CAWDPO010000045.1, forward strand.
AAAAAGGGGAGTTGCTAAATTTTGCTCCGCGTTTCCGCATCAAGCCCATACCGCAGAGCGCATTGAGAAACATCTCCCACCCCACCGCATGGCCACCAAAATGAGCCGCCAGCGCTCGTGGACTTTTTTCCAGCTTGCCCATCCAACCGAACAAATCCAGATGGGCCGCGGTGATAAGAATGCACGAACGCCAATAGCTGCTTTCGCCTCGAAGTCTTTCAAGATTCCATTTTTTACTCGCCATTGCTTGCCGTTGACCTCACGTTCCGGTCCAACGCCCGCTCGCGGCCATTTGATAGAGCCCCTCATACCCATCGACCATCTGCTCCACAGAGAAATGTTCCTCGACCCACTCCCTGCAGCGCGCGCGATCCAGGGTCGCGATCCGATCCATCATCTCAACCATCTCATCCTCAATGTCGAGCAGATAGCCGGTCTCGCCGTGCTTGATCAACTCAGGCATGGAGCCACGCCGGTAGGCCACCACCGGAGTTCCCGCAGCCATGGCTTCGATTACGACCATGCCGAACGGCTCATCCCACTGCAGTGGGAAAAGGAACCCTTTGGCCTTGCCCATCAGTTGAACGATCTCGTGATAAGGTAGCTTTTCGATGTAGCGGATCTTATCGCCGTCAATATGCGGCTTCACCTCCTTGAGAAAGTACTCCTCGCTCCACGGCAGGTGAGTGGTGACATGGCCGACGATGAGTAGCCTCGCGCCAGCCTTCTTAGCGATGCGGATCGCCTCGGCTATCCCCTTTCCCGGCGTCATGCGGCCGACGATGATGAAGAAATTTTCCGGTTTATCGTTAAAAAGTATCTCGTTCATATCGATACCGTTATAAACAACCGGGATCGAATCGTCTCCTAACATTTTCCTTTGAGCCTGGCTTACACATATCGGAAGGCACTGCGGGAAGTGTGTTCGATAGTATTCGTGGAGTTCTTTTTCTATATAACCGTAAGTGACCAACGTCGGCGTTGTAGTGAATGCAGAAAAATAAGGAACCAGCGTAGGCCAGTGAGCATGAATGAGGTCGAAACGTTCGGCCTGGCGATAGAGGTGGTAGGTGTGTCGCGTCTCAAACTCCTTTTCCAGATAAAAGGTCGAAAGGGGATCATCCTGGCAGGCGATGGGCAAGACCGACTGGAGGGTGCAGTCAACCTTCGAATCCCCCGAAGCAAAAAGTTCAACCTCATGTCCGCGCCGGCTGAGCTGCTGGCAAAGATGATAGACGATACGCTCCGTTCCTCCATGCGTCTTCGGCGGAACGGAGATGTAAACACTTGTAATTTGAGCGATCTTCATGCCGAAACCTTGGTATATATGACAAAACGCAGCGCGAGAAGACCTTTAGAAATGCCTGGCCGAAAATGCGTGCCTCGAATCGATGTTGGCAATTCAAGCAGCGAGAACGTTGTTGCGCAAGCCGAACTGCGTCGGAGTGAAAGCGGAAGTTGAAACGAGGTTCAAGCGAAACGGTAAAGCTGGGGAAAAAACTAAGTCCGGCAAAAAAGAGTGCGACCAGGTTCCAGATCAGGTTAACGACGAGGACCAGAAGGGACGACCGAGCTGGCGCGCCCCCCTCAGATTACCGATATTCGTTCGAACCTGACTTAATTCCAGAAATAAGGGCGGTTAATGATTTTACCGCTAAACGATACGCCTTTTAAAATTTCCATCAAAACCAGACGGGTGAGCTCATAGGCCTCTTTTGGGTCTGCAGAATTTTCCAAGGCGACGTCACTGATGGCCGCTATGAGATCTCCCAAGGTGGTATCGATTCTGTTTCGGTTATGCCTTAATTTCATGGCGCTTCCTTTCGCTTCATAGAACAGAAACGAATTGATGTTGTTTTTGAGACACGAGCGCTAACACGATTAATCAACCCCTTGTTCCGACGGCCGGCATCCCTCGAACGTCGTTCCTACCGATTGGATGACCGATTCACAGGACCGCTGCCGCTATTGCTTTTGGTCTTTCTCCGGACACGAGATTGGTGAGACTCGTTTGGAGCGCGGCAATCGCGAAAGGCTTGGAAATGAAATCATCGCAGCCTGCCGCAAGACACCGCTGCCGGGCGATATGGTCGGGAAACGCGGTCGCTGCAAGGATGGGGATGCTCTTGTAGACACGATGGTTTTTTAGAATCGTGGCGAGCTCGAAGCCGTTCATCTCCGGCATCCGCATGTCCATGAGAATGATTCCCGGTGTTTCGCGCTCGAGTTTGTCCAGCGCTTTTCGGCCACTCTCGGCAAGGATTGGGTTCCATCCGGATGCGGCCAGAACCGATCCGAGCATTTCGCGCAGATCACAATTATCTTCGACAATCAAAATCTTCCTTGACATCAACAGCTCTCCTCTAACAAGGCGTTACCCATCGTGATGATGAGGATGGAGCGGACCTTTTTTATGTGGCAACTTACTCTGACTCTGATGTTATTTCCGTCTAATATTGAACCATTTTAAAAAAAGATTGTGCGGCTGACGGCGCCGGTCTCGGCGATCGGAGCCACAATCAGTGTGAACATCGACATATCTCGAAACCAACATCTGGTTAATCGATGGCCCACCATCGAGTAAGATTTTGCAGGCCGAGGTCATGCTCCCTGAGTGAAGGATCTCTCGAAGGGGATTTTAAGCCAGTGGCTGCAGCTGTTTTCGAATTGTGACGTGCTGCGCCTGATAGGCAATCACGCGGTCACCGCCGGCCTGCTTGGCGGCGTACATGGCATTGTCAGCCGCTTGGAGCAATTCAGCAGCCGTGGAACCGTGTTCAGGCGCACCTGCAACGCCGGCCGATATGGTGATCGGGCCTAACACTGGGCCACCGTGGCGAATCGGTGATTCTTTGACCAGAGCGCGGATTTGTTCCACGCGTTGCTGGGTGTCCGCCAGCGATGAATCGGGCAGCACGAGGACAAACTCATCCCCGCCATAGCGGCACGAGATATCGCTCTTACGCAGCTTCTCACGCAGCACTTCCGCCAACTCGCGTAATCGATCGTCGCCGGCATCATGGCCGAAAGTGTCGTTGTACGGCTTTAAGTTATCGAGGTCGAGCATCGCGACACAGAGTGGAGAATTTCGGCGCTTTGCACGATGCAGCTCGCGTGACAGACTCTCGTCCAAATAGCGTCGGTTGAACAGCCCGGTCAGCGGATCGTGGATGGCCTCCTCCCGCAGTTTCTCTCGCAGTTTCAAATTGGACAAGGACATCTTGATCGTTTCGCCCACTTCCACGGCCAGTTGTTGCCTCGTGACTGAACCTCGAGCTTTTTCCGCCGCGCCGGTGAGACACAACAGTCCGGTTGTTCCGCTCTGGACTATCAATGGCACACACAAATCGCCGGCCTGGGGTTGATCGACAAAGTGATGACACAGCAAATCCGTCCGGGGATCGCTAACTTCATGCAATTTACCGCGGCGTAACGCCCAACAGTCCTCCAATGAAAAACTGGACTTTAGTATTGTCTCATCGCCCCATCGCGCGACCGTCTCCAAATGTCGATCCGGGCCAGACAAAATGGCTAAACAACCACTCTGCCCCGCGAATAATTCGATGGCCACGTGAGCAACCACCTGGTAGGCCTCGGCCTGGCTTGTGCAGGATTGAAGCAGATCGTTCAGGCGGATGAGCGACTTCATTTCCTCGTCACGCCTTTGCAGTTCAACCACAGAAGCCACTAACTGACCATTTACCGCCCGCATACCCTCCTCGGCCTGTTTGCGCGCGGTGATATCGCGGACGTTGCACTGGATCACGCGCCAGCCGTCGACCAGGTAGACATTGCTGACGAACTCCACCTGGATTTGCTTTCCGCTCTTGGTTTCCAACGGCAGATTCTCGTAACGGACGTATTCCTTTTTCTGCAAGTGGCGCATGGCGTCCTGGCTCGCGGCAATATCTTTGACCGACCCGATCTCCCAGAGTGCTTTGCCAATCAACTCGGTGTGAGAATATCCCAGCAGGTCTTGCAGGAACGGGTTGACGTCGGTGATCCGCGCCGTGTCCGCATCCAGGAGAAGTATGCCATCCTTAGCCGTCTCGAAGAGGCGCCGATAGCGAACTTCAGAAGTCCGCACTTGCTCCGGCGTAGGCATGGCACCATTGTCGAGCTGATCGTCCATAGCAAAACCCCTTTCCCGGCCAGTACGCTGCTCGCCCCGTTGGTTAGTATTTGTGCGGGGCGGTTTGATCATATGTCCACCGATATTAAGAAACTCCGATCGTCAACTATTCTCGAACGCAGTTTATTTGATTGAATGGTACGCCCTTTCAGGACAAGTTATGTCTAAGCGTAACCAGGAACAGCCGCTCTTTACCGAATCCTACGGCTGCTTTTCTTTCATCGTACGCACGAGCTCGGCGAAAGAAGATCGCGCGATGACGCGATCGAACTGGGATCGGTAGTTGTTGACTACACTGATGTCTGCGATCACCAGATCGTAGACTTTCCATTCCTTGTCGACGCGATGGAGTTTGTAGTTGATCGCCAAAGGGGGCTGGTTATCGCCGACGATCTTGGTGTCCACCTGCGCATAGTTCTGATCCTCGCTCTCGCGCGTGTAGAGGACATCTTGACTGGTATAGGATTCAATGTTTTCGGCGTACGATCTTCCCATCAGCGCGGCGAAAATTCCTATGAATTCCCGCTGCTCCTCCGGGGTCCGGCGTGTCCAGTTCGGCCCGAGAGAGCGTTTGGCCATCTCCGGGAAATCAAACCTGGGATGAATGACCTCAATCAATTTAGCCCGCTGCTCGTCCATTTGTGGCTTCGATTTTGAGTTTGAACTTCTGACGATAGTCAGCACCTTGTCCACGGTGGCGCGCACTTGTTCCGTCGGACTGCCGGCTCTTGACGCTGCGGGAAGGGCAAGACAGCACAGCAAAAACAAGAGGCTTACAATGATGAATCGAGCCAGTAGAATTGCTTTCATCGCTGCGTTTATTACAACGTGCTTGATCTTACTCACCCCCCTCGCCACCGTGCTCATGACCTTGCCCTTGATGGGATCGACTTTTCCCTCCCTCTGGTGCTGGTCATTACAAGTGAGTGTTCCCGCCACTTCTTGAATCCGCCACTTATTCTGTTCGGTTTTGCTAATCATTGCCGTTTTCCTTTCTTTGACGAAGCACGACGCGCAATCTAGTTGGACGCCGGTTAGAGCCAGCCGGTTAGTAACCGTGAATAAGCACCACTCCGTCGGCGCCAAGGCGCATATTCTGTTGTCTTCGTTTGCAGTGAGCTTAGGCTGGGTCAGGCGAGATTGCGGTCTAATATTGAACCCTTTTGAAAAGAATCGACCCGAGCCCAAACGCCGGCACGGCGGCCTCCAGGAAGGTTGTGAGGCCCCGAATGCTTCACGTTCGAATCTCGACTTTCTGGGCCATGACCCGGATCAGCGCTATTTCCGCGGACGTCTACCTGTGAGCCTGGCAATAATTCTTTTCGATACTGTCCAATATTGGACAGCAACTGTCGCTGAGTAAGCCCAGCATGAAGATCAAAAGACTCCCATGGCAGGCTCGAGCACAATGCTCGGGTGCCAGTGCCAGAAGGAAGGGAACATGGCTTGGTATGCGGTTGATGTGCGAGACGGAGTGGTGCGGCGTGTGACTGCGGAATCCACGGAATCCACCGAGGCGGACAACCAGGGCCGTGTTCTGGTCGAAGCCGGTTCCGCGAAACAGGCGCGGACCAAAGCCAACCGCTCATCGGGTGGGATTGCTACTGCCGAATGCGACTGCTGCCGCCATCGTTTTTGCAGTGTTTGTGAAGAATGCTCCGTCACAAAACAATACTCGGACTATTGGATTTGTCACCACTGTGGGGAATTAAATCGGCGTGTTCCAAACTTGTACTTAAAGGAGGTATCTCATGGATTGGGATAAAATTAAGCTAGGTGGGTGGAGCGCCCTCGGTGGCGCGGCGGTATTAGCCCTCGTCGGCTTCAACTATGGCGGATGGGTCACCAGCGGTACCGCTGCGGCAATGGCGAAGGAGATCGCTGCCGATGCTGTCGCCGAGCGCCTGGGTACGATCTGTGTCGCACAATTTAACCGCGATTCGGATAAGGGCGATAAGGTCAAGGAAATGAAAGGAAAGGATTCCTGGGACAAAGGCCGCTATATAGAAAAGCAGAGTTGGGCGATCATGCCGGGTGAGGACAAGCCCGATAGCAAAGTTGCTGACGCGTGCGCCAAGCATCTTGCGGACAAAGCGTAAAAGAAGTGGGCAGCGATCGCCGGCGAGTTGCCGGTGGATTCGTCACTGTTAAAACAGTCATTCCCGTCTAAGCCGTCGCCATGCCTGTGGACGCGGGCATGGCGACGCTTTGGAATTCACGCATTCCACGTTGCGAGAGACGCAAAAAAATTATTCTTCGCTCTCGTGCCTTCGTTTTTCTTCTTCATTCCTGGTTCACGACGAGACCTGCGACTTAGAGAATCCCGTCGCCTGAAGAGGCTCGGCGTTGGTTCTAACCGCGGTGAATTGCCCGCTTAATCGTAGCGAGAACTTCTTCTTCAGCGTACGGCTTCTGAAACACTCCGTTCAGCTCTCCTTTTGCCAATAGCGACTCGACTTCGGCGGACACGTAACCGCTGGCAATGATTCCTTTCAGCTTTGGATTGATTTTTCTCATCTGTTGAAAAGCTTCCCAGCCATTCAGTTTCGCCAAGCCCCAATCAAGAATCGCTATGGCGATCTCGTCTTTGTGTCGAGCATGCACTTCCACCGCTTCGGGTCCGTTTTGCGCGGTCAAGACTCTAAATCCTTCCCTTTCCAGTAAATCTCGCATCAAATCAGAGAGCCTTGCCTCGTCTTCCGCATAGAGAACCGTCTCACGACGCCGTGATCGATCCTCTATGTTGTTTTGCCCGGCAATTACCGCAACTGCCGCTCCCTCGTCTCCTGGAATCGGCAAATAAATATGGAACGTCGAACCGCAACCTGGTTCACTGGTTACCTCGACGAAGCCGGCATGTACACTGACCATACCGTGAACTATTGAAAGGCCGAGACCCGTCCCTTGGTCCGGCTTCTTGGTGGTAAAATAGGATTCAAAGACCCGGCTCCTAACGTCTGCCTCCATTCCAATGCCGGTATCTGCGACGCTGATGTGTACGTATTGTTCTGCTTTGGCTTTGGAGAAGCGTTGGCGCAGAACGGCACCCAAGGTCGTTTGAGTCTGCAATAGAATTTTCCCGCCGTCCGGCATTGCGTCCCGCGCGTTAATGCAGAGATTGAGTATTATCTGATATATGAGACCGGCATCGATCATGATCATCGGCACGCGGGGATCGAAATCTGTCGCGATCACGATTGTCGTCGGAAACATCGGAGACAATAATTTAATCATTCGTTGAAGCAGGCCATTGATATCTGCAAGTTCGAAATCTGTCTCTGTCTTTCGCCCAGCCGCGAGGATCTGCCGCGTCAGCCCCACCCCCTCCTCGACGGTTGCCCTGATCACTTCCGCGTGCTCGACAACATTATTTGGTTCGGTCGGACTCGTCATAATCAGTGTTGCATAGGCCCGGATGACATTTAAAACGTTATTGAAATCGTGAGCGATGCTGGCCGCGACGTTATTTACGTCGGTCTTTCTCCTAGTCAATTTCGCCGTGCTTTCCACGATCCGCGCCTGCAACTCGCCGTTTAGCTGCTGCAGCTTCTCTTCCACCCTCGTTTTGTTCTCAAGGTGCGCCTGCAATGCTGCGTTTGTGGCGGCTAAGTCCAACGCTTGTTGACGCTTGTCTCGGGCTACGGCTTCGTCGCCGGCCCGTGCTTGCCATAATTGCCAGGAGGCCGACGCGAATTGAGCTAGTGTCTTGATGATCCGTTCGTCTTCCCGATCGAATTTGCGGCGCTCGTCGTGGGCGACGACCCACACCGTGCCGATCGGTTTGTGCCCGACGTGAAACGGGATGAGCAAGGCCTCGACGACGGGCGGCTGCGATCTTAGCGCTGGGAAAATGCGCTCCGCCATGTACATGAGCTGAGCTGCGTTCCGGTCGATTGTGGTGCCACAAGGACTTGCGTCTCTGGGCATCGTGGCGTTACGGCGGTCGCTAAAGACTCCCGCCAGCGCCTCCCAACGGAACACCTCCGCGCCATCTTTTTCGTCTAACAAGCTGATTCCGGCGGTATCAGCGCGGCAAAGTTGCAAGGCTGTTTCGGCGAGCCTTTGCAAGATCATATTGGGCGCATCCGCAAGGGTCTGCGCCAGAGCGATCAAAGCCTGATTTTCGGCTTTATAGTTGGGTGCTTTGGAGGGTCTGTTTAGGAGCTCGGAATTTATGACGACGTCTTCTAACCGCAATGGAGATTGGTGCACATTCATGTTGCCTCCACCTGGGATTTCTCCCTTGTAGGTCCTTTTCGTGAAAAAAACGCACCATATTATCCTTCTGGTTAACAATCTGTCTAAAATTGGACAAATTGAAGAAAAAATGGCCACGCGGTTTGGCGCAAGTGGAGGTAACATCGGAGGAGGCGGCGCACCCGATCGAGTCGGGATTGCTAACCGGGGACTGAATCGGGTTGGCGAGCTGCGCAACCGGGACCGCAGACCGTGCGCCTTGTGTTTGACCAGCCGCTGAGAATCAAGCGTCTGCATTTGGATTTTCGCGAAGATGAATTGGAGCGCACTCAGCAGTTTGTGCTGCGGTGGTTCGTCAAACGGCGGGCAATCCTATCGGGAAATCGTGCATCAGCAGTATAATTTCAGCCCTCCCGCCACGAACAGTGAGTGCGAGGATTATCCTGTGGAACTTGACGGTGTCACCACGATCGAGCTGAGCATCGTTCCAGACATCAGTGGCGGACCGGCCCGCGCGTCGCTCGCGCAGTTTCGCCTTGCGTGAGCACTGCGAAGCCTTTGCATCATGACCGGCGCGGGGGGCTCGGTCTAACTCCTCTTGGTCATTTCAACCTTGGCAAAGCAGCGCTGAATAAAAGCTCCTAGCGGCCCCGCCGCTTGCCGTCGCAGAATCTCGCCGAGATCCCCCTTATTGAGCCAAATCCCTTCGCAACTTTCACAGCGCTCTACAACAAAGCCCTTAACAGCGTATTTCGCGAATTGTCCTGAACACTTCGGGCAAGTCGCCATCTGAACTTCCCGCCGGGCCGCTTCAGCCTTGTGAAATTCGAACTTCATATCTTCGACCAGCTCATGTTCTTTCCCGGCAAAATAACGATCTTCGTTGGCGTGCTCATCGAACTGCGGTTCATCGCCGGGCCGCCGCGTTTCGCTCTTCATATTTCGCTCTCCTGACTTCATTGAATCATCGCCGGTCGATGCACCCCTCATTGCCAATTCAGCGGCTATTCCCTCTCGGCGCTCGGCAGAACGCCTTCGTTCCCCTGTATGTCCGCGGCGCGCTTTTTTTCCTTCATGCTGTCGATGCTCCGTACTTTTAGGATCGCCTGCAAGGCTGGTCTGTCGACAACTTCTTTTTCCAGAAGCAGCTTCGCCAATTCCTCCAGCGCGGCGCGGTGCGCAAGCAAGATATCTCGCGCCTTAGTATGCGCCTCCGACAATATTTGTTTGACTTCTGCGTCGATGAGCCGGGCGGTCTCCTCGCTGTACTCCTTGGGACTTTGGGTGGGCACCATCAGGAACGTGGCATGGCGCGGTCCTTCGAGAGTAGCCAGGCCGAGCTTCTCGCTCATACCGAATTGGGTGATCATGGTTCTGGCAATCTCGGTGGCTCGCTGCAGATCGTTCTGCGCGCCCGTTGATATATCGCCGAAGACGATCTCCTCCGCGACTCTCCCACCCAAAAGAACATCGATGCGCGCGAGCAGTTCAGAACGTGTCATGAGATAGCGATCTTCGGTCGGCAGCTGCGTCGTATAACCCAGGGCGGCGATTCCCCGGGGAATAATTGAAATCTTGGAAACCGGATCGGCGCCCGGCACGAGCTCCGCCACGAGAGCGTGACCCGACTCGTGATAGGCAACAGTTTTCTTCTCCTTGGGATTGATGACGTGGCTCTTCTTTTGTAGTCCCGCGACCACCCGTTCGATCGCCTCGTCAAATTCCGCCATATCGATCGACTCTTTGTCCTGGCGCGCCGCCAGCAACGCCGCTTCATTGACGATGTTGGCGAGATCCGCGCCGACAAAGCCGGGCGTTTTGGCGGCTACGACAGCGAGATCGAGATCAGCAGAGAGCTTCACCTTCTTCGCGTGCAATTGGAGGATTTTGGTGCGTCCCTTGATGTCGGGACGATCCACCAAGATCTGCCGATCGAAGCGGCCGGGCCGGAGCAGCGCGGCGTCGAGGATCTCCGGCCGGTTGGTGGCGGCCATGATGATCACTCCTTGATTCGGATCGAACCCATCCATCTCGGCTAAAAGCTGATTGAGGGTTTGTTCCCGTTCGTCGTTGCCCGTGAGCACGCTCACTCCCCGAGCCTTTCCAATAGCATCGAGCTCATCGATGAATATGATGCTCGGCGCATTCTTTACTGCTTGCATAAAAAGATCCCTGACCCGTGCCGCGCCGACGCCGACGAACATCTCGACGAAGTCAGAGCCCGTCAGGCTGAAGAAAGGAACCCCCGCCTCGCCGGCGACGGCGCGCGCGAGCAGGGTCTTTCCCGTGCCCGGCGGCCCAACGATCAAGACGCCTTTGGGAATATGGCCGCCCAGTCTTTGATATTTATCCGGATCTTTCAGGAACCCCACAACCTCCGCGACCTCTTCTTCGGCCTCATCGATACCCGCAACATCAGCGAAGGTAACTCCGGTTTTTTTCTCGATGTAGACTTTCGCTTTGCTCTTGCCGATCTGCATAAAACCGCCGGCACCCGACCCCATTTTCTTGCCAAGATAACCCCAGAGCAGAAAAAACAAGGCGACGGGAACCACCCAGGATAAAATCGTCGGCAGCCAGTTGCTGGTGACCTCTCCCCTGAACGGTATTTTGGCTGCTTCAAGTTCGGCGGTGAGGGTCGGATCGTCCACTTTTACCGTCTCGAAGGGAATGCGAATTTTGCCGCCAAGTACCTCCGGAGGCATCTCCTTCAATTTTTCCGGACTGAAAATTTCTTTCACCGCCGCCGCCTTCAAATTGCCATCGATGGTCGTTTCACGAACGACCAGATCATTGATCAAATCCTTCTTGACGAAGGATTTGAATTGGCTGTAGCTGATAATCTCGACATGAGAGCGAGCGAGAAAATTTTGCACTAATAGGACGAGCAAAACCGTGGCGAAAAAATACCACATCGGAGACGGTCGGTATTTTTTGTCGTTAGGCGATAGATTCTTCTTTTTCTCAGCATACTGCTTGCGGATATCGGCGATGAAATTCGCCACACGCTTTCGCGGCCCGGGCTCAAGTGGGGTTTCCGCGAAGTGCCGGTCGGGCAGAACGGGAAGTATCCGGCTGGCAAGTTTGTGAATTGGTAATTTCATGTGTAACTCAGCTTTCTTTTTGAAAGACTCTTTGCCGGGTTCCGGCGGATTGATAAGAGCGATGGAAGTTAAATCCACCGCGGCGGGGAAAAACTATCGGCGCCGCCTCATTCCTGCTGTACTCATTGACGTCGGCTCGGTGTTCTTCGTGCTACACTTTTCGGTAAGGGTTGACGTACTCCTCGTAGAGCCCTTCCTTGCCTTTGGCTTGTAACTCGCGCGACCGGTCCGTGAGAACCTTTTTGTCTTCGACAAAAGCCTTCCTGGTAAATCCTAAATTACCGGGATGGGTGCCGGTGTCCATGCGAATCGCGTCGCACGGACAGGCTTCGACGCAAAAGCCGCAATAGATGCAGCGCAACGTATCGATTTCATAGCGCACCGCGTACTTCTCGACCGGATCACGCGGGTCTTCTCCGGCCTCGATGTAGATACACTCAGCCGGGCAGGCAGTTGCGCACAAGAAAGCAAGCCGTGCAGTTGGCGGTGTCATCCGCGCCGAGAGTCAGACGGTGACGGCCGCGAAAGGTGTCCGGGTAAGAAGCTCTTTCCTCCGGATATTGCACCGTGACATCGGCTTGACGGGTTTTCGCCAAACCGAAGGCGTGCAAAATATGGATGCTCAGATTACGCCAAAAGCGGAACCCGGTTACGGAGAGACCGCGCACGATCTCCGGCACGTACGCTCTCTCCCAGAGCGACATGTGTTCAATTCTTTTCATCGCTCACCCGTTGGGAAAAATCATTTTGGTAGGCTGTCTTCGAGATTATCCGCCAACTCGCCGCCCATGTAGAGTTCAATTTGCTTTTTTTCCAGCCGTCGTTTTTCCTCGGCGTCCATGACGTACACGCCGTTCACCGCATCGATTTGCTTTGGCTCGTAAAAATTCCTGGACAGCTCGGCGCCCTCGTCGAATTCGTACATCTTTATCGCATCCCAGGGGCAGATTTTTTTATCGAGCCGATCGTCGGACTCCGTGCCAATCAGCTCCAGCTGAAATTTCTTCGGCAGCCTGTTCTCATCGACCGGCTTTTTGGAGCTGTCGTAATATCTCCCGGCATACTCGCGGAAGATTTCGCCGGTTTCCTTGTGCCGATGGATCTTGGTTAAATCATCACTGAAACACATCTGGCAGCCGATGCACTTGTCGTTGTCTACCCAGACTCGATAGGGCTTCAGTCCTCCGGCGGGGGTTTCCTCATAGAGTAAATTAATGCAGTTTTCCACCGGGCAGTGGAGTTCGCATAGCGGCGAGCCGGCACAGCTACTACAATTTTCGTCCATGACGGCGAGCAGCGCGGTGCCTTTTCGCTTCTTCTTCTCTTCAGGTTGTGCCGTCAGATCTGGCATGCTTTCTCTCCAGTAGGTTACTGAACACCTCTTTTGACGCCTGTATTCATCCTGATCGTGCCCGTGAGACTTGACCCGTGAATTAATCGAGCACAATCACATGCGCGCAGGCAGCGGTCTGGCAACTGGATCCAAGAACCTCTTGATTGTCTTTGACTAGGGACCATACGCAAAATCACGAATAGGCACACGCTAACCGCGTCAAACGGCTTGCCAAAAAAGAGCCTTTTCGATTTAAACTTACCTTGTGTGGGAAGGGGTTACTGTCTAATATTGAACGAGTTTGCAAAGAAATTAGCGCCTCCCCAAATGTGCCTAAACAGCCGCGCTGAACGACCCATGGCAAGCCATCCCTTTCACAAGGAGTGACTCATTTTAAATCGAAGAGGACCGCAATTTTTTCAGCCGACCCAACATAATTGGACACTCTTACTTCCATCGCAGGGGGTTAGGCGTAACGATTTATGACGGCGAGGGAGGGTCATCGATCCATGCTTCCGCCAAGCCTATCATGTGCTTTTCTGTTTCCCGCCAACTGTCGAAATTATAGAGAGGGCCAATTATCGTGTGTGATCCTCGCCGACCGTCAGCTTGCCAACTGATGTCAGCGATAGGAACCCAAGACCTAGTATTTTCGTCGAACCGAGCGGATACAACGATGAGCGGATTTTTGTAGAACAAATTGGCCATGCGGGCTCCCCTGCTCGGGCTTCCGGTCACCGCTGACCCGGTTTTTTTAAGCTCGGACAAATATAGATTAGCTTCTGCATGTTGCTACCGGATGCAAGACAATGGCTTATTGTTAGCTACATGACAATTCAAAATGCGTCACGATCCTTTCAGTCTCGTACTTTTCCGCTGTTATTCAATACGGTCCGGGAAAGGGGGTAGCCCCTTCCCGAACCGAAAGGCCTCTTTGGACTAGGCCGCTTTCGCTGCGATCTGGTGGGAAGTCGAATTGGCGACCTCAAAGGACTCCACTTTCGGAGTGCCGTCAACCACCTTGGACAGGGTCTTCAAGACCTCGGGATATTTCTCGCGATTGTAAGCTTCCGCGTCTTCTTTCTTATCCCAGAAACTAATCGCTACCGCATCGTTACGTTCTGGGGCGACGAGGGTGATCTCGTCCTTAAATCCCTTTTGTTTGCGGAGCACGGGAATTACCTCGTTCTCAAGAGTGCGGGCAAACTCCGTCGCGCTATTGGCCTTCAGCTTCATACTGACGTTGCGAGTATACATTTCAACCTCCTTGGTTGGACTGGTGGTAGGGTGGAGGATTTTGGGCTTACGTGAAGAATTTCAGGTAACCGAGGAAGGAAACCCTAGGACTAACTTCTTTAACAGTAGTCACTAAGCACCCGTTGTCAAGGTGAATCTCGAAGACGCCCCGAGCAAATCCACTTGTCCAGAAAAAGGAACGTCGATCTTACGGTTCGCTCGCCGCGCGCGGATCATCTGCGTGATCGGTCGAAGGGCAATCCACCTACAACGGGAATAAAAATCGATCGGTGATAGTTATTTCTCCAGCCATAGCGGAAGATATCCTTATCCTGTGGCCGGCAGAGCTCAGGCTGAAACCTGGGCAGTTCTTACCAGCCATTTCTCCTGCATGATCTTGTCCTGGATTCTCAGAAGGCCCTCGGTCAAGGCTTCCGGCCGTGGCGGGCAGCCGGGAACATAAACGTCGACGGGAATGATTTTGTCCACGCCTTTGCAGACCGAATAGGCGAGCTGAAAAAGCCCGCCGCAGTTGGCGCAGCTGCCCATAGAAATGACGTACTTCGGATCAGGCATCTGATCGTAGAGGAGCTTGGTGCGCTTGGCCATTTTGTAGGTCAGTGTGCCGGCGACGATCATCAGATCGGATTGTCGCGGCGTGGCGCGCGGCACTGCGCCGAAGCGATCGATATCGGCGCGCGGACCGCCCGTCTGCATCAACTCGATAGCGCAACAAGCCAAGCCGAACAACATGTACCATTGCGACGAGGCGCGGCCCCAGTTGAGCAGCTCGTCAACCTTTGTTGTAAAAACGGTTTCCGGTAACTGGTTCAATAACGACGTAAAAACCTCCTGGTCATCGTTTCTGCTCGATAACCGTCACTTCTTTATCGATCCAATGCATGGCGTCTTGCAGGGCAAACTCGTCGGCTTCGTTTTCACTCCAAAACGCTTTGTCGAGTTGAGCGTGATGCGATGAAACGCCACTGGTTTTGTTTTCGGCATCCTGACGCGTCACGGTATACTGTGGAATCCAGGTGCCTTTGGTTTCCCCCTGAAACGATTCACTGCGAATGAGACAGTTCTTGTATGAAATGCTGCTTTTCATTTTTTTCACTCCGTTGCCTCATCGTCGATAAGGATCGTCTGGTGTTCGCTATTTACAATGTGAAACCTGTTCAATAGGATCCCAATGATTATCAAAGCCATAGGGATGGCGATAATGAATAAAGAACTCAATCTATTTCCCTATTTGGCCGGAGCTGACGGCCCTTTGCTTGGAGGGGTGATGAAGAGAGGCTTACTTGAAGAATTTCAAGTAACCGCGGAGGCGAACCCTACGACTGCGAGAAGAGAGTAAAGCCTAGGTGAATTAAGTCGTGATAGCAAGTCAAGCTGTGCAGACGTCAAGTGATGTCCGAGAATCCGTTATCTACCTAATCTGCGCTGCAGCGACTTGCGAAAACGAGATACCAAAAACCGGATTCGGAGCATCGGATCATGTTCCGGTCAACTTCCCTTGCCGACCATCGCCAACGAATGACAACTCACTGGTTTTTAATTTTTCTAGTGGTACAGGCCCAGTCGTAGTGGTCTGATACTTGTCGCGAATGTGATCGCTTTGACCGCCTGCAAAGTCATGCGGAAATTGCGCCGAGCAGCGGATCACTCGTCAAGTCTATGACTTCGAAGGCTTCCATGAAGGGCACGCTTTCAGTCACCATCGACAGAGTTCTCAAGACATCAAGATAGGCCACGTGATTGTAAGCGTCCGCATTCTCTTGGTTATCCCAGAAACTGATCGCGACTGCCTCGTTCCGCTGGGAAGTAACGAGGGTAATCTGATCCTGAAAGCCTTTTTGTGTGCGCAACAAAGGAATAATTCGCTCCTTCAGTAGCTGTCTAAACGCGTTTGCACTGTTGGCCCGGAGCTTAATTCTGACGTTCCGCGTGTACATTGACCTCCCTGGTCAGTCTAGGTAGAGAGTTACTTTTTGTCAGTTCAATCTCTTGGGAAACCGTGAAGTGAAACCCGATGCTGTCAGTTATGCGAACCCGACTCGGGTAATCCGTGGGTCTTTTCAGCCTCTTTGCGTGCGAGTGCTTTGTCGACCTGCTCTTCCGTCGCACCTCTTGTCTCTCCCAACACTTCGGAAAGCTCACAAATTAGGAACTTTTTCGCCTTATTCAGTGTTTGTCGATCGCGCAGAGAAAGCGCCCTGATTTCGTTCAGCATCGTCAGGGACTCAACGATTTCTGCCAAGTCAAATGCCGAACCCGAGCTCAACAGTTTCAAGTTGTCGATCGCACGCTGCTTCCAGTTTTTGGCTGTCGTGACTGCATTCTCCAAATAGCTCAGCAGTTTCGGAACTTCCGATTTGCCCATTAACTGCCGCATCCGCAGAGCCTTGACTTTATCTACTGGGACAAAAACTGCGTCGCCGCTATCGTCCAACAACGTCAGGCGGTAAACGCGTGTCGTCCGACCCGCAACAATCTTGTTTTCCACTGCATCGATCAGGCAGGGGCCCTGAGAAGGATAAACGACCTTATTCCCAATACTGAACGGCATTGGATCCTCCTCAAACATTCACATCCTCAAAACCTCTTTGGCTTCCCTCAGACATGTTCTCCAGCCGATGGAGCATGGCGCGAATACTGCCGGTGGCCATCGCAATGCTTGTGTCGGCAGCACCGTAGTAGAGACGCAGGGTGTCGCCATCGGGAGCGATCGTCGTGCCGCAAGGGAAAACGACATTGTCGACATCGCCGCGCTGCTCATAATCTTCTTCCGGACCAAAGACCCATTCATCGCTGCGTTTCAGACAACGCTCCGGCGCTGCCAAATCAAACAACGCAAGCCCCAAGCGGTAAATCGCGCCGGCGGCTGTCTGGCGCACGCCATGATAGATCACTAACCAGCCTTGAGGTGTTAGTAGCGGCGGCGGTGAGAGACCTATTTTGTTAGCGTCCCACCAAGCACCCCGCCGCGCCTGTAGCATCAGCTTGTGCTTGCCCCAGTGGCACAGGTTCTCTGAAAACGAGATCCACATATGCGCGCGCGGCGCGCTCACCGGCCGGTGAATCAAGGCCCACTGACCGCCGATCCGATGGGGAAGCAGCGCGGCATCTTTATCTTCCGGCGGCATGATGACGCCGTAGCGCTCGAAATCGCGGAAATTCTCCGTGAGCGCCAGCGAGACGCCCGGGCCGTCGCGTGTGAACGCCGTGTAGACGACGGCGTATTTTTTTAGTTCTTCAACGTAGGTGATGCGCGGATCCTCGATGCCCCATAATTCTTCCGGATAACGTTCCGGATCGGCCGCCATCGTCGGTTGGGACTCGATCTGCCAATGATCGACGCCGTTGACGGAGCGGGCGACAGACAAATGGGAATGGCCGCGGCGATCTTCAACGCGACAAAGCAGTAGCGTCGTGCCATCGGGCAGTAACGTCGCTCCCGGGTTAAACACGCTGTTCACGGGATAGGGCCAATCCGCGGCAGTTAAGATCGGATTGTGCGCGCAACGTTCAAAGAGCTCGACATGATGATTGGACATTAAGATCCTGCCTCCACGGTCAGGAGTGTACTTTCAGCCAGACGCAGTTCCAGCACGGCCTGAAGAAAGGCCAGGGAAGACTCCGCGCCCTGATTTTCATTCGGGCGGTCGGGATGCAAGCCATCTCGACAACCTCCCGTCGTCGGATCGTAGATAGGAAGGTTAAGATCGTTGCGGCCGAGGAACCAGTCGAAAGCCATCCGCGCTTCCTTGTACCAGTTCTTGTCGCCCGTAATCCGATGCGCTTCGAGGCAGGCGGAAACCATCGCTTGGGCCTCCACCGGTTGCTGATCGAAGCGAGCTCGTTTACCGCCGCGCTGATAAAAACCGTTGGAGCCGATCGGCACAAAATGACCGCCGTTTGTCTTGTCTCGCTGAAGATCAGCGAGCCACGCGAGGGACTCGAGCGCGGCGTCATTCATGGTCCTGTTCGGTATCGATTGGCCGCACATCAGAAAAGCGTGGGGCAGCGCTGCGTTGCAGTAACTCAGACTTTCTTCAAACCAGCGCCATTCATCCGAGCGATTCGCTTGATACAACGTGAGCAGCCGCCCAGCCAGTTCCTCGCGCACCTGACTTGCCCGGCGGTCGCCGTCGTAACGGCGCAGATATTCGTGAATGCCGATCAGTGCGAAGGCCCAGGCCCGAGGACTGGTGGTCGTGAGAATTGCGGGCAGTGCCTGCTCAAACAGCCGTCCCGCCATGCTCTGGAGCCCGGGTGTGTTAGAGCGTCCCAACAGTGTGCCCAACGCCCACAGGGTGCGGCCGTGGCTGTCGTCTGAACCGCTCGCCTCCAACCAATTGCGCTGGTAATCCATAAAATTGCGGAAGCGTTTGGTCTCGCCGTTGAAGGCGTAGCAGATGAAAGCGAGATAGCGCGAGACGGTCTCGGACGCTTCGGAGTGGCCCAATTCATCCGCTAAGACACTTACCATCAGGGCCCTGGCGTTATCGTCGACGGTGTAACCTTCGCGATAGTTGGGCAAAGTAAAAAGCGCGTGCTGCAACATGCCGGTATCGTCGGTCATGCGCCGCAAGTGATCCAGTTTGAGCGGCGGCAGTTCCGCCGGCCGCTTGTCGAGCGGCTTCACCGCGAAAACACTTGGCGTGAAATTGCGTTTCTCGGCTCTGGCCCGAGCAAAACTCTCCATGTAACGGCGGGCGACGTGCGGCCAGATCATCTCCCGTCCGAACATATAAGCGCGCTTGCGCATGGCGTGGCGCTTGGCCTCGTTGTCCAATAGGTCAATGACTTGCGCGGCCAAAGCCGGAGGATCGCGGAACGGCACCAGCGCGCCGCGTTCGTCAGCGAGCATTTCTTCAGCGTACCAATAGGGCGTCGAAATCACCGCTTTGCCCGCCCCCAGAGTATATGCCAGCGTGCCCGACACAATCTGCGCTTGGTTCTGATAGGGGGTAATATAGATATCGGCCGCGCCGATGAATTCGACGAGTTCCTCCAATGTGACAAACTGGTTGTAAAAAATGACTTGGCCTTCGACGCCTTTTGCTTGCGCGAGCCGTTGCAAAGAGAGCCGATAGGTTTCACCGTCGTGCTGCTTGACGTGCGGATGGGTTGCGCCGACGATGAAGTACACCACGTTCGGATGCTTGGCGAGAATCGCCGGCAGAGCCGCGATGACATTTTCGATGCCTTTGTTCGCTGACAATAAACCGAAACTAAGTAAAACGATTTTGCCTTCGACGCCGAACAGATCCTTGTGAAACCCCGGGTCAACGAAAGGCAGATCGGGAATACCGTGCGGTATCATGTCAATCTTCGCGGTCGGCACGCGATAGATCTCGTGCAAGAATTTTGCGCCGCGTTCGCTCATGACGACCAAGCGATCCGACAGCGCAGCCACTTCTTCCAAAACCCGGCGCTCATGGGCATCGGGCTCACGTAAAATAGTATGCAGGGTCGTGACGATGGGCATGCGCAATTCGCGCAGCAACGCCAAAATATGGCTGCCGGCCCGGCCGCCGAATATGCCGTATTCGAACTGCAGGGACACGACATCCACGCTATTGATATTCAAGAAATCAGCGGCGCGATGATAAGAGTCGATGTCCTTCTCGGCCAGTTCAAAGCGCACTCTTGCCGGGTACGCATAGCCGGATTCGTTGTCGTTTACGGGCAGAGCGATACAAGTTGTGCCGGGGTGCTCGGCGGCGAGTGCTTCACACAAATCCGTAGTGAACGTGGCAATACCGCATTGGCGCGGCAAATAATTACCGATGAAAGCAATGCGATCACTGTCTAAGTGTTTCGTATAACGGTCCATAAGCTTACCTCCTTACATTGCCTCGCGTTGTTCGTTATTTTCCGGGTGCAGAAACGCCAAGAGGCGGTACCCATGGGGACCGCCTCTTTAAGAACCCGGTCAAGATTGGACCGAGCATGACTTTGGGATGCCAACGGTTACATCGACAGTGACTATAGCAGAATTTATGCGTAAAGATATGCCGCATTTAATTATTGCTTAAATCGTCATCCTTCATCGGCGCTACTCCACCGTCAACGACATTTTTGACCTCGCCGAGTCACGCGGAAAATGGTCGTATGCGACGGTCATGACAGACAGATTTACTCTGCCTGATCGTGTTCGTGGCTCTCGTCCCGTAAGGGGGTCACGTCTGCCCCGGTCGCGACGCTCGATTCCCTTGAAACTCCCGGCTTTGTGGTTATTTTAAAGATACAATGGCCAATAACGACTACTACAAGACCCTCGGCGTTGCGCGCGGCGCCTCACAGGAAGATATCCGCAAGGCTTACCGTAAACTCGCGCGCAAGTATCACCCGGATATCAATCCTGGCAATAAGGATGCTGAGAACAAGTTCAAGGAACTCTCGGTGGCCTACGATGTGCTGAGCGATGAAAAAAAGAAAAAGCTCTACGACGAATTCGGCGAGGCCGGCCTCGCTGCCGGATTTGACGCTGAAAGGGCGCGCAGCTATCAGCGCTGGCAGGAACAATCGGCGCAGGCAGGTGGCGGTGGCGGCTTCGAATTCAACATGGACGACCTGGGCGATATGTTCGGTGGCTTGGGGGGCATGTTTCAGCGCGGACCCAAGACGCAACGCGGACCGATGCGCGGCCAGGACATCGAGTCGAGCATGGACATCGACTTCCTTGACGCGGTGCGCGGTTTTCAAACCTCGATAGCGCTGCAGCGGTCCGTCTCCTGCGACGTCTGCCACGGCAGTGGAGCGAAACCCGGAAGCGCTCCGACCACTTGTCGAGAATGTAATGGCACGGGCACGAAATCAGTGGCGCAAGGACCGATACAGTTTCGCCAAACCTGCCCGCGATGTAACGGCAAGGGGCAATTGCCCGGCGATCCCTGCGCGGCGTGCAGGGGCAGCGGCCGGGTGGTGCGGCCGGATACCATACGCGTCAATATTCCGCCTGGGGCCGAGCCGGGAAAACGCATTCGCCTGCGCGGCAAAGGTGAGGCAGGAGTTCGCGGCGGGCCGGCAGGAGATCTTTTTATTACACCGCGCATTCAACCGCACCCGATCCTGTCGCGCTCCGGCAGGGACTTATCCATGGACCTGCCCATCACAGTAGGCGAGGCGGTCCGCGGTGCTACCGTGGAAGTGCCAACGCCGGGCGGGACAATAAACGTGAAAGTTCCGGCCGGCGCGCAGAGCGGCCAGCAGCTGCGCATCAGAGGCAAAGGTGTCGCTGCCCACGGGCAAATCCCGGCGGGTGATTTATATTTGCGGCTCATGGTGCGCGTGCCGACGGAAAAGCTCAGCCATGACGTCGTCGAAAAGATCGACCAAGCTTACGCCGAGGATATCCGCAAAGACGTCCGGCTATAGTGCGAGTAGAACCATGCCGCGAAAATATCTGCACCTGACCGAGGTCACGAAAATCTGTAACGTTAAGCCGGAGTTCGTCATGCGCCTGGAACGAGAGAAAGTGATCGCACCGATTCTACGGCGCAGCGAGAAACTCTATCCCTTGGATCAAGTCGACCGCGTGCGCGTCGCCCACCTGCTCATCGATGAAATGGGAGTAAATCTGGAGGGCGCCGAAGTCGCGCTCCACATGCGCGAACAGATGATCGCCATGCAACGGCAATTCCACGAAGTCCTCCATCTGCTCCGCCGGCAAATGAAGCGATAGGTAATCGTACCGCCGGTCAGGAGCCCCAGATGAGTTTGGTCGGTGCCGAGATAAGCGCTACACGCGATTTTTTTTTGACACCGCGGCGACGAAATAGCTGCCGTCCCTTACCCGGGATGCCACCGAAGCACGCCCACCACTCGCAGAGCGGCGGTGGTGTTTACCAAGCCGGACGCGTCAAGGTTGTGTTTTTTTTGCCGGTCGGGTTGACATACCCGCGCTTGGTTGCTTACTCTCGACCCGAAATACCGACGATCAGCGCAAATTGCTCGCCGAGCTAGACTGCGAGCGATGAAGGTCTCTTTGTGAAAAGAGTATTGGCCATTATTCTGGGCGGAGGGGCCGGAAAGCGGCTCTACCCTCTTACCAAACTTCGCGCCAAGCCGGCCGTTCCCCTCGGTGCCAAATACCGCTTGATCGATATTCCCATCAGCAATTGCATCAACTCCGAGATCCAAAGAATCTACGTTTTGACGCAATTCAACTCAGCGTCGCTCAATCGGCATATCGCGCGCACTTACCATTTGGCAGGCGCGGGCTTCACCCAAGGATTCGTCGAAGTGCTGGCGGCACAGCAAACACCGGACAGCCCGAGTTGGTTCGAAGGAACGGCCGATGCCGTGCGCAAATATCTCTGGCTGTTCGCCGAATGGGACGTTGATCAATACTTGATTCTATCCGGCGATCATTTGTATCGGATGAATTATGCGGATTTTATTCAGCGCCATCGCGAAACTAAGGCGGATATCACATTGTCCGTAGTCCCGATCGGCCGAGAGTCGGGCGACCGACTTCGGTTTGGTGAAAATCGACCGCAGCGGGCGCGTGCTCTCTTTCAGCGAAAAGCCCAAAGGCGACGCCATCGAAACGATGCGGGTGGATACGACCGTTCTCGGCCTCGGCGCGGACAAAGCCATGAACTTTCCTTACATCGCTTCCATGGGCATCTATGTATTTGAAAAGCAGATCTTGCACGACCTGTTAAATCACGACGTGGACCAGACGGACTTCGGTAGAGAAATTCTGCCAGCGTCGTTAAGCAGTCACAACGTGCAGGCCTATCTATTCAAAGACTACTGGGAAGATATCGGAACGATCGAAGCCTTCTACAACGCTAACCTCGCGCTCACCGAGCAGCCCGATCCTTCGTTCAGCTTTTACGATGAGAAGGCGCCTATCTATACGCGATCGCGTTATCTTCCACCCACCAAGTTGCTCGATTCCAAAGTTATCGAATCGATGGTCGGCGAGGGCTGTATCCTCAAGGAATGCACTGTCAAGCGGTCGGTCATCGGCATTCGCTCGCGCATCGAGACGGGTTGCCTGATCGATAATGCATTATTGATGGGTTCAGACTATTACGAGTCCCCGGCGGAACGCATGAAAGCCTTGGCGAGTGGAAAGGTCCCTTTAGGCGTCGGCGCAAACACAACCATCCAAAAAGCGATCGTCGACAAAAACGCCCGTATCGGCCGCAACGTGCGAATCGTCAACAAAGATCACGTGCAAGAGGCGAGCCGGGAAAATCTCGGCTTCGTCATTCAAAACGGCATCGTTGTCATCATAAAAAACGCCACCATTCCTGATGGCACGGTGATTTAGCAGGCTCGAGCAGAGGCAATCGGGGTTACCGTACGCGGGAGATGTTTAACCCTGTCAATATGTCAAGACGAAGGTGAATCACGCTTCAGGCTTTTTCTTTCTCATTCCTCCTTCCACCATCTTGTACTCGAACAGGCGACATTCTAGGGCGCCGTTAAAAAGCGGCGTACGTTTCGAGGCGGCGAGGTGGATCAGCTTGGGCAGACGCATGTCGGCGCTGAGTAGATAGACGTGCCAGCCGCTGAATTTTTTTTTCAATACGTCGCCTAGCTTGGGATAAAACTCCGCCATCGCTTGCTGCTCGCCGAGGCGGACGCCGTATGGCGGATTGGTGACGATAATGCCTTCCTTTGCCGGCGCCGACATTTCCAGAACATTGGCACGATTGAGGCCCACGACTCGCTCCAAACCGGCTGCCACAAGATTAGCGCGGGCGGCTTTCAGCACATCGACGGAGAGATCGCTGCCGTAAATCGCCTGCGGCGTCCTGGTTCTTTGCCTGCGTCGCGCTTCGTTGTGATAGTTCGCGCCAGCGGCGCGGGTCGAAGTTTTTGAATTTCTCGAACGCGAAATGCCGCCTCGAACCTGGCGCGATATCGAGCGCCATGTGGGCTGCTTCGACCAGGATCGTGGCGCTGCCGCACATGGGATCGAGGAGAGGAATGCCGGGACTCCATCCGGCGAGACGCAGAATTCCCGCGGCGAGATTTTCCCTGAGCGGCGCTTCGCCGGTGGCAACGCGCTGGCCGCGCTTAAACAACGGTTCGCCCGTGGTGTCGAGATAAAGCGTAAACTCGCGATCGGTCAGATGGCCTTGGATCGGAACATCCGGCTCGTGAGTGTCCACGCTGGGGCGGTGACCCGAGAGGCGACGAATTTTGTCGCACACCGCATCTTTGATTTTAAGGGTGACGAAATTGAGACTGGTGAGCGGGCACTTGGTCGCCGAGATATCGACCCGAATCGTCCGCGACTGGATCAAACCAATCAGTCCACCGCGGCGCGAATGCGGCACGGTAAATATCGTCCTCGCTGTGGTACACGCCGTTCGCCACCTGCCATAGAACCCGGCTGGCGATGCGGCTTTCGAGATTGGCCCGGTAGCAGAGAAAAAAATCGCCGACGAACTGAACGCCGCCGCCCACCGCATGCAATATTTTCCGCGTTGAGTTGACGTAATTCATCTGCCAAGAAGCAACTCGAGGCCGCGCGGACACGTGGCAAAAAATCTTTCCATGAGAGATGCGCCCGGTGATATCGCTGCGAAATCACAAAAAAAAGGGCAACCGAATCGGTTGCCCTTTTTGCAGTTAATTCGTTAACGAAATAACTACCAGCGGTTGCGTCCGCCGCCGCCGTCGCGATTGCCCCGGCCACCACCACCGCCGCGATTTCCACCGCCACCGCCGAAGTTATCGCGCTTCGCCATTGGCTTGGCTTCGTTGACCGTCAACGTGCGCCCGTCGAGCTGCGTGCCGTTCAGGCTATCGATGGCCTTTTGGGCCTCGCTGCTCGAGCTCATCTCGACGAAGCCGAAGCCCCGCGATTGACCGGTGAATTTATCGGAAATCACGTTGGCGGATTCTACGGTCCCGTGCTCCGCGAAAATTTCCTGCAGCCGGTCGCCGGTCACCGAATATGGCAAACCGCCGACATATAATTTACTACCCATGTTCTCCTCCTATAAGAGAATGTTAGTGTCTTTGACCCTGAGAAATTAACTGCTAATGGCGAGCCGAACATGGGGCTCTAAAATGCTCAACCACACTCTGATCGGATTTTCCTTTTAGGTATCTGTTCGCAAGGAGAGAGACTGACAAGGGCCTTCAACCTTTCTATGTCCTCTATCAGAAGGCCGTATACTGAAGAAGATAGGATAGATAGTAACGCACTCGACAGCACGAATTGTCAACCCATCGCACTAGGACCACACTGAAATGTTCAACCCCTGGCTCGAACACGCCGACAATAATACCGCTTGAACCCGTTCACATATAGGTAATGCGTCCCGCGGTCGACGAGTTAGCCTTATTATAAGGAGGTTCCATGCGAATACGTTAGCGCCTGCCATTTTAC
Organism: uncultured delta proteobacterium; assembly: GCA_963804165.1. GTDB lineage: Bacteria > Desulfobacterota > Binatia > UBA9968 > UBA9968 > DP-20. The sequence continues at coordinate 133,839 of CAWDPO010000045.1, forward strand.
TCTCTCTGATCCTAGTGATCGAGAATTGCGCGCCGTCCATGGATTGGCCAGGAAGGGTTCGCATCGGCGTGCCGCTTTTTCCGACCGTTTCCTATCCAGTTTTCATCGCCCAGGAACATGGCTTTTTCGAAAAGAACGGTTTGAAAGCCGAAATTATCCGGATCAACAGCGAGCCAACCACCTATCAGGCGCTTATCTCCGGCGACATCGATGCCACCTCCGGCGCGCCGACCGGGCTGGTGCAGTCAAACATCCAGGGCGTACCGGTCGTTTCGCTCGGCAGCTGGGACAATTTGGTCTCGTACACGATGGTCACTCGTGAAAAAGTCGACGACCTATCGCAACTGAGAGGTAAGAAAGTCGGCATCAACCGCCTCGGCGGCAAATCGTCGCTGATTCTTCGCGTCATGCTCGAAGACGCCGGTCTCAATACTTCGAAGGATGTAACCTTGCTGCAGCTCGGCGGATCGCAGGAACGGCTGGCCGCGCTGATCCGCGGCGGCATCGACGCCGCGCCGGTGGATTTTGTCTTTGAGCCGAAAATGAAACAAATGGGTTTCCATCTGGTTCCCGGTAAAAAAACTCTTTTCATGAACGGCCCCATCACCGTGACGGTTGCGTCATTAAAAGCGAACCGCGGCAAATGGGTGCGGTTCGTCAAAGCCTATCTGGAAGCGACGCATTCATGACAACCAACCGCGAAGGCTCGATGGACGTTTCAAAAAAATCATCCAAACCGATGAGAAAGAGACCCTGGAATACGGTTACGAGCAAATGCGCGCCCGCGCGACCGTCGACTTGGTGCCGCCGGAGGCTGCCGTCGAAAACCTTGTGAAAATGATGACCTATGTCGATAAGCGGGCTGCAACGGTGGATCGCAGCAAGCTCGCCGACTACTCAATCTTGAGAGAATTGCAACAGACCAAGGCCGGGACGAAAAAGTAGATGAAGTATGGAGTACTGGGTTTCAGAGCAACATTACTCCAACACTCCAATACTCCATCACTCCAATTTCTTAACCATGAGCGAAATTTCCTTCATCGACACCACCCTGCGCGACGGCCAGCAGAGCCTGTGGGCGCTCGGAATGAGGACCGACGCGATGCTCGGCGCGGCGGCACGAGATGGATCGCATCGGTTTCGAGTCGATGGAGTTTTTCGTCTCGATCATGATCAAAAAATACGTCCGCGAGCTCAAGGAAAATCCCTGGGATTGGGTGCGCGAGGGGACCAAACGTTTTCGCCACACGCGATTGCGCAATCACGGCGGACTGCACGGTTCCGGCGCGTTTGAAAAGTTGCCGCACGCAGCACTGAAGCTCCTCGCCGAGCGCGTCGTCTCCTACGGAGTCACGCTGACCCGGACTTCGAATTGCTGGAACGACTTTGAAGAGATGAGAGACGAAGTGCGTCGAGCTTCGCGCGATCGGCATGGAAACAGTCGTCAATCTGATCTATTCCGTGTCGCCGCGCCACACCGACGACTACTACGAGCAAAAAACCCGCGATGCGGCTGCCATCGGACCGTACCGAATTTGTTTCAAAGACGTGGGCGGCTTGTTGACGCCGGAGCGCGCGCGAACGTTGATGCCGGCGATCCTGCAGAATGCCGGCGCCGTTCCCGTTGAATATCATGCCCATTGCAACAATGGTCTGGCGACTCTCTGTTATATCGAGGCGGTGAAGCTAGGCATCACGTCGCTGCACACGGCGGTGCCGCCGCTCGCCAATGGCTCGTCGCAGCCCTCTATTTTGAATATTGCGAGAAATCTTCGCGCGCTCGGCTACGCGGTGTATGGTTAACGATGAGGCGGTGAAACCGGTTGAAGAGCATTTTACCGCCGTCGCCAAATCTCAAGGACTCGGCTGTCGGCAAACCGTTCGCGTACGACGAATCGCAATATCTGCATCAAGTTCCCGGCGGCGTGATCTCCAATCTGCGTCATCAGCTCGCCTGGTCGGCAAGGAAGACAAGATTGCCGAAACACTGGAAGAAGCGGCGCGCGTGCGCGCGGACTTCGGTTATCCGATCATGGTCACGCCGCTGTCACAATTTGTCGTGAGCCAAGCGGCGATCAACGTCATCGTCGGCGCCCGCTACAAAGAAGTCACCGATCAAGTCATTCAATACGCGCTGGGAATATGGGGCAAGGAAGCCACTGAAATCATGGACGCAAACGTCAAGGACAAGATCTTGAGCCGCGCTCGCGCCAAAGATTGGCAAGCCTGGCAACCGTCGGATTTGAGCTTGCACCAGGTGCGGCAAAAATTCGGCGCGACTATTTCAGACGAAGAACTCCTGCTGCGCGTCTACGCCGGCCCCGACGCCGTCGACGCGCTGACGGCCGCTGGCGCGCCGAAGCCGCAGCTCGAACGGCAAACAGCTCGCTGTTGCAGCTGATCGAACAACTCAGCAAGAAGAAAGATTGCGATCACATCTACATCCGCAGAGACGGCGTCTCGCTGACGTTGGGGAAGATCAGCGAACTCCGCAAACCTGGTGTAACGAGATCAATCCGACGGTGCGGGCGCGTTTGAAACCCGCCCCTACTTTGCGACCTTTGCGTTCTTTGCGGTCAATGAATTTTCCTAAGGAGCTATCATGAACTATGACGGCTTGCGGGATTGGCTGGCGATAATCGACCAGCGCGGCGAACTCACGACGCTCGAAAATATCGATTGGAATTTGGAAATGGGCGCCATCGTCGACGTGCTCTACCGCGAGCATCCGCCCTATCCGCCGGCGCTGATCTTCGACAGGATCAAAGGTCACCAGCCAGGCTACCGCGCTCTGTTCGGTCATTTCGCCTCGCCCGCAGCGCATCGCGCTGACGCTCGGCGTCGAAGAAGAATTCGATCACGTGCTGGAATTCACCCGGATCTATCACGAGAAGATCAAGCAATGCGTGCCGGTGCGCGAGAACCGAAGTGAAAACCGGCGCCGCGCATGAAAACGCCGCAGGAAGGAGAGCACGTCAATCTTTTGGATTTCCCGGCGCCGCTGCTGCACGAAAAAGACGGTGGACGCTACCTCGGCACCGGCCACCTGGTCATTACCAAAGATCCCGATTCCGATTGGGTCAACGTCGGCACCTACCGCATCATGTCGCAGGATCAGCAACACCGCCGGAATCTATATCGGTCCGGGCAAGCACGCCTACATTCATAAACAAAAATATTTCGAGAAAAATCAACCGATGCCGGTCAACATCGTGCTCGGCAGCGATCCGCTGATTTGGTTTGCCGCGTCTTGTCCCGTGCCTGCGGGTATCAGCGAATTCGACTTCGCCGGCGGCCTCCGAGGGAAACCCATCGACGTGATTCGCAGTGACATCACCGGCTTGCCGTATCCGGCGGATGCTGAAATTGTTCTCGAGGGGGAAATCCGACCTGGTGAGTTGAAGGAAGAAGGTCCGTTCGGCGAGTGGCCTGGCTATTACGCCAGCCCGAAAAGCCTCGAGCCATTCATCCGCGTGAAGCGTATTCTTCATCGCAACGATCCGATTGTCTCCTGCGCCAACCCGGCGCGGCCGCCGCACACGTTGACGTTGCTGCGCTCGATCACGCGCTCTGCCCATGTCTGGGAAGAGTTGGAGAAAGCCGGCGTGCCGGAGATCCGCGGCGTCTGGTCGCACGAGCCGGGGCCGCGGCAGTTCACGGTCGTCGCCATCAAGCAACGCTACCCCGGTCACGTCAAGCAAGCCGGTGTAATCGCCTCGCAGTGCTTCTCAGGCGGCTATCAGAATCGCTTCACCATCGTCGTCGACGACGACATCGATCCGACGCGCATCGACGACGTCGTCTGGGCGCTTTCGACGCGCTGCGACCCGGCAACCGGCATCGACATCCAGCGCCGTTGCTGGTCGAGCTCCCTCGACCCGATGATTCATCCAGAATCAAAGGTGCTGCTGAATTCACGCGCCGTGATCGAGGCGTGTCGACCGTACGAGTGGATGAGCAAATTTCCGGAAGTCGCCGAGACGAGCCCGGATCTCAGAAAACAAGTGTTAGGCAAATACGGTCGCGAATTCTTCGGCACTTGAATAGATTTTTCCGACCATCGATTCTGAAGATTTCCCGTTAACAAGCAAAATCTTCGATTTCGGCTGCCGCACGAATTTTACGGCTGCCGCGTAGGAATTTCTCTTCTTCCCCACAAGGGTAGATGCGGAAATCCCGTCATTTCAGCTACTTTCTGTTGGCTCGGGGATTGCTCATTTAACTGCCTGAAGGGGAAAAAATGAAATTCTGCTTTTTTATATTCGCCGTCGCCTTTATCTTCAGGGCAACCCCCGGTTCTGCTTTCGAATTGAAGAATTCGGAACCGGATCATCGCCGGTTACGCATTGAACTCGAAGCAGTTCCAATTCCGCCGCAGCAAGGTTTCGAGGAATATGTTCAGGAACAGGCCACTGCCGCGCAACGAGATGCGAAAGATGCGGGCTCGAAACCTAACGAGCAGCTCGCGAAAAATAAACAACCCAAGCCGCTCAATCCGATGACGCTCTTTCGCTGGTAAGACAAATCGCGCGCGCACTGCGCTGGGATTTTGACCTAACCGACGATCGCTTAAGTCTGAATCCGAAAAATCGTACCATTTAGCGAAAGTCGTGCAAGCGTGCTTTGCCGCGGATTGGACTTCGGCAGCCGTCGCCATGTCACTTCGACCGCTCCCGAGGTAAAGTGTGTGTCCGTCGCGCTGTTGCCATCAACTCGACAGTCCTTGCACTCCACGCGAATTTCAAAGGGATAGCCATACACTGGAAGGACTCGCGTCGGCGGATAAAGCATTTCGCGAAAGTGCCACGCGTAGAGATCGTTCGGCCGCGGCCCGTGCCCACATAAACAGCTATACAAGAAATTCGGATAGTCGCCGAGCCGGCGGTCGATGACGGCTATATCCCAACCGTATCGGCGTGCCTGGGCGTCAACGGATGGGCGAATCTTCAGCCTCAAGTGCGGACCTAAGGATTCGGATATCTCGGGTCGCGAATCGGTCACTGCGAACTGGATGGATGAATTTTGTTCCAGTGACGCCGCGCTCCCCGCCACGATTTCAAACATCAGCGAAAGCCCGGTCACGAAACCGGCGATTAATTTCAAGTTGGGCGATTCCTTGGTTATGCAGGCCACAATCACTTCCATCATCGCGGGACTGATTATCGCGCTTCTCGTAGCACACGATCAATTTTCCGGTCAACGTTGAGTGGCTTTGACGCTTTAAACTATCGACTTGATTAGCGTTGACAGCCACGAAGCGCCCTTGTTATAGCCGTTTGAGACGCGGACGTGAAAGGAAATTAAATCATGCAGATCATCGATGCCGACGGACACGTCAACGATCGGCCTTGCATGGACGAAATCTCGAAGTATATGCCGCCGGGCAATCGCAGCCAAGTTTTCCCGGCATTCGACCATATCCACTTCCATTTTTTGGAGGGCGGCGAGAAGCGCTCGCGCACCGGCACCGTCGGACCGAAGGAATGGGTAAATTTTCTCGAGGAAGTCGGCATCGACTGGACCGTCGTTTATCCAACGGCCGGACTGGCTGTCGGTAGAATCATCGCTGAAGATTGGGCCATCGCCGCGTGTCGAGCGTACAATAATTGGCTATATGAAAAGTTCACCAGCGTCAGCCCGCGCATCAAAGGCATGGCGCTGATCCCGATACAAGATGCCGATGCGGCAATAGAAGAGCTCAACCGAGCCGTCAAGCAACTCGGCATGGCCGGCGCCATGCTGCCGTCCAATGGCGAAGGCATCAAAGGCCATTTCGGCGCAAAAATCTATTGGCCGATTTATGCAGAAGCGGAAAAACTTGATGCGCCACTGGCGGTTCACGTCGGCGCGCTGCATCACCTAGGCATGGACTCGATCGGCGTTTATTACCCGGTTCACGCACTCGGCCATCCGTTCGGCATCATGGCACAAGCAGCGGCGATGTTGTCTTACGGCGTGTTTGATCGCTTTCCTAAACTACGCGTCGGTTTTCTCGAAGGCGGCGCCACGTGGGTACCGTTTTTTATGGACCGCCTCGACCGTTCTTATCCGCATCATTTACAGGTCGACATCAACGGCGATTTTCTTCCCAGCTCTAAACCGGACGTCATGGCGAGCGAATACTTCCGTCGCCACGTGAAAGCCGGCAGAATTTTCGTCGGCTTCGACTGCGATGACCGCGGTTTGGGATTTGCCATCCAGGAAACGGGTAACGAGCCGTTTCTTTTCGCCACCGATTTTCCGCACGAGAGCTTCGACGCCAAACATTGCCGCCAGGAGATCGACGAGTTGCTCGCGCGCGAAGACATCAACCAAGGCGACAAAAAAGCGATCTTGGCGACCAACGCGAAGAGATTTTACGGTATCAACTGAGTCGCCGCATTGCATGGCGTTGACCTTTACGTGCTAAACGGTTTGAACCATTTGAACGACTTGAACGTTTTGAACGATGAAAGTACAGGAAATTAATATGGCTGAAAATTCCACGATGGCCCAAACTATGTCGCAATCCTCACCCGGCATGAAAGGCCCGCTCGTCTGGCTCGACATGGACCAGAAGGAGCTTGACGACGCCTACGATCAGAGCGTTTACGCACCCAACCAACAACTCATCGCTACCCGACGCCGGCTTGCCAGCGAAGCGATGCTGAAACGCGTCACGCCGGAGCGCGTTGCCTACGGATCCTCCGAGGATGAAAAACTCGACATCTACAAAACTGCGCGGCAAAACGCGCCCATGAACATCTTCATCCACGGCGGCGCGTGGCGCAACGGTCAAGCGCGAGACTCCGCTTATTTGGCCGAGATGTTTATCAGCGCCGGCGCCCACTTCGTCATACCCGACTTTGTTCAGGTCCATAATGCCGGCGGCAATCTCATGCCGATGGCGCAGCAAGTTCGCAGCGCCGTAGCATGGGTCTACAACAACGTCGCTCGTTTCGGCGGCGATCCAAATCACATCTACATTACGGGGCATTCTTCCGGGGCTCATCTCGCCGGATGCACTCTCGTCACCGATTGGCAGAAAGATTTCGGCTTGCCTGCGAACATAATCAGGGGCGGCCTCTTGGTCAGCGGCATGTACGATCTTAAACCGGTCAGGCTCTCCAAGCGCAGCGAGTATGTGAAATTTACGGACGAGATCGAGCAAGCGCTCAGCTCGCAGCGTCATTTGGATAGACTGAACGCGCCGATCATCGTCGCCTACGGGACCCAGGAAACTCCCGAGTTCCAGAGACAGAATCGTGACTTTGCCGCCGCCGTGAAAGCCGCGGGCAAACCGGTCGAGCTGATCGTCGGCGAAGGTTTCAATCACTTCGAGATGCAAGAAACCATAGGCAATCCCTATGGCATCGCCGGACGCGCGGCGTTGAAATTAATGAATCTGTCCACCAATCCACGTTAAGGAGTCACCATGAGCCGAATTCCTCGCGCCACTCGCGAACAGCTATCAGCCGATGATCAGAAGATTTGGGACCATATCCACGCCGCTCGCAGTGGCGGCGGCGGCCCCTATTCTATGTTACTGCACGTGCCGGCCCTCGCGAGCCACATGGCGGCGACCGAGGATTACTTTCGCTTGCACTCGGCGCTGCCCGACGCCGACCGCGAGATCATTATTCTCACCGCGGCGCGAGAGTTAGGCGCGCACTACCCCTGGACGCGTCACGAGATCCGCGCGCACAAGGCCGGCATCCGGCCCGAAGTGATCGAAGCGCTCCGCGCCAAAGCCCCATTGGATCAATTCAGCGGCCGGGAAAAGCTGCTCGTCGAGCTCGCCCGCACGCTATTGCGCGATCACGGCTTGTCCGACGAATTGTTCGCGCGCGCCGAAAAAGAACTCGGCCGCCAAAAACTCATCGAAGCGGTAGGACTGCTCGGCCACTACATCGCGATAGGAATGGTCGCAAATGTCTTCGCCGTGAAAGCACCTGAAGGAAGCAAGGCGTTTTAACTCAATTCGAGATTTCCATTTCTCGCACAAGAGGCTGTGGCACAAATTGCAAAATCATCTTGTGTCATGCTGAGCACAGCGAAGCATCTCGCAGTTCAGGCGGGATCTTTCGGCAGAGTTTATCCTGATAACATCGCAGGGTCTTAGGATGACAGTGAAACACGACCTTCGAGGGTAGTGGAAATTATCGCTCTATCCTCCGTTGGTCGGAATAGGTCGCGCTACTTTGCCGGATACCGCTTCGCCATTTCAACGAAGAAACTTTCCTTCTCCAATTCATTTATCAGGCTCGCATCGAAGAATTGCTCTGGCTTGGCGGTCTTTGCCTGCGGCATCTGCGGCGCGAGCATGTCGAGGATGAACTGAATCCCTTTCGGCGTGAAAGCCGGCTTGCGCGGAATCGTCTTCAGGTAGTTTTGATAAGAGGTCTCCAGCACCTCGGGGTCGTTGGTGCGCATGTATTTGGCGAACACTTTTTGCGACTCGGCTTTGTTGGCGTGAATGAAGTGAATCGCTTCCAGATATCCTTTCATCGCATTCTTCACCGTATCGCGATTGCTCTTCAGGTAAGGCCGCGACGTCGCAAGCCCATTGCCTTGCACTTCAACTCCGAGGTCGGCGATTTGCAGCAGGTCGACAAAGCCCATTTTCCGGGCGATCGGCGCCGTCGATAAGTTAAAAAATGACGCGTCGATCTTGCCGGCGCTTATGGCGCCCAACCGTTCCGCGTCCGGTCCCGCGGCGATCAGCGCCACGTCTTTGTTGGCCTCCAGGTTGAGATGCTTGAGCAGAATTTGCGCGGCGTAGTGGGTGATCGAGCCGAAGCCGCTGATGCCCAGTTTTTTGCCTTTCAGCTGCTCCAAGCTCGTGATGCCGGGCCGCACGAACACGAGCTGGTAGAAATTGTTCTCCATGCTGATGATGAGCACCAAATTATAACCGGTGAGGTTGGCTTGAATCACCGTGCCGACGTTCACGATCGGCGGTTCGCCGGCGGCCAGTGCCTGTGTTGCTACTTGACCGCCGCGCAAGAAAACCGGATCGACGTCGAGGCCGTACTTGCGAAACAATCCCTGCTCTTTGGCAACCCAAACGTGGCTCTGCGTGAATGCCAACGACGGATAGCCCATCGTGATATTCTTGAGCGCTTGCGCTTCGACTGAAACAACGTAAGCGAGCAAGATCAAAAGCGCAGTCGTGAGCGCGGACCTAATCATCGGACCTTTGTTGAATCCGCTCAAGCAATTGCGACCATGCCGTGGCCGCGCTTGAAGATCATTTCGCAGCCGCCCTCGCCGACGATCACCGGTCCACCAAAACTGAATTGAATCTTCGTGTCGGCCGATGTCACGAGCGGCTTCCAAACAAGCACGTTGCCCTTTTCAATCGGTAAATCGCGCACACGGTCACTGCCATTTTTAGCAGTGAATAGCGGACCGTCATCGCCGTAGCCGCAGCCTTGCAGCTGCATGACTGTCTTCATGCCGTGCTTCGCCCCGAAGTCATTTACGAAATCGCGCAGCGCGCCGAACGTCGTGCCAGGCTTGATCATCGCCGAGCCCGCTTGGTAAATTTCTTTGTGTAACTCGATCGCCGGCTTCCATTCGGCGGGAATTTTACCGAGCAATACCGGTTGGCACAGTTGCGTCCATTGCGCGCCGCGAATCGCGTTGACTTCATTGGTGATCAGCGCGTTCGGCTCCAGCCGCCGGCCGAGAGGTGGATTGGTATAGCGTTTTGCCTTTTCTGTGCCGATGGCATCGATGGATATCGTCAACGGAAAATATTCGCTGCGTAATTCGAGCAGGCGCGCCAGCACGTCGGTGTAGAGCGCCCCGGCGTCCACACCGGGACGCGCAAGCTTGATCAACTCATCGAGTCCGGCTGCGGCAACTTGCGCCGATTCACGCACAAAGGCGATTTCTTCTTCGCTTTTGACGTAGCGTGCGAAGCCGACAACATCCGTCGCGTCTTCGAATTTTGCATTCGGTGCTTTGCTCATCACGTGCGCAAGAGCGATATGATTCACCACACCGTCGATGGAGCTGCAGTGCGTTACCGAGCCGCCTTTCAAACCGACGACCCCGACGCGCGCCCGCTCCATGCCGAGATCGAGCAGCGCTTCGCCCATCGGCTCAGCCCACTCGCGGCCGGTCTGCCAAGGCTCGGGGACCCACGCGTTGCTCGAACGCCGATCCGCGATCACGATCGGCGCGCGGCCGTCCGTGGGTAAGACCATCGCCGAGCAGCGCAACTGCGTCATATATCGCCCGTCGATGCCGTCACCCAGCGGTATCAATACGCCGTCAAACCCGGCCTTGGCGCCGTTTTCGCGGACCGCTTTCCAGCGCCGGTCCCGCTCAGCCAACGAATAACCGTTCCAGATGTGAACTGTTGCGCCGGCTCCCGGCGGCGTCGTCCAAGGCATGAAAGCTCTCCTTCGGATCGCTGTTCACCAGGTTCCGAGTTCCGCGTTAAGCCCGAAACCCAACACCCAAAACCTAAAACCCTTTCTAACTGATCGACACCATTCCGGGCGTGCGCTTGACCAGCGGCTCGCCGCCATTGTCGGTAACGACCACACAGCCGCCCCAACTGGTATCGAAACTCCCGTCCGCGCTGTGGGCGATCGGCTTGACGATGAACACGCAATCTTTTTCGATCAGCACGTCGCGGTTGCGCCCACCGCGGTTTTGCGGCGTGAACAGCGGGCCGTCATCGCCGTAACCGCGCCCATGCATGAGCAGCTGGCTCTTCATGCCGCGCCTTTCGCCGTAGCCGTTGATTAAATCCATGAAATCGGCGAACGGCCGTCCCGGCGTTAAATGCTCTAAAGCGGCGTAGTACATTTCGCGCTGAAGTTCGATCGCCGGCTTCCATGCGTCGGGAATACGCCCTAAAAAAATCGGTTGTTGTTCCTGGGCGATCAAACCGCCGAACACGGCATCGACTTCGTTGGCGATGCGATAATTCGCTTGCAGCGTTCTGCCTTCGGTCGGATCTTCGAATCGCGGCAGTCGGCCACCGCCGTGCAGTCCGCTGTAAAAAGCCATTGGATAATACTCACTGCCCAGTCCGACCATGCGCTGCATGACGCGGGCATAGAGCAAACCCTCGTCCATGCCCGGTTTGGCCAGCTCGATCATCTTGTCGATGCCGGCGGCGGCGATCGCCGCGCCGCGCCTGAGGCAGGCGATCTGCTCGGCGCTTTTGATATAGCGCGCGTGACCGATCACTTCCGTTGCGTTTTCAAATCGCGCGTTCGGCAAACGCCGCAACACTTCGACATAGGAGCCATGATTGACGACGCCGTGAAACGCCCGGCCATGGGTGTAAAAGCCGCGGCGAATACCGGAGACACCGATGCGCGCTCGCTCCATCCCGGCATCGATCAAAGCCTGCGCCATGCTCCCGCCCCAGGATTTTCCCACCGGACGAAACTCAGGTACCCAGGCGTTGCCGGACTCTTGATCCGAAATGACGATGGGCTCTCGTCCGTCGCTCGGCAGGATAACCGCGGCGTTATCGAGGCAAGTGAGAAAGCGGCAATCCGAGCGCGTGCCGCGCGCCTGTTCGAGCGACAGATGCAAGTTTCGTCCATCGACGCAGAGCGGCACGAGAATAGAGTCGAATCCCGCCTGCGCCGCATTCGCACGCACGCGCTGCCAGCGCCAGTCGCGTTCCGCCAGCGAGTAACCCTCCCATTGAATTTCCGCCGGTGCTTCCATCGTCATTCTCCTGGCAACTGCCTCGTCGGGACCAGTCTGCAATTTTCCATCCGGTGTCGCGGGGAGCGTAGACCATTGCTCCGCAAACGGCGTCGAGCGATCTAGCGATCTTTACCGCGAAATAGATTTCGTCCCGAGTTTCGTCTTGCTCCCGAGAGAGGCCGCCTAGATCGCAAACTGCGAGGGCTTGGCATCCGAGACCCGCGACTCAGCGCTAAGCACGAACTCTTACTCCGCCTCGCCGAGCATTGTTCCACGACAGCGCCGCGCGCGGCAGAAGCAAGCGTGTTCGCGCTTGGCGGCTTTCGTGTGCCTTTCGCCGATCTGCAAGTTGTAGTCGTAAGTGAGTTCGTCTCCGGCGTGGATTTCGCGGCCCGCTTCGATGAAAACCCGCTGACCTTCCTCCTCGATTTCGCAATTCGGCGCGCAGGAGTGATTGATCCAGCGCGCCGAATTGCCCCGGTGGGTCGCGTCGATCACTAAACCGCCGTCCAAAGAGAAAAGCATCGTATGCGGCGAATTCGCGTGCATGCGGCTATAGCGCCGATCCGCCTCCTTCTCCGTAATAAGTTTGCCTTTGTATTCGACGATGCGTGTGCCTTTCGGCATGCGCCTCAAAGCAAACACACCGCGCCCGTGGATCGGCGAATTGCGGACCACGATGCGGCGGTGTTTCTTTCCTGTTTTTGGCATGACTACTCCTAAGGCAATTGGCTGACGACCATAATTCACTCGTCGCCGTCCATGCGCTTAACGAATTTGCGTATTCGCTGCGCCGGCGCCGGGTCTTGATACTGGCTATAGAGGCGTTGGCGCATGCGGTCGACTTCGCCGCTCTGCAAGCGCTCATACAGTTGGCTGCGCTTGCCGAACGAGCTTATCACCATGTCCGCGGCGACGGCCATCAAGCGCAAGTGTTCCCTGGTGTTGGGCGCCCCACCGCGGAAATAACGTTCGACCAGCGGGCCGACGTCGCCGTTGACGAGATCTGAGGCTCCCCCGCTCAACATCAAGGTACTGGTTAACAAGCCCTCCATGGTACGCTCGGCACGGTCCGACGCTTCGATACTATGGACGCGGTAGGCGGCGCTCAAGCGCGGCGCCCAGGTGCCACCCGGGCTGAAGTAGCCATTTGTCTCAGCGACTTGAATGCACGACCGCAGGATCTCGATGTCTTGCATCAAGCTCGACAGCAGGATCTGCGACGCCACGCTTTTGTTGCGACCTGCGTACTCGGTCAACACCTGAGCGACGCCGAGAAATCCTTCGAGCTTGGTAATCAGCCGCACCATCGTCGAGTACTGCGCCCAAGTGTGAATGTAGTTGATGCCGGCGAGCAGCTGGGGATTTCTGTAAACGAACACTCGCTCCCAAGGCACCAGGACATCGTCGAAGATCAGCGCCGCGTCAACTTCGTCGAAGCGCGTGGTTAGCGGGTGCCGCTCGGGGTCGGCGTGCTCGGCGTAAAGATCCCGGCAAATGATTTTCAATCCCCGTGTATTCATCGGAATCGCGAAGGCGATCGCGTAGTCGGCCTCATCGGGATCACGCGGACGGTTGGGATAGACCAGAACTTCATCGGAGATCGGAGCCAAGGTCGCCAGCGTGCGCAAGCCGCGCACCACCGGGCCCTGCTTAGTTTCGCCGACGATGTGCAGGATCAAGTCCGGATCTTCCTGCTCGCTCACCCGTTTCGATCGATCGTAATATTGATCGGTAAGTGCATGCGTCAAACAAAGATCTTGGCGACGGCAGTGAAGATAATAGTTCCTGGCGTTCTCCGCCCATCGCTTGTCATGTTTTTCGATGACATGCGCCCAGTCAAACAGCCCGACGACCAGTTGGGCGCAGAAGTCCGGATACCGCCCCATCTGGCCTAAAGTCGCTTGCGCCCAGAACTCGATGTTGCGGCGTTTTTGGGCGAGATCCGTTGCAGATTTCGGTGCAAGATAACTGTAAGACGTGCATTCGCCGTCGTTTTCCACCGTCATGATGCCGCGGAACTCAGGTGAATGCTGTTTGTCGTAAAGTTCAGCGAGCGTTTTTATCGTTCCGGTGAAACCTGCATGCGTCGTCACGTCGTCGATGCGGCGGCCCGCATGCCAGACCTCTCGACCGTCGCGCAGAGCCTTGACATAATCAGCACCGCGCCTAACGGGCATGAGACCGAAACTCCAGCCTCTCTGTTGCAGCGTGCGTAAGCATAAAAGTTTATAGCGTCAATCGAGCGGCGCAGGCAACAACGGAACCCCATTCCGGTCGCAATCAGCTCATGGAAAACTGATCATCCCCGGAGAATCGCGCACAGCGGCCGGATATCCTCGACCGCGTCCAACGTTTCGATGTAATCCAGGGCCCGCGCTGCAGCGCCCGCATCGATCGCCTGGCGCGCGCACTCGGTAAATTTGCCGCGCAGTTCTTCTTGGCTCATCGGAAATTCCGGCCCACCCTTGGCATGCTGCGCTTCGCGACTGAGAATCTGGCCATTCTTCAACCGGATCGCCACCCGGCAAGGCCTGCCCGCAGCGTCGGTCTTTTTAAGATTGTTATCTTCTCTCATCTGTACTCTTGCCGCGAGTTTGAGAACATTTTGATCCCGCACCGCGTTATCGGTGAAGATATCCAATCCGACTTTGCCGTCGATGATCGCCCGCGCCACCAGGTAAGGCATGCAGAATTTTCCCTGGATGCCGGTTTGGGGAACGCGGAAGACGATCCTCTCGAAGGTGTGCTTGACCACATCGACGTCAACGGCTTCGATCATCTCGGCGGTCAAACCGTGCTGGGTTCTGAATTCGAGCACCGCATCGATCACTTGATGAGTGAGGCCACCGCAGGGATAAGGTTTGATGCGTAAGCCGTCGGTCACCAGCGCAAAAGACTGACCGAGCTCTTTGATCGGCTGCTCGCGAATCGATGTGCCGTCATGGAACACTTTGTAAAAGCCGAAGCCGGATTCGATCGCTTTGGCGTTTGCCGTATAACCGCCGTGCGCGAGTTTGGCCGCGAGAACGCCATTGCGCGCGCCGAGGCCGACATGCAACGGCTTGGTCATCGTGCCGAAATTCGCCACGATGCCGCTCGCCATCGACGCCGCGAGGCCGAGCGCCATCTCCATTTGCGAAGAGTTGAGGCCGAGTAATTTTGCGCATGCCGCGACCGCGCCGAAAGAACCCAACGTGCTCGGCGCGTGCCAGCCATCGTGCGCGCTGTCCTGCAGTGAGTGGGCCAACTTTCCGGTCACCTCGTAACCGGCGACGTAGGCTTCGATCAGTTGCCGGCCGCTGGCGCGGACAGACTCGCCCAGCGCGAAGATCGCGGGAATGATCGGCGCGGTGGGCTGGCCCATCAACGTGAAGCTGTGGTCGAAATCGAGCGCATGCGCCGCTGTGCCGTTGGCGAGGGCGGCATTTAGTGCCGAAGTCTTGAATCCTTGTCCGATGACACTCGCGTCTTCCCGGGCATTTTCCTGACGCGCGACCTCAGCGCAGATCTTTGCGTCCTCTTCTCTGCTGCCGGCGAGCGCGACGCCAAGACAATCGCGCACGGCGATTTTTGCCGTCTCCACGGCTTTGGGCGGTATACCTTCGTAGTCAAGATCGTTCACGAACTTGGCCAGGCTTGCAGTGACGTCCATGTTTTCCTCCAGTCAATTACCCAAGATTTTTCGCGCTTGTTCGATCACTTCGGGAGACTGGCTCAAGACTTCTTTGAGCAACGCCTCTAACTCTTCACCCGAAGTGTACTCCACGTCCATCCGGCTTTTTTTCGCGTCGGCCAAAAGCTCCGCGTCTTTCATGACACCGCGAAAACTCTCGCGCAGGATCTTAACTCTATCGGACGGCGTCCCCGGCGTCACGAGCACGGGGCGGCCGAATTCACCGCCGGACAATAGCGCTTGAGCGACGCGACGTTTGCCGTCCGGAACTTTAAATTCCTCCAATACCTCGTAGACAGTCGGCGCTTCGGGCGCGCGCGGATCGCGCTTGCGTCCGGACTGAAGCAGGTGAAGGTCGAAGCCTTTCTTGTGCCAGGAGTTGAACGGTTCGCGGCCGAAATGCGACGCCAGCGTATGGGCGCGGCAGACGATCTCGCCCTTCTCAACGGCAAGGTCGGCGTCGCTACCACCTTGATAACCTGAAACCGAGTTGATCTTCCCGCCCATGGTGAGCTCTATGATCCTCGCCACGATATAGTCCGAGCTGGTGGTTCCCGAACCACCGCAACTGGGTGGCTGTTTGGCTCTGACAATATCGGCGACGGTTTTGTATGGCGTGTCGGCGCGCATGTAAAACATGATCGAATCTTGCGATGCTGAACCGAGCCAATGAAACTTCCGCAGGTCAAACTGCGCCTCCTTACGTCCCACCAGCTGTTCGATGTAGATGCTGTTGTTCGGCAAGACAACTGTTAAGCCATCCGGTTTTGCCACGCCATAAGCGTAATTGACGGAAGTGATCGACCCGGCGCCGGGCATGTTTTGTACGATCACATTAGGGTTTCCAGGAATATATTTACCCCAATAACGAGCAATGAGACGAGCCCAAGAATCGTAGAAATTAGCGGTCGCGGAGCCGACCACAAACCTAAGTGTTTTGCCCTTGTAAAAGGGCTCGCTCTGGCCCCAAACCGACGGCGCAAGCCAAGCCGTGATCACAAACAGAACGGCGCAACGGAGCAACTGTTTTAAGCACACGTGCATATTCGTCTCCAATTCAACATCGTTCCAGAGGCGACGACTATCGCGATCCGGAAAATATCGACTTCGCAGCCACGAGTTCATTCCGTAACGAGATGGCAAAGGCTATTCGATCGCAGCCCAGTGTGTCAACGCCGAAATTTGTATTATCAAAAATCGTCCCTCGGCTAGATGGCTCGGAATGTAAATGAGTCGCGGCTTTTTTGCTGCCGATTCGCGTCGACGCACAGCGCTTTTCATGCTACCCGTGGTAAATTAACTTTCGCGACCTATGGCGGATCACGAAACCCAACAAGCGCGCGCGAGCGTAGCGCGCAATGCCGGTATCATCAGCCTTGCTGTGATGGCCAGCCGCGTACTGGGGCTGGTGCGCGATCAAGTGTTCGCCGCGCTGTTCGGAGCGGGTCTGCAGTACGATGCCTTTCTCACCGCGTTCCGCATTCCCAATCTGCTGCGCGATCTTTTTGCCGAGGGCGCCCTCTCCGCCGCGTTCGTGACGACGTTTACCCAGACCCTCCAGAGCAAAGGCAAAGAGGAGGCCGCTCAGCTGTCGAACCGAGTGGCGACTCTCATCATCTTGGTGATCGGCGCCATTTCGATTCTCGGCTGGATCTATGCGGCGTCGATCGTTCGAATTCTCGCGCCGGGATTTTTTGCCGTTCCCGGAAAAGCCGAGCTCACCGTCACTCTCACTCGCGTCATGATTCCGTTCCTGTTGCTCGTCGCGCTCGCCGCCCAGGCCATGGGGATGTTGAACGCGTTTAACATTTTCGGCGTGCCCGCGATCGCTTCGGCGTTCTTCAATCTCGGCTCCATCGTCGGCGGCCTGATACTGGGTTATGCCCTCGGCCCGACGCTCGGACTCACGCCCATCGCCGGCATGGCCTACGGCACTCTGATCGGCGGATTTTTGCAATTCGCCGTGCAGTGGCCGAGTCTCCGTCGCTGCGGCATCGGCTTTCGGCCGATGATCAGCTTAAGCGATCCCGGCGTGCGCCAGATCTTCCGCCTGATGGGACCGGCGATTATCGGCACTGCCGCGGTGCAGATCAACGTTTTCGTGAATACCAATTTCGCCTCGGAGATCCTCGATCCCGCCACCGGCACCGTGACCAATGGTCCAGTGTCCTGGTTGACTTACGCGTTCCGTTTCATGCAATTTCCCATCGGCGTCTTCGGCGTCGCTATCGCGACGGCGGCACTGCCGTCACTGTCACGCAGCACGGCAAATCCCGACTCTTCGGAGTTTCGTCAAACTCTGGCGCATTCGTTGGCGTTGGTATTTCTGCTATGCATTCCATCCGCCATCGGCCTGGCGGTTTTGGGCGAGCCAATTATCGCGCTCGTTTTCGAGCGTGGAAAATTCACCGCCTTTGACACCGTGCAGACCGCCCATGCTCTGGCGGCGTACGCGATCGGCCTTGCCGGTTACGCCGCTGTTAAAGTGCTCTCTCCGGCATTTTACGCGCTCAATGACGCGCGCACGCCGATGCTGATCAGCCTCGGCTCGATCGCAGTCAATTATGCGATGAATTCGATGCTTGTCGGCCCGTTCGGCCACGTCGGCTTGGCTTTTTCCACCTCGGCGGTCGCCCTGGTTAATTTTTTGTTGCTCGCACTATTTATGCGTCGCCGTTTAGGCAGACTTGGAGGACGCGCTCTGGGATCAACGGTGCTAAAAATTTGCGCAGCGTCCATACCGATGGCGGCGGCGGCGTGGGTCGTGACGGAGCTGACCAGCGCGCTGCCGCTGCGGGACCTCGCGCTCCATTTGGTCCAAGTCGTTCGGCGCTATCGGTTTAGCGACGATGGTTTTTTACTGGAGCTGTCGCTTATTGCGAGTCGAAGAATTGCACGAGGCCGTGAACGCCGTCGGCGGCAGATTTACGCGGTTGCTGCGCCGTAGTTAAGCGTAAGATTCGACCGCCTGCTGCGAATCCCGTTTAACTCCGAACGCTGACTCAAGACTCTCCGAGCATTGACAGCGCCTGGCCCAACATTTAACAATCCGGCAGTCCGTAGGAGGTTTTATGCCGAAAGTCAATTCGCTTGGCCATGTGGGCGTTTACGTGCGCGACATCGAACGTTCGGTCGCCTTCTATCGGGATATTCTCGGCCTTCAAGTGAGCGATAGAAGTCCCCGCGGCGCGGTGTTCATGACATCGCAGGACCGTTTGGCAGAACATCACGAGCTCTATTTGGCGCCGGGCCGCAACGACGACGGCAAAGTCAACGTCTTGCAGCAAATTTCCTTCCACTGCCCGACGCTTAAAGACGTCAAAGATTTTTATGGGGTGTTCGTCGAAAAAAAAGTGCCGATTCAGCGCGTCGTCAGTCATGGCAACACGGTGAGCATTTACTTCGAAGATCCGGACGGCAACTCAGTAGAAGTGTACTGGTCGACAGGCGTCGACGTACCGCAACCTTTCGGCAAGCCGATGGATCTAACCAAGAGCGACGCAGACATCAGAGAACAGCTCAACCAGATCCTGAAAGATTGGGAACAACAATCGCAATAGTTCACGACTCGCGGTTTGGTTGAACAGAAACGTGGGTCGAAAAGACCAACACGCTTGTCTTCATCTCACTCCGTAGGAACTGTACAGCCGGCTGATAAATCCGCTCTCTTCTAGTCTTTTCACAATTCGGTCGTCGATCAAATCTTCAACTTTGATCGTTTCCAGTTTCGGATTGCGCGTCTTCAGCAAGCGTTGCATATTGCGCAGTCCTTCCAAGGAAGGCATCGGCCGTCTGTCGAGACTCAAAAGCAGATCCTGGTAACCCTCTTCGGCGGCTGCTGGATCATTGAGTTTTAGATTTTTCGTCATCGCCCTGATCACAGCGGGCTTGTTCTTCGCGCTCAGGATGAATGCCACGCTCTCAACCAAACCTTTGACCACGCCTTCCAGCGTTTCCGCCCGCTCGCGCATAAAGGCAGATCGAGTCACCACGCCGAGCCCAACGTAAGCGATGTTGGCCTGGCTAAGCTCCGCCAGTATCGGGAAGCCCTTCTGTTTCAGTTTGCGGCTAAACAAGCCGTCGAGAAGCGTCGCGTCGATTCTGCCGCTTTCCAACGCCTGCGCCAGGACCGTCTGATCACCGATGATAACAAAGCTAATATTGTCGCGTTGCGGGTCTAGCCCAAGGTGTTCCAATCCAAGCATGGCGCCCATCCAAAGGCCGCCACCGAAATTTTGAATGCCGAAGCGCTTGCCACGCAGGTCTTTGACCGTCTTCACGCTCGGTGTCGCGACCACGTCGTAACCGACCCGTGAGTTGAGCGCAGCGACCATTTTCGCATCCAGCCCGCCGCCGGCCGCGCCCATCAATACCGTGCCGCCGGTATAAAGGATGTGGATCTCACCAACACTCAGGCCGCCGATCATGACCGGCGGCTGCGGCACGAAAATGACCTCCGCCTCAGCGCCGTATTTGCTGAAGAATTTCTGCTCGCGCGCGATCCATAGGGGCGTGATGCGGGCATTCAGCGCGCCATGGACGATGATGATCTTCGACGCCGCGGCTGCAGCAGGACCAGACTGTGCGTAGTGAAAGATCTCTAAGACGGTAATGACGAGCGCAATGAACTTGAACATCGCAACTTGCCGGATGGAGTATGGCAGCATTTCTAACACCGCCTCTCCCGGTTTGGCAAATGAGAAGAGCACATGCGTTCGCTCCGCTTCATGCGGTAGAGTGTGATGCTCCAAAGCAGCCACAGACGTTGTTCTTGAATCGTGCAACCCTTGACGAGAACGCTAGATGGCCGTATGCCTCACCCAGGCGCATCGTCACGCAAACGAGGCAGAATCATGCGAGTAGACATTCATAGCCACACCGCTCCCGCGAAATACCTCGAAGCGATCCGGCGCGACCCCAAGAGCATGGGCTGTCGCCTCGAAAAAGACGACCAGGGACTCGAATCGGTCGTGCAGGACAACGGTCGCTCCACGCGCGTGCGCGTGAATCTCATCGATCCGGAACTTCGCCTGCGCGAGATGGCCGCGGAGCAAGTCGACGTCATCGTCGAGTCGCTCTTGCCACCGCTTTTGCCGCTGTGGGCGCCGACGGCGGTCGGCGTGCGCGTTTGCCAGGTCGTCAATGACGCCATAGCCGAAGACGCGAAGCGCTATCCGGGACGCATTGTCGGCATGGCCGTTGTTCCCCTGCAGGACGTCGGCGAAGCGATCCGCGAGCTCGATCGCGTTGTTAAAGAACATGCGATCCGGGCAGTCCTGATTCCGGCGAGCCACCACGGCAAGAATTTGGATGAACCAGAATTCTTTCCGTTCTTCGATCGCGCTCAGGAGCGTGGCGTGTTGATTTTCATTCATCCGCACGAAGTCGCCGCCGCCGATCGGCTAAAAAAATACGCGCTCAACAATTTGATCGGCAATCCGCTGGAGACCACCATCGCGCAGGCGAGCCTGATCTTCGGCGGCGTGCTCGAGCGACTGCCGGAATTGAAAATATGCTGCGCTCACGGCGGCGGCTATTCGCCGTGGATTCGCGGCCGCTGGCGCCATGGCCACACCAGCCGGCATGAAGCGAAAGAGGTGATTACCCGCTCGATCGATGAATATCTCGGCCGCGTGTACTTCGACACCTGCGTCTTTGATCCGGCGTCCCTCGAGTTTCTGATCAAAACCATGGGGAGTGATCGCGTCCTGCTCGGCACCGATTACCCGACACCGATGATGGCCGCCGATCAGGTTGCGGTCATTGACGCGATTGACGGCCTCGCCATCGAGGACAAAGAAAAAGTCATGGGCGGCAATGCCGCCACATTACTAGAATTGCAATGACAGCGAATGCGAAGGGTTGCGAATTTCAAACAAATTCCAAATCCTAAACTCGAAACAAACTCAAATGTTCAAAAAACACAAAACTCAAAACCAAGATGCTTCCGAGTTTATTTATTGGCCTTTGGTTTAGAGTATTTGTTTCGGATTTCGAGCTTCGGATTTCGGATTTAAACAAGAGAGGTGGCTCATGACACGCATTCCTTACGTCGATCCTGAAACGGTCACAGATTCAGAAATCAAAGGTTATCTCGAACGCGCCCGCCGCGAGGGCACGCCGCGACCGGAAAGCCAGGCGGTGCGCGCGCATGTGCCCGATGTCATTCGCGCCTTTTCCCAGGCCTGGGAGCTGACTTTTCGCAACGGTGTAGTCGATCACGCGCTCAAAGAGCTCTGCCGGGTCTATGTTTCGAAATCGATCCAGTGCGAGTATTGAGGCGTGCAGCGCTCCGTCCAGGCTGGACGGCAGGGCCTCACCGAAGAGAAGTATGACGAGCTACTCAACTTCGCCGACTCGGACAAGTTTACCGAGCGGGAAAAAGTCGCGCTGACTTACACCAGCGCAATCGCGTGGAATTCCGATATCGCCGACGACGCGCTGTGGCAGAAACTGCACCAGCACTTTTCAATTCCGGAGTTAGTCGAGCTCGGCTTTTTTATCGGTCTCACCCTCGGCCAGCAGCGTTGGATCAAAACCCTCGGTATCGACCACGGCGCCGTGCTCGGCGACACCGCCGCGGGACTTGCGCCAGCCATCAAATTGGATTGAAATCACCCTCTCTTTTTTTGGCCTCTCCCTCACTGGGAGAGGCCGCCGCAACGACGGGTGAGGGTTAGATGAAAGACAATTTGAGCCGCGCAAATCATCGATCTCAAGTAATAGCAGCGCTTTGCTGCGTCGCCAGCGCCGCGACATCTTCGACGACGAAGATCGCCAGCGCTTCCCGGCGATTTCTGACCGTGGCCGCGTGCCGCGGAAACACGCTCACGTTCAATCCCGCCTGCTTCGCCACTTCTTCGGAGATCACCAGCTGGCAGGCATATTCCTTGGTCAAATCCTGCAGCCGGCTGGCCACGTTGACGGTGTCGCCGATTGCCGTGAGATGAATACTGGGACCATATCCCATGCGTCCCACCACCGCCGGTCCACAGTGAATACCGACGCCGATCTTGAGCGGTTCGGCCAACTCGCCGGCGAGCGCCTGGCTGAGGGCGTTGACCTGCTCGACCATACGCATCGCCGCCGCCAGCGCTTGACGGCAACCTTCGGCCGGTCCGGACTCGACGCCGAATAATGCCATAACACCGTCGCCGATAAATTTATCGACCGTACCGCCGGCGCGCGTAATGCTCTCGCCGACCGTTTCGAAATAGCTGTTCAACAGAAAAACCAAATCGTACGGCAGTTTTTGCTCGGCGATGCCCGTAAACGTGCGCAGATCGGCAAACAGGACCGCAATGGTTCTCTCCTCGCCAGCGAGATAGGAAGGTTGGGCATAGCCGTCGCTGGCGTTGGCGTTGGCCGGCACGAGCGGCGTGACCGAAATATTTTCCACCGGCCGCAGTTGGCAAGCCAGACGCACGTTCGGCGGCGCGCCAACGCGCTGCAACACCTTTTGTTCGGCGGCGCTCGGCGCCGGCTGTTTAGAGAATCCCTCGGTGACGCGAATCCGGCAAGTCGAGCAGCGGCCGCGGCCGCCGCAAACCGACGCATGAGCGATCCTGGCGAATCGGCTCGCTTCGAGAACGGAAAACCCGCGCGGCACCTGCACCTCGCGCCCGTCGGAGTAGGCAATGCGGATTCTGCTGCGCCGCTCAAACATGTCGCGCGCGATGCGCGCGAGCAACGTCAGAAGAACCGCAATCACATAAGTCGCGACTATCGCGTCATCGAGGCGGTAAAGCGGTTCGCGTTCGCTGCGCGGCAGAACTTTGGATTGCTCAATAACCTGCGTGATCCAGTTCGGCTCCCGCGCCACGAGATTGTCCACCTCG
The DNA here is from genome assembly GCA_963804165.1 of uncultured delta proteobacterium. Classification (GTDB taxonomy): domain Bacteria; phylum Desulfobacterota; class Binatia; order UBA9968; family UBA9968; genus DP-20. The sequence continues at coordinate 157,017 of CAWDPO010000045.1, forward strand.
TGCCCGGCTTGCGTGAATCCCAAGAGTCCCAAGACCGGCAGTAGCAGAGCGCAGCCGAGAAATGTCGGCGCGGCTCGACGATACCACGGTCGCAAACGCAGCCAGAAGTGAAACCCGATGCAGCCATGCAGCCACGCGACGGTAATCAAAACCGTTTGTTTGAGCGCGTTCCACGGCGCCGCGTGCCAAAGCGTGAGAACCAATAAAGAGTACGAATCTTCGACGCCGAACCATTCATGACTCATGCGAGTGCCGACGAAGTGAAGCGAAAGCAGTGGCGGTATCGATAACCCGAGCGTCAGTTGCAGCGCTTCCCACAGAGGCAGCCGAAGATGGCGGCGTTGATAAAGCGACCAAAGGGCGAGCGAAAAATGCGTCAGTAGAGAGCCATAGAGCGCCACGGTTCCCACCGGGTTGCGCCACAGGGCGAGGAACCAGACCCGGCCGGCTTCCATGGCGTTAAGCGAGATCAAGCCCAGCGCATGGTTGAGCAGGTGCGTCGCCAAGTAAGTGAGCAGAATAAGCCCGGTGACCAATCGCGTGCGGCGAACATGCATATTGAGTTGTCAATCTACTACGAGTCCGCGTGCGCCGTCTATGTTACTAGTTGGCTAGCTTTACGCGCCTGCTGCAAACAGGATTCTAGACCGCTTTCTTACTCCGTCTATATGCCTTGATACCCTTGCTTGCTGCGGTTGATTTCCGCTATAAACTCGTCCTATTTATGAACTGCCGCTGATTTGACAAATCGGGCCATCGCGCCACAACCGGGGCGATGCAGAAACGGAGAAAAATAATGCGAGATGGATTCAAAGTCATCGACGCCGACCGCCACGTGCTGGAACCGACGGACCTGTTCGACAAGTATCTGCCGGCAAAATTTCGCGGACGCGTAAAGATCGAAGGACCCAATCAGTCGTTCCGTTCGATCGACGGCGAACCGATTTCCGACGCCGACAAGTTGCGCGACACGTCGAAACAGGAAGATTACGGTTTTACCTTCGCCGGATCCAAGCGCTGGCGCGAAACTTTTGCCGACGCCCTGGCCGCCAAGTTCGACGCGCCATCGAACGTCCGCGACATGGACCGCGAAGGCGTCGATGTTTCGGTGCTCTTCCCGACTCTCGGACTTTACATCATGTGGCGCGACAACCTCGACCCTGAGTTGAGCGCCGCCATCTGCCGCGCTTACAATACTTGGCTCGCCGACTATTGCAGCTATGATCCGAAACGGCTGCACGGCGTCTGCCTGATCCCGCTCCAGGATCCGGCGCGGTCGGTCGAAGAACTGCGCTATGCCAAAGAGAAGCTCGGACTCGTCGGCATTTTTTGGCGGCCGAATAAACTCTGCGGACGGACGCTTTCGAGTCCGGACTATTATCCGGTCTACGAAGCCGCCGCCGATCTCGGCGTCGCCGTGTGCGTGCACGAAGGCGCGCGCACTGTGCTCGAACAATGCGGTTCGGACCGCTACAGCGAGTTTGGCCGCCACATCGCCTGCCATCCGTTGGAGCAGATGCTCGCGTCTTTGAACCTGTGCGCTGACGGCGTGCTGGAAAAATTCCCCAAGCTCAACGTCGCTTACCTCGAATCCGGCTGCGGCTGGGTGCCATTCTGGCTCGAGCGCATGGACGAGCACTGGGAGCATGAAGGACAAGGCCAGGCCAAAACCACGCACGAGAAACCGAGCTACTATTTTAAGCGCCAGTGTTGGGCGAGCTGCGAAGCCGGCGAAGAGTTGGCTCCGGTGTTTATCGAACACGTCGGCGCCGATTATTTAACCATCGCCACCGACTATCCGCACAGCGATTGCATCGGCAAGTTTCCCGACCGCACGGTGGGCGACCTGACAAAAAATGATCGAATCTCAACTGAAGCGCGCCGGAAAATTCTTTGGGACAATCCGGTGCGCCTGTACGGACTGGAGGTCTGATTCCCATGGGCAAATTTCACGTAGCTTATTTTGGCAGTAACGATGTGCCGGTCGATCTCATCAAACCGATCCTGGCCGAGATCGATGCCGACATGACAATCCGCCGGCCGACCAACGATGCCGAAGTCGTCGAAATGAGCAAAGACGCCGACGGCATCATCATGCACGGCTCGGTGCCGCTTACCCGCGAGATCATTTCGCAACTGAAGCGCACCAAAGTCGTCGCCCGCACCGGCGTCGGCGTCGATCGAATGGATCTTAAAGCCGCCGCTGACCATGGCCTTATTATTTGCAACGCCGCTGGGTGCAATTCGATCGAAGTCGCCGAGCAAGCCATCGGTCTATTGATCGCGATCTCGCGTAAGCTCATGCGCATGAACCAGTACGTGCGCGACGGCAAATGGCGCCGCCACACCGCCGAACTGCACGCCTATCGCGGCCGCGTCTATCGAATCCAAGGGCGCACTTTGGGCATTGTCGGTCTCGGGCATGTAGGTAAGCAAGTCGCACCGCGCGCGCAAGGCCTGAGATTGAACGTGCAAACCTATGATCCGTATCTCGATCCGAAGGTCGCGGAAAAAATGGGCGTCAAGATGGTTTCCTTCGACGAGCTGGTTAAAACCTCGGACTTCATCAGCGTGCACGCGCCACTGACGAAGCAAACTCGTCACATGTTCGGTGCGCCGCAGTTCAAGGCGATGAAGAACAGCGCCTATCTGATCAACTGCGCGCGCGGTGGTCTCGTCGATTCCGATGGGCTCTATGACGCGTTGGTCGCCGGTGAATTATCCGGGGCCGCGTTGGATGTGACCGAGCCCGAACCGTTACCAGCGGATCACAAGCTGCTCACACTGCCCAACGTCATCGTCACCTGTCACACGGCCGCTAACTCGGACGAATCCTATATCGACTGCCAAACCCACGCGGCAAGAGAAGTCGCCAACGTGCTCAGCGGCAAAGGGCCGACGACGGAGATCAAAGATCCGTGGCTGTTGGCCGAAGCTCAAGATGAGGGTTTCGGCGGCGTGTAAAACAACTCTAAACATTTCTTTCGTTCACCAATAAGGCCCGAGTCTAAACGACCGGGCCTTTTTTTGGATATGGAATCGGCCTTTGCTCATCCGACAAATTTGCTTCATGCGTGCTCATAAGTCCGACAGATTTGTTAAAATGAGTGGACATCCGACCACGACCTTTTCGAGAGCTCCTTACCACCCCCTAAGTGGGGTATGTCACAGCGCCACGACCTCCGGCTTCGCCTCACGGCAGATTTAGGCGGTATCGGTCGGACCGCTCAAGAACAAGCCCTTTTTGCCGATTAATAATTGATAGAGCGGTCTATTTGGTTTCTGCCTCAAAACGAGGAAATTGCCGGTCCCGGGACTGCGGCGACTGGATTCCACGTGCGGCGAAGGAGAACAGGCATGGGCAATGGAGAACTTGACCGTGACGATCCGCCGAGAGACCCGAGCTCGTCGGTTCGAGCGTTGAAGGAATCCCTCGAGAGCCATCTTACCAAGACGCTTGCGCAAGACGAATTTACGGCGACGACGCTCGGCCGCTATAACAGTCTTGCCCTGGCTGTCCGGGACCAGTTAATTCACCGCTGGTTGAATACCCAGCGAGCGCATCAACAAGCCGACACCAAGCAGGTTTACTATCTGTCGTTGGAATTTCTCCTGGGACGCATGCTTGGTAATAACCTGATCAACTTGCAGCTCTACGACGAGTCGGCCGACGTCCTGCGCGAGATCGGTCATCGTCTTGAAGATCTGCGCGAAGTGGAATGGGACGCGGGCCTGGGCAACGGCGGTCTGGGCCGTCTTGCCGCGTGCTTCCTCGATTCGTTGGCAACGCTCCAGCTCCCGGCCTACGGGTACGGCATCCGATACGAGTACGGGATCTTTTTCCAACATATTCGCGACGGCGCGCAGATCGAAACTCCGGACAACTGGTTGCGCTACGGCAATGTGTGGGAAATCCCCAGACCCGAGCGCATCTATTCGGTGCAGTTTTACGGGCGCGTCGCGCCGTCGGAAAATGGCCATGGTTCGCGCGGCGAATGGATCGATACCGATGATGTCATCGCCATGGCTTATGACTTTCCGGTACCCGGATACGGCAACGCCACAGCAAACAACCTTAGGCTATGGGCCGCAAAATCGACTCGAGAATTCGATCTGGACTATTTTTAATCACGGCGATTACCTGCGCGCCGTCGAGGACAGAGACAAGACGGAAACCATCTCCAAGATTCTCTACCCCAACGATAGTGTTTCCGCGGGCAAAGAACTCCGTTTGAAGCAGGAGTATTTCTTCGTTTCGGCAACCTTACAAGACATACTCGCGCGCTACTGCAAGCGCCACGAAAACTTCGACGTATTTTCCGATAAAGTCGCCATTCAGCTCAACGACACTCATCCTTCTCTTGCCATCCCCGAGTTGATGCGCCTGCTGGTTTATCGCCACAGCCTCTCCTGGAAAGATGCTTGGGCTCTCACGACGCGAACGTTCGCCTACACCAACCACACGGTATTGCCCGAAGCCTTGGAACGGTGGCCGGTGAGGCTGCTGGAAAAAGTTGTACCGCCCATCTTGCTGATCATTTTCGAGATCAATCGGCGATTTTTGGAGGACGTGGCGAACCGATTTCCTGGCGACGAGGCGCGCGTTCAGCGGATGTCGTTGATCGAGGAGGGAGAGGAAAAATCAGTGCGCATGGCACACCTCGCAATCGTCGGCAGCCATTCGATCAACGGGGTCTCGAGCCTCCACACGCAAATTTTACGAGACGAGGTTTTCCGTGATTTTTTTGAAATGTATCCGGCCCGCTTCAACAACAAGACGAACGGCATCACCCAAAGGCGCTGGCTCCTCCTCTCCAATCCGGGACTGGCCAAACTGATCACTGAACGTCTCGGCAACGGTTGGGTCACCAATCTGAGCGAGCTTGGCGCGCTAGTAGGGTTGGCGGACGATGCGGATTTTCGCGCCGCATGGCGGCAGGTCAAAGCCTCCAACAAGGAAGCGCTGGCGGCGGTCATTCGAAAGCAGACCGGCATTGAAGTTCGGCTGGACTCCATCTTTGATTGCCAGATCAAAAGAATTCACGAATATAAACGACAGCTCTTGAACGTCCTCCATCTCATTTATCTTTACAATCGCATCAAGGCCGGAGACAGCATCGTGCCGCGAACCGCGATATTCGCCGGCAAAGCCGCGCCCGGCTATTTCATGGCCAAGCTCGTGATCCGGCTGATCACGGCAGTGGCGGATCGAATCAATCGCGACGCCGACGCTGCGCCTTTTTTGAAAGTCGCGATGATTGCTAATTACGGCGTCTCTTTGGCCGAGAAAATCATACCGGCGGCGGACCTCTCGGAGCAGATTTCCACGGCCGGCACCGAAGCCTCCGGTACCAGTAACATGAAGTTCGCCCTCAATGGGGCGTTGATCATCGGCACCCTCGACGGCGCCAATGTGGAGATCCTCTACGAAGTCGGCGAAGAAAATATTTTCATCTTCGGCCTCAAGGCAGAGGAGGTGCGCCGGGCGAAAACAGATGGCTATCAACCGCGCCATTACTACGACAACGTTCCCGAACTAAGGAAAGTCATCGATATGATCGCCGGCGATTTCTTTTCAGCGGACGCTCCAGGCCTCTTTAAGCCGATTGTGGAGTCTCTTATTGACGGCGGCGATCCCTATATGGTTCTGGCGGACTTTGAAGCCTACGTGGAATGCCAAAGAAAAGTATCACTGGCGTACCTGGACCCGGAGGGTTGGTCGCGTCGCTGCATTTTGAATGTCGCACGGATGGGAAGATTTTCCAGCGATCGGACGGTCAAGGAATACGCCCAAGAGATCTGGGGCGTGGAACCAGTCCCGGTAACCTCTTCCTCGACCATAACACCGCTCACGACTTCAACGGTCGAACGTCGCGCGAAAAACTAACCCGCACGCTGTCGCGAGACGACTTGGCTAAGAGTTCGATCGAACCACGAATGATGGGCCGTGAGCGTTGAAGCTCCGCAATATTTCTGCACAAATTTGTCCACACCTGGGCGTTCTCTGCCCGACCTCCGGAAGAATCTGAGTTAAATCTGCGAGAACTCCGGTCATTTTTGACCCAGCGTTGAGGGCATGGAAGTTGCTCAGTTCCACCTCCAAACGAGGGTGTGCCCATGACAATATATTTGCGGACAGGTTTCTTTCTGGCTTCTCTGGTATTTTTCGCCGGGACATCGGCATTCGCCCAAACCAGCGGCGATGACCTCTATCGTGAATGGGTCGACTACCGGGACGGCGAGATTTCCGTCGACTTTGATCAAACCCCAGTTCAATTTGCGCTGCACGCCATACATGCCAAGACGGGTTTTCACATCGTGATGCCGGCGACGAGCGAAACTAAAGCAGTGAGTTTCAGGGTCAATCGGCAGGCGCTTGAGCCTGCCATGCGGTCACTGATCTCGAGGATTGGTTACAAGAACTTTGCTTTCATGTACGACGACAGCGGGCGGCCCCACCGCGCTATCATTCTCGGCAGCCAGCCGATCGCCGCGGAACCAACCGCGGTCGCGAAGGACGAACCTGCGGCCCAGCCGTTATCCACGGACGAGCGAGCAAAATTGCAGAAAGACCTGGAGCGCTGGAATGAGCTGAAACAAGAAGAGCGCGGCCGGATCGAAGATCGCTTGAAAAGCTTGCCCGAATCCGAAGAGCGCGAACAGCTGGTCAAGGCGTACGGGCGGCAGATTTTGGGTCTAGCCAAATGAACTGTATTCGTTAAACCGCGATAGAGAAGCCTAAGCGTAACTCTCCGTTTGTTAACGATCGTCCCTTATCCTCCCCACAATTCCTTCGTTGCGATGCGCGCGCCTTCGGCCATCGCCTGAAACTTTGCCCATCCGACTTGAGGATGCCCAACCCTTGAACCGATCCCGCAGTCGGTGCCGGCGATGACATTTTCCCGACCCATGATTTTTCCGAAGCGCACCAAACGATCGGCGATCGCCCGGGGATGTTCGATAAAATCACTGTAGTGACCGACGACGCCGGGAATGAAAATTTTACCGTCGGGAAACTTGACGTCATCCCACACACGCCACTCGTGATCGTGACAAGGGTTCGACGCCTCGACGGAATACGCTCGCGGCGCGCACTTTAAGAACCAGATCAATAATGTCTTCTAGCGGAATGTCGTATTTGTGCGGCCCGTGATAGCTGCCCCAGCACATGTGGAAGCGAATCCGATCGATTGGGAGGTCGCGCAGGCCGTGGTTTAGCGCGTCGATGCGCATCTCTTGGTATTTCCGATAATCGGCCACGGTCATTTCCGGGTGCATCTGCCAGGCGTCCGCCAAGTCGGGATCATCGATCTGCAGCACGAAGCCGGCGTCGACGATTGCCTTGTACTCCTCGCGCATGGCGTCGGCAATGGCGAACAGATAAGCCTCATCGGTCGGGTAATACTCATTTTTCATCCAGTGTTCCAAGGTGCCGGGCGCGATCGCCGGCAGAAAAGCTTCTTCATACTTTTTTCCCTGCAGCGCCGCTTTTAAGTTCGCGATGTCCGCCTTCACCTCGTCGTGGCCGACGTACTTGAGCGGCTCGACGCAGTAAAACACACGAGCGTGGTGGCCGATGGAAGTTCTGCCGCCACGGTTGAAATATTCGGTGAACTCGATCATATCGCGGCCAAAGATCGATGTCGGTTTGAAATCCGGACTCGCCGGCCGCTCAACGAATCCGCCAAGTCTTTCTTTGGTGTAGCGCGAAAAATTCGATTTCCCCAGTTCGCCGTCGTTGATAATATCGACACCGCATTCGATCTGCTTTTGCACGACCTCCGCCACGGCCTCCCGCGTACGGTTGGCGAGCGCTTTCTGATCGAACGGCTTACCCTCGTTTCTGGCCACGAGCATTTCCATCAAATCTTTCGGCCGCGCCAGGCTGCCCACGTGGGTCACGAGAATGCGATCAGTGCTTCGTTTCATGACAACTGCCCTCGCTGCCAATGGTTGGAGTAATGGAGTGCTGGAGTATTGGAGTAATGGAATTCGGAATTAGCATCACTCCAACACTCCAACACTCCATTTACCCTTTATCTTTACGAGCGTTTTTCCATGATGTATTTGATCAGAAACGGCCAGACTTGTGTCGCATCCGCGAGCATCTCGGCATAAATGCCGTTCTTGTCCGCTTTGCGCCAGGATTCGTTTTCCGAGTAGGTGCAACCCGACAAATGTCCGAAATGAGGCTTGTCGGGACAGATCCTCACGCCGTAGCTGAAGCGCCGGTTGGGAAACGTCGGGCCGAGCCGTTCGTTGATGATTTCGATCAATGGCGCGACATTCTGCACGTTATTGCGCGGCACGCCGCCGCCGATGGAAAAGATGCCGAAGCGTTTCGTGCTCGTGACCAGGCGAATCAATTCTTTGCTGTCGAGCTCGAGATCCATCAGGATCGGCTTCCTGCCGCGCCGTCTGCGTTTCATATTGTGAATGTAAATATCGTTGCCCAGTTCCGAGTCGACGAAGGCGGGAACGAACACCGGCACGCCGTACTGATAAGCGGATTTTAAAATACCGCGCTCATTCGGATAGTTTTCCGCGAGGTGTTTACCGACGAGCTTGTTGAACGCAGTCGGGCTGAGCGTCTTTTTACCGTCGATTTTTTCAATCACCTTGCCGATCACTTCCTCAACGGTGTCGAGATTGGTCTCGGGCTCGAGCGTATCGGTCACGCGGTTGAGCTTGCGGCGCGCCAGCTCGGTGTCGTTGTACTTGGGATTATATTTATAATGCTTGAGCCCAATAGACGAAACCAAACCGTGGGCCATCAACGCGCCGGTGGACGAGATCGCGTGAATCAGCCCCCGTTCGATCATCTCGCAGATGATCAGATCCATCTTACCGACCGTCATAGCGCCGCTGACGGTTAGAAAGCGCTTGCAGCTTTTGTCGTTCACCATGGCTTCGAGCGCTTTGGCGCCGCGCGCGACTTGCGCGGCCAAGCCGCCGTAGGTTGCCAGTTTTGCAAGGAACGACTTCACTGAATCGCGTTTGTCGTTGATCCACTCATCGAGCGCAGCGTAGATCAACGGCATCACGTACCGCGGATCGGCGAAAACGGCATCCGGGAAATAGCCGTCGCGAATCTGACCGGGTCGCGCCATATCGAATGGGTTGATGAAGATCGCCCGCGCCGGTCTCTGATAGATCGCCTCCGCGTTGCGCTCGGAATAAGCGCCGACGACGATGACGTTTCCGCCGCGCTTTTTCCCGCGCGCATATTCGCGAAGGCAGCATGATTTGGCGACACCACTTATTCGTTACGAATCTTGTCAAGAGCAAGCCGAGCGGCGAGTCCGCGATGCCGCTATAGATGAGGATCGGTTTATCTTGCGCCGTCACCATTTCAAAAATCGTGTGGGCGACCTCGCCGAGCATGCGCGCGCCGAAGGCGCAGTAGCGCATGGCGCTGACGATCTCGCCCACGCTGTTGCACTCTTGCAAATCGAGCGATCTGAGTTCTTCGAAGGGTAGTGCTTTCACGAAAATTTCTCGATGAAGTTTCTTCGTTTCGTAACACGCGGCTATCATTCAGTCAATTTAAGTTCGCGTGACAAGTGAACCAAGTCTGAGTTTTGTGATTCAATCTGCTTTTCGGAGACGCGCCAGTGTGGGACTGGCATCACGACCACGATCGAGCGCGCAATAGACCCATTCACGTTTGCAAGGGCGCGCGCGGACAGGAAAATAAAAACTGCGGTTACCGCAGCGCGGGCAATACGGACTTGGCGCAACGCTCCATGGACTTCAGCACTTTGTCCTGACTCAAGCCGCCGAAGTGAAACGTCAAACCGATGTGCGTCGTACCGACCACTTCGACGATGCGCTTGAGGATGCGCACGCAAGTTTCCGGGCCGCCGAAAACGCCGCGGCTGTCGCGCACCATCGCATCGTAATCCAAATGGCCGATCACACGCTCGTGGGCGGGCGTACCGGGAGCTATATTTTGCGCTTCGAGAGCAAAGCTGCGCCAACTATGCCAATGCTCGATCACTTCGGCCCGCGCCTGGGCGTCGCTATCGCCGACGTAGACCGGATACATGGTGAAAATATCTTTATCGTCCACCTTGTGTCCATGCTCACGCAGCACGGTGCGATACATTTCCATCCGCGGCCCCTGCTCTTCGTTGGTGAAGATCCACGGCAGGGTCATCAGATGGTGGCCGCGCTTCCCAATCATTTGAAAACTCTCCGGATCACGGTTCGCAGTGACGTAAATCGGCGGGTGGGGTTTCTGCCGGGGCTGCGGATAAACCCGCAGCTTGGGAAAATGATAATGCTCTCCCTGCCACTCGAATTCGCCGCCGCTCCAGGCGCGTAGGATCACGTCGAGCGCTTCCGGCAGCCGCTTCTGTGCGGTGTTCCAGTCATAGCCAAAGACCGCGTACTCCGTCGGGTGCATGCCGCGTCCGGCTCCGAAATTCACACGCCCGTCGGACAGCTGGTCCACCATGGCGAATTCTTCGGCGATGCGCAGCGGATTGTGCATCGGGATGATCGACACCGCGGCGCCCAGACGCATACGTTTGGTGCGCTGGGCCGCGGCGGCGAGGATCACCGACGGGCTCGGCATCATGCCGCCAAAATTACGGAAATGGTGTTCGGTCACCCAAAGTGTGTCAAAGCCCAGCGATTCCGCCGCATCGAACTGTTCCAGCCAATGGCTGTAAACGTCGCTACTCTCGCCATCCAATTCCGGAACATAGGTGTTGAGAATGTAATATCCGAATTTCACGATCTGAAATCTCCTTATTCATCGCCAATCGGCCGGACGGCTTTCCCGACCTAGCCACCGTCCCATGTCGGAACACTGAAAATAGGGGGATTTATCCAGGGCGTCAAGTAACGGTGCGACGAAATCGATCGACGTTGGTTTGCAATCGCACGATGAAATGAGGTTATTATAGAACATATTTTTTAGGAACCTGGAATGAAGCAGTCTCACGTCTCGTCATTACTATTCTTGCGTCTACTCAATTATCTCGCGGCATTTCTGATCTTTCTATCTACTCCGCTCAACGCGCAAGAGCTAAGCAAACTTCCCTACGTACCGACACCGCAAATCGTCGTTGACGAGATGCTCAAAATGGCCGGCGTCACGGCGAAAGATTTTGTCATCGATCTCGGCTCCGGGGACGGCCGGATGATTATCACCGCCGCGCGAAATTTTAATGCCAGCGGCATGGGCGTCGACATCGATGCCAAGCTGGTGAACTTGTCCAACAAACAGGCGAAGGCCGACGGCGTTGGTGATCGCGCTAAATTCATCGAGCAAGACATGTTCAAAGCCGAGATCAGTAAAGCCACGGTCATAACACTCTATGTTTTGCCGGATTTCATGGAGAAGCTTCGTCCCAAGCTCATGGCGGAGTTGAAACCCGGTACGCGCATTGTCGCGCACGATTATTACATGAGCGAATGGTACCCGGACCGCCAGGTCAGCCTCACCGTGCCGGAAAAAAGGGAGGCCAATGGCACCGACAAGGCCTACCTCTATTTATGGATCGTTCCCGCCGTGGTCACCGGCGACTGGCGCATGGAGCTCGATTTCGGTGGCGGCAAACGACAGATTGTCGTCTTGACGTTGGATCAACAGTATCAGCGGCTGATAAGCGCATGGGCGGATTACGGGCTCGGTGCGATGAAAGTCGAAGAGTCATTGTTGCGAGGAAACGAGATCAGCTTCAAACTCACGATCGGCGCGAATCCGTATCAGTTCACCGGCAATATCAACGATGGGAAGATGGAAGGCACTGCCGTCACTCCAGGAAACAGCCGGCTAATCCCGTGGCGCGCCGGCAAGCTGCCGTTGGAGAAAAAGTGAGTTTGACTTCATGACGCGGGTTTCGTAGGAAAGAGGAAGTTTCAACGAGTCACAGTTTCAATGAGCAGATTTCCTGTTATCAGCGACAGAAGAATTGACTGAAAGCGAGGGACTTAACGATGAGCACAGCCGCAGCGTATACTGCCGACTCGGTGTTGGCGGGCGAAAAAATCATTTCGGCGGATTCACACATCATGGAGGCGGACGATTTGTGGGTAAAGAATCTCACTCCGTCTCTAAAACCGAAATATCCCAACTTTCCCAAACGCAGTTCACCCGGCGAGCGCGACGGCGGTTGGGACCCCAAGGCGCGCATCAGCGAGATGGAAGTCGACGGAGTCTCCGCTGAGGTGCTTTATCCGACGCTCGGGCTGCGTTTGTTCGCGCTGGAAGACGCCGAACTTCAGGAAGCCTGCTTCCAGATCGCCAACGATTGGATGATCGATTACTGCAAAGTGACGCCGGGACGCTTGATCGGCATCCCGATGATCTCGCTATACAACATCAAGAATGCCATCAAGGAGCTCGAACGCTGCAAAAAAGCGGGACTCATCGGCAGCTTGATCTGGCAGGTTCCGCCCGCGCATCTGCCCTTTACCAGCGATTATTACGATCCCTTTTGGGAAGCCTCGGCCGAACTGAATATGCCGGTCAACCTGCACATCTTGACCGGCTTTAACTACAGCCGCTTCGAGCGCAAGGGACTCGACACGTACAAGACCGCAGTAAACGATAAGGTCAATGACGCGGCAAATACTTTATTCGATCTGGTGTTTACCGGCGTGCTGGCGCGTTTCCCGAAATTGAAACTGGTCTACGTCGAAAACGAGGTCGCCTGGCTGCCCTTCTACATGCATGAATGGGACAAGTATTATGTGCGCTTTAAAAATAAAGTGCCGCTGCCGTTCATGAAAAAACTCCCCGGCGAATATGTCAACGAGCAAGTGTACGCGACGTTTTTCAGCGATCCGTGCGGCGGCCAGCTGATGAACCGCTTCGGTCAGGATACTTTCATGTGGTCCAACGACTATCCGCACGCCGCGTCGACCTGGCCGCACTCGCGGGACGTGATCGCGCGCGAGCTTGGCCATCTGCCCAAAGAGGTCCTGCGCAAAGTCGTGCGCGAGAACGTGATCAAGCTGTACGATCTGAAGATCGACGGCGTTAACAATTGACTTGCGCGCTGGCTGAAAGCGCGCGCAAGTCATCCTGAGCGAACGCGAAGGATCTCGACCGAAAAGGAATTTTCAAAAGGAGAGGTAGCATGCAAACCAGTGCGACCGCGGCAAAAATTCGCGCCGACGACAAGCCAAAGACACAGCTTTTCTCGTTGAAGACGCCTTATATGAAACAGGGTCGCGTCACCCAACTCGTCGCTGAGACGCCGAATCTATGGATCCACACCAAGATCAATGCCGAAGGCGGCGAAAATGAAATTCATAAGCACCTGAACGAGGACCACGCATTTATTGTCTTGGAAGGCCAGATGAGCGTGTTCGATGAAAACGGCAACGAGATCGAAGTGAAACAGTATCAGGGCGTGATGATCCCCAAGGGCGCTTACTACCGCTATCTCAATACCGGCGAAGACAATCTGGTCGTCATACGCGTCGGCGCGGGCACAAGAGGGCAACAGCAGGTCGGTCAGGGAACCCGCCTCGGCGCCGACGGCAAACCGCTCAAAGTGGCACGCCGGAAAATCGCAATTTGCCGCCCATCGAAGCCGGCACATTCTTCGCCGAGTCGGCGGGCTAACAGTTCGCTTTTGTCTGTCGATTCGATTCACTTTTTAAAAGGGCCTTACGACGAGCGGCCTTTTTTCGTTTGCCGCGCACCGTCAGCGTCTGACCAGCAAGCAAACGCCCTTGACGCTTCGATTGGCCGGGGCGTATAGTCCGGCCAACTATCGGACCGCACCCCGCTCGATCCTTGTGGAAAGGAGTCGATATCATGTTTGCAAGCAAACAAAGCCATGCCGCGCAGCTACCGGATAATCGGTCCGCAGCGGCAAATCGACGAACGCGAAACGCCGCATCCGAGGGTCGATCGCGGCGAATTTGGCACCCGGTTGCGCGACTGGCGCAAGAATCGAGTCGGCAGCGATCCTTTCCGGCGCCTCTTCGGCGGCGGCGGCGAAGGAGATCCGAATAACACGCTGCAACAGATCATGAAGCAGGCGCCCGAAGGAAAGGTCAATCCCAACCAGGTCCCGGTAGACGATCCCATTGAAATGGCAAAGCAAATCAAAGGCGTCGCCCAATACCTCGGCGCCGATGTCGTCGGCATTTGTGAGCTCGACCCACTCTATGTTTATTCCCACCGGGCGCGCGGCAATGCCGCCATGGGAGAGAAACCGGGCGATCCGGTCAACCTGCCCCACCGCTTTGCCATCTGTCTTGGCTTTGCCAGCGACTATTACCGCTACATGAGCAACAACAGCAAAATTTCCGATACCGAATACCAGTTCGGCAACAACCACGCGATTGTGCCGACCTTCATGCTGGCGTCCTACATTCGTGAGATGGGTTATCCCGCGACCGCGCATCATCACGGCCGCTCGGCGGTCAATCCGATACCTCTAGCCATCAACGCCGGAATGGGCGAGCTCGGCCGCCATGGCATGCTCATTCACGAGAAGTACGGATCGCGATTGCACTTGACGGTGGTCACCACCGACCTTCCGCTGACAGTCGACGAGCCTGTGGACATCGGCGTCGAAGAGTTTTGTAAATATTGCAAGAAGTGCGCGCGCACTTGTCCCTCGCACAGCATTCCCTTCGGCGGCAAGACGGTGATCAACGGCGTCGAAAAATACGCGATCAACGTCGAGAGCTGCTACAAGTACAAGCTCGCCGGCCGTAGGCGAGTGGACCAATTGCGTCGTCTGCGTTTCATCGTGCTGCTACAACAAACCCGATACCTGGTGGCATGACGTGGCAATGTGGTCGGTAAAAATGACTCCGCCAAGCCTGCGCGTATTGATCGTCAAACCGCTACTCTGGATCGACGATCTGATCTGGGGCAAGCGACCGTGGATACGCATGAAATGGCTGGGCTATGACAATGCTCCCGAGCCAAAGTACTGCAACATACCCGGCTGCACGGCGAAGCACGCAAACCTGCAGCACAAGAAGCTGCATATTGCCTAGGCACGGCATCGAACGTATCGATGGATTGCACGGCAACGGAACGAAAGCGCGGGCGTATGGATTAACGGAGTGCTGAGTCGATGACCTACGTGATCACCCAACCCTGTATCGGTATCAAAGACGGCACCTGCATCGACGTATGTCCGATGGACTGCATTCACGGCACCGACCAGGACCAGATGCTCTTCATCGATCCGGAAGAATGCATCGACTGCGGCGGTTGCGTGCCCGCCTGCCCGGTGGAGGCGATTTTTCCGGAGAACGAGGTGCCGGAGAAGTGGCGCGAGTACACGCAAATAAACGCCGACTACTTCAAAAACAAAAAATAATTGCGCTGACAGCAGTAGCCGGGTTTGAACTGTGCGGCTTCACTCGCCGCAGCTTGCGTCAAGAACATCGCCAATCCGAGGCCGTCATTCCCGCATGCTTTAAGCGGGAATCCAGGCGAATCCGAATCTGGACCCCCGATAGAAACATTCGGGGGTGACGAGGATCGGGAATCGGTGCGCAGCGTGCACTTTCGATACCCCACTTTTTGCGAGGGGTTTTTCAGTCCCGTCTCCCGCGTCTGGTTTTTTAGTGATCTTCCTTGTCATTCCCGCCGAAGTTGCACAAGCGAATTGACACTCCCTATCTCAGTTCGATATGGCTTGGTCGAACGCGGTAAAAACTTTCTACGTCTTTCCGCCTAACGTGATCAGGAGAAGCGGTCATGCCGATCATTGACGCCGACACTCATATCGATGAAACGGAAGCGACCTGGGAGCATCTGCGTGAGGACGAGCTGGAATTCAAACCCATCACGCAATATCCAGTCCCGCGTCGATCCGTCGAAGACGCCCACACGCTATTGGCTGATCGACGGTCACCGCCAGATACGCTTTGTGCGCGACGACAACAATACGCGCACGACGGTCGAAACCCGCGAGCTGTTGGACGTGCAGGCGCGGCTTCGCGATATGGACGCGATGGGCACACAGGTGCAGGTGCTTTATCCGACGCTGTTTTTGATGGAGGCGACAGAGCGCCCCGAAGTTTCTCTCGCGCTCCGGCGCAGCTACAACCGCTGGCTCGCCGATCGTTGCGCGGAATCGCACGGCCGCTTGCGTTGGGTTTGCTTGCCACCGCTGATGAACATGGAAGAGTCGATCAAAGAACTGCAGTTCGCTAAGGGCCACGGCGCCTGCGGTATCCTTAAAAAGGGTGACCTGGAAGCCGGCAAATGGCCTGCTGATCCTTACTTTTTTCCGCTCTATGAAGAAGCGAATCGGTTGGATTTGCCGATCTGTGTTCACATCGGCTCCGGCACCCCGGACTTCGCGCCTGCGCGGGAATTTTCCCTGGGCTCGTTTATGCGCTCGCAGCTGCCGACCGTGCACGCGTTTCACACGATCATCCGGCATCAGTTGCCGCAGAAGTTTCCCAAGCTCCGCTTCGGCATCATCGAGGCCGGCTGTTCCTGGGTGCCGTTCATTGCTTGGGAACTCAAACGGCGAATGGAAAAGTCCGCCGATGGCGCCGGTTCTTTCAGTCAATTCGCGCGCTACACGCTGTCGTCAGAATTGCTCAAAGCCAACCGCATGTACGTCACGTGCCAGGTCGACGAAGACTTGCCGTATATTCTAAAAGTCGCCGGCGAAGACAGCCTGATGGTCGGCTCCGACTACACGCACCGCGATTCGTCGATGGAGTATGAGTTTCCGCGCCTGCTAAAGGAACGGACGGAGAGAGGCGAGATTTCCCAATCCGCGGTGCAGAAGATCCTTTACGACAATGCCAAGACGTTTTATGGGCTCTAACTGACGGCTTGGACTCTCGAGCAAAGGAGTGATGGAGCATTCGAATTCATGGCAACGCAGCACACGCGTTTGTCGAGTCTCCATCCTAAACGTTAACGTCCCTAGCTTCTTAAGGAGGTTCCGATGCCCGGCGCACTCGAAGATATTCGCGTTATCGATTTCACCCACGCGTTGAACGGGCCCTTTTGCACTATGCTGCTCGGCCACATGGGTGCGGAGATCATCAAGATCGAGCCGCCCGCGGGCGATGGTTTTCGCCGCTCATGGATGCCGCCGGACGCGAAAGTGGATGCCTACGAGTTCTTGTGGATCAACGCCAACAAGAAGAGCGTCGTGCTTAATCTAAAAACTGCGCGTGGAGTAGACTTAGCGCGACAACTGATTGCCAAAGCTGATGTGGTCGTGGAAAACTATCATGCCGGGCAAATGGAGAAATTCGGCCTCGGCTACGAAGACCTGAAGAAAATCAATCCGCGCCTGATCTATTCCTGCTCGCGCGGCTTCGGCGAGTCGGGACCTTATAAAGATTACGGCAGCACGGCGCATACGAACAACAGCATGACCGGTTGGACGCACACAGGCTGGAACTATAGTGGCGCGCCGGGAACCAAGGCGATCGGCATCGGCGATGAGGCCGCCGGCGTCAGCATGGTGTGCGGAATTTTAGCCGCGCTTCACGCCCGCGAGCGCACCGGCGAGGGGCAACGAATCGTGGTATCGATGCAGGAAGCGCTTCTCGGCTTCATGATCAGCGAGTTTCACGAGCACTTTATCGGCATCGAGATCGGCAACAAACCCGTCCCGGTCGCGGACGGTTACTTTACTCTCCGCATACCCGATTTGAGCGACGGTGGTTGGGGCAAGCTCGCGAAATTCATGGGCCGCGAAGATTTGCTCGAAGACGCGCGTTTTGCGACGGCGCCCGCACGCAAACAAAATCGCTCCGAGTTATACGAGCTTGTCCGCTCTTGGATGCGCGGAAAGAAACGCCAAGAACTTTGGGACGGGCTGCGCCAGATCGACTATTTCGGCGCTCCTGTTTTATCGATGGGCGAAGTGATCGAAGACCCGCATATCAAGGAACGAAAGGCCTTTATTCAACGCAATCATCCCAAGGCGGGACCGACGACCTTGCTCGCCCCGTGGATTCACATGTCGAAAACTCCGCCGAGCATTCGTGATGATGCCCCGCTTCTCGGCCAGCACACCGACGAGGTTCTCGGCGGAATTTTGGAATTGAGCGCCACTGAATTAACCGCGCTGCGCTCTGAGAGCGTGATCAAATAATGCGATTCGACAGCGCCCATGAGACATCCGGTTCAATTTTCGAACGGAAAATAAGCTACTGTTGTGCAACAAAGTGCGTTGAATGAGTCATCCTGTGTTTCGCCGTCATGCCGGTGAAAACCGGCATCCACTCCTGGATTCCGGGTCGCGCTAGCTGTCGCCAGCTTGCCCGGAATGACGGGCTTTAGTTCCACAACAGGACGGCGAATATGCGTTTACTCGTTACCACGCTGATGTTGGGCTTGATGGCGCAAGTCCACGACGCAAAAGCGCAGGAGCGGCTGCGGGTCGCCTGGGCGGGCGGGGCGTCCAACGCGACTGTCTGGATCGTTCAAGAGAAAGGCTTGCTCAAGAAGCAGGGCGTCAACGCCGAGTTTATTTCCGTCAATGCCAGTCCCATGGCGCTTCAGGCGATGATTGCCGGCGAAGTCGACGTCATTGTGACTTCGGTGACAACACTAGTGAACTCGCGCTTGACCGGCGCTGACGTGGTCATGATCGCCTCAATCGTGCCGACGTTCCCCGCGCACATCGTCACGCCAGAAAAACGTCACGGAGATCAAGCAACTTAAAGGGAAGACGGGCGGCGTCGGACGCGCCGGCACGACGACGGAAATAGGCATGCGGCTCGGGCTGAGCCGTCTGGGGATCGATCCCAACAATGATGTGAAACTTGTGCCCGTGGGTGCTACCGCCGACGCGCTCGCCGCGCTTTCCAAAGGGCTCGTGCAATTCTCCATCCTGGTCGAACCCTTCGTCCGCGAGGCCGAGAAACTCGGCTTCAAGTCTTTGGTCGACATCAGCGCGTTAAACATCCCGTTTCACTGGAACGGAGTTCTCACGCGAGAGACCACGATCCGGTCGAAGGGTCCTTTGATGGCAAAGCTTACGCGCGCTCTGGTCGAAGCGATTCACATTTTTAAAACAGATAAAGAGTCGACCTTGAAGATCATCAGTAAGTTCACCCGAATCACGAATCCCGACAGCCTTGAACGAACACATCAAGCCTTCGGCAAAATACTGCCGGAAACGCCGATGCCGTCGCCCGAGGGCGTGAAAACTTACCTCGACTACGTCGCCACTAGCCGGCCTGAAGCGGTCAAGGCCAATCCGAAAGAGTTTGTCGACCTGAGCTTCGTCCAGGAAGTTCAAGCGTCGGGTTTCGTTCGGCAACTGTACGGCAGATAAAGCGATAAGCGGAACGGAAATGAGGAGAGAATGCGCGTCATTTTCCGAACATTTTTTTCATTTCGGTCGATGACTTCCGGCGTCTACAACGTGCTCGTCGAATCGCCGAGATCAATTGTATACGAGACAAATCCTTCGTGACTTTCACTTTGTCCTCGTTACCTGCACGCTCACTTCATAAACTGTTGCTGAAAGTAATCCACCCAATCGTTGCCTTGGTCATAGAGCATTTCCGGACTCAGGTAATTGGCTTTCTTGAAGCGACCGCCGCCGGGCTTGAGATCTGCTTGCAGAGCGGGAACATCGGGATGCGCCGGAAGATAGTTTGATTTCTGAAAAACCACCTGGCCTCTTTTCGACAGCATGAAATCGAGAAACAACATCGCCGCGTAGGGATGGGGCGCGTTTTTGGCGAGACCGACGGTGTTATTCGTCGCCGTCACCGGTTCGAGCGGCTGCCATTCCACCGGCGCTCCGGCGGTTTTGCTGATGTAGGCGTGGTGGTTGAAAATCTGGATCGCCATCGGATATTCGCCGGCGATGACGAGATCGAGAATCTGACGCGCGCTCGCCGTGCTCTTGGCGACGTTTTGCTGCTTTAGCTTCTGTATGTAAGCCTTGCCCGCTTCCTGACCCATGGTAATAAGCATATTGCCGATAAACTGCGGCGCGCCCGAGCCGCGGCTCGTCGACCACATCATCTGACCTCTCCAACGAGGGTTGAGGAGATCTTGGTAGGTCTTTGGCAGCTCGCCGGTTTTGACGCTGCGCGTGTTGTAGCCGAGGGTCATGAAGTAAACGTTAGTGCTGCCCCAAAAACCTTTGGCGTCTTTCAATTCCGGCGGATACTCGGCGAGATGTGGAGAAAAAAACCGTTGCATGTATCCAGCACGCTGCACCATGGTCGTCGCGGCGCTGCCACTGACGATGTCGACTTCGTATCTCTTGGCCTGGTATTCGGCCAAAACTTTCTGTGCGATGCGCTCGGAGTTGCCGCGAAAAAATTCGACCTGGACAAACGGATATTCTTTTTCGAAGGCGTCTTTGACCGGCCGCACGACTTGATCGACGATCAATCCGGTATAGAAATTGACTTTGCCTTCTTTTTTGGCGCCTTCGACCAGAAGCTTTTCGCGGTTGGCCGCTTTGAGCAAAGCGACTTCCTCAACGGTTGCGGCCGGAGCAAATGCTCCCGGCACAATCTGCCAGAGGAGAATTCCGATCAATGAGAAGATGAGTTTACTCATCGTCAAGCGCTTCTGATCAGTCATCTTTGTATCTCCTCTACCGAGTATTCGATGTCGTGATTCGCACAACGTAGACCAATATTGCCGCTGCACATCGCGGTCGGGCGGACTACGAGTGTCAACGCTTGCGCTACAACTGCACGAACGCTAGTCCTCCCCCAGCGCTGTTGTCAAGGCATACAGCGTCGACGAAGTTCAGAGTACAGAGAAGCCATTCTGAAAGAACAAGGCGGAGAATCGAAGTCTGAATGCCGGCGCGTCACTTAGCAGGGTTTCCGGTTCGATGTGAGTCTGAAGATCTCCGCCTCGCGGAAAAGCGTCAGCAATTCGCGGTCGACCAGGCCCTGTTTAGCCTCATCGAAGAGAATATCGAGCGCCATCTCGGATGGGATCGCCTTCTTATACGGTCGGTCGCTCGCCGATAACGCGTCGTAGATATCGGAGATCGTCATCATTTTAGACTGAATGGGAATCTCCGCGGCGGACAAGTTGTTGGGATAGCCGGTGCCGTCCAACTTCTCGTGATGCGCCGAGGCGATGACCGGAATATTTTTGATCTCGCTGGTCCAAGGAATCTGCCGCAAAAAGTTCAATGTATGATTCACATGGGACTCGATCTCACGTCGTTCGGCCTCGTCTAGGTTGCCTCGCGAGATGGTAAGCAGCGTGAGCTCGTACGGTGAAAGCAGAGGGCGTCTTTGACCCGTCGCATCGACGAATTCTTGTGCCGCGAAGTCGCTCAGTTTTTCAAAATTGGCTTGGTGTAGGACTGTCGGCTCGTTACATCTGACAATGAACGTGAGCAACTCATCGACTTCGCGGATCCGTTCTTCAAGCTCCTTTTGAAAATCAGTTCGACGTCCGAGGAACTCCTCGCGGCCTTTTTCCAAAAGGTAGGCGAGCTTTCGTTCGCTATATTCGTGTTCCAAAGCTTTTCGCGCGTAAGCGAACCGCTCCTGCACGAGTTCGAGCTGTAAGGGATAGAGTTTTTTGGCTTTGACCAAGACTTCCTCGCGCACTCCGACTTTGCCGAAGTCGTGCAGCAGCGAGGCGTAGCGAATCTCTTTCATTTCGGTGCGAGAGAAACGAATGTCGCGGAAACAATGAGACTCGTCTCGATCCACGACTTCAGCCAGCGCGATGGTCAAATCGGCAACGCGAAACGAGTGGCCATAGGTCGTCGGATCCCGCGCTTCGATGGCGCTCACCGACGCCCGAACGAAACCCTCGAACAAATTTTCGATATTTTCATAGAGCCGGGTATTTTCCAGGGCAACGGCCGCTTGACTCGCCAGCGATCTCAGCAAAACGCGGCATTCTTCCGGAAACGGTACGATGTGTCCATCAACTACTCGCCCGTCGCGCCTGATCTTCACGCTGGCAGTTAATGAGCTGTACGACGCCGATCACCTCGCCGCGCGGGTCCTTCATGGGCACCGCGAGCATCGACCTAGAACGATAGCCGCTTTCCTCGTCGAACATGCGATTGAAACCAAAAGGGTAGGACGGCGGGATTTGGTAGACGTCCGCGAGCTGAACTTCTTCGCCAGTTACCGCTACATAACCCGCCACGCTCGAGCTGTCCAAGGGCATGACGGATTCATTGAAGGAAACTTTGACGCTGTTGTTCTGCGTAATCTTGAATCGCAGCCGTTTTGCGCCTTGGTCGTCCTCCTCGACCAGGTAGAGAGAGCCCGCGTCGCTCTGGGTAATTTCGCAACTTTTCCGCAGAATCAGATTCAGCAGCAATTCCCGGTCATGTTGAGTCGAAAGCGCGATACCGATCTCATTCAGCTGATCGATTTCGTTTCGCGCGCGGCGTAGCTCTTGGTCGAGCGTTGCCTGGCGGCGCCTTAGGGCGAGATCATCAAAGGCCGCCGCTATGGAGTTGCGCAAGGCGTCGCCTCGCAAAGGACCGATTAGAAAACTAAAGATTGGCACGCCGCTGGCTTCGACGGGCACCGTTGGCGCCACGTCGCACACGTAGATCAGTCTCGCTTGATCGCGCTCGATGGCCGCGCGCATTTGCCTGGAGAATATTCCCGCGTTCGACCCAACGATAACTACAGGCGCTTTGGTCTTTAGCGAAAAGGTTTCAGCTTGCGGCGCGACGATCCAAGGAACGGTTTTCCCTAGAAGCAAACTCGCCACTTCGCCGCTCTGGCAATAAACCAACTTCCGCTCGGCGGTCGTTGAATTAGCCGAATCATCCACGCCCTGTTCTCGTCGAGGATCAACCCAAGTTGCCATTTGTCGGCCGGTTCCCGCGCGGAAAATTTTCTCTCAATTTACGCTGCCGCGACCAGGTGTACCCGGAATCTGGAACCTATCGAAAAATCGCCGGTGACTCAACTTGGGCCAAACGCCACGTAACGGAATCAAATGGACCCTTACAGCGTCTCCAACGGCCGCGGGTGGGCGACTTTGTGACACGGCCCTTGTTCGATGGATGGACCAATTACGTCACGCGCATGGCCAAGCCAAAGTGCAAACGGCTGACACGACGCGCCAGAGTCGATTTCGCGGCGACAAAAATCTTCTGCTGCCGCCTGGCACGAGCCGTGCTCTAAGCCGTGCGCTGTCTTTCGTTCGGGGAAACAAAGACAGCGCGCGACTGTCAATTTCTGGAGTTATCGAAGCTTGTGAGAACCCTTCACCGCAATTCAAAACAGCAGGAAGAAAGGAAGCACTTATGACCTCAAACGTCCCCTTGAGGCGTTTTTCAGTGTTAACGAGCGCCGTCATTGTCGTTTTGCTCGGCGCGATGGCTCAGGCGCAGACACATCCCAACTTGTTTCGCCAACGCCCCGTTACGGATATACCTGGTAGCCACGGCGTGGCGGCTTACGTCGGCGACATCGATGAAGCGACGCTAACGGCGGCACCCAGCGGCTTGACCATCGTTGTACCGGGCAAGCCTGATCTCGCCTTTGACCGTCAAGCTCATGAGCACCGAGGCGCGAGAAGCATGGTTTGGCGCGGTCGCGGACAGTTAGATCGCGGCAACGCGACGCTTACTCTGCACCAAGGTCTTCTCTACGGTCGTATTGAGAGCGGTGGCGACGTGTATGCGATTCGTCCGGGTTCGAACCGTCGGACGTTGGTTGAAAAAATCAACTCCGACAGCTTCGCGCCGGAGTGGGGACACGACGCCGCGACTCACGGGCACGAAAAAGTTCCTCCGCCAGCCGGCGACAACCGTTTGCAACAAGGTTCGTTGACTACGCCCAACGCAACTGCCGCGGACGGTACGGTACAAATCGTTTTGATGTCGGTCTACACTCCCCAGGCTCGCGTTGCGGCGGGTGGTACGACCCAGATTCAAGCACAGATTCAGGCGGCGGTTGACCAGGCCAATACCGCCTTCGTCAACAGCAACATGGTCCCGCGTTTCTTTCTGTCCCACACGGCGGAAGTCGCTTACAACGATTCGGGAAATATCGAAACGGATCTAAACTGGGTCACCTCGAACTCGAGCGTGGCTTCCCTGCGCAACACGTACTTCGCCGACATGGTGTCCCTGATCACCAATAACGGCGGCGGGTATTGCGGCATTGGTTGGGTACAGAGAAACCCCGGATCGGGCTTTGCCGGTTACGCGTTTCAAGTTACCGCGCTCGGCTGTCTCGCCAATAGCACGCTCGCCCACGAACACGGTCACAACATGGGCATGGAACATGATCCCGCCAGCGCGGGCGTATCGCCATCGGGCGCTTCCTATCCCTGGTCGTTCGGCCATTACGTGAACGGTTCATTTCGCACGATCATGTCGTACAACGTTTGCACCATCAGCTGCCCGCGCGTGCTGCACTTTTCCAATCCCGAGGTGCTCTACAACGGCGTTCCCACTGGGATCGTGGACCAACGGGATAACGCTCATACTGGAGACTTGACGGCGCCGACCATCGCTAATTTTCGTCTTGGAGGTGGCACCGGCACGAACAATCCACCGGCATTCACGAGCGATCCGATCGTCAAGTCGAATGCCACTCAAGGACAGGCCTATTCCGGCAGTATCGCGGGCAACGCCACGGACGCAGACGCAGACCCGCTGACGTTTGCGAAGACGAGCGGCCCGACGTGGCTGTCGGTCGCTGCCAACGGGGTGTTGAGCGGCACCCCGGGCACGACCAATCTGGGTCTAAATAGTTTTACCGTCTCGGTATCGGACGGCCGGGGCGGCTCCGACAGCGCAACTTTGCAAATCACAGTCGTTGCTCCATTGTTGGCGCCGACTAGTCTCGGCGCCGCACCCGTGGGTTCCAAGAGAATCGACCTTACCTGGACCGATAACTCTTCGAGTGAAAGCGGATTCAAAATTGAGCGATCCGGCAATAAAGGCAAGAGTTATTCTCAGATCGCGACCGTGCCCGCCAATACGACAATTTTCTCCGACACCGGGCTGCGGTCGGGAAGAATCTATTACTACCGCGTGCGCGCGTACAGCGGCACGAGCAATTCGGCCTACTCCAACACCGTTAACGCCACGGCGAATTAAGTTGACGGGCTGAAATAATTAACTCAGCCAAAACCGGCCCGGCGATAACCGCCGGGCCGGTTTTGCTTTGACCAAATTCGACATCTCGTTCAATCTCGCAATAAATCGCGTCAACGATTAGGGTACCCCGATCGAACTTTCTGCGTTCGTCCGTGAATATTTCATGCGGCGGTACGTTTCGATCTATCTAGTGCACCCGTATCTGACTGTGATAAAGAAGAATCGGACGAACCTGGAATCCGAGCTGACACGTGAACAGCACGATACTGCGACTGCTTCTACCCGCGGTTCTACTCTGTGGCACGGCTCAAGCCGCGGAGCTGCGAAGCATTACGCTAGGACTGGTCTCACCAAACATAAGCACTCAATTGCCCGTTGTCGTGGCACAGCAAGCGGGCTACTTCAAAGACGAAGGGCTCAACGTTCACAGCGTCACCATCGCCAGCGGTGGAACTTTAATGGTTGCGATTCTTACTAGCGGCCACGCGGATCTGGTTGTCTCCGGAGTTGCCGCGATCATCCGCGCCATTGACCGCGGCGCGCCGGTTACGGTCGTCTCCGGTTTCCAAAACAAGATCGATTTCGCGTTGATCGGTTCCAAGCGAGTCGCGCGGCTCGAAGACCTACGAGGTAAAACCATCGGCATCACAAGCGCGGGTAGCTTTTCCGAGTTCGCCGTCCTCGAAGCCATGAAACGGCGCGGCTTCGTCAGGGACAAAGACTACAAACTGCTCGCCGCTGGCAGCACCTACTTGCGCATCGGCGCGCTCAAGGGCGGCAAGGTAGACGCCATCCCGCTAAGCTCGGGCGAACGCCATACGCTGGAAGACGAAGGCTATCCAGTGCTGTTGGAAGTCGGCAAAGTCGTTCCGGAAATTCCTTTCGCCGTGACCGTCGCCGCTAAGGCATTCACCGCGAAAGAGCCGGATCTCGTCGTGCGCTTCATTCGAGCGCTCGGAAAATCGATGCAGTTGATAAAGAACGACAAAGACAAGGCGATTCAATTAGCACTTACCGGAAAGCTGAAAGGCACCGCTGATACCCAGCGTCGAGCGCTGGACTATTTCGCCCAGGACCTTGACGTAAATATCGAAAGAGAAAATGTCGCCGCCTTACTTTTCGCCCTGGGAATCAAAGGCGAGGCGGAGCGCTTTTTCGATCGCTCCTACTTATCCCGCGCAATGGCAAAGCCATAGGCTCACGAAGAAATCATCCGCTCATTCTTCAAGCCGTAATATTTCCGCCGGAAATAAACGTTCCAATGCGATTGCCGCGCGTGATCGGCAGAAGCAGATGCGAAGGATGATCGGTGTCGTGATAGACCGTTACACGCGAGCTCGCTTGCCGTGCCACGTGACCGGACGCGATGCCGTGCAGATGATGCGTCGGCGCGTCACCATCGTGACCGGAGATGCGGATTGCCAACCGATAGCCGGGACGGAGACGGATGCCGTACGGACGAATCTCGATGTTGAATTCGTAAATCTCATTGGGCAGGAGCGGCTCGCGCTGCTCGTGTGTGTGATACGGCGCCCAAGGCTTCGAGCGATTCGGATCGATGCGCCGCTGCGAGCCTCTGAGCCAACCGCGCGTCAACAAACGCTCCGTTCCCTGCGGATCGACTTCGAGCAATTGCACGAACCACAGCACTTCGTTGTCGGTTGTTGACCCGTAAAGCACCAGCGCCATGGGACCGCAGACGTCAGTCGCTTCGACCATCGCGGGCGTTTGAAACAGCGCGCTGCCGCGCTCGTAGGGCGAATCGATATAGACAGTCGGCGATTCGTTGGCCCAAAACTCGTGCTCGGAAAGAAGACCATGCTCATGCAGATAGAACGGCGTCCAGCGCGTCTGTGGCAGCGGCCATTCGTTCGCCTCAATCCATTCGCCCTCGCCACCGTCGAGAAACACATGCACCCGCGGCTCATTCATAATTTCGGTGTCGTTGCCTTTGAGCCACAGATCGAACCAGCGCAGTGATTCGTAATGATACTGAAACACCGGCCGGTCGAGATAAATCGGTGGACCGACCGTGAATTTTTTTGGCCCTTGCCATCGTTCCCACGAGCGCATGTCGCCGGCGAGATGTATGCCGTACACGCCCCAACAGCTGCCAAGATAAGCTGGAATCTTTAGCTCGCCTTGCGTCGCTGCATGCCATTCTTGCCAGAACTCCGAATACTGCGGAAACAACAGCGGCTCGACGATCCACGCGTTACGTCCTTTGTCCGGGTCGCGCAGCGCATCCACGAGTGCGGGAATCGCCGCGACGTCGGGATCGCTCAACGCGGCCTGTACCCGGCGCCGGTATTCTTCTTCGCCAAGTCTTTCTTTCATGCGGTTTTTAAAGCGCAGATTGGCGAGCTTGGGAATCCAGCGAGTACGAAAATTGTGATGCAAGATGCCGCCGTGATAATCGAGATCGCGGTATAAATCCGTAAGACCGTACATGGCAAAAACGCATTTCAAAGAGGGCGGATTGAGCGCGGCAACGCGCTTCTGCACCATGGTGAAATACGACGGGCCGAACATGCCGACGTTGCCGTTGCACCACGGCTGCTCGGCAAGCCATTCAATGGCATCGTAAATATCCTGAATTTCTTGACGGCCGAGAAAGTCGTAGTAACCTTCGGATTTGCCGGTGCCGCGCACATTGAGAATCACATGCACATAACCGCGCGAGACATAAAAATTCGGATCGCCCGCTTCCATGTGGCCGCGAATGCCGCCGGCGCCGACCGGCATCACCGGCGCAACCTGATCGTCGAGGGAATAAGCGCACACTCCAAGAATGACGGGAAATTTTCCGTCGGCATCGGGCCGGTAGAGATAACTGTTGAGCTTGGTGCCGTCAGACGTCGGAATTGAAAAATCTCGTTCCTCGCGTACATGATATTTTCGCTCTGAAGTTTTCCAGGTTTGCGTCAGCATGGGCTTCGATATATCGAACAAATGACGGCTCTGTCAATTTTGCGACTTGACGAATGTCGCCGGTGGACATTTATAACCGCCTGGCGTATGGGAGTTGAGACGAAGGTATTCGCCCTATGGATCTCGAACAAATTAAGCAAGACATCGTCAGGGCCAGCCATATTTTGCACCAGCAGGGCATCGCCGCGGCGTTCGGCCACGTGAGCGGACGCATCCCCGGCACCGACAAGTTTATCTTTCCGCCGCGAATGAGTCCGGCGCTGGTGCGCATGGATAATTTGCTCGAGCTTGACGTGGAAGGCAACCAGCTCTCCGGCGACGGCAGACCGAATACCGAATTTTGGATTCACGCGCGCATCTATAAAGCGCGTCCCGACGTTCAGTCGGTCTGTCATGTACATCCGCCAAGCTGCGTTGTGCTCGGCTCCCTCGGCGAAACCATTCGGCCGCTGCACGCTTCCGGCGCGGTTTTCAAGAATAACGTCCAGGTTTTTGATGCGGTAACGCTGATTCGTACGCGCGAGCTCGGCGATCAGGTGGCAAAAACCCTCGGGCTCCATGGCGCGATGCTGCTGCGCGGCCACGGCGTCAACGTCGCTGACAAAGACGTCCGCCGCGTTTGCGTGATGACTCTGTGGATGGAAGAAGCGGCAAATTATCAATTGCGCGCCATGTCGGCGGGGAAGCCGCGTTACTTCACTCCGGCAGAGCTCAAAGTTATTTACGCCCAGGTCTCCGGCGAAGAAGTGTCCAACCGGGCCTGGGAATATTTCAGTAGTCGAGCGGCACGGTCATAAAGCCCGCACAACGTCTCCGCGCGCTCGCAAAGGGAGGATATGGCGATGAATCACACGGAGCTTCGTCAGGCGGTGATCGATGGCGCGAACATGCTCGTTCGCACCGGCGCGATTTCGCTGAGCCATCACGGCAATTTTAGCGTGCGCGTACCAAACACCGACACGATTCTGTTGACGGCCACCAGTTCGTTCGACAATTTGAAACCGGAAAATCTCGCGCTCCTCGATCTCGACGGTAAGTTGCTCGAAGGCGAGATCAACCCGACCAACGCCGAGATTGTGCACATGCACGCGATCGTTTACAAAGAACGGCCCGACACCGGCGCAGTCGTGCACACCCACTCGACTTATGCGACGAGTTTTGCTTTGGCGAGTCGTTCGCTCGGTTGTTCTTACGAAGCGCTGGTGCGCTCGGATATGACCGATGGCATTCCGCTCGCGAAGTACGGCCCGCGCGGCTCTACCGAGTCGGTGACAAATATCGCCAACGCCTTGAGCGTTGCGAGAAACACCAAGGCCGTGCTGTTGGAAAATCATGGCGTGTTGGCGTTCGGCGCCAATCCGGCCGCGGCGGCGCGCGCCAATCTGATCGTCGAAGAAGCCGCCCAGATGGCCATCTTCGCCGAAGTGCTCGGCGGCGCGAAAAATATTCCGCCGGAACTGCTCAAAGCCACGGTCGGCCGGAGAGACGAATATGCCCGCGCTGGCACGCAACGGGTGTAGTATCACTGTGATCTTGGCGTCTAGGTACGTTGAATTGTAGGGGCGACCGGCGGTCGCCCGTGGAAATGTGAAATCCAATCCGAAAGGAAGAAAACAAATGGAATCAACAGCAGTAGAAAAACGTAAAGCGCTCCGAAGGATGCTCGGTGAACCGACCTGTCATATCGCGCCGAGCTGCAATGACGGTATTCAAGCTCGGCTGGTCGAATGGCTCGGCTTTCCCCTCGTGCATATTTCCGGTAGCGGGCAGCATCGCGCGCTCGGCTTCGCCGATGCCGGGTTGCTCACGCTCACGGAGATGATCAACAAAGCGCGCGAGATCGTCGACGCAGTCAATATTCCCATCGTCAGCGACTGCGAAACGGGCTATGGCAACGCCGTAAACGTAACGCGAAGCGTCCGCGAATTCGAAAAAGCCGGCGTCGCCGCGCTGCACATCGAAGATCAGATGACGCCAAAGCGCGCCGGCCACGAGGGTTTCGACGTCGGTCTGGTTTCGCGTGAGGAATTTGTCAATAAGATCAAAGCCACCCTCGACACGCGGCGCGACGAGAACTTGATCATCATCGCGCGCTCGGAGGCCAAAGACTCCCTGCAGGAACGCATCGACCGTGTCTCAGCGTGCTGTGAAGCCGGCGCCGACGCCGTTTGGCTGAGCGCCCGCACCGAGGACGAGATCAAAGCTTTTGCCAAGATCGGCAAACCGATGGTCGGTGTGCCGCCACGCCAGCTCATGCCTCTTTCACGCTGGGGCGAGCTCGGCGGCCGTGTCGGCTGCATTCCCACCGTCTTGCAAGTCGCCGCATTGCACGGCATGCGCCAATGTTTGGAAGAACTAAAAAAGAACGGCACGGAAGCAGCTTATTTCAAGCAAACCCCAGGCATCGAAGACACGCGCAAGTGGTACGCCAACATGGGCAACGAGGAGCTCAAGGCGTTGGAAAAAAAGTATGGTTATTGAAGCGTAGGGGCGGGTTTGAAACCCGCCCCTACGAATGAATCCGCAACCGCCATGAAATTTGCCCACTTCTCCCACGTCTGGAATAAGCCCGGTATGACCGCGGCCATGCGCTACGATCAACTTTGGCGTGAGCTGGCGCTCGCGGACGAATCGGGTTTCGACTTCGGTTTCTGCGTCGAGCATCACTTCAATCCGAACGAAAGCTGGATGCCGTCTCCGTCGATCTACTGCGCGGTGGCGGCCGCGCGCACGCACCGGCTGCGCATCGGCACGATGGGCAACGTCGTGCCGCTCTACGACCCCCTGCGCATAGCCGAAGACGCAGCGGTTTTGGACAACGTCGCCAACGGCCGTTTCGAGCTCGGCTTGGTTTCGGGAATCGTGCCGGACTTCTTCGGTCCCTACGGCGCTGACTTCCAAACCCGACGCGCGCTCACCCACGAAGCGCTGCTATTCATCAAGCAAGCACTCTCGAGCGACGGCGCGTTCAGCTTCACCGGTGAATCGCGCCGGTATCAAGACGTCACACTCGGCGTAAAACCGCTGCAGAAACCCCATCCGCCGATCTGGATTCACTCGCGCGACGCCGACACGCTGGCGCTACTCGCGCGCGAAGGCGCGCACACCGGTTATCTTTTCTTGGTGCCGCGCAGCGACGTCGCGCCGCGCTATCGCGAATATTTGCGGCTATGGATTGACGCGCACCATGCCGGCAAACCAAACATCGGCTATTGGGTATTGGTCTATGTTGACGAAACCGACGCCAAAGCCGTGGCGAAAGCGAAACCCTACTTCGAATACTGTTTCACCAAAGTTTTCGGCACCAGAGCTGACGGTGGAATCGGCTATCTCAGACTCGCGGAAAACCACGCCAAACGCGGCAATCCCGGCGGCGCCGAGATCGCGCGCCATGCGATCGACGTTAACTATCTGCGTGAACGTAACTTAGCCTTTGTCGGCTCGCCGCAAACCGTCATCGAACAAATCAAATCTGCCGCCAGCGAAGGCGTGTTCAATACCGTCATGGGCGAGTTCAACATCGGGGAGATCGCCGAAGAGGACTTGATGCGCTCGATCAAGCTTTTCGGGACAGAGGTCATTCCAGCTTTGCGCCGGTTCGAACCCTATTGACGGTCTCCATGGTCCCTCGGACAATGTTGCAGCGCAACAGGAGAAAAAATACTCCAATTCCCGTCACGTATTAAGGTCGATAGATCTCCGACTCCGGTGGTATTTCCATCAGCTCGATGCTGTTGCCGTCGGGATCGGAGATAAACGCGATGCGCTGCTTGGCGCGGCCGATAAACTTTCTTTCCGGCTTCACGTTCATCTTGGCCAGATGATCGAGCGCTTGTTCCAGGTCATCAATCACCAGGCAAAAGTGAATGTAGCCGATCGGGTCAGGCGGTGACGGCAACATATTCTTGCCGCCCGGGAAAAGCTCGACGCATTGCCCTTTGGCGAATTCTAAAAACATCAGCTCGGGCCGGCCCCCGCTTGGCTCCACCCGATAAATTACTTTCGCGCCGAACGCGTCGCCATACCAGCGAATACTGCGCTCGACATCAGCAACTTTGAAAGCCACATGGCCAAAACGCACGCCGTCTATGGACATAATAAGCTCCTTTACGTTTCGCGGGATAATAGGATGACCGGGACCGAACTTGCAATCGATGGGACGGCAGAGCCGCGGAAAACAAAATACTTCGCGAGATTCAAAGCAAGACGCGCCCTGGTTATTTCGAAATCTTGAGCGAATAAAAATCGATACAGTTGTCGCGCAAGATCAGTTTTTTATTTTCGTCTGAAAGATCCTTTCTCGTCCGAAAGCGGGGAATGTCCGCCAGGAACTCTTCGAGCGTCGGTCGCTCATGCGGGTAGTCCGATGGATACATGATCTTTTTTCTAGCCCGAGGCCAATCACGTATGGAAGTATTTTTTCTTCCAGCTCACAGGAAAAATAAACGGGATGATTCTTGACGTAATAGCTTGGTTCCTTCGAAAGGAGCGGCGCCTGCTGCGGCAGCTTTTCGTATTTCTCGTCCAGCCTCTCTATTAAATACGGCACCCAGCCGACACCGGCTTCGAGAAACGCCATTTTCAATGCGGGAAAGCGCACCGGCGCGCCATCGAGCAGATAGCTCGTGAAGTGAATCTGCTGCGCAACCGCGTGCTCCATCACAAGAATCTTCACGAACGAATCGTAAAGATCGAGACCAAGTCCCGCGCTGGAGCCGCCATGCACCGCTAAGGGTACATTCAGACGTACCGCAGTTTGGTAAAGCGGATCGTACATCTCATGGCCGAGCCCTCTCGATAAACCAGCCGCGGGGATAACGCCACCAACCATTTTTAAATCCGTGACGCAACGTTCCAATTCTTCCGCCGCCGCCGTAATATCTTGAATGGGCAACAGCGCGACACCCCAAAGTCGCTGCGGTTCGTTTGCAAATATTCGCCGTAAAGATAATCGTTGTAGCAACGCGCCATCACGGCTGCCCATTTTACGTCTTTAATATGCGCCATCGCCAAACCCATCGTTGGATAGAGCACCGATCCGGCGACGCCCGAACCATCCAAAAAAGTCCGCCACTTTTGCAAACAAGACGTGTTGTCGGGCGCCTTGCGCGTGCTGCGCGGCCAGCCGTCCAAGGATGGGAACAGCGCAGTCAGCGCTCGCCGCCCTTCAAACGGCGGCGCCAGGTACTTTCGTAACTCGTCGTCGGTTTCCATCACATGTCCATCGGCATCGATGGGCGCATAGTCGGCGATCATCCTAACTTCCTTTCACTTGCCCCAGAGCGATTTATAGAATCCCTCGTTGATCAGCTCTTGCACCAAGCTATTGTCGTAAAATCGTTCGGCGGTGAATTCTCTCGCCTGCGGGTTCTTCACGGCTTCCTGATCGAGCACGACCTGCACGCCCTCGCGTTTCACCAACGGAATTTTTTCGGTGAAATCGTGGGCGTATTTTAGGCTTCCGTCGAGCATCCCAGGGTCATCGATCTTCGCATATTTCGTCAGAATCTTTTTCGTCTCGTCTCTCTGCTGAAACATGAAGTGAGTGGCTCGGCCGAACGCGCGGAGAAACGTCCTGGCGTCGCTGCGCTGCTCACGCAAAAACCGCCGCGTCGTCGTCAGCCCGGCGATGACGAAATAGATGCCTTCGTTGGCCAGATTGGCGATGATTTT
This sequence comes from uncultured delta proteobacterium, assembly GCA_963804165.1. Lineage (GTDB taxonomy): Bacteria > Desulfobacterota > Binatia > UBA9968 > UBA9968 > DP-20. The sequence continues at coordinate 190,619 of CAWDPO010000045.1, forward strand.
ATTTCCCTTTTGTTCGGCGACATGAGAACTGGGGGATGATAGCGGCGCCGCGCTGATCGAGCCGTTGTTCAATGCCGCGGCCAGCTCAGGCATGCCGCCGACCTGGACGATGTTGACGTCCCGGTTAGGTTGCAGTTTGTTTCTTTGCAGATACTCGCGTATCGCAAAGTCGGAAGACGAACCCAATCGCGTGACGCCGATTTTTTTGCCCTTTAAGTCCTGAACGGTGGCTATTTCCGGCCGGGTCATGATGTAGAACGCCGCCGCGTTCATGACCGCGCCCATGAGAACCAGATCACCCCCTTGAAGTGTGCTGTTCACCACACTGCCGCTGTTGACCGTCGAGATCGCGACCTGGCGTGCGAACATCGCCTGCGCCATCGTCGTGGAGCTGGCAATATAAACCTGTTGAGCGTCGAGCCCTTCCTTCTTATAAAATCCCGCTTCCTTGCCGATCCAAAACGGCAAGAAGACTGAGCTCACTGCCGAGTAGCCGATGACGAGCGGTTCCGGATGCGCAACACGCACCAGCGCCAGTGAGAAAACTACACATGCAAAAATAATCTTCATAACGGAACCGCGATAAACCGATGTCGTTATTTCGAGCGTCAGACTGTGTGAAAACTCTCTCGGAGCCCTTCGACGGTGCTCAGGGCGAACGGATAAGTACTCAATTTCTAGTGAGACCACACCGTTCGTGGTGAGCCTAGTCGAACCATGAACGGTGTCTTCACACAATCTGGCACGAGGAGAAATCCTTTCCCGTCCTATTCAATCAGCTTTCTCGCGTCAAGGTGGATGAACGTCGCGCCGCGGTCTTTCGCCCGTTTCACCATGTCTTCCGTGCCCCCTGGCGCGTCGCCGGCGGCACCGTTCCAAAGTGCGATCAGCGTCAGATGATCTCGTGAAATATAAAGCGCATTGTGCAGGATCCAGAGATTGGCACGTTGCCAGATGTCGTAATCCTTCTTCGCCCGCAGCCAACGCGGTAATTGCTCTGAGTCCGAAAGTATTCTCGGCTTGAGCTTGTCGTAAAGCCGATCGAAACGATCCGCCCAGCCGGAGCCGCCGTCAGCGACGGAAGCCTTGATGTATTCGCCTTTTGGCAATACCAGATACATCAGGCTCGGGATCGCGAGCTCCTCGCAGACTTCATGAAATAGGATGTCGCCGCCGGACGCGCCGCCGGAGATTCCGAGTAGCTTCCCGTGCGCTTTTTCTTTCTCCATCCTCACAGCTTCGAGAATCATCGCCCGCGCATGCTTTTCCTTGGCAGCGGGAAAACGCGGCGTCTTGCGATCGGGAGCATCGACGCGGTGTCCAGTGAACAAGATTACGCGCGGCGGAGATTCTTGGCTTTGACCGGGACCGGCAACCGGCGCTATGTTTTCGAGCGCGGCTTGAATATTTTCTCTGAGGATCCCGAGACGTCGGTAAAGCAACATTTGTCGTCGCACGGCATCGCGCGCTTGCTCCGACGCGCCGGAAACCGCCTTCTTGTAGGCTTGGCCGACCCGATTCGGCCTGCTCGACGTCAAGCAGATCAGATCCGCGGTGCTGATCTCGACCCAAACATCAGTTTTGTCGATACGCTGTAGAGCCGTTTGCTTCGACTCGATCGCTAACCGGACGCCGGCGGCGAGATCGCTGCGCAACTCTTTGAGCTTTTGCAGCTTTTGTGTCGCTTCTTCCCTAGTATCAAAGCTATCCTCCCAGACGCCCGGCTGTACCTGCGCCAGCTCCGTCAACATAGTGACCATCGCCAATGCGTTGAGGCCCGAGTAAAAATGATTGCGGTCTTCGATGAAACCCGCGCGGTAAAGGTCGAAAGACTTCTCCAAATACGGCGAAGCGAGAGCCGACTTCTGCGCCACGTCCAATTCCGTCAAATTCGCCCAACTCTGCTCCCATTGATTTTTTGCGTTTCGTCCCATTAAGGCGCGAATCTCGGCGCGTTGGCCCGCAGAAATCTCCTTGTTCTGAAGCGCGCGTTCGACGGCTTGATCCGAGCTCACCAGATCGCCGTGCCGTTGAAAGATCGTGCCCAGAAGAATGTTTGCTTCCGCGTCCATATCGTCATAATCGCGCACTGCGGTCCACGTGACCTTGGCGCCAGGCCAGTCTTTCAAGCGAAATTGCGCGTGGCCGACCAGACGTAAGCCGGCTGCGCGCCATGCAAAACCGTCGACCTCCGCCGCCAAAAGCTGTAGGTCGCCACACTGTTTGGCTGCCTCCACCCTCTCGACCTCTTCGCGAAAATCGAGCGGAACGACCAGGACTTTGTTAGGATCGGCAGGCTCCAATCCGGGAAGCAGTTGGAAAATCGGGCTATCGGCGTTCTGCGAGTCCAAGGTTGTTTTGAGCGCGGCAGCGAGGATGTCCACAGCGCCGCCCGGACTCTTGGCGTCATAAGACAAATAGCGATCGGTCTTCAGATCAAACGGCACGTCCGTTTCTCGAGGCATACCTTCACTGTCTACAATAGATTTGATGAGGAACGTGCGTTTATCTCGCAAAGCATGGCGAATGCCCAATTCGTAAAATACATTGGCGTTATGGATCGAGATATCGGCGATGACGAGATCGGCGATGAGCAGTTGTTCGAACATGTCGGCGCGGATGTTTCCTTGCTGGATAAACCGCCCCGTGGTGCCGCCCCTCAAACCCGCCCGGTCCATGGCCGGACGAATGAGATCGTTTTCGACGCGGTCGAAGTCGATTCCACTCTTGGTACCGAAGGGACGTACGATAAACACGTTCAACATGGCGATGCCTTTCGACGATTTGTCTGCTCACGCTGCTTTGTTGCTCATGCTCGCGTGTCTTAAATATCTCTCCCAAATTCGCGCCGTGAGATCGAACATCGGCGGGAACTTGCGCTTGCCCACCGCAGTGCAGGCGCGATCAAGCTGGAACGAACTGCCGGCGCCGAGCACTGCTTTACGCGTCGTCCCCGCGTCGTCCAGCAAGTGCTTGTCGCGCGCGAAATTCGGACACCCTCATGTCTCCAGGTATGAAAACCTAAGTATCATTCATTTGCTGCGCGCGCTCAACCGTAGATGCGCTGATCTACAATCCCAGAGCCGGTCGCATTATCGCGACGTCGAATTGCGGTGTCGGGCTCCCGTCACGGCCACCAAGGTCTTCTGTTAATCACGATTTCGCCGGCGATCAATCGGAATAACGATGATCCTCGCGGGCGGAATGAACCGGCGCGTAAATTCGCTGATTGACAGCAACCCCGAACCAAAGGTATTGGAAGCACACAGTCGTCGGGATCGAATTGAGCTATTAACCGTCAGGAGGGAGTACCAAGTGAACGCACAAAAGATCTTTTCACGCTTATGTACGGGCTGTTTGATGGCGATTCTTGCTGCCGCCAGCGCGTTCGGCCAGCCGCAGATTCTCGGCGGAGCGAAAGAGCGCCAACCCGGCTACGGCGAAATGGAGAACTTCACGATTCTCTCTTACACCGATCTCAACGGCTGGGATCAAGCTGCGGAATTTCGCGTCAGCAAGGATGGCAAGCATGCCTACGTATCGAACTACCAAGGTTTCAGCATCGTCGATGTCAGCGATCCCGCCCGGCCGAAAGTGATTTCGCAAGTCAAGAATGATCCCAGCGTGCAGAGCCAATACATCGACGTCCTGGGAAACATTCTCGTGATAAACCAGGACGGGGTTCGCGATGAGAAGATCAAAACCTGGGACGGCGGTATTCGACTCTTCGATATCAGCGATCCCGCCAAGCCTCGCGAAGTGGGTTTCTTCAAAACCGATGTTGCGCCGCGGCGTGGCGTCCATGGATTTTGGCTTCACGAGGATCCAAAGCAAGGAAAATTTGCTTTCATCGCGACGACCAAAGAAGGCTACTACGACAACATTCTGATGATCGTCGACATCACCGATCCCGCCCAGCCAAAAGAGGTCGCGCGCTGGTGGTTTCCGGGGCAATGGACCGCCGGAGGAGAAAATCCCGGGGAAAACTGGGTCGAACCCGACCGCGGGCTGCGTGAAGGGTTGCCCAAGATCTGGGTCGCTCTGCATGATATCACCGTTTACAAAGACCGCGCCTATCTCGCTTACCGCGATCAGGGCGTAATTATTCTGGATATTAGCGACGTGCGTAAGCCGACCATGATCAGCCAGATCAAGTGGTCGCCGCCCGAAGAAGGTAACACCCACAGCATCGGTATCGTTGTCCCATCCCACGGCGGCAGACCCGATATCATCGTCGCTGGCGACGAATTGGTCCGCCCCGAACATTGTCCATTTGGTTACATGCACGTCATCGACGTCCGCAACGAGAAAAATCCGGTTCAGATCTCTACTTTCCGCCTGCCCCTGAACAGGTTTTGCCCGCCCGATCGGCCCGGTCGCCGTTTTGGCATCCACGATGTCGAGCGGATGATAAAAGGGAATATCGTTTTCAGCGCCTGGGAAAATTCCGGCTTTTGGGCCGTCGATATATCCGATCCGCATCAACCGAAAGCCGTCGGTCATTTCGTGCCGCCGGTATTCCGCAAAGTCAACTCTGACGCCGGTCATGCCGACGACGTTTTCGTCCACGACAACGGCTTGGTCTTCTTCAGTTCGTCCGACCCGGGTGGCGGCTTTTGGATCACGCGACATACGCCAGGGGTGAAGGCCACTGTCGAGTGGACACCCGATAATAAAGGCGTAAATGTAAAATATGAAAAGCGGCCCGAGAATTAACGCCAAACTCTGTCTTATTTTACTGCTATTCGGCGTCTTCCATTCCCTACCGGCGTTTGCCGGCCACGGCGTGGAAGACACCGTCGACAACTTAAGCGCCGATCGCGTCAAGCAGCTCATGGACGCCGGAGAAAAGCTGGTGTTCATCGATCTGCGCCCGGCGAAGGAGTATCAGGAAAAACGTCTGCCCGGCGCGCGTTCGATTCCTCTCGCCGAAGTCGCAAGTCGGTTCGGCGAAATTCCCAAGAGCGGAAGAGTGGTCCTTTATTGCGACTGCAAACCCTACGACGCCGCAGACCGCGCCGTGTTTTTGGAATATCGCGGTTATCGAAATATTTTCATCATGCCCGAAGGCTTCGCCGGCTGGGTCAAACGCGGCTATCCGCTGGAAACTGCCCGTCGCTGATGCCGCGATCTTGGCTTTCTGCGACTTTTATCCTGCTGCTTGCGCCGTCGATGGTCTCGGCTCATGCCTATCTCGTCAAGTCGGTGCCGGCGCAACGCGCCGTGCTTTTTCGCGCTCCCGCTAAGATCCAACTTTGGTTCAACGAGCGCTTGGAGCCGCGCTACTCTTCCTTCACTTTGAGCGACGCCGCGGGCAATCCGGTCGAGATCGGCAACTCAGAAGTGCCCAGCGATGATCCCAAACAAATCTCCGCATCGATCAAAAGCCTCCCCGCCGGGCGCTACCTGATCAAATATCGCGTCCTCTCCGTCGACGGCCATGTGGTTCAAGATAAGTTTCCGTTCACCATCAGGCAATGAGTGAGCTATCGGCAGTCGTTCGCTTCGTTCATCTGACCGCTGCCGTGCTGCTTGCGGGTGGCTTTGCCTTCGATCTGCTGATCGCGGGCCCGGCGTTTGCGCGTAACCGCCCGGATGGCAAATCCCATTACCCGGATTTTTTGACATTTCAGGTTCGCCTCGCGAGATGGTACGTAGTAGTGGAATTCATCACCGCCATGCTCGCCCTCTGGCTGCAGACGGCCAGCGTGAGCGAATTGTCCGCGGGTGCATCATTCTCTCGCAGCGCCACCTTCACTCTGCTGGTGGAGACACAGTATGGAAAAGTCTGGCTAGTCCGGATGGTGCTACTGCTTGTCCTCGCAACCGTCATCTTCAGCGCTGTCCGCAAACGTAGCGCAGAAAATAATGTTGCCCTCCAAAGCTCAGGCTTCGTACTGAGCATTTGCTTGCTGGCATCGTTGGCTCTCGCCGGCCACGCTGCCGCTGGCGAAGGCATCGCGTTGCTGTTACTGGGGGCAGCGGACGCGTTTCACTTGCTGGCAACTGGTATCTGGTTGGGTGGATTGATACCGCTCGCGGCTCTGATGCGTCAATGCGTTCGACAACCTAATGCCGCACTCTTAGAGGTCGGGAGAGAAGCGACGCGACGTTTTTCCAAAGTAGGAATCGTAACCGTCAGCATTCTTATCGCCACTGGCGTCTACAATGCCTGGAATTTGGTCGGCGGATTCGCAGCACTGTTCGGAACACGCTATGGCAATCTCTTGCTGATCAAAATGGGCGCTATCATTCCCCTACTGTGCATCGCGGCCGTGAATCTTGTGCGGCTCAAGCCGAAAATTGTCGAAGCGCCACAAGCCCAGCCCGAAAAGGCAAATGCCTCTCTAAAGCAACTGACTCGCAATGTGATGATCGAAGCCGTGCTCGGCATATCCATCTTGCTCATCGTCGGCCACATGGGCGTCACACCGCCGGCCCGCCATGTCCCGCCCGACTGGCCGTTTTCGTTTCGTTGGGATTGGAGCGTTCTCGACAAAGCGCCAAAGGCGCGTGCGGAAGTCGAGCGTGGCATGATATGGGCGGGAGTCGGTGCAATTGCGCTGATCACGGCTCTCACGCGCCGGCGCCGGCGAATCTTAGGCGCGGTTATCGGATTCGGCGCGCTCGGATATGCTAGCAACACAGTTCACACTGCGGTTTCGATTGATGCCTACCCGGCAACTTACAAGCGGCCCGCTGTCGCTTATCACGCGATCTCTGTCGCTAACGGTCGCATGCTGTATCAAGAAAGCGGCTGCATCGCCTGTCACGGACCCAACGGCTACGGCGACGGGCCCACGGCACAAGATCTAAATCCGAAACCTGTCGACCTCACCGCCGCGCACGCCAACGCGCACACCGCCGGCGATCTTTATTGGTGGTTGAGTCACGGCGTCAAGCAATCCTCCGCCATGCCGGGTTTCAGCCAAAGCTTGAACGAAGAAGAACGCTGGGACTTGATCAACTACATGCGCGCGCTATCGAGCGGCGACAAGGCGCGCTCGCTCGCGCCCGTGATCGAGGAGAATCCTTGGCTCGTCGCGCCGGACTTCGCCTATGGGACCAATGCCGGCGAACCGAGCACCCTTAAGGACCACCGCGGCGACAAGATCGTCTTGCTCGTGTTGCTCAATCTGCAGGACACTGAAAAACGATTGAAAGAAATCGCCAACGCCCTGCCGCGACTGCAGTCCGCCGGTGTCGAGATGATCGTGGTTCCAAAGGTGACCGATCAGCTTTTCGTTGCCAACAAGGCACCGGGCCTTATCGTAACGGAAGGGATCAGGGAAATCACGGAAACCTATACTCTCTTCGCTCGCTCATTCGCCGACGAGAATTTACTCTCGGCCACACCTCATGTGGAATATCTCATCGACAGACAAGGCTACATCCGTGCGCGCTGGCTGCCCGCCGAAAACGACGCATGGCGCAAAAGCGAGTCGCTCATGGCGCAAATCGATCTGCTGCGTAAAGAGAAACCCCGCGCCCCCGCACCCGACGAACACGTGCACTAGCAGGGGCGCGACTCATCGCGCCCTGAGAATCACCAACCCAAACACCTTGACGATAATCCGCCGGTGCGGCTATAAGCAGCAATCGATCGACAAGAATTCACCTAAGAATCGATGCCGGTGCAAACGCCATCCGAATCTCGCCTCGGTCGAAACGGAGGTCTCACATGGGAGCGAACTCTAGCAAACTGACTCGCCGGCAGTTTTTGCAAAAAAGCGCGGCTCTGAGTCTCAGCGGCTTAAGCCTCGCCTCGCGTCCGCGTTTGGCTCGCGCCGCGTCGAAGGAACGCGTCGTCGTATTCCAAGGCGTCGGGCTGGATTCGCTTCATCCCTACGCCTATAGCGGTGGCGGCATCAGCGGCATTTGGCAGCACGTGATCGAGCCGTTGATCGAAATGGATTACTCCCGAAGTGTATACGTCGGCGTGCTGGCCGAGTCGTGGGAGTTTCAAGGTAAGAAATGGATTTTCCATTTGCGCAAGAAGGTTCGTTTTCATGATGGCTCGCCGCTTACGTCCAAGGACGTGCTTTTTACCATCGATCGCATGATCAACGATCGTAAGAGCCTGCAAGCTTCCAACTTTGCCGAGGTGACCGGCGTCGAAGCTCCCGACGATTACACCGTGACGATCACGACCAAACAACCCAACGCGGTCTTGCTCGAACGCTTGAACAACCGCTTCATCGTCAGCCAATCGGCGACGGAAAAAAACGGCAATCAGCTCGATAACTACAAAACCGGCACCGGGCCGTACAAGCTGGTCAGCTGGCAGCGAGCTGGGAATTTAGTGCTCACGCGCAACGACGACTATTGGCGCGCCAAGCCGGAGATCAAAGAGGTTCTGTTTAAGACTGTCAAAGAGGAAGCGGCGCGCGTCGCCGGGCTACTAGCGGGCCAGGCGGATGCGATCAGCAATTTGCCGATCGAGGAAATCGAGCGTGTCGAAAAGAACCCGCGCACGCGAGTCGAACGAGTTCAGGGTTATCGCATGTATTTTTTGGCGATGAACGTGACCCACAAACCGTTCGACAACAAGCAGGTGCGCCAGGCTTTCAATTATTCCGTGGACCCGACGGTCATCCTAAAGCATATTTTTGAAGGAAACGGTTACGCACTGAATGGTCCGCTGAGCTCGAACATGATCGGCTATGACCCGGCGATCAAGCGTTACCCTTATGACCCCAAGAAGGCCCGCGAGCTGCTCGCCAAAGCCGGCTACCCGAATGGTCTGGAGGTTAAGCTTTACCTGGCGCCGGACCGTCATTTGAAAGGCAAAGAAGTCTGCCAAGTGATTGCCCGCCAACTCGCCGAGAGCGGCATCAAAGTGGATCTCGTGCCGCAAGAGTACCCGATCTATTGGGGCAGAGACGGCGTCAACGGCGGTAAATTGCCTTTCTATTATGCCGGCAGATCAGCCTACGACGCCGATACCTTTTACGACCAATATTTTCACACCGGGGTGACCAAACGCACCGGCTACAGCAATCCGGAATTGGACAAGCTCATCGAGGAAGAACAGCAAACCGGCGATCATAAGAAACGCGTTGGAATTCTCCAGCAGGCCGGGCGTATCGTGATGGAAGACGCTCCCGTCGTGCCGCTCTACACGCTCGCGGAAATTTATGGCTTGGCGCGAAATATCATTTGGCAAGGCAATCCGAATAACGAAATCATTGTCGCCGATATGAAGATCAAGGGGTGATAAGAGTTGGCGTGAGGGAGTGTTGGTTGCTCAATTCACCCAATCTTCCAACACTCCATCACGCCAATTTTCTCATCCTCTGCTCAGCCATTCACCGAGCGCTTGGCCGTACGGAGCCGCATCAAGTCCATAAACAGCGAAATCTCCGCTAAAGGCGGCTAACGCCGAAAACGCGGCATCCCCGTGTTTCCGCTCCTTCGTCACATCCGCGAGCATCAGGAAGAACGAAGCGGCGGTGCCGTTCTGATCGATTAACGATAATCGCGAGCCGAAAAACTCCAGTTCGCTCTTTCCGCGGTCGAAGTAACCACCGCCAGGATTGCTGAGATGCAAAAGAATAAACTCCGCTAGCTCTTTCGCGCGCTCGAGAAAGGAAACTTCGTTGCTAGCGCGGTACGCTTGCACCAGCGCGATTCCCATGCGCGCCTGATCGTTCAGCAAGCCCGCCGCGTGCGGCGCACCGTCGGAGTAATGAAACATACCTTGATGCTCGCTCCGATTGTGGCGCCAAAGATATTCGATAACGCTCAGGGCCCGCGTTTTGTACGTGGACTGGTTTAGGACATCCGCGGCGGCTAAATATGCGGTGATCGCCTGCGCGTTAGCATCGGTATAGACGCATTCGTCGATGATGGCAAAGAACTCGTCAGTCCTCGCGTCCTCGTCCCGGCGCAGGAAATCCTCGCATCCAAAAAACGCCGGTTTTGATGCGTCAAAAAGTTTTTGGTCTAAGTAGCCGATGATTTCTTCAGCCATGCGCGCATACTCGGGTCGCTGCGTGATGCGAAACAGCCGCAAGCAATTCCCGAGCAAACCAGCCTGCTCGGCCAACAGCTTCTCGCGGTGCGGTTGTACCCAGTCGGCCCCCGTCGTCGTGCGAAAATATCCGGCGTCGTTGTCATCGTAGATGGGACTTGCTCGCATCCGATCCAACGTCAGGCGCACATGCTTGAGACAAGCCGGTTCCTTGGTCGCTTCGTAACGGGATAGCAAAAAATCATTGGCTTCAGCCTGTATGAATTTTTGGCCTCTGCCATAGCCGCCGTTCACAAGGTCGGCTGTAGCCAAAACTACGTCCGTAATCTCTCGAAGACTTACGTTACTCGGCGAATCTGACGGAATTGTCGGTGCCACAGCGAATTCACTCGTGTCGACGCTTAGTCGGAACTCGTCTTTCCGCTGCTCATACTCCATGTACACGTTAAGCAAAAACTCTTTGAACTCGTCGGTGGGAAGATAATTTGCCGCCGCGAGGAGTTTCCCGTTAGGAGTCAGAAAAGCGAGCGTCGGCCAGCCGTTGAGATTGTAGCGCGCGTCGATGTCGGGCCGCTTGGCGTTTTCCACCCGCAGCGAGACAAAGTAGGCGTTGAGCAACGCCATGTTTTCTCGGTCCGAGAACGCCCCTTCATCCATGCGCTGGCAGTAGCGGCACCAAAACGCCCCTAAAAAAAGCATGACGGGTCGGTCTTGCTCGCGCGCCTTTCGAAACGCGTCGTCTTCGGACTCGATCCAATGAATCAAGTGGGAGAGATTCGGATTTGGCGAAAAGCGAAACATAATGCGGTCGATCACCCTTAACTATCACCGTTTCGCCGTCAGAAGAAACGTCGGGAATCATTGTAGGGGCAGACCTCTGTGTCTGCCCCATCGGACGGGCGATCACACAGGATCGCCCCTACATAAATTCACACTACTGAATTATTACCGATGCGCATTCGCGTTGACAACCTTCCGCGCCAAGACATAAGATCCCACAGTCGCAGCGGTTGAATTGCCCGGCCTAGCCGAGCCAGAGGAAGAATCCATGCAGCTCGCTTTGGCGAATCATCCGATCACGGATTTACAGTTCGGTTCTGCAATGCGCCTTGATGGAACCGTGTTGATTGTCGACGCTGCTGCGTTGCGCGATCTTGTTCTCGAGGACAATTCCATCGTCAGCGTCGACTTTGATATCGTCCGTCCCGGCGAAGCCTGCCGTGCCGGACCGATCTTCGATGTGATCGAACCACGCGCGAAAGCCCCTAGCTCCGGCTCTGATTTTCCTGGCATCTTGGGAGCACCAACAACGGCTGGCCTGGGCACCACTCACGTCCTCAAAGGCGGCGCAGTATCCGTCTTAGCCGAAATTTCTCCCGACCTGACGCGCAGCGCTACCGGCCGGGTGTTGGAGATGAGCGGCGCGCCCGCAGAGGCCAGCGACTACGCTGCGCTCACGCATCTATTGGTGATTCCGCACACCAAGGTCGGCATGGCGCGCCAAGCAATCGAAAAAGTTTATCGCGTAGCCGGCATTAAAGTCGCTGTCGCGCTCGCGCGGATTGCGCTGAATAATCCTCCCGCAACTGTGCAAACTTTTGAGCCCGTGAGCCCAGTGGATAAGACGCGAGAAGGTCAGCCGCGCGTCGCCTATGTCGGGCAAATTTTTTCGCGCCAGCGCAAACCGGCGGTGGACGAACCGATTCTCTACGGCGCCAACACTGACGGCATGCTGCCGGTCATGCTCCATCCCGATGAGTGGCTCGACGGTGCCGTCGTGCCATCGCTTCATTCCTGGTTCGGCGGCACGGAGACTTATTTCTATCAAAACCATCCGATCATTCTCGATCTCTACCGTCGCCATCACGCGCGCGAAATCAATTTAGTCGGCACGGTCGCGACCATCGCCGGCTCGGACAACTTCGACCGCGAGCGCCATTGCCGCGCCGCCGCCAATCTCGTCAAATGGAACTTGCAAGCCGACGGCGCGGTGCTGTCGAAATACGGCGGCGGTTTGCCCCACGCCGATCTCGCCGAAACCGCGCGTCTGCTCGAAAACATGGGGATACGAACAGCCGTTATGGTATCCGACGTCTCGCGAGACCGGCGCGTAGAGTCCGCGCTGCTGTTCAACGTTCCGGAAGTCGACGCCATCGTATACAACGGCGGCAACGGCACGCAATGGCAGGTACCACGGCTCGATCGGATCATCGCCGCAACGGCGGAATTCACTGAATTGCTCGCCGGTCCGATGACGATCGACGCCGCCAACATCGTCGGCGTAACCAATCAGCAAGGTGCATCGAGAATGAGGTCGATGGTTTATTGAGAAGGCGAAAGGCATGAGGCGTGAGTAAGGATTCCGACTCTCGCCTCTCGCCTCATGCCTACTCTGAGGAGTTCAAGATGCAAGTCGCACACTATCTAAACCAGTTCTTCGGTGGTATCGGCGCCGAGGAACACGCCGGTAGACCTCTAGAAATTCGCGACGGCGCAGTCGGACCGGGAAAGTTGTTGGAGTCTTCCCTCGGCGACGACGCGCGCATCATACTGACTTTTGTTTGCGGCGATAATTACGCGGTCGAGCATGAAGCGGAGTTGACCGCTGCGATATTGGAAAAGCTACGCGAAACACGCGTAGACCTGTTTGTCGCCGGCCCATGTTTCGACGCCGGCCGCTACGGCATGGCGGCCGGCGCACTCTGCCGAGCAGTTCAAACTGAATTAGGCATTGTAGCCGTCACAGCTATGAGCGAAGAAAATCCCGGCGTCGATCTTTATCGCGACGCGCTCTATATCATCGACTCCGGAACAAACGTCACCAAACTGCGAGACGTTGTCGACAAGATGGCCACACTCGGTAAAAAACTCATCGCCCACGAACCCATCGGCCTACCCGCCAAGGAAGGATATTTGCGCCGGGGATGGCTGCGCGATCAGCTCGTGGAGAAGAGGGCCGCGGTCCGATTGGTGGACATGCTCGTTGCAAAGATGAAAGGAGAGCGCTTTGAGTCGGAAATGCCGCCGACTGCTTTTGCACCAGTGCCGATCCCTGCGGCGGTGAAAGATTTATCGAAAGCGAAAGTCATGTTGATCACCGACGGCGGGTTAGTTCCGAAAGGCAATCCGGATAAAATCGAGGGAACCGCCGCGACTCGTTGGGGTTCCTATAACATTGAAGGCCGCGACGATCTGCGCGCGGAAGACTACGAAGTTTCCCACGGCGGCTACGACACAAGGTTCGTTCAGGAAGACCCTGATCGCCTCGTCCCTCTCGATGCGATGCGCGAGATGGAAAAGAACGGCGTCATCGGCAAATTGCACGATGAATTCATTTCCACTTGCGGCCGTTCCAACCCGCTCTCGAACACGCGCCGCCTCGGTCGCGAGATAGCGGAAAAGGCCAAACGAGACGGCGTCGATGCGATCATTCTCACCTCGACGTGAGGAACCAGCACTCGCAGCGGCGCTGCGATCACAACTGAACTGGAGAAGGCCGGCATCCCGGTGGTGCAGATTACCGCCGCGAAGCCGATCGCGAAGATGGTGGGCTCCAATCGCGTCGTCCTCGGCACCGGGATCGTACATGTCACCGGCGACGCGAAACTGCCGCCCGCGGAGGAAAAAGAGTTGCGGAGAAAACTGGTGCAAAAGGCACTGGACGCGCTGCAATCGAATGAAAAGCAGTAATTCCGGTCGCATCCATCAGTGCGCTAATGAGCTCCATCTTGTTTCAGCTCTGTTGCTGCAGGATTCTCGCGATCAAACTCCCACCGCGCAGGATTATCGAGAACATATTGCCGGATCTGATTCAATGAATCAGGGTTACGAATAATATGTTCGTAATAGCTACGTTGCCACAGTTGGCTCCGAAATGATGGCCAACCGAACTCTTTCACCCCGCGAATATATTCGTTTGTCGTCATCGTTTTAAACCATTGCACGATTGTCGGTAGGGGCGCACCTGTGTGTGCGCCCGTCGGGTGATTCAGAGGGCCGACATATAGGTCAGCCCCTACGGAGGCATCTGCAATTAAGATTATTCCGTGGAAATGATTTGGCATGACGACGAATTCGTCGGTCATGACCGCGGCGAATTTGTTTTTCAATTCAAACCACCAAAATTTGACTGCTTCACCGGCACCACTCAACTGCATTGCGCCATTGATAATCTCGCCAAACAGACAACATCGACCCTGCGTTACGATGGTCACAAAATATGCACCGGGCGCTGCGTAGTCGTAAGCTTTCAACCTTAGGGACCGACGACGGCGCTGTAACCGTCCATCCTTCATAAAACTCTCTCGAACCCTGGGACTCACAAAAACACGCTGATATTCTTCGCCGTCAAAACCGACTGATCCAAGATAATCGTCCGCTTGGCGATCTTGAAACCATTGTCCACGCGACGCAAAACATCTTGACGCTCTCCGACGAACATATCCTGATCAGTCTCCAAGCGCGTGCGATAGACGATGAAGTTCAAATGAACCTCGATTTCGTTGCCGTCATCTTTCTTGATTCGAACGTTGGAAATCATATGCCGCGTGCGCGATGGCGGCAGTTCGGCCCACGCGTTTCGCGCGTAAACTCGCTCGACCCTGATCTTAAGGCTCTTCTTGTCGTCGTCGAAGTAGTAAGCTTCGCCGGGCTTCGACAGCTCCTCGCCGATATTTTCAGGCCGTTCGAGCGTGTTATGCCGGATCGGCATCCAGTAACGGACATCGTCGGCAAGCAGGTCCAACCAGTCCCGCAGTTTTCGATCGTCTAACAGCTCGGCTTCGAGATAATAGAAATCTTCTATCCGATGGCGTAGATGGCTATCCATTTTGCGCGCTCAGGATTTCGCTCCAGTTTTTCGCCTGAAGCATTTTGGCCCAGTGCATGTACATGCTCAGTTGATTGTTATCGCTAAAACGGTTTCTCACCCGCCCGCGTAGGTCGAGCTCTACTGGCGGTTCGTTGCCCGTCATCTGATAGTTGGCGGGATAACGCCGGCCTATCAAGCTCCTCGCCGCGCTGGTCACTTGAGCCCAATTGTCCATGTCATCCTGCTCGAACACGCCGGTGGGGCTGAAGCGGTATTGCGACACGAAGCGCATCCGTTCCTTAATCTCCGCGGACGCCGCTTTGTCGACGATCGCCCAGCTCCAGATTTCCATCTTGTCCGGCCCGCGCGGCTGCCAGACACGAATCGAGCGCGTGAGCCAGTGGACGGACAAATTGGGGAACACCGTACCCGCAGATGGCGTGATTTGCCGAGTGCGAATGCTTCCCAGTCGACGTTCGATCTCCGCAGCGTGTTGCTTCATGTAATCGATGATCTCGTCGTCGGGCTGCGCATACCACGGACCGCCATCCGGCGGCGAAATCCAGGCGTTCAATATATGGCCGTAGTCGCACGCGATTTGACAGCCCTTATTCCACTGGCGTGTTTGGCTCATCGTCGTATCGACGCCGAGCTCGCGCGCCGAACCATGCGTGGGAGTGATGTGATAGCCGTCGCCGCCGAAGTTCTCCGCCGCGGTTTTCCAGTTGGCGTCAAGCAGCCACCGGTGCGGCCCGCTCACTTCCGTGCCGCCCTCGCGACGGTCAAGAAGAATGTCGAGATACCACGCCATGTCGCCCAAGTATTGGCGCAGGGTTGGCGCTTCGGCATCGAACGTCGCGAAAATCAATCCCTTATAACCGTCGATCTGCGCAACGGGAATCAAACCCCACTTCTCGCGCTCGAGTCCCTTGAACGCGTCGACCATCGGCACGAGCGCGAGTTTACCGTCGCTCGTGTACGACCAGCCGTGGTAGGAGCAGGTAAAAAGCTTCGTATTGCCGCGGTCGGCGCGGCAAACCCGATTGCCGCGATGGCGGCATAAATTTAAGTGCGCGCGCAGTTTACCGTTCTGATCACGAGATAAAATAACCGGCTCCTCGCCCATATAACGAGTCACGAAGTCGCCGGGATGTGGAATCTCACACTCGTGGCCGAGATAGAGCCAGCAGCGCGCAAACAAACGCTCGCGCTCCAGCTCATAAATTTCGCGGTCGGCGAAGATGCGCCGGTCGACGAGGCCGCCTTCGGGATCGATTAGAGCCTTTATATCCATTTCACTCCTCTTTCGAGTCGTACAGCTTCTACTCGCTGATTATAGCTCGCGCCGCAAGCTGTCAAGTAAGCCGTGGAGATCCTTAAACGGTGTCTTGAGACCGGCTCGAATCGGGTGTAAAAACTGATGTCTCTGGACGCACATGGAGTCTTGGGACAGGGATCTCGCGAACGCGTCGTTTGAGATCAACTTAAGCAAGATAAATTATCGGAGGAACTCTGAGCATGACTGCTGAGGCGGAATACGCAGCGGTGCCGATCAATATTGCCGTGAACGGGATCAAGTACGATGCCGTCGTCGAACCACGGACACTTTTGGTTTATTTTTTACGCGAGCAATTGAATTTGACGGGCACCCATGTCGGCTGCGATACCAGCCAGTGCGGCGCCTGTACCGTACATTTGAACGGTCGCGCCGTAAAGTCTTGCACTGTTCTCGCCGTGCAAGCCAACGGCGCCGAAGTAAAGACCGTCGAAGGTCTCGCTGATGGCGACAATTTTCATCCCGTGCAGGAAGGATTTCGCGAAAAGCACGGCCTGCAATGCGGTTACTGCACGCCGGGGATGATTATGACTGCGGTGCATCTGTTGGAAACCAATCCAAACCCGAGCGATGACGAGATCAAACACGCTCTGGAAGGCAATCTCTGCCGCTGCACCGGTTACGTCAACATCGTCGAATCTATTAAATGGGCGGCCGAAAAGATGAGGAAGGGATAAGCGATGGCAAGAATATTAGAGCTTAGAAATCTTCCGAACTCACGCCTCAAGCCGCGCGCGTCACGCTTACTTGGAAAAGGAGACAAAAATGTTCCCCTCTAGTTTCGGCTACGTCGCGGCCCGCTCCGTCGAAGAAGCGCTCGAATTAGTGGTGAAGTACGGCGAAGACGGAAAGATTCTTGCCGGCGGACATAGTTTGATTCCGGCGATGAAGTTACGACTTCAGTCGCCGCAAATGTTAATCGATCTCGGCACCGTGCCGGGATTGCACGGCGTGCGCGTGGATCGGGACCTTCTCGCCATCGGCGCGCTCACCGTCCACGCCGACGTCGCTTCGTCGGATCTCGTGCGCAAGCACGTGCCGGGATTGGCCGAAGCCGCTGCGGTCATCGGCGATGTGCAAGTGCGCAACCGCGGCACCATCGGCGGCAGCGTCGCTCACGCCGATCCGGCAGCCGATTTGCCGGTCATCCTGACAGCGCTCAATGCCTCGTTCACAGTGCAATCGTTGTCCGGCAGCCGTTCCATCGCCGTCGATGACTTCTTCACTGACTTCTACACCACGGCCATGAATACCGATGAAATCCTCACGGAGATTCACGTGCCGATTCCAGCGACGGGAACCGGGAGTGCGTACGCAAAATTGCCGCATCCCGCTTCCGGTTACGTCGTCGTGAGTGCCGGCGCGTTGATCACGCGTCAAGCCTCCGGCACCTGCGCGGCGGTGCGCGTCGCCGTCGGTGGACTCGGTAGCGGCCCGATCCGCGCTATTGCTACCGAAATAGAGTTGCAGGGCAAACCACTTACGCCGCAGATCATCGCTTCCTCCGCAGCCAAAGCGGCGGAAGAAACCGACCCTATGGAAGATTCCTACGCCGGTGCAGAATACAAGTGTCACGTGGCGACCGTATACGCGCGCAGGGCCATCGAAGCGGCGGTGGAAAGAGCAAAAAGCTAAAACCGTGCTCGTGATCGAGACGCGTGTTCGGAGAACGAACCAAGAAGTCGGCTGTTGATTCCGCTACACGAGCACGAGCCACGAACACGATTACGTTTCTAAGAGGTAAACGATGACAACCGAACACGAACCAAATGGGCTTATCGGCGCATCGCTCAAACGTATCGAAGATCCGCCGCTGATCACCGGCAAAGGCTGCTACGTCGACGATATCAATTTGCCCGGCCTGCTGCATTTAGCGTTTCAGCGCAGCCCCTATCCACACGCCAAAATCCTTTCTACCGATATCGGCAAAGCCAAAGCGATGCCCGGCGTCGAGGCAGTAATAACGGGCAATGACATCAGCGAAAAGCTAAATCTGTCGTCGTCGCAGGTGCTGCCGAACATGAAGATCCCGCCGCATCCGGTGCTGGCGCGCGGCGCGGTGCACTGTGTCGGCGTTCCGGTCGCTGCGGTGGTAGCAAAGTCGCGGGCACAGGCCGAGGATGCAGCCAACGCCATCGACGTGGAATATGAAGCGCTGCCCGGAGTATCGAATGCGGAGGCGGCGCTTGAGCCGGGTGCGCCGCTCGCGCGCGAAGAAATCGACAGCAACATCTGTTACACGCGGGTCAAGAACGGCGGCGACGTCGATAAGGCGTTCGCCATGGCGGATCATATTTTCACGATGCACATCGCCAGCCCGCGGCAAGTCGCGTTGGCGATGGAACCACGCGGTGTCGTCGCCAGTCCGGACCCGTTTGGTAAGAATCTGACCGTATGGCTTTCCACCCAGGGGCCGCACCGCGCGCGTGCCGAGATCGCCAATGTGCTGAGTTTTCCCGAGCATAAAATTCATCTGATTGCCCCCGACGTCGGCGGCGGGTTCGGCAGCAAGGGACCGGTTTACCGGGAAGATATCGTGGCCTGCCATCTCGCGCTCAAATTGCGCAAGCCGATCAAGTGGGTCGCCACCCGCAGCGAAGATTTTATCACCACGATTCAAGGCCGCGATCAGGCGATGACCTCGGAGATGGCGCTTAGCAAAGACGGCAAGATTCTCGGCTTGAAAGTCAAAGTCATCGCCAACCTCGGCGCTTACCTCCATTCGAGCACGGCCGGACCGCCGCAGCGCATGCTCGGCATGGCCTGCGGCAGTTACCAGATCAAAGACTGCCGTGTGGAAATCGCCGCGGTCTTCACCAACACGTGTCCCACCGGTCCCTATCGCGGCGCCGGGCGGCCGGAATCGGTGTTGAACATCGAGCGGCTGCTCGATAAAGCCGCCGGGGTTCTGGGCATGGACCGCCTGGAAATACGCCGGAAAAATTTCATTCAACCCGAGCAATTTCCCTACACCACCGGCACCGGCGTCGAGTATGATTCCGGCGATTATGAAAAGCCGCTGCGCGAAGCGCTCAAGCTGTCCAACTACGACGATCTGCTGCGCCAACGCGACGAACGGCGAAAACACGGCGAGTTGGTGGGGGTCGGCTTTTCGACGTTCGTCGAGCCGAGCGGCGGCGCCGGCTTTGAAAGCGGCACGGTGCGCGTCGAGCGCACCGGCGAGATCACCGTGCTCACCGGCTCGAGCTCCCACGGCCAAGGGCATGAAACTTCGTGGGCGCAAATCGCCGCCGAGTTGATGAAGACGTCGATGGACCATGTGACTGTCCTCCACGGCGATACCCACGTGAGCCAGCAAGGCACCGGCACTTTCGGCAGCCGCAGCGCGGTTGTCGGCGGCGGCGCTCTCGCGACGGCGGCGCAGCGGGTGGTTGAAAAGGGCAAGCGCATTGCCGCCCACCTGGTAGAAGCCGCGCCGGAAGATATGATCCAAAGCGATGGCGGTTTCGCCGTCAAGGGCGTCCCCGACAAAAGGATCAGTTGGCGCCAGGTCGCAGCCGCTGCCTACAGCGGTAGAGTTCCGAAAGGCATGGAGATCGGCCTTCAGGAGACAGCTTTTTTCGATCCCAAGCGCGAAGCCTGGGGATTTGGCACACACGTCGCTCTCGGCAGCGTCGACCGCGACACCGGGCAGTTCACAATCGAAAGACTCGTGCTTGTCGATGACTGCGGTGTCGTGATTAATCCGATGATCGTCGACGGCCAGATTCACGGCGGGGTCGCTCAGGGACTTGGTGAAGCGATGCGCGAGCAAATGCTCTACGGTGACGACGGCCAGGTGCAAACCGGCACTTTTATGAATTACGCGATTATGCGCGCCGCCGACATGCCGCCGATGATTCTGGGCGAGACAATCACACCCAATCCGTTCAATCCGTTGGGCGTCAAGGGCGTCGGCGAATGCGGCACCAACGGCGCTCCACCTTCGGTGGCAAATGCGCTGATGGATGCACTCGCGCCGCTCGGCATCGAGCATGTCGATATGCCGTATACCGCGCCCAAATTATGGGCACTGATTCGCAATTCCGAGAGAAAGAATTAGACTACGGGCTAAGCAAACGGTACAGACGGTAAATAACACCAGACGAACAAAAAAGGACTGCGGTAAACCGCAGTCCTTTTTTGTTCACTCTCTAAAAGTAATAATGCCGCGCTGAACCGTCATATCGACCGCTCAGCATACAGCATTTCTTGAAACCTTCTTCCTGAGTTGCATGGGCAGAGATCGTCACTGCCTAGTTTTCCCATCAGTTCCTTGTCGCCATAAACTGCGCGGTGACCGCGTTTAACGCGGGTCTCCGACGGAAATCCGGTGGCGCCGGCGCCGCTTGCTGGTACGCTCAAAAGCCGCTTTGGCCTTCGTAATGTTTCGTATTTTTCATACAACTAACCCTCCTTTCAATTGCGCCGAGCGGCTAAACACAAGCACACCGCCAATGTTAGACGCAAGAAAAAGCAAATCTCGGCAATTCGCCAGCCTATGGTCGATCGCGCCGATCCCCTTGGGGATCGGCCGGGAGCTTTCCTAAAACTTATTTCGCACCTTGCCGCTTCTTTTGAACTAAATCCGCAGCGCAAGTTTCCCGTCAGTTTTGCGTTCGTCTGCTATCAAACAAGAGTGGCACCGCCGTTGCTCCTTTTTTGGCGGATACTTGGGATTTGTCGGCAAGGGTGCATTGAATCAATCTCATACGACAAAAAATTCGTTAATCTGACCGGAAGTATCGAATTTGTCACAGTTGATTTCTGTGCAGATTCGAACGTGAAATAGGCACTGCTGACAAATTTGACCGTTTGGTGCAGCGATTTCGTACCATTGTTCAAGTCATGAACCTCATTAGCGAGCCGAATCAGGCAAATCGGGCGACGAAGCCGCGATCGAGTCGAGTCGCCAACCTGTGGACCGAAGACTTCAAGCGCTGGTCGTACCCTCTTCCTTTCCCATCCAACGCATCAGCAGTTCGCCGGCGCGCGCAGGACACGCAGGTTTCCAAACAACATTTCTCGGAAGCTAGGCATTGATTCTGAGCTGGAAATAGGTGGTGAATGAAAAAACCGAAACACGGCTTCAAAATGGGCGCAACCGGTCAACCTCTATCAGGGGGCGGTATCGTCAAGAAAGCCGTCACCAGCCCATCGCCTTACCAGTCACTCTTCGATACCGCGGCTCTCAGCATTGTCCAAACGGATCTCGATGGTCGCATCATCGGTTGCAATCCGGCCGCTGCGCGAATGCTCTTAGCTAACCAGGAGGACATGAGAGAGCGCGAGTTCTTGAGCCTCGTTCCCGATAAATGGCATCGGAAAGAAGAAGCCGCGACAACCGAGGTGATTAAAAACGGCGTCGCCGAGGAATATGAAATCGAACTCCGCAAAGAGGATGGCGCCGCTTTTCCCGCTGCTGTAAAGAAATGGCTGCAAATCGATAAGTTCGGACAGGCGCATGGCGTTTGTGTGGTGGTACGGGATATCACGGAGAAAAAGAGGAGCGACGACGCGGTGTATCAGCACGCGATTCTCCTCTTGGAGAGCCAGGCCCGGCACCAATCTTTGTTAGCCAACGCGCCCATCTGCATCTTGACGGTCGACACGTCAGGGCGGATAGAGGCGACTAATCCGACCATTGAAGAACTGCTGGGTTACGAGTCAGCCGCTCTCGTCGGCAAAAGTTTGGCAGATTTTGTGACGAGCCCCGGCGGACAGCCGATTTCGATCACGTCCGGACAGCCGCAGACAGCCGTCGCCAGATGCCATGATGGTAAAATTTTGCCCGTGCAAGTCGTCTTTAGCGAGCTTCGCACCAAGGGCGAAGTCTTTCATACCTGTTTTCTTCGAGATATCGCGGTCGATTTGCACATTCGCGAAGCACTGCAAGGCGCACATAGTGAATTGGAACAACGCGTGCGCGAGGGGAGCAAAGAAATCGCCAGGCTGAGCGATGCTTTGCGGGCGGAAATCAGCGAGCGCACTTGGGCTCAAGAGCAATTTCAAGTCGCCGTGGAATCGGCGCCTAACGGGATATTGCTTGTAGACAAGACCGGGCACATCACCCTGGTCAACGCTTTCATGGAGCAACTCTTCGGCTACGGCCGCGAGGAGCTGATCGGACGGCCGATCGATGTCCTGGTTCCGGAACGCTTTCACAACCGATTTCCCAGCCAGCGCGAGTATTTTTTTTCTCATCCGCGCGTTAGATGGCTGGGGCGTCGGCAGGACTGGTACGGATTGCGCAAGGACGGCTCCGAGTTTCCCATCGAGATCGGCTTGAATCCGATCCACACTCCCCGGGGCAATGGTGTTCTCGTGTCGGTCGTCGACGTGACCGAGCGTAAGCGGGTCGAATCTGAGCTCAAGCGCACTGCGTTTCATGACGGTTTGACGGGACTGCCCAATCGCACGCTGTTCCTTGACAACCTGCTTCGGCTCAACGCAGCGGCCAAACGCTATGGACATCATCCCTTCGCGCTGCTGTTCTTGGATCTGGACAGGTTTAAAGTGATCAATGACAGCCTCGGTCACACGATCGGCGATAAGTTGCTCATCGAGATGGCGCATCGTCTCGTCGAATGCACACGTGAGGAGGATACGGTCGCGCGCCTCGGCGGCGATGAATTTGCTATTTTGCTCGAGCAGGTACGCGGCCCTGAGGATGCCGTTCGAGTGGCTGACCGGGTGGTGGAACGATTCGCCGATCCCTTGATGTTGGATGAAAACGAAGTGTCCATCAGCGCAAGCATCGGCATCGCGCTCAGCCTCACCGGCGAGAAAAGCCCCGAAGACCTGTTACGGGAGGCAGATATGGCGATGTACCAAGCTAAGACGCGGCGCTCGGGCTACCAAATTTTCGATGCCAAGATGCATGCCCACGCGCTGGAGAAGATGCGCCTGGAGATCGACATGAAACGCGCCGTCGAACGAAAGCAGATTCAACTTCACTACCAGCCGATCATCTCGCTGGCGACCGGTAAGCTCGCCGGGTTCGAAGCGCTGGCGCGCTGGCACCACAATGGACGGGGGGTGATTTCGCCGACGCAGTTCATTCCGTTGGCGGAGGAAACCGGGCTGGTTGGCAACCTAAGCCGGTCGGTGCTCAAGCAAGCTTGCCTGCAAATGCGCCAGTGGCGAGAACACTTTCCGCTGAACGACGATTGCTTCATTAGCGTCAACGTATCCAGCAAGCAGGTATCCCAAGGCGGACTCATCGATGAAATCGATGACGTTCTCCAGGAGACCGGATTGGAGCCCCAGTATCTTCGCCTCGAAATCACTGAAAGCGCGCTGGTCGAGAACACCCGCATCGCATCGCATGCGCTGGCCCAACTCAAAAAGCGCAGAATTAAGCTCTGCCTGGATGATTTCGGCAAGGGATTTTCGTCGCTTAATTATCTCCACCGGTTTCCCATTGACGTTTTGAAGATCGATCGCTCGTTTGTGCGCCGACTAGGGGCCAACCTTGCCAACGATCACGGCAGGAAACGGCCCTATGAAATTGTCCGCACGATCGTGGCCTTGGCACAAATACTCGGCATGCAGGTCGTCGCCGAAGGGGTGGAAATGTCAGGTCAGTTGAAAATTTTAAGAGATCTCGGCTGTGAGTTCGGTCAAGGATTTCTATTCTCTCCCGCAGTCGAGGCCAGCGATGCCATCCGTTTTCTCGAAGCCGGCCTATCGCTTTCAGAAATGACCGCACCGCAAGCCGAGTAGCGGCCTCGGTGCTCCCGCGCGCTATCGCGTCACGACAGTGCGGGTGATTCCGCGATCAGTAAGTTTGCTGTCACCAGCCGAAGCTAACTGATAACTCCTCAGTATCCACGCACGGGGTTTTTCCCCGATTCAAAAGGTAAACCACTGATTCTTCGACCCGAGTGACGCTACTGCGCAGGCTTTCCGCCGTAATCCTTCTCCGCTGCTTCAGCTGAGACATAGCCGCGCCGCAAATCTCGGTCGACCAGCACGCGCGGCCGCTCCGACGGCGGTCCATAGCCGCCACCACCACCGGTTTCGACGATGATCGAATCGCCGAATTCGAGCGGATAACCTTTGCTCTTGTAAATGACCTCGCGCTCACCGGACTTTTTCACCACAGTAATCTGGCCTGACTTGCCCGCTTGACCGCCGTGCACGCCCCAGGGCGGATACTTGACGCGATCGAACATCGCCTGCAGATCACAAGCGCCGAGGATGAGGTAATGTTTACGAAACCCGAGGCCGCCGCGAAACTTCCCCGCGCCGGCGGAGTCTTCGCGCAAACTAAACTCGACGAGACGATAGGGATACATCGACTCCTGCAGCTCGACGGGAATAATGCGCGTGTCACCGTGCGCCATGGTACGGAAGGGCCCGGCGCCGTCGTGGGTCGCGCAGGCGCCCCAGCCGCCGTGGCCGCTGTCATGGCAATCGAACGGCGTGCCGTTGTCGCGCTTGCCACGAAAGCGCACGCCGGAGAACGTGCCGAAATGCGCCCCGGTGACGCGCTCCGGTAGCGCCTTTTCCAACGCTTTGATGATCGCGTCAATTACCGTCGGAAACGGTTGCGAATAATTGCCCATGGGCGCGGTCGGATGGGCGCTCAAGATTTTGCCTTCTGGCAAGATTAATTTTAACGGCCGAAACGTCCCTTCGTTGGCCGGCTCCTCGTTGGCAATTAAATATTTAAAAGCCACTCGCGCCGTGGTCCGGCCGCCGCCGTAATAACCGGAGTTGATGCAGCCGCGCACTTGCTCAGCAATATCGGAATAGTCAATGGTCATTTCATCGTCGGCGACGATCACCTTGACACGTATCGGCAGCGCCTCATCCGACTCGCCGTCGTTATCGAAAAACGTTTCGTAGCTGTATTCGCCGTCAGGGATCGCGCGGATACGCGCCCGCGCCGCCGCTTCGCTCTGATCAAGCATGGTTTTCACCGCGGCGAAAAACGTGTCGACGCCGTACTTGTCAGCCAGCGCCTGTGTCAGATCACGACCGAGAACACAGCCGGCGTGTTGTGCTGCGATATCGCCCAGGAGTTCCACCGGAAATCGCGTATTGTTTTCGATGATTCGATAGACTTCCTGTATCGGCTCGCCCTTGGACCAGAGCTTGATCGAGCGCAGTTGCAAGCCTTCCATAAAAATATCGCTCGAGCGCGGGGTGATGCCGCCGATATCGATCCAGTGGACATTGATCGCGAAGAAACCGACCAGCGTGGCGCAATCAGCGCCGGCAAAAATCGGCGTGTACATCACGGTGTTATTCAAATGCTGCCCTTGAACAGCACCATGATTGCACAAGACGACATCGCCACGATACAAGCGCTCACGACCGTAGACGGCCAGACCATCGCGCACGGCCATGCCGACGGAATCGGCGACAAACACCGGCATGCCGCCGGTGCACTGCGCGATTAATTCGCCCTCCGCGCTCACCAGCCCCACGGCAAAATCTTTATACTCGTAAATGTAAGGACTGAAGGCCGTGCGGGAAATATTCGCGTCGATCTGGTCGGTGATCGAGACAATGCCGTGGCGGATCACTTCGAGGGTGATGGGATCGACGGAAGAATTGTGTGAACTCGATTTTGAATTGTCGCTCATATTTGTGTCACTGCTCGACAAGCGCTTCGCTGATTCTTGCCTCCTTCCCCTCGACGGGGAAGGACTGAGGAAGGGGTGATTCCTGTCTACTAGCAGCACCCCCATCCTAAC
The DNA here is from genome assembly GCA_963804165.1 of uncultured delta proteobacterium. Lineage (GTDB taxonomy): Bacteria > Desulfobacterota > Binatia > UBA9968 > UBA9968 > DP-20. The sequence goes on from CAWDPO010000045.1 coordinate 216,445, forward strand.
CTTCCCCCATCAGAGACTGTGTCGCAATGTCATTCTGAGCCGCAGGCGAAGAATCTGCTTTTCGTAAGGTGTCGGAAAAACAGATGCTTCGCTCACGCTCAGCATCACAACCAGGTGACTTGTAGCATTGCGACACAGTCTCTCAAGGGGAAAGGAACTCGGATCAAGGATACAATTCTCCGATTACAACATTTTCATTTCGAGGCGCATTGAATGCGAATTTCATGCAGCTCGCCGATCTGGAACCGGTCTCCCGGCCACACCACCGTCGTCGAGCCGTATTCTTCGATCACCGCCGGACCCGTGCCGCTGAATCCCGGCTGCAGTTCGTCGCGGCGATAAATTTGCGCGTCCAACCAGCCGCCGGCGTTGCCGATGTAAATCCGCCGCGCCTGCGCCGGCTGCGCTTTCACTGCCGCGCGTGGTAGGCACCCGATCTCCGGCTGTTTCAGGCGAGCGAACGCGGACAGATGCAGCGCTTGAAATTCCGCGGGCGCCTTGGCGTCGGCGTGGCCGTAGCGGCGCTTGTAATCGCGCTCGAAGGCGGAGCGGATCTGTTCCGCGTCTTTCAGTCCCGTTACCGGCACTTTGATGTTATGCCGCTGGCCCCGGTAACGCATCTCCGCGTGATGCTCATAAAAGACGTCCCCGGTACCGAACTCTTTTGCCAATGCCGTCGCGGCTTCCTTTTCCATGGCGCCGTAGATTTCGGCCATCGCCACCACTGTCTTATCGTTTAGAATCCCGACGAACGTTTTTGACGTATCGATGCGCGCGTCGGCCAAGAGCATGCCGATCGCCGAAAAATTTCCCGGTTCGGGCGGAATGACGACGATGGGAATAGACAGCTCGTGCGCCAGCGCGCAGGCATGCAGCGGGCCGCCGCCGCCGTAGCTGAAAAGAATAAAATCGCGCGGGTCGAGCCCATGCTCAACGGAAATCTTTCGAATCGCGCCCGCCATGATCACGGTGGCGATGGAAATAATGCCGTCGGCCATCTGAACCATGCCGATATCGCCGCCGTAGCCGAGCGGCGTGGCGATGCGTTCTGCGACCGCGCGCATCGCTGCGCCGATGTCCAACTGCATTTCACCGCCGAGGAAGTTTGCCGGATTGAGACGGCCAAGCGCCAGATTCGCGTCCGTCACCGTGGGTTCCGTACCGCCGCGCCCGTAGCACACCGGCCCCGGTGTCGAGCCGGCGCTCTGGGGCCCCACGTGTAACCGCTTTTGCGAATCGAGCCACGCGATGGAACCGCCGCCGGAGCCGACTTCGACGATGTCGATGACAGCCGACTTGATCGGAAAACCTTTGACGTAGCCGTTGGCGTAATAGACGGAGTTGACGGAGAATCGGCCGTTTTCGACCAACGCGCATTTTGCAGTCGTTCCACCCATGTCGAATGCGACGAGGTTTTTGAAACCGAGCTTTTCAGCGTACGCGGCCGCGCCGATGCAGCCGCCGATGGGGCCGGATTCGACCAGGCCGATGGGTTGGCGGCAAGTGCGCTCGGCGGATAACAAGCCGCCGTTGGAGCCCATCATGAACAGCGAGCCGCGGAATCTCTGCTCGCGCAAGTCACCGTCGAGCCGGCGAATGTACGTGCTCACCTGCGGCCCGACGTAGGCATTTGCCGCCACCGTCGAACAGCGCTCGTACTCGTACCACTCGCGTGTCAAATCGGTGCTGAACGTAACGTAAGTGTCCGGCAAAAATTCTTTCAGTTTCTCGGCCGCCGCCTCTTCGTGGGCCGGGTTGATGTAAGAGTTCATAAAAAAAACCGCCACCGATTCGACCCCGAGTTTCTTGATCTCGCCGGCAAGTTTTTCCAGCGCCGCCGTATCGAGGGCTGTGACGACTTCGCCTTTGCTGCCCGTGCGCTCGGCGACTTCCAAGCGCAGCTCGCGCGGAATCAGCGGTTCATCGCGCTGGTAATGCAAATCGAATGGATCGGGCCGGTTGCCGCGGGCGATTTCAAGAATGTCGCGAAAGCCTTTGCTCGTCACCAACGCGGTCTTCGCGCCTTTGCGCTGGATCAGGGAATTGATCACCAGCGTCGTGCCGTGATTGACCAGCGACGCTTCGGCCGGCTTGATCTTGGCTTTATTGAAACAGTCGAGAACACCGTCGACGAGATTGTCGTAAGTGGTCGGACTCTTGGCGTAGATCACATTCTGGGTTTCGTGATCGAAGGCGACCAAATCTGTGAACGTACCGCCGATATCGACGGCGATGGCGTAACTCATCGAAGATGACTCCCGTTCAAAAGTTCAACGGTTCAACGTTCAAAGCGATTGCTTCCAGTACTCCCGCATTTTCTGACGTTGAACTTTTGAACCTTTGAACTGTTGAACGTCATGGGCGGCGTGGCTTTGCCGCTTGCATCGAAAACGACGCCGTAATCGTCGCGCGCGCTTTCGCGCGAGACAAAGCCGCGAACCACGTCGCGCTGGACTAATTCGACTGGGCGCTCGCGCGGATCGCCGTAGCCGCCGCCACCGCCGGTGGCCATGCGCACGCGATCGCCGGATTGCAAGGGGCGATTTTCGGTTTTGTAAAGCAGCTCGGGATCCTTCGCACCGTTCTTATAGATCAGCACCTGACCGGACTTGCCTTCCTTCGCTCCTTGCACACCCCACGGCGGACAGCCGATGCGGTCGAAGTTCGCCCACAGCTCGCAGGGCGCGAGCAAGACATATTGCTTATCGAATCCCAATCCGCCGCGCCATTTTCCTGCTCCTCCCGAATCTTGGCGCAAACGAAATTCTTCGACGCGGAACGGATACATCGACTCCTGCAGCTCGATGGGAATCAAGCGCGTGTCGCCGTGCGCCATGGTGCGAAACGGTCCCGCGCCGTCGTGCGTCGCGCATGCGCCCCAGCCGCCGTGGCCGCTGTCGTTGGCTTTGAACACTGCGCCGGTATCCATGCGCTTGCCGGCAAAGCTCAGCGAAGAAAACGTCCCGAAGTGCGCACCGGTGACGCGCTCGGGCAAAGCCGGCTCCAACGCTTTGATGATGCAGTCGATCACCGTCGGGAAGGGAATGCTGTAGAGCCCCATCGCCGCAGTCGCCTCGGCGCTGATCAACTTACCTTCCGGCAGGATCATCTTCACTGGCCGGAAAGTTCCCTCGTTTGCCGGCTCGTCGGTCGCGATCAGATATTTGAAAGCGACTCGCACGCAAGTCCGCCCGCCGCCGTAAAAACCCGAGTTGATGCAGCCTTTGACTTGATTCGACATTTCGGAAAAATCGACCGTCATCTCGTCGCCGGCAATGATGACTTTAACCTTGATCGGAATCTTCTCGTCGCGTACGCCGTCATTATCGAGAAACGCTTCATGCTGATAAACACCGTCTGGAATCGCGCGGATTTTTTCTCGTGTCGCCGCCTCGCACTGATCGAGAATCGTGTCGAGAGCATCGAGAAACACCGTGGTGCCGTATTTGTCGCCCATCGCCTGAGTAAGATCGCGCCCCAAGAGGCAGCCGCCGAGCTGCGCTTCGATATCGCCGAGCAGTTCCAAGGGAAAGCGCGTGTTGTTCTCGATGATGCGATACACTTCCTCGATAGGCTCGCCTTTGGACAGGATTTTGATCGAGCGCAACTGCAGCCCTTCCATGAAAATATCCGTGGAAGAATAAGACACCGACCCGATCGCCGAGCCGCCGATATCGATCCAGTGGCAGTTGACGGCGAAAAAGCCGATCACTTCGTCACCGCCGCGGCCGGCGAACACCGGCGTGTACATGACGGTATTATTCAAGTGCTGACCCTGCACCGCGGCATGATTGCAGACGATCACGTCGCCCTTGTGCAGATTGTCGCGTCCGTAGACTGCCAAACCGTCTTTCACCGCCATGCCGACCGAGTCGGCGACAAAGACCGGCATGCCGCCCGTCGATTGCGCCAACAACTCGCCGGCCGCGCCGACGAATCCGACGGCGTAGTCCTTATACTCGTAGATATATGGGCTGAATGCCGTGCGTGTCATGTTAGCGTCGATCTGATCGCAGATAGAAATAATGCCGTGGCGAATCACTTCCAGTGTGATGGGATCGAGCTCGGCGCGTTTCCGCGCCTCTTCTGCCGGCATAGGTCTCATTTCGGATGTTTTCCTGTCTGCAAAAACTTTCGCGATATTTTCAAGTAACCACCGGGTTGTCAAGCAACCGTAATTTAGCGTATTTACTCTTACGGCGACGACTGCCGTAAACTTAATCCGGGAGTAAATAATGATCTTATCCGTTAACAGGCTCCATCTATTCTTGGCAGCAGCAACGATCCTTACTCTCGCGTTCGCCAGCCCACACCGGATCTGCGCTCAAGAACGGCGTGCCAAGTTGAGGATTTCCAACGCCGGCTTCACCATCACCGCCCTACCGCTCTTGGCCGCCAAGGACTGGGGATTGTTCACCGCCAACGGACTGGATATGGAAGTCATCCTCATGCAGTCTTCGTTGGTGCCGGCGGCTCTGACTCAAGGCGACATCGACTTTCAAGCCGGCGTCGGACCCGCTTCGGTGAATGCGACCATGACTGGTTTTGCGACCCGCGCCATTTGGTTTTCATCGGATAAAATTTCGTATTGGCTCATGGCCAAGCCGCAGTATAAAACCCTCGAGAGTTTGAAAGCGAAGAAAATTTCTATCACCGGGTTGGGCGGCACAGTTCACGTCGCTTTCAACATGGCGCTGGAAAAACTCGGCGTGAATCCGAAAGATTTTGTTTTGGTGTCGATCGGCGGCCAACAAATTCAGCAGCTTATTTCTTTGGAGTCGGGGTATGTCGACGCGGCGCTCCTGTCGCCGCCGGTGACCTTTGGCGCGCAAAAGAAAGGTTTCAACAAGGTTCTTGATGTCGGCTCTATGGTGGAAATGCCCGGCGGCGGCCTCACGGCGCTGGTCAAAACAATCCAGGAGCGGCCCGTCGAGACCAAGCGAGTCATCCGCTCGCTGCAGCAAGCCAAAGAAGAAATCCGTAAGTCGAAGCCTAAAACCCTCGATCTGATCGTCAAGCTTCTCAAGATGGATAGAGAAGCCGCGAGCGAAACCTACGATCAGTTTCTCACCACGCTTAGCCCAACCGGAATCCCCACGCGCGTCGGCATGGACATCCTCGTTAAATCGGTTCAGTCCCAGGGCCGCCACGTCGACCGCAAAGTGGCGTTTAACGAAATCGCCGACGACCGGCTCGCAACAGAAGTGGCGAAGGAATTGGGTTATAAGATTCCTTGAATGTTTTCACTCGATGGCTTGGTTATCCAACAAGTGGATTCTTCGTGGTAACAGAGGTTATTCGCTCGAGATTCTTCGCCTTGTAGGCTCAGAATGACGCACGCAGGGTGTCATCCTGAACGAAGTGAAGGATCTCGGATTCGAATTTCCCATGGCGCTGCAAGGGAGCATTGATGACGCAGACGTTTCACCTCCATTTTTTAACGGTATTATTCGCCCGAGCGCTAACGGTTCTGGCCCTGGTTACTGTGCTTGTGTCGCACGCCTCAAGCCAAGACAAGCGCTCCAAAGTCCGCATCTCCAACGCCGGTTTTACAATCACCGCGCTGCCGTTATTGGCGGCCAAAGATTGGGGCAAGTTTACCGCTAGCGGTTTGGACGTGGAGTTGATCGTCATGAGCCCATCCATCGCCGCGGCGGCGCTGGCGCAGGGCGATATCGATTATGTCGCCGGCGTCGGACCGGCCTCAGTCGCGGCGACGCTGAGCGGTTTGCAGTCGCGGGCGATCTGGTTTTCCTCGGACCGGATCTCCTACTGGCTGCTGGCGCCGTCCCCATACAAAACTCTGGACTCGCTGAAAGGCAAGAAAATCGCCATCTCTGGAGGAGCCGGCGGCACGAACCACGTGGCGTTGATGATCGCGTTAGAAAAGTCGGGCGCCAACCCGAAAGACTTCACGATGGTCGGTATCCCCGGACAGCAGCTTCAGGTTTATTATTCACTTGAATCCGGCTTCGTCGACGCCGCGCTGTTATCGCCGCCAGTGACCTTCGGCGCGGTGAAAAAGGGTTACTACAAAATCATGGACGTGGGCGCGATGGTGGAAATGCCCGGCGGCGGCTTGACCGCAATGATCAAGACCATTCAGTCAAGGCCGGCGGAAGTGAAACGCGTCATTCATGCACTCCAGTCGGCCAAGGACGAGATCAGAAAATCCAAGCCGAAGACCGTCGAGTTGATCGTCAAGCTTTTAAAGATGGACAAGGAAGCCGCGAGCGAAACCTACGACGCGTTTCAAACAACCTTGAGCCCGAATGGTGTTCCAAACCGAGCCGGTATCGACAACCTGGTTCGATCTCTCCAAGCGCAAGGCCGCTTCACCGATCGCAAGGTCGCGTTCACCGACGTCGCGGATGACCGCTTAGCGGCGGAAGTAGCGAAGGAATTGGGATACAAAATGCCGTGATCCCCCTCCTGCATCCTCGCCGCGACGAGACTTTGTCGTAATGTCATCCTGAGGCAATAGCCGAAGGATCTCGTCTTCGTAAGCAACAGGAAATGCGAGATTCTTCGCTGGCGCTCAGAATGACATTCATGGGAGTTTTGCTATTGCGACACAGTAGCGACATCGAGAGGAAAGAGGTGGGGGCCTACTAGCTATGCTGAACAACCGTCAAAGAGTTAATAAAAACCTAAAGGCAAAAGCACCATGGAAAAAATGAATTCTGATGTCCTCATCGTCGGCGCCGGCTTGGCCGGATTTACCGCGGCTGTCCGCGCTTCCGAGCAAGGCAGCAATGTTTTGTTGATCGACAAGAGCAACGGCGAATTGGGTGACGGCAATGTCTTGATGGCCTCCGGCAGCCTGCGCGCTGGCGGAAAGAGCCCGAGAACGAATCCCAACGAGCTTTACGATTTCGTCATGGCCGAAGGCGTTGGCAACCCCGATCTTGTTCGAGCTTGGTCAGAAACTTGCGGACGCGCCGTCGACTGGTTGATCAGCAGCGGGGTCAAAGTGGATGAAAGCGCGCCCGGCAGAGTCTGGCTCGATCAGTCCGGTGAAGTTTCCCTAGCTCCGGTTTATAAAAAAGATGTCGGCACTCGCGCTCTCGCTAAACTCAAAGAGCGTTTCGTAAATCTCGGCGGACGCTATTTGAACGGTGTCGCGGCAGAGCGATTAATCGTTGAGAATGGTCGCGTTGGTGGCGTTATCGGCAAGCAGGCGGGCGATGAAATCGAATTGCAAGCGCGCGCAATCATCCTTGCCACCGGCGGCTTCAGCGCCAACAAAGAAATGGTCAAGCGATACATCGGACCGCACGCCGATGAATGCAAACTGCGCGGCTCGAAGCAGGACACCGGCGACGGCTTACGCATGGCGCTCGCCGCCGGCGCGAGGGCGGTCAATTTAAAATATTTCTATGGCCATCTGATATCGCGCAAAGCGCTCGTCGACGACCGGTTCTGGCCTTATCCACGACTCGATTCTTTCGTCGACGAAGGAATACTCATCGACCGTAACGGTAACCGCTTTGTCGACGAGGGACGCGGCGACGTCGCGGTCGCCAATGAACTGGCGCGCTCGGAGGATGTCACCGGTGCCGTCCTGATCTTTGACCAGGAAAGTTGGGACGCCGCGAGAGACGATGCATTTTCCAATTTGGTAAAGACACCTGCTCCAAATCCTTGGCTTGGACAATGAAGGCGAAATATTCTCCGACCGACGATCGCCGGATCTGGCGAAAACAATCGCCATCGATCACGGATCGTTTAACTGCGATGCTGAAGCGATTACAATCGCGCCATCGAGTCGGGTACAGGCAATTCGCTATCGCGTACGCACGAACCGGCAAGCCGAAGCTGATGCGGGCGCCTTACTACGGCTTGAGAGTCGTCCCCGGCATCACGTTCACGATGGGTGGAATCTTAGTAAACGGCCGTGCTGAAGCCCTCGATGAATCTGAAAAACCAATTCAAGGTCTTTACGCCGCCGGCGACGCCATCGGCGGTCTCATGGGCGGCTACCGCGGCGGCTATACCGGTGGTCTCATGCAAGCCGTCGTGACGGGTATTCTCGCGGGAGAAAACGCGGCGCAGGCGTAGGCATAAGAGTCAATCGAAAAAACTGACTTGCCTCCCCCAGGGCATGTCTCTAGCGGAATGATCAAATCAAGACTTCGCCTGGATTCCCGCTTAAAGCATGTGGGAATGACGGACTTCGGAAAAAACTAAAAGGGACCGCAACAGCGCGAGGTGATCGATGCTTCGTAGATTGATTTTGCATTGCTTGTTCAGAACGCTCGCGGCCGCGAGTGTTATTGCGGGCGTATCGGCGGGCGTTACGCCCGCATTCGCCCAAGAGCCAAAAACCAAAATCCGGATCGCCAACTCGGCCATGAGCGTTACCTCGCTGCCGTTGCTCGCGGCGCGTGAATGGAAACTATTTTAGCCGAGCGCGGACTCAAGTTGAAATTATTCTCATGTCGCCGGCGATCACCGTGCCGGCGATGATTTCCGGCGAGATCGATTATTTCGCCGGCGTCGGTCCGGGCGTCGCGAGCGCGAGCTTAAGCGGATTGCCGCTTTCGCGCCGTTTGGGTTTCGTCCGATAAAGTGTCCTATTCATTGATGGCGAATCCGAAATTCAAAAACTTGCAAGATCTCAAAGGGAAAAAAATCGGCGTGACCGGAAGTTTGGGCGCTACCAACCACGTCTCGCTGGTCATCGCGCTGGAAAAACTCGGCATGTCGCCAAAGGATTTTAATATTCTGGCGCTACCGCCGCACCGAGATGCTGCGCTCTCTTGAAAGCGGCTTTCTCGACGCCGCGTCCCTCAACCCACCGACTTTATTCCTCGCGCAGAAGAAAGGGTTTCCCAACATTCTCGATATCGGCTCGCTCGTCGAGATGCCCGGCGGCGGCTTAACTGTTATGATCAAAGACATCAAAGCCAAGCCCGATGAAGTAAAGCGGGTGATTCGCGCAATGCAATCGGCTAAAGACGCCATGCGCAAATCCAAAGACAAGAGCGTCGAGCTGATGATCCGGGTGTTAAAAATGGACCAGGAAAGCGCCGCGGGAACCTACGAGGTATTTTTGAAAACTCTGAGTGTTGACGGCGTTCCCACGCGTGCCGGCATCGAAAATCTGATCGAAGTCGATTCAGGCGCAGGGCCGGTTCGTTGATAAGAAACCGTCATTCACGGACGTCGCCGACGATCGCTTGGCGAAAGAGGTCGCTAAGGAGTTAGGCTACAAAGTGCAGTAACTGAATTTCCGCCTGACCGGTTAACGAAAACTCTCTGGGCAGCTGCTCAAAAATAGTCATATGCGAGGCACGCGACGGTCGATGAGCGGAGGCGTACTCCGGTCGTACGTCCACGCGAAATCGGACGAGCGCAACGACAGACTGTGTGAAAACTCTTTGAGCTTTCGGCGTATGCGTGGGCGACGATTGAGCGGCTCATTGAATTCGCCTGTCACCTTTAAAACCGCGACTCCTCAGCTGAGGATCCCGTCTTCTTAGATAACGGCCTCCATCATTTTCCTTACTCCGAGAATATTCATCACTCGCCTGAGGTTGTATGCCAGTATTGTCAGACTCGTCTCGGTGCCGACCTTGCTTAATCCCCGCATCAGAAAGTAACCCTGGTTCATCGCCCGTTTGATGGTGCCAAAAGGATGCTCCACGAGACACTTGCGTAACTCTGCCTTCTCGGGATGCTCCGTCATTCGCCGGGCCATCGCTTCCAAAATCGCTTCATCGACCCAGCGTGTGATCCGCCGCCTTCCCCTTTTGTTGATGCTACACTTGGACTTTAACTCACAGCTGTTACAGCCATAGATCTCGTAGGAGTGCACCGCCCGACCCTGCTCCACACTGTCAAAGCGGTAGCTCAGCTCTTTTCCCGCAGGACACCTGTAGCAGTCCTTTTGTGGCTCATAGATAAAGTCCTCTTTAGTAAACAGTCCGCGCTTAAGGTTCGATGAATTATTGGGCTTAGGGACGTAAACCGTCATCCCTGACTGCTGGCAGGCTTTCAGTTCTTCCCCGCTGTAGTAACCCCGGTCGGCCACTACCTCTAGACTCTGTACGCCGAGCGTCTCTTGGGCCTTCTTTGCCATCGTGGACAGTTGCCCTTGGTCGGTGACTTCATTGGTCACCTCGTGCTCCACCACCAACTTGTGCTTGTGATCCACCACGATCTGCACGTTGTAGCTGACCTCCACCCCGTGCCCTACACGCATCGAGCGGCTCTGCGGATCTGTCAATGATATTTGACTCTCTGCACTGCCTTCCAGATCAGTCTTTAACTGCTCATACTGCGCTCGGCGCTGCTTGTATTGTTCGATCTTCTCCGTGAGTTGTTCTGAACTCACACCCCGTTGCCCGGCTTCCTGCTTATCCTGTTGATCCAATTGCTTAAGATACTGATCGATCTTACCGTCGATCTCTTTTATCATCCGCCTAAGCTTTTTTTCTGTGAAGTTGCGCTTGGGACTATTAACCGCTCCAAATTTGCTGCCGTCGATGGCCACCAACTCGCTCCCAAACAGCTCTAGCCGCTTACACCACAGCGTGAACTCTCGACATACCTTCTTGATCCCTTGAGCATTATCCTTGCGAAAGTCCGCGATCGTCTTAAAGTCCGGCCTAAGCTTGCGCATCAGCCACATCACCTCCACGTTGCGCCCGGCTTCGGTTTCTAGCCGCCGACTCGAGCGCGTCCGATTCAGATACCCGTACACATACAGCCGTAAAAGATCTCCTGGATCATACGGCGGCCGTCCCGTATCCTTCGGGATCGCCTTTTGAAATCCCATCCCCGAAAGGTCCAGTCCTTCGATAAATACATCGATGAACCGAACCGGATTTTCCTCACTGATGTAGTCGTCCAGCACCTCTGGAAACAACACCGTCTGCTTACGATCTTCTCCCTCAATGTATCCCATCCAACATCTCCCTTGATCTCAACGTTGGATGATTCTACATTCGAACGATCCATTTATGAACAATATTCTCTGTCACTATGGTTCTAAACGGAGTTTTCACACAGTCTGACGAAGCAGATGGCCGTTTTTCAGCAGGCAGTTAGGCTTCCGCTTCTTCCCTGTACAGCCCCAGCGCCTCCGTCGACGGCCGGTCATTGATCGAAAACAGGATCGCGTCCTCGCCACTCGTGTTCTCGTGCGAATGCCACTGCCATGACGGCACCACGAAGATATCCCCCCTGTCCCAGTTGAATTCGTTAGCCGAGACCTTGGTCATCCCCTGCCCGCGGAAGGAGTAATAAACGGTTGTACTGGTGTGGCGGTGGGTTTTGGTTTTTTCGTGCGGCCGCAGCAGCTGGATCGAGCAGGAACAGGTCGGCAGCGTATGTCCGCCGTCCACGGGGTTGGTATATTCCAGGAGCACCCCGTCGTAGGGGTCGCCGGCGCTTTCTTTGAGCGCCTGCAAGCTCGCGTTGGTTTCTTCCCAGGGATAACGATAGGGCGGCGCTTGGAAACTATTCTTGATCCAGGTTGGGCGCGCGTGGCCGAAAACTTTCGATGCGAAGTTATCCGGTCTTTCGATCGGTTGTTGTTCCTTATTAAAATTCTCCTGGATCATCGCGCCGAAATGCGTCACTAGACGAACGTCCAAGCCATCGAGCCACACGACCGGCTCGTCGGAACCGTTGAAATGGTCGTGCCAGGTCCAGTTCGGCGTCGTGATGAAATCGCCTTCGAACATCGGGAACCGTTCGCCCTCGACGATCGTGTAGGCATTGGGCGTGCCTTTGACGATAAAGCGGATCGCCGCCGCGGTGTGGCGGTGCGCCGCTGCAACCTCACCCGGCTTCACGAGCTGCACGGAAATATGCACCGTATTGGTCATGCCCGCGGCGAGCCCGGGATTTCTCATCTGGATCGTCCGCCGCCCCGCCTCGCCCGTGGTGATCAACTCGCCGGACCAGTTGAGCGCCTGCATGATCTCGTCACCCTTCCACAAAAAGGGCTTCACAGTCTGTGACCAATCCGAATGCTCCCAGTGGCCTTTTAAGTTCCTGTCCTTCATCCACTGACTGAGTTCTTGCAAATCCATAGATTCCTCCCGTGCATCAAAAGCGCCCGCCGAGACTTCTCAATACAAACGACGCAGAAGCCTGTCAAGCCAAACGCGGCGTTCGACTAATTTGAAGCTCCGGAAATTTGGCGGCGCTGGCGAACTGGGAGCGCGAGGAAAGGGGCAATTACTGGCGCGATCTGAATCGGTTCAAGCGTCCGAATGTGGAGACCGATCGGCGTGCGATCCGCCAAATCTGAGAAAGATAGCGGCCGTGACGGGGCGGATGGATTGAGGGGGCTACATTGAGCTCTTCTACCGCCCGATCGATGATCGACTTGGCGGCGACCAAGGCCCAACTGTCGGCATCGACCTGGTTTGGAAAAGTAAGTTGCTCGGCGGCAAAACAATGGGCAAAGCTCTGCACCCATAACTTTCGGTGCCCCCGGTCAGTGCGGAGCCAAACACAAGCCTCAGGAAGCCAGGCCTGCTGGCAGACCTCGTACGAAGCTGCTCTTATGCCGCAGCCCCGATGTTCCAATGTCTGACTGATTAGGTTCTCGTCAAAATCCAACAGACTGCTCCATGCCAAATAAATGAAATTTCAGTGTCGGTAACACCTATTGCGCAAAGGATATACCAATGGCCGCTTTGGCAATTCCTAGGATTTGAGTGTAAGACTTCGCCAAACGACCAGCAAAATTGCACCCGACCGGGCGCCCACCGTGCAATTTTTATCAACCGTTGTACGGCTTGGTTTGACAGGGTTGCCCAATCGTGAAAAGTGAAGCGATCGATGAAACTTCTACCCGTCAGTTGTGACTTATGGTCGCGTCCGCTCTTTGTTGCGTTTCTCGGGGTTTTCTTACTGTCGGGCTGCCTAATCGACCCAATTGGTGGCGCTTTCTCGAAACAGCCCGAAGAACTCGAAGGTGGAGCATCGCAGGCGACGCGCAAGCTCATCGATCAGGCCTTCGAAGGCATCGATCCCGCCCGGCTCGTCGACTTTCACACCCATATGCTCGCTATCGGCACGAGCGCCGCAGACGCCTTCGTCAATCCGAAGATGCGCGACGGGATAAATCTCCAACGATTGAAGTTTCTGATCTATGTCAGCGGCGCCGGCGTCAGGAATATCGAGAATGCCGATCAGGAATACGTCGAGCGCCTGCTGCGTTTAACCCGCGGCATCAAACGGCACGGCAAGTACCGCATCCTGGCCTTCGACCAACATTACAATGCCGACGGTACGGTGGATCTCAAGAAGACCAACATGTACGTGCCCAACCGATATGTCGTCGAACTCGCGGGAAAAAACCCCGATGTTTTTACACCGATCGTTTCGGTCCATCCCTACCGCCACGATGCGTTGGAGGAACTCGAAACTTGGGCGAAGGCCGGCGTCAAGCACGTCAAGTGGCTTCCCAATGCGATGGGTATGGACCCGTCAAATAAATTGATCGAACCGTTCTATCGCAAGATGAAAGAGCACGACATGATCCTCCTGTCCCACGCCGGTGAGGAGCAGGCGGTGGAAGCCGAGGAGGATCAAAAGCTCGGCAACCCGCTGCTTTTACGCCAACCGTTGAATCTGGGCCTGCGCGTGATCATCGCCCACGCCGCTAGTCTGGGCAGTTGCGATGACCTCGACAACCGCACGGCAACGAAAGTGGAATGCTTTGATCTCTTTTTACGGATGATGGACGAACCTAAACATGTCGGTCTGCTGTTCGGGGAAATCTCCGCGATGCTCCAGTTCAATCGCATGCCGGTTCCCTTCGCCACTCTTCTGAAGCGCCAGGATTTGCATTCTCGCCTCGTTAACGGCAGCGACTATCCGCTGCCAGCGATCAATTCTTTGATCTGGACTCGATCACTAGCACGCAGCGGCTTCATCACCGCCGAAGAGCGCCAATCGCTCAACGAAATCTACGACTACAACCCGCTGCTCTTTGATTTTGTGGTGAAGCGCACGATGCGCCATACGGAGACAAAGCAGAAACTCGCCGCATCGGTGTTTATGGAGAACCCGGGGCTGGAATGAGATGTAAGAATTGGAATGTTGGAGTAATGGAGTGGTGGAGTGATGGGCGATCGGAAAACCCAATACTCCAATCTTGCCGCCTCATGCTCGGTCAATTCGTCGCATCCACCCACAGTGACTCATTTTCAATATGAAGGCGGAATGATTGCGACACCGTCAGACTTTTGCGGGGAGCAGGCGCTGAATGGTTGCGGTTAAAATCTCTGGATCTATGGGTTTCTGAATAAACTCGGCGGAACCCTCCAAAATAATTTTTGCCGCGCTGTCGGAGAGATAACCTGAGATTACTATTATCGGTATGTTAGGCGCTTTGGAGTGAATTAGGTCAACTAGATTGAGGCCGTGTAGCCTCGGGAGGACAAGATCTGCAATCACAAGATCGAAGGCTCCCTCGGCAAATAGCTCCAGTGCTTCGGCCCCGTCTTTGGCTTCGGCGACCTGGTAACCGATGGTGCGTAGTAGCTCGGAATATGCGCGGCGGCTCAGGGCGTCGTCTTCAACGAAAAGTATCATTTTCCGTCACACATCCATCTGCACGCTTTTCTCAATCTGAGTAGCTTGTTTCGCGTTCCGAGGCAAGACGGGACTGGAAAACTGAAAACAGACTGGAGTATTGGAGTAATGCAGTGGTGGAGTGATGGGCGGTCGAAAAACCCAATACTTCCAGTACTCCATCATCCAACCCTTCCCCTCATCCCTTCACGCACACCACCTGTCTCAGCGTGTGGACGATCTCGATTAAATCTTTCTGCGCGTTCATGACATCTTCGATGGGTTTGTAAGCCATCGGCGTCTCATCGATCACATCCTTGTCCTTGCGGCACTCGACGCCGGCGGTGGCCTTGATGTGATCGTCGATGCTGAAGCGCCGCTTCGCTTCGTTGCGCGACATCGCCCTGCCCGCGCCGTGGCTACACCAGTGGAAACTCTCATCGTTCCCCAGCCCGCGCACGATATACGAGCGCGCGCCCATGCTACCGGGGATGATGCCCATGTCACCCTTGCCGGCGCGCACGGCGCCTTTGCGCGTGACAAAGACTTGGTGACCATAGCATCGGCGACGCTGATAGCCGCTCTAAAGACGTGCTCGGTCGTATCTATGAATATTTTCTCTCGCAGTTCGCCAGCGCGGAGGGCAAGAAAGGCGGCGAGTTCTACACGCCGCGCAGCGTCGTCAAGTTATTGGTTGAGATGATCGAACCGTACAACGGGCGCGTCTATGACCCTTGCTGCGGTTCATCCGGCATGTTCGTGCAGTCAATCGAGTTCATCCACGCTCACAAGAGCGGTAATGGAAATGGCGGGAAAGCTAAGAGCGACATCAGCATCTACGGCCAAGAAAGCAATTACACGACCTGGCGCCTCGCAAAAATGAATCTCGCTTTGCGCGGCATCGACGGCCAGATCGGCCACGGCGACTCGTTTCACAATGATCGTCATCCCGATCTCAAAGCCGACTTCATCCTCGCCAATCCGCCGTTCAATATCTCCGACTGGGGCGGCGACCGTCTACGCGACGACAAACGCTGGCAGTTCGGCAAACCACCCGTCGGCAATGCCAACTTCGCTTGGGTGCAGCACATCATCTACCATCTGGCTCCGACTGGCATCGCCGGCTTCGTTCTCGCCAACGGCTCCATGTCGTCGAACCAATCCGGCGAAGGCGAAATCCGCAAGAACATTATCGAAGCCGACCTTGTCGATTGTATGATCGCTCTCCCCGGCCAGCTCTTTTACTCGACGCAAATCCCCGCGTGCTTGTGGTTCTTGGCCCGCGACAAGAAAAATTACAAATACCGCGACCGTCGCGGCCAGGTCCTATTTATCGATGCCCGGAAGCTCGGCCAACTCGTCGATCGTACGCATCGCGAACTCACCGACGCGGAGGTTTGTCGAATCGCCGGGATGTATCACCTTTGGCGGGGAGAAAAATCCGTTCGTCCTGAGCACGTCGAAGGACGTACAGCTTATGAAGACATCGCCGGCTTCTGCAAATCTGCTACACTCGACGACGTCTGCAAACACGGGCATGTCCTCACACCCGGTCGGTACGTTGGCTCGGAGGCCGCCGAGGACGATGGCGAAGCATTTGAGGACAAGATGAAGCGGCTCACTACGACCCTGCGCGAGCAGCAGGCCGAGGCTGCGGAGTTGGACGTCGCCATTGCCGCCAACCTGAACGAGCTTGGGTATGACAAGTAACGACCATCGAACAACGGTTGGTGATTACGTTACCCTCGTTCGTGGCACAACCTACAAAGGCTCACTCGTTGGCGAACCGGGCCCGGCGCTTCTTGGGCTTGGCTCGATTGAGCCGGGAGGTGGCTTCCGGATTGGGCACTACAAGACATACGGTGGCGACTGCCCGCGCGAGTTGATGCTGTTCCCAGGCGATATATATGCATCACTCAAGGGCGCGACCAAAGACGGCAAGATGATCGGCTCTGTTGCTCGAGTTCCACCATCTGTGTCAATGGGTCGCCTTACGCAAGACACCGTGAAGCTCGTGTTTCGGAATCCTAATCCAAAGGACGCAAGCTATCTATACTGGATCCTGCGCACCCCTCAGTACAGAGAGTATTGCGCTGGGCATTCAATGGGCAGTGCAGTTGTCGCGCTTAGTCGGCGCGACTTCCTTGCGTATCCCGTCCCGCCGGTAACGACCGAGCGCAGGATGGCTGTCGTCCTGCTTGATGCGATTGAGGAAAGGATCGAAGTGAACCGGCGGATGAACGAGACGCTGGAGGCAACGGCGCGCGCGATCTTCAAGTCATGGTTCGTGGACTTCGACCCCGTCCGCGCCAAGGCCGAAGGCCGCGACCTTGGCCTACCCAAACACATCGCCGATCTCTTTCCGGACAGTTTGGAGGACTCGGAGCTTGCTGAGATTCCCGCAGGGTGGGAAGTGAGGTCACTCGGGGATTTACTCGAACTCCATTACGGCAAGGCACTGAAGGAAGAAAACCGGGTAGCTGGAAGGATTCCGGTATTTGGCTCGAACGGTCAAGTCGGCTGGCATGACGAGAAGATGGCTCATGGGCCAGGCATCATCGTTGGACGTAAAGGAAACCCAGGAATCATTACATGGGCCCCTACAGAATTCTTTGCTATCGACACAACCTTTTATGTAGTGACGAAGCCGGGCTGTAAAAGTGTTTACTTCCTCTTCTACGCCCTCAAGACACACGACCTCGCGGCATTAGGAGCCGACTCAGCGGTGCCTGGACTGAATCGCAATATGGTTTATATGAGCAAGCAGGTTGCGCCGCCCGAAGCGCTTCTCACGAAGTTTGATTCGTTCATTCAACCGCTCTTCCAACGGATTGACAAAGCGAGCAACGAATCACGCACTCTCGTTGCGATACGGGATATAGTGCTGCCCAAGCTCATCTCTGGCGAGCTGCGGTTGAAAGACGCTGAGCGATTCATCGAAAAGGTCAACTGATGGCGGAGGCGATCATTGCTTCCTTCGTGATGCACGGTGCTCGCGACGCCATCGCGGCCGGACTCATGCACATTGAGGAGCAGGTAAAGGCGATCGAGCGTGCTGTGGTCGAGAATCCGGCACTTGCGTTTGATCTCGCCAGAACACTGGTCGAGAGTGTATGCCGGACGGTGCTCAGTGAACGCGCGATTGCTTACACCGAAGACGATGACTTACCGAAGTTGTTCAGAATGATCTCCCGATCCGTGCCTTTTCTTCCCGCGACGGCCAGCAGGGAAGCGGGGACTCGGGAGAGTCTTGCTCGAACACTTGGTGGCCTGAGTGCCGCGATTCAGGGGGTCTGCGAACTGCGTAATCAATGTGGATTCGCATCGCTTGGGTCGGACAATCCGCGTCCGGCAATGGAATCGGTACAGGCGCTATTGGCGGCCGAGACGGCTGACACTATTGTCGGTTTCATCCACCGTGTGCATCGACAGGACCGGAAGCCCCCGCCGTCGCGGAGTGCGACGTACGAGGACAACGCCGCCTTCAATGAATCGGTTGATGAGTCCCACGGCATAATCCGCATCTTCGACTCTGAATTTCGCCCGAGCGAAGTGTTGTTCCAGATGGAGCCAGAGAGCTATCGCGTGTATCTCGCCGAGTTCGATGACGAGAGCTCGGAATGAGGAACAGCGACCGAGGGAGACTGACGCGAATAAATTGCGAAACGGCGCGGTAGCTACTGAAGAATCATCGGTGGTTCGAGACGAAACAGGCTCGACGATAAAGGCACGAGTAAAGACCAAGCAAGATCGTGATATGGCGACGACACCTGAACAGATCGACCTATGGAGGCAATCTCCTTCCGAGCATCAGCGCCTCGAATTTAAAGAAGCGAAGACGCAATTCGACAATCGCAACCTTTATGAATACTGCGTAGCTATCGCGAACGAAGGGGGAGGCTTTCTGCTACTTGGTATCGCCGCCAAGCTCCCGCGTCCGGTTGTGGGTACGAAAGCATTTAGGAACCCCGTAGCCATGGCTGAGAAGCTTTTCCAGGCGGTGGGATTTCGCGTCGACATTGAGGAAGTGACACATCCCGACGGGCGCATAGTGGTGTTTCATATCCCCTCGCGACCACGAGGTACTGCTTACCACTTCGATGGAAAGTACTTGATGCGAGCTGGCGAGGCGTTGGTGCCAATGAGCGAAGACCAGCTCCGGCGGATTTTTGCCGAGGGTCAACCGGACTGGTTAGAGGAACATTCGAAAACCGATTTAGACCCCGAGCAAATCGTAGAACTTCTCGATACGCAAACGTTTTTCGAGCTACTCAAGCGTCCATACCCCACAGAACAGTCCGGCGTCATTGACCGGCTGCTGCAGGATCGCCTGATTGATGAGGTTGAGGGGGGATACGGTATCCGTAGGCTCGGCGCCGTTCTGTTGGCGAAGCGGTTGGCTGATTTCTCTGATCTGGCGCGTAAGGTTCCGCGCGTGATTGTATATAGCGGCGCGTCGAAATTGGAGACCCGTCTCGATCAGACCGGAGCCCGAGGCTATGCGGTCGGTTTTCAGTGGCTGGTGCGGTTTGTCATGAACCAGTTACCCCAAAACGAGGTCATTGAGAACGCGCTGCGAAAAGAGGTGAAGCTGGTTCCGGAGATCGTGATCCGTGAATTGGTTGCCAATGCCTTGATCCACCAGGATTTCGCGATAGGCGGTTCTTCTGTGATGGTTGAGATTTATAGCAACCGTGTCGAGATTTCGAATCCTGGTGAGCCAGTCGTGCCAGTTGAACGATTTATAGACGGTTATCAGTCCCGTAACGAGCGGCTTGCGGATTTAATGCGCCGGCTACACATATGCGAGGAGAAAAGCAGCGGGATCGACAAAGTCATTTATACGGTGGAAGCTTATCAACTTCCCGCACCGGATTTTCGTGCGGGCGCATCGTCGCACCCTTGTGATTATTTATGGACCGAAAGATTTCGAGGATATGGATCGAGATGACCGAATTCGGGCTTGTTACCAGCATGGTGCGCTCAAGTGGGTCATGTCCGAAAGAATGACCAATCAGTCGTTGAGAGAGCGGTTCCGGTTGCCAGAGGCGAAGAGTGCTATTGCCTCACAGATAATTGCCGCGACTATGGAGGCTGGTCTTATAAAGCCGGATGAAAAGGTCGGGACGTCTCGCAAATTCGCCCGTTATCTTCCGTTTTGGGCGTGATCTTATTTAAGGCTAATCATAACCGCGACGGCCATTCAGGTATTAAGTGCCCAAAAAGTAACGGCTTTTTTATTTAAGCGTTTGCCTTAGGACCTGTCGGCGCTGAGAAGCAGATCGATAAAATATGCCAAACTTCACGGAATCCGTCGTAGAAGATGCTACGCTCGCATGGTTGGAGAATCTCGGCTACGCCGTCAAGCACGGGCCCGAGATCGCGCCGGCGGAGCTGTTTGCGGAACGCGACGACTATGGACAGGTAATCCTGGCTACCCGCCTACGCGAAGCGCTCGTGCGGCTGAACCCGGCCCTGCCTACCGAGGCGATTGACGACGCCTTTCGTAAAATCATTCGGCTTGAAGGGGCAACGCTCGATGCGCGGAACCGCACTTTTCATCGGTTGCTAGTTGATGGTGTCACGGTTGAATATCGGGTCGACGGAGCCATTCGCGGCGCGCAGGCGAGACTGATTGACTTCGACGCTCCAGACAACAACGACTGGGTTGCCGTCAATCAATTCACCGTCGTCGAAAACAAACACAACCGGCGACCGGATATCGTCATCTTCGTCAACGGCCTTCCACTTGGTGTTGTCGAGCTGAAGAATGCCGCGGACGAGGACGCGACGATCTGGGATGCCTATCAGCAGTTGCAGACCTACCAGGCCGAGATTCAGTCTTTGTTCTCCTACAACGAGACTTTGCTGATTTCGGATGGAGTCCAGGCGCGAGTCGGATCGCTCGGCGCGGGTCGGGAGTGGTTTAAACCCTGGCGCACGATCACGGGCGAGACGCTCGCTGAAAATTACCTACCGGAACTCCAGGTCATGATCCAAGGTGTTTTCGACAAGCGACGCTTTCTCGATCTCCTTCGCTATTTCGTCGTGTTTGAAGATTTCGGTGGCGGCGCGGTGGCGAAGAAGATCGCCGGCTATCATCAATTTCACGCGGTCAATGTTGCTGTGCAGGAGACAGTGCGCGCGGCACGCATGCGAGGCGATACTGAAGAATGGCGTGATCCCGCTGACGGCTACAGGTCATCGAAACAGCCGGGCGGTAGACCAGGCGACCGGCGGGTGGGCGTTGTCTGGCATACACAAGGATCGGGTAAAAGCCTCACGATGGCATTCTATGCGGGGCGCGTAATCCTCGAACCTGAGATGGCGAATCCCACGCTTGTAATTCTCACTGATCGAAATGATCTCGACGATCAACTATTCGGCACCTTCTCGCGTTGTCAGGAACTCTTGCGCCAGCCGCCGGTGCAGGCGGAGAGCCGGGCCGACATGCGGGCGAAGCTTAACGTGAACGCGGGCGGCGTGATCTTCACCACGATCCAGAAGTTTTTGCCGGAAGAGAGAGGCGATCAACACCCTGTGCTCTCCGACCGGCGCAACATCGTCGTCATCGCCGACGAAGCGCACCGTAGCCAGTACGACTTTATCGACGGCTTTGCACGCCACATGCGCGACGCCCTGCCCAACGCTTCGTTCATTGGATTTACCGGCACGCCGATCGAGCTCACCGATAAGAACACTCGTGCGGTGTTCGGAGACTACATCAGCATTTATGACATCCAGCGCGCCGTCGAAGACAAGGCGACCGTACCGATTTATTACGAAAGCCGTTTAGCCAAGCTTGAGCTCGACGAAGCCGAGCGACCGAAGATCGACCCGGACTTCGAAGAAGCGACCGAGGGCGAGGAAGTCGACAGGAAAGAGAAGCTCAAGTCCAAGTGGGCGCAGCTCGAAGCCGTGGTTGGGGCGGAGAAAAGGATCAAGCTCATCGCTCAAGACATTGTCGATCACTTCGAATTGCGGGCGGAAGCGATGCTCCGCCAGACCCAGGACGAAGGCAAGGCGATGATCGTCTGTATGAGCCGGCGCATCTGCGTCGATCTGTATCGCGAAATCGTCAAACTTCGTCCGCACTGGCACGACTAGGCTGATGAGAAAGGCGTCATGAAAGTGATCATGACAGGTTCAGCGTCCGACTCGACCGATTGGCAGATGCATATTCGCAACAAGACAAGGCGCGAAGAGCTTGCCAAACGGTTTCGCAATCCCGCTGATTCTTTCAAGGTCGCCATCGTTCGCGATATGTGGCTCACCGGTTTCGATGCACCTTCACTGCATACCATGTACGTCGACAAGCCCATGCGCGGGCACGGGCTCATGCAGGCGATCGCCCGGGTCAACCGGGTGTTTCGTGAAAAGCCCGGCGGACTAGTGGTTGATTACCTTGGACTTGCGCACGAGCTGAAGCAGGCGCTGGCGACTTACACAGAGAGCGGCGGCACCGGCGAAACGGCGCTGGATCAAGCCGAAGCCGTGGCGGGTCTGTTGGAAAAATACGAAATCTGCTGCGGGCTGCTTTATGGTCTCGACTGGTCCAACTGGAAGTCGGGCAAAGCGCAAGAACGGCTGTCGATTCTACCGGCGGCGCAGGAGCATATCTTGGCGCAAAAGGACGGCAAAGAACGATTTGTCCAGGTGGTCCGTGATCTGTCGCGCTTCTTTGCTCTCGCTGTGCCGCACGACGATGCACTGCGCATCCGCGACGATGTGGCTTTTTTTCAGGCGGTCAGCGCCGTGCTTATGAAGCACGCGCCTGGTGAACGAAAAACTCAGGAAGATTTGGACTTGGCTGTTCGTCAGATCGTCTCGCGGGCCGTCGCGCCCGAAGGTGTGATGGACATCTTCACTGCGGCTGGTCTGCAAAAGCCCGACATCTCGATTCTCTCGGATGAGTTCCTGGCCGAAGTCCGCGGCATGCCGAGAAAAAACCTCGCGGTGGAATTACTGAGGAAGCTGCTGTCCGGCGAGATGCAGGCAAGGCGCAAGAAGAACGTCGTCCAGGCGAAATCATTTTCTGCGATGCTCGAACAGTCGATCCGAAAGTATCAGAACCGCGCCATCGAAGCGGCGCAAGTGATCGAAGAGATGATCGCTCTGGCCAAGGACATGCGCCGCGCAAGCGAGCGCGGCGCAACGCTAAAGCTGAGCGAAGAAGAGTTAGCTTTCTACGACGCTCTCGAAACCAACGACAGCGCTGTGCAGGTTCTCGGCGACGAAACTTTGCGCACGATCGCGCGCGAGGTCACCGACGCGGTCCGCAAAAACGTCACCATAGACTGGACCATGCGCGAGAACGTCCGCGCGCAACTGCGCGTCATCATCAAGCGAATCCTGCGCAAGTACGGCTATCCACCGGACAAGCAGGAGAAGGCGACGCAGACCGTGTTGGAGCAGGTGGAATTGCTGGGGTGGGAGGTGGCGGCGTGATCTTTCAGTCGGACTCGATTCAACCCGCTGTCAAATCTCCTTGACGCCCCTCTCTCTCATCCGCCCTATCTTAGCGCAGCTTACGAACAACCGACTGTGACCGTTCATGGCGATTCTAACCTTGCACAACGTCAGCAAATTCTTCGGCGACGCCGATAACGGGTCGGAACAGGTCGTGGCGATCAATGATGTTTCGTTTGATGTCAGCGCGGGGGAATTTTTTTCGATCATCGGGCCTTCGGGTTGCGGCAAATCGACGCTGCTGCGAATCACCTGACGCATTGTGCTGGAAATTCTCGGATGCCCTTCAACGCGATCAACGGCAATAAATGTCGGCACTTAGCTGTAACTGCCGACATTTGGTGCATTCGCGATGTCGGGAGTTGTGCACAATCCCGGACATTTTGTATCTTTTAGACGCGGGCGGGTTCACCGAAACCACATGCTATCATTCTCCCTTGACGCCCCTTGTGATTGCGCCTATTTGTAGAGCGCGATTTATCGCGCCCTGGTGAGACGAATCAATGGCGATCTTGACCCTGCGCAACGTCAGCAAATTCTTCGGCGACGCCGACAACGGCTCGGAGCAAGTTGTGGCGATCACTGATGTCTCACTCGACGTGAGCGCAGGGGAATTTTTTTCGATCATCGGCCCTTCGGGTTGCGGCAAATCGACGCTGCTGAGAATCATCGGCGGCTTGCTTGCCGCATCGAGCGGGGAATTGACCGTCGGCTCCGAGAAGGTCAATGGCCCGCATCCGTGGCTCGGCATGGTCTTTCAGGAGGAATCCACTTTCCCCTGGCGCACGACGCTGGGAAACGTCGAGTTCGGGCTCGAGATGCGCGGCATGTCGCAAGAGGAGCGCAGGCAAAAATCCCGCGAGATGATTCGTCTGGTCGGTTTATCAGGGTTCGAGGAGCGCTATCCGTCGGAGCTTTCCGGCGGCATGAAGCAGCGCGTCGCCATCGCCCGCGCGCTGGTGCTCGAACCGAAGATTTTGTTGATGGACGAACCCTTCGGCGCTTTGGACGAGCAGACCCGGATCATTCTCGGTGAAGAGTTGTTGCGCATTCGCGATCAGCTCAAGCAGACGATCATTTTGGTCACGCATAATATCAATGAATCGGTGCAACTCTCCGACCGCGTGATGATCATGACTGCGCGGCCGGGCCGGGTGAAGGAAGTCGTGCCGATTGACTTGCCCCATCCGCGCGACTCGACGATCATCGCCTCGGACCGATTCGGCAAGCTCGTCGGCCAGGTATGGGGCGCGCTCAGAGAAGAATCGATCAAAAGCTTCAAACAATCGGAACAGAGAACTTAAGGAGGGCCGTCAATGAAAACCCCAACCGGGAATCTGCGACAAAAAGTTTTATTGGGCCTATTTGTCATATTGGGCCTATTCGCCTTCGCTTCGTCCACTTGGGCCGCCGCCGCGCGCACGAAGATCATCGTCGTTGTGCCGCACCGTATTTTGTTTACCGTCGCCTTGCCGGTGTACGTCGCCCACGAAAAGGGGTTTTATCGAGAGAATAATATCGACGTCGACGCCGTCTTCACCCGCGGCGGCGGCGAGAACGTGCAAGCGGTGGTTTCCGGCGATGCACAGATCGGCCTGGGCACCGGCACGCTGGCAGTGATCAGCGCGTTCGTGAAAAAAGCGCCGATCAAAATCGCCGCCGCCGAGATCACCGGCATGGACGCGTTTTGGTACGTGCAGAGCAATACGCCGATACGTAAGATCGAAGACCTCGCCGGCAAGAAAGTCGCCTACAGCCGGCCGGGTTCTTCGAGCCACATGGCAGTAATGGCCATCGCCGATCAGATCAAGGCCAAGGGATTGAAACCCGCCGAGCCGGTTTCACTAGGCGGCATCCCCGAGGTATACACTGCGGTTCGCGTCGGGCAGGCCGACTCGGGATGGTCGGTGGCGCCGTTTCAGCTAGATCGCGTGGAAAAAGGTGAATTGCGCGTGGTCGTGAAAGGCGACGAGATTGCGGCGATGAAAGAGATCACTCCGCGGGTGCATTTCATCAACAACGACTTCGCCGCCAAGAATCCCGACGCCGTGCGCGGCTTTTTCCGCGCGCAACAGCGCGCTCTCGACTACATGTTCGAGCACAAAGAGGAGACCGCAAAAATATGGATTCGCCGGGCTGAAATGAAATACCCGGAGGCCGCCGTGCTCAAGACCTGGGACTACTACAATAGAGCGGCGATGACTCTCAAACCGATCCGCGGCCTGCAGGCAACCATCGAAGACGGCATCAGGAACAAGTTTTTGACCCAGCCGCTCACTCAAGCGGAGATCAATAGCTTGATCGATCTGAGCTTTTTGCCCTGATTGAAATCCACGGTTTGAGCGACTTGAACGTTTTGAACAGCTTGAACGGAGTTTCTTACGTCTGAAGCTAAGCGACTCACCGCCTGGCGCCTAGGCATTATTGTTGGCGTCCTCGCGATCGTCGAAACCTCGGTGCGCGTGGGTTGGATCAGCACTTTCTTTCTCGCCGCACCGACGCGGGCCGCGGTTGTGCTGTTTGAGCAAATCATCCACGGCAACGCGCTTCTGTTAACCGGAATCACCCTGTTCGAAATCGCCGCCTGTCTGGTCATCGCCACCGTTTTCGGCGTGCTTGCCGGGTTTCTCCTCTGGCGCTACAAGCTGATCGGCCACAGCTACGAGATGTTTTTGGCGGCGTTATTTTCTTCGCCGGTGATTCTTGCCTATCCGATCTTTCTCGTCACGTTCGGCCGCAGCAGCGCCGCGGTGATCGCGCTCTCGTCGATTTTTGGCTTGATCCCGATCATCATGAACACCAAGGGCGCGTTTCAAAACGTCAACCCGATTTTGCTCCAGGTCGGCGCCAGCATGAAGCTGACCCGCAAGCAGATGTTCCGGCATATTCTTATTCCCGCCGTGGCGCCGACGATCTTCAGCGGCTTTCGTCTCGCGTTAACGTACATCTTAAAATCCGTCCTCGGGCTGGAATACGTCGCCCAGGTCGGCGGCGTCGGCATGTGGTTGTCCGACGCGGCGTTCAAGTTCGAAGTGGAAGAAGTTTATGCCGGCTTGTTCGGCACGATTCTGTTGTCGATTCTGTTTCTTTACCTGATCAACCGGAGCGAAATCTTCGTGCGCAAATAGCCATGGAACGAACCGAGCGAAAGTCCGCCGCGTTCGCGGCGCATATTCAGACGCCGTTGGGCGTGCAAGCTCTGACTCTTCTTGTGGTCGTCCTGGTGTGGGAATTTATCGGCCGGACGGGCGTGTTGTTTCCCGAGCTCTTTCCATCCGTCCTGGAGATCTTGCAATCGCTTTGGACCTACGTCACCACGCCTTTGATGATTCCGCACATCAAAGCGAGCCTTTACGAAGTCGGCGGCGCCATTGGCATCGCAATTATCTGCGGCGTGCCCCTGGGGATTCTTTGGGGCAGCCGACAGAGCTGGCTGGAGATCGTTGAGCCGCTCATTCTTTATGCAGCCGTGGTGCCCAAGATCGTCATCTTTCCGATATTTATTTTATTCCTGGGTATCGACGTCCATTCCAAGCTCGCGGTCGGCGCCATCGCGGCGTTTTTCCCGATCTCGCTGTTGACCATAGCCGGCATGAGAGAAGTGAAAAGAGTATACGTCGACGTCGCCCGCACGGTCGGCGCCACTCCGTTGCAAATCGCCACCCGCGTCTACCTGCCGGCGATCGCCGGCCAGGTGTTCACCGGCATCAGAATCGGCATGGGCGCGGCGGTGACCGGCGCACTGCTCGCGGAAACAAAGATCGCCAAGGCCGGCTTGGGTTTCATGATCGTCGAATATTACGGCCAGTTTCGCATCGCCGACATGTATTCGCTGTTGCTGTTCATTTTTATATTGGCCGCCCTGACCAATTGGGCGATGAAATTATTATTTTCCCGCCTGTCGCCGCTCGGCCGCGCCAATCAAGACGCCGGCATGTATATTTGAGGGTACGAAATCTCCATGAAAAAACTTCTGATTTTAATCCGACAAAGACTCGGCGCCGCACAGATAGTGCGGCGCGTATACCGCTATCTGCCTTCCGGCAAGCGTTGCAAAGAATGCCTCGTGCCGTTTTTGGGAATCTGCTCGCTGCCCTTCCGTCTGCTGCAGATCCGGCCGTCAAGAAAGAATCCCAATCTCTGCACGCTGTGATACGAGCTCGCTCCTCCGGGCGGGGAGACGCTTGTCATTTCGGTTTTATTCGTCGACGTCCGCGGTTTTACCTCGCTCGCCGAACAGCTTCAGCCCGGAGATGTGGCCACTCAGCTGAACCGCTTCTACGATGTCGCCTCGAAGGCGATCTTTTTGCACGACGGCACCTTGGACAAGCTCGTCGGCGATCAGGTCATGGCGTTTTTCGGCGCGCCGGTGCAGCGCGCGGATCATCCCCGGCGCGCGCTTCAAGCAGCTTGGGAAATTTTAAATAGCGTGATGTCAACGAAAGGCGATGGTCTGCGCGTGGGCGCCGGCATCAGCACCGGCGAAGCGTTCGTCGGCAATGTCGGCAGCGGAGCGATGACCGATTACACCGTTCTCGGCGACACCGTCAACGTCGCCGCGCGCCTCCAGGGCGAGGCAGCTCCGGGAGAGATTCTTGTTTCTCAAGAAACCTATAGCCATGTGGCCTCGGATTATCCCAATGCGATCCGCCGGGAATTGTTACTTAAGGGCAAGAGCGAACCGGTCGTCGCCTGGCAAATAGATATAAAAACTTCGACGACGCGTCGCTGATCAGGCTTCCCAAGAAATGTGCGCAGCGACTGGTTGAAACAAAGTTTCGAAAATCTCTCCGGCGTGCATACATTTTCAGAAATCGCAAAATTCACGGGCGGGGCCCCGTGATTGATCGTAATTGCAAATACATTGCAACTACAAAACTAATGTCAATAGTGGCTCCTGGGCCCTTTGCTGCGTTGCTATCGCCGGCTCTCGCCGCCGCTCGATTGACAGCGGCGCACCAACTCCACTAGTGTGAGGTTAATTTTTCATGACGAGGGAGATAATTTTATGGAAACGCCGATCGCCGCCCGGATCATCGACGCCGATGCCCATGTCGTCGAGTGCGCCCATACTTGGGATTTCATGGATCCTTCGGAACGGCAGTATCGGCCGATTCCGCTGGAGACCCGTGAAGAAGCGGGAGTCAAACTTCAGTTCTGGCTGATCGACGGCAAAGTCAGGGGATTTCGCTTTCCCGCGTTTTCCGCCGAAGAGTTAGCCAAGCTGGCGCAAAAAGTTGGCCGCAAGTTCGCCGACGCGCAGGAAGCCCGCGAGCTCGGCAACGTTGAGCTCCGTTTGCGCCACATGGATGAAACCGGCGTCGACGTCCAGGTGCTGCACAACACCGTGTTCATCGAGTCGGCAACCGATCGCGCCGGCGTTGAGGTCGCTTTATACAAAAGCTGGAACCGCTGGTTGGCCGACATTTGGCAACAGAGCGACGGACGGTTGCGCTGGTCGTGCATGGCACCGACGCTCAGTATGCCCGATGCTCTCGATCAGATTCGCTGGTCGAACGAGCATGGCGCGTGCGCGGTCATGCTGCGTCCCATCGAAGGACAGCGGTTGCTCGCCGACCCGTATTTTTATCCGATTTACGACGAAGCGCAGAAGCTCGATCTGCCGATTGCGATTCACATCGCCAACGGCAACGCCTGGCTTACCGACTTGTATAGCCACCCGGTGCGCATCGCGTCGACCTTTCACCGCTTTAGAATTCCCACGGTGGGATCATTCAACGATATCATTATGAGTGAGATTCACGAGGTGTTTCCGAGGCTGCGTTTCGGTTTTATCGAGGCCAGCGCCCAATGGCTGCCTTGGGTAATGCACGAAGCGCGCAATCGCTTTAGAACCCTTGGCAGAAAATGGCCTGAGAACGGTGTGCGTGAGTTGGGCATGTACGTCACCTGTGAAAATTCCGACGACATTCCCTACATCGTCCGCGAAGCCGGTGAAGACTGCCTCGTAATCGGCACCGATTACGGTCACACCGACACTTCAAGCGACGTCGACGCGATCAAAGTGTTCAGAAATCGCAGCGATCTTTCGCCCGGCGTCAAGCAAAAGATTTTGAGCGACAACGCGCGTGCGCTTTACGCTCTGTCATAAGTTCAAGGTTCCGGGTTCAACGTAGAGAATTGGAATTCGGCGTTGAACTTTGAAATTTAACGTTGAACTGTCCAATCGCATGCGATTTTACATCAACATCCTGGCGACCTACTTTCCGGATATCGATCCACCCTACAACGTCTACTACGAGCAAATTCTTGAACAGGTGGCGCTTGCTGAAGAGCTGGGCTGGGAATGCTTCATGTTCAACGAGCACCATTTTCTCGGCTACGGCGGGCCGATAGCTAACCCTGCGGTGCTGCTTGCCGCGGCCGCGGCGCGGACGTCGAAAATTCATCTCGGCCCGTGTATCGCAATCCTGCCGCTACGCCATCCGCTTCATAGCGCCGAGGACTACGCCATGGTCGACGCCATCTCCGGTGGACGGTTAGAGTTTGGCATTGGCTCGGGCAACACTGAGATGGACTACAAGGTGTTCGGCGTCACGAGGGAAGATGACCGCCACCGTCTTCGGGAGGCGATCGATGTCATCCTCAAGACTTGGGGCAACGCGCGGGTCGGCCACAAAGGCGAGTTCTGGCAATTCGATGAACTGTCACTCTACCCGCGGCCCGTGCAGCAGCCCCATCCGCCGATCTGGGTGGCCGGCACGTCTGCCGAAGGTCTAGGATGGGCGGGACGCCAAGGCTATCACATCATGACCGTCGGCCATCCGCACCCGCCTGAAAAAGTTCGACCGGGGGTCGAAGCTTGGCGGCAAGGTTTGATCCAAGCGGGCTACAAGCCCGAAGAAAAACATTGTCAATTTCACGCCCGCACCTACGTCAACACCAACGCCGAGCGCGCTCGTGAGACCGCGTGCGCCGCCATCACTCGATATGACGAGATCTCACGGATCGGACGGCGATCCCTTACGGCGCCACCGGCGGAATATAACTGGGACATGATGCTCGCCACCGGCCGCAACAATTACGGCACTCCTGACCAGTGCATCAAGAACATTCGTAACGCCATGAACAATTACTACTTCGACACGCTGACGACGACGTTTAATTTCGGCGGCATCCCCCATGCCGAGATTCTGCAATCCATGCGTCTTTTCGCCAAAGAAGTCATGCCGGCGTTCCGCTAGACGTTTATTCGCTCGGTTCGAAAAATCCCTTGTCGCCTTCAAGGTAGCTGCGTATGCCGCTGTCTCGCTAGCTCATTCCCTTCGACCCGGTTAAAACGGCAGCCCTCCAAGATTGAATGTCTTTGGCGCGAATTGCATTTCGGGTTTAGGCAACAACATGGCGCATTCTGGCCAAACTACTTTTCCGGTCGGCTGGTCAATCTCAACTGGACATTCGATGACTTGCCATCGGCGCTTGGTGTAGAAGCGCACCAATTCAGGTAGGCAAAGTAGAAACCCAATTTGCGCATTCATCTCGTCGACTATGAGTCGTTCGGCTTCGCGCAACGCCATGCTCGAAAACCCTTTCCGGTGGTGCTCTGGCGCCGTCATGACTGCACCTAGCCCACCTGCGAGAACGTCCTTGTCGTCAATGCTCACGATGCGTTCGATAATACGCAAATGACTCACCAGCTCTTCGCCGCTGTAAACTAGAACACGAAACCGTACGCCTTCCTGGGCCACCCACGTGAACCGAGTTGTTAGCGGATGTAAACCGAAAAACTGACGAGACCAAGAACGGATTAAGTCACGCTCGCGTTGAGTTAATATTTCCGGCGCTGGAGAAACAACTTTTAGCGAAACATCTTCCATAACTCGTCCCCCGCTGGCTTAGGATTCTTTCACGTGGACTGCATCGCGTATCGATATCGTGCGCCGTAATATGGCTCGACTTGCTGGTCGCTGTGATGCTTAAATCCGAACTCTTCGTACAAGGCTCTTACGGTCACGTGGCTCGCCGGGTCGAATTGTAAGAGCCACAAACGATTCCTACGGAATGGCGCGCAAACGTACTGTGACGCTCGTTGCGTAGCGCGCAAAGCCCAATTTCGCGGCAATTTTCAAGGAAGGACCGTTGCTTTCGAGCGTTCGGTATTGCGGGACGAGATTTCGATCAAGCAAAACCTCGGTCAACTTGCTGACCGCAGCGCGGCCGTAGCCGCGTTGCCGGTATTGGGGATGGGTCACAATGGAGATGTGCGCAATTCTCTGACCCCATAGATCGTAACCGGCGAGCGTAACGAGCTCTTCTCCGGCGAATATACCGATGCTTGGGTTTCCACCGAGATCGCGTCCTCCATGTTCCCATTCCGCGGGCTCGCAAGCTGCGCGCAGCAACGACACCGCCGCAGCGTGAGCCTTGTTCAACAAGGTCGTCGTAGGCGCTTCAATCGCGCGAAACATTACACGTTCGGTGTAGCCGATGAATGCCGGCCCGATGATTCTATCAACTCGGTCTCCGATCAAAGAGCGAAGGCGCGCGCCATCAACAACGTCTGAAGCCGGCCATGTTTGCGCTTCCAGTGCGAGAAAAGAATATAACTCACGCGGCAGCGAGATGATTGGGGCGGTTCCGACCAATAGAATAAAGATTCCCATGAAGTCGGCGTACTGATCGGGATGCGCAACGACGACGGTGCGCTCAGCGCGCAACTGTTCGCGGGAGCAGCCCACGTCGTGGGACCAGAACTCATCTACGGTTCGAAGCGTAGCTTCCCTCAGGTTGGGGATTTCATGCGTCATAGACGCTCGGGAACGACAGCTTATAATCACTGAGCGGCACGGCCAGGTTCCTACTTCAGGATCTCTTTCATCTTGCTCACCAACGTCGGCTCAAGCTTGAACAACTCTCTGACCTGTTTCTCGATCTCAACGCCGTCGATGGGATCGAGATCGAGCTTTGCCTTTTGCGTGTCGGCCAAAAACTCCGGGTCTTTCATCGTGTCCATAAAGGCTTTGCGCAGAAGGCGCACGCGGTCTTTGGGAGTTCCCGGCGGCAACACGTAAAAGCGATTGAGTACGCCGTTGACGCGCGCCGACGTTAGAATCAATTTCTTGGCGTCCTCACTTTTCGCCAAATCGACCGCCCAAGGAACATGGGGCACTTCGGGATGCGGTTTAAGATTCCCTTGCACCAAGAGTACGACTTCGCCTTTGTCCATCTCAGCGCGCCAAGTCGACTTGAACGACTCCCATGAATTACACGCGCCTTGAACTTCGCCGGCGTTGAATGCCAGGCGCACCGGAGCCGTGCCTTTGTAGCCGGAAACCAGTTGAAGCGGCAATCCCAGGGTAGCTCTCAACACTTTCGGAATGTCGTCGGTGCCACCGCCAGGCGCCACGCCGCCGATCTTGATTACCGTGCCGGAGGCCTTCCACTGTTCGATGCTGGTGATGCCTGTGGATTTCGCCACGCCGATCATGAAGTTGTCCTGCGCCGGCACGCCGAGAAATTCGAACTTCGGCGCGTCGAATTCGATTCCGGGAAGACCGAGCAACTGCTGAAAAGAAAGTCCGCCGATAAAGTTGCCGATCGTGAGGCCGTCCGGCTTGGCGACCTTGTAGACGTAGTTGGCCGCGAGCAAGCTCGCTGCGCCGGGCATGTTGTCGACGACCGTCGTCGGATTGCCGGGAATATGTTTGCCGATGTGGCGGGCAATCACGCGCGAGTAGGTATCGAACCCGCCCCCCGGCGCCAGCCCGACAATGAGCCTGATGGTTTTTCCCTTGTAGAAATTTTCCTGCGCAAAAACGGACGCCGACTGGGCGGCGATAATCAAAACGAGGCTGAACGCCAACAACAAGCAACGTGCGCTCCGAGACATGGAGACCTCCTTGGTGGAAAAATGACCGCCCTCTGAGTAGCATCGGACATCGGATGCCCGTGATCTTCCCGACGTGGTCGCGATTAGAGCAATTTTCATGTGAGCAAACAACTGAAAAGTTTGACCCTCTGACGGTCACCGCAGCAAGTTACCGAGCTGCGACAGAATAGCCTTCGACTGAAACTGCGGCGAAACTCGATCATCCCGGCCGATGATGAGAATAGAAAAATTCTATTTGACTGAAACGCGGAGGTTGCCTAATATGCCGCGCTTATGGATACCCGGATTGGCGGTTTCGCCACGATTCGAAAACTTTCGAGATTTATCGAGCGACGATCCCCAAAAACACTGGTTGCCTGCGCGATCTTAACGACGGTTCTTTTGGGTATCTTCGACTTGCAGACAGGAGCCGAAGTCCATTTCTTACTCCTTTACCTGGTTCCCATTTTCATCGGCAGTTGGTTTGTTTCCCGGGAAGTCGGAGTTTATCTGGCGTTTTTTGGTTCATTGACTTGGTTCGCTGCGGATTCGCTGAGCGGCCGCTCCTACTCTTCCGTCTGGATCGCGTACTGGAATCTGCTGATGCGCACGAGCGTGTTCGTCCTGTTCGCGGTCACGCAGGCGCACCTGCGCGCAAAACTGAATGAGCTTTCGAAGCTGGCCAGCCGCGACTTTCTCACCGGACTGCCGAACGGTCATGCCTTTTACCGCCTGGCGGCCAAAGAAATGGACCGGGCGTTTGGCCTGGAGCCGATGACTTTGGCTTGTATCGATGTCACTGGATTCCATTGGGTCAACCATCGTTTTGGCTACCCGATAGGAGATCAGATGGTTTGCAGGATTGCCCATACTATCAAACAGTACGTGCCGCGTCCCGATTTGGTCGGTCGGATGGGCGGCACCTCGTTCGCCGTATTGTTGCCTAACGTAGCTTCAGATACCGCGAATTTTATTCTCAAAGGGGTTCACCACGCGTTGAATGAAGAGCGGCGGAAGTTTTCTCACCCGCTAACGTTCTTTATCAGCGCGATTGCCTGTACCAAGGCGCCGCGCACGGTCGCGGAGCTATTGCACGAGGCCGATGCCCAAATGACTCGCATGAAGGGCGGCAAAAGGGATTCGCTGCAAGTAGCCAAAGTCGATGATCTGCCGATGTTAAACTGACCGTAGCGGCATTCAATCGGAGAGAAAGTGGCAGTCGGCGGTCTTGTTCGAAAGAATCATCCTGGACTCGGCAAAGGCGCGAGGCTTTTTCCCTCGTAGCACGACCGCTTGCGAATTATTACCACTCGCTGCAGCAACGCCATCCTCCGCTAGCCGCAAGATTCTCCAATCGTTTTGATGAGCGCGGTGCCTCGCAGTCTCCCTGCTCGGGCGCGATATGATTCCCTGCGAGTAACTGAAGCTGCGCCGACCTTCGTTTCTGCATTGCCGTCGGCCAATTCAGGGCTCATGCGTTGAATGCGGCCACCGCGACTTGATCGTAGCCGACGACTTCTTAGCTGTCGTTGCCCGCCCGCTCTTCGTTTTTGACCATGCGCATGGGATAATTCGCCTATCCGTAAAACGCGCCGTTACGCCGCCGCCGCGCCAAATTATCACGATGCAATTTTCATTTTTTGTCGAATCGCCGCTCTGGCGTTCGTTGCACCATCGCAATTATCGGCTTTACCTTATCGGGCAACTGATTTCCGTATGCGGTACCTGGATGCAGCAGGTCGCCCAAAGCTGGCTCGTGTATCGCCTCACCGGCTCGGCCACGTTGCTCGGGCTGGTTGGCTTCGCCACGCAGATTCCCGTGTTCGCACTCGGCGCACTCGGCGGCGTCATCAGTGACCGCTACTCATCGCACCGGGTCGCCGTCTGGACCCAGAGCGCGGCGCTGCTGCAAGCGATCGTTCTCTCGGCGCTCACGCTGACGGGTTGGATTCAGCCGCTTCACATCATTCTCCTGGGTGTCATCCTGGGCGTCGTCAACGCCTTCGATATGCCCGCGCGCCAGGCGCTGGTGCACAAGCTGGTTGCCATTGATGATTTGCCGAATGCCGTGGCGCTTAATTCTTCGATGATCAACGCGGCGAATCATCGGGCCGGGCCTAGCCGGCATCGTGGTCGCCAAGCTCGGCGAAGGCGCATGCTTCCTGATCAACGCTCTCAGTTATCTGGCGGTCATCGTCGCGCTGTTAGCCATGAAACTGCCTCGTCAAACCGCCCAGCCGACCGAACATTTGTCCCTGGCGCATTCGCTGGCCGAAGGGATTCGATACACGTTTGCCACCGCGCCGATACGCGACGTTCTGCTGCTACTGGGCGTCGTCGGTGTCATGGGAATGCCTTACATCACGCTGATGCCGGTTTTCGCGGCGGACGTGCACAAAAGCGGCGCTGACGCGCTGGGAGTGATGATGGGCGCGGTCGGCTTGGGCGCGCTGATCGGAGCGCTTTCTCTAGCCCGGCGAAAATCTGTGATCGGCCTCGGCCGTGTCATTGCGATGGCGACTTTAGGTTTTGGCGTGGCGTTGATTGCCTTTACCTTGTCGAATCTTTTTTGGCTCACGTTGTTGCTACTTACCGCTGTCGGGATGGGTTGGATGGTGTTGATCGCCGCCAGCAACACGGCGCTGCAAACCCTCGCCGACGACGCCATGCGCGGCCGGGTAATGAGTCTGTTTTCGATGATGCTGGTCGGGATGGCGCCATTTGGCAGCCTGTTGGCAGGTTGGTTTGCCGATCAGGTCGGCGCGCCGTTGGTCGTCGCCGTGGGTGGCGTGGGTTGTGCGCTGGCGGGTCTCTTTTTTGCGCGCCAACTGCCGCGTCTACGCGAAGCCGCGCGCTCGATATTGGTGGCGCGCGGCATCATCATCGAACCGACGACCGCGGGCGAAACCGTCGGCGTTGATCCCGCTTCAAATTAGCTTCGTCTTAATACCGTGCAACCCAATCCTCGCTGCAACCTTCGCGCACGAGCGCGCCGTTGGCGCATTCGTCGCACTCGATTCGCCTAGCGGTAAAGCGCATCGATGAACCCAGTTTTATCGAGTTCCCGCAAAATGCCGTCGTCGTAAAATCTCTTGGGGTCCTGGCCCTTTGCTTTCGGATTGACCTGCGCTAGCTCGTTCATCACCGAGCGAAATGCTTCCGCGCTTGGGTAGGGACGTGACTTTAAATATTTGGTCACGGCGAATTCATAAGTTTCGTCGAGCAACTCGCGATCTTTTGTGCGCAGATATTTTCCCATCACTTCCATCGCGAACGCTTTGTCCTTTTTCACCCGCGCAATCGCTTCCAGATAAGCCCGCAAAAAGTTCATCGCGATTTCACGGCGCTGTTGCATGAAACTTCGTCGCAACGTGATCCCGTTGGCGGCATAGGGCGTGCCGAGCGATGCGATGTCCAAGATTTCGCGAAAGCCTTCGCGGCGCGCCTGGACGATCGTCGGATAGGAAAGAATCGCCGCGTGAATGCGACCGCCGCGCAGCGCCGCAACAGCCGAGGATACCGCGCCGACCTGCACTAGCGAGACATCTTTGATCGGTTCCAGGCCGTAATGTTGAATCGCGATGCGCGCCGCCGTGTCGATGGAGGTGCCGAAGCGGCTTATGCCGATCGACTTGCCCTTTAGATCTTCCGGTTTTTGAATGGCGGGGCCGACCACCAGACTCGTCAAAAGGCGGTCATTGATCAGCGCCATGCTGAGCACGTCGGCGCCGCCAATGGCCGCGCTCGCTGTCGTGCTGCCGGCGATGGCGAGAAACTCGATTTCGCCCGCGATCATCGCAGCCATCCCCTCGGTGCCGCTCGGAAAAGCAATGAGATCGATATCGAGTCCATACTTTTTGAATAAACCGGAATCGCGTGCCGCCCATAGCGGCGTAATGTTACCCGACAACGACGCGTATCCGGCTCTGAGCTTGCGGCCCTCCTGCGCCAATGCGTCTGCAGGTCGTAAAACAATCAGACCGAGAAAAAACAGCGCCAACCATCTAGGTGTCGTCATCACGGAATCCTTAGCGATAGAGCGCATCGATGAATCCGCTGCTTTGCAAATCGCGCACGAAGCGGTCGTCAAAAAATCTCTTCGGGTCCTCAGCTTTCGCTTTGGGATTTCGTGTGGCTAGCTCGTCGAGCACCGGCCTGATGGCTTCAACAGTCGGCATCGGCACTTTCAGCAAATATTTGTTGGCATAGATATCGTAGGCTTCCGAAAGTTGCTCAGTATCGTTGGTGCGCAAAAATTTGCCCATGACGCTCACGGTAAACGACCGATCTTGCTTCATCCGCGCGATCGCCTCAACTTGCGCGGTCATGTATTTGCGCACCAACTCCGGTTCCTTGCGAATCACCTCGCCGCGCGTCGCAATCCCGGTGGACGCATAAGGCAGGTTCAAGGCGGCGATATCGAGCAGCTCGCGAAAGCCGAGTTTTTTAGCCCGGCCAATCGCCGGATAGGAAAGGATGCCACCCTGCACACGACCCCCGGCCATCGCCGGCACGATGGATTCCATGCCGCCGATCTGAATGATCGATACGTCTTTTTCCGGCACCAGGCCGAAGTGGCGCAGCGCGATACGCGCGCCGGTGTCGATCGTGGTGCCGAAGCGACTTATGCCGATCGACTTGCCGCGTAGTTGTTCAGCTTTTTCAATCTCCGGACGAACCATTAAATTCAATACCAACGTGCCGATCGTCGTGCCGATAACGATCACATCGGCGCCACCCACGGCAGCGCTAACGGTGGTCGCGCCGGCGATTTGCAAGAACGTGATTTCACCGGCGATGAGCGCGTTCATGCCTTCCACGCCGCTTGGCGTAGCGATGACTTCAACTTCCAAGCCGTGTTTCTTAAAGATCCCGGCTTCCCGCGCCAGCCACGGCACCGCCATCGAGCCCGACAGCGACGTGATCGCAACACGTAGCTTGCGCGGCGGCGACTCCGCGGCGTTGGAGGCCCGCGCCGCGAAAGACAGGAAAACTAGACACCCAATTAGAAATAATAATTGCTCAGTGACTCGTTTCATCGTTTATCCTTGGCTCCATTCGACGAGCCTCGGCCAAACACACCGGGGGCGCGTTCATGACTTCAACATTGCGGGGCAAAGATTTTCAAATCCGCGAAAGGAGCTTTCTTTATCGTGCCGGATTCAATCCCAGCTCCTGCTGGGCGCGCCGCAGATAACTCATGTCGAGATATTTTTCCGGCGCCGGATAGGGACGGCTTTTGAACAATCTCTCGCCCATCAAATCGATCAAGCGCTGAAAGCCCTCGCGATTCACCGACCCGTCGCGGCTGATGATGCCCTGAGAAAGATATTCCTCGACGGTGGCCCGCGTGTATTTAAGCGGTATGCCGGTGCGCTTGCTGACCAGCTCGGCCGCTTGATCCCGGTTAGCGTGTGCCCACTGCATCGCCCGCACCATCGCTTTGAGGTAACGCACCGTCAGTTGACTGTTCGCTTCGGCCCAGCGGCTGTCGACAATCAAGCTATGAAACTGCAAGTTCGGGATATAGTCGGACAGTCGCGCGACTTCCAAAAAGCCTAGCTCGCGCGAACGCGGCAGGTCGCCGCCAAGCAGCATCGTCGCGGACGTGCTGCAAGTCTTCAGGCTGGCAAGGCGTTGTCCGGTAGGTCCGTTTTGAATGATAGTGTAGTCGCGATTGAGTTCTAGGCCTTCGGCTTTGAGCATCTCGCGCAGGAAAATCGTGCTGCCGGAAACCAGACTGACGACGCCGACCATCGTGCCCTTGAGTTCTTTGATCGATTTGTATTTGGCACAAGTCACCAGCGTGTAGGCCGCAATCGGCACCGTGCCGCCGATGATTTTGAGCGCCGCGCCCCGCTCCACCGCGTTGATTGCCGCAGACGGATCGACGATCGCCACGTTCACCTGACCGGCGATGAGCGCTTGAATCAGCGTATCGGTCGAGCCGATCAGCACGACGTCGCCGTGAATTCCCTCTTGCGTGAAGAACCCTTTGTCCGTGGCTGCATAGTTGGGCAATTGTTCTACGGTGCGGGACACGTTGCCGATAATCACGCGATCCGCGCCGTAACCGAATGATACAAATAAACCAACCAGCAGAAAAGCCGCGCAGCACGTCGACGATTTTGTCTGCATGTCCGTCCTTTCCCCTCACGCTTTCTGATAGTAGTTAGCATAATAGTAGTCCGCAATCTCAGCTCCCGTCGCTTTCCATACCCCATCGTGCGCGCAAATATATTCAAGCGCTTTGTCGAGGTATTTGATGCGGAACGCCAAGCCGATCACAAACGGATGCAGCGGTATCGTCATGACTCGACCCTGGGCGGCGCCCTCGGCATACAGCGTATCGAATTGGTCGCATACCATCTGGAGCCAATCCTTGGGCGTGTGGCCGCCCTGGAAAATTACCCGGATGTCGTTGAGGCCTTGCTGGTACGGAATCGCGACCATGCGACCTGATTTTACGCGCATCGCACAAGGTTGATCGTCGAAGCCCCAATCACAAACGTAATCGAAACCCTCCGCCGCCAGATGGTCCAACGTGTGCGGACTCTCGTCGCCGCCGCCGGGGCCGAGCCAACCACGCGGCGCTTTGCCGGTCGCCGCCGCGATGGTTTCGCGTATTTGCCGAACGACCGAACGCTCCTCCTCGGCCGGATATTGAGTCATCCGGATATTATTGGTCACGCCGTGGCCGAGCCACTCCCATTTTCGTTTATTGCCTTCCTCGATGATCGCCGGATGATGCGCGCACACATCGGCATTCAATAAAACCGTGGCCCGGATACCATGCTTTTCCAATACATCCATCATGCGAAACACGCCGATGCGCGAGCCGTAGTCACGCAGCGCATAGCCGGTCACGTCCGGCAACAGCGCATGGGCCGCGCCGGGAATGACTTTGTCAATGTGAAAGAACTCGATATTTGGGGCAACCATCAGGGCAACGCGCGCGCCGCCGTGCCATTTGAACGGTTTTCGTCTAGTGATCGGGGAATATTCGTAACGGTCGGTTTCCATAGAGTGAACTCCTGGTCTCGATAGGAATCATCTAGAAAAGAAGGCTATGACAAGAAAGGTCGAAGCGTCAAGAAGATCATCGCCGGGGGATTTTAGCGCAAGGCTCGAGGTGGTCACTTGGCAACATTGATTGTGAATTCGCGGCACGGCAGCGCCATTAAGCGTCCCCCGGTTAACCCCTGGCGAGAAGCCTCATGCGGAGCGCGCCGTGATTTTTCTCCCAAACCCGGAAGTGTGATCCGGAGACGCTGGTGAGAAAACCCTTTCGCTCACAGCCGAGGTACTCGTAAAACCCTTTATTCGAGCCGCTAAGCTCGGTGACCTCGCTGCGCATGATCCCCGTCGGCTTTATGTCCCCGTGCACGATCTTTGCTACTCTTCAGGATACAGCTTGTTATCCCGGTGCTTTAAGGAGTGATTTGGAATTACTGACAACATTGCTTTCGCTTCGTCGCACGCCTGAACGGAAATTTTACAATGAGTGACAATTTGACAGACGATTTTGTCTAACCAGGAAAGATATGCGCGCAATCGAACTGCTCTGACCTAAACTCACCACGAAACCATATGATTTCTATGAACTCACAGTCGTCCGCTGCCGAAAAAATCGGTGAATTGTTGGCCCGTGAAGGTTTGCTGAGCCGCGATCAGTTGGAACGCAGCATCGAGGCTCAGAAAGAAGATTATCCGTCCGTGCCCTTGGGTAAAGTTTGTGTGACCCTCGGCTTCGTGTCTTCAGCTGAACTGGCAGGCGTTCTCGTCAAGCATCGCCGCCACATTCACATCGGCGAACTTTTGGTGCACCTTGGACTGCTTCCCACGGAACAGCTGCAGGAAATACTTGAATGTCAGATCAGACTTCACCCAAAAAAGAAACTCGGCGAGCTGCTCATCGAAAGAGGCTTGATTGACGAGGCGACTCTCATTCGCGCGTTGTACAAGCAATCGCAGCAGACCAATCCGCCCGGTAAACGCACGGGAGGCAAGTTTGCGCCGTTGATCATCTCCGGTCGTCTGCAGCCGCAAGAACTTGATGCCATGGTCAGGATCGCCGAGAGCAAGCATGTCCCTGTGGAAACAGTCCTGATGCAACAAAAACAGGTAACGAAGCAAGAACTGGGAGCAGCTTTGAGCGCGTATTATCAGTGCCCGTTCAAAGAATACGACGAGAAGGTTCTACTTGCTCCGGAATGCGTGAGCGGCATCAATCCCAGTTATCTCAAGACGAATTATTGGATCCCGCTGCGCGTCACCGACAAAACCGTCGACGTGCTGATCGATGATCCCCACGCCCACGACCGGATCCAGGATATAAAGCGCCTGTATCCCGGGAAAAAAATAAAATGTCTGGTCGGATTGCGCGACGATATTCTTCAATACGTGAATGCAGTGAGCACCGGGCAATTTGGCGCTCACCCCCGCGAGTCTGTGTCGACGATTCTTGGCCAACTGGACGGCCAGGATGAAGACCCGTCGGAAACGAACATCGAGCTGCTCATTAATGAAAACGACAGCGCCATTGTGCGTCTGGTCAATCAAGTGATCGTTGACGCCTGGAACCAACGGGTTTCGGATATTCACATTGAGCCGCAAGGTAGCCAGCGTGAAACTCGAATAAGATTTCGTGTCGATGGGCGGTGCTTTGAATACTTGCAAGTCCCCGCCGTCTATCGACGCGCGGTGGTGTCCAGACTCAAAATTATGGCCGGACTGGACATCGCAGAACGGCGCAAACCGCAGGACGGGAAAATTAAATTCCAACTCGGTGATCGGTTCATCGAATTACGAGTGGCAACGATCCCGACCTCCGGCGCCGGCAATGAAGATATCGTGATGCGGATTCTCGCCGCCGAGGAGCCGATTCCGCTGGACCGTTTGAAGATGACACCGCGCAACTTGCGCGAATTCCGCAGCCTGCTCGATAAACCCTACGGTTTGATCCTTTGCGTCGGGCCGACGGGCTCAGGAAAAACCACAACGCTCCATTCAGCTCTCGGCGCGATCAATACCACTGACCGAAAGATTTGGACTGCCGAGGATCCCGTGGAAATCACGCAGCCCGGCCTACGCCAAGTTCAAGTGAATGCCAAAATCGGCTTCAATTTCGCCGCCGCGATGCGCGCGTTTCTGCGCGCCGATCCGGACATCATCATGGTCGGCGAAATTCGCGATCATGAAACCGCCGAAGTGGCGATCGAGGCTTCGCTGACCGGCCATCTGGTTTTGAGCACGCTCCATACCAACAGCGCAGTCGAAACGGTCACCCGGTTGCTTGAAATGGACATCGATCCGTTCAACTTCGCAGACTCGCTACTCGGCGTGCTGGCGCAGCGCCTGGCGCGAACTCTATGCCATGAATGTCGAGAGCCGTACCATCCGCCCAAGGAGGAATACGACGCACTGGCCTACGGCTTCGGCGAAGATTCATTCGCGCAATTAGGAATCGCCTACGATGACAAGTTTAAGCTTTACCGCGGCAAAGGTTGCCCGTCCTGTCGCGATACCGGCTACAAGGGCCGAATTGGTTTGCACGAGCTGCTGCTCGTCACCGACGAAATCAAGAAACTTATACATACGCGGGCAACTGTGACAGACCTGTTTAAGATCGCGCAGGCTCAGGAAATGACCACACTGGTCCAAGACGGCGTGTTAAAAGTCCTGCAAGGCTGGACTGACTACGCCCAAATCAAAGCCGCCGCGACAAGATAACGCTCGAGGGATAACACCTGGCAAGCCTGAGCGATCGTCGCCACACTGAAAGTGAATATCAATCGCGCCGACGCCGAGGGACCCCAATTACTTTCGTAGTTTTTCAATGAAGCCGCTCTTCTTGAGATCGTCGAGGAGGCCCGGTTCGAACACTCGGAGGGTCTCCGGTGTTTGACCCTTGGCTTTTGGATTCGGCTTGGTGATCAAGAAATATATTCGCGCCGCGATTGGCGTCCAGGTAGCTGAGCTTGATCATGAGACAGTCTGCCCCGACACGAACACAAATCACGAACGCGGTCACGATTTCACGATTTCCTCATACGTCGGCGTCGGCATCCCGGCCTTCCAGCTCGCGTCGCGCAGCTCGATGCGATTCCCGCTGGGATCGAGCACAAAGAGTTGTCTGCCGGTGAAAAATCCACCTGGACGGTAATCGACGGGCTCTTGAATCTTGATGCCAAGCCGATGAAAGAGTTTACAGGCTTGATTGAACATCTCCGGGCTGACATCGAAGGCGTGATGCAAACGACCGTCCTGCTCTACCGTGCGCAGAAGCGGCTCTTTCCGTTGGCACAGAAGAATATTGTGAGGACCGAGCTTGAAGCACGACATCGGCGAATTGGCGAGTCTACCGACGTGTTCCAGGCCAAGAACCTCGCCATAGAATATCTCCGCTTCCTCCAAATTATTCACCGGAATCGACCAGTGAACCACCGCGTCAAGTTTGAGCATGCCCATGAGTATTCCCCTTTCGAGCTTCACTTAGCGCATTCGCCGATACCTGTCTAGACAATACCGATCACGTATCCAAGCGTCCTATTCCGTTCCTTCAGCCTTCATCGTCGTTGACTTCTTGTCCCCCTTGCACCTAAATTCGAGGCGCTCGATCGCATGAGCAACGGAGGGAATGATGGCAAATCGAACAATAACGATTGGCTGCCGCGATTACGATCACACCCGCGCGCTGGCCGACGGCAGAGTCAAAGTGGACGGCGTCGACCTGAAATTCGTCAACATCTCACCGCCCTCGCAAATCTTTTTGCGCATGCTCCACGATGAAGAGTTCGACGCCTCGGAGATGTCGTTGTCCAATTACATGATTGCGCTCGGCAAGAACGATCGCCGATTCGTGGCGATCCCGGTTTTTCCGTCCCGGGTTTTCCGCCATTCCTATATCTGGATCAATACCCGGGCCGGGATCACCAAGCCGGAGGATTTGAAAGGCAGAAGGGTCGGCATCGCTGACTATTCGATGACCGCTCTACTGTTCGTGCGCGGATTATTGCAGCATCAGTACGGCGTCGCGCCGCAAGATATTCATTGGTTTCGCCGACGTTCCGAACATTTATCCATCGAAATTCCACCGGGGATCCGGATCGACAGCATCGCCAAGGATCAGACTCTTGATGCTCTGCTTGAAGCGGCTGAACTCGACGCCCTTGCCGTCACCCAGCCGCCGCGCGCGTTTCTTGCGGGCTCATCTGTCGTCAAGCGTCTGTTCGCCGATGTCCGCTCCGTCGAAGCCGAATATTATCGCCAGACGCAAAT
Organism: uncultured delta proteobacterium; assembly: GCA_963804165.1. Taxonomy (GTDB): domain Bacteria; phylum Desulfobacterota; class Binatia; order UBA9968; family UBA9968; genus DP-20. The sequence goes on from CAWDPO010000045.1 coordinate 260,564, forward strand.
TTTTCCGATCATGCATATGGTGGTGATTCGCCGCGCGATCTACGAGCAAGATCCGAACCTCGCGCTCCGTCTGACGCAAGGTTTCGAAGCGGCAAAACATATCGCCTTCGAAGGTTATGAAGAAGGCTTGTCGTCGCTGCCCTGGGTGAATTTGGATTTAGAATACGCCCGGCAAGTCTTAGGTAAGGATGTTTATCCGTACGGCGTGAAAACGAATCTGCCAACCCTGAACGCGGCGACACAATATTCCCACGAACAAGGATTGACCCCGAGACAATTTGCCGTGAACGAATTATTCGCGCCGGAAACTTTAGAGCTATTTGCCGCGGATTGACCGGGGTCTTCGCTTATTTACTGTCTCGCTCTTCGCCGCAGCTCTGCCAAGAAGCCGCCGGATTCAAGATTGCCGACGAATTTTGCGTCGATGATCTGATCGAGATCGACTTGATTGATCTTCGGATTTAGACGCCCGACGATGCGCTGCACCGATTTATAGGCGGCCGGATTGGGTGCTAAATCTAAAGTGGTCATCAGCCGCAGCACCTTATACGAAGCTTCCGCCTCGTCGATTTTGGATAGCCGGAGATTTTTTTGTAGGACCTTGAGAACTTCGCTTTTGTTGCCGTTTTCAAGAATGAATGCGCTGGATTCGGCCAACCCTTTGGCGAAACGGAGAAAAAAATCAGCACGGTTTGTAATCACATCCTTGAGCGCACATAGACTCGGCCCTTGATACGGCGCCTTGAGCTCGGCGGCGTCGGCCAATGAGCGAAATCCCGCTTTGAGTGGCGCTTCGCTCAAACCATACGTCATCGCCGCGACGTCGATATTCCCCGCCATCAGCGCCTGGGCGATCACCTGCCCGTCACCAATGACGCGAATCTTTAGGTCGAACTTATCGGGATCGACGCCGAGGTGATCGAGGATGATCATCGTCTGCAACCAAAAGCCGCCGCCGATACTCTGCACGCCGACGCTTCGCCCGCGTAAATCTTCGACGCTTTTGATTTCTTTACGGACAATCAAACTACGGGGAATCTTGTTGATCGCGCTGGCGATGCAACTAAGTTTGACGCCGCCGGAGACCGTGCTCAGGATCGTCGATTGCGCCGGATAGACGGCCTCGACTTCTTTCGCCACCAGGGTGGCTACGCTGAGTGCGCCAGTGCGCACTTGGATCATGGAAGCTTCAATGCCGTATTTTTTGAAAAATCCCTTTTCAATACCGACCCACATCGGTGCCGCGGTCTCGTTGTAACCGCCGTAGGAGACGCGGAAGGTTTCTTGAGCATAGCAAATGGTGTGAGAGAACCACGTCAGGCCGATAAGCCCAAGGCCGGCGAGTATATTAATACCGCGCGTTAGAAACATACTCAACCCTCCTCGGAGCAAACCGCAATTTTAGTTCGCCGGACACCGTTGCCCACAAGTTTCTCACTACCCGCCAGCGATCTGACGCGCACCGTTAGCGCGTAAACTCTCCATTAATCGACCAAAACCTGAGCGGCAATCATTAATTTTCAGCGCCTTGAGCGCGCCCCAGACCATGGCCGCCGGCGCGGCTACGACTGTCTTTCCCGTGTCGGCTTCCAGTGCCGCGATGATGTCGACGGACGGCCAGCGCGGGCACGCGATATAAATCGCATCTGTGTCCGGGTGCTCGCGCGCTAATCCGCGAGCGAGATTGAAAGCGGCTTCGGGCGATTGACTGGCGAAGTCGATGTTTTTTACCAGTCCAAGGCCCGCGGTCGCCGGGACTTTAAAACCGCTGGCTTTGAGAAACGAGCGAATCTCTTGATTGCGCGCTTCGATAAAGGGACTGATGGCAATCACTGACCGCGCGCCCAACGAACGAAGCGCTTCCACGACCGCGCCATTAGCCATCACGACGGGTAATTGGGTTTCGCGCCGGAGCAACTCCGACAATTCGGCGTCACCCGCCGGGCCTTTCGACAATGCCACGGGAGCGCCGCCGCAGATGAGCACGTCGACTTTCTCCGCGGCCAGTCTTTTACCGGCGTCCACCATCTGCACGAAAGCCGATGCCGCCTGTTCCGCGCCCAAGGTCTGGATCGGTTCGCTGATCGTGAGACCAACGTGAAGTACGCCTTCGGGCAATAGTTTGCGCATTTCTTCACCCGAGGTGTCAAGAATCGCCGGAGCGATGTGTCCAACTCGAGCACGCCATCCGTAACGCATATCTTTTAACCTTTCGCTGTTTTTCCGTTTACACGTTGATCTGCCGAGCGTCGCGCGATTTCACACTATGCGTGCTCGCAACTCGCCGCATGTCAGCGCCCTCGCATTCTGAGCGATGCCGCTGCGACCCTAACAAAGCCGTTTCGCCAGTGTCAATCGATCACCTGCAAAATTGCCCCGGCGCTTCTATATCCAAAAAATTCACGCGAGCGCGAAGCCAAAATAGATTACTCCGCAGGGACTGACGGGGTATCAGAAAACATAACGATGAGAATCCATCCCAACGTCACCCACGTGAATCGGGAGGCCAATTGGACCTCGCTTGGATTCCCGCTAGAAACATTCGAAAATGACAAACTCTAAGTAGGCTGGAACAGCTCCTTGCGGCAAGGTGTGGGGGGAGAATCAAACCGGCAATCATTGAATGTAGCTATTTTCTCACACAAAAAAGGGCCCATGCCGAAACGACATGGGCCCTTTGGAAAAAGCGATCGTAGCTGGTGAGCTTGTCAGGACACCGGTTTATCTCCCGAGACAGCAAACCTTGCACGGCGGTTTTTCACCCAGCACTCTTCGTTATGCTCTTTACACACCGGGATCTCTTCGCCGTAGCTAATCGTCGATACGCGATTCGCGACAATTCCTAAAGTTACGAGATAATCCATTGCGGCTTGCGCGCGCTTCGCACCGAGCGCCATGTTGTAGTCGGCTGCGCCACGTTCATCGCAATGGCCTTCGATCTGCACCCGCGCTGACGGATTGCTTTTGAGCCATTCGGCATTCGCTTTTAACGTCGCGCGCGCCGTTTCGGATAAATCAGCGCTGTCAAAATTAAACCCGATGTCCTTCAACGGCCCGGCAGCGGCACTCTCGCCTTTGCGCAAAGCGTCTAAACTGGAAGCCGTACTCGCCTCGGGCTTAGGTGCCGGTTTCGCGGCCGCGCTCGGCGCACCCGACGAAGCAGTGGGATTTTCCGCCGTCCATTTTGGCGTCGGTGGATTGGCAGGACTCCCACAAGCAAACAGCAAGGAAACGGTCAATAAACTCACACCATAGCTCAATAACGGCATTCTTTCCCTCATCATATTCCGCCTTTCCCGTCCGTATTGGACTGATTTGACTGCTTAATTCTGAAGCATTGTATTCAAGGTGTCAACCATTGCAGGCATCAAAACGAAATTATATTGATAAAACTCGCCGTGCCTGGTTTTCATAAAATCGAAGATAATTCGGCCAATTACGACAATATGACCTAGCCAGGCGTCACTAGACGGACCCCATACAACTTTGCCTCGTCAACTTGCAGCTGACGCCAGTGATCACCGCCGTCGCGCGTTGCACAGATTGTCCCATCTGTATACGCGACGCAAAGCGAATCACCGTCCTGCGGATTTATGGCAAATCCGCACGTCATGTGCCCAGAAGCGGCTGGTAATCCGTCTGTAAGAAAGCGCCAAGACTTGCCAGCGTCGTCGCTTCGTAAAATCTGCGTCCGAGCCCCGCCGGTCTCGACGGACGTGTCGCGGCTGAAGCGGACCGTGTTATAGGGCCCGGCGCGAACCGTGCGGTGGCCTTTCCATGAAGTCGGCCCATTTTCCGCCGCGCCGAGATAAATTCGATCCGGGGCCGCAGGATGATTGGTCATTGGAATCGCATAGGCCCGGCCCATGCCGTATTCCAGCTTCTCCCAGAACCTCCCGCCGTCATCGGTTCGGTATGTGCCGATCCCCGTGCTGACGTAGATCGTTTGCAAACGCGTCGGATGGCGCATCACCCAATGCACGTCGCGATACACGCGGCCGTCTTCATGCTTACCCATTTGATAGGGTAAAATTCCCGCGGGATCATTGTATTCCGGAAATGCCATCGCGCTCGAAGGTCCGCTGATGTCCTCCCAAGTCTCGCCGCGATCACGGCTGCGCACAACTCCACCTTCTTCGATGCCGACTAAGATTTCGTCCGGCACCCGCGCATCGAGGGTGATGCAGCGCACATGGGGAGTATGCGGCGGCGGCGGGAATGTCCATTTGCTATATTCGGGCAGATTACGGAAAACCGAGAGCTCGCGAAAAGAGCGACCGCCATTTTCGCTCACGTAGATTGCCGCCGGTAGCGTACCGACATAAATTTCGTTCGGACGCGTCGGATGAACCGCCATCGCCCAGATGTCCCGATAATCGAGGCCGCCCGACGGCAACCATTTCCAAGTCTCGCCACCGTCCTCGCTTACGTGAATCTCGGTCAACGTCGCGGCATACAAACGCTTAGGATCAAATGGATCCCGTGCAAGCTCGCGCAGCGTTTCACCCTCCAGCGCGCTGCTGAGTTTCTCAACGCGCTCAGATTCACCGTCCCAGCGACAGCGCACTAGCCCGTCGGCTTTCAGTAGAAATAAGCTCAATGGTCCATTGGTCGACGCCATAAGAATTTCCTCCTTTAGCGTACATTCTCCCGTGGTGAGCGTCCCTGCAAACAATAGAGCAAACTGGAAACCATGGTCAAGGTGTCAGTGCCTTTTCGCGGAGTGGCAAATCGCATATTGACCACTGGATATTTCACCGCTTCTTGCATTAGATTAGGCGCTCTGAACATGCGCTCCGTCGAACCACCCAATCCGCACACGAGAACGCCCAAGCTCATCGCCCCGCCCGGCGCTTGCGATACGCATCTTCACGTTTACGGTCCGAGGGACAATTACCCGCTGAACGCGGAAAGAAATTACGATCCCGATCCGCACTCGACGCTCGATGATTACTTGAAAATCCACCGCGCGCTCGGTCTGGAACGCGCCGTCATCGTCACTGGCAGCGCCAACGGCACCAACAACCGGATCACGCTCGACGCATTGCAACGCATGAAAGGAAATTTCAAAGGTCTCGCCCTGCTCGATCCGGCGATCATCGACACAGAGTTGCTGAAGCTGAAAGAAGTCGGCTTTACCGGTTTTCGCGTCAAAGCCAACGGTAAAGGCGGCTTGTCCTTCGAAGATACCAAGCGAATGATCGCGCGCAGCGTCGGTTTCAGCTGGCATATCGAGTTCATGTCTCAATCGATGGCGGAAGTGATCGACGCCGTGCCGTTCTTGAATTCACTCAAAGTACCCTACGTTTTCGATCACGTGGCGCACGCTGAGCCGCATCAACATGAGAGTGATCGCGAATTTGCCGAGCTGCTCGCCGTTCTGAGAAACGAAGAACATTCGTGGATCAACCTTTACAGCTTCTATCAATCGTCTGTAGCCGGACCGCCGGATTACGCCGACATGATCGGCGTCGTTCGTGAAATTATTGACGCGGCGCCGGATCGCGTCATTTGGGGCAGCAACTGGCCGCACGCGGGCATAGCCGTGCCGATGCCCAACGACGGCGATCTGCTCGACTTTTTACTAGCGGCAGCGCCGGATGAAAATGTTCGCAACCAAATCCTCGCCGACAACCCGGCGGCGCTTTATGGCTGGAAGTAAACCGAGTGACAGTAAATCTTGAAGATCGAATTATTCCCATGGAACTATTTGAACGTTTTGAACGGCTTGAACGATTTGAACTTCATCGCCACGCGAACAACACCGCGGACCGCACGATGTCGACGATATAATAAAATTACTAGGAGGGTTAAGAGATGTACGGTTGGCGCGCTCGCATCGGTCATGTCGCTCCCTCGCGGGGCGATACTTTAGTGTACGAGTTTTACAGAATGTTTCCCGAAGGATTTATGATCCTCAATACCACCGGCACCGTGCGCCAGCTGGTCGACGATGACTTCGAGAAGCAACTCGGCCGCATCGAGGAGGCCGTGCAAGATCTGGTGGAAAACAACTGCGACTCGATAATTTTCAGCGGTTCGCCGCTTTTCACCCGTCTACCCTTCGGTAGCGACCGTGAGCTCGGCAGAAAGCTCACGGAAAAATTCGGGGTGCCCGTGGCCGCGGGCCTGACAGCTGAAGTCGAAGCGTTAAAAGCGATCAATTGCCACAAGCTCGTCGTCGGCACGCCATATCAGGAAGAGCTCAACCAGCGGCTCAAACGCCACCTCGAAGCCTCCGGTTTTGAGGTGTTGCAGATCGCCGGCTACGGCGTGCAAAAAAATGCCCAGCTCACCGATTTACCGGTTCACGCCTCGTACAAAATCGCCAAGCGTCTCTACGCCAAATCCCGCGGCGCCGACGGTATTTTTATTGCCTGCCCGCGCTGGCCGACAATTACCGACGTGGCCGTCTTGGAAGAAGAAATCGGCAAGCCGGTGATCACCAGCAGCTTGGCTTGCATCTGGTACGCCATGAAATTGATTGACGTTAAGGAAAATGTGAAAGGATTTGGCCGCTTGATGGCAAGTCTGGGAACTTAGTGGAGAAACGTCGCTCGGACTTTGCGTTGCCGGCTTGTAGCGACCGGTAACTTCGAACGTCTAATCGACAGGTACTCGCAAAGGAGGCAATTATATGTTCTGGAGTAAAACAGTTTTCTTGACCGGGCTTCTTGGGAACGGCATTGCTCATATTTTTCAGCCGGAGGCGAACGCCGCGGACTCCGGCCGGGGCGGGAGCTGTCGTCGCGGTGACACGCTTAAATATTCAAGATCTCGACATGTCGCCCGGATCCATTGTTTGAAGGGCAGCGCGTCCGCGCCTGGAAAGTGCGCATTCGCTTTGACGGACGGCGCGAGTGTGACACCGAAATCGTCGTCCGCGAAGGTAACACAACGTGCCGGCAGATTCGCGATTTCAAGCTTCGTCCTGGCGTGAATGAAATCGAAATTCCCGTCGCCGAAGGCTTCCGCCTGCGTGGCCGTGAACATTGCTTCAATGTTCAGGTCGACCTGGACGGCTCTCGGCAGACAAATCGACGCCGACCGGCGCTTCTGCGCGAGCCAAAGATCGGCTTGGTCGATGCGCGAGCCCGACGACCAGCGGCGCACTGATAGATAAAATCATGTCGCCTTCGCGGTTCAACGAGATTTGCGGGTAATCGGCTCGGACCTGAAATGTCGAGCCGATTACCGCAATCTCACCTGACCCCAAACTCTTCTCGCCGTTTCGAGCATTACGTCCAATTTTCGGAACTGCTCATCTTCCGTGAGCAGATTGCCGCGCAGGCTCGACGCAAAACCGCACTGCGGGCTGATCGCCAATTGTTCGAGCGCTAGATAGCGCGCGGCCTCGTCGATGCGTCGCCGCAATTCATCGACGGTCTCGACTCTTCCGACTTTCGTCGTGATCAAACCCAGCACGGCAATCTTGCCTTTCGGTACGAAACGCAAAGGTGCGAAACTCGCCGGCGCGCTCGGTATCGTATTCCAGCGAGCAGCCGCTGATGATTCAGACCCGGTAAAGAGTTTTTCGGCGATCGCGTCATAGTGCCCTTCGCGATGCCACATGCTCTGCCGGTTGCCGCGGCAGATATGCAGGCCGAATGTGACGCCAGGGAAATTTGCGATCAGATCATTGTCGGCTCTAATCGAGCGGTCCATTGTCGCCATCGGCTCTTCGCCACGCGACTGCATCGCCGCCAGCGAATCGGGATCGATATACGCCGTATAGCCGGGCCCGTCGATGCCAATGTAACGGCACCCCGCTTGGCCAGTCGTTCGATCATCTGCCGTTCGACCGCCACCACGTCACGCAAAAACTCATTTGTACTCGGATACACCGCGCGCGATGCCACGCTGTCATAGCATTGTTGAATCCGATCCGGCGCCGATCAATGTCACTTTGACCGGCCGATCGGTCAGACTTTGAGCAAAGCGAAAATCGTCCAGCAGCGAGTTGCGCAGCAGCGCGAGCCGCTGCGGTGACGTGCTTGCGATTGAGCAGGATCGGATCCTGCCCTTTATGAGTAACCGTCTCATTGTCATCACCGCGCTTGAGGAGTTCATGATAAGTCTTCACGCCCGCCTGCCACTCCTCGACGCCGGCGACCACAGCGAAACTTTCCATGAAACTTGTCCGGCGAAACTCGCCATCGACGATAATCGGCAAATTGTGCGCGACTTGTTTGGCAACGACGTCGCGAATCGCATCATCCTGCGCCTGCTTCAGATCCGCTTCGCCTGCCGTTCCTTCGCCGTATCTGGCAAACGCATCTTTCACCGACTGCGGTCTTAGTAAACTGCCGACCAGGTCGACACGCATCGATTGGAGATTGACCGTTGATGTGACGTCCATCAGTTATTTTCCATCCTTTGAATTTTATTACGCATCGATGCGTATCGATTCAGACCTGTTTACCTGCCCTTTTGCTCGATCTCTTTCTTGACTTCGGCCGCCCATCTGAGATCCAAGAACTTCTCCGCCGCAACCGGCTTATCCATTTTCATAGGCAGCCTGATTTCGTATTCGAGAATGTTTTTGATTCCTTCCGTCGACGGCACTCCTGGAACCCCTTGCGGTAGAGCCCGGGAATAACCTTTGATCGCCTCTATCAGCATGGCTTTAGTGATGTTTCTAAGTTGGAGTTTTGGGGTCGCGACTTCGGCGGCTTCGTCGGGACGCTCGCGCAAGAACATCAGGCCGCGAATCACTGCTCTTACCCACCGTTTGAGCTGCGTCGAGTTTTCCGCAATTTTTTTGTCCGTCGTGACATAGCCTTGAAACGGTAACGGAAAGATATCGCCGAGGTATGCCAGATTCCGCAAACCCTCTCTCTCCGCCGCGACCGCGCCGGCGGGATCGAGTACCACCGCCGCCACCGCCCCACTCTTAATGCCGAGAATCTTGTCAGTTGGGCTCGTCCCTAGAGTTATTTTTGTCACATCCTTTGCCGACAGGCCGCCGCGCTCGACGAACAGAGTGGTAAATCGGTCCTCGCTGTCGCCGAGCAAAGCAACGCCGATCTTTTTTCCTCTAAGATCTGCCACCTGCGAGATTGATGGATGAACGATTAAATACCAGGTGGGCCGTTCGGTTTGGTACATGATCGCTTTGAGCGGCGCGCCCTTGACCGCCGCTCTCAGTCCGCTTCCACCCGCGCCGCTGTAGTCGACATCGCCGCTAATCAACGCCGCGATCCCCGCCGGTCCGCCGATGACGATCGTCTCGTTTTCCAATCCCTCGTCTTTGAAGAATCCTCTGGCATCCGCCGAAAATATCGACAAGTAATTCAAATTCAACCCAGGCACGGACGTGCGAATTTTTTCGGCTGCGGCCTTGCCTTCGAAATGAAATGCCAGCAGCGTCGCCAGGAGCAAGCAACGACCAAACATGATCGACATGCTTTTTTTCTCCTTCTTGCGTTAGCGCTCGCCCAACTCGCGAACCGCCTGCTGCAAATAACTTTGATCGATATACTTTGACGGATCCGGCGGCGCTCCTTTGATCTGCTCCGCATAGACCTGCATCGTAAACTTTAGACCTTCGAGATTAATCTCCGAGCTCGGATGCCAGATGCGGTTTGTCGTGTAGTACTCCCAGCCGCGCCGCGCCAGTTCCGGCTGAAGAGGAATCTCTTTGGCGAGAAAATCGATCGCTAGTTCTTTGTTCGCGTAGAGCCAGCGGTGCGCGCGGACCGCGCCTTTCAGGAAGCGCACCAGCAGGCCGCGGTTGCGTTCCGCCCAAGCGCGCTTCACCGCCAAGACGGAGAGCTGGTAGTTGGGAAAATAATCTCGGTAATGGCCAAGCACGTGAAAGCCCTGCTGCACTGCGGTGTGATCTAGGGGTACGACCAAATAGGTCGCGCCGATCTGTCCCGAACTCAGTGCGGCAAGATTGAAACTGCCGCCGCCGACCGCGAGAAGTTTGTAGTCTGCCGGATATTCAAGTCCATTTTGCTTGAGAATGCGCTTCAGCACATTGGTCGCGCCCGAAGTGAGCACCTGTACGCCGATGGTCGCGCCGCGCAGATCTTTAATAGTCTTGTAGCTCTTCGCCGCAACGATCGCCTGCGTCAGGCCATTGACTACGCCTCCCACGGCCACGAGGTCCGCGCCGGCCGCTGTCGCGCCGATGGTGGCGTCCGCCGAACCGAGAGCCAGATACAACGATTCGCTCACCAGCGCTTGCATCGTGATGGCGGTCCCGCGCAGTAGAACCGGCTGGACGTCCAATCCGAATTCATCGAAAAAACCCTTCTTCGTCGCCAGCCAAAACATGTTGGTGCCGACGGTTTTCGTGCCGACTCCGACAGGAAATTTTATTTTCTCCTGCGCGGAAACAGAACCGCATACAAATGTGAAGGCAGTGAAAACGAACGGAAACAATCTCGTGCCGCGATTCCTGTTCGTCCTGGCTCACTCAGTAACGCATCGCAGCAAGACCAGTCCTGCCATACACCATTCTTGAATAGAGCCCCGACTACGGCGGCGCATCGAGGCATCCCATCAATCTGTGGAGAAACTACTGCACGCGGCCAATCAGCGTCAACCATGATTTAGTTCGGGCTCACTGACGAGCTTTGACATAAAACTTGACACCAAAGCCGCGAACATGATTTACCGGAAACGCGTAGATAGGTGTGGAGATTAAATGATGAGGTTTCCCGGCCGGCTGCAAAGTCTATTTTCCCTCAGCCTGCTCGCATTCGTCTTTGTCAGTGCAAACTCGGCCGACGCTCAAGCGCCAAAGCTGCGGGTCGCTTATACGGCCTTTGCCGGAACTTTTACAATTCTTTGGGTCGGCAAAGACGCCGGTCTGTACCAAAAGCACGGCGCCGACATGGAGCTGCTTTACATCGGCTCCAGCACTCGAGCGGTCCAAGCGCTGCTGGCCGGCGATCTCGACATCGTTTATTCGGCCGCCGGCGCGGTGGTCGATGCCAATCTCGCCGGAGCCGACCTGGTAATGGTCGGCTGTCAGTACGACACTGGACAATCATCGTTCTTCACAACTTCTGCCCTAGCCAGCATCGGTGATCTGAAAGGCAAAGCTGTCGGTGTCTCCCGCTTCGGCGCCTTCTCTGACTTCGTGGCGCGCCACGTGCTGAAGAAAAATCGTCTCCAGCCCATCAAGGATGTTGCGTTCATTCAACTCGGCGGCACCCAAGAGATCATCGCAGCCATGCAAAAAAATCTCGTCCAGGGCGGATCGATTTCGCTGCCACTCACTCTGCAGGCGAGGAAGTTGGGATTTAGAGAACTGCTCACCACTGAAACCATCGCGCTGCCATTTGATTATGGCTGCTTCATCGTGAAGAATTCATATCTCAAAGCCAAACGCGACGAGCTCAAGCGAGTCCTGCGCGCCACGATCGCCGCTTATGATCTGGCGATTCAGGACCCGGCATTCGCCAAACGGTCGGTCGGCAAATACACGCGAACAACAGACGGCGAAACGCTGGACGCAACTTACAAAGAGAATGTCAAAGATTACGCGCTGAGAATTCCTTATGTTTCGCTTGCGGGACTTACCTCCATCATCGACTTTCGCGCCGAAACGAGCGCCGAAGTGAAAAAACTGGCGCTGGAGAAAATGTACGACAACTCGTTGCTTCAAGAAATTCAAAAAGAGGCTCCTGCAGTAAAATAGGGATTATCGCCATGAAACTCGGACTGTTCGATCACATGCAAAAGCACGACAGCCCAGCTCGCTCCTACGTCGACCTGTACCGGAATCACTTGGAAGTTCTGGAATTTGCCGATCAAGTCGGCATGGATTTTTATTTCGTCGCCGAACACCACTTCGACATGGGCTTTTCCGAGTGTCCAAGCCCCGGCGCTTTTCTCGGCGCCGCTTCGCAGAGAACGAAGAATATCCGCCTTGGCCCCTTGGTTTACGTCCTACCTTTGTGGAATCCCATTCGAGTCGCCGAAGAGATTGCGCTGCTTGACAACCTCACGGAAGGACGCTTGGAATGTGGTTTCGGCGCAGGCATCGGGCCGTTTAGCTTTGCCGCCTACAACATCCCCTGGGACCAGAAGCGCGAAATGACACTGGAAGCGCTGCACATCATCAAAGGCATTTGGACGCATGAATCCTTCACTTTCGAAGGCCGTTACTTCAAATGTAAGGACATTGACTCGTCGATTCCGCTCGTGCAAAAGCCCCATCCGCCGCTTTGGATGCCGACGCGGAGCAAGGATTCCATCGAGGAAGCCGCCTCCACGGGCGTCAGCACGATCCAATGGGTTCCAGCGGGAATGAAAGCGGCGCGCAAAGCTTTCGACGAATATCGCTCCGTCTATAAACGCACCCGGCCGTCGGGGCCGAAGCCGCACATCGGCTTGATGCGCGAAATTTTCGTGGCGGAAAGTGATCGGCAAGCGCGCGCCGACGGCGAGTTCCACTGGAAGAATTTTTGGGAACGCCGTGGCGGCGCGCGCACATACGGCGCCCACGGGTCGACTGGACTATCGACGATTCTCGATGGCAGCCGCCGGGGCGAACTGATGGATATGAACCACTCGATCGCCGAAGGCTCATTTATTTGCGGCGCACCGGAAACCGTCGTCGGACAGATCAAGAAAATCGCCATCGAAGCCGGCGCCGACACGTTTCTCGGCGAATTTACCTTCGGCGAGCTAACCCAGAAACAGTCCCTTAACTCGCTCCGACTCTTCACCGAACAAGTCATGCCGGAGCTAAGAAAGTTCGACATCGACGCGCTCAATTTTCCCAAGGCAGATACGTGATATTCCCTGTGGAAGGACCCGAATTCCGCGGCGCTACATCCGGGACACGCGAATGTTTCCTGAATTCGAAATAGAACTCGAAACTCAAGTCCGAATCGGGTTTGTTTGGAAGATTGGATTTTTGTCCTTTGACATTGTTTCGAGCTTCGGATCTTGTGCTGCGAATTTACTCGTTCATCCTTTGCGATCCTTGCGGCTAAATATCTTCTCTTGAACCCCTCAAAAATTCGGAGGCGTCATGATTCACACGCGCATTTGCGATCTTCTCGGCATTCGACATCCAATTGTTCTCGGCGGCATGGGCACGGCTACCACTGCGCCGCTCGTCGCCGCGGTCTCCAACGCCGCCGGCTTCGGCACCCTCGGCACGTCGGCGTTCAACGCCGCGACGCTTGAAACCGAAATCGCCTCGATCCGCGAGCGCACCGATAAACCATTCGGCGTCAATCATCTGTTGTTTCAGATCCAAGAAGATATGTTCGCGGTCACGCTGCGTGCCCGGCCAACGGTCGCCGCCTTCGCTTGGGCGCGCAAAGACCAAAATCTGCGCGACTATTTTCAGCGCGCACACGACGCCGGTTGCAAAGTCATGTACATGGCGGGGGAAGTTCCCGAAGCGATGCGTGCCGCGGAAGCCGGGACCGACGTCCTCGTCGCCCAGGGCACCGAAGCCGGCGGCCATGTGGCGTGGATGTCGTCGCTCCCGCTGGTGCCGATGATGGTCAAAGCGGTAGCGCCGTTACCGGTCCTTTCCGCTGGCGGTATCGCCGACGGCCGCGGACTCGCCGGGGCCCTTGCGTTGGGCGCCGAAGGAGTGTTGCTCGGCACACGCTTCATGGCCACGCCGGAAGCGCCGATCCATGCGAACTTCAAGCAAGCGATTGTCAAAAGCGACGGTCACGATACGGTCCTGACCGAGATCCCCGATCTCGCCAGCCAACGGGTGTGGCCAGGCGCGATGTCACGAGCCCAGCGCAATCAATTTATCGAACGATGGGCAGGCCGTGAATGGATGGTGCGGCAAAACGCAAAGGAGATCGGTCAGCAAGTAGCCGCAGCGCGCGCTGCCGGTGACATTCACAACGCTTCGCTTTCGTTCGGCCAAGATGCCGGCTTGATCGATTCGATCAAAAGCGTCAGAGAAGTCGTTCAGGACATAGTGTCGGAGGCGGAGGAAATTATAAAAACCCGTCTGTCCTCTCTGTTGCAATAATCGCCACAGCCAAGACCGTGAGCCCTGGCGTATGAGATCGCGCCTTTTTTCGCGCAACGCCCTACTGCTATTTGCGATCATGCTCCGGCAAGTTCAGCTACTGCGGGCATTTGCGGTTCTGTACGTTCAGTCCGGCGAATTGTTAGCGCAAGACAGGCAGCGACCAAGGCTAAACAATCGCCAGTCAAAAAAGCGTACTGATAATGACCGAACTCGACGCGTGCCCAGCCGCCAAGAATGGCAGCGGAGGCGGCGCCGAGTTGGTGCGAAACGAAAACTGTTCCGAAGATTGTGCCCACGCGCTCGGAGCCGAAGGCGCGTGCGATGATCGTCGTGGTTGCGGGGCCAGAAGCGTACCAATCGAGACCATACAACTCGCGAACATAAATAGCGCCAAACGGCTCTGAGACGAAGGGCAACATGAGCAGCGCCGAGCCGCGCAGCCCGTAGACGACGGCAAGAACTTTGCGCGGATCGATGCGGTCCACCAGGTAACCGGAAAACGTCGTGCCGATAAAACTCGCCCCGCCCATGATTCCGACCGCTGCGGCGGCCGTCACCTGCGGAATACCCCGTTCAATCGCATGCGGGATCAGATGCGTGCCGATGAGACCGTTGGCGGTGACATCGCAAATAAAAAAACAGCCGGCGAGAATCCAAAACGTCGAGGTTTTGACGACCTCCGACATTGCTGACATCGACATCGGGCGAATTTCCCCACGCGCGAAACGGGCGGGCCGTTTTTGCGAGCTATTTTCCTTGCCCGATCGGTAGGGCTCGAGACCCACGTCGGCGGGATTATCGCGCATCCAGAACCAAATTGCCGGGATCAGCAATGTTGCCGTCATCGTAATCATCATCAACGCGCTGCGCCAACCCGTGGCGAGGATGACGGACATCAACGACGGCAGAAAAACAATTTGTCCGGCGGCGCCGGCATTGGTCATGATGCCCGACTGCCAAACCGCGCCGGTCGACGAACCAACGGGCGGCGATGCTCGCGCCGAGCGCCGGAGTGATTCCGGTCGCGATGCCCAGGACGACCCCACACACAAGAATCAGTTGCCAAAGTTGCTGAACCAAAATTACGCCATTCAACCCAACCGCAATGGTCGTAAGACTGCCGAGGATGACGCGGCGCGCTCCGAAACGATCGATCAACCAACCGCCCGCCGGAGCAAACAATCCCAAAAGCAAGAGATTCAGGCTTGCCGCCGAAGCGATTGCCGCCCGCGTCCAGCCGAACTCCGCCTCGAGCGGGTGAATAAGCACCGACGGCGCCGAGCGAATCCCGGCGGCGGTCAAGTTGGCGAGGAAACTCAGCGCAACGACAAACCAGCCATAATAGAACGGAACTGCGAGCGGCAGACGCTGTTTCTCGTCCGCATCGCCGTTATCCATGTTCATCGTCTAGTACAAAACAGCACACCGTCGAATGGAATTAGATCGTGAAAATCCCTGAATCGTGAGCCGACGAGTGCAACGACGGACTGGCATGCCATCGCAATTCAGCGCAACTCGACGATGACGCCTTCACCGCCCCGCAGACGAAGTTCAGCGCCTAATTTGTCTTGTCCCCGATCGAGATGAGTCGAAACGAGCAACGAGCCTGGGCTTCGAGCTCGCTCAAATTAAATCTGCGTTCCTGGGACCGAGATTAAGCACGATCAAAAATCTGCGCTCACCTGCTTTTCGCATATAGGCGACTAAATCGTCGCCGGCCGGCAACGGCGAATATTCTCCGACGGAAAGCGCCGGTTCCTTTCTGCGCAGTTCGATCAAGCGACGATAGAGCGCGAGTATCGAGCTTGGATCGTCGCTCTCAACGGACACGTTGAAGTTTTGGTAATCGGTTGCGATCGGCAACCACGGCTCGCCGGTCGTGAAGCCGGCGCTTGTGCCACCACTCCATTGCATCGGCGTGCGCACGGGATCACGGCCGAGTCCCAGACCCGGCACATTCTTTTCGAAGGGATCTTGCACCCGCCCAACTGGGATCGGCACATCGCGCATGCCGAGCTCGTCGCCATAATACATCGTCGGGGTGCCGCGCAGGGTTAGAAGCAGCATCGCTGCCACCCGTGCTTGCGCGAGCCCAGTGCGCGTGGCGATCCGTGGCTTGTCGTGATTGCCGAGCACCCAATTGGGCCATCCGTAGGACGGCAAAAGCGCTTCATAGCGCTCGACGGCGGCGGCAATCTCTTTAGCTTTCCATGGCAACCGGATCAGCTGAAAATTAAACGGCAGATGCGCGCCTTTTCCGCTCGCGCCGTAGTAGGCCATGAGCCGCTCCATGGGGAGATAGATCTCGCCGACCAACATGCGATCATCGAACTCCTCAACAACTCCGCGCGATGCTGTCACCGTTGCTGTCCATGAAGGAACGTGGGTAAAACTGATAAATAATACCGCGTTCCCACCAGCGAAAATTTTCCAACTCGGCGTTTTCGTGAACTGCAACTTCGTTGGTCATTTCAATCCCTCGCCTTCCCCTTCGGCGCCTTACACGCTAGAGGGCGCACGGTCACATATCGCGAGATAGTGAATAGCGCGCGTTATCGAATTATAAACTGTTTCGAGATTTTCGGGGAGTGTAGGATGGCGTGGTCCGTTAGAAGTTCAGGCGTGCAGGTCCCTAACCAGGGATTTTTGATTCGTTACTCGATGACCTCGATCGCCAATCGATAGGCCGGCAATCGGTAGCCATGCGCCAACGCCGGAAAGTCGCGGGCAAAGGTTAAAACCGGCGTCTGGTAATTCCACGGCACGCGGTCTTTGCCGCGGTAAATCGCCGGATATAAATCAATCAGGTGAGTGCCCGGATTTCCGCTGGCGACAAGGTTGATCGTGACGTCGCCGTTACTGTTAAAGCCGCAGGCGTAGCCGAGCACCGCGTTGTCGTAACTGACCGCCAAAGTGTTATCGAGCTCGGTCCAGCCCACTCCCTTGATCTGAATGGTGAAAGGCTCGCCGACTTTGACGCGCTTGGGTGTCACCGTCACGAGACTTTGCTCGACATAAAAAGGCGCTTCCGCCAATACGCGGTCACGTGTGACGATTTTCACCACGTGCCAACCACCGAGGTCGTCGGGAATTTTGATGCTCGCCGCCAGGGAGCCATCCGATTTCGTCGTCGCGCTAGCCAGCGGCACGCTATCGAGGTTCCAGCCGCTCGGCGTCATACGGTTGCCTCGGGCCGTGACAAAATGCACGCCGACTTCGCTGTTCGGCGGCAGACCGCTGGCGCGCAGCGTCGTCTGCGAATTCACTGGGCCTGACGACGGATTCAATGTCGTCGCGTTCGCCGTCGCCGGCTTCATCGTCATCGTCGTGCGCGGCGCATCCACCTTCAACTGCGCAATCCTTCCGCTCTCCGGCCACTGCAGCTTATCCGGCGGCGGACCGGCGTCTTTGGTAACGTTGAAGCTAAATCGAAACTCTTGCTGATTGTCGATGTGCGAATAGATGTAGGCTTGCGGCGATTGCTGTGTGTTGAGATAGGCGCCGGGCGCATAGGCGGTACTGTTGTTGAGTTGAATGATATGCTTTCCGGCTCCGCCCGCGGCGCGGATTTGTAAGACCGCCGTGCCCTTGGTCGTTACGGCGGAAATTTCGCCGCTGTATTTATTGTCGTAACGGAGTGCCATAAATTGCTCGAAGCCCTGCCAGCCCATTCCCTTCACCATTAAGGTGATCGGCGTCCCCAACGGACCTTCAGACGGCGTCATCGTTGCGCTGCGCAGAATGCGGAAGCCGCCGCGCGCCGCGTCTTGTCCATCCACGACCGCGAAGATGTCATGCACCTCGCCGAAGTCTTCCGGCGCGCTGAACGTCGCGCTTACTCGTCCCTTCGCATCGGTCGTTGCACTGCCCAGTGAGACACGCTTCTCGTCATATTTGCGCTCGTGATATTCGACGTTGTCGGTCAACACTTTGGTGAGATACGCCGCATCGACGGTGCTCCAGAAAAACTCAACTTTCTTGCCCACGGGTAATCCGTCCGCTTGGATCGTGAAGTGATCCCCGACGTAACCTTTCACCGGTTCGATCTTGAGAAACTTGATTGCCGCGGGCGCACCATTCGATTTGACCGCTCCCCCCGCGTTGGTTGGACTTGTCGCCGCGATCGATGGAGCCGCGGAATCCGTTTCCCGCTCTGCAGCCGGCACTTCGCTCGCAAAGACGAGCGTCAATCCGGCGACAGCCACGACGCTTCGGCCAAAATCCATCACGGTAATCATTTGCGTACCTCAGTCGATGATTCTAACCCGGCTATCAGCGGTCTTAGCCTTTTGTACCGGCGGGGTGAAAGTCGCCGTGCGGCCGTCCTTGGTCGCAACCGTGATCCGATAATCGAATGATCCTAACGGATAATCCGGCGGAATATCCCAGGAACCGTCCCACATCCACGCGGAATCCGGCAGTGCTGCCACGCTGCCGCGGATTGCCCAGCGCGCCGCAACTTCTTCGCCATGCGGCAACACGACCTTGAGCGTCGCGCCGTCCCTATCCGTCACTCGCTTACCCGTGGACGTATCGAGGACCTCGAAGCGAAAGACGATTCTCATGCCACGTTTAAACACGCCACTCTGAATACAGGGTTGCGTCGGTGTGAACCCATATCGACTCGGCCCCGTGCTCGTCAGGGTTTCCACGTAAAAGAAATACGGACCCACAGGTTCATAATAGGAGGCTGGTGTCGGGTGCGGCGGCGGCTTCGGCGGCCCCCCCGAAGGCGGCGGTGGCGGTGGGCCCTTTTTCACGCCGAGAACGAGCATGGCATCCGCGCTCGCTTGGGTTGCCAGCGGCACCGCGGTTTGCGCTTTGGTCTTGGCCTCATCGGCCGGCGTTACCGCCGACGGCGCGCACGCCGCGATGAACGACCCGATGACCGTCGACAGCGCGAGGAAGAAAGAGCTTCGAATTGATGTTGGGAGCCTCATACCCTGCCCTCCTGTCACGTGCTCGTACAACCGCACGGTGAAGCTATCAAAGCATCTCTAGCCGGGCAGCAAACGTGCTGTAAAATAGGAGACCCGTCCATCAACTGTCAAGCCGAAACTAAGCGAACGAATCGAATGTATTCGCCTTTGAGCCTGCCTACTGCCAGCGGATTAATTCTCTCCGCTGGCAAACACTGATTGCGCGATTTGTAACGCTTCGTCTTGAATTTTTTTCAGGTGCTCTTCCGAGAGCAGACTTTCGGCGTAGATCTTACACAAATCCTCGGTGCCCGACGGCCGCACCGCAAACCAGCCGCTGCGCGCCGCAACTTTGAGGCCGCCGATCTCCGCGCCGTTTCCCGGCGCGGTTGTCAGCTTGGCAATAATCGGTTCGCCGGCCAGCTCAGTGGCCCTAAGGGACTCGGGACGAAGTAATTTGAGAGCTTGTTTCTGCGCTTGGGTTGCCGGTAAATCCACGCGCGCGTAACTGGGCCGCCCAAGCTCCTTGGTCAACTCTTCGTACCAGGCTCCGGGATCGCGCCCGGTCGTCGCGATGATCTCGGCGGCGAGCAGAGAAAGAATGATGCCATCTTTGTCGGTTGTCCACACCGTTCCATTTCGGCAGAGAAAGCTCGCGCCCGCGCTTTCCTCGCCGCCGAAACAAATTGTCCCGTCGAAAAGACCTTGAGAAAACCATTTGAATCCGACCGGAACTTCAAAAAGTTTTCTGCCGAGCCGTTCGACCACTCTGTCGATAAGCGAGCTGCTAACCAACGTTTTGCCGACCGCTGCATCCTCGTTCCACTCGGGCCGATGCGTGAGCAAATAATTGATCGCCACCGCGAGGTAATGATTTGGATTCATCAGACCGAGGGACGGCGTCACGATGCCGTGGCGGTCCGAGTCGGCGTCATTTCCCACGGCGATTTGAAATCGATCTTTGAGGCTGACCAAACTCGCCATCGCGTATGGGCTTGAGCAGTCCATCCTGATCTTGCCGTCATGATCCAAGGTCATGAAGCGAAATGTCGGATCGATCTTGTCATTGACCACCGTGAGATCGAGTCGATAGCGCTCGGCAATTCTCTGCCAATACGCGAGCGCCGCACCTCCCAGCGGATCGACGCCGATCTTTACACGCGCCGAGCGAATCGCGTCCATATCGATCACCGCCGTCAGATCGTCGACGTAGGGACCGAGTAAATCATCTTCATGCGTGGTGGCAGATTTGAGCGCCGCGTCATAGGCAATTTTTCTCACCGAGAGATTATTTTCTCGCAACAGCTCGTTAGCGCGCCGCTGAATCCAGTCAGTCACGTCGGTGTCCGCCGGGCCGCCTTGCGGCGGATTGTATTTGAAACCGCCGTCCCCGGGCGGGTTGTGCGACGGCGTGACCACGATGCCGTCGGCCAGGTGATCCTTCCCATCGCGGTTATGAACCAAGATCGCGCGTGAAATTGACGGCGTCGGCGTAAAGCCATCGTCTCGCTGGATGACCGTTTCAACCCCATTGGCGGCGAGCACTTCGAGCGCGCTCTTCTGTGCCGGGCCCGACACCGCATGCGTGTCCTTGCCCATGAACAGCGGTCCGGTGATTTTTTTGCTGGCGCGGTATTCGCAGATTGCTTGGGTGATGGCGAGAATGTGCGCCTCGTTGAGCGTGCCGTCGAGCGGGCTGCCGCGATGACCGCTAGTGCCGAAACTCACCAACTGGCGAGGATCATCGACATCGGGTCGTTTCTGGTAATAGGTTTTCTCGAGGCGATCAACGTCGATCAGAACATCGGCCGGGGCCGGTTTTCCTGCGAGCGGATGAATGGCCATGTACAATCCCTTCGTAACGGCGCTGACTTTAAACGCAGGCCACAATGTTATCTTAATTTATACAACGAGGAGAATGTAGATCATAGCCGCGACGGAAATTGTTTGGACCGCGCTCTTAAAACACTTCCAACGCATAGAGTTTGGCGTTTTCGATGGCGACTTTGAGCACGACGTCGTCTTTGATGGAAGTTTGCACCGCGTGATCCAAAGCATCGCAGTCCGGCGATGGCGAAAGACTTCGTCTTGCCGTCGCGCGAAACAGCGTCGATCACAATTCTGCCGCCGCGGCAGTCGGCGTTGATTTTGATTTGCCCTTTCCGACTTTCGAGCGGCACGGTCGTAAATCGGCCGCTGGACGATGTGGCGTAAACAAACCCGTCTTTTCGCAAGGTTGCAAGTCCGATGCAGAAGCGATGATGCTGTTCATCATACGGGCTGTCTTTCTCACCCGCGGCGTGGTCAAAATTGGCGCCGCCGTAGTACACGCGCACCTGGTCTTTCAAAAACAGTGGTTGTCCCGCAGTCGTGATCATGCCGCTGTCCCAAGCGTTCGCGCCAAGCGGGATTAGCGGCGTATCCGAAAATCTTTTCCAGCTCTTGCCGTCGGCGCTGCCGGCGAGAAAGACCTCGATCTTGCCCTGATGCGTGCCGTGTTCGAGTCTCATGGTCGACATAGAAAAGCCACAGCAAACCCAAATAACCATCGCCGTAGTTGAATCCACAGAGCCCGTAATAATCGGCCCAGCACAGACCATTGTCTCGCGCCAGTCGGTCTTCGTCATCGCCGGGAATCCATATCGTCGTCGGGTCGCTCCAGTGGACGAAATCATCGCTCTCGGACAAGCCGACGCACCTTCTCGTCCGGCCTTCGCCATCGCTCTCATAGGTTTTCACGTGACTCACGAACTTGCCCGTGCGCGTGTCTTTGAATGCCGGCGCGACGTCGCTGAACCAAGTTTTACGATTATTCTTGGCGGGAAACTTGAGCAGCGGGATCACCGGGTTTTCAACGGCGGGATAAAAATCAATGCCGTCTTTGGAAAACGCCGCGCAATAACCCCTGCCGATAAAACCGAAAAGTTTGAAGGGGCGAGCGCGATCGATCGGATCGTAAACCATGCTCGGCATGTGCAGGTCGAGGACTACGTTGGACTTGACCCGCAGCGGCCGAGCTGCGCTTGTGCATAATTCAGCGCCACCCGCCGATGCCACCGTCGGACCGACGCTCGGCTGTTCGACAGAAAACCTATTGACTAGCGGTTTTTCCCACTTGATGCCGTCGCGCGAGCGGGCGTAGGCAACATAGATTCCGCCCGCCTGGTACCACATCCGGTAAATCGTCGTCTTGAGCACCGAACCATAGAGATAGGCCACACATTTTCCCACGGATACTCGGGCACGAGGACGGGATCGCCGTGCTTCACGGCGTCGCCTTGTTTGAAATCGATTCCCTCTAACCAGGCGATCTGACTCGAGTAAGGGAAAACTATTTTCATCCGGTGTTAAAGAGGCGAGCTTAGATGTGAATGATTCTAGCGCAATCGAACAAAGTTAGCTAAATGAATCAAAGTAATCAGACGACGATTAATCTCGTAGTCACTGAAAAAAGCAAAGAATGCTTCGACGCGCTCAGCATGAACGGAAGTTTCTGCGCGATTTCTGTGTTAACTCCGTTCGTCCCGAGCTTGTCGAGGGAGTCCAAAAAGTTTTTCATTATCCGCTAAGGAGATACTAGTCTAATCTGGGGATAAATCTATAAGTTTTTTAACGCGGGCATCACCCGCTCGGCGAACAGACGAATATTTTTCAGCGCCATTTCCTGCGGCATGCCACCGAAGTGAAACGTGCCGGAGAACGTCGTGATGCCGCCTTCTTCATGCCAACGCTGGATCGTGTCACTACAGCGCTCAGGATCGCCGACGATGATAAAACCACGCGCCATATCGGAGCCGATGTCGCGTTCGGTCAATCGGCGGCTGGGATCGGCCGCGTGATGAAGATCGCTGTAGTTTTTCATGAACGGCGCCGCTTCGCGCATGCCGCGCTCGAAACTATCCGAAACGTAGATGTGAAATTTGCCCAACACTTCGCGCCGGACGAAATCATGCCCGCTTTTTGCCAACGCGCCGCGATAAATTTTTATCAGGTCGTGCAGTGCGTCTGTCGTCGGATGAACGAAAGGGACGGTCATCAAGTCGTAATCCATTTCACCGGCCCAGCGAAACGTTTCCTCGCTGCGCGTCGCGCCGACCCAGATCGGCGGACGCGGCCGCTGCACGGGTTTGGGCAGAATATTGACGTTGTCGTAGTTATAGAATTGGCCGTGAAAGTTGATCGGCGCGTCCGACCACGCCTGGCGAATGATCTCCGCGCTCTCGCTGAACCGCGCGGTCGCCTCGTCTCGGCTCGCGCCGAATTTTCGGTACTCCACCGGCTCGCTACCCTTGCCGATACCAAAATCGATGCGGCCGTTGGAGATGACATCGGCCATGGCATAGGCTTCCGCCAACTCCAAAGGACTATGCAGCGGCAGCACGGCCACCGCCACGCCGAGACGGATCCTTGAGGTCATCTGCGCGACGGCGGATAAAAAAGTCGGCGGATGAGGCAGCGTGCCGCCATAGCCGCCGAAGTGATGCTCGGTGACCCAGGCCTGGTCAAAGCCAAGCTTCTCCACCTCGACGATCTGCTCGAACATGCAGCGATAGTAGTCCGCCAGCGTGCCGTCGACCTCCGGCATGTAGGTGGGAAGAATATGGGTGCCAAATTTCATGGCGCCATTAAAACAAAATCGTTTTCAACTTGGCCAACAGGCCGGCATCCAGCTTGAAAATGCCTTCCACCGTTTTTCTCATGTCCTCGGCGGTTACCGGCGCGAGGCCGATCTTCGCTTTGTCCGCCTCTCCGATAAAGTCGTTGTCTTTGACGGTCTCCTGCAAGGCCTTCTGTAGGATTTGCGCGCGTTCGATCGGTGTACCCGGCGGCAGCGCCAAGGTCTTGGTAATTTTGCTCGGATAGTGAATGCCGTATTCGATCAATTGTTTGGCTTCCGCCGTCTTGGCGAGATCGATGGCGAGCGGCACCTTGGGCAAGTCGGGAAATGCTTTCGGCACTGTTTGCAACACGATCGTCACCGTGCCCGATTCAAGCGCCTTCTGCCAAGTACCGCGCATGGAGTCCCAACCCCAAGTCGTGCCGTCGATCTCGCCGCTCTCCGCGGCGATGCGCATGTCCGCCGTGCCCTTATAGCCGGAAATGACCTGGATTGGCAGATTGAGCGCGGCTTTGACGACTTTAATGACATTGTCGGTGCCGAACGCTCCGGGCCCGGTAGTGCCCAGCTTCAACGGCGTCTTTGCCGCGAACCACTTATCCATACTGTTGATGCCGCTCGCTTTGGTCAGCGCAATCGCGCTCTCATCGCGCGCCACGGCGCCGACGAAAACAAATTTCTGGACGTCAAATTCGATGCCCGGCTGCCCCATCACCTGGCTGTAAGCAAACCCGCCGCTGAAGTGGCCGAAGGTGAGACCATCAGGCTTGGCGACTTTGAAGATATGATTGGCCGCCAGCAAGCTCCCCGCGCCGGTCATGTTCTCGACGAGAATGGTCGGGTGCCCAGGAATATACTTGGGCATATGGCGGGACAGCATGCGCGCCAGCGCATCGTAACCGCCGCCGGGTGAAAACCCCACGATGATGCGAATGGTTTTGCCTTCGTAGAAGTTGCTTTGCGCCATGCCGGTATGGACGGCAAAAAGTGTCCAGGCAGTAAAAATCGTGAGCGGGACGACGAATTTTCTCATCGGCAAACCTCCTCGAGAATCGGCCCAAAGCTAGTTGAACTGTCGCTTGGGCGTCAAGCGAAAACAACGGGGATGCGATCCACCGGACCCTTGCGCGGCTTCGCCTAATCTTCTTTCAGGTAATCCTGCCAAACGTGCTGAGGCTTGAAGCCGAGCATACGCCGCGCCTTGGCAGAATCGACGCAACTCCAGTGGGTACCGGCCATTTTTTTTATCTTGGCGCCTTTTGGCAGATATTTTTTGACCAGCTCCAGTGTCGGCTGGATCATGCAATTTTTCGGAGCCGACGCGATGAAGACTTCGTGGCCCTTGAATTTCGCCTCCAAGGCCAATCGGCAAGTGGTCGCGGCGTCGCGCGCATCGATGTAGGTCCAGAAACCGCTCGCCCGCGTCGGCGGATTGCGCCAGCGCTCTCTGAAGGTTTCGTAAGACAGATCGAAGTTGACGCCGGGAAAGCGCAAGCTGCTTATCGTCATATCGCCATTTACCGAAACGATCGAATCGGCAATCTGCTCGCCAAGCACTTTGGACAGGCCGTAGGAGTCCTGCGGCTTGGACGGATGATTCTCGTCGAGCGGAAGATACTCCGGCGCCCACAGTTTGGTGGCATAGATGAATCCAAACGCCGCCGTGCTCGACGCGATGACGACTTTCTTCACGCCCATATCTGCCGCAGCCCGTAGCACGTTGTAAGTCGCCGACACATTGTTGCTGAGCGTTTCCGCGTCCGGCGCGAGATTGGGCGCCTGATAGGCGCCGAGGTGAATAATGCCGTAAGCATCCTTCAGCGCCTCGAACAGATCTCCAGAGCGTCGCAGATCGGCAAGCCAGCTCGTGCAAAGTTTTTCCCGCGGCGGGACTCTGTCTATGCTGAGCACCTGGAAGCCGTGAGCCAGCAGATCGCGAATCACGAACTGCCCCAGTTTTCCGCTGCCGCCGGTCACCACGACTTTTTTCATTTCAATCGAAATCTCCTCCTACGCGTTGAACGGTTTGAACGGCTTGAACGATTTGAACTAACGTTTTCTCGTCTAGCGTTTCGGTATCAGCAGGTCCTTGAGTTTGGCAATCAGCGGTGGCGGCAGGTCATAAAGGCCCGCGAAAGTCTTCGCGGTGGTCGGTCCGTCGATCGGCGCGACCTCCAAGTCGGCCTTTTTTGCTTCCGCGGCAAGCTCGGGATCGCGCAGTGCTTTGACGAACGCCTGTTGCAACACTTGCAGGCGGTCAGGCGGAGTCCCCGGCGCGACGGAATAAGGGAATTGATAGACGTGCACGTTATCCGCGACCCGCAACAGAGTTTTTGCGTCCTCAGTTTTGGCATAATTAATCGCCAGGGGAACTTTCTTTAAATCAGGATGCGACTTCAGCGTGGCCTGCAGCACGACGTGAATTTTTGCCGATTCCATCTGGCTGCGCCAAGTCACCTTGGTCGCTTGCCAAGAGGCGCAGAGGCCGTCGGCTTCGCCGCTTTCTACTGCGAGCCGGGCCTCGGCGCCGCCCTTGTAGCCTTCGATCATTTCCAGCGGCAGGTGTAGCGCTTCTTTGAGTAGCTTGGGAACATCGGACAGACTTGTCCCTGGTCCGATGGAAGCGATTTTTAGCGGCCGTTTTGAATTGAACCAATCGTCGACGGTTTTAATCCCGCTCTCGCGGTTAAAGTGACACGCGGTATCGTAAGGACCAGGAATGCCGGCCCAGCCGACTTTGCGGGCGTCGAACTTCGTCGCTTCGTTTCCCATGATCTGCTGTAGGATCAGCGGCGAAGCCCAAGCCGCGATCGTAAGCCCATCCGGCTTCACGCGGTTGTAAAGATGATTGGCCGCAATAATTCCGCCCGCGCCAGGCATGTTTTCCACGATCCTCGTCGGATTCCCGGTGACGTGCTTGCCGATATGACGCGCGATCAGGCGGGTGTACTGATCGTAGGTTCCGCCCGGCGAATAGCCGACGATGAAAGTTAGCGTCTTGTCTTTCAAGAAATCCTGCGCGCGGGCTTCAGCCGCGCAACTAATGACAACCGCAGCAGCAACTACGTTTACGATCCATCGATAACGTTTTCGGCTCATGACGTTCTCCTTAGATAGGCAAAGCATCTTGTACTATATATGCCGGCGCCGTGCCACGGCGAGCCCACGCGTCCATCGAATAATCTCGCAACGATCGTTTTCAACGAGCCGACAAAACCTTCACGCGAGGCGGTCTCGCTTTCAGCTATGTTTTCGGTCAAACTTTAAGTAAGGCGTGCTTTAGTAATTGCTCGAACGAACTATGGACAACCAGCAAAGTGATTTTTGGCAGAGCGTTCGGAATCTAAAAAAATCCGCAAAGGACAAAAAAATCGCCGGAGTTTGCGGCGGGTTCGGAGAGCATACTCCGATGCCCGCGTGGTTATGGCGGGCTTTGTTTCTCGTCTTGGTCTTCGTCTGGGGCATCGGCCTCGTCGCCTACATCGTCCTTTGGATCTGTATGCCGGCGCCGGATGAACAACAAGAGATCTAGCGCTTGGCAGTTTCGGGAACGGTTCCAGGGTCCTGCTTACAACGATCTATGCAGACGATTCGAGACCACTGCAGATTGTCCAGCGATCAATCGTGATCATCCTCTAGTGTGGTGTCCCAGAAGGTCGCAACATAAGTGAAACGTCATTCCGGGCAACCCCGGATCACAGTCCGGGGTTGCGCGACCCGGAATCCAGGAACTTCAAAGACATATGGATACCCTACCGGCTTTCGCCGGTATGACGGCAAAGAACCAACGACCTGTTTAACAAACTTCCGGGTCAGGACACTAGTTCCTTAACTCTGCTGATCGATCGCACTCAATTTGATCATTTCGCGCTCTCAGTAACCCGAGCTTAATCTGGTGTTAACGGACCGTTAACACGCCGGGGCTACTTTTGCTGCGCTCAGCGTAGCTTCAAAACTAATCGAGAGGAAAACCAAATGACGATAGTGAAAGGCAGCGATAAAACCGGGCGGCGAATCCTGACCGGACTCTTGGGCGTATTCGTAGCTGTGCTCACCTCCCCGCCCGTCAACGCGCAGAACAAGATAATGTCGACTTTCACGTTGCCGGATGTTTCGATCAAAGACTTTCAAAACAAGAAATTTCCTGGCAGCGTCGCCAACGATCGCAAGGTCCTCCTGGGTTCGGTGGGCAGTGATCTCTGGCACGGCCCGAAGGACGCGCGCGATGAGTTTTGGATGGTGACCGACCGTGGTCCCAACGGGCAGATCAAGATCGACGGGAAAAATCGCCGAACCTTTTGGGTTCCCGAATTCAACCCGACGATCCTCCGAGTTAAAACCGAAGGCAAAACGGTCCGGATTCTCGAAGCGATCCCAATTGTCGGCCGGTCGGGAAAGCCGGTCACCGGGTTGCCAAATCTGCAAGACGTCGACGAAACGCCTTACAACTATACGGCTCAAGGCCTTTTGCCATTCAATCCCAATGGCCTTGATACCGAAGGGCTGGTTCGAACCAGCAATGGCGACTTTTGGATCAGCGAGGAGTACGGTCCGTCGTTGGTTCACGTGGATCGAGGCGGTAAGGTTTTGAAACGCTACATTCCCGAAGGACTTAGGCTTGACGGCACCGACTATCCGCTCGCTCAAACATTGCCGGCGATTTACGGCAAGAGAAAAATCAATCGCGGCTTCGAGGGGCTTGCTCTGAGCGCTGACGAGAAAACGCTGTACTTGGCCCTTCAAAGTCCGCTCCTGATCCCCGATAAAGCAACCGGCGACGTGTCGCGCAACACGAGAATACTCGTGTTTGATATCGCCAGCGAAAAGGCTATCGCCGAGTATGTCTACCAATTCGATGTGTCCAAGGAATTTGACCTAAGTCCGAAAAATACTCCCGACGAGATGAAACTCTCGGGAGTGATCGCGATCAATCCGAGCACACTGCTTGTACTCGAGCGCACGGATCTCGTCGCGAAGCTTTACAGCGTCGATATGGAAAAAGCGACCAACATCCTCAATAGCAAATGGAACGAACTAAAAACCGCGCCGAGCCTCGAAGCGCTCGACGATCCGACCAAAGCCGAAGTGCGCACGTTGCCCAAAACGCTCGTGATTGATTTGGTTTCACTCAAAGGCATGCCTGAGAAGATCGAAGGAATTGCTTTGCTCGATCAAAATACTCTCGCTGTCGCCAACGACAACGATTTTGACAGCGAAGAGAGCCAATACGATGCGGAAGGAAACAACGTCCGTAAAGGCAAAAAATCGCAGATTCTTGTCATCACTCTGGAGAAACCGTTGCCCGTGCCGCTAAAGAGCGTGTCGGCCCGCTAGCGGTCTACCGATCGAGTTCATTTAGGAATCCCGGCGCCAACCGTCTCTGGTATTTCCCTTGGCAAGGAATCAAGTGGAGTTTGAATTCCCGCAGCTCCAAAAATCCCTCCTGACCTCTCTTGGCCAAAGGGAGGAATGCCAGGCGAGGCATTCGATACGAGTTAGGTCACGGTATTGACCATGAGACTCATTGTATTTCCTTGATTCCGACCCAGCTCCACTGAAGTCGAATTCGAGAATACTCGAAATACGCTGCAGCGATATCCTGCTCCAGCTTGACGGCTTTCCCCCTCTTCAACTACGATCGAGCGCCATAGAGGAGGGCCTATGGGCGCGGGAATGAAACTGTATGGATGGAACGGTTTCGTCACGGCGGTGCTTCTGCTTGCTTGGAGCCAGAGCCACGCCCAGGAAAAACTCAAGATTTCCTACAGCTCGGTGGACGCTCCCAACGCTAACTGGTACATCGCCGAAGACAAACGGCTGTATCAAAAATACGGGCTGGACGCAGAGCTAATCTTCATCCCTACGTCGACCACCAACGTTGCTACTGTGGTCGCCGGCTCCGTCAAAGTCGCCAATATTTCCGGCGGCAGCATCGCCAACGGAGTTGTCGGCGGCGCCACACTCGTCGCCGTCGGTTGCTTTATCAATACGCTTCCCTATGAGCTGATCGTGCATGAGTCCATCCGATCAGCCCAACAACTCAAAGGCAAAAGCGTCGGCATTAGCCGCATCGGCAGTTCCTCGGACGTGGCGGCGCGGGTCCTGCTAAAGGGTCTGGGGCTAGAGCCGGACAAAGACGTGGCCATCCTTCAAGTCGGCGGCTCGGGCGAAAGAGCGGCCGCATTCGCGTCAGGAAAAATCGTCGCATTTCCCTCACCGCCGGGAACCATTCACCTCACGAAAGGTATGGCTAGCAGGACGCTTATCTCGACGGCGGATTTTCCCAAGAGTTATCCGTTCCCCTACGTCTGTCCGACGACGCAAAAAAGTTATCTGTCGACCAACCGAGACACGGTCAAGCGCCTGATGATGGCTTTGATGGAAGGAACCTACTTTTTCAAAACTCGCAAAGAAGAAAGCAAAAAAATTCTTGCCAAGTATTCTCGCCAATCGAACGAGGCCTATCTGGAAAGCGCCTATCAGACCATCGCCAAGCTCTTCGAGCGTGTGCCGCTGGCGACGCGTGAGGGCATGGAAGTGCAGATCAATGAAGCACTCGCGCTGGCGCGCAAGCCCGGCGCTAGCGTGAAGGTTGAGGATATTGTCGATGACCGGCTTGTCCTCGAGTTAGAAAAGGAAGGCTTCATCGACCGCATCTACAAATAAAATTCTGTCGCGGATCCAATCCAACAGCGACAAGTGTGGATACGTCCAAATGTGCCGAGGCAGTCCTTGGTGGGGTCACTCCGTCGACGCGCATGGTTTTAATGATCTGAAACCCAGGGCGCGGGCACCTTCACCCGGCGCACGAGAAAATAGCCGGAAATCTATTTTGTCAGGGCGTCAGCAGCTTGGCCATTTTTCTTGCGTCATCGAGTTTCTCGAGGTCGAGGAGAGTGTTTTCCAATTTCTCAACGCGAGACGGAGAGAGCACCCGCGACGCTAAAAGGCGAAATTTTTGCAGCACCTCGTCTTGAGTCATAGGGTGCTTGTCGCTTCCCTTCGCGTGAAGGACTCTTTCGCCATAAATTTTCCCACCCCGCAGCTGCACTTCCACAATTACGCCGTGGCGTCCCTCGTCGCCCAGCGCCTCGAGCTCGGCGTCTTCGACCACTTCGATCTTTCTGGTCGTTGCCAGAATATCCGCCCGGCGAATCGACTTTTGCGTCACTTGATCGACGAAGAACTCGCGGTCGTGCAGCAAAATAGCGACACAGAATAACAGATTCATCTGCGCCGTGGTCATGCTCTTGGGCTCGTAGGGCCAGCCGACGTGAAGCTTGGTCGCCCGGGTCGTGCGAATCCGGATCTTTTCAACATTCTCAGCGCTCACCTCCGAGTGCTCACGGAGAATTTTTTTAAGGGCATCGATCGACGTGTGGTTACTGCCGCAGCAAGGATACGGCTTGAAGCCGACGTTAAGCGTCTCGAAGTGTTCCCCCAGGTCTTGAGTCAGGTACGAAAGATTGGGCTTGTCGATAAAGGTCGAACAGAAGCCACCATAGGGCGCTTCGAGGATATCTTCGATGCCGGTAAAACCTTTGGCAGCAAGCAGGGCGCCGTAGACACCCGCCTGAGCCGATCGGCCGGGATGCATCCGCTTTACCATCGAAGAATGTTGGGCGGCCATGAGACCGGCCGCTTGAGTGCCGGCGATGCCCAGCGCATGAACGGTCTTATCCGGATTGAGCCGGAGCATCTTGGCCGCGGCTGCTCCCGCCGCGAACGTGCCCGACGTCGCGCTGGGGTGAAACCCCCGGCGCAGCTGGGACGCTCCGCCCGTCATCCCGACACGGCAACCGACTTCATAACCGGCCACCACTGCGGTCAGAAACCGCTTGCCGTCAACATGACCGTGGTAACGAACCAGCGCGTCGGCGGCCGGTATCGCTTCTGATCCGGGGTGGATGACGCCGACACGGTGGAGATCGTCCATCTCGAAGCTGTGGATCAAGGTGCCGTTGGCGAGCGGCGCGCTGGTGCTGGGCACCTCCGCGCCATCGCCCCAGAGAAGCGCCCCCTTTCCCTTCCCTAGTTCTTTGGTAAAGGACCTGATGATTTTTCCCCACGGTAGCGTCGAACCGAAGAGAGCGCAGCCAAAGGAATCGATCAAACAATATTTGATGTGACGCACTACCTCTTCAGGGATGTCTTTATAGGTCAGGCCGGCGATGTAATCCGCCAGCGCTCGAGTCGGAGAGTTTTCTATTTCGGCCGCTCTGAGCTGTGCTTTCGCCATGAAATGCTCCTTGACGCGCGTGAAGTTCTCTGATTTTGATGATCCGCCCGCGTTAAGCCGGCGAGCGAGAATTTTCGGGATTCAGCTGGTAGCCTTTTCGTACGATAAGCCGGTATTGTCAAGCCATCAATAATGGGAGGATGTATGAGCAAAATGAAAAAAGCCTTGGTCATGTCTTTCCTCTTGGCTCTTTTCGCGACGGTTCTGGGCGAGTCGCCCGGGCGCGCGCAAAGCGCGGCTTCGGTGCTCAAAAAATTTGAAGGACTGGCGCTAAAGGAGCGGGAACAGAAGCTGATCGAAGGCGCAAAAAAGGAAGGCAAGGTCGTGGTTTATAGCTTCACGGCCGTGGACCAGCTCAAGCCTTTGCTTGAAGAATTTCAAAAGCGTTACCCATTTCTCAACCCGGAGCACTATAGGGGCAACGCGACGGCGGTCTTCAACAAGTACACCACCGAAGTGCGCGCCGGACAGACTCTCGCCGATGTGATCGACATCTCCGGCGGTGAGACGCACACGCTGTGGCAGATGGGACTGATCGATCCCTATCTCTCGCCGAGCCGGGAGGGGATTCCCAAGGACTTCCTGGACGAAAAGGGATTCTGGAGCGCGCATTATCATTTCGTGGTCGCGCTGGGATTTAACACCCAGCATATCAAACCGGCAGAGGCGCCGAAGAGTTATGAGGATCTCGTCAATCCGAAGTGGAAAGGCCGTTTCTCCCTGGATCCGGCGGATCAGGATCTGTTCGGCGCGCTCTTGCTCCATTGGGGAAAGGAAAAGGCTCTCAGCTATTTCAGAAATCTCGCCAAGCTCGAACCGAGAATGGTTTCCGGTCACACACAACAAGCCAACCTGGTCGGCGCGGGAGAAATCCACATGGCGCCATGGCTTTACGGCTACAGGCCGCTGCAGTTAAAAGACGAAGGGGCGCCGGTCGAAACTCTGTTATTCGATCCGGTGTTGTCCAACCCGGCCTATCTGTTGTTGACAAAAAATTCGCCACACCCTCACGCCGCGGCCCTATTGATCGACTGGGCCCTCTCAGCGGACGGCGGCATGAAATTCTTTGCCGAGAAGTTCGGCCGGACACCAGCGCGCACAGGATTGAAGGAACGCTTCCCGAAACTTCGGGTCGACAAGTATCTCGTGGTGAAGCCGGAGATCGTGGGACCGAACTTCAAAGAATTCACCAAGCTCTATTATGAGATTTTTGGAATAGGAAAATAATCGCGCAAAAAATCGAAACGGGCCGTTGACCCCGAAGCTTTACTCCGAGTATGCTCCGGCCAAATTGCAGGCCACGGAGGTGAATTATGTATGAAATCGGTGGAAAACAAATTCCAACAACCCTGGCGGAGCTCGCTGATCCCAAGCGAACGGCGTTGCTCATATGGGACATGGAGAATGCCATCGGCCCAAACGCATTTAACTACAAAGACATCCTCGGCAATCTGAAATCGCTCTCCGCTCGCGCCCGCGAAGTCGGCGCGCCGGTTTTCTATTCCGTGCAAACCGGCTTCGATTTGCTCAAAGAAGAGGCCGGCGTCTGGGTGCGCGTGCGCATGAAGCGGGCGAAAGCTACGGACCCGAGCCAGTTGCTCAAGGAAAAGGAGGATCCCAGGGACAAAGAAATCGTCGAGGAGCTCAAACCTCAACCGAAAGACATCGTTTTCCAGAAGCGCCGGCCCGATGGTTTCGTCGGCACCGACTTCGATCTCATGCTGCGCAGCAACGGCATTCACACGATCCTGATCGGCGGCGTCGCCACAGAAGGCGGCGTCGAAGGCACGGCGCGCAGCGCCCGCAATCTGGGCTACGACGTCGTCGTCCTCAAAGACTGCGTCGGCTCGCGCAACCGGGAATTGCATGAATTAGCCTTGAAGCTGATGGAGCAAACCCACTTCGACATCGCGACGGCGGGAGAGATCGCCGAGATCTGGCGGCAGAAGTGACGGCCTGACGCGCGCTACGGCTGATTGCCTTGCGCGTCGCTGAGCGAATTTTTTTCAGAGCTCGGCGAGCGTGATCTCAATGAAGTAAACTGACGAGGTCGAGCCATGATGGAATATACGAGCGAAGATGTCGGCAATATCGTCCATCTGGAGCACGTCAATTTGCAGGTTCCCGACCAAACTTTGGCCACGCTCTTCTACATCGTCGGGATGGGGTTTACCCGCGATCCATTCTTCAATATCGGTGTTCACAACATGTGGGCGAACGGCGGCGAACAGCAGTTTCACCTGCCGGTTCGACCGGTGCAGGTAGTTCACGGCCACATCGGCGTCGTCTTGCCTGACCTTGACTCACTCAAGGAAAGGCTCGGCGCTGTCGAAAAGCCACTGGCGAGCACAAAGTTCGGCTGGTCGATCGAGACCAGTCATATCGCTGTGACCTGTCCTTGGGGAAATCGCTTTCGCTGCCATGTTCCCGATGCGAAATTCGGCGATATGGCGCTCGGAATTCCCTATGTCGAATTCCTGGTCGAGCGCGGTAGGGCTGCTGGCATCGGTCGATTTTATGATCAAGCGCTGGGCGCGCCGGCGATAACCGACTCCGGCGATGATGGAATAAGCGCTCGAGTAAAGATCGGCCGCAATCAGTCGCTGGTTTTCCGCGAAACCGATGAGCCGTCGCCGCCCTACGACGGGCACCACATCGCCATCTACGTTTCGAACTTTTCCCGCCCCTACGCCTTTCTCAAAGATCGCGGCCTGATTTCGGAGGAAGTGCGCAACCATCAATTCCGCTTCAAAGAAGTCGTCGATCCCGAAACTAACCGTCCGGTGTTTCAAGTTGAGCACGAGGTTCGCAGCCTGCATCATCCCATGTTCCATCGCTTTTTCATCAATCGTAATCCGAACGAGTCGGCGCGCCGTTATCGGCGCGGGCGCGACGCGCTGATTCCGTACAATTGATGGCTATTTCTGCGCAAGTTGACGCTGGTCACGATCTTTGATTAAACGATCTTGAGACGAAAAAGGAGAACTGCCATGAGTTTCACTCTCGAATCATTCGCATCCGACGTTCATCGTATCCTGAAAGAAGATCCGAGCCGGGCGGGGCGTGAAAAAGTGCGGGTGTTGGTGCAAGAGGCGCTCAAGGACGAAACATTTATTACAACTTACGTCAATGACAATACCCCCGACCGGCAAATTATTTACGAAGATCCGGAACTGGGCTTTTGCGTCTGCGCCCATGTGAATCGCGACGCCAGAGAAGCCAATCCGCACGATCACGGCAGTTCCTGGGCGATTTACGGGCAGGCATTCGGCGAAACAGAAATGAGCGACTGGGACGTCATCGAGCCCGCCGCTGAAGGCAAGCCGGGGAAAGTTCGCCGCGCGCAAGTTTATGCGCTCAAACCCGGCATGGCCCATATCTACAACGAGGGCGACGTGCATTCACCCAAACGGGTCGCCGCGACGGGGCTGCTGCGCATCGAGGGGAAGAACACACAGAAGATGAAGCGGCTGGCGTATAAGGCACAGTAACCCGCGGCGAGGGTTGAAGTTCAATAGTCGCCGCAATCGGCAAGCAGCCGAGACATGCTGCCGATTAGCGTTTGAACAAGCCCTCGAGACCCCGTCGGATCATATCTTCGGTATTATTCTTCTTCTTTTTCTTGCCATCGCTCGGGGTCTCGTCTTTCTGTGTGGCGGAATCCTTGCCGCCAAGAAAGCGGTTTTGCAGTTCTTCGGTTCCCTTGCGCATAAAGCCGCGTTGCACCATCTGGCCGAGATAGCGCGTATCGGGCTTAGGTTTCACGTTGGGCATCCTGCCGGTTAAAGCAAACGGCACTTCGAGCTGCCCTTGGTTGTTCAAGAGATACTTCACCTCTCGGGCGGATTGGCTGATATCCGCGGATAGACGCTGGGAAAAACTCAGTGTGGAGCGAAAGTCGACCTTCCGGGTAAAATCCACCCAGCCCTCGCCGAGTACGATAAAATCTGCGGCGGCCATGCGCAGGTTTTTGACGTTGATCCGGCCGTCCGCCAAGTCAAAAATTGCTTTCAATTCCTTAAACTCCGTGTCCTTCGCGGTAAACGTTTCAGGATATTTCTGGTGCAGCGCCGGGCTGATGATGTTCGTCAATCCCGGTATTCCGGTAATTCCGCCGAGCACGCCTTCGGCGACATTGAAGTTGAGCAATGCACCCTGCAATACTTCGGCTTCACCTTGGCCACGCAGCGTCGGCTGCACGTCTTGCCATTTTTTACCGCTGCCGGAAAGTTTCATATCAGCGTTCATCCGGCCGCGAATATCTCGCTCGGCTTTGGCGTCGAGCGCCGTATAAAGCTCTTTGACGTCGATGTTCTGGACTTTCGAGGCAACGGAAAACCGCGGCACCGCTTCCTTGAAAGAATACTCGCCCTCCACCTGTACATTACCGCTTAAGGCATTAACCCGCAGGCTCTTGATATTGGCGATTTTGTCCGCCAGAGAAACCGTCGCATCCAAGCCTTTGTACGGGACATTATGGAGGGTGCCCTCCATCGAGTTTAGTTTTCCCTGGTAGATCATGTTGCCGTTTGCCATGGTGAACTGGCCGTCGCTCCGCAAGTTGCGGATTACATCCGCTTTGCGCTCTTCAGCGAGCGCTGTACTGTAATCGGCTGGCCAGATCTCCGGCGTCGACATCTTATAAGTTAGAGTCAGCGGCGAGAATTTCTCGATCGTTGCCGCCAGGCGGATCCGTGATTTTCCCAGGCTCAAGGTCATATCGCTAATATCCGCCCGCTGTCCGTTGAAATTGATCCTCGTGTCGAGGTTCTCGATCGGTTTGGGAAACTCAGGCGGTTTGGCGCTGGCTTTCTTAAGGTTAAGCGTGCCCTGAATTTGCGGCGCGGCTCCTTTGCCGGCTTTGCCGCGTACCGTCGCCTTGACGTCCACGGTACCTGCCAATTGGTAGCTTGCGATGGCGGGAATAATTTTGTCCCAGCCATCGAGAGTCGCCGGTTGAGAATCTACCGACAGATTAAGCACCGTTACGTCGCCGAACTGAACGTCTCCCGCTGTGACAAGCTCCAAGGTGTGAAGCTTCAACCGACCTCTGCGGATCGTGACTTTGTCTGCGCCGTAACGCGCATCGGCACCGAGCGTGAGCGGAATGCCCGCGGCCTTTTGAAAGCTCTTGCCGTAACGCAGGACGCCGTTGGTGCCTTCAAGCTCACCGTTGAGGGCCAGATCTTTCAGCGTTCCCTTGAACTTTAGATCTTTTATTCGAAACACACCCGAGACATCAAGATCCTTGGGCAAAGCGGTTTTCAACTTCGGTAGCGCCGCCTTCAACTGGGTCGTATCAAGCGGATCGACGTCAAGCTCGCCGTCCACGGGAACCTGCTTGAATTCGCCCTCGGTCCGTAGCGGGCCGATCTTGCTCGTGAGCTTCAGGTTCTGTTTATCGGCAAAAACCGCCGCGGCAAGTTTCACCGTAAATGGCTGATCGAAATCGAGATCTTCGACGTTGAGATCGATTTGGCGCAGCTGCAGATCGGTGCCATCTTTCTTGTCGATATAGCGCATGTTGCCGCCGGAAATATCGACGAGCGAGATCAGCAATGCAGACTCCTCTTTGGCGGCGCGTTC
Organism: uncultured delta proteobacterium; assembly: GCA_963804165.1. Classification (GTDB taxonomy): domain Bacteria; phylum Desulfobacterota; class Binatia; order UBA9968; family UBA9968; genus DP-20. The sequence continues at coordinate 297,898 of CAWDPO010000045.1, forward strand.
TTTTCTTTCTTTTTCGGCGGTCGCTTTTTTCTCACTAACTTTCTTTCCGATGGTGGAGAAATTGAAGGTCCCGTCCGGGTTGCGCACGAGCTGGATCACCGGCTCATGCAGAATCGCTCTTTTGACCTGCACGCTCTTCTTCAGCAAAGGCCAAAATTTGACGATGACCTGAAGATCCTTCGCGCGCACGAAATCGCCGGAAGCATAGGCCGGGTCGTCGGCCATAGTGAATTTCGTTAGGCGCGCGCCGAGGCCACTGAACAGGGTCGCCTGCACCTCGTCGACGGAGATTTTTCGCCCCAGAGATTGCTCGGCTTGCTCGATCAGATAGCCTTTGTTGCGCGCGATCAGTGCATTGATATTGAGTAGCGCGATGAAGACGACGGCAATCAAAATGACCAAGGCGCCGCCGGCGATGAACCATTTACGCATCCCAATCCTCCTCGCGATGAGGAAACAGATTATCTCTGACCACGGCGGTGTGGCCCGGAGCCGGATGGCTAAACGTTGGAAGAATAAGGAATACCGTCGAGATCGAGAGCGGACAACATGACATTCTGAGGAAAAGAGTAACGAGAACTTACCGTGCACGCAACCCCGCAGTTCGGCGTTCGTGTTCGGGAGATCGCAGAAGGGAATATAAGTCAGGCGTGGCTTCTAGAGAGAGACTTCCCCATATCACCAACAACTGGCGTAAACCCAATGTTTCAACCGCCTTCGGCCCTGTGCTCCGATGGCGACGGGCGGGTCGATCGCTGCCTCACTTCCATTAGTAGGCGCGGCGACGGTCGGCCAATGTGAATATGTGCCCCGGTTGACATGCTCCGCACCTTACCCCCGAAAGGCTAGAAACGGAATGCGGGCTTTCCGCAAGTATGCCATCAGGCCGCGCCCCTCGGCGCTGTCCGGCGATACCGCGACGTCAACCGCATCCCGATGATCAAATCCCATGCGGTCATGGGTCAGCGACTGGCCCATGGCGCTCACCGGCAGTCGATGACCAAAATGCGTTCTGTAAAACTTGGCGATCTTGCCGGCGTCCGCCATCGACCAGTTCGCGGGACCGTTGTAACGAATCAAGGTCGGCGTCTCGTCATAAGCTCCCAACGCTAACCTCGGCAATCGTGCCATTTCTTCCTCGGCGAATTCTTCCGTTAACGAAAGCGCGACGTCATCTTCGGCGATCAGTTGGCGGATTCGCTCCGTTTCCAGCCGTGTGTTCGTCATCGCTTGCTGGCTGTTCTCGAAATCTTGATGAGCAATCAGGTTTTGTTCGTAGAGCTTCCTTTTGATTTCAAAATCGGCCGTCTGATTGGCCAAATTTTCCTCGTAGAGGGGTAGCGAATCATTTAGCTGTTGCCGCGAAGCTTTCTTTCGCTCGATGAGCATTTTGCGGGTCGCCTGGAGCTTCTTTTGTGGCGAGGCAGGAGGGGCTACGTGCTTTATGATAGGAGTTACGCGCTTGTTGTTGGCTTCCGCACCGAAAATTGGCGTCGAGGACATAACGAACAGCCCGGCAAGTACGGTAATAAACCTGACAGATTTCATTATCCACTGATTTGGAGCTCGGTCGACGACTACCGGTCGCGGCCACGACGATCTATACCGTATGCGTGCAACAAATTGCATGCCAAATCGTAGTTCTTAGATTGAACAACTATTTACCTCGGCCAGGAACAATCAGAATTGCCTTCAGGAAGGAAATTACAGATAGGATTTTCGATACAGGAAGTAACAACTGTTGCAGGAAACGCGTTTGCTTCGCATCACTCCGAGTTCATAGCATATAACGAATCGTTAGTGTCGTCGCTTGGCCGCGCGCGGGTTCCTTTAGCACCGAATCACCGGCGCGCATCATTTTTCGCATCACATCGCAACAAACCGGCAACTTTGGATCGGCCACCGCCTCCCCGCCCGCCTGCTTATAGAGATGACCTGATGTCACGTCGACGAAAGGCTTACCGTTCTTTCGGGCGCCATTTAGAATCGCGGTGAGCTGGTTGTGAAACTCCCATGCACTCGCCGACATAATGACCTCCTACCGCCTTTAGGCCTGTCCTGACTTTCTAGAAGATACTTTGCTCGTTTTCGAAACACGATTCAATCAGTAAAAGCGAAATTTGATAAGATAACCCGTCGGCCCCCTAGCTTCCGCATCTTGGTCACGACAAGAAAGCCTTCCTCGGGAGTATCCAGGAACTTTAGATAGCCGACATTTAGCGTCTGCGATGTGCAATGCCCTGAAATCGCGGAGTTGGGTAAATCGCCCAACGCCAGATGTTTACCATGACGCGGGCCAACCCCGCGTTTCAGGTCGTTGAAAGGTCCAGGACCCGGTTAGGATCTTTGTGCCAGCGCCAGGTAGACAACATTGCGGGTTGCTTCTGGGAACCTTCATCCTCGGCTGCCCGCAACGCGCAAAAATGCTATTGCGCCACGCGACGGTAACTACCAATCGAGGGATTAGGATCTTATCTGACGGTCCGTTCGACCGCGACCTTTAGCTTGATACAAGACGTGATCAGCAGCACTGACGAGCGATTCTTTGCGGTCACCGTCCGCCGGATAGACTGCGATGCCGGCGCTCACGGTTATCGATGGTCCATCGTGATCTTGAGCCAACCGATTGTCAATTCGTTCGGCAACTTGACGGGCAGCCTCGGCGTCGGCCTCGGGCAGGATCACGGCGAACTCATCTCCGCCGAAACGCGCAACCGTGTCGATGGAACGGCACGACCCGCGCAGAGCATTTGCCACCCGGCAGAGCGCCTGGTTGCCGGTCACGTGGCCGAGCTGATCGTTGATAATTTTCAGGTTGTCTACGTCCAAGAACAGAATCGCAAAGGACCGTTCGGTACGCGACGCGCGTTTGATCTCGCGATCGAGCGCGTCGATGAGTTTGCGGTAGTTTGAAAGCCCGGTCAGGGGATCAGTAACCGCCAGATGCAACAGCTCGGTCTCAACGCGTCTGTAGTCTGCAACGAGAGCCGAGAGCACCAAACTCATCGCCGCTTTAACGCCCATGAATGATTGCAATAAAAGCAAGCTCTCCCCGGAGCTTCGCGTGGCAAATGGACCGTGGCCATGAAGCGTGCCCCAAATGGTGATCCCGGCCAGCACGACCACGGCGGTTGCTGTTTCGCGCGGGCCGAAGCGAAACGCAGTCCACATGAAAAACGGCACGCAGAGAAACTCCAATGGATAATTTTCCTTCGACAACGGAATGAGCCCACCGAAAACAACCAAATTGACGAATACGAAAAAAGCTAAGAACAAGACCCTCTCGAAAACCTGACTGAGATTCCAGCGAATGCGAGGATTGACACTCCACAGGATCAGAAAGGGCGTGAGCAGCACCGAGCCGATGGTGTCGCCCAACCACCACGTGAACCAGGCCGATGCGAAATCCTGCGCTTGGATGAAGTTGCCCAGCGAAAGGCTCGTCACTCCGATGGTTGCACTCACTACCGCGCTCAGAGTCGCAGCAAGAAAGACAAACTTCAAGATATCTTGGGCGCGATCAAAAACGTTGCGACCGTTGGCGAACCGATCAAGAAAGCATGCGCCGATCAATCCCTCGAGAGTGTTCCCCAGCGCGATACCAAACGAGGTTCCAACCGATCCGGCAATGGTCACATTGGCAAGAAAGGCTCCGAGAAAGATCCCAGGCCAGACTCGATAGCCGAGAAGCAGCATTGCCGCCAACGCGATTCCCGTGCCCGGCCAAACGGAACTCGCGCTCGGATAAACATACGCGAGTTTTAATCCAAGTTTTGCTGCGACGAAGTAGATAGCTGCGAGACCGACGATAGTAAGAACACTGTAGTTGGCCCGTGAACCGTTGTCCGAGAATTTACCCGTGCCGGTAATCTTCGCGGTATTTCCAACCGATTCCGGCGGCAGAGTTTCCCCTAGCACGGTAAACCGTTCGAAGGGCTTCTGGATTTCTTCCCTGCGCGTAATCATCGAGGATGCTCGTAAGGGTCGAAGAAAGTAGGAAAAAGCCTACGACGGTTAAGCGCAATTCATATGCCGAATGGCCATGGAATTGTGTTAACAGTTTGTAATGATGAGACTATTGTCTAGACTTTGGGCGGCACGGTTTCGTGCACTGGCGGGGATGCGGGTCATTTTTTGCCGGTTATGGCCAATTGTGCGCAAGGCAACGGTCATGCCGAAATCTCTCTTTCCCAAAGCACATTTTTCGCAGCCCTGATGATTTTACGCCGGCTCGACTTGGAAGGATGCCGCTGGCCACCGAATGTGCAGACCCGACCCACGCACACGCGAGCCGGAATTTTTCGCGCGTAACGACTTGGTCTCCTCCATAGGCGCACCGTTACTGATCAAAAATCAACGCCTGGGCGTCTTGGGTGACGACACGAAGAAGGAGCACCGCTTTACGAGCCATGAGATGGAGTTCGTCGGCTCGTTGGTGACGAGATCGTTAGTCGCGTTAAAAGTGTGATCTCTCGGCTGTTGCGGATCTTCGTCCTGCTCTAGGGAACATTCTGGTGGGTTCACGCGCTTGAAGATCAATGCAACTCTTGCGGCAGCGACAACGGAAATCCGTTCATCATGGCTCACGCCGCAGCCTCAAGTTTATAAAAGCGTGCGACGTTGTCGTGCAGCATCTTCCGCTTGGTGTCGTCAGAAAGGTCCTGTCGATCACGCACAACTTTTACCGTATGCGGCCAGTCGCCGTCCCAATGCGGATAGTCGGACGAATACATCAGCGTGTGGTCGAGTTGCCATCGAACGGCGTCGGGAATCGTTTTTTCGCCGCATTCGATGCCGAAGAAGATACGTCCGCCTTTAATGTACTCGCTCGGCGGCTGGGTGAGATACGGCGCTTCTTCCGTGCCGCGTTTCTCCACCTCCTCGTCAAGACGATCCATCATATAGGGCACCCAGCCGATCCCGGATTCGAGATAGGCGATGCTGAGCGTCGGAAAACGTTCGAACACGCCGCCGACAACTGTCGCGATCAGCGCCATCATTTGTTCGGCGGGATGATCGATGGTGTGAGCCGAGAGAAATTTTCGAAAGCGCTGGCCGCCGAGCGAGTCGGCGGAGGTGCCGGTGTGAAATCCCAAACCTACGCCGAGCCGCGCAGCAGCGGCGTAAATGGGGTCATAGCGCTCATCGCCAAAGTCGGGCATCTGCGGAACGTAAGTCGGGAGTACTCCGGCCACCGCGCCACGCTCGGTGACCGCGCGAGTGAGTTCCTCCGCTGCGGCCCCTGGGTCCTGCGGCGCCAGGAGCGCGACGAATTTCAATCGCGCCGCGTCTGTTTTGCAGAAGTGGTAAACCCAATCGTTGTAGGCTCTTGTGACGGCTGTCGCAAAGTCACGTTCGTGCAGGTTGCCGACATGCAGTCCGGCGGTCGGGTATAGCACCATCGTGTCGATGCCGTCCTTGTCCATGGCGGCGAGTTGATCCTCCGGTCCCTCGGGCTTGGCGCCGAGCTTACCGCGTAAATCGCGATCCCAAGCGTCATTGGGAAATAAATTGCGCCGTTGCCAACGTGGTTCCAAAAACTCACGAAGCCCCGTCATTGACTCGCGCAAATGCCCGTCAGCATCGATCACATTATATTGACCCATGGATCCCACGTCATGTCGGTTTGCCTATGGGCATCCTTAGCACTGTCAAAAAGTTAGTGTCAATTCGAGCGACCGACGATGCCGTCACACGAGCAAGAAAGTACGGCGTGCTATCGTTGACCGATCGCGATCAACTGCACGGAGCAGCCAGCGTCTTCACATCGCAGGCACTTCTCACGCGCGGCTTGGGTCCCGTCAGAACCGCCGAAACAATCTCGGCTAAAAGACTTACCGTTTATTGCTTGCCAGGTGGATAGCTGCTTTAGTATGCTCTGAAGTCAACGTATGACCTGATTTGGACACTGCTGTCCGCCTAGTGTATACGCTAGATTAAAGCCGGTAACGACAATCACTATGTTCGTGGCGAAGCCGCGAACGAACGAGGTGTTAAAGTGCCTTGGAGAACGAGGGGCGATTATTACAGTTTCAAAGAAGAAGCGATCAAGCAGCACGCGCCGACGGTTTCCGGAGTATACGGACTGTTCAATTTTCGGCATCAGATCCTGATAGAGAGCGCCGCCAATATCCGCGTCGCCTTGCTGCACCATCTGACGAACACAAATTTCCACTTCAACCGCTTGCAACCGACCGGATTCACTTTTGAACCTTGTGCGCCCGAGACCCGGGAAATGAGAGTACAGGAACTGATCCGGGAATACGGTCCAATCGTTGAACCACGCGGCGCCATCGGCATCGCAACGATGTGGCGATCTTTAAGGAATCCCCACGCACGAGCGTTCCATCCTGAATCGGCCACAGCAAATAAACCGGCGAGCGACAAGATCCGGCAGAGCGTTGGAATATCGTCCAAGGTGAAATCCGCCCGACACCTGCGCTTCGATCGCAAGCGATTCGGCCTCGCCGGCGCCACCTGCGGCGTGATTGTTCTCGGCGTTGGATCGATCGGGTTAATGCCGCAGCTAAAGAGTATGGGCCAAAGCATGGTTGTCGATCGGTCCTCCATCACTGGATCTCCCGTCTGGTTGGGCGGCAACAGCTCTCAAGCGGCGCCGGTTCCAGCTTTCAGAGCCGCTGCCGTCGTCGGACAACCCAGCAGTGAGATGATCACCCGTACACTGATCGACGCACCCGAGGAACAAGAGGTCCCGATCGCAACTGACACTGTCGATGTGGAAGAACAAGAAACTACCGCGTCGCTGACGTCATCACCCGCAGCACCCGCCGGACGTACTGTCGAAAGTCCAAACAATCCGCCGGACCCGACACGGTTGCAAACAACCAGACCGAAGAAACCTGGAAGCTATTGGACGGTGCAAGCGCTGGCGACCATCGACAAGCAGATCGCCAATGAGTGGATGCAGAGACTCAAAGTCAAAGGTTACGAGGCGTTTGTTGTGGAGGCCTATATCAGAGGCCAAACCTGGCATCGAGTCCGTGTCGGAAATTTTAGCACGCGCCAGGACGCGGAGGCTCTGCGTGCCGATTTAGTCTCGGCAGAAGGAATGCGCGAACCCTTCGTCGCCCGAAATGATCAATCTGAATCTCTCCTCACGTTGAATCGGCGATAACGGCTGTTAGTAAATTTTATCCCGTGTGCGAGCATACCGGCGATGAGCGCGCGCCCGGAGATTGCTCTCGCCGGACGTTAGTTCCTGCCAAATAAGGCATTCAAGAATCCGCCGTCGTCCAGTGATTTGACAAAATTATTGTCATAGAACTTCTCCGCTTCGGCCCGGCGCGCTGCATCGTTTTTCGACGCCTCTAATGATTTCTCGACGATCTCCCGTTTCACATAGGGCCGCGTCGGGATTTGCGGAATGCTGGTCCGATAACTTTCCAGTAGTATGTCGCGATCGCTGATACGGGCATATTTTCCGATGACTCGGAGAGCGTATTCCTGATCTTGGCGCAAGGCGGACAATCCTTCCAGATAACCGCGAAAAAAATTGAGGACGGCATCGCGATTTTGCCTCAGCCAGCTTTCCTTGCCGACAAGCCCGCCGTAGCCGAAGAGCAATTTCATTTCCATCAGATTGACGATTTCCTTGAAGCCGAGTTTTTGTGCGATTAAGCCGTTCGGCGGCGAGATGATCGCCGCGTCGGCAATTCCGCGCTGCAGCGCTTGCACGCGCGCGTCGGTGCCGCCGGCGTAGAGAATCTTGTATTCGCTGTTCTTGAGTCCGAAGTGGCTCAGAGCTTCGCGAATACCGTACTCCGAGGCTGCGCCCGCACTGCTCGCCGCAATGACTTTTCCTCTCAAGTCCGTCGGGCCCTGCACGGTCGGTTTGCCAAAAATCTGAAAATAGTAATAATCGTAGAAAGACCGATCACCACCAAAGTGCCGCCGGCGAGCCGCGCGTCCACAGCCGAAGCGACGTTGAAGCGGCCGAGTTGAATCGATTCCGATTCGAGCGCCAAAGCGATTTTCGAGTCCCCGGCCAGGTAGATCAGCTCCGCCTCGATGCCGTACTTTTTGAAGAGTCCGCGATCCTCCGCTGCCCACAGGGGCGCTTGGGTTGTCGTGATCGCGCTGTAGCCGACGCGCAGCTTGGTCGCGGCGATCGGCGCTGCCGGTGACAGACAAATGACGACGGTCGCGAAACTAAAATGTGAATCAGCGCAACACCAAAGCTCTCCTCCTCAGCTACGCCCTCTTCGAGCTGCGGTCGACTGCACCGATGGAGTGCTCCGTGGACGACGAAGCCGTCGCAGGTTATTCGCGTCCGATGCGGTCGCCAAGACAATAACGGCAAGCCGCGATCTCCTTCAGAAGGGTTGGAACAACTCGATCGGATTACCAGACGGATCTTCGATGAGGATCTGTTTGCCACCGTTGCCGGTAACGATCGCGTTGCGAAAGCGGCCGCCCGCAGTTTTGAGTTTTTCGACGGTAGCTTCAAGATCTTCGACTTCGATCTGGATTCGGTTCCAGCCGCCTGGCGTGGGAAGCTGACTATTGGGCATCGCTTGTCCGGCTCCGCCCGCACCGGGTCGGTTGAGCAGGAGTTGCAAATCGCCGCGCGACAAGCTCGCGAACCCCGGCGCCGGATGCATCTCGACCTTGAAACCGAGCAGGTCTGTGTAGAAGGGAATAACCTTGTCGACATCGTTGACGATGTAGCGAACATTGACCTTGCCCATGATCTTTCACCTCCGAAAAATGGTTTTGAAAATGACCGAACGCTTAGTCCTGTGAAAATAAACTAACTTCGACCAGGCTCTTTGTTCGCCGGCGCAAACCCCAGACCGTGGAATGGCAATGGACTACCCGTCTCGAGCAGGCTCTTGAGGCTCGATAGGATGGCCGGCCAACCATGCTGCGTCGTCTCGAACGTCACGCTCTGCGACTCGAATTCCTCGTGCGTCAAGATAAGCTTCACCATAGAGCCGATCGGTTGGAGCTCGAAGGTCAAACGTGAAGCTTGCTCGCGGCGGTGTTGTTCGCTGATTTGCATATGGAATGTGTAGGAAAGTAAACGTGGACGCTGCGACTTTAGGACTTCGCCCTGCCAGTCGACGCCGCCGTCTTCCCGCAAATGCCTCACCGGCGAGCCGACGTTCCAATCGGATTCAATGCGTCTCCCGCCCCAGTAACGGCGGGTGAATTCGCCGTCGGTCAGCGCTTGCCACAGCTTCTCGGGCGTGGTGGCGATGTAATTGACGTAAACAAACTTCGGCTTTTCCATGCTCTTGCTCACGGTCTTTTCCCTTCGAGACCCCTTTTCAAGTCGCTCAACGCGCGCAGACGATGGCGCTCGTATTTGCCAATCCAGCGCTCGTAAATCTGATGCAACGGCGCTGGATTGAGATAGTGCAATTTCTCGCGCCCACGCCACACGGTAGCAACGAGGTTCGCGGTTTCGAGGATGACCAAGTGCTTGGTCACCGCCTGGCGCGTCATGTCGAGGTGTTCGCACAGCTCGCTTAGGGTCTGACCGTTGCTCGCATGCAGATGATCGAGCAGTTTTCTGCGGCTCGGATCGGCGAGCGCCTTGAACACCTCGTCCACTCTCATCACTATATGCAACCAAATAGTTGCATGTCAAGCCATCGTCTAAATACTGCCGGTTGAATAGAGCCGCACGATCTTTTGCGTTCACGCCGCCGACCGAACGATGAACAGCGCAAGCAACGCGTCGAAATCCACAAGTTTTCGGACATTCGAAACTCGCCGTCGGAGTCCACGACGAGGGAACGCGGCCTCAGGGCCTCATGACACGGAGCCATCGCGCCCTCGCGACGCATCCACGATGCGGGTAAACGGGAACTCTTCTGCCTTCACGCCAGCGGCTGCAAACCCTGCAGCAACGTCGGAATCAGCTCCGATACCGTGGGATGGATGTGCATCGCGCGGCTGATCGTCGTGTAAGGCGCCTTGGCATACATGACGTCGAGCAGCAAATGAATCACTTCGTCGCCGGTGACGCCGAGAATGGCGGCGCCGAGGATCTCCTTGGTGTCCGCGTCGACGACCACTTTCATGAATCCTTGCGTCTCGCCCTTCTCCACCGCGCGCGCCACGCGGGTCATGGGTCGTGTCGCAACCAGCGCTTTGCGCCCGGACGCTCGCGCTTCGGCTACCGTCATACCCGCGCGGCCGAGCGGCGGATCCGTGAACAACGCGTAGGTCATGATCCGGTCCGAGACCTTGCGCGGATCGTTGTCGAGAAGATTTGCCGCAACGATTTCATAATCGTTATAAGAGGTATGGGTAAACGCGCCCCGACGATTACAGTCACCGAGCGCCCAAACCCCCGGAATATTCGTGCGCAGTTGATCATCTACTTTGATATATCCGGCGCTGTCGGTTTCTACTCCCGCTTTGTCCAGTGCCAAGTCATTCGTGTTGGGCACCCGACCCACGGCAAGCAACAAATGAGACCCAATCACTTCCCGGCTCGCCTCGGCGCAGTCCAAACCGACAACGATTCGCTCGCCGTCCCGGCGCGCGCTCATGCATTCCGCGTTCAAGCGGATCTGGACCCCCTCGCTTTGCAAAATTTCCTGGATGGCGTCGGAAACGTCTTCATCCTCGCGCGCGATCAAGCGCGCGCCCTTTTCGATGATAGTAACGTTGACGCCGAAGCGCCGATACATTTGGCCGAACTCCAAGCCAATGTAGCTGCCGCCGATGATGATTAAATGTTCCGGCAAAAAGTCCACGTCCATCATGCTCGAGTTGGTCAGATAAGGCACTTGATCCAATCCCGGCATCGACGGCACCAGCGCGCGTCCGCCGACGTTAATAAATATTTTGTCGCTCTCCAGTATCTCACCGTTCACGCGCACCGAGTGAGCGCTCTCGAAACGCGCGTGACCGTGATACACGGGCAGCTCTGAGTCCGCGCATCCACTCTTCCACGCCCTTGTTCGAGCGTCCGGCAATTTCGTCCTTGCGCGCCTTCACTTGTTTCATGTCGACGCCGACTTTGCCGTCAATCGAAATGCCGTAGTCGCCGGCGCGCCGTGTTAGATGGGCCGCATACTGCGCTTGCCACCAACGTCTTGGTTGGAATGCAGCCGGTGTTCACACACGTGCCTCCGAAGCGCTTGCGCTCGATGATCGCCACCTGCATACCAGCCTCCGACAGACGTGCCGCAAGGGCGGGTCCAGCCTGGCCGGTGCCGATCACGATGGCATCGAATCGTGCGGTCATAACATTACCTCTTTCGTGCTGGGTTCATTGTGTGTATTCATTTCCTTCAATCCCCCCGTCAGGCTGAATTGTATCCTATTCGCAACTCAGTTTAAGAGCCTGGGAAATACCGGCTCCGACTAAAACGTCGACCCAACCAGACCCGCGAAATGCTTATCTCAACAACGGAGCACGAAATCTTCTCCTCACTGCAGGCTAATCCCTGCAGTAAATAGTCATGTGCTGTGCCTTGACCAAGACAAATCTCTGTAAAATCAATAGAAACTATTTTTCGGCGACGCTGGCATCAATGTTGCGCCGTCTTTTGGCATTCCCGTTACAAGCAAGTCGTTTCTACATAGTTTCGGGCTCAGTCAGCCGAAGAAAGAAGGAGCTCTTCATTGTCAATCCGCCCACGCCGTCATTCATCGAGCTACGTCGTCCGCTGTTGGATCAGTCGGATAAGGTTCCCCGAGGAAAGCGCGATTTCATGAACGACGGAAACTGCCTTCGAAGCAATAACAAAGCTCTACGTCTAACGA
>CAWDPO010000046.1:0-419719 GCA_963804165.1 uncultured delta proteobacterium
TTAAAGGCTCGAGTCGTAATCTTGAGCGCTTTTGTCTTCGAGCATGCGCGGCTGCTGCTGTTATCAAAAACCCGCTCGCGCCGGTTCTCCAAAGGATTGGCGAACAGCAGCGGCTACGTCGGCCGAAATATTATGGCTCATGGCGACGTGCGCGCCTTGGGCGCATTCGACGATTGCATAATCAACGGGTTTATCGGGCCCCGGTTCAGCGGCGATGCGCATCGACGATTTCAACGGCAATAACTTCGATCACACCGGCCTGGGTTTTATTCGTGGCGGAACGATCGGCACCAGCGGCGAGGGGACGCCGGTGACTCGATTCGACGTGTTGCCGCCCGACGTGCGCTCGTGGGGCAAAGAATTCAAGGATTTTTACACCCGTTACTACACTCGCACGATGGATCTGAACATGCAGCCGGAAACACTGCCACACAAGGCCAACCGCGTCGATCTCGACCCGCGCCGGCGCGACCGCTGGGGCCTGCCGCTGCCGCGGGTGACTTTCGAATTTCATCGGAACGAGCTCGGCTGCAAAAATTCATAGCGGGCGTCGGTGAGAAAATCATGCGTGCCACCGGCGCCAGTAAAGTGTGGACGGAAGAAAAGGGCCGGCCCAATCGCTGGGCCGGCGGCACAAGGATGGGCGCCGATCCAAGGAATTCGGTAGTGAATGAGTATTGTCAGACTCACGATATTCCGAATCTGTTCATCGTTGGCTCTTCGGTGTTTCCGACCATGGCGGGATATCCGCCGACGGCGACCGTGGCGGCGCTGAGTTATCGCACGGCGGAATTTATTCTCCGGCAGAAGCAGTGGTTCGAGTGGAAATTTCTGGCTCGGCGAGAGATGAGGTAGAATGCAGTCCTGCAGCTATTCCTGGCAAACAAACTGTTGAGGAGCGACATGAAGCGAATCGTAATTTGTTTTGACGGGACATGGAACAAACCGGCGGATGAAGCTTTATCGGCCAAACAACCGGTGGAAACCAACGTCTGTCGTTTTATAGGTCTGTAAAGGAAAGCGTGTGGATGGCACCAAGCAAGTAAAGTGGTACGACCAAGGTGTGGGCACCAAGTGGTACGACCGATTCATCGGCAGGCGCGATCGGCGCCGGACTGGAACTGAACATCGTACAAGGTTACGAATTTTTGCCAAAAAATACGAAGCAGGAGATGAAGTTTATCGTGCTGGGCTTCAGCCGTGGCGCCTACACGGCGCGCAGCCTGGTGGGGATGATTCGCAACTGCGGTTTAATTTTCCAAAGCATCTGGCGCTAAGCGTCGCGATGGCTTACGGGATTTATCGAACGCGCGAGGATAACGTCGATTCTTTTACCGCGAAAATTTTTCGCTCCTCCTTCAGCAGGGAGATTAAGATCAAGTTTGTCGGAGTTTGGGATACCGTCGGCGCGCTCGGCATACCGCTGCGACATTCTCAAGGATGTCAATATGAAATTTTACGAATTTCACGACACCAATTTGAGCGACATCGTCAAAATGCCTACCACGCGCGTCGCTATCGATGAGCATCGGCAGGATTATACGTGTGCTTATGGAATCCCGAAACCGCGCCGCATCAAACGCTGGAGCAACGCTGGTTCATCGGCGCCCATTGCGACATCGGCGGAGGTTATCGGAATCGGCGACTTTCGGACATAGCGCTGCATTGGATGCAGCAGAAAGCGAGCGCATTGGGCCTGGCGGCGGATGCGGTGCAAGTCGGACCGAAGAATTACCTTGGTGAGTACACCGATTCTTATGCCAAATTTCTTGGCGGGATTTACGCGAAGAAAAATCCGCGGCATTATCGCGCGATCCTTGCGACCAAGTTCGGAACGAAGTCATCGACGAATCCGTGCAAAGCGACGCAAGGAAGACCGCGATTACGAGCCGCAGAATAACGGACTGCCAAATCAGTTAAACGCGGTGTGATCTTCTTGATGCGCGCGCGAAAATTATTGGCCGTGACGATATAGCCTTGGTCGCGCTAGGGCTGTGGGCGTTTTGGCTCGAGCCGTCAAGTCTGCACAACAAAAATCATGTGATCACTTTATCATCATGGCCGACAAAGTGCGATGACATCCGAGTCGCCATGCTGGCTGATCTGCACGTCGGGTCACCGTACAACGATGTCGATAAGCTGCGAGCGGATCGTGGATATGACTCTGGCGGCCAAACCGGATCTCATATTGCTTTTTGGCGATTATGTCATTCATGGAGTCGTAGGCGGAAAATTTGTCGAGCCGGAGGAACTCGTCCGAAGCTTGGGTCGTTTATCCGCGCCCGCGGGGGTGTTCGCGGTGCTAGGGAATCACGACCGGTGGTATTTCGCAAAGCGGATGGAAAATGCGATCGATTCGGCGGGCATATCGGTGCTCGAAGATGCCGCCGTGTCGATCAGGTCAAAGCAGTGCGAATTTTCGCTGGTGGGATTGAGCGACTTTTTGGACCGGACCACGTGATTATCGCGCGGTACTGGCAAAATTGCCGCCCCGTGAGCCCGCCCTCGCATTCACCCACAATCCGGATCTCTTTCCCGTTCTACCAGGAAACGTGGATTTGATTTTCGCCGGTCATACGCATGGCGGGCAGGTCTATTTTCCCCTGCTCGGAAGCCTCATCGTGCCGTCACGCTATGGCCAGCGCTATGCCATCGGGCATATTGTGGAAAATGGCCGTCATCTTTTCGTCAGCCCCGGACTTGGCACCAGCATCCTACCCGTACGCTTTTTGGTGCCGCCGGAAGTTTCAGTCGTCACGATTCGCTCGGAGTCTTCCCAGCGTCCGAGCTAAACAGGAATAACCTTAGAATTCGCTCAAGGATCGAAAGACGAATGTTACTCACTCGCAGTCGATTTGATTCTTGATCGACTGCCTTGAGATGAAACCAATGGCAACACCGCTCGATATCCTCGTCACCGGCGGCACCGGTTACATCGGTCACGAATCTAATCCCGTCTGTTGATTGGCGCGCGGTCATCGCGTGCGCGTGCTGGCCCGCGCGAATCCGCCAACAGTGCCGGCGGGTGCGACCGCTGTCGTGGGCGATGCGCTCAACGCTGATTCGATCGCCGCGGCGCTTACGCGCCGGCGACACGTTGATCCATCTCGTCGGCACGCCGCATCCGTCGCCGAGCAAGGCCGATCAGTTCGAAAAAGTCGATCTGATGTTCCATTCGCGCCACCGTGGATGCGGCGCAACGGGTGGGATTTCCCATCTCGTTTACGTGAGCGTCGCTCAACCGGCGCCGATAATGCAGGCCTATCTTTGGGTGCGTTCGCTCGGCGAAGCGATGATTCGCGAGGCGCGGACTAACCGCGACGATCGTGCGGCCATGGTACGTGCTTGGTCCGGGCCGTCGTGGCCGAAGGCGATCATGCCGCTCTACAAACTTGCCGAAATGATTCCGGCGACGCGCGCGACGGCGGAGCGCTTGGGCTTGGTGACCATCGAGCAGTTCGTCAACGCCATGGTCCGCGGAGCGGAGAATCCGCCGGCGAGCGGACAACGGAGAATCGTCGATGTGCCGGCGATCAGACGCGCTCGCCTGTAAAATACGGCAATGCCGGTCGACGTCAGAAATATTTTTTCTCAATCTACCCGACAGACTCGACGCGGAGCAGTTTCTAACATTATTCCAAAACGCCTCTGTCAAGATCGAGCGAATTGTCTCGCATTCGCACCGTAGCCCGGAAAATTATTGGTACGACGAGGTCGAAGAAGAGTGGGTGATCGTCTTGCGCGGCACCGCGACTCTAGAATTTGCCGGTGGTGACCTGGTTGAATTGCGCGCGGGTGATTATCTCACGATTGCGCCCCATACGCGCCACCGGATCGCGCGCACCGGCGAAGAAACGATCTGGCTCGCGGTGCATGTCAAATAGGACGGCAGCCGTTCAAAGTTCCGTGTTCAACGTTCGAAGTTCGGGATAACGATCACTGCGTGGGTACGAAGACCTTGAACATTGAACGTTGAACCTTGAACCGGCATTAAGTAATTTTCGGCTGCGCCCACGGTTTGCCGAGAACGCTATAAAACGCTCCTGAAAGAAAAAACATCACCACAAGCCCCCAGAGCATCGGTTCGTAGGTATTCCATTGGTCCCAGATCGCGCCGGCGAGCACCGGGCCGATGACGCTGCCCCAGACGTAAAAGACACTCATGTAGCCGCGAATCTTGGCGAAGTGCTTGCGGCCGAAGATATCGCCGACCATCGCCCATGCGACCGGATACGTCGCTTCGACCGTCGTAAAGAGCAGGATAAAAATCCCAGATGGCCGATGGAGCTGCCGAAGATCAGGAGCAACATAGAAACCCCGGCGGTGAACAGAATCAAGGACACCAAGCGCGGCTTGTTCATGGTATCGGCGAGCCAGCCGAATAAAAGGGTGGATGCAAACCCAGAAAGGCAAAAGAGCTGAGCAGGAAAGTCGCCTGCTGCAGGCTCATGCCTTTCCAGATCATCAGCGGAATAAAGTGTGTCGAGATTGCATGGTAAGCCGCGTTTCGCACGCCGGCGCCGAAGACCAGCGCCCAGAAAGCAAACGAGCGCATCGCTTGACCGGCGGTGACTTCGGCCTCGTGAACGGCGCGTCGGGCGCCGCCGATTTTTCCGCTGTATCCGGGGTGGTATCGCGTCGCCGTCGGGCCGAAGTCCCATGCTCTCGGGCGATCGGCGAATGGTCAGGCAGAGCGGTAAGCCGATCACGAGAAATGCTATCCCGGCTACGGCGGCGCCCCAACGCCAACCCCAGGCTGTGCACGATCAAGCTCAGCACGGGAGCGAGCAAGCACGCCACCGAGGCCGTAAGCGGCGCTGTTGATCGTCATGGCGCGGGCGCGCAGGCGAATGAACCAGGTGTTGGTGAGAGCCATCGGCGCGTGCATGAAGCCGCCGGAGTGGGCGAGCGAGATCAAGCCGGTATAAACCAACACGAAACGCGACGTAGCTATCGACCTGGGAGAGCAAGAGATAGCCGACGCCCATCGAGCGAGACCGCCGCGAGCATCACCGGCCGCGGGCCCATAGCGGTCAAGCAAGTGGCCGACGATCGGTCCTTCGATCGCGCCTTCGGCGCGGGAGAGGGAAAACGCGAAAGAAGTCGCGGTGCGGCTGAGATTGAGTTCTTGGCTGAGCGGCAAGAAGAAAACAGTGAAGCCGTAGCTGTGCAAGCCTGCGCCTAGAAGACGCACAGCCGAGGAAGCGGCTACCATGCGCCAGCCGTAAAAAAGTCCGGTGAGTTTATTGATCATGCGATCTTGGTTAGAATCGGTCAGATGAAAAGATGGTCAAGGCTCGAATGCTCAGGGGAGCAGGCAGGAGACCGACGGAATCAGTTTCGACAACATTTGACGGCCGAGCGCTGCTCGCCGCCCTGCGCGGTTAATTCCGCGATGATTACTCGGATTCGCCGTTGGCCGCGGCTTTTACCCGCCGTTCACGTGCGGCGCTGGCGAGCGTGTCGATCAGGGCGTGAGTGTCTTCCCAGCCGACGCAGCCATCCGTGATGCTTTGACCGTACGCGAGGGCTTTGCCCGGGATCAAATCCTGGCGGCCGGCTTTGAGATGGCTTTCCACCATAATCCCGAAAATCCGCGCGTCGCCGGCGGAGACCTGCGCCGCGACGTCCTGGCCGACGGTTACTTGTTTGGCCGGATCTTTGCCGCTGTTGCCGTGGCTGCAGTCGATCATGATGCGCGCCGGGATGCCGGCTTCGGCCAGACTCTTCGCCGCGGCGTCGACATTGGCGGCGTCAAAGTTCGGCTGTTTCCCACCGCGCAAAATGATATGGCAATCCTCATTGCCGGCGGTTGAGACGATTGCCGAGTGGCCCGCCTTGGTGACCGACAGAAAATGATGGGGTGCCTGGGCGGCGCGAATCGCATCCAGGGCGATGCGTACGTTGCCGTCGGTGCCATTTTTGAAGCCGACGGGGCAAGAAAGACCCGAAGCGAGCTCGCGGTGCACTTGGCTTTCCGTGGTGCGCGCGCCGATGGCGCCCCAGGAAACCAGATCGGCGAAATATTGCGGCGTGATCATGTCGAGAAATTCGCACCCCGCGGGCATGCCCTCTTCGTTCAATTCCAGTAAAAGTTTTCGCGCCAGGTGCAGCCCGTCGTTGATCTGGAAACTGCCGTCGAGATTCGGGTCGTTGATCAAGCCCTTCCAGCCGACTGTGGTGCGCGGTTTCTCAAAATAGACGCGCATGACGATCAGCAGATCGGCGGCGCAACGGTGCTTGGCGTCTTTGAGCCGGGCGGCATATTCTTTGGCCGCCTTCGTGTCGTGGATCGAGCACGGGCCCATGATCGCGAGCAAACGATCGTCCGCGCCGTGCAGAATGCGGTGAATCTCTTGGCGGGCATCAAAAACAGTCTTGGCCGCTTTCTCCGTGATCGGATAATCAGCCGAGCAGCTTGCGCCGGCGGTAGCAATTCTTTGATTTCCTTGATTCTGAGATCGTCGGTTTGGTACTTCATTGGAGTCAATTCGCGTTTAATCCGGTTATTATAGACAAAAAACTCGCGCAAATGCTATTCGCGATCATTGCGGTGTCCCTGGCACCGCTTTCGATCGGGCTCCACATCAGGGGAAATTTTCATCGCCTCCCAGCGTCCCGCCTCAGGAGTTCGCTGCATAATTCGCGCGTCATTCTGTCAGAAAATCTCCCCTGCCCCTCTTTGTCAAAGAGGGTTAGAGCTCTACGGAGTCAACCTCCTTTCTAAATACTTTTCCAAACAGTGGATAGAATCCTGCGAAGAAAACTCCCCCTTTGAAAAAGGGGGACAAAGGGGGATTCGAGTTCACCCAGCGGCTGCCGTCGATTGGACTTAAACGAACTCGTGAGACGCCACTCTAGATTCCTCGGCCGCTCCAGAGCTGTCGAGGTACACGGATTTTGTTTCCGGAGCGTTAGCGTTCTAAGGTTTCCCGCGCAACCACGGCGAGCAAAATCGCCGACAAGACCAAGAGCGGCGCGTACGCCAAAAACGGCACGCCGGGATTGAACGCATCGGCGAGCACTCCACCGAGCAGGGGCGCTGCGACGCCGCCGATCTCGGCAATGGTGCGGCGCGCTGCTTGGAGCCGGCCGCGCGCGTATGCCGGGACCACGTCGAAGGTCGACGTCGCCAGCGATCCGAGCGAGAGACCGTTGGCGATGCCCAGAAAAGAAATCAGTACGGCGAGCTGAGAAAAATTCTGCGCAAAGGGGATGAGCAGAAAGGCGATGGCCGGAATGCCTGTGCTCGGCACCGTCGCCCATTTGCGACCGACTTTGTCGATGACAAATCCCGCGGGCAGGATCATGGCAAAAACCGAAAATCCCGAGATTGTAAACAGCATGCCGATGTCTTTAGGCGAGAGACCGAGTTGCGCGCTTGCCAGCAACGGCAGCATGCTCTGAGTCGTTACTCGGTGCATAAAGCTCGTCAACGTTGCGAAGGTCAGCACTGTATAGGTGGCGCGCAGGTCGGGGTCGATCTGCAAAAATAAATCCTTCAAGCCGCGCAGCCGTTGAGCCAGCGCGCCGAGGCTCCAGCACGATCCGCTCGTAGGTTTCTCGGTATGGGCCGGCGGCGCGCTGATCACGGAAGCGCCTAAAAGAACCGAGGCGATGGAGCATGCGGCGTAGCTAAAGAAAACCGCGCGGAAGCCGACCGTCTCGGTGAGCAATCCGCCGAAGAGCGGGCCCAACGCGAGGCCGAGATTGTTGATGCCGTGAAAACCGCTCAAGACCCGGCCGCGTTGATCCTGGCGCGCGAGATCGATGCCGGCGACTTCGCGAGCGATGACCCAGATGCTTTCGCCGATGCCGATCACGAAAACCAAAGCCAAGATCATACCGAACCAAGGCGTGATGCCGGCCAGCAGAGCAGCGGCACAAACCAGCGCTGGCCCTGAAGTGAGCGCGGCGCGAGTCCCCAGGCGGTCGAGCACCATGCCGCTGAGCGGCATGCCGGTGAACCTGCCGAGCGCGAGCGCAGTAATGATCTGCGCCGCAGTGCCGGGACTGATGCCGAACGATGTCGCCAGCACCGGAATGGCTGGAACGATCATCGACCACATGCCGGCGAGCAACGCACTCGTGTAGAGCGTGGTCAATCCTCGCGCCATCGGGCTGAGTTTGAACGGTGCGGTCATCGGCAGTGTTTCATAGTGTCGGCTCGAACACCCAGGTCGATTACTTCAGTAGCCACTCCCTTGATCGGCTTCGCCAAACGCAAAACCGGGCGCCGTTAAGCGTCGAAATTTTTTTTCTCGCATGGTAAAGGGATGGCAACAGAGAGGATTAAATCAGACGCGCTGAATTAACCTCGTCGTCTTACTTGCCACGCATTTCGTGCGCGAGCAAGGTTTCCGCTTAGAAAGCCGATGCAGGTCATTACGAAAGTCCGTCCGCCGGCCAGCGCCGCGGCGACTCAACGCGCAATCGCCGATTGCTTGCGGCCTGTCGTTCACGAATAGTGCGATCCCGAAGAAAATAATTCATGCGACCCATCCGTTTCTACACCGGTGTGTTCTTGGTCAGCTTCGCCGCTTTGATGCTGGAAATCGTCCAGACGCGGATTCTTTCCGTTGTCGTCTGGTATCATTTGGCATTTTTCGTGATCAGCTTGGCGATGTTCGGATTAACCGCCGGCGCGGTGTGGGTCTATCTCAAAGGCGAGCGGTTCACGGAAAAAACTCTGTCCTACGATCTCGGTTATTTCAGCGGCCTATTTGCGTTTGCGACCGCCGTTTGTCTCGCCGTGCAAATGACGCTTGCGCCGGTGATCACAAGACTGTTCACCACGCTATGGATCTGGACCGAGCTCGCGCTTTGTCTTTCCGTTCCGTTCTTCTTCGCCGGCGTCACCATCAGTCTCGCCCTGACGCGCAGTTCCTACGCCATCGCCAAAGTGTACGGGGTCGATCTGTGGGCGCAGCGAGCGGAGCAGTCGGCGCCTTGTTGCTGTTGAACCTAACGGACGGGCCCTCGGCCGTGTTGTGGATAGCTGTGGTTGCAGCGATTTCCTCGATCGCGTTCTCAACGTCCGCAATCGGTGGATTGCCGGAAATCAAACCGCCGTTTCACCTGTGGCTTTGGCATCGGCAATGGATTTTTCTCGTGCTGCTCTTGGCCGCCGTGATCAATCCTTATCTCGAACAGGGGCTTCAACCCGTTGTCGTTAAAGGCAAGTTCGAATTTCCCGGGACCCACGCGCTGCGTAAATGGAACTCCTTTTCCCGAGTGGACGTCAGCCCGACGTTCAGAGGATCACCGATTATGTGGGGGCCGTCACCGAGGATGTTCGACAAGCCCTGGGTCGCCGACCAGGTGGATTTATTCATCGACGGCGACGCTGGCACCACGGCTTATCGATTCGATGGCAATTTTGACGCCCTCGGGTTTTTGAAATATGACGTCACCAATCTTGCCTATTTTCTCCCCGGACGCGAACGCGGTGTCGTTGTCGGCGTCGGCGGCGGCCGGGACGTTTTGTCGGCGGCCCTCTTCGGCCTCAAGGAGATCACCGCGGTAGAACTGAACCCGATACTTGTCGACCTGCAAAAGAGCGTCGACGGTCTTTTGCCGTTCACAAATATCGCTCGGATCCCCGGAGTTCGGCTAATCGCAGACGAGGGTAGAAGCTGGCTGGCGCGGAGTCACGATTTCTTCGACGTGATCCAGATGAGCCTGGTCGACACGTGGGCGGCGACCGGCGCCGGCGCATTTACGCTCAGTGAAAATGGCCTGTACACCGTCGACGCGTGGAAGATCTTTCTCAGTCGTTTGACCCCGGGGTGTGCTGACCGTGAGCCGGTGGTACGAGCCGGCCTTTCCCGACGAAACCGGTCGCATGATCAGTTTAGCGGTGGCGACCCTGATGGAAGCGGGTGTACGCGAACCGCGACGCCATTTGTTTCTTACCGCGCAAAAGCGCATTGCGACTCTCGTCCTATCAAAGGCGCCGTTTTCAGCGGACGATGTCGAGGCATTAGAAAAAGCCTCGGCGACTTATGAGCATGAAATCTTGATCACGCCCAGTCGCGCGCCGAGATCGAGCGTGCTATCGCGCATCGTCGACGCACCGGATCTGTCGGCTCTGTGGCGCTTCACTTCAAGTTTGCCGTTCGACTTGACGCCGCCGACGGATGGGCGGCCGTTCTTTTTCAATCAACTGCCGCTGTCGCGGCCGCTGCAGGCGTTTGCCTTCGCGCGCGGGGTTTTGGCGACGACCTCCGAGGGGGGCGGCGTGCGCCGCGGCAATCTCGTCGCCACGGTCACGCTCATGATTCTTTTCTTTATTGCTTTGCTGCTCGTCGTGGCCGCGCTGGTCATCCCGCTGCGCGGCGCATTGGAAGACGTCGGTGCTCGTCTCGTGACCCACGGCACACTGTATTTTTCCCTGATCGGCGCCGGCTTCATGATGATCGAGATCGGCCTGCTGCAACGCATGAGCATCTTCCTCGGCCATCCGGTCTATTCTTTGAGCGTACTGCTGTTCACGCTCATACTGTCGACGGGCGTGGGGAGCTTCCTATCGGAGAAATTGCCTCTCGACAGCAGGGCTCGGCTTTTTGCCTGGGGCGTTGCCACCGGCGTCTATGGTCTAGCTTTGCCGTTTTGTTTGGGACCCGTGTTCACGGCATTTGACGATAGTGCGCTCGCCGGGCGAATCGCCTTATGCGTCGCATTCACCGCCCCAGCGGGTATTCTCTTGGGCTTCGGTTTTCCCACCGGCATGCGTTTGATTTCGGCGATCGATCCTAAGCCGACTCCGTGGTTTTGGGGAATCAACGGCGCGGCGGGAGTGCTCGCTTCGATCGGCGCCATCGCGCTTAGTCTTGCGCTGGGAATCAGCGCGACGCTCGTGGTCGGAGCGCTATGCTATTTCCTTTTGATTCCGGTCTCTTCAGCTTTGCTGCAACATCAGTCGATAACCGCTACAAAAAAAATCGCGAAGCGGCAGGACGCCGCGCGCAAAACAACGCGATCACCTGTTGCCCGTTCACGCTGAAGTTTTCTCGGATCGCGATGAATTGCAGTCGGTCCAATGACAACAGAGCGGCGCTACCTGTCGGTTGGATCAGAACTCCGCATTTCCCGGCGTGCGCGGGAAGGGAATCACGTCGCGAATGTTTTTGAGACCGGTGAGGTACATCATCATGCGCTCCAGACCGAGGCCGAAACCAGCGTGAGGCACGGAGCCGTAGCGGCGCAGGTCCAGATACCACCAATAGGGTTTTTCATCCAGGCCGGAGTCGCGCAGCCGTTGCACGAGCACGTCGTAACGCTCTTCGCGCTGGCTGCCGCCGATGATCTCGCCGACTCGCGGCACCAAAACGTCCATGGCGCGCACGGTCTTACCGTCGTCGTTGACGCGCATGTAAAAAGGCTTGATGTCCTTCGGATAGTCCGTGACGATCACCGGCTTTTTGAAAACGTCTTCGGATAAAAAACGCTCGTGCTCGGTTTGCAGGTCGTTGCCCCACTCCACGGGAAACTCCCACGCCTTACCGGATTTTTTTAGCTCCTGAACAGCGTCAGTGTAAGTGATGTGACCGAAGTCGGACTCCGCGACATGTTCCAGGGTCGCAAGCACCGATTTCTCGATAAATTGATTGAAGAACTCCAGGTCCTCGCGGCAATGTTCGAGGACGTAGCGGATAATATACTTTAGAAACTCTTCAGCCAGACTCATGTTGTCTTCGAGCTCGTAGAACGCCATCTCCGGCTCGATCATCCAGAACTCGGCGAGATGGCGTGGCGTGTTGCTGTTCTCGGCGCGAAACGTCGGCCCGAAGGTATAAACTTTCGAAAATGCCAGTGCGAAAATCTCGCCTTCGAGCTGACCGCTAACGGTGAGGTATGCCGGCTTCGCGAAAAAGTCCTGTTGCCAATCGATCTTGCCGTCGGCAGTGTGCGGCGGCTGCTGCAGGTTCAACGTTGTCACGCCAAACATCTGCCCGGCGCCTTCGCAGTCCGATGTCGTGATGATCGGGGTCTGCACATAAATGAATTCCCGTTCCTGAAAAAACGTGTGAATCGCATGCGTCAGCGCATTGCGCACGCGAAAGGCGGCTCCGAAAGTGTTGCTGCGCACGCGCAGATGCGATATTTCGCGCAGAAACTCCAGAGTGTGTCCCTTTTTCTGCAGCGGATAAGTGGCGGGGTCGGCGCTGCCGTAAACATGAATCGACGCAACCTTCAGCTCTACGGCTTGTCCTTTTGCCGGCGATTCGACCAGGACTCCGCCGGCTTCGATGCTGCTGCCGGTGGTGATTTGCTTGAGTGTGTCGTCCGCAATTGTGCCTGCTTCGACCACGAGCTGCATGCTCTTGAATCGCGATCCATCGTTCAACTCGATGAACGTAATCCCCTTGGAATCACGCCGCGAGCGCACCCAGCCGCGCAGGGTGATTCCGTTGCCCACCGATGAATTGAACGCCTGCTTTACTGAAACAATCTGTCCGGCCATATGCGCCAAGTATCGGATAAATTAGCGCGGTGTCAACCGGCGCAGGATCGGCAATCGCGCGCGAATATCCTCATCGATGCCCCGCTTGCGTTGCTGCGTGCTGTGCGGCTCCAGATGGCTCGATGTTTCTATAATAAAGCAGGTAATCGTTGCTGATGCGCACGGTATGCAAATTCATTTTTTTCAAGTCCTCGTTGGATTTTGGGAAGTAAGGGTCGGCGAGAAAGATGATCCGCTTGGTGCCGGCCGGAATTTTAATTTCATTGGAGAGTGTGGTCTTGCCGTCTCGCGCTCCAAAGGCATGCCACTTTTGGCCGTGGATATTGGTCTGCTGGTCGATGAGAAAAACTTGATACTTCGGTAGATAGTATTGAATGTGCCGGAACCCTGAGAACGTGGATCTCTGGCGTCCCAGGATCAAGGTTCCCGTGCTGGGAAAGTTATATCTGATACCGGCAAAGATGGTTGACAGCAGGCGCTCATGAGTTCTGAGACCGCTGACCGAAAAACCGCTATCGGTGAGGCAAAAGACCGCCGCATTGGAAGCGACGAGAAGCATAAAAATGACCGTCGGCGTATGCCGCAGCATGGGACTTGGCAAGACGCGAAAACTTTCGAGAAATCTGTACACCCGTTGAACGGCGACAGGAGTCAGCACCAAAAACGCCGGCAAGAACACGAGACCATACGAGTATTTATACGGCGGAATGAAAACAATCGTGAAAAACAGTAGGGCGGGCGCAAGCCAAATAATAAAAAACAGGAGCTTATCGATGGAAGTAGTGCTCCACACATTGTTTCGAATGAAGATGTACGCGCCAAACAGTAAGAAAACCGTCGCCAAGCCGACACCATAGGATAATACCCCGACCAGAGTCAGCAACGTGTCAACACGTGTCGATAACGCCGAGTTCCAAATCGCACCGGCTGCATTATTGTATCGCCATAGTTCCGAGGTCGCAGCAAAATACCGCGGAGCGCCACCGGTCGCGATCAGCATCGGTATAAACCAAAGACTCACCGTCACGAGAAGGAGCAATGAAGCTGACACGAAAACGCGAAGCTTGCAGCGCGTCAGTGCGTACAGCCAGAGTGGGCCGAGAAACAAGCCGAGGTCTTGGCGAAAACCTGCGCCCACTCCCAACAAAAGCGTCAGTGGATAGACCCAGCGATCGTCATGATGAAGTACGCGCCAAGCGCCGAGTGCGACCATGCTGGAGAAAAACGCCGCGACAGCGTAACTCAGAGCAATCTCTCCGAAGAACCAAAAGAGTGGGCTGGTCACGGCTAAAAGAGCGGCCCACC
Source organism: uncultured delta proteobacterium (assembly GCA_963804165.1). Taxonomy (GTDB): domain Bacteria; phylum Desulfobacterota; class Binatia; order UBA9968; family UBA9968; genus DP-20. Next base: position 13,772 of record CAWDPO010000046.1, read on the forward strand.
AACCGTGCCGGCGGCCGAATATGGCGCTGCCTAAGTTGTAGACCGCCGCCACGGCCAAAGCACTGGCGAGGACACTGATCCACACCAGGCTCGTGTTGGCGTCGTGGACAAAGAAATCGATCAGCTTCGCGGTGTAGACATAAAGGAAATAACCCGGCGGATGGGGTTGGTGAAGATACACATCATAGTTCTTCAATCCGAGCGCGAACTGTACCGAGTCATGGTCGAAAAGATATCTGCTGCGGAAAGGTAAACGAGTAATAAAAGTGAGGACGAAAAATAACAGGGTCTGGACGTGCCAGTCCTCATCGGTGTTGGCCAGCCGACGGCGAAGCAAACATAGTAGCTCATTGCTCATTTCGAGTGTGGTCGGAAATGGCGACTATTATCAACCAATCGAAGTTTTTTTCAATTGGGCACGGCGGTTCATCGCTTTGCATTGAAAAATGGGGACACCTCGTAGGTTGCGATTGTCGCCGCGGTCGTACGAAATGTGCCAGATTAGCGGCGGCTTTTGGTGAGAAATTGTCGTTCGTAAAGAGATTGAAGCTCGGTCAGCGTGGTGATCTGCGCCGGACCTTTGTCGTCGCGGATTCTCGTGATGCGCGCGAAACGCAGGGCGAATCCCGAACTGTACTGCGGGCTTCGTTGTATTTCATTGTAGGTGACCTCGACGACAATCTCCGGCCGCACGGCGACCGTGTAGCCATCGTCATCCAGTTGAAGCGCCTGCAGCCTGGCGGTGATCTCGATAAACTGCTTGTCAGTGAGACCTTTAAACGTCTTGCCCACCGGCGCGTATCCGCCGGCATTGTCCGCCACCGCCAGGTGATAATTGGAGAGCCAACCGCGTCTTCTTCCCGAGCCACGGTCGGCGGCTATGATCACGCAATCGATGGTTTCGGCCGGTTTCACTTTGAACCAGAGTTTGCCGCGATTGCCGGGCATGTAGACGCTTTTCAATGCCTTGGCCATCACTCCTTCATGGCCCGCGGCAATCGATTGCGTCAGGAACGCTTCGGCAACGCTTTTATCGCCGACGATTTTTCGCGCCGCCAGATATTTACCCGCGGAAATTTCGCCGAGCTTCTGCCAACGCGCCTCGTAAGGTTCGTCGATCAGCGATCTGCCGTCTAAATAGAGACAGTCGAAGAGATAAAGTGAAAGCGGGATTTCGCCCGCCGCCGTTTCGATACCGTGAACGCGTCGAAAGCGGCGCATGAGTTCTTGGAAAGGAAACGGCCGTCCGTCGCTTCCCGTGGCCACAACCTCGGCGTCGAGGATGAGGGAGTCGCCTTGCAGATTGTCGCGGGCGATTTCGACGATCTCCGGCAGGCTCCGGGTTACTTCGGTCAGGCGACGGCTCCATATACGTATTTGATCCGGACTTTTATGAATCTGCACGCGCGCGCCGTCATACTTGTATTCGAGCGCCGTGGTGCCGTCGTGCGCCTTGAAAATGTCATCGAAATCTTGCGAAAGCTCGGAAAGCATCGGCAGTAGGGGAACGAATAATTTGATATCGACTCGCTGAAGACCGTCCGCACCTTGTGTCAGAGCAATTGCGGCGACTTCGGCGAGGTCGGAAAGAAACAGCGCGGCGCGGCGAACCGCCTTCAGGTCGGCGCCGCAAGCTCGGGCGATCGCTTCCTGGATCAAGCCGTCGTGCAGCCCGATGCGCAACTCGTTGTGTAAGAGGCGAAACAAAATCGGCCGCTCATGCGCCGAACTCATTTCAACCAGTTCTCGCAGCTTAGCAGATTTTTGGCCGCGCGACCCTTTGCCGCTCGCTTCGGCTATCTGGGCAAAGTTGTTGGCGACGTCGCTGATACTGATCTGCGGTAGAACAGAAGTTTCATGTTCCGGTACTTCAGCGGCGTGTGAAAAGGCACTGGCTCCGATGTCGAGCGTCCGTGGATCGGAAATGGGAAACGAGCGGCCAGATAAAAAAGCCACGCCCGGACGAATCTCTTCAGGTTCTAGACGACGCAGGTAATCTGCAGCGACGGAAATCTTTGCAAGCCGGCTCGGCGTCTTTTCCAATTCGTAACAGAGTGAGGCAAAGTCTGAAAAGTTCACTGATCCTATTCTAACATTCCGCTACGCAAGCAAAAATGACGTCGGGCCGGATTTAACCAGAATCCAGCCCGAGTGTTGGCTCTCCCGCTATTGATGGGATGTTGCGACCCCTTAATTACATCGCAGGCATTGCCGGCGTGATGGTGATGCGCATTACGCTCGACGTCCGCGAGTACATTTTGCCGTCCTGGATCTTATGAACCACACCGTTCTCCGCTTTGCCTGTGTTGAGCGCCTTTTGACGCGGGCCTTGATCCGGGCCGATGCCGGGCTCTTGGTCCACTTCGGTTCCGGCATCCCACATGATTAACTGAGAAGCTACGTCGCCGCTGATGGCCCTGCCGTTTTTGAATAACTCGATGCCCGACTCGGCCGGCACGTAGAACCAATCGTTGGATTGTCCCATCATGATCGTCATGGACAATCGCTCGCCCGGCATCGCCGAGATCGTCAGCTCATAGGCCGCGCCCGGAGTGATGGGTCCGGGGGCGCTGCCTCCAACCGGGGTGTTGAATACAGTGAAGGATCTAATTCCCTTGCCACCCTCCAGTGACTTGGCGAGCATGCTCGGATTGCCCTTCCAAACCCAGGCCGCGATCCTTTTTCCCGGACGTGAAGATTGGCGCCTTGTCGGAATGAACCACCGCGGCGCCAGGCGAAAACGCCAACGACCACTTCACGCCGTTCGATGCCGTGAATGCATCGGGCTTGGTGATGTTTTCGACGCGGATGGTAAACTTGGTCGGTGTGTCGCCATTGCCTGAGGCCGCGCCGGCCACAGTTAAAATTCCGCCTATAGTTGCGCCTAATATTTTAGTGAACACTTTTTTCCCCTCCCTTTAAGGATAATTTTGTCGAGGCTGCGATCTACACCCGGTTACACTCAAACCGGTTCTTGCTAAATTAGATGCTAGGGTGGAAGTAATGGACGTAAAGTTGATCGAATGAATCTTCGGTACGGGCAAAGAGGGCCTAGAAGCGCTCCAAGCAAGCCGCATCCAAGTAAAGGATGAAAGGACGGAATCATGACGCGACGTGGTTTATTGCGGAGTTTGTTGGCTGGAGGAATCTGGTCCGTTTTGAAGGGACACTTATCCGCAGCGCAGCCGGTCTCGGTGAAAGATGTCGAGGCGCTGCAAAAAAACTGGAAGGCGCTCCTCGCCGAAGGGGTAAAGGTGCCGTTACCCAACGAGCAACTCAAACTATCTAAAGAGGAATGGCGCAAACGATTGTCGCCAAATGAATTCAACGTTTTGCGCGAGGAAGGCACCGAGCATCCCGGCACGAGCCCGTTGAATAACGAGAAACGCCCAGGAATTTACACCTGCGTAGGCTGCGGCTTGCCGCTCTTCACCTCCGAGATGAAATACGAAAGCGGCACCGGCTGGCCGAGCTTTTTTGCGAGCATTCCAAGCGCCTTCGGGACCAGCACGGATTTCAAATTAGTTCTGCCACGCACCGAATATCACTGTGCGCGCTGCGGCGGCCACCATGGCCATATCTTCAACGACGGCCCGCCGCCCACGGGGAAACGTTGGTGCAACAACGGCGTCGTTCTGAAATTTATTCCTAAGTCCGGCAAGATTTGATAGTGGTTTCGAGCTAAAGATTCTCCCGTCGACGACAATTTCCGCCGGAAATTCAAAAGGTGTTGTTGCGGCCGACAGCGGCTCCACTCAAAAGACTGAACTAGTAACGATTGCAAAACTAAGGAGTCAAGGAGTTGTCGACACCCCTGAAGGGGGAGGTGGGCCGGCCTGGTGCCGCCTTTCTCGCGGCTTGTTCGCAGGATTAGATGCGGCGGCGCTCAAAAGAGATGCGGGAGGTGTGAGACAGAATAATTGGAGTGATGGGATATGGGGAGGAATTCAGCAGTCCGGCGCGCAGAGCTTTCTATTCGCCTCGATCACGCCGATCGACAGCCACGGCGATTTACTGCGGCGGCGAGGAACGGGTTTGTCTGGAAAACTGGAAAGCTACGCGAACTGCGGCGAAGCGCTATCCACCCAGTGAGGACGGATGCCTGCCACGTCGAGCGACGCCATCACGCGCTTGGGTTCGCCGAGATCGCTCCACCTGAGACCGCTCACCTTAAGAACTGCAAGCCGCTCCGGACGTTGCGCGAGCACCTGGTGAGAAAAATTGATCTCTTCCAGGCTTTGGTAGAGCTCGGTCACTGCTCCGGCCTCGGCCCGAGTAGCGAAGAGAGGATTTAAGCACGCGAAAGCCCGGTAAAAGCCGGGAAGCGCGCTCTCAATGATATCGAGCAGCGCTCGCACCGAGGCGACCATAACGAAACTGTTCCACAGGCAGCCGCGCAGTTGCAGAACTTGGGCTAACACTTGGTTAGGCTTTTCCCAAAAACGGCGCACGCCAAAAACTTTGGCATTGCGCGTATCGGGTGGTGTCGGTTCGATCCAGCCGTATTCCACTTCGGGACTTTCGGGTTCGACTCCAAGTAGAATCACGACGTCTCGGCTCAGCCGCGCCGTGACGAGCGCGGTGCGGATGTGGTTCATAAATTTTCGATTGTCGGAGATATAGTGATCCGATGGAAATAGGGCGACCACCGCCTGCGGATCTGCCGTCGCGATGCGCAGCAGACCATAGAGGATCGCAGGCGCGGTGCCGGCATTGCGCGGTTGTTCGACAAGATTCGCCGGACGTTTGTCGGCGAGTATCGGCGCATAGAAGGGTTTGTGTGCCTGGTTGACGATGTAGAGCGTACGTTCTTCCGCCAATTCCAAAGCGGCTCGCCGTTGGGTCTCTTCGAGCAGTGTGGCGCCGCCCAGGACCGAGCAAAACTGTTTCGGCCGTTCATCCCCGGCAATCTTCCGGGTTAAAGACTTGAGCCGGGTGCCGTCTCCGCCGGCCAGGATAATCACCCACTCGCGATCAAGGGGATTGGATGCCGTGCTATCCGTGTTTTCAGCGCCTGCCTGCTGGATCATGATGAAATACCTCGTGTTGAAATGCCGCTGTTCGTCGCGCCCTCAATCCGAGTATTGGATTGATTGCGCATTGGATGTCCAAGGGCGGACAAACGATGCTAAAGTTTCGAACTGGAGCTTCGCCGGTCCTACGCCAATATCGACGGTATATCTCGGGGGTTAATTACGGATTGCGAGGTCGTTAAAAGTTCGTGACCGCCAAGCTGAGCGATGGGCAGTGGACAAACCCATAAGTGATCTCGCCTGTAGGAAGCGATGAGAAGGTGGTCGGAAAGGCTGATCGGGCGACGCGCTGGCCGTTCGATTCGTCTCGCGTGGCCCGGAGCGAATTAGATCAACGGCGTCAACTGTTTTCGCCGCGTCCGTATACTGAGCGTGCGTCGTCACGGCGCGCGCGATCGATTTCTTCATCGACCGATTTGCCGATTCTTTGGGCGAGATCAAGAAGATCGGGAGAACTCGGATTAAGCGCGCTCGCTCTCTGGATATCGCCACGGATCTGGCGTCCGGGATCCCAGTTGGGGCCAAACAGACTGTCCGCGGCAAGATATTCAATCGAATCGTAAATACCTTTGAGGCCGCTCTGCAGTTCGCGTTCGCCGCGCTCGCGCTCGCCGGCTCGCAGTAATGTCATGCCGAGGTACAAGCGCGCCATGTAATCGCCGTTGTCTCTGCTCAAGGCTTTCTCGAGTGTCGTTCGGGCGTCCTTGTCGCGGCCAGTCTCGTAATAGGCGCGTCCCAGGTAGGTGAGGACATTTTGTCGCAGACGATAGGGAATCGAGTAATTCGGGTCTTCGGCGGCAGCGCGGGAAAGGTAACCTACGGCTTCTTCCGCCCGCCCGGTTTGCAGCGCATTGCGTCCCGCTTGCACGTCCCGGCCAACTTGAATGGAGCTGCAGCCGAATACGAAAAACAGCGCCGCAAGATTGGCCGACCAGGCATTAATTTTCATTGATCCTCCGTATTTTGACTCGCGCACTATAGTCTAAGTCGCGGCCCTGCCGCAAAAGATGCAGCGTTTGTTGTTGGCATGGTGCAGTTTGGCGCAGCCGACGGGGTGGCAGCCCCAATGACGGGCTGGAACGGCGCAAGCAAAGCTTCGCGCCGGGTTCATGCTCATGCCGGTTCGTCAAATGCTGGCTTGAAAAAGGTATCCGATACGCCAGGAGAACGTAAACCTGACGCTAGGTGATGGTTACGTGGCAAGCGCCGTCCCTGGTGACTCGTGATCGAGCCAGGGCCGCGTCCCGGATATGCCGAGACAATCCGATCAAGCTGCAACCGTGGAACAGGCGCGTCCTTGGCGCGAACACACCCACCGAGGCGGAAACATGGTGCTGGAAAATGTGTGCGGTAAGAAGATTGGCCTTGAGCTACATCGATCGCAGGCTCCTGTCCCCTTTGAGCTTTCCGCTGGTTTTGAGACCACCCTGGTCATTATCGCGAATGAAATCTCGCCGAGATTGGAACCAGGTCTTGCGCGGCCAATCCCAGTGAAGCTGGGGTATCTGCTGCTCGTTGTAATAACCTTCGTTGACCGGACTTTGGCTAAAAATGGCTTCCCAAGTGTTCATTTGAAACCCTCCTTCTAAATATTCCTATACGCTACGGTTTTGGAAACGGATTTGTCAAATCGATTTGCCGATCAGACGGCAATGAATAGGGAAACACTGCACTTGCAAAGAATTAAGTCACGGATTGGGTGAGGAAATAGATAACAAACGCACCTGGCAACATCCGCGAGCTGCAAAATGTCATCGAACGCGCGGTGGTCGTGGCCAAAGGGCCAATCGTGCCGATCGACGACTCCATCCTTCGGGCCGATGAAACCGTCGACGACTCATCAGTTATCGATAGCTTGGAAAACGTCGAGCGCCAGCACATCATCCGGGCGCTGACGGAAACCCGTTGGGTGATTCATGGAAAAAAAGGCGCGGCCGAGATTCTCGGCATCAATCCGAGCACGCTGCGCTCGCGGATGGAAAAACTTAGGATTAAAAAGTCGCCGTCCGCTTAACCTAATTCCTGCGCACGCGTGACGGCGGATTTGCGCGCGACGCGAGCGCGGCTCGTCTGCGATAGTTTCACGATCAACCGATAGAGCAGCAGCACAGCCAATACCGCGCCGTATTGTGCCGGCCGGCGAATGTCTGCCTTTACCAACCAATAAAAATGAATCACTCCGGCGATGGCGGCGATGTAGACGAATCTGTGCAGTTGCTGCCAACGTTTGCCCAGGCGACGGATCATGGCCGCGGTCGACGTAAGCGCCAACGCGAGCATAATCACCAGAGCGGTGAACCCGGCGGTGACGTACGGCCGCTTGAGAATGTCTTTGCCGATCGCCGGCCAATTGAAAAAATGGTCGAGCACCAAATACGTCGCGAAGTGCGACAACGCATAGGAGAACGCAAACAGTCCCAGCATGCGGCGGAACTTGATCAGCTCGTTCCAACCGGTAATTCTCCGCAACGGTGTGACGGCCAGGCACGTCAGCAAAAAGATCAGCGCCCATGACCCGGTGAATCGAGTGATCGTATCGATCGGATTGACGCCGAGATCGTCTGTGTAAGCTCTGTAGGCAAGTTGGCCGAAGGGAATCAGGCAGGCGGCGAATGCCGCGGGTTTTAGCCAAGAACGCAATCGCGCAAGTTTCATTTCGCTCTTTGGCGGCTAATAGAATTTTTTGAGATCCATGCCCTTGTACAGACTCGCGACTTGTTCGCCGTAGCCGTTGAACATCAGAGTCTTGCGGCGGAGAAACTCGCCGATACGCCGCTCTGTGGCTTGGCTCCAGCGCGGATGGTCGACTTCGGGATTGACGTTGGAATAAAAGCCGTACTCTTGCGGTTGCATGGTGTTCCACGCGGTCTTCGGTTGAGTCTCGATGAAGCGCACCTTGACGATCGACTTGATGCTTTTGAAGCCGTACTTCCACGGCACCATCAAACGAATCGGTGCGCCGTTTTGCGCGGGCAAAATTTCCCCATAGAGCCCGACTGAAAGAATCGTCAGCGGGTGCATCGCCTCGTCCATGCGCAAGCCCTCGACATAAGGCCAATCGAGGATGTTGCCCAAGATGCCGGGTTTCTGCCCGGGCATGCGTTTGGGGTCCATCAGCGTGACGAACTGAATAAACTTGGCGTTGTTGGTCGGCTCGACCTGTTTGATCAACGCGCTCAGAGGAAAGCCGATCCAAGGAATGACCATCGACCACGCTTCAACGCAGCGCAGGCGATAGATGCGCTCTTCGAGCGGGCTCAGCTTCATCAAGGTATCGATGTCGAGTGTCTTGGGTTTTTTGACTTCGCCTTCGACTGCGACCGTCCACGGTCGCGTGGTCAAGTATTTGGCGTTCTCGGCCGGATCGCCCTTCTCGGCACCGAGTTCGTAGAAATTGTTGTACGAAGTGATGTCCTTAAACGAATTTTGCTTTTCATCCGTGCTGAAGGAGCTCTTTTTGATATTGGACAACTTTTCGCCGGCGCGGGCTTGCGCCGAGGGTCGCAAAAACTCAAGGCCTGCGAGCGCCGCGCCCGCGGTCATTAGGGCAGAGGATGCCGAAGTCATGAATTGTCGCCGGTTCAAGTAGAGCTCTTTCGGCGTGATCTCCGATGACTTAATGTCCGCCGGCTTTCTTATCAGCATGATTTGCCGCCCTCCTCGGTTCAATCGGTATGGTTGCTGACAAAAGAGGACGTGTCAACTTCCCTCTGCCAACAGCTGCTTGATCATCGATTCGGTTCTTTGGTAGGCGCCTTCGCCTATATGGCTATAGCGGATTATGCCGCTTCTATCGATCAGGACAAGGGTCGGCCACGCCCGTACACCGTAACGCTTCCAGATATCAAAACCGTTGTCTTGCACCACGGGAAACTTAATCCTTAGTCTGACTGTTGCTTCCTTTACGCCTTTCAGCGTTCGTTCCCAGGGAAACTCAGGCGAGTGGACTCCGACAATCGTCAGTCCAACTTGCTCGTATTTGTCATGCCAACCCCGCAACTGCGGGATAACATTTCGGCAGTTGATTCAGCCGTAGGTCCAAAATTCCACCAACACGACCCGGCCTTTTAAGTCGGCGATGGTCAACGGTTTACTGTTGATCCAGTTTTCCGCCGCCACATCAGGCGCCGCTGTTCCAGACGTGATGGCCACACCAAACCCCGGCCAAAACATCCACGTGGCGACGGCTAACCCGATTAGGAGCAAAGATATTATCGGCCGGAACATATTCTTGTCGCGCTCTTCGTCTTGGTGAAAAGATCAGCTAACCATTGATCTCCGCTGTTAGATGCCTGACTGCTCGCCGGAGGTCAAAATCTCGATGCTAAGAACGCCAAGCGATGCGCGAAAGTTCCCGTGTCGAGGCGTGTAAGCTGAATAAATTAGAGGCGGGGGAGAGGGGAGTCTCCCCCAAGATTGGTGGATTAGTGCAGCTGCCTGGAAGGGGACACGACTCTTTCAAAATCCTTTTCCAAATCGAATGGATGGGTGGATTTCTTGATAATTTCCACTAATGCGAGGCGCGCCAAATGGTACCCTTCCCGATCGTTGTCCGAGTATTCAAATGCAACCTCGCCGGCCGCTGCAATGAGTTCGCCCAAGGTGGCATCCAGCTTTCGGGCGTTGAGTTTTTCCATAGAGTTATTGACTCCTTTCGCATTATCGAGCGTTGTCGCTCAATCCTCCTGACTAATTAGACGTATAAGAGATCGAAACGATGTATCAATATCTTCATCTTCGGCGCAGCGACGAACTTTACTCTTCTGGCGGCAGGTCGGGAGCCTTCTCTTCAACCTTCTGAAATAGCGGCGCTTGTTTGGCGCGCTGGTATTCAGCGTCGTCGATATAGCCGACGCTGGCCAGTCGGCCGAGAATCCGATTTCTCCGGCTCAAGATATTTCGTTCCTTCGAGCTCCTCGGGCTGGGTAATAGCGCGGCGAGAGTCGCCGCTTCGAGAGGATCTAGCGTGGCGGCGGATTTGTCAAAATAGAAACGCGCCGCCGCCTCGGCTCCATAGACGTTTCGCCCCAGCTCGACGACGTTCAGATAAATCTCGAAGATTCGTTGCTTCGATAGCGCCCGCTCGAGCTGTCTGGCGATTACGATTTCTTTGATCTTACGCAACGGATTTTTCGACGGATTCAAGTAAAGATTTTTGGCGAGCTGCATGGTGATCGTGCTGCCGCCGCGGCTGAAGCTCAAGGTTTCCCAATCTTTTTTCAGAGCCGCTTTGAGCTCATCGACGTCGACACCTTTGTGGCTGAAGAAACCCGCGTCTTCGTTGATCAAGACCGCCTTTTTCAGATTCTCCGAGATCGCGCCGTAGGGCACCCAGATTTGCTGGCGCGGCGCGCGGATGCCTTTGTTTCGATATTCTTCGTCGCGAAGTTCCATCAGCGTCGTAGCTTTTGGGTTTCTTTGCTTCAGCACCGATACGGTGGGAAGCGTGTAGTAAAAATAAAAGCAGACGCCGACGATTGCGCTAACCAGCAGGCTGCTAAGCAGAACGCGTTTCATGTGCGGCGAGAACGGCCAGAGCTTTTTTGGTCATCGACGAAACCGGATAATACTCCACTCTATGCCGCGGAGCCCAGCGCCAGCGCGATCCCGGCGCAGCAATTGTCGCGGTGCAATCGAAAAGATAGATCGGCGCGCGAATGCGTCGATACGTGATGCTGTGGCGAATCTCGCCGATCCGTCGCGGCTTGGCGAATTTGACGGACAGATCGCGCAACTGGTGGCGCAGCGCACTTGCCGCGCTGTCTCGTCGCGTCGTCTCAACACCGGGCAGCTCCCAGAGTCGCGCTAACAGCGCAGCGGCGGCACGCCGGCGCAAAAGGATCTTGCCGCCGTAGCGCACGATCGCCAACGGCCAGGTGACTTCGGTGATATGTTTCGCGCGGACGCGGCCCAAGTGATGGGTCAGTTGACCACCCGAGCGAGACAAACATTCACTTTCGAGCGGGCAGGCGGCGCAATTCGGCGTTCGCGGCGCGCAGACCGTGGCGCCCAGTTCCATGAGAGCCTGATTGAACTCCCGCGGTTGCGTCCGATGAACGAGTTCGATCGCGACGGCGCGGAGCGCCGGTTCATCGGCGATCGTGTAGAGCCGACTGAGTACCCGCCGAACGTTGCCATCGATGGCGGGATAGTTTTTGCCGAACGCGATACTGAGGATCGCGCCGGCGGTGTAATCGCCGATACCCGCCAAGGCCCGCAGCTGAGAATATTCTCTCGGCAGTTTGCCGCCGTGGTCGCGCACGACTTGGCGTGCCGCGGTTCTTAGGTTCTCGGCGCGCCGGTAGTAACCGAGGCCCGACCAATGGCGCAATACACGCTCCATCGGGGCTTTCGCCAAAACGTCGACGGTTGGAAAAGCATGTAAGAATCGCTCGTAGTACGGCAGCACGGTTTTTACTTGCGTCTGCTGCAGCATGGTTTCCGCGACCCAAATGGCGTAGGGATCGCGCGTGCGCCGCCACGGCAGATCGCGTTTATTCTTTTTATACCAGCCCAGAAGTTTGCGGCGGATGACGGGAAAATTTTTCGCGGACATCAATGCAGTTCGGCGGCTTTTCGGTTATAAGGCAATCTAGTCGAAAACTGTGCTGAAGGAAACCAGTTACGCACCGTGCTGCCGATTCTCTTCGGAATTCTAACTTCGCTTTGCTTCGCCATTGCCAGTCTGTTGGCGCAGCGCGGCTACTTCGTCGCGCCGGCGCCGTGGGGCGCTTGGATCACCATCGGCATGAACACCGTCTTCCTATTCGCGGCCCATTTCATCTTGCACTCCGATACCCGCTGGTTTGTCGCCGATAATCTCATCTTTGTCGCGGTCGGCCTCTTCGTGCCCGGCGTGACGCGGGTCTTAAGCTTCCGCGGTATCCGCACGTTGGGCAGCTCGGTCACGTCGACGATCGTCAATACCACGCCGATGTTTTCGACGGTGCTGGCGATCCTCATCCTCAGCGAACGGCCGGCCCCTCTGGTTTTGCTCGGCGTGGTCCTTACGGTCGGCGGCTTAATCACGGTGTCCCGGGGCGGCGAGGACACTTCGTACAACAAAATCGAGTTGGTCTATCCGTTCCTCTGCGCGCTGTTATTCTCGATGAAAGACATCGCTGTGCGTTGGGGCTTGGGTGGCGGCGGAGGTCAGCCGATTCTTGCCGCGGCGATCGCGGCGCTGACGTCGACCGTCGAAATTTATTTCATCACGCGTTTCATCCACCGAGAGAAGTTTGTTTTGCCGGAGGCGCGAGTCGCCGCCTGGTTTGTGGGGTCGGGGATCTTTACCGGGGGAGCATTTTTGTTTATGTACCTTGCCTACAGTTTGGAACGGGTTTCCATCATTGCGCCGCTGGTGAACAGCTACACGGTTTTTGTCTCGATGTTGACGCCGTTCATGGCACGTCACATCGAAAGCATCACGTTGCGCAAGCTTGCCGGCGCCGCGCTGGTGGTTGCCGGCATCTTCGCGGTATCGCTGGGCAAAGATTGATACGAGCTCGGTTTATTGGCTACGAAGGGTCATGAGGCGGCGGAACTGAACCCAATCGGAGTATCTCGCGCAAAGACGCAAAGGGATAAACAAGTAAATTCGAAGCACGAAATCCGAAGCTCGAAACAATATCAAATGACAAAACGATCCAATGTTCCAATCAAACTCGATTCGGACTTGAGTTTTGGATTTTCATATTTCGGATTTTGTCATTGTTTCGGATTTCGATATTCGAACTTCGAATTTTGGCAACAGGCTTGGGGCGCCGCCCTGTTTTGGGACTAACTGACAATAAATTGCGCAAGCCGCGAAAACTTTGACGGATAGTAATACGAAGGGACACGAAGGTTTTCGGAAAATACCCTTCTCGGGGCGGCGGCTAAGTACCGCCGTCGATCTGCTGGGCCAGATAGTTCTGGTAGCCGACTTCATCGATCTGGTGCAGTTGCGTTTCGATCCAGTCGACGTGTTTTTCTTCCTCGACGAGAATATGCTCGAGAAGCTCGCGGGAGGCATCATCGGAAAATTCAAGGCAGGTTTTGATCCCTGGATGAAGCACCGTCAAGGCGGCGGTCTCGAGGCCGAGATCATTTTCCAACTGTTCTCTGACGCCCGCGCCGACCGAGATCTTGTCGTAGGCGGTGATATTCGGCGTGCCCTCGAGGAACAAAATGCGTTCGATAATTTTGTCGGCGTGTTTCATTTCGCCGATGGACTCGTCCCATAGAGCTTTTTTGAGCTTGCCGTAGCCCCAGTTCTCGCACATCTTGGCGTGGATGAAGTACTGATTGATTCCAGTAAGCTCTTTGCGCAGAACCTGATTGAGTACGCCGATGACTTGTTCGTTGCCCTTCATCACGTGACCCCTTTCGCTACTGAGACGTTAATGAACCTCGAGTAAAAAATAGCAAATTTCAGCGCCCCGCTCCACCTACGGTCACGGTCAATAGGGTTTCATTGTTTTGTTTACCGACGGCCACGAGCATCGTCTTGCCGTCCTTGCTGTACGCCGCCATGGCGCCGCCGCTGCGCATGCTCACATTCGGTTGCCAGCCCCGCGCGGGCATTTCCTTCTTGTAGAACTCGATGATTTGATCGCTCTCCATGTTGCCGTGAAACGACGCCTGACCGGCGCCGAATCCCAGAAAGTTCATCTCGACAGGCTTGTCCGAGCCTTTGGTCATGGCCTTAGGGACGGGAATGGAAACTCCGGCAATCGTCTCATCATAGGAGCCGCCGCAGCCGACTGCCCACAGAGCGAGAAATATCCCGCCGGCGATGCCGCGTAAAACCGCGAAACCTGCCTGTTCTCGCATGGGTCCTCCTGAATTGAAATTCCTAATAGCACTTCCGTGGCGAGATTCGTAGGAAGATCGAAGGTGCCGCTGCTAAGAGCTCGATTCCGGCGGAATCGGCAGACCGAGAAAATACCAAACAACCAGGAGCGCGACACCGACGAATTCCGGCATCGAAGGAGAGATGTGTATTAACGCGCCGCCGAGCATGCCGCCGAGAGACGAGCCGATGAAGCCAAAAAAATTATATATTCCGCTCGCTGTTCCACGGCCGGCGGTCGGGATTCTTTGGCTCAGGAACGCGGAGAGTATCGGTTGATAGAGACTGTAGCCGAAGAAAAATGCGCTGCCGCTAATATACAGGAAAAGGTCGTATTGGGCGCCGACGAGATAGATGGCATATCCTACGGTGGCCGTAAGCCAGCCGATCAGGATTGGCACGCGGAAGCGGCCCTGCTTCTCGGCGCGCCGCATGTACGGAAATACCAGGAGTACGCTCGGCAGGAATATGATCGAATACACTTTCCACAGCTGCGCTTTTTCGACGCCGATTGCGGTCCAGCTCAACGGGTACGTGAAAAAAAACAGATTCAGCGCAAACGAAAGCATGAAAGCCGCGATATAAATCGGCCTGAGATCGATATGTGTCAAAATCGGTCTAAACGCCATCGGCGGCGCGGCGTCACGCCCGCGAAGCTGCGACGGAAATGACGTGGCGGCAAGAATCATGGAAAGCACGGCGAGGCCGGCGAGCACATAGAATAGTCCGTCTAGGCCGATCTGCGCGGCTAAAAACGGCCCGGCGAGAAGCCCGATCATGAATGAGGTGCCGATGGCGATACCCGTGATCGTGTACGCCTGGGTGCGGACGCTGGGCCGAGTCAGATCGGCCAGCGCCGCGAAGGCGACCGAGCCGACCGCACCGGTGCCTTGTAATGCGCGCGCCAGGATCAAGCCGTGAATGTCCGTGGCCCAGGCGCAGCCGATGCTGCCGATGGTGAATAGCGCGAGCCCGAAAAGCAGCACCGGTTTGCGTCCCCACCGGTCGCTCGCCCATCCCAGAGGGATTTGAAAGATGCATTGCGTCAAGGCGTAGATGCCGAAGGCTACGCCGGCGAGAGCTGCCGACGCTCCGGGATAATGCACCGCATAGGCGCTGAAAATCGGCAGCATGAGGAAGATGCCCAAAAGCCGCAAGGCGGAAATCAAGCTCACGACGATAACAGGCCCGATTTCTTCTCGAGCAAAAGAGTGATGACTTTCAGCCAAGGTGAGGTGTCTGCTCCGTCGCCGGTAAATTGGATCGCATCAATGTACACCGTTTCAGAGAAATAAAAAGAGGCGGAACGACCCGCGTTACTCAGATGGTGCTCGCGGTGGCTTCACGCGCGACGGCTCATGACCGCGGTGGAGTTATCGCTGCCGCTGCTGGGTTTGCTGCAGCTGGAGGCGAAGGAAACTCGATGCCGGCCGACTGCAAGGCGTACTTCAACCGGCGGCGAAACTCGCGGCCGACGCGATGTTGTTGTGCCGGCTGGGTCTTGAACCGGGCCTTCATCGTCACCGTGGCGTCGGTGAAATTTTCCACGCCGAATACTTCGATGGGTTCAAGTATCAAGCGGCCGAATTCCGGTTCCGCCTGCATCTCCTTGCCGATTCGCCGCATGATATCGACGACTCGGTCGGTGTCGACTTTGAAGGGAAGCGTGACGTCGATCACATAGGCGGACCAATCCAAGGTCGCGTTGGCCAGCGTGTTGATCGTGCCGTTGGGAAAGACGTACACCACGCCGGCTTGATCGCGCAGTACGACGGTGCGAAAGGTGACGGCTTCCACAACGCCGCCCGTGCCGTTGATGATGGCCACGTCGCCGACGCGGATCTGATTTTCCAGTATGAGAAAAAAACCGCTCACCAAATCGCGCACTAAGTGTTGCGCGCCAAAACCAACGGCCAGGCCGACGACGCCCGCGCCCGCCAGGATCGGACCGATGTTGACGCCGATTTGGCTGAGGCTCGTGAGAGCGACGACGAACCACAACAGGCCGCAGGTGATGGTCCAAAGCACGCCCGCTAGAGTCTTGATACGTTTGGCCGCCGCATCGGCAGTTGATTCGGTCTTTTCCGTGGCGCGGATCAGCCATATTTCGAGGCGGTTGAAGGCCGCGCGCAGCAATTTCATGACGGCGTAAGCGACGGCAACGATCAGCGCAATCCTGATCAGCCCCTGCGCGGCGTTGACTCCGATAACCAAGAGTCGAGCGACGAATAACTCCCAAGCGTGAACGGACATGACGGCTACCTCCTCGGCGTTGGTCTCTTGTTCGTTTGTGGCAAAAAAGCCGCGAAGATGCCAGCCGATCAAAAGAATCCTGCGCGTTGGGTCGCGAAGATTTTATTGACATGGCACGAGACTACGATAGATTGCCGCCATTCGCAGCCCTGGGAGGTTCTATGCGCAGGCATATCGCAGTCGCCGCTTGGCTGATTCTAATGTTCGGTTCGCAGCTCGACGACGCGCGAGCAGGCTCGGCGCCGGACAAAATCAAGTTTCCTTACTCGCCCATCTCGTGGAACAGTTTGCCCTGGTGGATGGCCAAGGACGCCGGGCATTTCGAAAGGAACGGTCTCGAAGTGGACCTGTTCTACGAAGGCGCGTCTTCCGTGATCGTTCAGTCCATGCTCGCGGGCGAAGCGAATTTCGCGGGGCTGGCGGGTCCCGCGGTGGTGAGCAACGTTATCAACGGCGGTGACGTAATTCAGATCGCGGCGGTGGTCAAGACTTTTACGGTTCCGATGTTTTCGGCGCCGTCCATCAAAGAGGTGGCACAACTGAAAGGGCAAAAAGTCGCTGTCAGCCGTTTCGGCTCGATCTCGCATATCGCCGCGCTGAATATATTTCAAAAGGCCGGCGTCGCCGGCGCGACGATCTTGCAGTCCGGCGGCACGCCGGAATCGGCGGCGATGCTGATGTCCGGGGCGGTCGCCGCCGCCATGGTGCCGCCGCCGCAGAGTCTGATGCTCAAAGAGAAAGGGTTCAATGAGCTGGTCGGGGTGAAGCAATTCCGCGAATGGAATATCCCGGTGGTCGAAAACGGCGTGGCCGCGCGGCGCGGTTTCGTCGAAAAAAATCCGAGCATCGCCAAGCGCTTTATTCGCGCCGCGTTCGAAGGGATACGAACGATCTACGACAACAAAGAATTAGCCATGAAAACCCTGGCGAAGTACACCAAAGTAAACGACGAAAAAATCCTGGAAGAAAGCTATCGATTTTCCGTCGACGCGCTGAGCAAAGAAGGGTTTATGCCGCCGGAAGCGTTTACCGCTCTGGTCGAGCAACTCGTGAGTCAGAAATCGATCGACGAAGCGGCGAGCAAGAAGCTACCGGTGACGGCGTACTTCGATAATCGTTATGTCAACGAATTGGAGAAAGAAGGGTTCTTCAAAAAGTTGTGGCCATGAATGGCCCTCTCTAGTTTTGCGTCTCGGCTTTCGAGTTGTGAATTTGCGCGCGCACGTGTTGCAGTCTCGGGTCGTCGGCGATCAGCCGCGAGAAATTCGTCTGAATCAGCGATTCTATTCCTTCAGGTGACGACTGCCGCAAGCGGACTAGCGCTTCGACGACATCTTTGATCGCCGTCGGCATTCCGACCGCATCATTTTTCTTCAACCATCTCAGTGCGCCGGGATTATCCGTCTCCGTTAGTAACAAGTGGTCGGGAATGGCTTTGGCGATTTCCTTGATGTAATCGGAATAAAGCACTTCCACGCCGATCGTGAAGTAGCAGCCATAGTCGATCATTGCGCGCAGGACGTCCATGGGGCCGGAGTACCAATGGATGATCGCGCGGCGAACGTCGTACTTTTTCAGCAGATCGAGAATCTCTTTCTCGCCGGCTTTGGTGTGCAGGTTGACGAATTTTTTCTGTTCCGCGGCGGCTACGATGAAGTATTCGAGGACCTTTCGTTGCGCTGGATAAGTTGAAGTCTCTTTGACCCAGTGAAAGTCGAGGCCGATCTCGCCGATGGCGGCGCTTGACTCGATGTGGGGACCGATTTCCTGCAGCCGATCAGCGTATTCGGCGGCGCGACGGGGATGAACTCCAAAAGTCGGCAGAACGAGATTGGAGCGCTTGGCGATCTCTCGAAGCTCCAGGTACGACGGCACGTCCATCGCGGTGGCGACGGTGAGAATCTGTTCCCTCTCGATTTGTTCGAGCGCACGGTCGAGCAAATCGCCGTATTTGTCCAGGTGGACGTGAGCGTCGATGAGCATCGGTGATTCCTTTCATTTTCTTTCGAGTGGGAGCAGCACAATCCTAATGTCATGTCCCAGAAGTTCGCTATATAATTTCCGCGTTATTCCGTCCGAAAATCTCCCCTTCCCCTCTTTGCCAAAGAGGGGTGAGAATCCCACGGAGTAAATTCCCCCTTTGAAAAAGGGGTGTATAGACCGGAGACATAGGTAACAGGTGTACTGGAGACATGGGTAACACTTTTGAAGTAGCCAAAGGCATAGTTCTCCCTGAATCGGAAAGGGGGAAGAGATTATGTCTTGGGGAGTGGTTAGCCTCATGTCTTTGCGCCAAGAATTTGTGGGATTGGCGGAGGGAAAAGCGGTGAGTTTCACTCAACTGTGCCAGCGTTACGGCATTAGCCGAAAGACCGGCTACAAGTGGCTGGGTCGTTATCGCAAACAAGGAGCGCAAGGTCTGGCCGATCATTCGCGCCGGCCCAAGAAAAGTCCCAACCAATTGCTCCAGGCCACAGAACAACCGCTTTTGAGATTGCGTGAGAGCTACCCGAGCTGGGGAGCGCGCAAGATCCGGCGTCTTTTGAAAAATCAAGGTCAAACCCAGGTGCCGGCGTGTAGTACGATTACCGCTGTGTTTCATCGCCACGGCCTGATCGACTCCAGCAGTCAAGCCGCCAAGCCTAACTGGCAACGCTTCGAGCGTGAGGTGCCCAATAGTCTTTGGCAGATGGATTTCAAAGGACCGCTGCCCACCGTGCGCGGGCCGGCCCATGCGCTCACCGTCTTGGATGATCACTCGCGCTTTAGTTTGTGTCTTAAGGCTTTGCCTAACCAGAACCGAGAATGTGTTCAACACGCGTTGACCGAAACCTTCCGCCGCTACGGGCTTCCCAACTCGATGCTCATGGACAATGGCCCGCCGTGGGGCAACGATCCGGTTTACATCTATACACGGCTTACGGTGTGGCTGCTTCGCTTGCGGATCTCGGTGAGTCATAGCCGACCGTACCATCCTCAGACCATGGGTAAAGACGAACGGTTTCACGGCACGCTTAGCCGCGAGCTTCTCGCTAAACGACAATGGCAAGACATCCCCGATCTCCAAGGAGCCTTTGACCCGTTCCGCCACCAGTACAATTTCATTCGTCCCCACGACTCTTTGGGACTGCAAGTGCCGGCCTCTCGCTATCAAATGAGTTTGCGCTCGTTTCCAGAGAGCTTGCCGCCCATCGAGTATGACCCGGGAGTCATGGTGCGCAGAGTGCAACAAAAAGGAGAGATCTCGTTTAAAGGGAGAACTTTGAAAGTGGGTCAAGCTTTCTCGGGTTATCCCGTCGGGCTTAAACCGACCTCTACCGATGGACTCTTTGATGTGGTGTTCTGTCATCACACGATTGGCCAGATCAATCTGAAAGAGCTTGAGACTGCGGATCTCCGTTCTTGAATGACGATGATGAAAAAACGGCCTTCACATTTGGCTTATAACCAACGATCGCGATCGGCTTGGACTCTGAGTATCCCTCTCCAAACCACCTCCGAGCCCAATCCGATCCACCACCATGAAAACTGTTACCTATGTCCCCGGTACGTTTGTTACCCTTGTCCCCAGTCCGTACAAAGGGGGACAAAGGGGGATTTGAGTTCGACTTCAGCTGCTGCCATTGTTTGGACTTTTTAGTCGAACTTCTGAGACGCCAGACTAGCAGACCGCCGACAAAGACTCATCCGTTTTATTGAATGCGGTTGCTGCGCTGCAGATTGGCCAGTAATAGGCATCGATTCGGTTTACCCGTCCTACATACTAACATAGGAAACCTGTTCGGGAGTCCTCGACTACGCCTGAACTTTGGCGAAGGATCGTACCTCCCACGAAAGTTCAACCGCCACATTGGCAAAACCCAGCGGTTTCCGAAAAGATTAGGCGGTGACATAAGATTCCCGCTCACGGGCCGATATAGATATTAGCTGGTTCAGTGCGGTCATTCCCAATGTTTATATTTCTCTTCATACTTCTGTGCGGCATCGTTCTCCTCGCGTGGCTGATCGCCCATATTTTCGGCCGGTCTTCTAAAGCGAAGCCGCCTGCGCTCCTGCCGCAAGTCGGCATGACCGCTTTCCGGAGCGTTTCTCCACCGGCGCGAGGCGGTTCATATTTATTGCCGTATCGAAGACAGCGAAGAGTCGCGGTTGTTGGTCCGCGTGTTGTCGGAGTTGGGCAAGTCTTCGCTCTTGGGGATGCGCGCCGGCACACCCGGCCAGCTGGAAGTAGGCAACAATTGGCTACCCATCGAAGTATTAAACGTGAGCTTGCCCTGGGTCGTCGTGGAGGCGTTTGCCGGCCGTGCCAAGCCGATGCATCGGGAGTCGCTCCGTGTGCCGGCATCTTTTTCAGTTCGGTTTCGCGCGCAAGGCTTAGTGCACCACTGGACGCCCGGCACGGGGATCAACATCAGCGCCGGCGGTTTTTGTTTCTCTTCCAATTATGCCTCCCAGCTTCGCGTCGGCCGCTATTATGAAATTGAACTGACTCCCAGTGATGCACCAGGTCAAGGTACAGAGGCTTTCGTATTTACGCCGAGATGCGCTGGCTAATGCGCACGACGGAGGGAACCGTGGCGGGGCTGCAATTGGCCGATCGGTCGAAGCAGAGAGACTTGGCGAGATTTGTCTCTTACATGGAACACCGACTGACCCGCCATCCCGAAGACTACCTCATGGAGACGAACCCCAAACCTAATTTCTCGGAACATCATCATTGACGGCGGTGCGCTGTCGTCAGTGCGTGTCTCTGAAGTGCGTTCAAAATCTGACGCCGACAGGTGACTAGTTCCTCCCTACAAAAGGGCATTTAAGCTACCGCAACTCTAAAAATCCCTCCTAACCTCCCTTTGTCAAAGGGAGGAATTCCAGAACAGTCCAGCGTGAAAGAGTCGGCGAACTTCGGAGACGTCAGACCAGTCGCATTCAAGAAAATCAATCTACCGCGGATCCGCAAATAGGTTTTCAGCCTCATGTGAGCGGCTGCGATAAATAGCAGCGGCGGCTCTTCGATGGAGCCATCGAACAGCGCTTCGATCCAGTCATGGCGGCGGCAAGCGAGGAACCTTCTGGGTTTATCTGCTGCTTCACGCGCAGCATGAACAGTGCGCAAATATCGGTTGAAAAATCTCCTCGTTCTTGACACAGTTGGCCCGTCTTACCGGGGCTCGTTCACGTCTCGCGTTAAGAAAGGAAATTATCATGGCGGAGAAATCCACGAAAACCGTTCCCGTTTCCAGCGGCGCCGAGGCTTTTTTGGCGCAGATGAAAGCGCTTGGCTCGGTGCGCTACATGTTCGCCAACACGGGGACCGATCACGGCCCTCTGATCGAGGCGATGGCGAGGATCGCGAAAGAAGATCCGCGCGATATTCAACCGATCGTTGTGCCACACGAGATGGCGGCGGTTTCGATGGCGCATGGTTATTACAACGTGACCCAAAAGCCGCAGATGGTTTTGGTGCATACTCTGCCGGGCACCGCCAACGCGCTTGGCGGCGTCATCAATGCGGCGTCGTGCAACGTGCCGCTATTTCTCGTTGCCGGCAGAACGCCGATCACCGAGGGCGAGCTGCGCGGCGGCAAGAGCCAAAACATTCACTGGCGCCAGGAGTCGCGCGATCAGGGTAACATCGTGCGCGAGTTCGTCAAGTGGGATTACGAAGTACGGACCAATCAAAATCTCGCCGCGGTGGTGTCGCGCGCCTACAAGATCAGTATGAGCGAGCCGCGCGGACCGGTTTACATGACGTTGCCGCGCGAGTGGCTGGCCGAAGCGATGGAGTCGACTCAGTTGTTGTCATCGGACTCGTTGTCGCCGGCGAGCAAAACGCAAGCGGACCAAGTGTCGCTGGAGAAAGCGGCGGAATGGTTGATCGCCGCGGACAGCCCGCTCATCGTGACCAAGTACCTCGGGCGCAATCCCGAAGCGGTGCAGTATTTAGTCGAGCTTGCCGAGTTGCTGGCGATCCCCGTGGTGCAACAGCTGAGCTATGTCAACTTTCCGACCGACCACCCGCTTAACCTCGGCACGCAAACGACGAAATACGCCCGCGACGCTGATCTGCTCTTCTTCATCGATACTGACGTGCCGTGGGAGCCGCCGAACCGAAACGTTCTACGCGACGGCGTGAAAATCATTCATCTGGAACGCGACCCGATGTTCACCGGGATACCGGGTTGGGGTTTTCCGGCGGATCTGCCGATCACAGGCTGCTCGGAAGTCTCCCTGCCGGTTTTGACATCGATTATCAAAGCAAAGCTCGCCGCGGGCACCGTGACTACCGGCAAAATCGACGAGCGGCGCAAGAAAACAACGGCAGAGCATGATGCGATGATCCGCGAGATGGAAGCGAGCGTCGAAGCGGTCAAAAACCAAAAGCCGATCAATGCCATGTGGCTCTCCAAGTGCATCGGCGACGTGATGGACGACAAGACGATCATCGCCAATGAATCCGTAACTTCAAGGTTGGCGGAAGCGATTCATCTAAACCGTCCGGGCTCGCTATTCGGCACGCCGCTCGCCGGTCATCTCGGCTGGGGACTCGGCGCTGCCATAGGCATGAAACTGGGCGCGCCCGATGCCACGGTGATCGCCGCCGAGGGAGACGGTTCTTATATGTTCAGCGCGCCGACGGCGTGTCATTTCACGGCGCAGAAATATCAGATCCCGTTTCTGACGGTCATCTACAATAACCAGGTTTGGAACGCGAGCATGAACGCGGCGCGCGGTTTGTATCCGGACGGCGCGGCGGCGCGAACGCGCAATTTTCCGGCAACCGACCTGAGTCCGTCGCCGAATTTCGAGTTGACGGCGCAAGCTTGCGGCGCCTACGCGGCGCGAGTCGAAGAGCCCGGTGAAGTTGCCGACGCGCTGGCAGAGGCGTTGAAGGTCGTAAAAGAAGAGCGCCGCCAAGCGCTGCTGAACGTCGTTTGCAAAAATCCGCTGGCGTGAGAAGGATTGGGGTGATGGAGTGATGGAGTGTTGGAGTGTTGGGTTGGGAAGGAAGCTCGGATTTTGCGCAGAGAACGCAAAGAACGCGAAGGTGCGGAAACAATATTGCTGCGTAATTGATTGAAGTTTTCCGAGCGAGCGATGCGCAAATCAAAACTGAACGTAATCGCAATCGTGCTTGTCGCTGTGTTCGGTCAGACCCGCAGTCATGGCGCGGACAAACTCATCGGTCTTCACTCTGCGCCTGCGGTTTCACAATCGCTGCCTTGGATCGCCCGCGAGGCGGGTGTTTTCAAAAAATACAATCTCGACTTCGACCTCGTCTATATTCAGGCAGCGGCAGCCGCTGCCGCAGCTTTAATCGGCGGGGACGCGGAAATCGGCCTCACCGGCGGGATAGGTATCGTACGCGCCTACCTTCAGGGGATTCAGGATTTTGTTTTTGTCGGCGCCAACAAAAACGTTCTAACGCACAGCATCGTGGCGCGCCCGGAGATCAAGCGGCCGCAGGACCTCAAGGGAAAACGGCTCGGCGTGTTTCGGTTCGGCAGCAACAATCATTACTTTGCGCTACAGGCGCTGCCGCGCTACGGACTCGATCCCAGCCGCGACGTCATTCTCCGGCAGACCACCGGAGGCGTGGGTGACGTGGCCGCATTGGCGAACGGCTCGTTGGATGCTTCGGTCATGTTGACCTATGGCGAAAGCGCGGTGGCGCAAGGATTTCACTATCTGATTTACGGCCCCGATGTCCGGGTGCCTTATGCCGCAGCGGTCTTCGTCACCCGCCAAGCGGTTTTAAAGCGCCGCCCGCAGGTCATCGCTCAGTTCATGCGCGCCATGGCCGAAGCGGCAAAAATATTCCACACCGATCGCGGATACACTTACAAGGTGCTGGCAAAATATTTGCGCGTCGATGACCCGAAAATCGTAGAGGCGGTGTACAGGTACGAAGTCAAGGCGTTGGAACCGCGGTTGGACATCAAAGCCGAGGCGATTCAGGCAATTCTCGACGAGGTCTCAGCGAGCGATCCGCGCGCGAAAAACGTCAGTGCGCAGCAGATGATCGATCGTCATTATCTGAATGAAATGGACAAGAGTGGTTTTTATGAGAGTTTGTGGGGGAAAGTGAAGGATAAAGGATGAAGGCGGAAGGATGAATTTCATTTCTCGGATTGATCTTTATCCTTCATCCTTTCGCCCTATCCTTTCCGAAAGGAGATCTAGAGATGGCCGAAGCTGTTTCTCACGACGCGCGGTGGGGCGAATATGCCGCGGAAGAGTGGTCCGACGCGATGGTGCAGTCGATGAAGCTTGGCGGCATCGATCACTTGTTTTTTGTGTCCGGTTCGGAAATCGCTTTTTGGCAGGAGAGCATTGCCAACGCGAACGAAAGAAATTGGCCGGCACCGAAGCTCGTCACCGTGCCGCATGAGAGTGTAGCGCTCAACGCGGCACTGGGCAGCGCGATGATTCGCAACCAGCCGGCCGCCACCGCCGTTCATGTCGACGTCGGCACATTGAATTACGGCGGCGCGGTGCACACGGCGTGGCGCGGTAACTATCCCGTGTTGATCACCGCCGGCACCGGACCGCGCGCCTATGCGGGATCGATGGCCGGCGCGCGCAACAGCGCCGTGCAATGGGTGCAAGAGCCGCGCGATCAGGGCGCGATCTTGCGCCAGTACACCAAAGTCGATCATCGCCTGGAGCATCAGGATAACCCGGGATTTATGATCAGTCGTTTGCTGCAGGTGGCGATGAGCGAGCCCAAGGGGCCGGTGTATCTCACGGTGCCGCGCGAAAGCGCGATGCTCAAGTTTCCCGGCAAAACTTATTTTCCGACGCGCGACGAGTTGGGAATCGCGCGTCCGGCATGGCCCGGTCCGGCGGACGCAAAGCGCGCCGCGCAGTGGCTGATTGAAGCGCGCAATCCGGTGATTTACTGCGGCACCGCAGGACGCAATCCCGAAGCGATGGCGGAAATTTTGCGCCTCGCCGAATTGCTCGCATTGCCGGTGATGGATTCGGACCGCATCGACCGATTGAACTTTCCGAACGATCACGATTTGTACGGCACCGGTCCGGAAGTCAAGGACTCCGACGCGATTCTCATGCTCGAAGCGCTTGTGCCCTACATCGCGCCGAGCGCAGCGCCCAAGCCGGGGAGCAAAGTCATTTGGGCGGAGGCCGATCCGGTGATGTCCGCTTACAAGACCATGGATTTTCAAGCCGATCTCTGGCTGCCGGTGACAGCGGCGGCGGCGGCGCGGGCGATTCACGACGCGGCCACGGCGCTCTTGTCCAAGAGTGATATGAGCCGGGTCGCGGAACGGCGCGAACGATCAGCGGCGCGCAAACACGAGCTCATGCAGGAAAATGAAAGACAGGCGCAGGAAGCGGGGCGGCGCAATCCGATGCACCCGCGCTGGGTCGCTTATCAGTTGGGTAAAATTCTCGAACCTGAGACGATTTTGCTCGACGACGCGCTGAGCAATTCCGATTACGTCTGTTCGCATCATGGCCGGACGCGCGCAGGCACTTACTTCGGCAGCGGCGGCTCGTCCGGCGGTTGGGGCGCCGGCGCGGCGCTGGGGGCGAAGTTTGCGGCACCCGATCGCGACGTGGTGCTCGCCACCGGCGACGGCTATTTCATGTTCGGCACGCCCATGCCCGCTCTGTGGACCGCGTCGCACTATAAAGCGCCGTTTTTGACTTTGGTCTTCGTCAATCGCTCGTACACGACCGGCACGAACGGATTGGTTCGCACCTATCCGAAAGGCGTGGCGGTGCGAAACCAGAATTTCGAAGGCGGCGTTTTCGATCCGCCGCCGGATTTCGCCAAGCTCGCCGAGTCCGCCAACGGCTACGGCGAAACCGTGCGCGAGCCCAGCGAAGTCGCCGCCGCGCTCAAACGCGGCCTCGATCACGTGCATAAGGGAACGCCGGCGCTGATCGCGGCGTATTTGCCGACGTTGGTCGATGAGATGAAATTAAGACAGGGGATGTAACGGTAAAAATGTTCAAGGTTCAATCGTTCAAAGTTCAACGTGATTCAAAACGTTCAAGTCGTTGGGCGGAGTTGACAGCGGTGCCCGTAACGATACACGTGACGGAAAGAATTCGCGGACGAGGAAAATATGCAGCAGCGTCGTGAACAGGTTGTTGTCGATAACAATGCGATGAACTTGGTGGTCAGCCAGCCGGATGGCAATGCATCGATCCCTGCGGTCGTCGTGATTCAGCATCAGTACGGGGTGGATAAGTTCATGGAGGAGATGACCGAGCGTTTCGCGCGCGATGGATTTTTCGCCGTATGCCCGGATCTGTATCATCGTGACGGGCCGGACTGTAAGGACGATGGGCCGACGCGGCGCGGGCGGGCGCGCGACCTGAACATCATCAAAGACGTCAATGCGACGGTTGCCTACTTGAAGTCGAACAAGATAGTCGACAGCCGGCGAGTCGCGATTCTCGGCTTTTGCATGGGCGGTCGCGTGGCTTATTTGATGGCGGCGGCGAGCACGGACTTCAAGGCAGCGATCACGTGGTACGGCGGCAGTTGTTTCCGGCAGTGGGGCGACGGACCGACGCCGTTCGAACGGACCGCGCAGATCAGTTGTCCGATCCAAGGCCACTTCGGCGAGACGGACCAGAATCCGACGCTCGAAGATATGGCGAAGCTCGACGCCGAATTGACCAAGCATGGCAAAGCCCACGATTTTTACGTTTACAAAGACACCGGGCACTCATTTATGGATCCGCATCATCCGGACAAGTATGTGGCGCAGTCCGATCGTGACTCGTGGGCACGGGCGATCGAGTTTTTGAAAAAGCATTTGGCGGTTTAATCGAATCGTAAGGGCGACCCTGCGTGGTCGCCCGTCCGAGGGCAGACACATAGGTCTGCCCCTACAAATTTATACGGCATGTGGAGGAAATAATCATGGCGGATAAACCCAAAATCACCTTCAGCACCAATCCCAACCCGCGCAATCGCGCGCTGATCGACGGACTGATTCCGCTCGACGGTTACGATCTCGAATATGTCGGTGACAAGTACTCGGCAGGCGAGATTCATTACCGCTTCGTTCAGGGCGAATTCGATCTCGCCGAGATGTCGACGGCAACATTGATGCGCGCCAAGGAAAAGGGCAAACGCTTCTTAGCGTTGCCGGTATTCTTCCAGCGCGGGCCGCGCCAGAGGAATATTTTTTATTGCGAAGGCAAGCTCAAACATCCGAGCGAGCTCAAAGGCAAGCAAATCGGTGCTTTTCGCTACGGCGCGACGGCGGTATCTTGGGCGCGCGGATATCTTTTGGATGAGCATGGGATCAAGACGACGGACGTCGGTTGGTTCGTGTCCGGCAAAGAAGTTTTTATCGGTAACGAACTGCCGGTGAAAGTCGAACGCCTCGATCCCCCGCCGCCGTTCGGACAAGAGAAGCCACATCTCGCCAAACTTGTCGGCGACGGCACGCTCGGCGCCGCGCTCGTCGCTGGTGATTCCGGTTACCCGGGTTTATTCGGCGGCGGCGTGCTGCCGGAAGTCATGGGTCAAGTATCGGGTGTCAAGCCGCTGTTCGAGGATACTGAAGAAATCATCGGCTATGTGAAACGGACGCAGATCTATCCAATCATCCACATCATGACGATCAAAGAAGAAACCGTGGAACGGTATCCCGATCTCGCGGCCAAGCTGATCGAAGCTTTCCGTGAGGCGAACCGGCTCGCGGCGAAATATTTCAAGAACGGTGACACGGCAGGTTACGCCAAGGAGCGAGACGTCCTCGGCTACGATCCCTACGCCTGCGTCCTCACCGAGGCCGATAAAAAGAGCATCCAGGCATTGAACCGCTATCAAATCGAACAAGGATTGGTGAAGCAAGAGCTGCCGTTGGAAAGCTTGTTCGTGAAGGAAGCGTTCCGGATGTGAAGCAAGAATTGGAGTGCTGGAGTAATGGAGTGGTGGAGTGATGGGGAATTCCGAAACCCAATACTCCAGCTCTCCATTACTCCAACTTGTGCATTTATCGTAAGGAACTTTAGACAAATTCGCCTGACTCATTTCCGTAATGCCGGCAGACATGAAAAAGTCGCGATTTTCATTGAGATGTCGAAAACACTTGCGTCCCGAAGAGTCAGTGCGTCTGTGCAGCTCAATTGAGCGTTCGGGCATGCTGATATTCCCGCCACATCTGAGCCACCCCTAAGTCAACCACGAGACCGGCAGGAGCGCTTAGCGATATGTTCGCTGCGATGATCTCACGCGCTCGAGAAGCCGGCCCCTCATGATTCTTAACCTTGCGCGATTTCTGCCGATAGATTCTAAACGCCAGCGCGAGTTCGCGGCGTTTCAAGGGTCACGATCAGGCCACCGCGCAATCGAAAACAGACGCGCCAAGAAATGCTAAAAATTTCCAAAATGCTCAAAAAGCGAACCGGCGCGATTCACTTACAGAGCGCTTATGATCTCGCCGGCGCGTAAGAAATATGACTCCAGAAGACTTCGGCACACAAAAGTGGATTCCCATAGGCTTGATTAGACCGGGCATGTACATCACGAGCCTGGACCGGTCTTGGCTGGAGACGCCGTTCTTTTTTCACCGCAAGCTGATTAAGAGCCTCGAAGACATCGAGTTGCTAAAAAGGCACGGCATTCGCAAGTCGTTATCGATATCACGCGGGGGTTGGACGTGGAGAGCGCGCTGGCGGTCACTGAGACCCGCGTCGCGCCGTCGATGGCGACCACGAAAATCGCCGCGGCAACTCAAAAAGACTTGAAAACGCGCGCTCCGTCCGCCGCGGAGACCGCGTTTCGGCCATTAGCCATGGAGCTCGACGCGGCCCAACGGATTCACGAAGAAGCGCTCGTGGCCGCGAAAAGTATTTTCGACGGAACCCGCGGCGGCGCGCCGATCCGGTGCGAAGTCACCAAGAAAATCGTCGGTGATCTTTTGACGAGCATTTCACGCTCGCCGGAGGCGAACTTGTTGCTGATGCAGATGCGCCGCTTACAGACGGATCTCTTCAGTCATGCGGTCAACGTTTGCGTGTTGTCACTGGTGGTCAGCGTCCTTGAAGAATTGGATGTCGACATCTCGGCGTTGGGGATGGGCGCATTGCTTCATGATATCGGCGAAACTCGTATTCCGCGCAACCTGCTTCGAAAAAAGGAAAACTTTACGGACTCGGAACGCCGCCTCGTCCAAGAGCATCCGAAACTTGGCGCGATGCTCTTGGAACAAAGCGAGGAAGTGCCGGCGTTGGCTCGGCAAATCGTGCTCGAGCATCACGAGCGTATCGATGGCTCAGGCTATCCCAACCGCGTTCGGGGCGCGGATGTTTCCTTTTTTAGTCAAGTTGTCGCGATCACCGATGCCTACGACGATATGCTTTCCGGCCGCAATCAGGCGATGCAGCCGCCCAACGAGGTGCTGCGGCAATTGTTCGTGCAGAGCAACGCGGGCGCGTTGGATCGGCAACTGGTCGCGCGCATCATTCGCTGCCTGGGAGTCTACCCGATCGGCAGCCTCGTTGAGCTTAGCACCGGCGAGCGCGGTATCGTCGTCGCGACCAATCGGGCGGATACTTTGAAACCCACCGTGCGGATCGTCACCACGCGCACGGGAATGAACCAGTCGAACGGTCCGGTCATCAGCTTGGCGGACCTAAGCGCGGGGACAATGGAGCGACGCATCATCGGCGCACTCGATCCGGGACGCGAGCGCATCGATCCGATCGCGTACTTAAGATTGGCGCAAGCCGTTGCGGGATGAGTAATATGACCTACCCCATTCCTTCGCGTGACCGGTATGATGTCGAGGATGCCGAGCGAAAAGTCATGCAGCTGCTACTCGATGCGCTGCCATGCGCGGCAGTTTTGGTCGATCACCAGGGCAGCGTGGCAATACTCAATCAGCAAGCGGAGCTCGCTCTGGGCTGGACCGCCGCGACGCTCGAAGGCCAATCCGCGCACGAGGCCTTCGACTGCTGCGTGGAAGACAGCTCAAATTCGCTGGAAAACTGCCCGATCGGACAAGCGTTGGCGGGCGATCAGCTCGCGCAGACCGCTCGCATGACTATCCGCTGCCGCGGCGATCGACAGAAGCCGGTCGAATATCGCTGCACGCCGTACCCGACCGGCAGGGGGGTCGGTGTCATCCTCGCTTTCAGCGATATTACGCGCCAATTGGAAGTCGAAAAGGATTTGCGCAGTCTTGCTTCAATCGCCGAAGCGAGTCCGATTGCGATTGTCGAACTCAATGAAGACGGCAATCTTATCCATGCCAACCCCGCCATGATGGCTCTCATGGACCAATTCGGCTTCAACGACAACGTCCGGCCAATTGTCTTGCCGGCCAATATCGAGGCGCTCATCCGTGCGTGTTTGTCGACACATGCCGATGTCGGCGGCATCGAAGTGTGTGTTCGGGATCACTACTATGAATGGAAGCTGGTGCCGGTGTCGGGCGAACGGATGGTGCGCGGTTATGGCGTCGATCTGACCGCACGTAAGCGCGTTGAACTGGAACTCCTGCGCGCCAAGCTCGAAGCCGACGCGGCGAACATCGCCAAGTCGGAGTTTCTCGCCAATATGAGTCATGAAATCCGCACGCCGATAAACGGTGTCGTCGGTATGGCGGAGCTGCTGGTGGAAAGCGAGCTCGACGACGAACAGCTCGAATACGCGAAGACGATCCAATCCTGCGCAGAGTCCTTGCTGCTTGTGATCGAAGAGGTCCTCAACATAGCGGAGTTGGACTCGGGCAAGATGACGGTGGCGAAAACCACCTTCGACGTGGCCGATTTTTTGAATCAAGCGACCGCGCCATTTCGGCGCCGGGCTAAAGAAAAAGGGCTGCAATTTGATGTTTCGGTCGCCAGTACCGTTCCCCGGTCGGTGCATTGTGATCGCCGCCGTGTCGGGCAAGTGTTGGGTAACTTGGTGAGCAACGCGATAAAGTTACCGAACAAGGCCAGGTCGTCGTCGAAGTCGTTTGGCAGACAAGGTCAACGCAAACCGGTCAAGCCGAAGAGAACACCCGGTGGACCGTCGCGGAAAGTCTCTATTTCTCGATCCGCGATACCGGCATCGGGATCGCTCCCGAGAAACAAAGCGTTATTTTTGATTGCTTCACGCAAGCGGATAATTCGAGCACTCGACGTTACGGCGGAACGGGCTTGGGTCTGACGATTGCGAATCGGTTGGTCGAGCTGATGGGCGGTTCCATCGGCGTCGCGAGCGAGCCGGGGAAGGGCAGTAGTTTCTGGTTTACGTTACCGATCCAAGACGAAAGCAAAGTAGCCGGCGCCGGTGATGGTGAGTCTCTGCAAAACCGCTTAAGCCAATCCTAGTCACTGTTCATCACTCCGCCAAGGCGCGGATCTCGGCATCGGCGCGGCGTAGACGAGCGGAAAGCTCCCGTCCAATGTTAAAAATTAGTTTGCTTTGTATTTCCGGATGGCTGCGCGCCAAAGTATCGAGCTTGGCGGTCGGCAGGACGTAACAAAGCGTCGGCTCGTCGGCGATCACGTCGGCCGAACGGGTACCGCCGTCCAGTAGCGCCAAATCTCCAAATGCCAGTCCGGGCGTGAGCGTGCTTAGACGCTGCCGCCTCGAGCCGGTTTTTATATTCAAGCAGATGCTCACCCGGCCCGCAGCCAAGAGATAGAGTGAGTCGGCGACATCGCCTTCCCGAATGATCGTTTCTCCCGCAGAGTAGCGCAATTCTTTCAAGATTGACTCGACGAGACCAATCTCTTGCCCGCTGAAACCGGCAAGGATATCCATTTCAGACAGCGGAACTTGGCGACCCTCGCGTAGGAGCTCGGGTCGCTCCTGGTGCAGCAGCTGATCTTCGCACCATTCTAAGGCCGAATCGATATCGGCAAACAGGCTTTCCAACTGCCATTTGCTTTGTCCGCTATCGGCGAAGAGTTCGACGCAACTCTCCGGTAAGTGAGTCAGCAGGAGCGTCTTGTTCTGCAGCTTCAGCACGCTGTGCATCTGGGCCAACAGAGTCACCGCACATTCGTCGATTTGCAGCACCCGCTTCAGGTCAACGATCAGAAACGAAAAGGAGTCGATCTCGCTGGCGATCTGTCTGAGTACTTGCTCCACGGTACTAAAGAAAAGATTTCCTTGAAGCTCGTAAACGCAAATCGTTGAACCCTTTTGGGCTAGGATCGATTCCTGAGCGCTGCCGCGACGCCGTTTCGAGCGCACCGTGATCGCCCGATAGCTCCGCCGAACCACGACTGAGGTGGTGAAGCGAGTCTTGAACATGTGCAGCTTGAAACGCTCCGAAAGCTCTTCGCAGACCTGGATTCCGCGGCAGCTGTTTCCTTGGTCATCCAGCGGTGCTGAGAAAGTTCCGATGCCGAACTGGCCTGGAAGCACGGCGATAATCCCGCCGCCGACGCCGCTTTTGGCCGGCAGACCGATACGGTAGCTCCATTCGCCGGCGTAGTCGTACATGCCGCAGCCGTGCATCACGCTGAGGACGTTTTTGACATGCTGCTCCTCGAGGGCGCGTTTGCCGGTAAGCGGGTTGATGCCGTTATTGGCGAGAGTTGCCGCCATGACCGCGAGGTCGCGCGCGCCGACCAGGATCGAGCATTGTTCGAAGTAGAGATCGAGATGTTCGTCGACCGGCTCATCGATCATGCCGAAGTTGAGCTCGAGATAACCGATGGCCCGGTTGCGGTGGCCGGTGGTGCGCTCGGAAACATAAACGGCGTGGTCGATCTCGATGTCTCTTCCTGCGAGATCCGAGAACATGCGGAGCAGGCGGGCTAGGCGTTGATCATGGCCCTTTCCCTTGATCAGAGCGGTCGTGGCGATGGCACCGGCGTTGACCATAGGATTGAACGGCCGGTTGCGGCGCTCGTCGAAGATGATGGAGTTAAACGCTTCGCCGGTCGGCTCGACGCCGACCTTGCCCAGCACGTAGTCGACCCCATGGTCTTCGAGTGCGAGGCCATAAACAAACGGTTTCGAAATCGACTGGATGGTAAACAGGTGATCGGCGTCGCCGACCTCGTATATCTGACCGTCGGCGCTAACCAGCGCGATGCCGAACAAACTCGGATCTGCTTTAGCCAACTCGGGGATATAGGTTGCGATCTTGCCGCAGAAGTTTTGTTGGTATTTGGCGTGAATTTCCTTAAGCTCAGCGAGGATTGGAGAGACCTCGGTGCTTTGATAGTCAATGGCTGGCGCTAATTTCGGTTGCATCTGAGTCAAAACGTCAGTCGTCCTATGCGATTGCGGATCAATACTGAGTGTCCAACCGTGAACAGCTCGGGCAAAGCTTCGCCCAATAAAGCACTCTTCATGCCAGTAATGCACAAGCTTGGTCGTCGAAAATTAGCTAGTAATTGTCGTGAAGCGCGAAGCGGCGAGAGCGGTCGCGGAACACCGTTGTGTATTTCTTAAGCACAGGGCTGGCGTAAATTTAGGCAAAGGTACAATCTGGCCGCGACCGGTGGAGCCAATGAGAATGGCCGCGCTACGCGTGAGTCCGGTAAGCGACAATGGCTGCCGGCGGGTCGATTGTGAGCTGTGGTGGATGCGCTGCTGTGGAGAGTTTAGCGCGGAAACCCTACCGCGGTGATCTGATTTCCAATTCCAGGCCGTTTGGATCTTTCACGAAGATCGTGGTGAGCTTACCGTCACCGTCTCGATTTTCGCGCAGGATCTCGGCGCCTTTTTCCTTGAATTCTTTCGCAACCTGATCGATATCGTCGGTCACATAGCCGTAATGATGAACGCCGACTTGGCCGGCGGATTCCATCAGTTGTATCGACGGCGCGCCGGCGATTCTCACGAAACAGAACCCATAGCCAGCGCTGCCTTTTCTGATGGGTGTAGCGTGGCCGCCGAAGAATTTTTCGTAGTATTTGATCGACTCGGCGATGTCCTTGGTGTAAATGGCGACATGCTCCAGTTGATAATTCATCGAAATCTCCCTCTGAGATCTGCGGCCGATCTTTTTCGTCAGCTCAACTCAAATTGATGACGGCTTTCACCACCGAGTAGCTCGCCATCGCCGCCATCGCTTCATTGATTTGATCGAGCGGGTAACTCTTGCTGATCATTTCCTCGAAAGGAAAAGTTTTTCTGCGTGTGGCGAGAAAGTCGATGGCTTGCAGCCAGTGACGCGGCTCGGCGGAGCGCACGGTGATGAAAAGCATTTCCTGCGGTATTTTTTCCACGGCGATGTTCGCCTTGCCGCCGGCGCCGATGTTCAAGTAGCGGCCGCCGCCGCGCAGCAGGGTGAGGCCTTCGGGCACCGCCATGTTGTTGGCGACTTGAATGACGACATCGGCGCCACGGCCGTCGGTGTGGTCGCGCACCCACTTGCGCCGGTCTTTTTCATCCGTGACTTCTTCGAGATTGAGCACAGCATCCGCGCCCATACGCTTGGTGACTTCCAGACGGTTCGACGGGGCGCCGATGACCAGCACCTTCTTGGCGCCGTGATCTTTGGCCACCGCGGTGGCGAAGTTGCCGAGCGGGCCACTGCCCTGGATGACCACGGTCTCGTGGCTTTTGAGCGCGCCCAAGCGGTCGAAGCCGTGCATTACAGTGCGATAGGCGCAGGCCGAGGCCGCCGCCGATGCGGAGGAAACGTCATCGGGAACTTTGATGATCAGACATTCTTTGGGCACGTACATGTACTCGGCGCAGCTGCCGAGGAGATACGGATGCTGGTCGCTGCGGTTGTGTCCCCAGGAGGCGCGGCCCGGGCAGATGCACGGTTGCAACGCCACGGCGCAGTAATAGCAAGATCCGCAGGCGACGTAGCTCCATACGATTCTGTCGCCGCGCTTCACCGGGTTGCCGAGGATATCGGTGCGCTCGCCGGCGATGTCTTCGACATAGCCGCAGGGCTCGTGACCCGTGATGATCGGCAGCGTATCGCCGTCACTGAGCGGGCCGTGCCAGCGATGCACGTCGGTGCCGCAAAGCGTGGAGGCGGTGATCTTGATCAGCAACGATCCAGGGTCGAGCTTGGGGATCGGCACCTGCTGTATCGTCAACGGCTTGTTATGTTCGGTGATAACAGCGGCGCGACAGGTATCCATAGCAATTCCTCATCATTCGCTAACGTAAGTTATCCTCTTACACGGCTGGAGCGACTGGAACGGTTCCAATGGTTCCAAAAGTTCCAACGGTTCCAGTTGTTCGAATCGTCGCATTGGGATATCTGTTGATCTATAGCGGCAGCTTGTAAAACGTTTCGGCGTTGCGCCACAACATGGCCGCTTTGTCGTCGTCGGTAATCTCGTCACTTTCCAACAGCTCGCTCAGATCGTGCTTGCAGCTCTCGTGGGTCACTTCGTGCGGAAAATCGGACGAATAGAGAAACGGCTTGTTACCGACAGTCTTAATGGCGAATGGCATCGTTAGTTCTTCGGTCTCGATGCCCAGGTATAAGCGATCTTCGTTGATCAGTTTCTTTAGGTAACGGCTCGGTTCTTCGCCTTCGCGGATGCCAAACTCGCCGAACGGGATATGTTGAAAGTGTGTCTCATGCGACGCGTGTAGCCGTTCGAGCAAAAGGAGCAACCAGGCGCTGCCGCCCTCGAGGAACGCGATGCGTACGCGCGGGAAACGATCAAAGATGCCGTTATAAAGGATGTCCGCGCAGCTGATCGTGAGACCCCAGGGATGGCCTAGGGCGTGCACCGGCACGTACATGTTCATATGATCCATGCCGAAGCGGTCGTGTGCGCCGCCGTGAACCGCCAGGCAGCAGCCCAGCGTGTTGGCTTCTTCATAAATCGGCCAGTACATCTTCGAGCCGAGCGGATGAGCGAGTCCGTTGGACGGCATCATCGCGCCGAGCATGCCGAGCTCCGTCACGGCGCGCCGCAATTCTTTCGCGGCTTCCTGCGGGTCTTGCATCGGCAGGATCGCCATCCCGTTAAAGCGCGGATTGAACTTGACGTAGGTTTCGTGCAGCCAATCGTTGTAAGCCTTGGAGACTGAGACGGCGTAATCGAGGCTGACGATTTTGCCGTAGGCGAGCGCTGTAGTTGGATAGAGCACCGTCCATTCGATGCCAACGTCGTCGAGAAATTCGAGCCAACCTTGAGGCCCCACGGGCGCGCGTTGGTCGCGCTGCGGCGGCGTTTCCACCGCCCTTCCGCTATGCAAGTGGTCCAATGGCGGGAAGACCACGCCCTTTCGCGCGGCGATGTCCCGATAGGGAGATTCCATGTGCGCGATGATGGCCGCGTTGTCCTCAAAAATATGGCCGTCGCCGTCGATGATTCGGCTGCTGAGTTTGGCTGACATTCTCCGATACCTCCAGGCGCGTTAAGTAGTGTCGTGATTCGATACCATCCCCTTTATAGTCTGACTTTTGCGAGCGGATCAAGCCGCAGCGCGGGTTGAACTACGCCGATGCTTGAAAATTGAATCGTCATTTTCGTTGCAGGCTGGAATTGGGCTGTTTTTCTAGTTTAAAATAAAATACAGTGAGCGCTTATTTCGGCTTGGTGGTATTGCAAGCCGACGAATAGAAAACCGCAAACTGACTGAATTCTGGGAGGCGATATGGCGGAAGAAACAGCGGAACAAAAACTAGCTCGTCTGGAAGCGGAAAACAAAACGTTGAAAGAGCAGATCGAGCGCAAGCCCGGCCAGCTGCGTTTGAAGGTCAGCGAAAAAGGCGGGTTGTCTGTCTATGGATTGGGCAGATTCCCCGTCACCCTCTACAAAGAACAGTGGACGAGGCTGCTCGATCATGGCGATGAAATCAAGAAATTTCTCCAGGAGAACGACCAACAATTGAAGGCGAAGCAATAGTGATTTGATGTGACTGCGGCCTTGTTCGGGTTTAGCCCGGCGTTGTCCAATCGCAGCAGCCCGTCTCGCATTATCTCGCCGGAGCGTAGAAGGTTTCTAATAGCCGTCGGCGCATGGTCTCTTCGCCTCCCGGGAGCGGGTCGAACTTAGTCGTGTTGTCGGCGTTCTGGAGAATTTTTCGGCCTTCCCCGTCCTCGTGCATCGCCTGTAAAAGCCCGGCGAGACGTTCGGCTGCCTGCGTCGCCAGATCCTTGCGTACCGAGACCAGATGGCGCGGCAGCAACTCTGTCTGAGCGAGTATAGTGAGCTGCGTTTTCTTTTTACCGTCGAGCGCGGCGAAGTCGTCATCGCTGATCGTGACGGCGGCTACCTGTTTCGCGAAAATCATTTCGTACAGTCGATCCAGACCGTTGGCAAAAACGTAGCCGATTTCTGCCGCGCCGGCTTGCGCCCCGGGTCCGGACACTTGCGCGAGCTTGAAGCCGTTTCTCTGCAGAAACAACTTCGGCAAAAAGTAGCCGGACGTGGACTCGGGGTCTTCGAAGCCGATAATCTTGCCGCGCAGGTGATCAAGGCGGTTGATACCGCTGTCTTTGGTGGTGGCAATCAAGCTGCGGTACTCCGCCATGCCGCTCTTCCAGCGCCGCAATAAGAGCTTGCCGGCGCCGTGAACCTGGTTGACGACGTAAGTCGGGTAGGGGCTCTCGAAATAAAAATCGATCTTTCTTTGTTCGAGAAGCTTGGCCAGGTCGCTCAATGTCGAGACGATCAGCACTTTTCCCTCGGCATCCGAAGCGGTGAAAAATTTGCGCGACACGTAAGCGACAAAATCGCGGAAATGTTCCTCGATCTCGCGCTGGTGCGATGCGGAGACGATCCCCAGCGTGATGCTATTTGTCGGAATTTGATTCGCTGTTTGAGCGGCGGCGTTCGAACCAAACATCGCGCTGAACAAGTAAACAACCGCCAGCACAGAAAAGATTGCCGAGTAGTGTTTCATGGACTCTCCAAAGCGGCCCGAAGACTCCTCATGTTCCTACCCAACCGCGGCCGCCTTGGCAAGAACAAAGAGCAAATGCGGCGACGCGGCCAATCTGTTTCGTAGGTAGAACGAGGGCGATTTTTGATTGAAATCCTGTCGAATCCAGTGCCGCTGTTGATCCTCGCGGTTCGTTGCTGACATATGTGGATACCGGCACTCAGAGATCTTTTCGTTGGCGTAACGGCGGCGTTTGCGCTTTGAACAGTCCTTCGGACTCCGCATTTGGGGCGCGGTCCTGCCGGCCCTTTTCTACTCCAGGGTAAATCCTGTAAACTCGGCGTATTTTGGAGTATAAAATTTTCCGGGGAATTTCTTTGGCAAAATCCCGTCCGTAGAGGTAAAATACCTGGTCTCGGTCGGCGCAGCCCGATTGAGTCATGACCTCTGCATAACATGCGAACGCGTGAAAAAGTTGTCGTTGTCGCTCGTCGTCGCCACCCTAATTTTGGGTGTCCTCATCTACTTCGCATTTAGAGATAACGAACTCGAGGCCAACTACTTCCGCTGGCTTTTCGCCAATAATATCAAATATGGATTCTCTTCGCCGCTAAAATACCTGTCCGAGGAATTGCCATCCGGCACTCTTTTTTACGGTAGTCTGACGATCTTTGCCGTGGTCATGTTTATTGTTTTCTTGAAGATGACGCGCGACGGCGAAATCCAGGCGCTTAAAACCCGGCTGTTGGACTTGATCACCGAAAAGCGTGAAACGGAAAGCGCGCTCCAAGAGGTCGTTTGGAAAGGCAAGCACGAACGGCAAGCCAAAGACTCGGTGATGCGGGATCTCGAGGGCAGCATCGAGAAAATCGAAGCGCTGCTCGGCGAACTCAGCGAAAAGGAACGGCAACTCAAAGCGCGCGATGTTGAATTGGTGACTATAAAGTCCAATGCGCTCGCCGAAACTGACTCCGGGCTCGCCAGAACGCCTGCCGATCGTCTGCTTCGCGAAGAGCTCAAAAAGAAAAACGAGATCCTCCAGGCGAAGGATGCCGCGATCAAAGAACTTGAACAA
The DNA here is from genome assembly GCA_963804165.1 of uncultured delta proteobacterium. Lineage (GTDB taxonomy): Bacteria > Desulfobacterota > Binatia > UBA9968 > UBA9968 > DP-20. Next base: position 52,721 of record CAWDPO010000046.1, read on the forward strand.
CGGTTAAACGCGAAGACTCGCCTGTGGGAGAGTCAGTTGCGCGAAAAAGACGGCCTATTGAAAGGCCGCGACGGCGAGCTGGATGGTCTCCGGGTGGAAATCTCTGATCTCAACGGGCGGCTTCATGATTCGGAAAGCGCCAAAAAGCGCGCCGACGAGCTGCTTCACGACGAGTTGAGAAAGACGAAGGAAGTTCTGGAAGCCAACGATCTGTCGATGCGATCGGAGGAGAAACGTTTAGCCGATAAAATTCGGGCTCTGGAGAGCCAGCTGAGCGAGAAGGACAAACTCTCAAGAACCCGTGATACGGAGCTCAACGCCTTCCGGCGCCAGCTGGGCGAACTCGAATCCGCCAAGGAGCAAATGGAGGGCCGGCTCCACGAGGAACTTGAAAAATCACAGCAGGATCGCCACGCGAAGGACCATCTCATCAAAGATTTAGAGCAACGGCTGAGCGCGAACATTCATGCGGTGCGGACGGAAGTCGGCGAAAAGGATCTGCTGTTGCAGGTACGCGACGGTGAAATCAGATCGCTCAAGTCAGAGGCCCGGGCGATTTCATTAAGACTCAGCGAGATGGCCGCTGCAAAAGTTAGAGCGGAAGAAGCACTGCAAGAAGAGCTCAAGAAGGAGAAAGAGCAACGGCAAGCGGAGAGCGCCGCTCATCGAGAGTTCGAGGAGCGCCGCGGCAAGGAAACGAGTCTCCTGACCACGCAGCTGGGCGAGCGGGAGGAATTCGTTAGGCGCCGTGACGCGGAGATACAGTCGCTCAAAGAGGAACTTCATGCCGTTTCGCAGCGCTTAGGCGAGGCTGGCGCGGCGAAGGAGCAAACCGAGAGCTTGCTGCGCGAAGAGCTAAAAAAAGAAAAAGCGCAACGGGAGTCGCGAGAGACCGCCAGCCGCGAGCTGGAACAGCGCTATGGCTTGGAGGTTCAGACACTGAAAAGCCAGCTGGGCGAGAAAGATGAATTTCTCAATAGCCGTAACGAAGAAATCAAATCGCTAAAAACCCAGGTTGCGTCGCTTGCCGAGCAACTCTCGAAAGTCGGCTCGGCAAAGGAGCGTGCTGCAAGTCTCCTCCAGCAAAAGCTTCGGGCGGAGAAGGAAGGCCTCCAGGCAAGTGATTCCGCGGCCCGGGAGCTCGAACAAAACTTTAAGGCCAAAATCGACGCGCTCGAGGAGCAACTGGCGAAGAAGCAGGATCTCGTTGGCAGCCGAGACAAGGACGTAGCGGCGCTCAAGTCCGAACTGACATCGCTCCACGATAGAATGAACGAGCTGGCGGCGTCCAAAGAGCGTGCGGAGCGCCTTTTCGACGAGGCCGTCAAAGAGAAAACTGAGCTCACAGCATCGAAAGACGCCGGCGCCAAGAAACTTGCTGAGGATATGAGTGGCCGGATTCGCCAGATGGAAAACCGGATTCGAGAGCAGGCGGAACTACTCCACAGCCGTGAGTCGGAGCTGAGCGCGTTCAAACATCAGTTCGCGGATCTCGCGAGCTCGAAAGAGCACGCGGCGCGCGCGCTGCATGAAGATCTCAAACGGAAGGCGGAGCTGCTCGACGAGAAAGAAGCCGCCATCAATGCTCTCGAGGAGCGCTTTAGTATACGGATCCATACGCTTGAAAGTGATCTCGGCGAGAAACAAGAGCTGCTTGAGACCCGCGATCAGGAACTCAAGGAACTGATGGCGAAGGTTAACGCACTGTCCGGCGATGTGGCGGAGATCCGAACGTCCAAGGACTCCGCAGTGCGTACGCTTCAGGACGATTTGAAGCAAAAGACCGAATTACTGGACGCCAAAGAGTCTGCTCTCAGCGCCTTGGAAGGACGCTTGAACCGTCAAAGCCCGGTCGCTGGAAAATCAGTTGCAGCAAAAGCAAGAGCTTTTGGCCGCGCGTGACACTGAGCTTGACGCGCTGATGGTGAAGGTCAGCGAGCTCAGCCAAAAGCTCAGTGAAACGGGCGCGGAGCGGGAACGGTCGGATCGTCTACTCCAGGAAGAGCTCCGTGAAAAGACCATGCTGCTGCAATCCAGAGAGGCTTCGATCGGAGAGTTGGAAGAACATTTGAAAGGCAGGGTGGAATCCCTCGAACGCCAGGTTGTTGAGAAGCATAGACTGCTGGAGTCTAGCGGCGTTGAGCTCGGCGAACTGCGCGGGCAATTCAATACCGTCACCGAGCGCCTCAACGAGGCTGAGGCTGCGAAGGTAGCTTTAGATGGCTTGCTGCAGCAAGAACGCAGCAAGAACGACAAAGCGCTCACCCTCGTCGAGGCCCCCGAGAAAGACGCCGATGAGGGACTCAACGGCGTGGCGAATGGTCTGGAAACTTTGTTGAGCGAAAGAGAGCAGCTGCTGCAAGCGCGCGATAAATTGATCGAAAATCTAATGACGGAGCTTAAGGAAAAGAAAACTCAACTTGCCAGGCAGGAAATCGATGTCTGGCAAAAAATCGAACGCCGTGAGGCATGGAAGCATCGGCTTTCGAAAATCGGCATTCGAATGAAGGACTAAGGTTTCGTCACCCGGGCTATTTTTTGCCGCCGCAACGAAAATTTTTAATATCCGCTCGGTAACTTCGATCTCTGTCTATTTATAGTCTCCCAACGCGACGCTGAGCGGGGAAGCTCCCGGTTATTTTTTCTTGCCATAGAGGCTGTCGATGTAGCCGCTCTTGTCGAATTCTTCGACGAAACGAGGATCGATGAAGTCTTGCGGTTTTGCCGTTTTTGCCTTGGGATTAGTTGACGCGAGCTGATCGATGATCATCTTCAGCCCTTCCACCGTCGGATATTGTTTCATCGGCAGCTTGTTTTCGTCGATCGAGCTTTCGTAAGTCTTCTTCAACAGCTCCGGATCTTCCAAACGCAGATACTTTGCCGCGATCTTCATTCCCGTGGCGCGGTCTGTCTTCAAGCGATGGACCGCCTCGATGTACGATTTTACGAAGTTCCGAACGGTGGCCGGATTTTCCCGTAGAAACTTCCTTGTCGTTACGCCGCCTTGGTGCTGATACGCCAAACCCAGCGCGGCGACATCGGCGAGGAGATGAAAACCCTTTCTTTGCGCGATAAAGGTCGCCGGTGGCACCAGCGTGCTCCCCGTGACACGGCGTGCTTCCATGGCGGCCAAGCGTTCTGGTGTGCTGCCCGTTTGTACGATGGTGACGTCTTTACCCGGATTCAGTCCGAGTCTTGCTAGCGCGTAGCGCGCGACAAAGTCGGCCGCGCCGCCGAAGCGGGCGACCGCGATCGTGCCGCCTTTTAACTGCTCCGGGGTTTTTATTTCAGGTTGGGTCATCAGCCAGTAGTCCAAGCTCACGATGCCGCCGACGACATAGACTGGATCGGAGCCGGCCAGTCCGGCGCTGACGATGCCCGGCCCAGACGCTTGAATCAGCGGCGTATCGCCGGAGACCATTGCGGTTACCGACATCGTCCCACCGGTAAAATAGATCGGTTGCGCGTCGAGATTGTTCTTCGCAAAGATGCCGGTGTCTTTGGCGACCCAAATGACCAGTTGATCGGCGCTGATGCCGCTGTAACCGATGGCGACTTTGGTCATCTGCGCCGCTGCCGGAGTGCACCAGCCAAAGAGCAGAAGAGCGAGCAAAGTTAATTTTGATTCAGATTTGAAATTCATGTTTATTCGTCCTTTGTTGCTTCGCCCAAGTATATGGGGCAGCGAAAAAGTTCAAACATCCAGCGCGGCAAAGCCGCAACTGAAAGAGTCGGAATATCTCCAAAAGCCTACCCAAGCAAAATCAAAGAATCGCAAGTCTGCCAGGAAAAAAATCCTTCGCGATGTGTCATGCTGACGAAGTGAAACATCCGTTTGGCTCTTTTCTCCTTCGGTCACGAAAGCAGATTCTTCGTCGCCATGCTCCTCAGAATGACATGCTAAAATAAAGCGGACGGCTGAGCCTTCTTAGCCCGGATGGAGCGTAATGAAATCCGGCGCCCTTTTCTAGGAAGATTCGCTCAAGGCGCGAAAACTCGCGGCTATAGATTTTCGAAGATCATGAAGACGTCGGATCCCGGCGGCGATTGATTGTTATTTCAGGAGGTAGCTCGCCGGCATCGGCACCCGCAGAATATTGATTCCTTCGGTCTCTTCGACGTAGCGAATGAAGTGATACTTGTTTTCGAGCTCGTCGTATTGCAGCGGCGGTGATTCGGCGCGGCCGGCTTCGATGCGCGCCCAGATGAAGTGGGGGCCGTCGTGCGTGAGAGAATGGCTTACGGCTTGTTTGAGCTCTTCCACGGTCGTCGCGCTGTGGGAGCTCTTGATTCCGGCGTTGCGCGCTACGCCGGCGAAGTCGATCTTGCCCGCGGTCGCAACCGTGGGCTCGCCGCCGGACGACTCATACTGTTGGTTATCCCAACAGATGTGGATCAAATTTTTCGGCTGATGCAGACCGATCGTCGCGAGCGAGCCGAGATTCATCCACAGCGCGCCGTCGCCGTCGAAGACAAAAACCTTGCGCTTCGGCAGCGCGATCGCGACACCGAGACCAATCGATGAGCATAGGCCCAAGGTCTTGACCTGGATGTTGCCGTCGCTTGGATGCACACCGTTCCACTCTGCAGTGGCGCCCCCGGCGGTGGTCACGAATAATTCGTCTTTGATCAACGGCGCGATCGCCTGCAGGCATTCGAAGCGTTTCATCTCTTATCCTTACAAAACGGCTCGGCTGAGCAACAACGCCACTGGTCGTTTCGAGCTGTTCGCCAAGGTTACCGCTCCGGCAATATCTTGTTTCACTTTGGCCGGATCACGCATGACAATATACTTGATTCCCAGTCCTTGGAGCACCGGCTCGGTGACCAGTCCCACCATATGAAATGCGTTGTCGCCGATATCCCCGGCGTAGTAAATGAGCAGCAAGATCGGCATGCCGAATTGCAGCGCCGTGGTGGTGAGGCCGTTGCAGCTGTTCAACAGTCCGCCGTTTTGCATCAACAGCGCCGGTTTTTTTCCGCCCAGGTGAGCGCCGGCACAAACGCCGACCCCTTCTTCTTCACGCCCCACCGGCACGTGGGTGATCTGTTTGTCTTCGTAAAGTAAATTGATCAGCTGCAGCATGTTGATATCCGGAACGCTCGAAACCAAATCGATCCCGGCTTCCTTCAGCCCGGCAAGAATCTGCTGTGCTCCGGCGACGGTCCCCATAGTCCATACCTCTAAATCTTGCGCGCTGCTCCCTTCTAAAAATTATCGGCGATTCTGTCAAGCAGAGGACGGATTTGTTTGACACCCCGTGGGAGATTCTGTTAGCAGAGAGTGCGATTCAACATCGGAGGTGAAGTCGTGAAATTTTTTCCAGCGATTCGAAAATTGCGTCGTGATCTAAGCCTACTTGCAGCTTCTCTTCTCCTCATTATGTGCAGCAGCATGCCAGCGCCGGCGCAGGATTACCCGACAAAAACCATCCAGATCATCAATCCTTTTCCTCCGGGAGCGGTCACCGATATTGTTGCACGCATCCTGGCGCCGAAAATGTCCACGCTGCTCGGACAGCAAGTCGTCATCGTCAACAAGGCGGGCGGCGGCGGTGCCGTCGGCATTCAGGCCGCGCGCGACTCCGCGCCGGACGGATACACGATTCTCGTTACGCCGCCGCCGATCGTGCTGATTCCGATCGTCAACAAGAATTCCGGCTTCGCTTTGAAAGATTTCGTGCCGCTCACGCTCGCAACCAGTAGCCCGAACACGACGGTGGTGAAAGGCGACGCTCCGTGGAAGTCACTTGAGGATGTACTTGCCGAAGCGAAGAAAAATCCCGGGCAGCTCACCTATGGCTCCGCCGGACCGGGCACGACGCCGCATTTCATCGGCGAGCTGGTCAAGTTGAAGACCAAGATCGATATGACCCACGTGCCGCTGGGCTCCGAATCCGCCGCCGCGACCGCGGTTTTGGGCGGCCATGTGAATATCGCGTTTCTCACTTTGGGCACGACACGCAGCCACATCGAAGCCGGCACCATGCGCGCGCTGGCGGTGGCCTCCAATCGCCGGCTCAAGGATTTTCCAAACGTGCCGACGACGGTGGAAAAAGGATTCTCGGAGCTCAATCTCAAAATTTGGGTCGGATTTTTTGCGCCGGCAAAGACGCCGCCGACAATCGTAAAACGGTTAGCGGGAGCGATCGGGGAAGCCCTGAAGGATCCGGAAGTTGGCGCACTGATCGAGAAGGCGCAGGCACTCGTGGAGAATCTCGGACCGCAGGAAGCCGCGAAGTTTCTCGCCGAGGAAGAGCGCAAGTGGTCCGAAGTCGCCAGGGTCGCAAAGATCACAAATTGAACCACCCTCGGCTCCAAGCCGAGAGGTTCTGAATTTGCCGACTGGAAGTCGATTCTTGATTCGTCATTCCGGCGGATGCCGGAATCCATGCGGTTTTTGAATTTGAACCAGAAGGAAATCTGGATGCCGGCGTTCGCCGGCATGACGAGCTCTCACTTCGCCTGTAAGGCGAGGGTTTGCAACCATCCCCGAAAGGACAGTAGAGGAACGCAGGCGTTCATCTTTCAGCTCTCACAATGCGGTCCGATATAGCCGTTGCCGCGATTTTGCTGGCGTTAGCCGGCTACATTTTCCTAACAGCGAGCGCACTGCCGTTCGGCACGGCGCGCGTGCCGCAGACGGCATTTTTCCCGATGGCGCTGGCGGTCTTGCTGGCGATTCTATCTTTGGTCTTGCTGGCGCAGGCGCTCGCGGGAACAAAGGCGCCGTTCGATGCCGATAAGATCGGTTCGGCCGGCTGGTTTAGGATCGTCGCGACGCTGGCGACGTTGGTCGGCTTTGCGCTTGTCCTCGAACGCCTTGGATTTTTGTTAGCGACCTTTCTCCTGATGATTTGTCTCTTGCGCGCGATCGAAGCGCAAAGTTGGGGCAAAGTCATTGCCGTGGCGCTTGCGACTTCGCTGATCACCTATGGGCTCTTTGCCTGGCTGCTCGGTGTTCCGCTTCCCGCTGGAGTGTTAGGAATCTAGCGTGGATATCCTCGCCAACGTCGGCTTGGGTTTCACTGTAGCGCTTACGCCAACAAATCTCCTGTTCTGTTTCCTCGGCGCGCTGGTGGGCACGCTCGTCGGCGTGCTGCCGGGATTGGGCCCCGTCGGCGCGGTGGCGTTTTTGTTATCGCTCACATTCAAGATGGAACCGGCGAGCGCGATCATCATGCTCGCGGGAATTTACTACGGCGCCATGTACGGTGGCTCGACGACTTCCATTCTCGTCAATATTCCCGGCGAAACCGCGTCGGTCGTTACTTGTCTCGACGGCTATCGCATGGCGCGGCAAGGCAGGGCCGGCGCCGCGCTCGGCATGGCCGCGTTCGGTTCGTTCATCGCCGGCACGTTCGGCGTAATCGGTCTGATGTTTTTGGCGCCGCTGCTCGGCCGAGCAGCGCTGAGCTTTGGACCGCCGGAGTTTTTTGCCCTTACTCTTACCGGTTTGACGCTTGTCGCTTATTTGACTCAAGGCTCGATGATCAAAGCATTGCTCATGGCCGTGCTCGGGTTGTTGGCCGGCACGGTGGGAATGGATCCGATCTCCGGCCAGGAGCGCTTCACCTATGGAACATTGACGTTGCGCGATGGCTTCGGTCTCGTGCCCGTAGCCATGGGGCTTTTCGGCGTCGCCGAGGTGCTCGACAATCTGGCCCATATCGGCTCGCAATCGGTCTACGAAACCAAAATCAAAGGGCTGCTGCCCAACTTACAAGATTGGAAGGACAGCGCGCGACCGATCGCGCGCGGCTCCCTGCTGGGGTTTTTCCTTGGCATCTTGCCGGGGCCAGGGCCCGTGATCGCGTCGTTTGTTTCCTACGCGATGGAAAAACGCCTGTCGCGTTATCCGGAAAAATTCGGCACCGGTGTCATCGAAGGCGTGGCGGGACCGGAGGCCGCCAATAATGCCGCGACCGCCGGCTCGTTCATCCCGCTGCTGTCGCTCGGCATTCCCACGAGCGCGATCATGGCCCTGTTCATGGGCGCGCTGATGATCCACGGCATCCAGCCGGGGCCGCTGTTCATCGCCCGCTACCCCGAGCTTTTCTGGGGTTTCATCGCCAGCATGTACGTCGGCAATGCGATGTTGCTCGTGCTGAATCTGCCGTTGATCGGCATGTGGGTGCGCGTGTTGAAAACGCCGTACGGCATTCTTTGCCCTTTGATTCTGCTTTTCTGCCTCATCGGTGTCTACAGTCTCAACGCCAACGTGGTCGAAATCACGATCATGCTCGCTTTCGGCATCGGTGGATTCCTAATGCGCCGCGCCGGTTTCGAGGGCGCGCCGTTCATCCTTGCGTTGGTCCTAGGCCCTATCATGGAAACCTCGCTGCGCCAGTCCTTGCTGATCTCGCGCGGCAATTTCGCTATATTCATCAACCGGCCCATATGCGCCGTGTTGATCGTCCTGACAGCGGCATTCTTAATTTGGCCGCTGATTCGGCGAAGAAAAAGCGGCGTTGAAGCCAGAGCTAAGGGGAACGCATCTCGAGTTTTATTTTAGCAGAGTCACTTCCTCCCTCTCTAAGGACAGCCGTGATTGCTTATTTGCCTTTCTTTAGTTCTTCGTGCAGCGCGCGCATTATCGTGAAGTCATAAACCTGCTCGGGAGCCACTTCGCGCTCGATCCTCAGCGATCGGCGCTGAAAGGCGATCATCTTTTCCTGGAGGTTACGGGGGATCGTTCCGTCGGTGGACATGATTCTTAGCGCTGATTTATAGACCTCGCCGGCTTCGCTCTCGCTGATCTTCATCGCCGCGGCAAATTTCGGCACGACTTCTTTTTCATTTGATTTAAGCCAGAGAAAGCCCTTGAGCGTGCCGCGGAGCAAACGCTGCACCAGTTCCGGCTGTTGCGCTAGCGTCTTTTCCGCCACAACGACGCCCGCGGTGACAAATTCCAGATCGTCGCCGTAAAAGAGTAGCTCGTTAAAACCGTTCTTTTTGGCGATCAGCCGATCCATTTGATTTAATACCGTGGCATCGATGGTGCCGGATAAAAGCGCCGCCAGCCGACTCGGCGTCGGCTCAATGGCTCGCAGCACAACGTCGCGTTGCGGGTCAATGCCGTGCTTTGGCAGCACCTCGCGGGTCATTTGATCCAAGGCAGCACCGAAGCTCGACACCGCGATCTGCTTCCCGCCTTTGAGATCCTGCAGCGTCTTGATGTTTTTGGCGGCGTAGAGCCAATTGAGCGAGCGCGTGTCGAAAACCATCACGATCTTGAGCGGTAAACCGCGCAGCACCGCGCCGGCGCCCTGACCGAGGATCTGACTAAAGTGAAAGCTTCCGCCTACCAGGCCCTGAATGCCTGGCAGCATGCCGCTTGAACGAGCAAAACATCCAAGCCTTCTTCGCGGTAAAAGCCTTTCTCTTTGGCAAGGCGATAGAGCAATGTGTTGGGACTGTGCCGGCGGAGATATGCACGTTGACCTGATCCAAAGCGGATGCCTCGCGCGCAAAAACCAAATGGATCACGGCGAGCGCTACAACCGACATTCCCAAGCGCACAAACAATTGCTGCTTCATTCGCTCCTGAATCATTTGCATCACCTAGAATCCGTATTTCTCCTGAGCGGCAAGCGCGATGTTCAGAGCCGGCTTGAGTTGGGGCCGCGCACTCACTGCGCGGTAAGCCTCTTTTACCGGCTCGTCGCGCAAAATATCTTTGACCGGAATCGGGCGCGCGAGTTTCCCGGCCTTGACCATTTCGTCGACGATTCTTTCGATCGCCGAGGGTGCCACGGCGCCGTCGACGGGCAGTGCCCAACTCTCCACCCGGTCGGGCGAGGTGACAATGGCCACGACGCCGCGCTCGTCTTCGTTGTGCGTGCTGGATTTTCTGAGCCGCGCTTCGAGATCCTTGAGGTATAGGAAATTGTTCACGTCGCGCATGAACCAGAAGGCGCGAATGATCGCCCGAAAGTAAGCTTTCAGCTCGTCGCCGCGTTTCTCGATCATCTGCCCCGTTGCCATGGTCAGTTTTCCGGGCCGGCGCGGAAAAATTTTGTTCGGATCGAGAATCATCGGATAACCTTCGCGCTCGAGCTGATCGGCAAACGGCGGCTGGGAAGTGACGGCATCGATTTTCCCCGCGCGCAACATCTCCATATGCGCCGGATTATTGCGATAGCCGTAAACCGGATTGTACACCCATTGCACTTCTCTGAATGGCTCGACGCCGGCTTGGCGCAGCGCGTCGGTGATGAACACTTCCACCAGGCCTTCCTTTTCGCGCATGCCGATCCGGCCGCCGCGCAGCTTGCTCATGTCCGTCACGTGCTTGGCGCCGTACCATTTGAGAAACGGCGTGTAGCGCCAGCCGCCGACGATATAAATGTCCGCGCCCTGAGTGCGCTGATGAATCGCCGCTTCGACATCCACGGCGGGGACAATGTCCACGCCGTGGTTCTTGATTGCCATCGCCAAACCTTCGCGCTCCAGGGGGCCGGGAATGAGACCGCGGGAATCGTAGTCGTATTCGTTTAGACCTTCGTCGCTGAAAAAGCTTTGCTCTGTGGCGACGGCGATGGCGATGTGATGGCCAACGTGATAGTTGCTGTTGGCAATCAAAATCGGCTGATCGAGCGTGCTCATGGCGGCTCCTTTTTTGTGATCTGTGCGGTCAAATTTAAGTCAATCAATCGCCATTCACTTTCCGTATTGCCGGTTCATCTCGTCGAAGAAGCCCGAGCTTTCCAGTTCATTGACGAAGCGGGGTTCAATGAAACCTTCCGGATTCACCCCGGCGACTTCGGGGCTCGAGCGCGACAATAGATAGTGCATCGATTGGGCAACTTTCGCGGTCGGCGTGGGCTTCGTCATGAGCCGTTCTTTGTAAAGATTGTAGATCGTGCTCAAAACTTCCGGGTCGTTGCTCGCCACGTATTTTCTTAGCGTTGCCAAAGCGAAGTCGGGCTTAGCCCGATATAGATATAGTCCTTCGATCCAGGCCTTAAGAAATCTGAGCGTGATGTCCGGATTTTTGTTGACGTAAGACCGGCGCACGAGGATACCGGAACCGGAGATTTCGATCGGCAGTTTGGAATAGTCGATCAGCGGTTTGAATCCCATCTTCGTCGCTGTCACGGTCTGGATGCCGGCGATGATGACGCCGTGGAGGCGACCGGTCTGCAGCCCGCTCAAGCGGGCGCCGAGATCGCCGACCGGAAGGATCGTCACGTCTTTATCCGAAATATTGTTAAGCCGCAGCCCTTCGCGCAGAAGAATATCGGTCAGAGAAGCGGCGGTGCTCATGCCCAGCACTTTGCCGCGCAATTGCTCGATGCTCGTGATGTTTTTCTGGACCACCAACGAATGTTCGAGTTGGTTGTTGGGCGAGGCGATGAGTGCCGTGTCCGCGCCGCGTTGATAGGCTTCCAGAGCGGGCATGCCCGAATGATTGACGAATTGCACGCTGCCGCCGATGAGCGACATGATGCTGCGCGGCCCGCCGGAGATGTAGACTAGATTCAGATCCAGGCCGTGCTTTTCATAAAGCCGCGCTTCCTTGGCGACCCACGTCTGCGCCATGGAGCCCGAGATCGCGCCGTAGCTCGCGTTTACTTTTTCCAACGCCGCAGCGTCGACGGGCGCCGACAATATCCCGATCAAAGCAAGAACGCTCATTAGTTGCCCCATCTAGTTTCTCCCATTGGCTAATACGACGCTAAGGTGATTTGCCGGCCCGGCGCAGTTTGCATTCCTCGACTTGCGCTATATATTAGCAACGCATTTCCCGCTTTGGTAACGGAAAGGAGAGCGCTATGAGTTTTCTCTTAGGCCTTTTCTTTTTGTTGGCAGCAAGTCCGGGCCTTCAAGCCCAGCCTTTCTACCAAGGGAAGGGCATCAAGCTCATTGTCGGCAGTCCCGCCGGATCCAATTACGATCAGTACTCCCGGCTGATCGCTCCCTATCTCAGCAAGTACATTCCTGGAAATCCCGAAGTGATCGTCCAGAATATGGGGGGCGCGGGGTCTGCAATTGCCGCCAACCACGTTTATCGTCTGGCCGCGCCGGATGGTTTGACGCTCTTGTCGATCCTTCCGGCGATCTACTTCGATCAGCTCGTCGGTCGCAAGGAGGTCCAGTTCGACTATGCCAAATTCGCCTGGATCGGCAGCACCGACCGATCGAACAATCTGCTCATTATGCGGGCCGATACTCCCTATAAGACGCTGCAAGACGTGCGCGGCGCGTCCGAGCCGCCCAAGTGCGCAGCCACCGGCACCGGCTCGATCGCTTATTACATGCCCAAGCTGTTGGAGGAAGTGATCGGCACGAAATTCAATGTGGTGGTCGGCTACCCCGGGGGGCCCGACATGGATCTCGCGGTGGAGCGAGGCGAAGCACAATGCCGGGCATTTACCCTTTCGGCGTTTTTGAGCGACCGCGATCCGTATCGGACCTGGCGCAAGAACAATTCCGTTCGTGTGCTGGTGCAGACCGGTTCCAGTCGCGATAAAAGGCTGCCGAATGTGCCGACGCTAGTCGAGCTGATGGATGAACTCAAAACTCCCGAGCCGTCGCGGCGCCTGGCAAAATTGATTTTGGCCTCCGGCGATCTGGGCCGTCCGATTATCGGACCGCCCGGGATTTCCCCAGATCGGGTAAAAATTCTGCGCCAAGCGTTCATGAAAGCGCTGACCGACCCGGCGCTTCTCGCGCAAGCCGAAAAATTCAATATGGAAATTGAACCCACCGGCGGAGAGGAATTGGAGACGCTGGCCAGAGACGTGATGACCCAGCCTCCCGACGTGATCGAACGGATGAAAAAATTGCTCGGCAAATGATGGGCGCCAGCAACGCGCAGTAACGGGAACTAAGGAGGTAGCGCCATGAAGAGAATAGTCCTCGGGCTGTTGTTTCTTGTCGCTGCAAACTCCGAGCTTTGTGCCCAGCCATCTTTCTTCGAGGGCAAGAGCGTGCGCGTCCTCGTCGGATTTACTCCCGGCGGCTCTTACGATCTCTGGGCCCGCCTCATCGCACAACACATGAGCAAGCATGTTCCTGGAAATCCCAGTTTCGTCGTGCAGAACATGACGGGCGGCGGTTCCATGGTCGCGGCGAACTACATTTACAATGTCGCCAAGCCCGACGGCCTGACCTTCGGAGTCGTCACTCCGGGTCTGTATATTGAACAGCTCTCTGGACGAAAAGAGGTGCAGTATGATTGGGGCAAATTCAGCTGGATCGGGTCGCCGGAAAGAACCGACCGCATCTTTTATATTCGCGCCGATACCCCCTACAAAATACTTGAAGACCTGCGCAAAGCGGCGGAGCCGCCGAAGTGCGGGGCTACCGGAGTCGGCACGGCAAGTTATTATTGGCCCAGGCTTCTCGCCGAGACCTTTGGCTTCAAGGTGAATATTGTGGCGGGTTATCCGGGCTCGAGCGATGTCAATCTAGCGATCGAAAAAGGGGAGGTGCATTGCTGGGGCGGCACCGTTCAGGCTTTTTTTGGCAGCGAGCCGGGTCGAACTTGGGCCAAGACGGGCTATGTTCGCGTGCTCACGCAGGGAGGGCAAAAACGTCATCCGCAACTCGCCGACGTTCCGACCGTGTGGAACCTTATGGACAAGCATGGTGCCAGTGAACCAACGCGGCGGGTGGCTAAGGTGCTTCTCTCTCCCGACGACCTCGGCCGCCCTTTCTTTGGTCCGCCGGGCGTCCCAGCGGACCGAGTCAAAATCTTGCGCGACGCGTTTGCGAAGGTCCTGAATGATCCCGACGTAGCGGCGGAAGCTCAAAAGAAAGGGCTCGACCCCAGTCTGGTCACCGGGGGCGAGATTGAAAGTTTGATCAAAGAGCTTGTCGGCCTGCCGCCTGAAGTCACCCAGCGGATGAAGAGACTTGTGGAGCAGTAAGTGTCAGATGGTGCAGATTGCCATCTGTGCAATCGCTCCATCTTTTTTAACAGAGTGTATGCCCGGAACTCGTCCGATGAACGGACTTCGTATTTCTTTCGCGGATGAAGTCGATGTCGCCGCGCACGGCGTCATCGGAGATAGTGCCGTCGGTGAAAAGATTGTTACGATGTCACGCAGAGAAGCTTCCGCGGTTTTCGGTCGACTGTAGGATAACGCAAAAGTCAAACGATAAATAAAATCATTCGTCTTGCCATCGGCGCTGTCCCTTCCGCGGATCAATCACTTATCTGAAAAACGTGGAATCTGGAACTGCCGCACTCTCGGGAAGCTCGCGGCGACAACGATAAGGACGAACAGCGTCGCTATGCCGCCGGTCAAGGCGGATAGTTGCGTGCCCAGCCAAGCTGCAACAACGCCGGACTCGAACTGGCCGAGTTGTGGCCCGCTGCTCGTAAAGATGCTGTTGATCGACGACATACGTCCGCGCAACTCGTCGGGAGTGCTGAGCTGGTTGATCGTCGAACGCAATATGGAGCTGATGGTGTCGCCGGCGCCGGTCAACATCGAGCATGAGAAAGGAAAACCAGAAAATCTGCGAGCCCGCGAAAAAGACCGTCGAGAGCCCGTAGATCCCGATGCCGAGAAAAATCCAGCGGCCGCTGTGTTTCACCGGACCGAAGAGAGCCATGGCGCCGGCGGCGAGCAAAGAGCCGATGGCGCGCGCGGCGTAGAGAAGGCCGAGGCCGGTGGGGCCGACAAGCAAAATGTCGCGCGCGTAAATGGGAAACAGGCCGCGGACGTTGCCGAAAAACGTCGCGCTGAAATCCAGCAACATGAGCGGAAAAATAACGCCGTGCGACCAGACAAATTGCAATCCTTCGCGCAAGCGAAGTCAGAGAAACCGTTTTCCAACCTCCGCCTTCCGGTATTTTTGTTCGCAGAAGCTTTAGGGCGCCGAGCATAGCGAGCCAAGAACAGGCGTCGACGGCATAGCATGCTGCCGGACCCGAGAAGGCCAACACGAGGCCGGCCAAGGATGGGCCGGCAATGATCGGCACGTAGCGTTGCGTGCCTTGCAGCGCAAGCGCTTGCGCTAACTGTTCGCGCGGCACCAGGCTCGGAATGATCGATTGGCGCGAGGGTTGTTCGAGCGAGGTAAAAAGTGCCAAGCAACACCGTCGCGACGTAAAGCATATGCGGCGTGGCTCTGCCGGCGAACGTCAATAGCGCAAGCGTCGTCGAGACGCCAAACAGGCCGAGCTGCGTGCACATCATCAGCTTGCGGCGGTTCGATCGCGTCGGCGAGCAGCCCGCCGACGAGCAGAAGGGCGATTTGCGGCACCGCCCGCGCGACGCCGAGCAGCCCGATCTGCAGCGGCGAATTGGTCAGCTCATAGATTTGCCATGCCATCGCGACCGTAGTGAATTGCGTGCCGATGCTGGAGAAAAAGGAGCCGGTCCAGAAAACACTAAAGTCGCGATGGCGAAAAGGCGAAAAATAATCTCGTTCGGTTTTTTCAGGCATTCAGTGATGGAGCGGTTTTCGCGTCGTAGGTCGTTCTTATCCCAGAGGCGAATCGATGTCTATTCGACGTGGGGATTTCCCCTTGACGAGAAGGCGCGATTGGACCTAGCGTTCCAAAAAGCTGCAACTATCCCGGTCACGGAACTGTTGAAGAAATAGGAGGACAGTGGATTCATCCAAAAGACTTTTAGCGCCTACGGAGTGAAGTGAGGTTGTTGGTTTCCTGCTTTAGATAGGCGAAGAATTCGATTTTAATTGTATTGCGCGTCGCCGCGCTAATTAGTATTTATCGATATCGGAAGAAAAGGGCTTCCAATCATTGGTTAAATACAACCCTCATCTGCAGAAAGCCATTTTTGACGTGATCGATAAGCAAATTAAGGAGAACGATCCTCCGGAAACGCGCGAGACTTTTAACCGGCTTGTGCGCGAAGGGCACTCAAAAACCGAGACGAGAAAGCTGATCGGGTGTGCCATCGCCGTGGAGATCTACGATATCATGAAAAACCAGAAGCCCTTTGACCGAGAACGGTTCGTTGGCAATCTCAGAAGACTGCCCGAACTTCCGTTCGATGATGAGGAGGAGTGAAAGGATCGAGTTAACTATTTGCGCCATGGAGCTATTCATGTGCACGGCCAGATTGCTCGATTGCTCTACGACGTCCTTTCCCAAGGCTTCGAGTTCTTGCCCGTCGATTGATCTCCAAAGACTTCCCCATCTCTACCTTTTCATTTCCCCCAACACTTCTTTCAATATTCCATAGTCCACCACTTGGGCGAGGGGAATCGCTGTCTTCAGTTTATTCTGTTCGCGGATGAAATCGATGTCGCCGCGCACGGCATCATCGGCGGTGGTTCCGTCCTTGGAAAGATTCTTTACGATCTCGCGCAGGGACGCTTCGGCGGTTTTTCGGTCGAGTTGGAAATCTTCCATGATGAAGGGAATGACTTTTTCCTGATTGGCGGAATCTCTGGCGAAGTCCATGCCGCGCAGCGTTGCACGAACCACGCGTTTAACTTGTGCGGGATTCGATTTGATACGTGCATCGGAAGTGCCCAAGCCGGCCAACACCGTGCGCAAATAATCCGCCACGTTCCCCAGGCTTCGGTAACCTAAGTCTTCCGCCTTGTAGTTAAACGGTATCGAAAGCAAAGCGGCCGCGGCTGCGCCGCCCTGCAAAGCGGCGAAGGCATTTGCCGTGCTGCCTGCGGCGATAATAGTCAGGTCCTGCTCGGGACTCATGCCCGCCGCTTTCGCCATGGCGCGCGCGCCGACCGCATCGGTGGCGGCGATAGCGGTCACTGCGACGGCCTTGCCTTTGAGGTCTTGAATACGTTTTATCTCGGGCCGCACCATCATGTGAAATATCGGTTTGTCGAGGGTAAACATCAGCGCCTTTACCGGCAAACCGGCGGCGGCCCCGCGAAGAACCGTGCCAGCCGCGGCGATATACTCCATTTCGCCGCTCACAACTGCCGCCAACTGCACGTCGGCTTTGCCTACCGGAAGGCTCACTTCGAGTCCTTCGTTTTTAAAGAGGCCGAACTTGTCCGCCAAGTAGTAATTCAAGAACGTCAGGCTCTTCGACGGCATGGCCACGCGTACGGGCTCGGCCAATGCCGTTGCAGCGCCCAAGAGAATCGCGAGAGCGAGTACGATTGCGGTTACGAAATTATTCTTATGCCTCATAAAGCTCTTCAGAAGAGAGCCCGATCGGCAACGTAGAGCCGCGGCAACGTGCTGGCCTTGATTATCGACGCAGCGAATGGAATCACTATTCACGAACGCGATTTCTCACACTTCGCTTTCGAGAATCTCCAATCCGTCCAGACGATCGATCAGGTACAGTAAGCCGTTGTCGGCGCGATAAACATCGTTGCTCTTGACGGTCTTTTGTCCGCGGCCGGGAGCCGGCACGTAGCAACCGATCTCGGTCGGGAGATAGGGATTACTGACGTCGACGACGCGCAGGCCGCCGCTGAACCAGGTGACGAACATCTTGTTGTCGTAAACTTGTTCGGCGGGTTGGTGCGCGCCGTATTGATGGCCCGGTTCGATGCCGTGAGCTTCCGCCGTGTTGAACGTCGAGATTGGCACCGGACGAGTTTCGTCGGTGATGTCGACCATCCACATAAAGGCATACGGCATCGGCGCCCGCTTGCCCGCTTCTTCGTCGGTTACGACCATGACATCGCGGTTCATCAGCTTCCACGGGATCGGCAAGGTCGTGTGGATCGGCGAGGGGTAGGGCGGCGACCAGTTGAGGCCGCTGATGAATTTCGGGCGGCTCATGTCGGCGATATCCAGGATCACGAAACCGCCGTGCCAGTAACTCGTGTAGAGCCGATCACCGCGCCGGATCGGATGGTGGCACTGATGCGCGGTGCCTTCCCACGACGGTGTCTCGCCGCCGCCGATCCACTGACCGGGCATCCACCATCTTCCCACTTCTTCCGGATGCGCGGGATCCTTGAGATCCACGATCATCACGATGCGTCCGACATATCCGTCGATATGCGCCGAGATGTAAGCGTAGTCGCCGTCGAAGGTGAAGCGATGAACGCCGCCGTTGGTTTCGAAGAACGCGATCTCTTTGGGCCTTTCCCGGTTGGAAATGTCGTAGACTTTGAGCCCGGTGGGCTGCTTCTCTTTGCTCCGGTATCTTTCCAGATTCACGAGCATGATGTCGCCGCTGACCCGGACTTTGTGCGAATGCACGCCCTGGGGAATTTCAATCTCCGCGATAACCTTGGGATGCTTCGGATTTTTCACATCGACAATCGACGTGCCGTGCGGCGGGTCCATGTGACCGACAAATGCGTAGCCGTTCTCGACCACCACTTGACCGCCGCCCGCCAAGTCCGTCCGCCCGATCCGTTTTATATTTTTGCTGATGCCAAATTCAGGCGCGTTCAGTTGGCTCATGAATTTTTCTCCTGTTCGATTCGAGTAGGTTCTTGTACCAAGCCGGAGGCAAAGCGGTCAACCGGATACAGCGCCTATTCGCAAAATGCAACGATCGCAGAACGGGTGTGTGAGGCCACCATCGATAGCTGATTGACCTCACCTTAATTTTGCGATAGAGGCAGGCTAACGGGAGATCGTATTATGCTTTTTCTTCCTGATTACGCGGGTGTCCTTCGCTGTATCGGTCAAGCGCTGCAAAACCAAGAAATCGAAGTGTTTGAACTAGTATCCCACGCTAATGAGTTCCGCCTGCAATGCGGCGATCCGAATCCTCCCTACGTGGGCTTGAAAGAATTTAGGTTTTCGCTTGAGCAGATAGAAACTCTTGATCGTGAAGGTCAAGCACGGCGTGGTCAAGCAAACGCCGGGATACGATTCGACAGTGTTGCCGAAATGCTGCGCGCGGTGGGAGGCTACCTTAACAATAAGCGCGGGCATTTGCGGCGGGTCAACAACAGTTGCGCTTCAATCACCGATGATCCCGTTGTCGAGATCGAGTATGAAACTCGGACCGGGGTTCAGTCGGAAAATCTGACCGTGAGCTTTATCCGTGAAGCCAGCGTGAGTATGTACAAGAAGCGAACGCGCCTCGCGCACCCCGTCAGCGTTCTTCGCGGCGTTAGCCACTAACTCTTCGACAAAAGAAAATTTCCACTGCCGCGCCCTTGGCTGCCGCCTGGCTCACTGCGCGGCAGAAGGTCGTCAAACACCAGCTGAAGCGGTGTATGGCGAGGTCAGCGCCTGTAACATCAGGCGGGGGGGCAGAGAGTGGCGGTGCGGTTGCAAAAAAATCACCGGATTAATAATTGGCACCGGTGATTGACAGTACCGCAGTTAACACGTAGAGTGAAATTCCTACTTCAGTAATAGGCCTTCTGAAAGAGGATGACACAAACGTTGAAGGCCTCTAATCCGTCTCTCTCCTTGCGAACGATACCTAAAGGATAATCCGACCAGAGCGTGGTTTCAGTCATTCACTAGCCCATGTTCTGCCCACTGGCAGTCTAATTCTCAGGGTCATAGACAACAATTTTCTCATTGGAGGAGAACATGGGTACTAAATTATATGTTGGCGGTCTGCCTTATTCGGTAACCGAAGGGCGGCTGCAAGAAATCTTTTCAGCGCACGGGGCCGTCGAATCGGCCAACGTGATCTCGGACAAGTTTACCGGACAATCCCGGGGCTTCGGCTTCGTGGAGATGGGTTCCAGCGGCGAGGCTCAGAAAGCCATCGAGTCGCTCAACGGCACGCAGCTCGACGGGCGCACGCTCACCGTTAACGAAGCCAAGCCTATGGTGCGGCGCGACAACGGCGGCGGTGGCGGGGGCCGTGACAATGGACGCAATCGCTGGTAGTCTTTTCGTCATCTAGCTAGTCCACTGGGGAGCAACAGGTCGGGTTGCTCCCCTCTTTTTTCACTTCACGCTTCGGCTTGCTGCCGACTTTGGCGGAAGGGGCATTTTTCTTCCGCGATTCCGCTGTTGGCTCTCTGTCAGTCACACCGGAATAGATTTGTCCTTACCTCATTTGTTTTCAGCTCCGAGGACATCCGGTAACTTGGAGGCTTTTTTATTGGGCCGTAAACCACGGAGGTTCCATGACCGAACAACAAGCGGTTAAACAGAGCGCAGAATTGCTGAGAACGATCATCCGAAGCATCGACAAAAAGCTCGAGTATACTTTCATCGACCCGTCGCAAGAAGGAAGATTCTCGCTTCGACTGTCGACGCGCGGACGGGCGGGTATTGTTTCCCTGCTGACGAATGACCTGCGGCTGGCCGTGAACGATAACGTGCGCAAGAACGGGATCCGCCAAAAGATCAAAAGCACGCGCGACCATTTGCTATCGAACTACGTGGTCGACGTCATGGGAAGAAAGGTTACGCGGATGCTGAAGCAGTCGGCCGGCGGAAAGGACGAGATTAAGTCATCCTTTTTCTATAGACGCCCGCAGGGAAGAAGATAGCCGGTTTTTGACGATTCGGCTGCGGATCCCGATTCAACTTTATTATTGAATCGGGAAGCAGATTCTTCGCTCCATTTCATTTCATGTGGGTGGGATCGTCAAGAATTGAAGGCCCAGCCCAAAAACCGTTTCAGAAGCCATCGTAACTGCCAACCGAAGTCTACCCCTAGTGTGCGGACTCAGAGATTCGCAATATAATTCGATCGTCATTCCGGGCAACCCCGGATCACAGTCCGGGGTAGCGCGACCCGGAATCCAGGAATTTCAAAGGCATCTGGATACCGGCGTCCGCTGGTATGACGGCCAAGCGTGAACACTCGTTTAACAAACTTCCGGGCCACGACACGAGGTCACCCATGTGTCCTCTTAATTAGTAAACCCAACTGCCGTAGTAAATTGTCGCTATCACGATCTCTGCAATCGGCATTCTTACCACCGAGGCACTGAGACAATCCGACACGATGAAGGTAGAAATCTCGATGCGTCGATCGTCTAGCCGTGGGTTCCCCAACGGGCGAAAAATCCGCGGTTCGCGTTTCTTATTGCTAGGGTTGGTGAAACCGTGTTAAGCGGCATGTGCCGCAATAGCATGAATTTGGGGTGCGGCTCTGATGAGCGAAACTCCCGATGTTTCAACTGATCAACGGAACCATAGAATGCGCTGAGTGCAGGCACGAGATTCGCCACGGCGATGAATTCAATTGTCATTCCTGCGGGGCGAGTATCTGCGACAGTTGCCTCTTTTATCATGAAGATGGGTGCCTTTTGGCAATTCCAGGCGAAAAGAATTTTCATTGACTAGAAAAATGATTTTATCGGCTACTTGATAAAAGCAGGATTTCCCGCAGAGGAACAGGGCGGCGAAGCCGCAACCGAGACTCGGATTATCTCGCGCAAAGACGCAAAGGCCGCAAAGGTCGGAGAAAATGGGTCAAAATCATTTTGTAAGAGTTTTTATCTTTCCCCTTCCAAACTTGGCGACTTTGCGCCTTGGCGGGAGGAATTTCCGACTCCGAGTGCTTTCAGCCGTCCGACGTCGGACCGTCACGATTCACGAGCACGTACACGGTCTTACTGCTTGCCTGCCTCCTCATTCAGATCGAACTCCGCGATAACCGGCGCATGATCACTCGTCCCCACCTCGCGATAGGCGGCGCACCGGGCGGCTTTCACCGCCAAGGGTTGGCTCGCCAGGATGTAATCGATGCGCCAACCGATATTGCGCTCGCGCAACTTGCGCCAGGGCGCCCACCAGGTGAAAAGATTCTCATTGTCCGGGTCGAGCGCGCGGCCGACATCGACAAGTCCGCGCGCCAGGATGCGCTCGAAGATTTCTCTTTCCTCGGGGCGCTGTCCCACCACGTTGGGGTTGCGCTCTTTGGGATGCACGTCGCGTTCGCTGCGCGCGATATTGATGTCGCCGCACAAGACGACGCGCATGCCGCCGGCGTGAGCTTCGCCGATGAACGCCTCCATCTGCTGCAAAAAGTCCATCTTCGCGGGAAAATCTTTGCCGCCGTTCGGCACATAGACTGAGGCGAAGAGAAGATCACCGACCTGCGCTGTCACGATACGAGTTTCGACGTCGAAGGTGGGATGGCGAAACAACGGCTCGTCGGCAAATGCGTCGCGCCGGATGTGGAGCCCCACACCCGAGTAGGCGCGCTCGCCGTGCCAGTAACAGCGATATCCCTGGAACTCGCAGAGCGCCGCCGGCACCTGGGCCACGGTCGATTTGAGCTCCTGCAGGCAGACCACGTCCGGCCGCTCGCGCTCGATCCATTCAAGAACCTGAGCCCCGCGCGCACGGATCCCGTTAACGTTCCAGGTGGCGATTTTCAGCATTTGGCAAAATTATAGAAAGAGACCAGGCGATGTTCAAACACGGGGGACGACTGAATGAAAGATTCGGATCGTTCACCGCGGAGGTGCGGCGTGGTGCGCCGCCGTCGGTTTTGTCCGGCACGCGTGATTTACCCAGGTCTTGAACCGCCATCCATGTCGACACTCTTAATCAGGCGGCCAACTTTGTGTGCTAACCTATCGGTCAACTGTAGCCGCCAAACCCTAAAGCCCAAGATGTTGTGCTTTGTGATAGGTTTTTGGAAAATCCATTTCACAAAATGAACGGAATGTTTCGCATCAATTGATAAAACCGACATGCCATAGAAAGTGGGAGACATACCAACCATGAACTCAGCTGAAGGCGGCGGTGCGTTAGATGTGTCTATAGCAGCCGCGCAGTTTTTCGGCGCGAGCACGTGGATCACGCTGGGAGCAGCACTACTAGTGAGCACGGCCGCTTTCGTGGTCATGCGTCTCTACGTGCGAACGGTCTTCCGCGAGAGCCAGCGTAGCGCGTCACTTCCGCAAGCTGGCTCAGGTGTGGAGGACGGCGCTCGGCCGCCGCTACTATCGGCGCTCGGTCCTTTGGAAATCCAAACCGAGAAGCCTGGTGGGCCTGCCGGTCCACCGCCTGCGCGGTCGCCGACCTTCCAGCATGCCGAAACCGCTCTGCACCGTGCGGCGCGTTTCTATGCTCTCGGCGGCTCCATCCACGCTGCGACATCCGTGGGCTTGCTCTTCCTATTTGGGATCTATTCCCTCCCGTCCATATCATCCCGGTTGACGACGTTGGCGTGTTATGCGGCCGTGTTTTGGTCGTGGTCTTTCATCACGATGATCGCGCTCGCTCTGTTTTTGGGCCCGGACCGCCGCCTCCGTGGACTCCTTATCTTGGGGTACGTAGGCACGCTTCCAGCAATGGGCGTGCTACTGCAGCTCGCGGGCGCTCCAGCGCTTCCCCTGCCAGACGTCGGACTGATGCCGAAGGACCAGGCAGCTCTACTACTTTCGTTCGCCAGCGCGGTGACGGGGCAGCAGGTTACCGCTGAAGCAGTGACGTTCTCGCCACTCTCACAACCGATTCTATTCTGGAGCCTGAGCGCAGCCCCCGTGATAATTCCCTTTGTCGCCTTTAATCGATTTATTCGCGGGACTGTAGGACCGTTGTTTATCATCCTAGCGCTGATGATGGTTCTGTCGAGCTTTCTGATTATAGACCTGGTCCTCTACACATCTCCAGGCGTTTGGCTCGCGGGCCATATCAAGGGAATATTTGGTAGGTTTACCCATGGAGTTCTGATGGTCATCAGTCTCATGCTGTCGGCGGTCGTTGCTTGGTTCGGGCTGTTGTGGATCGCTCGCCGTTATCGCCGCATGCAGTTGAGCGATCAGACCTTCCTTTTGGATGCCCTGTGGCTCTCGGTCTCATTGTGCGTATCCGTCTATCTCCTAGGCAACAACGACCAATTCCGCTACTTGCTCGGATTACTGCCCTTTGCCCTTTACAAGATTACCGTCGGATATGGACTAAAGCGAATTGCGGCGCGTGCGGAACCCCTGCCGAAGGCGCGCCTGCTTTTTCTTCGCGTCTTCGGGTCACCGAGCCGATCCGAGAGGCTGTTCGACCTCCTCGCCGCGCGCTGGCGGTATGCGGGTAGTATTCAGCTTATCAGCGCTACGGACGTGGCCCGCGGTCGTTTTGAGCCCGACGAGTTCCTTGATTTTCTCAGCGGGCGGTTAGCCAGCGCCTACATCAGCACGGGCTCCGATCTCGACCGGCGTGTTGCAGGGCTCGACGTTCGGCCCAACCCCGATGGGCGCTACCGTGTCAACGAATTCTTCTGCCGCGTCGATACGTGGCAGCAAACGGTGATAAGGCTGATGGCGCAGAGCGATCTGGTGGCCATGGACCTGCGTGCTTTCACCTCCGAAAAGAAGGGTTGCATCTTCGAACTCGGCGCCCTGATCGATGAGGTGCCGCTGCACCGCGTAGTGCTGCTGATCGACCAAACCACCGACGAGCCGCTCTTGAGACGGACGCTCGCCGATCTGTGGCGAAGGATGAACCCTCAATCGCCCAACGCCTATGGCGGAATCGCGCGCGTAAGGATGATCGATCTCGCCTGCGGCTATTCTGCCGCGGTACGTCGTCTCATGCAGCTTGGCGATGAGGTCATCGCATGCAACGGCATAGCGAACTAGGGTGATCCAGGCAGAAAGCCGTTTCAGAGCAGCGAACAGGGTCACCCATTAGCCGGCAGGTCAAGTAGGCACAGACCTTCCCGCGGAGGCGCGGCGTGGTGCGTCGCTGTCGCTTTTGTCGAAACGGGTGATTTACTCAGGTCTTGAACCGCCGTCTTTGTCGATACTCTTGATCAGTCGGCTTACCGTCGAATAGTGGAGCTTTAAATGGCGGGCGACTTCGATCTGACTGTAGCCGTGTTGGTCAACCGCATCTCGGATTGTTCGGTCCCGTGCCGTTTTCTTTTTCCCACGCCCTTCAAATAGCTTCTCCAGACTGGGGCGATCGATAAGTCTTTGCCCCTTCGGTATCTCTCGGACATTCTGCTTGCTGGTTACATGGCCGCGGAGTGCATCGGCGAATCCTTCCAACCCCAAAAGGCTCTGTGCCTCCAGATTTTCCCAGATGGTGGTGCCGTTGACTCCTTCCGTTACGTAGCTCCGGTATTTCTCCTGAGCCGGGCCTCGCCTCTGGCCAAAATGGCTGAGGATTTCTTCGACCGTTAGACAACGGGGAGACGCGGTTAGTCCGCCGGTCGCGCGGTAGCTGCTCCACGCCCACTCTCTGGGATGCTTGACGGCTTTGGCCCTTACCGGATTGAGCACCACGTAGCGGCAGACTTCGAGAAAGTGGCTTTCTTTCTGAACCAAGATCCCTTTAAACCGTCCCTGAAATAGATGCCCGACTCGATGGTGGCGTCGATTGAATGCTTGAGTGTAAACGCCATTCAGCTGGCGCATTCCCTTGGATAAGTTCCCATCCGGTGTCTCGATCACCAGATGGTAGTGATTGTTCATCAAACAGTAAGCGTGGCAGAGCCAGTGAAAGCGCTCAGTGACTCGGAAAAGGGTAGCGAGAAACAATTCGCGGTCGGTATCGTCCCTAAATATCGCTTTTCGCTCGTTACCTCGAGAAGTGACGTGGTACAGCGCTCCGTCGTATTCGATCCGTAGTGGGCGAGCCATGGATGGGAAACATAGGAGGAACAAGCAAAATTGTCAAGAGTAAAGACCTGACCCCTTTGACCCCTTTGATTTTTTTGTAGGGGCGGGCCATAGCTGCAGACTTTAGGCGATGACTTGCCAATTGTCAAGATTAAAGACCTGACCCTAAGACGTTTGACCCTAAGACGTTCTCTCTCTAAGACGTTTGCAATTGTGATTTCTCGTGGTTACACGTGCTACGAGAATCCCGAATCCTCGTGTCGTTTTGGTTGGTTTGGATTGTGATTTGACTCACTCTGGAGTTGCGGGCTATGCCTCGGGGATTGCACAGCCCCGAGGCATAGATGGGCATTGGTTAACGAAGATTCTGGAAACCGAGGATTTGACTCATGATGTTGTCCAAGATCGAATAATTTCCGTCATCGTTGCGGCCATATCGATAGCGGCTGTTGTATCCATCCTCATAACCGCGTCGGAAACCCTCACGGAAGTAGTGGTTGTAATCGGTCCGGTTTACGTAATAGCCGTTATAACCGTAGTTTGCGTCCCGATAGGCATAAGAGTCTTTGTAGCCGCCACCGCGCCAACGGTCGTCGCGGTCTGCCTTGCCGGCGCGGAAGCCTTCTTCATATCCATATCTCACCGCCTGGCGTAGCGTCCTCGCACCATACTCATTGGTTTGGTAGTACTTGCCGCCACGGTTGTAACGATAAATCGGCGCCGAGTAGAAATATGGGTCATTATCGTAGTCGAATCGATGGTCCCGTAAATAGATCTGCTGCTGCCGTAGGCGCGCGAGATACTCTTCTTGAAAGCGATACTGGGCCATGCGCTTTTGTTGCTGTAGCCGGGCTGCATGCTCTCGTGCGAGACGTTCCTCCTGTTCCAGATGTTGCCGGTATTGCGCTACCAGTTGTTGCTGCTCTCTTATCCGCTGTTGTTGCTGCTGTTGGGACAGACGTTGTTGCTGTCTCTGTTGCTGAATCTGATCTTGCCTCTGTTGCTGCGCCCGTTCCTGCTGGATTTGCTGGGACTGGCGCTCAATCCGTTCTTGTTGCTGCTGTTGGCGCGCGCGTAGTTCCTTCTGGTACTGCTCCGATTTTCGCTGCGAGCGCTCGAGCTGCTGCTGGTCTTGCTTCTGCTTTTGCTCTTGCTGCTTCTGTTCCTGCTGAACGCGATGTTCCTGCTGCTTCTGCTCTTGCTCTGCTTTTCGTTGCGTGCGCTCGAGCTGCTGCTGGTCTTGCTTCTGCTTTTGCTCTTGCTGCTTCTGTTCCTGCTGAACGCGATGTTCCTGCTGCTTCTGCTCTTGCTCTGCTTTTCGCTGCGTGCGCTCGAGCTGCTGCTGATCTTTTCGCTGTTGCTGCTTCTCATCCTTTGCGCGCTTTTGTTCTTCCTGCACGCCTTGTTGCCCTTCGGCCGCTAAGACGAGCCCCGGCAACGCCAGGGTGCCGACTACAAGCGCAATCACTATCCGATCTACGATATCACTTTTCATGGTTCTCCTCCTGAACATTCGGGCACATCCATTGAGATCAAGCGTAATCGTGAACACTTTCACGAGGCGCTAACCTCGGTGCCGTATTTTGTTTCGCTACATCTTCTTAGACGGGTTAGCGTCGATTATCTTGCAATCTGGGCAAAGAATGACGGCCGACTAAACTCTCATGAGGCATTGCCGCCTCAACGAATCAGAGTTCGGCGAAAGTTCCGATTGATGTTCCGCTTTTGGGAAACAGAGCGACTTCAACCCATTGAAACAACTCGATTACCGGCGCTTGCTGGCTCGGTGCGATATTGTAACGCGCTTCGCCAAAAAGCGAGTTGACATAACCCAATCGAACGAATAGTGGTCCCACCCGCCAAACTCAGCAGAGTTGTGGACCGCTGCCGGTGCTACAGACATTTCGGGCAAAGAGCCGTTCTCCCGGCGTGGCGGGTTGCGGAAAGGAACGGGTGATTGTCCCAGGGCCGGGGCGTCGGAACTGCTTGATGGCGGTTCGACGCACCGGCTTCCGATTCTTCAGTGCCATCGCGCATTTTTGTTTCTGGCAAAGCACTCGCAGAGTGGTGAGATTTTTCACGTTCCCAGGCATCTTTACTGGAATGCAAGACAGATGTCTTGCCGAACCATATCGGCGAAGGCCGCGTACCAAGGCGAGGGCACGAATTCCGTAAACCTGCTTCTGGGATGACCGTTTTAAACCCTAATTGCCTACTGAGTGCGTTCCGAGCTATTGATGGGGTCATGCCCCAGGTTGGTTTCGATTACTTACGACAATTCGAGGTGAGCGATTCTTCGCTTGTGCTTCGGCGCTATATGAGCCACTGCAAATTCAGCCAAACTGTCAAGTCGGGCACTCTCTACTTTGCAGCTGCATCTTCTTTTTCGGACGAGCTAGAAGGCCATCATACCAACCTTGACAATGATCTATCTGATGCCCAATTGGCGCGATGGGGGCTCGACCTCAAAGCGCGGACAGTCGCATCGGAAAGCAGGGCCATCGTTGCAAAACATAACCAACAAGCAGTTGTAATTAGTTGCTGGACCGGTGGAATCACGAGAGTCTCCGGATGTGGTCGGAGTATGCACAAGGCGCGGAAGCTGTTGCGATCGAGACAACCGTCGGCGACTTGAGGCGCGCTCTAGGACCCGATTTTCTGATCGTTTGTGTTCGCTATCTTGATTTTTTGAAGCAATCGGTACCAAAGGAACATTCGCTTTTACCGTTCTTTTTCAAGCGCCGTTGTTATGAATGGGAACAGGAAGTCCGTGTTATTGGCGAAATGGAGGTGGGGAAGCGTGTTGGAAGCCCACGCCTGGTGCCTATAGATCTACACGCCACGCTAGGGAGAATTGTAATTTCTCCATTTGCATCAGCCGATTACTCCCAGACCGTTGGGTCACTGCTTAATGCACGATCAGTCTCGTTGCCAGTGCACGATTCTACGCTTCGGAGAGATTTACCTGTAAAATAGCGCTCACGAGGTTTTACGATATAAGTCGAAGCGAGAGCGAATCCAACTTCCAGTCGTGGCTACCGAATCAACCGCGTAGTAGGAATGTGCTGCGAAGAGGATCCACAATCCTCATGTCGGCTGGGTTCTATCCTCCTGTTCACAGGCACCCTTTCTACCGCCACGCCATGTTAGGGGACCAGAGAGCAGGGCCGTAATCAGTGCTTCACCTTCACCGCCAGAGCGGCGATCCCGTCCAACTCTGCTAAGGTTTGCGGTGACAGTGTCAACTGACCGGCGGCCATGTTCTCGCGGAGGTGGGCGACCGATGACGTCCCGGGGATCAACAGGATGTTGGACGACCGGTGCAGCAGCCACGCCAGCGCGACCTGCATCGGCGTGGCCCCGAGTCGGCCCGCAGCGTCCGACAGAGTCGACGACTGCAGCGGCGTAAACCCACCGAGCGGGAAGAAGGGCACGTATGCGATGCCCTGCCGGACCAAGTGGTCGATCAGGGCGTCGTCCTGGCGATAGACCACGTTGTAGTTGTTCTGCACGCACACAATGTCGGTGATCGCCTGCGCCTCTGCTACCTGGGCGGCCGTGACGTTGCTCAGACCGATATGACGGATCAGCCCCTTGCGTCGGAGGTCAGCCAGCACCGTCACCTGCTCGGCGATGGACCCCTCCTCGAGGCCGTGGCCCGAACCCATCACGCGGTAGTTGACGATGTCGAGCGCGTCCAGGCCCAGGTTACGGAGGTTGTCATGGACACCGGCGGTCAGGTCTTCGGGCGAGATGGCCAGCTGCCACGACTTGTCGGGCGGCCGGCGGGCTCCGAGCTTGGTGACGATCACCAACTCTGTCGGGTAGGGATGCAGAGCCTGCCGAATTATCTGGTTAGTGACGTGCGGGCCATAGAAGTCAGACGTGTCGATATGGTTCACGCCAGCCGCGACAGCCTCGCGGAGGACCGCGACGGCACCGTCCGGGTCGTTGGGCGGTCCCCACACGCCGGGGCCGGCCAACTGCATCGCGCCGTACCCTATCCGTTGGACCGTCAATGACGTGCCGGGAAACGTGAACTGGCCGCCGAGCTTGGATTCGCTCATTGTGTTGCTCCTTTCCAGTGCTGACAGGAGCAAGCAAACGCGATACGTTACAGAAGTCAAATACTGCAACTAATAATGTGAAACCAAAGCTGGCTGGAACTCTTCGGTAAGCTGATTTGTTGTATTGCGTCGCAGTACTCGGCATGAGAATCTGCAATCCTCATGTCCTTTGTTCATTCGAAGCGGGCGAGCGAGCGTGATACTCGGAGTTAACCCTTCTCGTCTTTCAGTACTTCGCGGATATAGTCACGGCTTTTCCATTCAGGTTCGGGAGGTGTGTAATCGCGCCGCGGGGAATAGACAGACTCGTCGATGAACTCCATCTTTGGAATATAGCGTGGGCAGTTATAGAAGATGTACTCGGCGGTCACACGCATGAGCCGTTTTGCACCAGGCAGTTCGGCGATCGCCTCTCGGCTCTCGTCGAGGTACGCTTTGCCCGTGATCCGTCTTAAGGCAGTGGGACTTGATAGATCTAACACTGCCTGTCCTCGACCAGATAAGTATTTCTTATATCTCTGGACTTTGTTTCGTTCAGGTTAACTCTGGCGCGGTGGCTGGAGATGCGTCGACGTGAAACCAAAAAAAGTAGACAGGTTTACAGATGGGATTGAGGCTTGCGGTTCGAAGGCGGTTGATCAATACATCCCTGTTGTGGTCCAATCTGAGCTCTTCAGCCGGTTTGGAAATTCACCGTTTTTGAGACCTCTCGTGCAATCCCGGAATGCTTGCTTGACCGCTTCCGTCAATCAGAGCACAAGCAATTAGTCGCATCGAATGACTGCTGAACGGATTGACGCGCATTGAATGACTGTGAGCGGGTTGAGGGACTCGACAAAATTGTAACGAATTTCTCGGATTGCGGGATCGTTGGCCGGCGGGGGATTAACGTAACTCAGGAGCAGACGTGCGTAGGCCAAGATCTCGCCATGTTCGAAGATTCGATCGATTTTTAATCCCTTTCGCGTTCGGAGTTCGAACCTTGCTCTTTACGGAATACCATCCGGTAACTGGCGAAGGGTCGAAGGCGTATACATTTGACACGCGCGGGAGAGTACTGCCGTCGGACGATTGAATTTCTGGAAGCGCGTATGCGAGATGCTGGGCGAGCCCGCCACCCAATGAATGGCCGGTTGTGATGATGCGGACATTCTTGTAGTGGTCTCCTCCATTTTCGATTCGGGTCTTTAGATTCTCCAGCACTTCCTTTCCTGTGTCCTGGGCGACGACGGTATATTGGTCCTTGTACGTCGGCAGAAACCGTAGCAGCCAGCTAAACCAACGGAAGTTTGACATCCAGTCGCTCCAGCTGAAGAATTCGGTTCCACGAAAGACGACAGCTACTAACGGAGGAGGGCCGGTCTTTTCCCAAACTTCCATATAGAGTCCAACGTCGCGGGCTTTGTCGCGCAATGGTTCGGAAGGGAAATTCTTCCACATTTCCCAGCCGTACAGTGGAAGCTTCCCTTCGGGCGGGCAAGTCGCTGAGTAGGCTTCTAACTTTTCGGCGCTTCGCAAGGACATGGTGTCCGATGCGCGCTCACTGGTTCTAGGAGTCGGCACGCTCCAACCGTCCGTGTAAACGTTTTCACTGAGAACCGCGTATTCCCATAGTTCTTTGGCCGATTCAGAGATGCTCACGGCTGGGTTATAGGTTCTATTTCCCGGTTCGCGTATGAGAACTGTTTTCGGGTCTTGGGACATGGCGGCGCATCCTGAAATTAATATTTGAATTGACAACAGGAAGATAAGGGATTCAGCCGATTTGCTTTCGCACTCGTCCTGTCTTCGAAGTAAAAGTTAGCACTCCGGGTTTTTCGATTACCCCTGTTCATATAGCAGACGCTTCAGACCGCCACCCCAGGCAGCTTAAACTTTCCGAGTGCCGCCAAGTCTGCAGCTTCGGCAGGGCGGAATTCCCAGTGCCAAGGTTCCTTATTCACGGTCCGGATGAAACCAAACTCTGGTCCATGAACTTTGAGCCAATCGTAAACGGGATTTCCGTCAAAGCCGCCCACGTCCAGGTCAAAAGCAGTTCCGTTCTGATGATTCGAGCGCCCGGGTTCCGCCGCCAGCGCAAACTTTTTTGGATTGGAGTTAAAGAGGCTAAACAAGACAACTTGCTCCGGGAACGAGCGAAACCCACTTCGTATAGAGATCGTAATACCGTCCTTCGCCGCGGCGCTCAACATTTCCAGATAAGGTTCTACGTTGTCTTCGGTGATCCTTTCGGTTTCGTTGTGACTGCCGACAATTTCGACGAGAGTTGCCTGTCCTACGAATCGGCCGTTTTGCCAAAGCGCGTTCGGACCCTTTCGATCATCATCGATGGGCTTAAGTCGCCCGATCGTCTCATTGAGAAACTTGCTTTCAAGGTTATCTGCGGATGTCCAACCGATGGTTGCGACTTCATCGTCGGTCGATTCCGTCAGGGCAAAAGTGAGTTTTGTGTCGATCGATTTTGCGTTGGTGATTCGAACTTGCGTTCCTTGTGGGATGATCTTTGGATCGCCAATCTTTCTCCCTGGAGGGAGTGTGTCAGAGGGGCCGTAGACAACATATTTGAGCAAGTTTCCAGACTGCCGAATGCGAGCTTCCGGATCTCTTACTGAAAATGTTTTGTTGAGATAGCTTCTTATGGGCATGATTTAAACTCCGGGACCTGAACTACTTTAGCCGTAGGTCCCATCGGAAGAAAATAGGGATTTTTGTTTTGGGTGTCGATTTTGTCGCCCGGATTGGCGGCCAGGTCGACTTTGTTCGACTTGACAATCGCGCATGCCTGAGAAATTAATGATAGCGCAAGCACGAAGATGTAGTCGAGCCACTTGAGCAAGTAAGATTTTTCATTTCTGCCTCACTTTACGATCAGCCTCAAAGCTTAGCACGACGTCAACGCTTACATTCGCTTTCTCGAATCGATTACTTTGCTCTGCATTTATCATTCCCGATTTTTGGGACGCCCGTGTGGACCTCGATATGAGTCGGCCGCGGATGTTAAAAACTCCGGTCGTGGTTGCTCCAATGCATGATTCGTCCGACACTGGACTATAGTTTTCTCATATTTGTCGATCGTGTATCGTTTGCGAGACGACAGAGCCGGACTTGGACTCAGCCTCTGGCGGGTACATAAGGGCTCGTCCGCCCCATAGATCATCGCTGGACGCCAGCCAAAGTTTCCTCGGAATCTGAATCGAGCCGCGCAACCCTCGTTTACAACACGTGTATCCAAAAGTTGCAGGAGTGAGTACGTTCAATCGCTGATTAAGGCCGCGGCCAGTTCAAAACGTTCAAGCCGTTTGATCCCGCCGGGGCCAGTTCAAAGGTTCAAGGTTCGAATGTTCAACGCCTTCGGCCGTTCAAAGTTCAAGGTTCAAACGTTCAAGGACGGACGGGGGAACTGCGAATAGCGTCTGAAACCTTTAGGCCGGTCACAGCATCCCGCTCAGCTCTTCGCGGGCATTGCTCGACTGCTCCTGGCCGCGATCGTTCTTTGTCGAATTGAGCCAAGCGGAGATTTCCGAATCCCGGGATCGGCTTGAGATGGCAGCTTGGAGTTATACACTGAATGAGGTATGCGATCAGTGGAACTGCAGGAAACCAGGCAGTGACGAATAGGTTCGAGATTGCCGCGGAGCTGCGGGCGATGGCTCGGCTGCTCACGATCAAGGGCGCTAATCCCTTCAAGGCGCAAGCCTATGTGCGAGCGGCGAGCGCGCTGGAAAATCTCGACGGCGATCTCGATGCGCTGGTCAAAACAGGACGGCTGAAAGAAATCCCCGGTGTCGGCAACGCGCTGGCGACGACCATCGAGGAGATTTACCGCACCGGCGAATGTTGGATGCTCCAGCAACTCCGCCAGGAGTTGCCGCCCGGGGCCGTCGAGCTCAGCGAAGTGCCGGGCTTGAACCTAAAAAAGATCATCGCTCTCAACGAGGCATTGCACATTGAAAACATTGGTGATCTCAAGGCGGCATGCCAGCAAGGCTTAGTCAGCAAGGTTAAAGGCTTTGGACTCAAGTCTCAGGCGAAGCTGCTCGCCGATATCGAAAAGCTCGGAATTCACAAAGAAGACGGCTCTCTGCTGCTTCCTCATGCCCGCGAACAAGCGGAAAAAATGCTCACGCACCTGCGGATGTGCCCGGAGCTAATCCGAGCGGAGATCGCGGGAGCGCTGCGGCGGCACAAGGAAATCGTCGAGCAGATTGTGATCGTGGCCGCCAGCGATCTGCCGCGTGCGGTGCTCGACCAGTTTTTGCGCTTTCCCGCGCTCGCCCGAACTGCTGAGCTTGAAGAGAATCGATGTCTTGGATTCCTTGCCGGCGGCATTCGAGCGGAGCTTACCGTCGCTGACGCTGGATGAGTTCGTCGCTACGCTTCATGCGCGGACCGGCGCGCCAAGCCATATCGCGAAACTTCAAACCATCGCGCGCGCGAAGGGGATGACTTTGCTCCCCGAAGCGCCGAGCCCAGGGCTCAAGAGCGAAAGCGAAATTTATCAGCACCTAGGGCTTGAGCATATTCCGCCGGAGCTCCGTGAAGACGAGGGCGAAGTCGAAGCCGCCATGGCTGGTACTCTGCCGCAACCGGTAGAACTGGAAGATATTCGCGGCATGACGCACTGTCATACGGTTTATTCCGATGGCCGGAACAGCATCGAAGAGATGGCGCTGGCGGCCCAAGCGATGGGCATGCGTTATCTCACGATCACCGATCATTCGCCGAGCGCTTATTACGCCCGCGGCGTCACCATCGATCGGTTGCGCGCCCAATGGGATGAGATCGCGCGGGTGCAAGAGCGGGTTGAAATAAAACTTCTCAAAGGAACCGAATCAGACATTCTCGAAGACGGCTCGCTCGACTATCCCGATGCTTATCTGGAGCAATTCGACATCATCATCGCGAGCATCCATTCGCGTTATAAGATGGATTCCGATCAGATGACCCGCCGGCTGTTGCGCGCGCTCCAACTGCCGTATTTCAAAATCTGGGGGCATCCGCTCGGCAGATTAATTCAATCGCGCCCGCCTTTTGCTTGTCGCATGGAGGAAGTGCTGGACGCGGTCGCGGCGTCCCGATGCGCGATCGAAGTCAATGGCGATCCGCACCGTCTCGACCTGGAGCCGCGCTGGATCCGCGCGGCGCGCGAGCGCGGTATCAAGTTCATCGTTTCTACGGATGCTCATTCCACCGGCGCACTGGAAAATCTCGCCTACGGCGTCTCCACGGCGCGGCGCGGCTGGCTCACCCGTGGCGAAGTTCTAAACACGCTCGATACCGAATATTTCATGAAGGCGGTTCGTCCGTGAACCGCGTGTTTGTGCTGTCGCCGGCCAATTGTAACGGTCTGCGCGCCCGCTGGGTGCTCAAGAAAAACAGTCGCTCGGATCTGGCGATAAGACTGCGCCGCACCGGCGTAGCCTTGGGAGAAGTTTTTACCTATCTGAGCGCGCTCTACTTTCGCGGTAAGCTTGCTTATGCTCAGGCGTATGCCGAGCCGCCGCCCGGTTGTCCGGGGGTCTTGATCATCACGCCTACCGCCGGTCTGGTGCCGCACGATGTCTTGATTCAACTGCCGCAGTTGCGGGGATTTGGCCGCGTGCCAATCCATCTCAAGAACCGGCGCTATTGTTCTTCGCTTCGCCGTAGTGCCAGAAAGCTTGCGCTCGACATCGGCCCGAACTGTGAGCTGATACTCTTGGGAAGCGTTGGCACCGGAAAATATCTCGATATCCTCGCGCCGATTTTCGGCAGCCGGCTGCGCATTCCCGCGGAATTTGTCGGTCTCGGCGACATGAGCCGCGGCGGGCTTTTGCTTCGCTGTGTACGGGAAAATCGCCAGCTGAATTACACCGATGCCGCATCGGTGATCACTTCCGGCCCGAAGCGATCCCGTATCAATAGGCGAAACGCCGGCAATCTACCCGAGCGGCAAAAGGCCCTAGAAGATCTTCCCGGCTAGCGCCCGAAGCAAATAGTTGCCACAACGAACTCGCCAAGGCATGAGCAAAAAAACGAAAGGAATAGGCCGCGCAGGGAGAATTAGAGCCTGATCTTGGATGCGAAGCATCTCTCAGGACACTTCGCCCCATAGGAAAATTCAGAATTTCTCTTGTGACCGATTGGGATCGAAGGCGTCGAGTCAAATACTAAACGGTTTCTGTCGTTCGTAGCGCGAATTCGCCGCGCCGATGAAATAATAGTTCGGCGTTTGCGTCGACGGCATCTGCGAGACGATCTTGTCGCGCAGCTTGCGGTAACCGCCCCTAAATTTGCCGCCGTTCCAGACTCTCTTGAGCATTCCCGTAAACGCGCCGTTGTCATCGCCGTCCATGGAGGTTTGATTGTCCATGCAGCCGGAGACCAGCAGGATGCTGGCGTTGACCCTGGTTTTTTCCGCGCCGCGATTTTCTTTTTGGATCGCGCGATAGAGCGCGCTGTTGGCGTTTTCCACCTCGATACCGACGGCGCGCGGCATGGCGCGCGGACGCGGGCCGATGCCTAAAAACTCGGGGATGTCGCGCGTGACCGTACCGCTGTGGCAACTGTCGGAAAGAACCAGGATGCGCACGCCGGCTTTGAACTTGCTCCAGATCTTATAAAGCTCGTCGTCGACGAGCTGGCGATCGTAGAGCACCCAGGTTTCGTCCATGCGGTCGTTGTCCTTTTCGTCGCTGTTGGTGTCGCGGACCTGGCCGCCGTGGCCGGAATAGGTGAGAAACAAGATATCGCCTTTGACCAGTTTTTTCGCGGCATCCAAAAGCGCCGCGCTCACCGCGGCGGCGGTTGCCTGACCGTCGAGGAGCAGCGTGTTACCGCTGAACTTTTTCTTCTTAGCCAGCGCGCGCATGTCGTTGGCGTCGGCGATGCATGCGTTGAGCGCGCCATCCCAGCCTTGGTAGTGAGCGGGGTCGACGTGATTCAAGCCGATGTGTATAGAAATACCTTTCGCCATAAAGCCCCCTGTTCGAAATGAAATGTTTGAAGTGAAAGTGTAGATGCCGGCGCTTTCACCTGTCAAGAAAATTTGCCGGATAGTTTCGCGGATTGTCTATTATGTCGAGAGTTTCCGCTTTTCGATCAATTTTTGCGATCACGGTTTCCAAGCCTGTTTATTCAGCTGCTGCTCGGCCTGGCGCGCGAAGCTGAAATCATAGGCTCGCTGCGGCGGCACGACCGTGCTCACTTCGGCGACCAGCGCGACGATGGCGAGATCGTTTTTCTGGGTTTGCTCGTCGACGTAACCAGCCTTCGTAAAAGTGCCGATCAAATCGTCGTACATGCGCGTCGCCAGGGCGCGATCCAATTCGCTAAACTTCGTTACCGCGGCGATGGTGCCTTCGCGGTCCTGGCGCGCCACCCGGAGGCCCTTGAGCACGGCGCGGGCAAACCCCGCCATGAGATTCGGCTGTTCTTTAATGAAACGCTCCGACGTGGCGAAGGTGCCCCAGGAGTTTTTCACTTCCTTGCCGATAAAGATCAGATCCCTCATCCCTTGATCCAAGGCGGCGTAGCGCTCCTCGGGGCTGACGATGGCGGCGTCGACCGCGCCGGATAGAAGCGACGGCAAACGATTGACCGGGCCGGGATCGATCAGCACGATGTCTTTGGGAATGTTATGTTTGGTCAAAATATTTCTGAACATGTAGGCCGCGATGGAGGCGACGCCGGTGGTGGCGACTTTTTTGCCGCTTAAATCTTTCATGGTTTTGATATTGGGCCGGACGACGATCCATTGCAGCACTTGATCGTTGAACGCGAGCACGGTTTTCAGCGGCGCGTTGCCTTTCGATATTGCCACGAGCGCGCTGCTGCCGGAGCCGGAAAACTGTACCTGGTTGGCAGTCAGCGCCTGCAGGCCGGGGGCGTTTTGCATGAAGACGAGCTTTAGGTCCAGGCCCTCTTCTTTCATGTAGCCGCGGTCCTGGGCGATGACCAGCGGAACGTACTGAAACGCCTTCGACGTAAGCGCGGCGGTGACGGTCTCAAGGGCGAGGGCCAAGCGCGGCGCAAGAAATAGAACCAGGAGTAGGACGACCTTCTTGAGCATGAAAGCAAAATCTCCTTGAATGTTTAATTACTGCCGATTTGATTTTCCGCAGTGTAACACGGAAAGTTCATCGTCACGAAGAATAGTTCGGAATCGGATTCAACGTCAAGAATGAGACGGGCGGAAAGATTACGGAGCCCTTCGACTCGGCTCAGGGCGAACGGATAGTTATTTCATTTTCGAATAAAATCCACCGTTAGTGGTGAGCAGCCTGCCCTGAGCCCTTCGGCTTCGCTCAGGATAAACTCCGTCGAAGGGAACCATGAACTGAGTTTTTACACAGTCTGACAAAGTGAAGAAGCTGGCGAGAGTCGCTACCTGCGGGAAAATAAACTTCTTGCTCTCGGGGCGATATGATATTCTTCGGCGCATGACGATTGCTAAAATCTTTATCCTACTGGTTTTGGTTACGCTGTACGGCTGTTCCGCCGGCGGTGCGGTTACGCCGGGCGCGACGCTTTTATCGGGGATCGACCAGTATGAAGGCGACATGCAGAGGCTCGACAGCTCACTTGGCCGCTGGCCTGAACGGCAACGGGCGGGCGGCACGTTAAAAGCGATCATAACGGCCACCGTCGGCGGCTCGCGCGAGTTTTATCGCCTGGTCGATCTCGACGTCCGAAAAAGAGAGTTTTTGATCACCATGCGTGACGGCGCCGTGCGCGCGGATCGCCTGCAGGAGATGAAAGACGAGTTAGTCAAAATGGACGAGGAAATCGCCGCTTTGAAACCGATCGTGCGATCCCAGGTAGCGGTGATTCCAGTGCGGGGGGAGTCGCAATCGCGAGTCGAGAGCGCGGCCGCTTTGGGACTGCTCAGTCTCGCGGTGGAAGGATTTTCATCGGACACAGCGCGTGGATTCGAGGCGCCGTCCACCAAAATAGATCAATACGTGGTTACGGATCTCGGTTCATTCGCGACGGTGCGCGGGCCTGACGGCCAAACCCATCGCTGTACGATCTATGATATTCCAGATGAAGGCGCCGGCCTCAGGTGCGAACCGGTCAGGTAGAGTTACTAATGAACTGTAACAGTTGATTCGCGTCTAAAGTCGAAGAACCCTTCGACGAGCTCAGCGTGAGCGGTTGAGCCACAAGCCGTTCGTGGTGAGGCTCTTGAACCATGAACGGCGAACGCTATCCAACTGTTACACTCCACTAGTCTTCAGTTTTGCCAAACCCGCGAGCCTTGTGCGCCTCTCCTCGACGCGTCAATGATGCGCGCGGATGAGATTTTGTCCGAGGCGCCAGCGCAGCACTTCGTTGGCGCCTTCGGTGATGCGCGTGCTGCGGATTTGCCGGTACCACCATTCCAGCGGTAGTTCTTTCATCAAGCCCAAGCCGCCGTGAACTTGAATGGCCCGATCGACGACGCGGCCGGCCATTTCGGTGGCCATCACCTTGACCATGTAAGAGAGATCGCGCACGTCTTCGCCGCGATCGACACGCCAGGCACACTCGTAAACCATGTTGCGCACAGCGTGCAGCTCCATCGCCGAGTCGGCGATCATGAACTGGATCGCTTGCCGGTCGGCGAGCGGCCGGCCGAAAGTGACGCGCACTTTCGAGTATTCGATCATCATGTCGAGAGCCCGCCGGGCGATCCCCACCGGGCGCGCGCCGTGACCGCGGATGCGACCTTCACCGATCCATTTCTGCGCGATGGAGAAACCGCCGCCGACCTGACCGATCACGTTCGCCGCCGGTACGCGCACGTTGTCGAAGACGAGTTGCCAAGGCGCTTCGCCCATCATCGTTGGCCACTGCCTTTCGAGAAGCACCCCCGGGCTTTTCAAGTCCACCGCAAAACAGGTAATGCCGCCGCGTGCGCGCTTCTCAGGATCGGTCACGGCCATAAGCTGGGCGTAGTCGGCGCGGCCGGCCGCCGTGATGAAACGCTTGGTGCCGTTGATGACGAAGTCAGCGCCATCCTGTACCGCGCGCGTGCGCATGTTCGCCGGATCGCTGCCGGCGTCGGGTTCGGTCTGGGCAAAGCAGAATTTCAATTCACCGCGCAGCACCGGCTCGAGAAATCTTTTTTTCTGCTCCTCGTTGCAGTGAAACAAGACCGGCCGCACTTCGGGTCCAAACAACTCCAGGCTACGAAAGGGAAGAGACGCGGCGCGGGCGATTTCTTCGTGGATGATGCATCGGGGCAGGAGACCCAAACCGGCGCCGCCGTACTCCGCCGGCACATCGAGCATCCACAGCCCCATCGCCTGGGTCTTTTCCTGCAGCGGTTTGAGCAAGTGATCCGGCATCGGCCCTTCGCTGTCGTGGCGATATTCGCGCTCCAGCGGGATCAGCTCCTTATCGACGAAGCGGCGCACGGTTTCTCTGAGGATCTGAATTTCTTCGGGTAGGTTGAAGTCCATGGCTAATCCTTATTATGAAATATTTTCACCACGAAGTGTTTCCTGATCTTACTTTCGCCAGGAGAGAATGAAAACGGGGATTTCGGTCCAGGTACTGCTCTCCACCGCCCGTCATTCCCGCGCACGCGGGAATCCAGGTTGGTTCTGCCGAATTGAGCCTGGATACCCGCTTTCGCGGGTATGACGGATATAGGCAGACTCGTTGTTTTCATCCCCGCACCGGGCATTTTCAAAGGTAGGAAACGAAGATCACGAAGTTGTAGGGGCAAGGCGTGCCTTGCCCTTTCGATCAAAACCTTCGTGTCCTTCGTGCCTTCGTGGTGGGACCAATGGCCGGTTTTATTTCGTGACAGCAGTAGTACCTAATCGCTCGCCACGATCTTGTTCGCCAACGCGCCGATCTTCGACGACGAGACTTCGACCGTGTCGCCGATTTTCAAAAAAAGATCGAGCGGTCGTTTGCCGTCGGGGCTGCGGCGTGATTTGTCCGCGGCGGTGCCCGCCGACGTGCCGCCGGCGATGACGTCTCCAGGCACGAACGTAAAATCCTGGGAGAGATATTCCAGCACGTCGCCGAACGACCAGATCATTTCCCGGGTATTGTAGCTCTGCCGCACGACGCCGTTGATGCGGGTCTCGGCGTCGACGTCTTGATGGTCCATTTCATTGACGACAATGCACGGTCCCATGGACACCGCACCGTCAAAGTTTTTCTGCAAGTTGTAACTGACCATGCGATCCGTGCCGCCGCCGTCACGAATACTCCAGTCATGAAACAGAGTGACGCCCCAGACGTAGTCGCGGATTTTCGCGGCCGGAATATTTTTCCCCCGTTTACCGATCACGATGGCGATCTCGCCTTCGTAATCGAAATAGGTGACGCGCTTGGGAAAGGGAATCGTATCTCCCGGTCCCGCGACTTCGGCCGGCACTTTCCAGAATCCCCACTGGCCGGCCTTCTTCGCTTCCTCGGTGATTTGCTCGATGCTGACGTCGGTTTTGCCGAGCCGGTTCGCCCACATGCCGGCAAGGTGAGCCGCGTAGTTGCCGCCGACGCACGCGATGCGCCGCTCCGGCCACGGCGCGTGGAGCTTCACGTCAGAGGCGTTGTGAACGACTTTGTTTTCGCCGCCTTCGTTGGGCGATATTTTGCCGGATTGCTCGACCACTCGCTGCGCTTCTTCCAGCGCGGGCGCGCCGCGCTCGATGAAAGATAGAAGGCGCGCCGGCAGACGGCTCGCCGCCAGTTGCTCCGGGTTCGACTCGCCGCGCTCCCGGAGTTCACGCGCCAGCCCGCGATTGAGATCGATCACTCTTTCCCCAACCAAAGCGCCGACGCGCCGTTCCGGTCCGAACACTACGATCTTCATGTTTGTCCTCCCGCTTAGGC
Source organism: uncultured delta proteobacterium (assembly GCA_963804165.1). Classification (GTDB taxonomy): domain Bacteria; phylum Desulfobacterota; class Binatia; order UBA9968; family UBA9968; genus DP-20. The sequence continues at coordinate 93,973 of CAWDPO010000046.1, forward strand.
TCGTGTGAGATGGCGTAACATCTTGCTCGCGTTCCGGTCAAGAGTTCGGCAACGACTCGAAAGTTCGTTGTATAAATGCCGCTTCATTCCGGTTGAAAATCTCCCCTTCCGCTCTTTGGTAAAGAGGGGTGAGAATCGCATGGAGAAAAATCCTCTTTGAAAAAAGGGGTGTTCGGACCGGGGACAAAGGGAGAATTGAGTTCGCGTTCAGCAACTGCCATCGTTAGGACTTTATAAACGAACTTCCACACTAGCGGTCACGGTGATTTCTTGACGTTTGCCGGGCTTGCGCCTATGTTTACGGCGCGCGTGCGGTCGCCCGTCGTTGTGCGACGAGCACGACTCCAATTCAGCGGGGGTGAAAAATGTTCGACAGTTGGCGAGGCGTTGTCGGCGATATCAAGCCTACCTATCGGCCTGGCTCGTTGGAGGATTTTATTCGCTTGCTTCCCGAAGGCATCGGCGTGATTCCACTCACGGTCGGCATCAGTTCCGGAACCGAACAGGAGTTTCGCGACGTGCTGGCGGACTACCAGCAGAAGGCGGTGCAACTGGCGGAGCTGGGCGCCGACTTGATTCACATCGGCGGCGCACCGCCGATGATGGTGCACGGCTTTCACGGCGAGGATAAAATCGTCAAAGAGCTCGAGGCCAAGATCGGCGTGCCCGTCAGCACTTCGGGCAAATCTCAGGTCGAGGCGATGCACGCGCTGGGTGCCAAGAGCTTGGTCGGCGTTACTTACTTCAATGACAAATTGAATCAGATTTTCAGCCGCTACTTCAGCGAAGCGGGCATCGAAGTGAAAGCGATGGAGGGAATCGAAGTCGCTTTCAAAGACGTGGGAAAGCTATCGGGAGAAGAGATCTACAAACACACCAAGAAGGCGTTTCTCAAGCATCCCGACGCCGACGCGATCTATATGCTCGGCTCGGGCTGGCGGCTGCTCAAAGTGGTGCGCCTGCTGGAGCAAGACCTTCAGGTGCCGGTCATTTACAATCTCGCGACCAAGCTCTGGGACGTGCAGAAGCGGTTTCACGTGCGCGAGCCGGTGAAGGGCTACGGCCGATTGCTGGAGGAATTGCCGTAGCGCCGTGGTTGGAGTGCTGGAATGATGGAGTACTGGACTCTTGGGTTGGAAATCCATCACTCCATTACTCCAATACTCCAGTTCGATTATTGCCCCCGGCTATCGCGCCACAGGAACGCGAAAAGTTTCTTGATGTTCTTTAAGCCACACCTGGATGCGCTCGCTCACTTTGGCGTCGGGCGGCGCCGGATGTTTGATGCGATCTAAGCCTACTCGCGGAAAGAGCGCTTTCACGCCGGCGTGCGAACTGGTGAAACCCTCTTCGGTGAAAAGCGTCTGGCCCTCCACCGACGCTAAAAAGTCATAAAAAAACCTGGCCGCGGTAGGGTGAGGCGCTTTCTCGGAGATACCGGCAGGGTGAATGCTGTAGACGATCGGATTGGCTTCGGCCGACCAATCCACGGGGGCGCCTTTGGCGCGCGCAAGCTCGATCCGGTGCGCCCGGATGATGGCGACGGGAAACTCGCCGGCGACTAAAAGATTCGCCGTGTTGGTGTAGCCTTGTTGCGTTTGCGGATCTTGCTCCGCCAGCGCCCGCATGAAATCACGACCCGTCTTGTCGCCCAGATAGGCGACCATGCCGCCATACCATTGATAGGCTTCGGCAGGAACGCCGATTCTTTTTCCTTTCCATTTAGGCTCCAACAGATTCTTCCAGTCCTTCGGCGCGTCGGCCGGCTTAACCATGCGGGTATTCCAGCCGATGGTGGCGATGGCGCCATAGAGGCTGATCCAGGTGCCCGCGGGGTCGCGGTGCGGTTCGGCAAATTTCTGAAACTCCGGGGTAAAATACTTCGCCAGCGCGACATGTTTAGGGAGTTGGAAAAACTGCACATACTCGGCGGTCGCGATATCCCAAAGAAATTTTCCGGCCCGCGCTTCGCTTCTGATCCTTTCGATCAGTCCGGCGCCGCCCATGCGCAGGTACTTGACCTTGATCGGCGGATACTTGTCTTCGAAGGCTTTGATGATGCGACCGACGATCGTGCCGCCCGTCAGAGAGCCGTACCAGACGACCTCCGCTTCTTTCCTTGCCTGATCCATCCGCGCTGGTCCGGTTTGCGCTCGTACACTCGCGCAGAGAGTTATGCTGAGGGCGAGCGCGGTGACATGGGCGGGGAATACAAAAGGCTTCACGGCTTGCTCCTTATGAGTCTTACGTCGGCTCGGCGGCTGTTGCGGGTTACGCGCGTGCAAGACTGCCGTGGCTGATGGCGTAGCACCACGCTCGACATACGGTCAAGTGCTGGATCCATACGGACTGCGACAGCATCGGATGACCGCAGCGATGCTGGCGCCGCTTCGCACTGGCCCGCGGTATTTGTTTTTGATAGGGTCGCGCTGACATTGCGATTGGCTCCCGGCGAAGAATATCGATTCAAACTGCAGAGTCGTTTGTTCAGGAGGGAATATCATGAAGCGACATCCCGTGCTCGACTGCAGTTGTCGATTTATTCTTTTTCTGGTGGCGCTCGCTTATCCCCTATATCACGCAACTGCGGCTGATAAACTCATCGGCTTTCATTCCGCACGCACGATGTCCCAAGCGATGCCGTGGATCGCCGAAGAGGCGGGGCTGTTTCGCAAATACGATTTGGATTTCCAACTGGTTTATATTTCATCGGCGCCGATCGTCACGGCGGCGATCTTGGGTGGCGACGCTCAAGTCGCGATCAGCGGCGGCGAAGCGATCGTGCGCGCGTTTGCGCAGGGAGCGACCGATTTGGTTTTTGTCGGTAGCGCGAAAAATACCCTGACCCACAGTATTTTGGGCAAAGCGGAAATTAAGAGACCGGAAGATCTGAGAGGCAAAAAGCTCGGGTTGTCGCGTCTCGGCAGCAATTCGCATTATTTCATCATCCAGGCACTGAGAAAAAGCGGCGTGGAGCCGAACGAGGTCAATCTCATCCAGACCGGCGGTCAAGTGGAAAATCTCGCGGCTTTGCTAAGCGGCAACGTCGACGCCGCGACGATGACCGGGCCATCGGGGGGAACGAGAGCGGTAGCGCAAGGGTACCGATACGTAGTTTACGGTCCGGATTTGCATATTCCATTTGCCGCGGCGACGCTGATCACGCGCCGCTCCATTCTCAACGCGCGCGCTCCAGTGATAGAAAAATTCGTCCGCGCCACGGCGGAAGCGATGAAGATCATGTTTCTCGACAAGGAATTGACCTATAAAGTATTGGCAAAACAGTTGCGCATCAACGACCGCAAGGTCCTCGACGCGGCGTACGATGAAGAAATCAAAGTACTGGAGCGGCGGCTGGAATTTAAGAATGAAGCCTTTCAGGCGATCATCGATGAAACGGGGAAAGTCGATGCGCGGGCGAAAAAGGTAAAACCCCAGGATCTGGTCGACCGGCGGTTTCTCGACGGGCTGAATAAAAGCGGTTTCTTCGATAAGCTCTGGGCGGGGAAATAAAAAGTTCCGGTCGGAGCGGATTGGTGCGGCTTAATGTCTCTATCGGGGATGGTTGAACTCCCCCGCCTTTAGGCGGGGTGAAGGTTCGTCATGCCGGCGAACGCCGGCATCCAGGTTCGTTTTGCGGCTCAAGTTCCAGAACCGCATGGATTCCGCCGGAATGACGGGAACGAGAGCCGACTTCTAGTCGACAAATTCAGAATCCCTCGACTCGGAGCCGAGGGTGGTTCAGTTGGCGAGCATTTTCTTCACGCGTTCGGTGACTGCTGTCGGTTGGTCCATGACCTTTTTGATGAGCGACTCCTAGTCCGTCCCGATCGTCGCCATAGTCGTCTCTGCACGACGGATTTTCTCACGAGTGACTTCCCCTGAGAGTTTGCTCGAGCGCTGGGTCACGGATTTATTTCACGCGGTATTCCTTGACGACGTCTTCATTGAGCTCCAGGCCGAGTCCCGGTTTCTCGGTCAGCGTAATCCAGCCATTGACCGGACCCGGCAGATCTTTATAGACGGTATTTGCCGTAAGCCAGTTGTTCACGTGAATCTCGGCGCGCCAGCCATTGGGCACCGCCGCGTGTAAGTGAATATCGAAGTGGTCGCCGTTGCCGACCGGCAAATTGAACGCATGGGCCAGCCCCGCCGCCTTCATCCCCATGGTGAATCCGCCGACCGACAGCACGTGGATGTTCAGGAAGTCGATGGCGTCCTGCTTGACTAGATCCGCTAGCTTGAAAAAGTTTTCCCACTGGCCGGCGGCGATGGGAATGCTCGTTTGTCTGCGCAACTGCGCCAGCAGATGCGGGTCGTTGTGCACGATCGGCTCTTCGAACCACATGAGGTTGTAAGGTTCGAAGCGTTTGCACCAGCGCACCGCGGCGTCGAGCTTCATGAGACAATTGGCGTCGGCCATCAATTCCACACCCTCACCGACCGCGTCGCGAACCGCGCGCAGGCGCGACTCGTCTTCCGCGGGATTGTCCTCGCGATGCTCGCCGCTCGCTCCGGAAGGGTCCATGGCGCCGCGAATATTGGAGCGGCCGACCTGAATCTTGAGCCGCGTTTCTCCTTTGGCCACCCAATATTTCGCCGCTTCCGCCAGTTCGTCTCGATTATAGGCGCGAAGTCCGAAAGTAATGTAAGCCGGTATGGATTTCTGGGCGCCACCCAAGAGACGCCAGACCGGCGCATTATAAAATTTGCCCTTGATGTCCCACAGCGCGACGTCGACGGCGCTCACGGCGAAGTTCCAAACCCCCGCGTGGGCGCGGGTATTATATTTCCAAAGCATCTGGTGCATCACGCGCTCGTTTTCCAGCGGGTCTTGGCCTGTCAAAAAGGGCGCGAGATCCTGTTGGATGAATGCGGCGGTGGCGGAGTGCATAAAACCGCCGAACTGTGAAAGTCCGACGAGGCCGTTGTCGGTTTTTACTTTCAACACGCGCACGGCGGCGCGCACGGGCTGTTTGAACAGCGGCGGTGTGACGGGGATATTTTGTAATTCAATGATTTCGATATCGGTAATCTTCAAAGTGCTGCTCCTTTGCGTCTCGTTTGTCAAAATTACTTCGGCTAGGACAGTCCCGCTGGGCCGTCTGGATAAGTCGAGCCATAATAATCTGGGATTATTGCCGACGGCAAGATCAAAATTCGCTAACCCGAAGTAATGGCGCTTCCGTCACGCGATTAACACCCGTTCCGTTTTCGAAACACTTTCTCCTCTATTGTTGGTGGGATTTTCCCGACAACGATTCGATGTGTTCGAAAGGAATCGCTGCTGGAAGAGCGGATCTTTCCAGGACGCTTTCTTTGCAGATTTCTTAACTCAGCTCGACGCACGCTTTTTCCCCACTCGTTGTAGCGGAAAGTCAGACAATCAATGGCACTGACGAGAGTCGTGGACCGATGATAATTTTGGGAATTCCTTCGTCGCAGGCGCTGGCATAGGCCTTGCTCATTCATCGGATGTTCGTGGATGCGAGGAAGATGGAAATTGGTGGATCTGAAATAATAACGAACTTTGGAGGCGTCGAATATGGACACGAATATCTGGATTGTCATCGTCGCTCTTCTTGTGGGCGTCATTATTTTTCTCGCTGGATTGCTTTTCACCCAGAAGCGACGATCCCAGCAGTTGCAATCCCGTTTCGGCCCGGAATACGACCGAGCTGTTCGACAATACGGCGATCAAAAGCATGCCGAGGAGGAGCTTGCGGCTCGGCAACGGCGTGTGACCGGTTTTCGCATCATCCCGTTATCGCGTGAAGACGCGGCGCGTTTCGCAGAGTCATGGCGCGCCGTGCAAAATCGCTTCGTGGATGATCCCAATGCCGCGGTTCAGGACGCCGATCGCCAGGTGCGCGAGCTCATGCAGCGGCGCGGCTATCCGATGGCGGATTTCGAGCAGCGAGCGGCCGACTTATCGGTCGATCATCCGACGGTGGTCGAGAACTATCGAGCAGCGCATCAAGTCGCGCTGCGCAACGAAGGCGGCACAGCGAGCACAGAAGAACTGAGAAAAGCGATCGTTCATTATCGGGCGATCTTCGATGAATTGTTGGAAGTGGGTAGCGCTCGGCGAGAAGTTCAAGAACCGGAAAGAAAAGGAGGATTAAACCAGTGGAAATTCGGGAAAGACCTCTTTCGACGGCAGATCTAGCGGCGACTTCTGTAAACCGTGAGGCACGGCAGGGAGAGAAGGAGCACTCTCCGAAAGAGCCTGAGTCCGTTATCGCTCTGGGAGAGGCCTCAACCGAAAGGGCGCCCAACCAGGATAGCGAAGAGCTTGTGCCACTGTTTTCAGAATCCTCGGTACGCGATTTGCGCTCGCAGTGGACCGCGCTTCAGAGCGGCTTTGTCGACGAACCGAGACACTCAGTTGAGCAGGCGGACGAACTCGTCGCCCGCGTCATGAAAGATATGGCGGAGACGTTTTCGGCTGAGAGATCCAAGCTCGAGCGACAATGGGAGCAAGGCGACAAGATTTCCACCGAAGACCTGCGGCTCGTGTTACGGCGTTATCGCTCGTTTTTTGACCGCTTTCTGTCGGTTTGATTTGAATTGACGCTTGGGATCCGGCGCCGACGTGAAAATCCTTCAAGTGGATCCGCGACCAGCCTATGTGGGGGTGAGAAACACGGGCGGCTGCGGCGCCGGACACAGACTTTTTTTGGTTGAGTTAATTCGGTCTCTTCTCAGAGAGATTAGCGCTTCGGGTTATCACTCTTGTGCCATCTGTTGGACCGGTCATGCGGCGATTATTTTATTGGACCGCGGGCGCCTTGGTGTTTTTGCTGATCGCCATCCTCGCGTCCGCCCACCTTCTCGATGAGCCTTTGCGCAAAAAAATCGAAGCAGATTTAAATCAGCGCTTGAAAGGTTACTCCGTCCGTGTCGGTGGGCTCGATTTCCATCCCATCGGACTTTCACTCGAGCTCGAGCAATCGACAATCTATCAGAATGCCCATCCCGAACCCGCGGTCGCGGAGATTCCCTACTTAAGCGCCAGCGTGCATTGGCGAGCGCTCCTTTTCGGCAGACTGGTCGCTGACTTTGAGATCGACAAACCGAAGATTCATTTTGATTTGAGGCAGTTCACGCAAGAGGCCAAGGACGAAGTGCCGATGAAGGAGCGAGGATGGCAGGACGCATTGGAGGCGATCTACCCGCTCAAAATCAATCGCTTCGCGATAAACGACGCTGATCTTACCTATATCGACAAGGGGCCATTCCGACCTCTGCGCATGACCCGGCTCAATTTTGTCGCCGAAAACATTCGCAATATCGAGTCTGCGAAAGGAACCTATCCGTCGCCGGTGCACGCGCAAGGCGTCGTGTTTGACAGCGGTAAGCTCAAGCTCGACGGCAACGCAGATTTTCTCGCTGAGCCTCACGTCGCGGTTAAAGCCGATCTGCAATTGGAGCAGATCGGGATCGACTACTTCAAACCCATCGCGGAGAGATTCAAGTTCTCGGTCCGGGAGGGTGTTCTCTCTACCGACGGATCGATCGAATACGCGCCTGAAGGCACAAAAATTCAAATCAAGGAATTGCGTCTGAATAAAGTTGTTGCGGACTATATCCACGATGCGCCCGAGGCACCGACGAAAAACATCGCCAAGGAAGCGAGAAAAACGGCGAAAAAATACAGCAACGAACCCACCCTCGAGGTGAAAATCGATCGGCTGCGGATCGATGACGGGAAACTGGGTTATGTCAATCAGGCAGCAAAGCCGGCCTATCACGTGTTTTTTAACAACGCCTATTTAGATATCGAAAACTTCAGTAATCATTTGAAGGACGGCGTGGCCCGCGGCCGGGCAAAGGGAAAATTCATGGGTAATGGGCCAAGTACAATTGCCGTTGCTTTTCGCCCCGAGACGAAAGGACCGGATTTTGATCTGACGATGAGTATCGAAAACACCGATATGCGGTCCATGAACAATCTGTTCCGCGCTTACGGCAATTTCGACGTGGTCGAGGGCAAGTTTTCTTTTTATTCAGAGCTCAAGGTCCGACAGGGTAAAGTCGACGGATATGTGAAGCCTTTGTTTCGCGACATGGACGTATACGATGCGCGCCAGGATCGGGAAAAAAATCTCTTTCGCAAGCTCTATGAGGGTCTGGTTGGCGGCATTTCGGCGTTGTTGACCAATGCGCCGCGTGAAGAAGTCGCGACCCAAACCACCGTTTCCGGTGACATCGAGTCGCCGGAAACGAGCACGTGGGAAACCGTGATGCGTTTGGTTCAAAACGCCTTCTTCAAAGCTATCCTGCCGGGATTTGAGAGAGAAGTCGCTCAAGGTAAAACCGAGCCCAAGCGCGGTTAGCCTGCTTGGGAGCAAAGGCGCGGTTGTCATTTCGTCAAAGACTGCTGAATGTAAGCAAAAGCCGTTATCACCTATGCTTTTGACATACATGAAAGCGCCGGCGGTTCAAAATCGTTGACGAATCATGCCAGACTCTGTGGCATCTCGGTTGCACAAGTGCTGGTAACACTGACGCATAACTTGAGGTGGGCGGAATAGAATCAGGGAGGTCAAACGATGGGCAATATTTTTTACATCATCGGCGTCGTGGTCGTCGTATTGTTTATTCTCGGATATCTGGGACTACGATAATTGATGAGTATGAACAGAAGGGAGAAGATTCAATGAACGAGGACGTATTCGCCGGACAATGGCGACAATTACGAGGAACACTAAAATCATGGTGGGGCAATCTGACTGACGATGATTTCGAGTGGGCGGGGGGACAAAAGGACCGCTTGGTTGGATTGATACAACAGAAATATGGCTGGACTCGCGATCAAGCGCAGGAGGAAGTCGACCGTCGCTTCAGTGAGTACCAGAACGGCGGAATGGGCCAGAACTTAGGCGACCTCAAGGCGAAGACGTATGCGCTGGGCGAAAATGCCGCGAGCAAAGCGCGCGAAGCATTTTCCGCGGCGGCGGATGGATTGGAAACAGCCGGTTCTTATGTAAAAGAAACCAATCTTAACGCGATGGTTGCAGATCTAAGGGACGTTGTACGCAAGTATCCGTTTCACTCACTGCTCATCGGGGTGGGTTTAATTTACTTGTTGTCCCGAAACAGACATTGATCAGATATTGGGTTACGCGCGACTGGTCATTTGCGTACTTTTCTTTCGATCTTGATCTAGCAGCTAAATCCTTTATGGACGTGGGGTTCGCGTTTGCTGGATCTCGTCTGCGGCCAATCTTCGCCGCGCGGTGACACGGGCGATCTCGACCCGTTTTTCAGTGATGTAAGCAAGATGCTCAACTTCGGCGACGTCGCGCTCTTCCGCCCACAACTTTTCCGCGGCTTCCAACGTCTGCCCGGCTTTATCCAGCGCTGTCCCAGCGTTGCGAACGATGGCCGGATCTTGGCGAGCCTTTTCGTAGACCTCGCGAGCCCGGTCCAGTGCAGGATTGCGGACCGTCGAGCAGGCAGCCGATAACGCGGTTATCAGCAGCACTGCCATCCAAAGAGTGCGTCCACCGCGCATAGCTACTCCTTTTCGGCGCCGGGCGTGACCGGTGTTCGCGACTCAAGTTCAGCTCGCGTCGGCGGGACTTCCGACTTTTTCCAAAGTTGATCGGCGGCGCGCCGCACAACTTCGGCTTCGGCTTTCGCTTCGGCAAGCTCGGCGTCGACTTGAGCGCCCTCGGCAAGGCGGCGTGCTTCGTCATATCGCCCGGCGGCCATGGCAAGCTTGGCTTTGGCCAATTTGTCCCGCGCATTTTTGTAGTCCACGGGTGCCAGTTCCTCGGCTTTTGCCTCGTCGGCTGCGCGCGCGCCCAGCTCCGCTCTCGCTAAACTATCAGTCGGTGGCTTGGTCATGCTGCAGCCTGAAAAAATGATGAGCGCGGCGACTGCTGCGCTATAGAATAAATGTTTTTCGCCTCCCACGATCCCGCCCTTCGAATCACAGTTCCGGCTCATGACGTTGCTCCAGGTTAAGCGCCAGCATCATCCATCCGCTGAATCAGAGTCGGGCCACGATCAATGACATCGACTACATACAAATTATATAACCTTAACCATGGTTAACAAGACGGGACGTCATGTTGTTTACGGATGGTTTCGACTAGAGTCTATCAATGAGATGTATATCGAAAGACTCGTGCCTGCGTTTGTCTCAGGATCGAGATGACCATGCGCATGAAGTTTTCGTTCCGCATAATGGATTTCTGCCGTTGACAAGACCGCCCGATACCGGATATTTGCAAAGGGTGATCTGGAGCTCCGCTTGAGCGCGCCGCCGGGCGCCCGAGTCAAAACAAATCGTAACCTTTTTATTCATAAAAGGAGGATCTTACCGTGGTAATGCTTGGCACCGACATGAAAATCGCCGAGACCCCGAAAACGGGTCTTAAAGATTATGCAAAGGCCGATCCCTATGCCGATTGGCTCAAGGCGGAAGGCGTCAAAGTCCATGAAGAATTCTATTTCCCAAGCTTAGCGAAGGTCGAGCTCGGGCCGTGGGAACGCAAAGGTGGTTTCGGCGCAGTCGCTCATATCGATAACCGCCACATGCCTAATGACTGTCATGTCATTGAGATCAAACCGGGCGGCAAATCCGAGCCGGAGCATCACATGTACGAGCTCACGATCTACGTCGTGTCCGGCCAGGGCGCGACGTCGATCTGGCAGGGCGGGAAAGACGAGAAGAACAAGAAAAGTTTCGAATGGAACGCCGGCAGCCTGTTTTCCATTCCGCTCAATGCCTGGTACCAGAACTTCAACGGCAGCGGCAAAGAGCCCGCGCGCTACATCGCCGTGACCAATGCGCCGCCGATGATGCGCCTGTTTCGCGACAACAATTTTATTTTTAACAATGATCACATGTTCACGTCGCGCTACGCCGGCGAAGAGGACTATTTCAGCGGCAAGGGAAAACTCTTCAACCGGCGGATCTGGGAATCCAACTTCATCGCCAACGCGCCGGACATGCTGCTCTACGGATGGAAGGAACGCGGCGCCGGTGGCATCAACGCGATGTTAGAGATGGCCGACAACAACACCAAGAGCCATATCTCCGAGTTTCCCATCGGCACGTACAAAAAAGCGCACCGTCACGGTCCGGGCGCACACTTGGTTTTGCTCAGCGGCACCGGCGGTTATTCGTTGATCTGGACCAAAGACGATCGCTCCGACATGATCAAATGCGATTGGGCGCTGGGCTCGATGGTCACGGTGCCCAGCGATAACTGTTATCACCAACACTTCAACTCGGGCACGACTCGGGCCCGTTACCTGGCGCTGCGTCCGGGCGACATGGGATTGTATAAGGGTCGCGGCGGCGGCGGCGATTTCGCCGATCGAAGCATGAAAGAAGGCGGCTGGCAGATCGAATACGACGACGAAGACCGCGAAATCCACCAAATCTTCGAAAAAGAGCTAAAGGCCCACGGCGCGACGTGCAAGATGAAAGCGTTCGTGCCATGGTGCACCGGCGAAGTGGGACCGACGAGCGAGCGCGACACCTAGCCGGAAACGTTTACGGCGGGGCATCGGATCATCAGCCGATGCCCCGCTTACTTTCTGAGTGTTCCCCGGCTGCGACAGACTGTGTGAAAACACCGTTCATGGTTTCCTTCGACGGAGTTTATCCTGAGCGAAGCCGAAGGGCTGAGGACAAGCTGCTCACCACGAACGGTGTGGTCTGATTAGGAATAGAGTACTTATCCGTTCGCCCTGAGCAGCGCCGTCGAAGGGCTCCGAGGGAGTTTTTACACAGTCTGGCGAGTAACAGGCGAGAATGGAGACCGTTTCAGATTCTGCTACTGCGCAATAACGGCAGTAAACGGCTGCGTAACCGGCCCTCTTCGAAGACGATAATGCTGCCCTGCTGGAGCAGGTCGGAGATCGTCGAGAGATTCGCCAAGAGCAAGTCGGCTTGTGCTTCAGGACGTTGCGCCGACTCTCGGCCAAATAAAATCACCGAAGGTTTTGCCGCTTGCCGCATGGCCAATATCGTGCCGAAGTCAGTGCCGGCCGATACGAGCACGCGAACTTCTTCCGCGGCGCGATCAAAAATAACTTCATCGTCGGCTTTGTGAATGCCGTAGCGGCGCACTTGCACGCAGTCGTGTCCGGCCATACGCAGAGTCTCTGCGAACACCGGCGACAACGAGTTGTCGATGAGGAAGTTCACCGAGGGCCAACCAAGGGAAGCTCTCGTTCGCGCACGGCTTGGGCGGCAAAGCGAAGAGCTTCGCGGATATCCTCCGCTTCGAGATCAGGATAGGAGTCAAGAATCTCCTTCGCCTCCATGCCGTCGGCGATCATGCCGACCACCGTGGCAACCGGTATACGCAAACTTCTGATACAAGCCACTCCATCCATCTGTCTTGGACTCACCGTGATTCGTTCGAATTTCATCACCCTCCTCCGGAGCAAGCAGACACTGTCCGTGCAGTATTATCCCGAATCTTTTCCCGCACTACAATAACGTGACCACGCGAGTTTCATTTCGGGCGCGGTGTCACGCAGCGCAGCGTCCGGTTGTTTGAGCTTGCCGCGGCGCAGCAGACGCACAGCGCTTACCAGGCTGCGCGCCGCGTTGCGCACTTCTTCTTGAAAGTCTCGGTCACGATCCAAATCGTCGTGACTGCTGGCGTACGGCTTGTAGTAACCGACGTAACCGTCGACCAGCGCAGCGGACCCCGCAGCGATGAGTTCCATGTCCGTCAACCAATCCGTGAGAATCCGTCTGAGCGTTTCCGCGCCGGCGGCGTCGCCATGGACGACGACCGAGAAAACGCGCCCAGCGAGATGGCGCGGATAGTGCCATCCCTTGAGCTCCAATGATTTTGCGCGTTGAGGATTTTTACCTCCGGTCAGAGTCGGGTCAGGATTTCCGCCGTCGGCACAGACCAATCTGTCGATCATGAGTTTGAGCGAGCTGGGCGCCTGATACCAGTTGACTGGACACAAGATCATCACGCCATGAGCCGCCGCCCAGCGCGGATAGATTTCCGCCATCCAGTCGTTCACTTGTCCCATGGCGTGATTGGGATAACAGGAGCAGGGCCAATGGCATAACGGCATGGCGGTGGACACACATGCTTTGCAGGGATAGATAATGCGGCCGTATTCTGACGCAAGCCTGCTGAGGTCCAGCAGATCGACTTCGAAGCCTTTCGCGCCGACGATAACTTTTTCGGCCATTTTGGTGAGACGAAAGGTCTTCGACATTTCACCGGGACAAGTCTGATCGCTGCGGCTGGAACCATTGATCAGCAGAACGCGCGAATTTGACCGAGGATTTTTCTGGCGTTTTTCCGCCTGCTCGATGGCTTTGCGGGTCTCCAGCCACTCGACCGGAAGGGGAAACTCAGGGTCGCTGAAGCGCGGCCCGGCTTGCTGTGTCCGCGGACTCTTGTGATATTCAGTATAGTTTTTCCATGCCAGCCCGATGATTTTTTCTATTTCCGGAAGGACCGCGGTGAAAGTTGGATCGTAAAAGCGCTCGCGGGCACGCCTGAAGAATTCTTCCTTGGCGAGTTGAACACTCGGCGTACCTGTACGCACCTTGGGTTGACGCATAATTCCTCCTTGCGAACTTTGCGCACGTCGCGGATCTAGTTAGAGGGATGTCGGGTGATCGCTTTCAATGACACATGATCGGAACAATGCGGGTGAGGCCGCGCACTAGACGGTTTCGTTTGATTGGCTGCGTGTAACGGGAGTATCACTCGCCTGGTTCTCGGCAGATTGGTTTCCCAAAGGGAGATAGATTTCAAACGTTGTTCCCTTGGCCGGCGTGCTCTGGAAAGCGATTCTTCCGCCGTGATTTTTAATGATCCGTTCGCAAATCGGCAGCCCCAGGCCCAAGCCTTTGGTCTTCTTCGCCGTAAAAAATGGCAGAAAAATCTTCGATAGATTTTCTTCTTCGATGCCAAATCCGGTGTCGGTCACGGTGACGACCAGCAACGGCGCGTCGCCGTTGGTCGTCGACAGCTTCGCTCCCAAGATCAACTTGCCGCCGTGGGGCATGGCGTCGATGGCATTTAAATAAATATTGATCAACACCTGCTCGAGCTGCTTCGAATCGGCGTCGATCATCGGCAGTTGTTTGTCCATGTCGAAGCACAGCTCGATTTTTTGTTGGTAGAGACGGTTGCCCACCAGGTTGGCGGTCTTCTCGATGATTTGTTGTATCTCCGTCGGGTGAAGTTCGGCCGCGCTTGGACGGGAGAATTGCAGGAGTTCCTGGATGATCTTTTGGCAACGCTTGGTCTCGTCATCGATGATTTTCAGATAGCGATATTGCGGGCTGTTGGCATCGGTCTCGCTCAAAAGATCCTGGGCGAAGCCCATGACGATTCCCAACGGGTTGTTGAATTCGTGCGCCATGGATGCGGTGATCTCGCCGAGGGAAACCAGCCGGCCCGAGGCGATCAGTTGCTGCTCCAACTCCTCGGCCTGCCGGCGTAGCTTTTGTTCGCTCTCGCGCAGCGCCTCGTCGACCCGTCGTCTTTCGGTCAAGTCGCGGGTCACGACGGAAAAACCGACGACGTTCAGACGCTCGTCGAGCAGCGCCGATACGACGGTGTCGGCCCAGAAACGGCCGCCATCTTTGCGCACACGCCAGCCCTCTTGCTCGCAGCGGCCCGTTGCCGCGGCTTCGCTCAGCGCTTGTCCCGGCAGACCCAACGCTTGATCTTCGACCGTGTAAAAGCGGCTAAACAGCTCGCCGGTGATCTCTTCTTCCCTGAAGCCTTCGATCTTTTCGGCTCCGGTGTTCCACGACGTGACTCGGCCGTCGGGATCGAGCATGAAAATGGCGTAGTCTTGCATGCTTTCAACCAGCAGGCGGAAGCGCTCCTCACTTTGCTGCAGCGCTTTTTGTTTCAGTCGCTCGTTCATATGAAACAGATCGACGAATACGGCGACCTTGGATTTCAGCACTTCAGGGACGACGGGCTTGAACAAATAGTCGACCGCGCCGCTTGCCACGCCGCGATACACGTCGGCTTCCAGGGTATCGATCGCCGAGAGGAAAATGATCGGAATATGGCGCAGGCGCTCGCTCTGGCGGATCAGCTCCGCGGTTTCGAAGCCGTCCATGTCCGGCATGCGCACGTCGAGCAATATTAGGGCGAATTCCTGGCGCAGCAGGCGGCGTAGCGCTTCCCTGCCCGAGCCGACGGCGACGATCGTCCGCCCCGGCCCGGACAGCAACGCTTCCATGGCCAACAGCGATCTTTGGTCGTCGTCGACGATGAGGATGTCAGCTGTCGGTTCTGAGTTCATAATTGACTCGAGCGATCCGCTGCTTGCCGAAAAGCCAAATACGCAGGAGCGCGAGCAGCTCCTCCGTATCGACGGGTTTGGCGATGTAATCGGACGCGCCGGCATCGAGACACTTCTCACGATCGCCCTTCATCGCTTTGGCGGTCAGGGCCAGAATCGGCAAAAGCCGATGTTTAGAGTTAAGGCGTATCCTGCGCATGGTCTCGTAGCCGTCCATCTCGGGCATCATGATATCCATCAAGACGGCGTCAATTTCCCGATCTTCATCGAGGAGCGAGATGGCTTCTGTGCCGTTCTCCGCATTGACGACATGAACGCCATGCTGCTCGAGCAGGCTGGTCAAGGCGAAAATATTACGCACATCGTCGTCCACGACAAGCACTTTCCGGCCGATAAGCGCCTCATCGGATTGACGCAGCCGTTCCAGCATCTGGCGCTTGCCGCTGGGCAGATCGGAGGCAAACAGATGGAGGAACAACGACACTTCGTCGAGTAACCGCTCGGGCGATTGCACGTCTTTGAGGACCACGCTCTCGGCCATCCTCGCCAGGCGCTGGCCATCGTCCTCGGTCAGGTCTTTGCCCGTGCAGACCACGATCGGCAGTTCGCGCAGCTCGGGATTCTGCCGAATGTTCTCCATGAGATCGAAGCCAGAGATGTCGGGTAGCCGGAGGTCCAATATCAAGCAATCGAAGTTTTTATCGCGCAATTGGTCTAAAGCTTCCGCGCCCGTTGCGGCGGTGAAGATCTCCACGTCGTCATGATTCAGCAGCTCGACAATGCTCTGTCTCTCGATCTCGTTATCTTCAACCACCAACAAGCGGCGTTGGCGTGATTGGGCGTACTGCATCACCCGATCGAAAGCCTTTTTCAGGTCATCGGTGGTCGCCGGCTTAATGAGGTAGGAAAACGCTCCGTGGCCGAGACCCTGCAGACGTTCTTCCTCGACGCTGATGATCTGCACGGGAATGTGGCGCGTTGATGGATCTTGCTTGAGTTGATTCAAAACCGTCCAGCCCAGCATGTCCGGCAGGAATATGTCGAGCATGATGGCAAGCGGCCGGAACTGATGCGCGAGAGATCGCACGTGCGAACCGTGCGTCGAGACCACGCCCTTCAAGCCCTTCTCGCGCACCATGCCGAGCAAGACATTGGCGAAATGCGGATCGTCTTCGACGATGAGCACTACAGCGTCGTCCGACGAAACCATTTCGCGGTCGTCCGGAATCTGCTCCGGCTTGGAGGCCTGTTGCACGATCAGCGGCGCCGGGTGCATCGCGGCACGAGTTTCTGAGGGCACCGTCACGTGCGGGCCAAGGTAGTTCTCGGGCAAATAAAAAGTAAATACGCTGCCTCGACCGGGGGCGCTGTTCAAGCGGATTTCGCCGCCGAGCAAAGCCGCCAGCTCGCGGCTGATCGCCAGTCCTAAACCGGTGCCGCCGTAGCGCCGGCTCGTGCCCGCGTCCGCTTGGTGGAATGCTTCGAAAATGATCTTCTGCTTATCCGGCGAAATACCGATACCGGTGTCTCGCACCTCGAAAGCGATCACTCTTGCGGCGTTATTCAAAGCTACGTGATCGGTGGTCCAGCCACTGGTCGCCACGTTCATGCCGAAGGTGACGCGTCCCTGGGAGGTAAACTTAAAGGCGTTGGAGAGCAAATTCTTGAGCACCTGCTGGAGGCGCTTGACGTCGGTACTCAAACTGCGTGACAGCTCTGGGTCCATCTCGATTTCGAAGGCCAAATGCTTGCTTTCGGCGATGTGGCGGAAGCTGCGCTCGACGGCGTCGCGCACGCTTGTGAACAACACCTCTTCGGGTTCCACGGTGACGGTGCCCGACTCGATCTTCGAGAGGTCGAGAATATCGCTGATGAGGTTCAACAGGTCTGCGCCGGCAGCATGAACGTTGCGCGAAAACTCGACCTGTTTCGGTGTTAAGTTTCCTTCGGCATTCTCCGCGAGCTGCTGGGCCAGGATCAGAATGCTGTTCAGCGGCGTGCGCAGCTCGTGCGACATATTGGCGAGAAATTCAGATTTGTACTTGGAGGTGAGCGCCAACTCGGCGGCTTTTTCTTCCAGGGCGTAGCGCGCCTGCTCGATTTCCTGATTTTTGCGCTCAACCTCTGCGTTCTGTTCGGCGAGCTGTTGGGCTTTGTGGCCGAGCTCGTCGTTGGTTTGCTGCAATTCTCTCTGCTGCGCCTGAAGCTCGCTGGCGAGTTTCTGCGACTGTTGCAGTAAGCCTTCGGTGCGCATGGTGGCTTCGATCGTGTTGAGCACGATGCCGATGCTCTCGGTCAATTGTGACAGGAACGTGAGATGGGTCGAAGTGAACTGCGACAGCGTCGCGAGCTCGATGACGGCTTTTGTCTCGCCCTCGAACAACACCGGCAAGACGATCAGGTTGCGCGGTTGCGCGTCGCCCAGGCTCGATGTGATGCGCACATATTCGTTCGGAATGTCGGAAAGAAGGATTGGCCGCTTCTCAACAGCGCACTGGCCGACAAGCCCGTCTCCGAGCGCCAGCCGGGAACGTTCCTCCTGGGTCATGGCGCGCGCGTAGCTCGCGAGCATGGCGAGATGAGGCTGGCCGTTGCTCGAATCCATTTGATACATCGCGCCGCATTGCGCGTTGACGAGCGGCGCCAACTCGGAGAGCAGCATCTGACCGACCGTGGTCAGTTCGCGTTGGCCTTGCAGCATGTTCGTGAACTTCGCGAGGTTGGTTTTGAGCCAATCCTGCTCGGTGTTCTGATCGGTGGTGGCGCGCAGGTTTTGAATCATCGCGTTGATGTTATCTTTGAGCTCGACAACCTCGCCGCGCGCATCGACTTGAATTTCCCGGGTGAGATCGCCCTTGGTCACGGCGGTGGCGACGTCGGCAATGGCGCGGACTTGGGTGGTGAGATTGGCGGCAAGCAGGTTCACGTTGTCGGTCAAATCTTTCCAGATGCCCGCGGCGCCGGGGACGTTGGCTTGACCCCCCAAGCGGCCTTCGACGCCGACTTCGCGCGCGACCGTGGTGACCTGTTCGGCGAAAATCGCCAGCGTGCCGGTCATGCCGTTGATCGTTTCGGCCAGGGCTGCGACTTCACCCTTTGCTTCGACGGTCAGTTTCTCCTTGAAGCTGCCGTTGGCGACGGCGGTGACGACTTTGACGATACCCCGCACTTGAGCGGTCAGATTAGCGGCCATGACATTGGCGTTGTCCGTTAAGTCTTTCCAGGTGCCGGCGACGCCCGGGACGACGGCCTGGCCGCCGAGCTTGCCTTCGGTGCCGACTTCCCGGGCGACGCGGGTGACTTCGGCGGCGAAGGCATTCAACTGATCGACCATGGTGTTCATCGCTTCTTTGAGTTGAAGAATTTCGCCGCGCACGTCGACGGTGATCTTTTTCGACAGGTCGCCGTTGGCCACCGCGATGGTGACGTCGGCGATGTTACGCACCTGAGCGGTCAGGTTACCGGCCATCAGGTTGACGTTGTCGGTTAAGTCTTTCCAAGTACCGGCGACACCCGGCACGACGGCCTGGCCGCCGAGCTTGCCTTCGGTGCCGACTTCGCGGGCGACGCGTGTAACTTCGGCGGCGAAGGCGTTCAACTGATCGACCATCGTGTTAATCGTATCTTTGAGCTGGAGAATCTCGCCCTTGACGTCGACGGCGATTTTTTTCGATAAGTCGCCGTTGGCGACAGCGATGGTGACGTCGGCGATGTTACGCACCTGAGCGGTCAAGTTCCCGGCCATGGCATTGACGCTATCGGTCAAGTCTTTCCACGTTCCTGCGACGCCTGGCACGACGGCCTGGCCACCGAGCTTGCCGTCGGTGCCGACTTCGCGGGCGACGCGGGTGACTTCGGCGGCGAAGGCGTTCAACTGATCAACCATGGTATTAATCGTGTCTTTGAGCTGAAGAATTTCGCCCTTTACGTCGACGGTAATTTTCTTCGACAGGTCGCCGTTGGCGACGGCGATGGTGACATCCGCGATGTTACGGACCTGAGCGGTCAGATTGCCGGCCATCATGTTGACGCTCTCGGTCAAATCCTTCCAGACGCCGCTGACGTCGCGGACTTGCGCCTGGCCGCCGAGCTTGCCTTCGGTACCGACCTCGCGGGCCACGCGGGTGACTTCGGCGGCGAAGGCGTTCAACTGATCAACCATGGTATTCATCGCTTCTTTGAGTTGAAGAATTTCACCGCGCACGTCGACGGTAATTTTTTTCGACAGGTCGCCGTTGGCGACGGCGATGGTGACATCCGCGATGTTACGGACCTGAGCGGTCAGATTGCCGGCCATCATGTTGACGCTCTCGGTCAAATCCTTCCAGACGCCGCTGACGTCACGCACCTGCGCCTGGCCGCCGAGCTTGCCTTCGGTACCGACCTCGCGAGCCACGCGGGTAACTTCGGCGGCGAAGGCGTTCAACTGATCGACCATGGTATTGATCGCTTCTTTGAGCTGAAGGATTTCGCCCTTGACGTCGACGGTAATTTTCTTCGACAAGTCGCCGTTGGCGACCGCGATGGTGACCTCGGCAATGTTACGCACCTGCGCAGTCAAGTTACCGGCCATGATGTTGACGCTCTCGGTCAAGTCTTTCCAGACGCCGCTGACGTCGCGGACCTGCGCCTGGCCACCGAGCTTGCCTTCGGTGCCGACTTCGCGAGCGACGCGGGTGACTTCGGCGGCAAAACTGCGGAGCTGATCGACCATCGTATTGATCGCTTCTTTGAGCTGGAGAATTTCACCGCGCACGTCGACGGTGATTTTCTTGGAAAGATCGCCGTTGGCAACCGCGATGGTGACGTCCGCGATGCTGCGCACCTGGGCGGTCAAGTTGCCGGCCATGAAATTGACGTTGTCCGTCAAATCTTTCCAGGTACCAGCGACGCCAGGGACGACGGCCTGGCCGCCGAGCTTGCCGTCGGTGCCGACCTCGCGCGCCACGCGGGTGACTTCCGCGGCAAAGCTGCGGAGCTGATCGACCATCGTATTGATTGTGTCTTTGAGCTGGAGAATTTCGCCTTTGGCGTCGACGGCGATTTTCTTCGACAAATCGCCGCTTGCCACGGCGACGGTGACGTCGGCGATGTTACGGACTTGGGCGGTCAAGTTACCGGCCATGGCGTTAACGCTATCGGTCAAGTCTTTCCAGGTACCGGCGACGCCGGGGACCACGGCCTGACCGCCGAGCTTGCCGTCGGTGCCGACCTCGCGCGCGACGCGAGTGACCTCCGCGGCAAAGCTGCGGAGCTGATCGACCATCGTATTGATCGCTTCTTTGAGCTGGAGAATTTCACCGCGCACGTCGACGGTGATTTTTTTCGACAAGTCGCCGTTGGCCACGGCGATGGTGACGTCAGCGATGCTGCGTACTTGAGCCGTGAGGTTGCCAGCCATCATGTTAACGTTGTCTGTCAAATCTTTCCAAGTGCCGGCGACGCCGGGGACGACGGCCTGGCCGCCGAGCTTCCCTTCAGTGCCGACCTCGCGCGCCACGCGGGTGACTTCTCCGGCGAAGGCGTCGAGCTGCTTCACCATGCCGTTAACCATTTTCGCCGTGCTCAAGAACTCACCGCGCAGCGGCTGGCCTTCGGCTTCCAAAGCGACAGTCTCGGTGAGATTACCCTTGGCGACCGCGCCGATGACGCGGGCCATTTCCGCCGTTGGGCGGACTAGGTTTTCGATCAGTTCATTGAGCGCATCGACCCGACTCTTCCAAGATCCCTTGCCCGACGAAGGCGCGACTCGCTGGGATAATTTTCCATCGCGCCCGACGACACGACTGACGCGCTCGATCTCTTTGGTGTTTTCCGACATCATTTCGATGATATCGTTGAACGTGTCGGCGATCTTGCCGTCGATGCCAGCCCAGCTCGTCGGCAACCGAACCGTGAAATCTCCCTTTCTTACGGAGGCGAGTGTTTGCAGGAGCTGTTTGGTGTCGAGCCTGTCTTCGTCGACGCTGCGAGCCACGTGCTTTGCCATCGGTTTCTCCTAATGATGAATAGCGTTATGGATAAAACTTGCTGAGCGCGGTTGGGGAATCGCCGGAGGATATTTTGCTTTTCTTTCGAGCGGGCTTCTGAAATCGATTGCCGGCATGGGTTGGATTGCAAAGCCTTGATGCAAGAATTCAATTTGCGAATCTGCGCGTGGCTGGCGTCGCAGGTAAGGACAGGTAAGCGGTTTCACCTGTCCGTTGTAGTACTCGATTTGGCATGTCGGCTCATGGCCTAACCCGTAGTGGCCTAGTATGTCAAGGGTGTAACACGTCGCCACGGTGGCTTATTGAGTTGTCGGGAATTGTCAGACAAATAGCGAAATCGGCCCCTATTGGCGCAAATTCCGAGCCATCAACGAATTTCGCGTGAATGCTTAAAATATAAATAGATACAAAGACATCCCCGAGATCATGGGCACCAGAATGTATGTGTTTATCGCAATGACTGTCGGATTTTTTCGCACAGTCTGCGTATCGGAATCACAATGGCTCGGAGGCGGGAGCTTTGATCGTTGCTTTCAACGGCAGATGGTCAGAAGCGGTGCGGGTGAGAGGGGTCTGAACCCGGGACACCTTGACCAGCGCCGCCGCCGGTGACACCCATATGCGGTCGAGGGCGAATAGGGGAAACGCAGCCGGAAAGGTGCGCACGAGCGCGGTTTTGCCAAGCTGCGTGTGAATCCAGCGCAGCGACCGTCCGGTCGGCAACCATTCATTGAAGTCGCTCAATATGATAACCGTCGGAGCGCGCGGCTCTGACAATGCGAGCAAAAGTTTTCTTACCTGAAAGCGCCGCTCGGGCGCGCGCAGCCCAAGGTGGGTGACAATCACGCGCACGGTTGCGCCGCCGATTTCCAGGTCGGCATCAATGGCGCCGCGCGGTTCGCGACCGGGATAACTGAGATTCAAATTGTGCACCGCCAGGACTTTGTAGCTGGTCAGTAGAACATTTCCATAGTGTCCGTTTCTGCGCTCGACGGCGGGCCCCGGAATGGCGCGCAATCCCGTGGCGGCGGACAAATAATTCATCTGATGCAATTCTTCCGTACCGCTCGCATCGCTATGCACTTCCTGCAGCCCAATGATCTGGGCGCCACTTTGATTAATCACCTCAGCGATACGGGCCGGATTACGCTGGCGGTCCGAGCCGACGCACTCGTGAATGTTATAGGACAGCACAGAAAAAACTTGCATGACCGCGGTGGCTCAGCGAAGTTCCGCCGTTCTTACCGCCGTCGGCATTTTCCGTCTGGCGGGGCTTTGCTTGCCGGCGAGCCAGCGGCGAATCGCGAAAATGCACAGCAGCATGACAATCACGGCGGCGATGAGAACGGCAAAGGTCACTGCGCTCGGACTGCGGATCATTTGTTCGAGCTGGTTCTCAAATAATGTTATTCCCACGATCCCCGGACTCATTCCTAGAAGTGTGCCAAAGACAAAATCCCGAATGGGAACATGGACGGCACCAGCCGCCAAGTTGACCAACGAATAGGGGGCCACGGGGATCATCCGCACCGCCGCCACCGCCAATACACCGTGCCTTGAGATCAGGCGATTCATGCGGCTTAAGCGCTTGCCGGCGAAACGCACGACGTTTTTTCGTCCCAACTGGCGGCCGATCGCGTAGAGAAAAATAGCGCTCAGAAGACAGCCGACTAACGAATAGATCATTGCCGTCCATGGACTAAAGGCGTAAGCGGTGGCAAGGATGAGGACCGTGACGGGGAAGGCAGTAATGCCGCCCAGGAGGAAAGCGCCGATAATCCACAACGGGGCGCTTGGGGTTTCTTGCAGCGACGCGGCCCAAGCTTCGATCGTGTTGAGATCGACCAATTCCCGCAAGGCGGTCCAGCGCCACGCTGCCGCCAGCGCAAACATGAAAACCAAGATCAGCGCGCCGCGTAGCAGCGCGCCGCTGGAAGATCCGCGCTCTTCGGATAAAACGAATTCGTCGATCAGCTTTTCCGGAGCGATGGCGGACTCGGGATCGAGGATCGCCGACTCGGGGATCATTTGATCGAGCCATTCCGGCACGGAGCAATCGACGAGCTCCAACGTGCGTGCGCGGCTTGTGCGTAATTTTTTGATCGTGGCGGTCAGAGATCGTGTTTCGGTCAGTATTCGACCCACATGGTCGGGAGTCGAGCCGAGATGCTCTGCCAGTAGCGAATTTCTCAATCGTGCGATCGCGGTTTCAGTCTGCTCGTTGCCGGCAGATTCCAATGCGAGATCGCATTCAGTGTCGAGACCCAGGGAACGGTTGCTGATGTTAGCCGAGCCGATGCGAATGAATTGATCGTCGGCGATCAAAATCTTCGAATGTACCGACAGACAGTACGCGCTTTGACCTTCGATGACCGGACAGAAGACGCGAAGTCTGCGATGCTGATCGGCGTCGCGCAATTTTTTTGTCTGACGCGCGCGTAGGACGTCCATCGTCGCGCTCTCCAACCAGCCTTGGCTTGCCTGTGATATGACGATGACGACCTCCGGTCCCGCCGCGGCGCGCAGGCAGTTTGCCAGAGCCTCGCCGACGACTGCGGACGTCAGATACTGGTTTTCGATATAGATCCATTGTCGCGCCGCCGCGATACTGTCTTGGAAAAGCTTTTCAATTTCTCTGGTGCCTTTATTGCTGCCAAACTGCGGTTCGGTGCGGGCGATTGCCACTTTAACGTTGCTTACGTCCGGCTCAAGCGAGGGCGGCCAGCGGTCGGCCGAGATTCCGGGCGGGCGCAGGCGCCGTCCGGTAACGCTCCGCCAACGCTGCCGCACCAGGTCGCCCAGTGCCGCGGCGATTTCACCCGAGACCGCCATGCCGACGTCGTGATGCGGCGTCGGAATAGTCCCGTTTACATCGATCCGTCGAATGTCCTGCGGTCGGTGCTCGGGCGTGTCCCAGCGTCCTCTGGCCAAATCGATCCCGCCGACGAATGCGACGGCATCGTCAATGACGACAATCTTGGAGTGATGTGAAGCGCCGACCGGATGATCCCCATCCATATGAAAATGCACTCGCGGATGGCGCTGCCAGCCCGGCGCGAAGATCGGAGGCACTTCGCGCTCCAGCGCAAAAATCATCGCGAAGTCCCATGCCAGAATATGAATGTGAAGGTTCGGCCGGCGTGCTGCCAGTGAATTGAGATAGGTGCCCAGGTCGGGAAGCTTGTTTCGTCTCTCGCCTTCGACCTTCAAGTGAATGCGGCTGTCGAAGTCCCATCCCTGGATGAGGATCGATTCGCGCGCCTGATCGAACGCATCGGCGAGCGCCGCGAAGTAAGCCGCGCCATCGACGAGAAATTTGACGCGGGAGGCGTTGCGGATTTTCCAGCAATTGTGGCCTTCCCGGAGAATTTGTTGCGCCATCCACTGAAAATTCTACCAAACTGAAAGCAAAGTACCATATGCTTATGTGTAAAAGCGGCGGGTATTGTGGACTACTCAGACCCGGGTAGTTTGTTCCACGCGGTATGATCGGCGACGGCTGACGGGGTTTACTTGTATGACGGAAGTGAAGAACTTTTTGGCGCCGCCGTGATGGTCTGGATATTTTCAAAGGCCGCGACGATCGAATCCAAAGCTTTATGCCAAATGACAAAGTTAGCGCGCGCACTTCGCTGGGATTTGCTCGCACACCGGCTTATTTCAAAATGCCGCGCGACAGGCAGGCTGGACAAAGGCATTGAGAAAGTCGTGAAAGATGCGGCAAAGTGGCGCAGGATGCCGCAAGAATTTACCGTCGACTGGAGCTGTTTTGCGACAACGCGCCACCGGAGCCCGCCTTAGCACGTGAGCTCCGGTCTCAGCAATCGCGGGGCGTGTCATTTTTATGTTGCCGGATGATTCGGCAAGGCGACAGATCCCGCAACCGGACGAGGAGCGGATGTTAGTGATAATTTACTCCCCCGCTGCAAGTCGGAGGACGTTCAGTTAGATCACGATTGAATCGTACATTTGCCGTAGCATGTCGATGGTGAGCGATGCTGGGTCTTAGTCCTGCGAGCTCACTGCGGTCTGCAGGGGCTTGCGATAAAGTTTAAAGCCACCGAATCCGTATTCGCCCACCGGCTTGTTGGTGCCCGCGTCGAAGAGATCGATCAGCATGAACTTCTCCGGATGACCCGCGAGATAGTTTGAAAATTTGTCCACGAATTTTTCTTGGCTCTGAGCATCAGCTTTATGAAAAGCTTCACCGAGATATAAACGATGCGGCCGTGCTCGTGAGTCGAGACGCACCCAATATTGAGAACCTTGGGGTCCGAAGGTGTCGAGCCATTTTTTGTACTCGGCGATTTTAGCTTCCCGTACTTTGAATTCGTTGCCCTGCGCGGGTGAAACCTGCACGGCTATGATCCAAAGAACCATGAGTAGAGGAGCAATAAGTTTTGTCATGCGGTTGCCTCCGATAAGATTTGCTCAGGTCTCTAACGCAAGGGTTCTGCCATCAAAAAGGGACGATCCAAAGGAAGGAAGCCTGGGCCAAAGTGAACCGATTCCGGTGCATTTGTCGCTTGTTGGAATGTCGAATTCACGAAATGGCGATGTAACCGATCGGTGGCTTCATTCGGCTTTCGCACATTATCGCCCGCGATGGACGAAAGTCGTCCGCATCGCGAGTACCGTCACTCCACGTCACCGACGTTGCGGTAAACACCAATTTTCTAGATGGCCAAAACCCAATGAAAGTCGAGGTGGAAAATGCGTCGCACACGGAGGGCCAGTTTGGCGTGGTCACGAAGGCAACTCTCGTACACGCTATGGAACGGCTGGAGACAGAGCGCACGGTCCTGGAATCGTCACGACCGTTCATCAACAGAGTCGTAGAACCGCTGCTTGCACTTGTTGGAGTTCCCTCAGCTCACTTTACACGAAGAATCTTTTTCACTTGTTCTACAACTTGGGGCGGTTGAACCATGATGCGTTCGGCGACAGCTTGAAGGTCCTCACCGGTTACCGGATCGATCGTCCAGCGCGCCGTCTGAGCTTCAGCTACGAGTTCGGGATCTCTCATGGCTCGCGAATAAGCTTCACGCAAAACTTTCACTCGCTCTGCGGGGGTGCCGGGAGGAGCCATCATAGGGTGACCGAACTGTTCTCCGGCCGTTAAAACCTCCATCGCTCGGCGATTCATATCGGTGGTTTTGTACTGGTCCATCAGTTCGAAAATAGTCGGCGTGTCGGCCGCACGGGAGTCTCGTTTTCGGCCGGTCTGCAGCAAGTGACGATCGAAACCCTTTGCGTGCCAGGACAAGAACGGCTCTCTGCTAAAGTGAGCGGTCAAGCCAGTGGCAACGACTCCTCACGACGCCAGTCGACCTGATTGGCTTCCTGATAGCCCAGCACAAGTTCGAATTTAGCGCCGATGGCATCTTCCAGGGCGACGATCAGGCTCGAGCTCTCCCAACCGGTGCCGCCGCATTTCGGCGGCACTTTGCTTTTGATTACATCATCGATGGATTTAAACGGCGCATCCGCTTGCAAATAAAGTATCGCCGGATTGCGGTCCGGCGAACCGATCCAGAGAAATTTGCGCATCTGGAATTTCACTTCCGAGTTGCCGACAAATTCGCCCATATAAATCTGTTGGGTCGGCATTCCGACCGTTAGCCCACCGGGCTTGGCGACGTTGTAGACGTAATTGGTTGCGATCACCGATCCGGCGCCGGGCATGTTCTGAACGATGAAAGCGGGGTTTCCCGGCACGTACTTCGTCATGTAGCGAGCGAGCAGCCGTCCCCAGTAATCATAGCCGCCACCGGGGCCGATAATCAGCCGCACCGTCTTGCCTTCGTAGAATGATCGGCTCTGCGCGTGAACAAGATCGGTTCGTCGCGAGCTGCTTTCGAAAAGCGCAACCGGTCCTAGTACACCGAGCATACATAGGGCGGCAAGCGCGGACAGGCTTGCCTGCTTGAAGCGTAGTTTCCTGGTTTTCATTAGCAGGTGATGCTTCGCGGAGGTGTTTTGCTCATCTGCTCTTAACGCGAGGATCTTTGCCGCTGGCTTCCGGCCCGTCGTAGACGGTGTCCACGTCCATTACTTCGTACGACGCCACGAATCGATATTTGTTGTCTCCCGAGTACGCCTGGCCGCAATAATGCGCCGGTCGAAGCTTGTCCAAAAGAACGCAACCATTGGCGTCAATGCAATCTTTGTCGACCGAGGCCGCGACGACCCGCCCAACCACCATCAAGCGAGTCTCGAACCATTGATGGGTCCATTCGACCCGGCATTCGAAGTGGCTTTTGTATTCTGCGATGCGCGGCGGCTTGACTACTTTTGATGGAAGCGTCGTGAGTCCGGCTTTCTCCAATTCATTCACACCCGCAGGGAAGGGGAGTCCCAGCGTTCTGACTTTTTCCAAAATCTGCCGGTCGAAGGAGGGAATATTCACGACAAATTCGTTGGTCGCCAAAACGTTTCTATAGGTGTCTTTGTGCGAGTCAACACAAAACGCAATGCACGTGGGCTCGTGGTGCACTCTCACGCAGGTCGCGAAGGAGGCTGCGTTCACTCGGTTTTCCATATCGACGGTCGTAATCGATACCACACACGCGACGGGCGTGAACAAGAGATCGAAATGCTCCTTTGGAACATCAACTTTTTCCACAGTGTTCTCCATCGGTCGATTGATTGAATTGAATATTCCGGTTACCGGATTTGGGTTGCGCAGTGCTTGGATGAAACGGCCCGCGCCGCACTGCGCACTGGGCGCGGGCCATGACTGGCTATTAACCGTGGTTTCTTCTGTCGCAGACGGCGTCGATAAGGGCGGGCTTGCCTTTTTTGACTTGCTCGATTGCGCGTTTGAGCGCGCCTTTGAGATCGTCGGCATTTTCGAACGGACCTTCGGAGTACCAGCCCATCGATTTTGCCAAGCCGGCGAAATCCGGATCGGGACCGTAGAGATCCATGCCGATGTGCGCGCGATTGGGATCGGTGCCGCGCGTTCGCGCGAGCACGAGCTGGTGGTTCCAGTCATTGTAGTAAGCGCGGTTGTTGAACATGACGACGAGCATCGGGATCTGATACTTCGCCGCGATCCAGAGCGCGCCGGCGTCGAACATCAGATCGCCGTCCGGCTGTAAATCGACAACGAGCCGGCCGGTGCCTTTATTGGCGAGCGCAACGCCGAGCGAAAGTCCGATCTGCGTGCCGGTGCCGAATTCGCGGCCGGCGTGACAATAGGGCCGGTCGAAGTTCCAAAGCTTGTGGCCCCAGCTCCCCAGGTCCCCGGTGGTGAGCACCCAGTCCTCGCCTTTGATCGCATCCCACACTTCGAGCGCCAGGCGCGGCACGGTCATCGGTTTCGAGTCCCAGTGCTCTTGAGCTTGCTTGCTCCACTTGGCGCGGTTTTCCGCGTGGCGTTTGCCGATCTCTTCGGTGCGTTTGGCGATCTTCTCGCGCAGGCCGGGAGTCTTGGCGATGCGCTCTTTCAAGAGTTTCGTCAATTGTGGCGCGGTGGTCACCGGATCTGCGGTCATGCGCTGCTGCGCATAGAAGGGCCGCGCGTAATCCATCGACCACTTGCTGATCTCGATATCGGTGAAGCCGATATCGATCCAAGTGGCATTCGGTTGCACTTTGCTGACGACGGTGCGGGTGGCGATGTCGCGCACGTGGGTCGGTTTCTCGAAGTCGGCGATGTCGAGGGTGAGGACAACGTCGACGCCCTGGTAGCAGCCGTCGGGGTCCATGGTGAGGTTGAGCGGATGATCGCTGGGGAAATTGAGCCGGGAGCCGACGTCCCACACCGAAGCGCCCAATGTTTCTGCCAACTCGACGACGTGACTCCAGCCATGCGGCGGGCGTGCGGCGAAATCGGCGATGATGGCGACCCGATTCGCGGCGGCTAAAGTATCGGCGGCTTTCGCCAGCGCTGCTGGATCCGCCGAACGGCGCTGTGGGCACGTCGATGGCGCCGGGCGGCGGCATCTCGACGTCGTGATCCAATTGCGCTTCCTGCAAGCCGGCGTCGTAGACCATGTAGACCGGTCCTTGGCGCGCGCTCATCATCACCGAATAGGCGCGCGCGAAAGCTCCGGGCACGCCGTCGACGGTGGTCGGCTGGTAATCCCACTTGACGAAATTGCGGATCGCTTCGCCTTGACCGTTGGCCGTATGAATCCAGTCGATGAACGGACGGCGCTTGGGCTCGGCCATCGGTCCGGTGGCGCCGATGATGAAAGACCGGCGCGCGATCGAGGTAGGCGTAGTAAATACCCATCGGCGCGTGCAGCAAGCCGACCAGATTATGCACGATAGCGATCATCGGCTTGCCCTTGACGCGGGCGTAGCCATGGGCGATCTGCACGGCGATTTTTTCATGCTGGCAGAGCAGCATGGGCGGATCGTTCTCGCCGTAATTGACCAGAGAATCGTGCAGCCGCGATAACTCGCGCCCGGATTGAGCGCGATGTACTCGAAGCCGTAGCGCTTGATCATGTCGACGATGACGTCGGACTGCCATCGCTTGTCGGATTTTTTGATGGTCTCTACTCTTGGGGCTGGCTTTGCCATGTAACTTTCCTCCTTGGGTATATTCGATTTGTTAGTGCGGCGGTATCTAAGCTGTCTTTATTCTCAGAAAATGATGTTACTGAGTATCTCCTTAGATCGTTTCCATTGAATGTTATTCTGAGCCGTAGGCGAAGAATCTCGGCTGAGATTCTTCACTATCGTTCAGGATGACAACTCTGCGCGACCGTTAATTTTGATTCCTCGCGCAGCTTCTGAACCAACATGTGAACTTTGTCCTACGCGTTTTCGCCGCGGCGCCAGACGATGGCGTCGACCAGCGCCGGCTTGCCCGCTTTGACCTGGGCGATGGCGCGCTTCACCGCCGGGCCGACTTCGGCGGGATCTTCGATCGGTCCTTCGGCATACCAGCCGATGCCTTTGGCGATGTGCGCGAAGTCCGGCGGCGGGCCTTCGAGATCCATGCCGATATACGCGCGCGCCGGATCGGTGCCGCGCTGGTGCGCCATGTGAATCTGATGCGCCCAGTCGTTGTAGTAGGCGCGGTTGTTGTACATGACGATCAGCATGGGAATTTCGTATTTGACCGGCATCCACAGCGCGCCGAGATCGAACATCAAATCGCCGTCGGGCTGCAGGTCGATCGACGAGCTTGCCCGAGCCCTTGTGCGCAAGGGCGACGCCGATGGAAATGCCGATCTGTGTGCCGGTGCCGAGCTCGCGGCCGACGTGGCGGTAGGGTTTGTCGAAGTCCCAGATTTTGTGGACCCATTCCTTCAACGTATTGGCGGTGAGCACCCAGTCGTCGTCTTTGATCACTTGCCAGACCTCGTGCGCGAGGCGCGACTCGGTCATCGGCCGCTGGTTCCACTCCTCTTTGACTTGATCCTGCCATTTCTGCCATTGGCGCGCGTGCCTGTCGCCGATGGCTTTTTTGCGCTCGTCAATTTTCGCGGTCAAGCGATTTATTGCCGTCGATACGCTTGCGGCAGGCGGCGGTGAGCGCCGGCAGCGACAGCGCGCTGTCGCCGAGCACGCGGAGATCCCAGTTGTGATGTTTGTTGTAGTCGGTCGCCCATTTGCTGATCTCGATATCGGCGAAGCCGACGTCGATCCATTTGCAGTCGGGCGCCGTGACGACGCTGATCTCACGCGTCTGCGTATTGAGCTTGTGCGAGCCGCGCGTCCAGTCGACCACGTCGAGAGCGGCGACCACATCGACGCCTTTGAAAGCGTCGCCGTGAAAGCTCACGCTCAGCGGATGGCGATTGGGAAAGCCGAGGCGCTTGTTGATGTCGTAAACCGAAGCGCCGACGGTCTCGGCGAGTTCCACCGTGGAATTGAAGCCGATGGGCATGCGCGCGGCGTATTCCGTCAGCAAGAGCGGGTTCTCTGCGGCCATGAGCATGTCGGCGGCTTCTTCGACGACGGCCGGCTCCGGCGCCACGCGCGACGGCACCTTCACTTTATATTTCGGCAGCGCCATTTCTTCTTTCAGCGCGCTTTCCTGCATCGCCGAGTCGTAAACCATATAAACCGGACCCTGCGGCTCGCTCATCATGATCGAGTAGGCGCGCGCAAACGAATCCGGCACGCCGTGGATGCTGCCCGGCTGATAGTCCCACTTGGTGAAACCACGGACGACATCGCCTTGAGCAAAGGCGGTGTGAATCCAATCGATGAACGGGCGGCGGAGTTTCTCATCCATCGGCCCGGTGGCGCCGACGATAAAGACCGGCAGCGATCGATGTAGGCGTAGTAAATTCCCATCGGCGCGTGCAGCAGGCCGACGACATTATGGACGATCGCCATCATCGGCTTGCCGCTCGCCTTGGCGTAGCCGTGGGCGATCTGCACGGCGATCTTTTCGTGATTGCAGAGCAGCATCGGCGGCTTGTTCTCGCCGTAATTGACCAGCGAATCGTGCAAGCCGCGGTAACTCGCGCCGGGATTGAGCGCGATGTAGGGAAAATCGTACTGCTTGATCAGATCGACGATGACGTCGGACTGCCAGCGCTGAGTTGATTTCTTGATCTCTGTATCGCTCATCTTATTGCCTCCTAAGAATTCAATAAACGCTACAGCCTGGACCATTCACTGGCGACGTCGTTCCAGGGCTCAAGCTCTCTAACATTGTTCAAGGTTCAAATCCGCCAGGGTTCAATGTCGGAAACACCCCGTGACTTTGATACCTGGGAACCCTGAATTTTGAACTCGTCGATGTTAGACGCCGTCGGGAGATCAGTTCAAGCGCGCAAAGGTTCGTCGGGACTACGGCGAGCTCCGCCGGGACCGGAAAGAGTACTTCCGCGATTGGCACAACGGGGCTGGCAGAGCAGAGCTTGCCCGCGACCGGCGCGAGATTTGGCAGGATCGCCGGGAAATTTGGGGGGACCGTAGAGATCTACGCAATGACCGTTGGGATCATCGTGGTTGGTGGCGCTGGTGGTAAAAACTCGCGGGCCGTTCAAAGTTCAAGGTTCAACGTTCGTCCCAACCTTGAACTTTGAACTTGGAACCTTGAACAAGTCATAGTCCGAGATACGCCTGTCGCACCCGATCGTCATTCAAAAGTTCACCGCCGGAACCTGACATGACGATCCTGCCGTTCTCGAGCACATAAGCGTGCTGGGAAATTTTGAGCGACACAGCGACGTTTTGTTCCACCAGCAAGACTGTCAGGCCTTGATGGTTCAGCGTGCGAACCGTGTGCAGCACTGCTGGACAATCGTTGGCGCGAGCCCGAGAGAGGGCTCGTCGAACATGATCAGCTCGGGGCGGCCCATCAGACAACGTCCGATGGCGAGCATCTGCTGTTCGCCGCCGGAGAGCGTTCCCGCGAGTTGTTTTCTGCGCTCGCCCAGACGCGGAAAGAGCTCGAAAACTTCTTCAGAGTCTGTTTCATATTGCCGCGGGCGCGCGGCAGCATCGCGCCCATCGCCAGATTTTCCATCGTGGTCAGAGTCGGGAACAAGTTGACGGCCTTCGGCGACCTGGCCGATGCCGAGATCGCAGATTTCATGTGAATCGAGACCGGTGATATCGCGCCCGGCGAAGAATATTTTTCCTGCGCGCGGCCGCTCG
Organism: uncultured delta proteobacterium; assembly: GCA_963804165.1. Lineage (GTDB taxonomy): Bacteria > Desulfobacterota > Binatia > UBA9968 > UBA9968 > DP-20. The sequence continues at coordinate 126,816 of CAWDPO010000046.1, forward strand.
ATGCCGGCGATAGCGCGGATCAAGCGAGGATTTACCCGCGCCATTGGCGCCGACGATGGCGATGATTCCGCCTTCGCGGAATCTCGCAGCGATACGCCGACAAGAACTTGCGCGTCGCCATAACACAATTCGAGATCTTTCACTTCGAGCAGAGCGCTCATATCTCGGTCTCCTCGCCGAGATAGCACTCGAGCACCGCCGGCTCATTGACGATTTGTCCGGGCGTTCCTTGAGCGATGACTTCGCCATGATGCAGCACGACGACCTTTTCCGCGAGCGCCATCACCGCGCGCATGACATGCTCGATCAAAAGAATGGTGATGCCTTCGCGCCGATTGATCTCGCGAAAAGTGCCACCAAATCGTCGCATTCCGTTCGGCCGCAAGCCGGCCATGACTTCATCGAGAAGCAATAGTCTTGGTCGGGTCGCCAGCGCGCGCGCGACTTCGAGCTTCTTTCGATCCGGCAACGTAAGCGAGGAAGCGGGCATGTCGCGCTTGCTGCCGAGTCCCAATTTTTCGAGAACCGTCGCTGCAGAGTCGCGCGCCTCGTTTACGCCGCGACAGCGCTTGAGCGCGCCGACAACGACGTTGTCGAGCACCGAAAGAGCGGCGAAGGGTTTCACGATCTGAAAAGTACGGCCGATGCCGAGGGCGCAAGCCTGATCCGGCCGGAGTCCGCGGATGGGATTGCCATCGAACATGATCGTCCCTGAGTCGGGCGCCAGCGCGCCGGCGACCATGTTGAAGATCGTTGTCTTGCCGGCGCCGTTGGGGCCGATGAGCGCGACGATCGCACCCGGATCGATTTCGAAAGACACATCGGTCACTGCCCGGAGTCCGCGAAAGGATTTGCTGACGTGTTCGACATTCAATAGCACGCTCATTCGGTCACCTTGAGCTTACGCGCCAGCGCGGGCCAAACGCCATGCGGTAGGAGAACGATTACGGCAAAAAGAACGATGCCGTAAATCAATTGCTTTATCCCCGGCGTTTCCCAACCCAGCGCCGCCACGATCTCAGTCGTGCCCTCGGCGACGATGGCCAGCAGCGCGGCACCGAGAATCGGGCCGAAAAGAGTGCCGAGGCCGCCGATAATCGGACCGAGCATGATCTCGATGGACCGGCTCATATTGAAAACCTGCTCCGGAAAAAGATTGTCGTAGTAGAACGCCGAGAAAACCCCACCGATCGCGGTCATGGCTGAGCTGATCGTTATCGCGAGCATTTTCCAGCGAAATGTATTGATACCGAGGGCCTGTGCCGCGTCTTCGTTTTCACGGATGGCCTGCCAATAGTAACCGGCGCGGCTGCGCAACAGCCATGCGCTCAGGACAAAGGCGGCCGCAGCGAGCGCAAGGATGACGTAGTAAAACATCGCGGGCGTACCGCGGAGATTGAATCAGGTCGATCTGATCGCGCTCTGCGACCTTGAGAAACATTCCGCCGGAGCCGCCGACCCAGGCGAAATGATCGAAGCCGACGCGCGTGAATTCGGCAAAGGCAATGGTCAGCAACGTAAAATACACGCCCGAGACACCATAACGAAAGGCGAGCGTGCCGATCGCCGCGCCGAACAAAGCGCAAATCAGGATCGCAAGCCACAACCCCGCCCAAGGACCGATGCCGAAATGAAAGTAGAGGGCCGCCGCGGCGTATCCGCCCACGCCGAGATAGAGCGAATGGCCGAGTGACAACTGCCCCGCGAAGCCCATCATGATATTCCATGCCTGGCCCGCGTAGGCGAAGAACAAGAACAACGTCACGATCGATAATAGATAGTTGTCGGCGACGGCCGGTAGGAAGAGCAGGGCGGCTCCCAGGCCCGCGAGCAACCGGTTCGCGCGGCGGTTCACAACTTGTTGCCTAACAAGCCGCGCGGGCGAAATAGCAAGACGAGAATCAACAGCGCGAAGCTGAACATGCTCTTTGCCGACGGTGTGATGTAGAAACCGGCAAGCGCTTCGGAGACGCCGATGAGCACGCCGCCGGCGAGGGCGCCGGACATCGAGCCGAGCCCGCCGACGATTACGATCACGAAGGCGAGCAGCGTGTATGCGGGACCGAGCGAGGGCGTCAGGTCGACGAGCAAACTCATCATGCAACCGGCGACGGCCACGCACGCGGAGCCAAGACCGAAGGTGAGCGCATACAGCCGCTTCACATCAAGTCCGACAATTTTGGCGCCGAGCCAGTTGTCGGCGCAGGCGCGGATCGCCGTGCCCGTGCGGGTCAGACGGAAAAACCCAAATAACGCAGCCGCCGCGCCGCAGGCGATGAGAGCGGCGTAAAACTTGCCGCGATCGATCAGCACGGGGCCCAACTCGATGGATTCGAGCAGATAATCGAGACTGACGGCGCGCGCGTCCGGACCGAAGATGATCAGCAGACCATTGGTCATGATCACCGCGATCGCCAGGAGCAGGATAAACTGGGAATGCTCGGGACGCGTGACGAAAGGATGAATCACCGCCGATTGGAGCGCATAACCGAAAACAAAAAACGCCGCGGCCACCGGCAGCACGGCGATGAACGGGTTGAGGTTCAGGGTGAAAAATAAAATCACGCTGGCATACATGGCGAGCGTCATCATTTCGCCGTGGGCGAAGTTCACCAGGCGGGCGACGCCGAAGATCACCGACAGGCCGAGCGCCATGAGCCCGTAGACGATGCCGGTCAAAACGCCGGCGATGACGACATTGGCGAGGGTAACAAGGTCCACAGACATGTTTACGAGAATACGTAGAGATCAGAAGAGCAACTCGTTCGGCAGGGTACAAGTCACCATGCGATTCTGCGCGCCTCTCCGCGTCAAGTTAATTGCCGTTTCTCAGTCCGTCATTCCCGCATGCTTTAAGCGGGAATCCAGGCGAATCCGGATCTGGACCCCGATAAAAATATTCGGGTGTGACGGCTTTATGACAATTCTCATCGGCGAGTTCTGATGTCCCCAACTTACCGCGGGGTTGTCCATTCGCGTTACGCTTTTTTGTATTCCCGCCAAGGGAATACCGGCTTAGCCTCGGCGGACGTTTCGGGTAAAACCACGACCGGTTTCTGCTGTTGATTTTGAATGCACGCCGACAGGTTGCCCTCGACTTGTCCCTTGGCGTTGAACTTGATCGGACCGCCGATCATCATGCGATTCTTAATATCGGTTTGGCGAATGGCATCGGTGAGCGCCTGAGCTTCGGTCGATTTCGCGCGTTTGAACGCGTCGGCGGCGATCAAGGTCGCCTCGAAAGTGTAGCCGACGTTGAGCGCGTGAAACCTCAGCTGGTCTTTCGGATTCTGTTTTCTGAACGCCGCATCGACTGCCTTGGTTAGCGTCGATTTGGGGTCATACCACGGAACGTTGGAGATGCAGCCTTCGGAGAGCTTGCCGAGGGTCTGGAAAAATTGGTTTTCGTACATGCCGGGTGAGCCGGGACTGATGATGCCCATGACGTTCCAGCGCTGCTTGACGATCTCACGACGTAGAACGATGGCGTCGTTCAACCGGCACACCAGCAGCAAAAAGTCCGCCTTCGCCGCCTTCGCTTTGGAAATCTCGACGGTGAGATCTTTAGCCCCGGGATCGTAGCTGATGGTGTCCAACAGCTTAAAGGGCAAGTTCAGCTGTGGCAGGATCGCCGCAATCGCCTTCGCGTTGGCTTGTCCGAACGTGTCGTTGACGTGCATGAACACCGCGGTGCGTGGTGTCGTCTTGGTGGCGCGGAAAAGATCTTCGCTCAACGCCAGACCGTTTTTTATGAGCTCCGAGGCGACGGGGAAATTGCGAAAGACATACTTATAGCCCTGTTCGGTGATCTGCGGCGCCGCGGCGATGTTGATTACGAACGGTACGCCGCGCTGCTCGGCGACCTGCGCGATCGCCGCCGCGGCGCCCGAGTCGAAGGCGCCGACGAGACAGTGCGCGCCCTCCTGAATCAGCTTCTCGGCGCGCGTGCGCGCGGTATCGACGTTGGTTTCCGTGTCGGCGTTCATCAACTCGATATCGATGCCGAGCAAATCTTTGATCACAACGGGTGCCAAGTCGGCGCCTTTTTGACAAGACTGGCCGATCAAACCCTGCAAGCCTGACTTTGGCAGCAGAACGCCCACTTTCAATTTGTTGCTTTGCGCGCGGACTATATTAAATGGCGCGAGCGCGGCGGCAGCGCTGCTGCCGAGCAGGAGCTTAGCAAATTTGCGGCGATTCATCCGACTTTCGATCCATGAGAGCTAGCCGCGAAACTAACTCACCCTCCAGTTCTCTGTCAATTTCACTACTTCTACGATCGAGAGATTCTTAGTGGATTTGTGTTAGTGGATTGCGGCGGCACGAACGTTACGCGGGAACTCCGTTGATAATCTGCATCAGTTTGCGACCATCCGCCAAGTCCGTAACAGACCATGCCGCGTCGATCAGGGTTGATTGCCTTTCTTTGTCTAACACTCCCTCGCAGCACGATCGCACTTTCGCTTCCAGGTCCGCGTCGCTGAGCGGGTTTTCCGGGCCGCCGCGGTAGCGCTCGTCGGCCCAACCGTCAAATTGACGGCCATCTTTGAGGCGAATAGCGATACGCGAGCGCATTTTATCGAAGCCCAGTTTTTCGATTTCAGGATCGAGCTCGGTCGTGATTCGTTTTTGCATGCGCTTGCATCGCCGCGGCGGCGACAAACTCGTCGGAGAATTCCCGCTTGCCGGCTTTGCGGGCGAGGGCGATCATCGCCAGCGCGGCCGGAAGCGAGAACTTCGCTTGGAGATGATTTGCCGCGATCGGATAGCGGATCGGATTCAAGATATTCGTGCCCGCATAAACCTTCACGCTTCGATGTCGTCCGGCTTTAGGTCATTCTCCATCACGAGTTTGAGCATCAGGTCGATGGTCGGGTGGGTCAGCACGCCGCAGGGATACGGTTTGATCGATACGCCCGGTTCGACGATCGTCCAGACTTTGCCGAAGCCCAGTGAAGTCTTTTCCGCGCTGACACCACCGCCTTGCACGGCGTAAAATCCCCACGGTCCATCCAACGCATCCGGATCGGCGGTGAAACCGCGCGCAGCCAGCAGCGCGGCGGTGACGCCGTTCTCGGCGGCGCGGCCGACGTGCAGCGGTTTGGTCATGGTGCCGAAGTTGCAGCGAATGCCGGCGGCGAAACTGGCGGCGATGCCGAAGCCGCTGCGTAGTTTTTCACCATTCAACCCGAGCAGCTTCGCCGCCGCCGCATAGGCGCCGAAGGTGCCGACCGTGCCGCTGGAATGCATGCCTCTCACGTAGTGCTGCGGCAGCATCCACTCGGAGATCTTACACTCGACTTCGAAGCCGGTAAGGAAAGCGAGCATGAAGGTTGTGCCGTCGACGCCGCCAAGTTTTTGCGCCATCACCAAGGCGCTGCTCAACGGCGGGATCGTCGGATGAGTTAACAGGCCGTACACATGCGCCGGATCAACGCTCACCTGACTGTCGTCCCAGTCATGGGCGTGGCCGGCGGTGCCGAGAATGCGCGCGGCCATGGAAGCAGGGACTTTGAAATTGCCGCGGGTCAATAGTAGCGCGTCGGGCCGTCCGCCCGTCTGTTCCGCCTCATCGACAAGAAGCTGGACGGTATGCTCCTGGGAGCCGGCGACGAAAAGGCCGAGACCGTCGAGAAGACAGCGCGTGCCGATCCGAACGGCTTCGTCGGGAATCGCGTCGAAAGTGATGGTCTCGACAAACGCGGCGGCGGCGGCCGTTGTCTTAAGTCCATTGGGAATCGTCGCGTAAATGTTTTGTTCGTTGGCCATGATTCATCCTCGATTGGGAAGGGAAAAGATAGCGCCGTGGAAAGAAACTTTACGCGGCGACGGGCCGGCCTGCAAGATGCCGGGACTCCTGCCGGTGCGATTCGCGTGCGAAGCTCACTCGTGCCCGGCCGCGTTCGACGGAGTCATATCAGCGATGTGTTCGTGAGGCAGCCGAACGTGACCGGCAATTACGAGCCGCTCGGAATCACTGACACGGGTCCGAGGGAGGTCAAGAAAGATTTGCACTGCGGCGCCGTTTAAAGCTTGCGAACTTTGATCGTGTATTTGCCCATGCCGCTGGCGCGATTGTAGTGGCGCACCTGGACGAAATACTGACCCGCAACGAGGTCCGTGCTGATCAGCGCATTGGTGTCGACCCCGGAGTCGTCATCTTCGGCGATCAAAGCGGTTTCACTGTTCGGACCGAACAGTTTCATGACGACGTCGGTGGGGCCGCGGGTGTCGATTTGATAGTGGCCGTCGGTTGCGGTCGTAAAGCGGAAGAGATCTTCTTCGCCGAATTTGCCGATGGACGCGGCGGTGCGGCGTTTTCCGTTGACTTCCAGCTCGACGGCGGTCGTTGTCGTCCCGCCGGTCTTCGGATACATTTTCGCTCCGGCGATGAATTGTTTATCGATGGTCGATAGAACTTCGTTCGCCTTGGTCGCGATGCCGTTGAGCGTCCAGGATGCGGGAAAGAAATAAAGCATGATCGAGTCCGGGTCGAACTCGGTTCCGTTGATCTGATCGATGCTGTATTTGCGGATGACATTGTGCCGCGCGGTCTCCTCGTCCCAAAAGTTCGGCGATTTCGCTAGTTCTTCGATCACCACTGGCTCGTTCCATTCGATGCCGCCGCGCGGATTTTGGTGCTCGTGGGCCAGGCCGATGGCGTGGCCAAACTCGTGGGCGGTAGTGCCGCCGTCGAGGAAACCGAGATTCATCGTCGGCTGGTTGACTGGGATACTGCGGCAGTCGGTGCCGATGTAGGACCAAGCGCCGTCGCTCGAATCAAAGGCAATGCGGATCTCCGCATTGGACGCATTATTGAAATCGAACTTTAGATTCGCCACCTGTGCCCACCAGCCGGCTTGTTCGCGGGCGGTGGCTTGCTCGTTTGCGGTGCCGCCCATGAAGCGCACGCGCAGGGTCGAGCCGTTCATCCATGTCTTACCGATCGGCGCGATGGCACGCTGGCCGCCTCCACGCCGCATCGTCCGTTGGGGTCGCATGAGCGCGGTCGGTAAAACGCGATCGATACAAATTTTCGCTCTGTCAGCCATGATCGTCGTGCCTCCTGCTTTGATTAGTCTGATATGGAACCCTAACCAACGAAGAGCAAACCTCATTCCAGCCGCACGCCAAGCTTCTGTCCGGACCGATTGGCGAAAGAGAGTAAGGATGTCGCAAATTTGTCACGGGTAATTTCTCAAGGGCAACCGTTTGGCCGTCCCATTGGTTGACAGCGAGTGTAAACGAGATCACCTCTCGCACGAAAGTACCGATGCAGGATTCTAAGCCTAGTGGCTTGTATCGGAAGTTCATTAATTATCTCGTGCGCCTCTTTTCAGTCATACCGGCGAAGGCCGGTATCCAAGGTGCTTGAAACTCCTGGATTCCGGGTCGCGCAACCCCGGACTGTGATCCGGGGTTGCCCGGAATGACGCTCGACTTGTGTAACGAACTTTAGTTCCAAGACACTAGTGTCCTGTCCCAGAAGTTCGCGACATAACTCTCGCGTCATTCCGTCGGAAAATCTCCCCTTCCCCTCTTTGGCAAAGAGGGGTGAGAATCGCACGGAGAAAAATTCCCCCTTTGAAAAAGGGGGACAAAGGGGGATTTGAGTTCAACTTCAGAGGCTGCCATCGTTTGAACTTTTTAAACGAACTTCTGAGACGCCACACTAGCAGGTACTGAAAAGTACCGTTCATCCTTCGACAAAGCGCAGAGCCGTTCCCGAGCCTATCGAATCACGGGAGAACCTCCGGTCCTGATGGCGGCTTGCCCGACGTAGATCGCACGAAGCCGCTGTGAAGCATTGGGACCCGCGCCAGCGGCTCAATCGCTATCATGTTTCCCGATTGTCAGCGAAACTTGGCCATCAGAATCAGTCGACAACCTCTGAGATGTAATAGTCGATGTAGCGACGGTTGGCGTTGGGCCGGTCGTGGCCTTTGGCCATTTGTTGGCATTCGTCCTGGCTGTGTGTTTTCAGTGCGCCCAAAGGCGCGGCCATGATCTGAATTCTCGCTGATCGCACCAGATCGAGTCCGAGCCGAAGCAAGGTATCGAGATCGTTCGACACCACCGTCCCGCCGTGGCCGCGCAGGAGCACGGCATTGCGGTCGCCGAGAGTGGCGGCGACTTTGTCGCCTAGCTGTTGGTTACGGATCAATACCGGAGAATCATAGATCGGTGTGCCGCGGTAAAAGTGCACGCCGCAGTTGGCGATAACTTTTATTTCCTGACCGGCGGCGGCCACCGCAATTAGCTCGTCGGGATGGTAGTGCAGGACGCACTGCACATCGGCACGCGCTTTATAGATCGACGTGTGCATCGCCGTCTCACCGTTGGGCTCGCCCAAACCTTCGAGCTTGTTTCCATCGGCGTCGATGAAGATCAAATCGCGCAATGCGACTTTGCCCGGCGGCATATGCGGCGTGCTCAATATTCTGCCATCGGACAGGCGCGCGGTAAGATGGCCGTAACCGTCGATGACGCGCTGCTTTTGCAGGACTTTGCACGCCAAAACCATTTTTTCTTTCACTGCTTCAATGGCGTCTAACATTTCGCCTCCTTGGTCAATCTTTGAGTGGTTCTCTTCACGCCGATTCCTTACAGCAAAACAACAACATAGGCGAACGCTCTTAGACTTGGCGCAAGAGCGCCACAGCGTCGATTTCCACTAAACAACGCGGGGAAAGTTCGCCTACCTCGACAGTCAACCCCGCGGGCATCGTCGCGTTGCGCTTGTTAGCGGCGAAAAAGTCGCGGTAGGCAGTCGCAAATTTCGATCGATCCTGCCCGGCGGTGAGATAGACCGTGGTTTTTACGATGTCATCCAGAGTCCCGCCGGCTTCCTCGACGATGTCTTTGACATGTTGAAGCGTGACACGAGTTTGGCCCGCGAGATCTCCTTCCGCCTCGACAACACGGTTGAATCCAACGGCGTCTTGTCCCGCTTGCAGTAGCCAGTCGCGGACCCGCACGGATTGTGAAAAAGAACCGGGTGCTTTGCGTACTTTCGGGCTGGCGACGATGGTTTGTTTTCCATCGTAGGCGATGGCCACGGAACGCAGGAGAATATCTTTACCCAAGTCTTGAATGTAGATGCCGGAGTTTGGCGGGAACTCATCTTCGGCAAAAATGTTCTTGTAAACATTTTTTCGCGCCTCGCCATAGCCGGGGCGCAAATCGGTGCTCGGCATGAACATGAAAGTGCGGCAAAGATCGCGCAACGAGAGTTTCTGGTCTTTGAGAAGCTGGGCGATACGATGGAGGACGGTGGTGGTTTGCGATTGAATTGTCGCCGGCGGAGAAACTTTGCCGTTGCTATCGGCCACATCTACACCCGATAAGAAAATGAAATCGTGGGTGCGAACGCCGTGACAGCGCGCTCCGGCCGCCAGCGGCAAATCGCCAAGCAAGATCGGTTTTATCTGTGAGCGATCGCGCGTTGCCACCGCGTCGATTCGCACCCGGCAGTTTCCGTCGAGGCCGCTCACGCCGACGAAGGTGATGGCCGGTGTCGCGCTTCGATCCAACTGCGAGTGCAGCGCGCCGACGATTTCGGCGGCGTCGGCGTAATCGGCAAGAAATACCGTGAGACTTACCAGGTTCTGGAGATCTTGGCCGCAGGAATTGAGCGCTAGACGCAGCGCTTCGCAGCTTCGAATGCACTGAGCTTTCGCGCTTCGCTCTTCGACGGAGCCATCGGGCCCGCGGGCGTCTACAGCCACGAAGGTGAAATCCTCGGTGACGATGCCTTGAGAGAAAATTGTTGTTTCCGAATAAAGCTGGTTGGAATTGATCGCTTGTATCATACCTTTCCTCCGTAGCTTTACCGTCTGACACAGGTCAGCATATCCGCGGCGCGCGTGCTTCAATAGCCGATCATCATGGCCGCCGACATCCGGTGCTGATCCGAGTTATGTTGCAGATGACTACGGACAGCATCACGATTGTCCCCAGCCACAGTTCGGGAAGCGTCAGCGAGGCGATTCAAGCATATGTTTAGCGTGAGGCTTTTGCCGGCGATAAAGTCGGGTGACACCTAGGTTTCGGGAGGATCTTAAGAACGATAACCAGGCCCCGCGTAGTCGCATCGGTTGGGAAAATGCGCGCCACGGTCATGCGGATCAGGAAATCAACAAGAACGTCTCAATCGCCTGGTCCAACAAGCACCAAAGCATTCGATTGGATGGCCAAGTCCAAAACCTTACCGGCCATCTACGAAATTCCCGCCCGTTTGATGAAGTCGCCAAACAGCGCGCCCATTTCTCCGGCTTTCTCGTCCCATTCCTCGCGCGGGCTCAAGGCTTCATTGTAAAATTTTGGAAACAGCTTGTGCACTTCGGCGTGGGGCATCGCGCGGCTCAGGTTCTCAACCACCTGGGGGCCGTGGGTCAAGTCGTTTCCCGGCACGACACACGTAGGAACTTTGATGGATTTTAAATCTTCCTCAGTCGCGCCGATCACCGGCAGGTCGGCGCCTTTGAGAAAATAGTCGCGCCAGTGCGACATGACTTTGATGAACTGTTCGGGGTTCATTTTCATCAGTGCGTCGCGATTTTCCGGCCGCGCTTCGATCCGTTCTTGCCAATGCTCCATCGCGCAGACAGCCGCCATGCCGCCGCGTTTGGCAGCTTCGATATATTGGCCGTAATACTCTTCGGCGAGGCGCTCGGCGGCGAATCGACCGCCGGTGACGCGCCACAGAAGGAGAGCGCGGACGGCATCGCGATGGCGCAACGCGACGAGCAGCGCGGTCCGGCAGCCCGAGGAGCTGCCGCCGACCACCGCGGGCAGGGCGTTCAATTGCTTGAGCAGCTCGTAAACATCGTCCGCCCAAATTTCGTATTCGGATTCGGCGCCGTCGATGACCACGTCGGAAGCGCCGCAGTTCCGCCGGTCGAAGATGACGACGCGGTGCCCGGCGGCGGCAACTTTGCCGGCGAGCAGTTCGATGCCGCTGATATCGCGACGGCCGCCCGGTGACAGCGCCACCCAAGGACCGTGATCGCCGATAACTTTATAGTTGATATTGACGCCGCGTACCTTTGTTAAGGGCATACAATCCTCCTGTTTGTTCGCAATAAATTTAGTTCTCAATTCACCTGTGACCGGTCTAATTTAAATTCACTTCTCAGGATGAAAGCCGTTCGAGCGATTGCCGCACCGTCGGCTGTTTTCCTGCCTCGACGTCCTCGCGCCGACGCAAATGAAACGTTGTCAGCGTCTCATTGGCGCGCGCGAGCGTGGCAATCTCGGCGCAATAACTCGCGAGCTTGCGCCCCGGCAACGCCCACAGGGCCACGGCGTCGGTGAGCGCATCGAGGTAGGCGCGGGCGCCGCAGCACCCCAGACTCAGCGCGGCATTGCCATGATTAAACGCCTGAGGAACGACGGCGCAAGCCGGACGGCCCAGCGCCGGCGGAACGCCCTTGTCCACTCGGGCGATCGCCTCGCTGAGAATCAGACCTTGACGGGCGTGGGCGAATACGAGCACGACATCAGGGACCAGCTGACAATCGGCGAGGGGACCGTAAACGACGTAATGGACCTCGCGCTCGATGACCGGGATCGCCGCAACTTCATCGGCACGCACGTAATCAAGAGCGCTCATGGCCGCCAGCGCTTCCGTTAGCTCCGCCTGGTGTGATGGCGCCGGCTGGGTCAGATGATGGGTATGCGTGCCGATCGAACAGAGCGCATGATCCTTTGCCGAGGTAACAAACGTGCGTGTTGCCGCCTGCTGCCAGAACACGCATCCCGCAGGCACGATACCGTCGTAGGTCGGCACGTCGGCAGGTGCGACATCGCTAAACGTCACGGCGATAGGCGGTAGGGCGAGTTCCAAAGACGAAATTAGATTTTTGGCCAGTTCGGTATTTTCACTCATCTGTACACCTTCATGTTATCGCAATTTTTGGTGGCCAATCGTGTTGAGGCTTCGGCAAAACGCTTCTACTAACTGAGCGGACTCTATAATCGCTCACGCCGCATCGCAAGATGTTTCAGGTTGTGTTTTGAAGCTATTGCGATATTTTAGCTGGCGGGCCGAGGTCTCGCCGAGGGGAAAGAGTCAGATGCGATGGCGCACGATGATTAAAATGAAAGGTCGGAAGCGCGATGGATTGCTGCGAAAAATTGACGCCTGATTTTACCGGCGAACCCGAAATAGGCAGTGATAATAAGTTCATCGGCAGACGATTGGCTTTGAAGCGACTGGCGGGGTTGGCCGGCGGCATCATGTTCGTCTCAAAGAAAAATGCCTACGGCCAGGGCCGTCAGGTATTGCTCGCGTTCTGCGGCCAACTCCTATGCGTTATCCCCTACGAGGTGACCCGAGCGCGCGGCCACTTCGCGGACGAAGGTCTCGACGTCCGGTTGGTGTATACGCGTGGCGGGAACGTCGCGATGCAGGCTCTGGTCGGCGGTTCTGTGGACTACGCGGGCACGTCCTTCGACGTGGCTCTCCAGGCATTCGCCCACGGAGCGAAGATCGCACGCTTCGCGTCCACCGGAAGATTACCGTTGTTCGCTCTCGCCAGCGCGCCGAAGATGGCGAAAGAGATTCGCGCTCTGAAGGATCTGGAGAACCGGACCGTCGGGGTCTCCGCGTTGGGCAACGCCGACCACATCCTGGTTCTTTATCTGATGACGCGCGCGGGCGCGGATCCAAAGCGGGTGCGTTTCGCCACCATCGGCACCAATTTGTTGGACGCGCTGCGCCTCGGCCAGGTCGATGCCGGCATGGTGCAAGAGCCGGCGCTGACGCTGATCACCGGCGCCGGTGGCGGCGTGATCGCCAATGCGATGGACATCGAACAGGCGAACCGCTACCTCGGCGGGGCTTACGAGTTTATGGGCGTGGCGGTGCGCGTCGAAGAACGCGAACGCCGCCGCGACGAGATGGCTCGGCTCGCGCGCGCTCTCGCCAAAGGCCTGCGCGATACCCGCACGATTCCCGTCGCAGACGCGGTTGCGGCTTTGCCTAAGGAATTGATCACCGGCGGCAACCGAGATCGCCTGGCAACGATACTGGAACGTTACCGGCGCTCGCTCTATCCTGACAATGTGAAAATTGACCTCGCCGCGACGGGTCGTGTCGCAGACGCGCACAAAGCGGCGGGTCTATTGGCGCCATCGATCGACTACAAGCCCCTACTCGATCTTTCAATCGTTGGAAGTTAAGTGCTGCGCGTCCACGATCTCGCATTGGGTTATGGCGCAGAACCCGTCATCGAAGGAGTCAATCTCGAAGTTTCTTCAGGTAAATTCGTGAGCCTCGTCGGGCCCTCGGGTTCCGGCAAAACCAGCATCCTGCGCGCGGTCAGCGGATTACTTTCGCCCCGATCAGGCGGCATCGAATTGAACGGCAGCAGCGATTCACTCGGGTTCCTGTTTCAGGACGATGCGCTTTTGCCGTGGCGCACCGCCCGCGAAAATGTTGCGCTCGGGCTGCGCATTCGTAAGCTGTCAAACAACGCGGCGGAGTCCGAGGCCGACGCTTGGCTGGCGCACCTCGGGCTTGAAGGTTTTGGCGCGCGTTTTCCGCATGAACTTTCCGGCGGGCAAAGAAAGCGCGTCGCCATCGCGCAAATTCTCGCCTTGAAACCGAAACTATTGCTCATGGATGAGCCCTTCGCGTCGCTCGATGCGATCGTGCGCACGCGCATCACCCAGGAACTGTTGAATTGGGTGGAGCGGGAGCATCTGAGCGTGCTCCTGGTCACGCACGACCTGGAAGAGGCATTGACCGTTTCCGACACGGTTTATTTACTGTCGCAGGGACCGAAAGCGCGCATCCTCGCTTCTTACAACGTGGCGATCCCGCGGCCCCGAGATATTTTTGCCAGCCGCAAACACCCGAATTTTGCGCCGCTGCTCGAACGACTGTGGAACGATATGTCGGGCGCGATGAATGGCGCCGAGTTTGAGGCGCAGCGATGAACCGCTATTTGAAAAATGTTGCTGTGCGCCGCGTGCTCGCGATGGTTTTGCTGGCGTCCGCGTGGGAGGTGTTGTCGCGTATCGGCGTCATCAATCCGTTTTATGCAGCCGCGCCGAGCGAGATTTTGCGGGTTGTCTTTTCACTGTTCATCGAGGGGACGATCTACAACCATTTGGAAGCCACTTTCGTTGCTGCGCTCGTTGGACTGGCGATCGGGCTCGCGCTCGGGATTTTCCTCGGCTTTGCCGCCGCGCTGGTCCCGTTGGTCGCCGACGTGCTCGAGCCGATCATGTTGCTGCTGAACGCGATTCCTCGGGTCATTCTCGCGCCGCTATTCGTCATCTGGCTCGGCATCGAGATCTCTTCGAAGATCGCGCTTGCGGTCGTGCTGGTGGCCGTGCTGATTTTTTTTGCCGTTTACAACGGCATCAAGGACGTGAACCAGGTTTTTGTCGATCGCGTGCGCACGCTCGGTGGCGGGCGATTGGTTCTGTTGCGTGAAGTCTACGTTCCGTCCGTGACGGCGTGGGTGCTCGGCAGCCTCAAGGTTGCGGTGGGTTTCGCTTTTACCGGCGCCTGCGTCGGCGAGTTCGTCGCGGCGACGCGCGGCTTGGGCTATCTGCTGCAGTTTGCTCAGAGCACTTATAATGCGGCGCTCACCATGGGGCTTATCTTTTTGATCATGGCGTTTGTTCTGATTCTTTTTTTCTGCGCGGAAGCGATAGAGCGCCGGCTGCTGCGTTGGCGTCATCGGGGCGGCGATGCGAAGGCCGCTTAGACGGGTCGCAAGTCAGATGCGCGCGCTTTCGGCGTAGGGCGCTGCGGCGATTGGCAACTTGATCGTCCGCGAAAGTGTTTGCAGTTTGACGTGGTGGTTTGCGATCGGCTAGGATCGGCGCGCTGTTTGACGATCGTTTTTCGTCTATGAAATTTCAATCGAAACTGATCGTTGGCGAACTTGTCTGCTTGGGCATTTTTCTCCTTCCCTTCCGGCCGACCTTCGCACAAGAAAAACTTGAAAGAGTCACGCTGGGAATCCCGGTGACGGCGCTAAGCCAGTTGCCGTCGTACGTCGGCACGCGCTTCGGGATTTTTCGCGAAGAGGGGCTCGACGTCCAGGTCGTTTTGATGAACGGACGATTGGTCGGGCCGGCGTTGCTGCAGGGAGATCTAGATTATTCGACGCTGGCGGATACGATGTTGCGCGCGGCGACGACCGGACTCCCCGTGAAGGTGATCGCCTTCGGTGGCATTCGTCCTGCGCTGGCCCTGAACGTCCGGCCGGAGATCAAGACGCCGGCTGATTTGAAAGGCAAGAGTATCGCGGTCACTTCCATCGGCAGCACGACGGATATCGTGGCGCGCGAGATCGTGCGCCATTTCGGGCTGGTTCCCGAGCGCGACATCGTCACGCAGGGCCTCGGCAGCCAGGCAAACAATCAGGCGGCGCTGCGCGCCGGCGCAGTGCACGGCGCGATCTTCACCCCGCCTTACGACGTCATCGGCGAGAAGGAAGGCTTTCGCGTCTTGGCGTGGGCCGGCGACGTGATCAAAGAACAACTGCAGGCGGGTCTGGTGACTTCCGATAACAAGATCAGCCGCAATCCGGCGCAGGTGAAACGAATGGTGCGCGGCTTTGTGAAGAGTCTTCTCTACTTGCGCAAGGAAAAAACCCGGGTGGTCGAAATGATCGCGAAGCAATGGCAAATCGACTCCGATATCGCCGAGAAAAGTTATCAAGTGATGATCAAGACGCTCAGCTCGAACGGCTCGGCCAGTGACAGCGCCGTCGAAAACGTGATCCAGCAGACGCTCAAGGTCAACAAATCGCAGAAACAAGTTCCTCACGCGCAGGTGGTCAACCTGAGCTTTCTCGGCGATGCGCAGAGAGAATTGGGGCTGCACTGACCGTGTCGCCCGGCGCTTGGATGCGCCGAAGCAGATGGTAAAACGCAGCGGACAGCGTAAATCGAGCCGGTTTCGCATTAAAGAAATCAGCGGCCGTTGCCGATGACACTATCGTCAGGGTCAGTGGGACCGGCACGGATGTCTTCGACGCCAAACAAAAGCCCATCGCGAGCGAATCAAAATAAGCCGGTGGCCGGACCGCTCGCAGCTGCGCCGCGCAGTGTCGGCGAGCTCATGACCACCGGCGTCGTCCAACTGCAGCCGCAGAATCTGTTCCGCGAAGCTGTCGATCTTCTGGCCAGACATCCCTTTCGCCATCTGCTCGTAGCGGAAGTCGATGGCAAGGTCGTCGGAGTGATTTCCGACCGGGACATCCTCCGTGCAGCGGACAGTTACGATTCGGAGACGACGCTGGCGGCGGATGTCATGACGCCGGAACCGATCACGGTAAACGTCGATACCCCGATATCGAGCGCAGTCGCTTTGGTGCTCGACAATCGAGTGAATTGTTTGCCGGTGGTCGACGCCGCCGGACACATCCAGGGGATAATCACGACGACGGATCTGCTGAAAGCCTTTCAAAATCTGCAGCATCAGATCGAAGAAGATCCCGTTTAAGCCGCCCATCGAGCATCCCCGTGGCTCGCTTGAATCACTAAAGTTTCATTCCCCGCAGTTTGCCGCCTGAAGTGGGTCGACATCCGATGTCCGTCATTCCCGCATGCTTTAAGCGGGAATCCAGGTTAATCCGGGCCTGGACCGCCGATAAAAACATTCGGGGGTGACGAGAAGCGGGATTGTTTGCAGGATGCGCCTGTGCGGGAGCTGTAACCGCGGCTTGACAGTCCAAAGACATTGCCGCTACAAAACGCAGCCGGAAGGGAGCTCCAATGAATTGTCGCACAATCGGGTTCGTGCTGGCGGTTTTCTTCGTATTCCGCGGTGAGTCTTGGGCGCAAAAAAACCCGCCGACGGTGCGCATCGGCATCGAAGCGCCCGCCGGAACCAACAGCCACTATTTCGTAACCAAGCAGATGGGGCTGTTTCAAAAACACGGTGTCAATATCGAGTTGATTTCTTTTCCCGGAGGCACGGTCGGGCTGCAGGCGTTGTTCGCCGGCGACATTCAGTTCACGACTTCGGACGGCGACGCGGGGCTGTCGGGCAAACCTGCGCGGCGTCAATCTCTATTTTATCGCCGGCATGATCAACACGTTTCCTTTCAGTATTCTTTCGCGCCCGGAGATTCGCACGCCTCAGGAACTTCGCGGCAAAAAGATCGTGATCAGCCGCTATGGCTCTTCGTCGGACACGGCGGTGCGCGCGGCGGTGGAAAAATACGATCTCAAACCGGACAAGGATGTGATCATCCTCCAAGGCGGCGGCCAGAGCGAACGGTTTGCCGCGCTCAAAGTCGGCGCGGTCGATGCGGCCATCGTCAGCCCGCCGCTCAACCTAGCCGGGCGTAAAATGGGTTTTAACGAGGTTATCGATCTCTCCGAATCCGGCGTCGCTTACTCGCACCAGCAGATCGTTGCGATTAAAGAGTATCTCGATCGCAATCCCGATACAGTTTTGCGCGCACTCTGCGCGCGCTCATCGAAGGCCTGGCGGCGTGGAAAGATCCCGCTAAGAAATCACTGGTTCTGGCGAACGTCGCAAGATATCTGCGCTTGGATCCAGAGAAGAACAAGGATCAGCTCGAAGAGACCTATCGCTACTACAGCAAGACTTTCCCGACGAAACCATATGCAACGGCGGAGGGTCTGGAGTTCACCGCGCAGATCTTGAAGAAGAACCGGCAGGAGGCGAAGGACATCCAAGCCAAAGACTGGCTCAACAATCGATTTGTTGCCGAGTTGGAGAAAGAGGGATTTCTCGCCAAGGTGTTCGGCGGCAAGTAGCATTCGTTCAGGGGCCGAGTCGGCGAACCGAGTGTCAGGCCAGCGTGTAGGGCTTTGTTTAATCAAAGAAGCAAAGTGCGCGATGCGGAAAATGAAACTAACAGTAGGTTTCACTTACGTTATAATATTAGGCGTGGCCATTAACTTACTGGGAAGGCTCTTCTATTTTTTGTACGCATCCATTTACCTTGGCGGTGGAACAGCCAAAATTGAATTATCTTACTTTTGGCCTTTTGAGTTCTCTCTTCCTTTATGGTTTGACCCGTCGACTAGAGCCTAAGAGCGCAAAGAGAGTCGCGAGTATCCTTGCAGTTGCGGCACTGCTGAGAACGGTCTCTTATCTGGTAAACATTTACGTGCTGAACCAATGGACATTGGGACTAATTCTATATCTATGGTCGTAGGCGCCGAAAAGGTTGTTGTGTATTTTTGTTTGATTCACTTGAAGCAATTGCGTTCCGATTAGGGTCCGATGAGAGATCTCGCGAGCTCCAATGGGGTCCGGCTTGCTTCGTTTCTTTGCTTATTGTCGGTGTTTTACGCTAAAGCATCGCCATAGCCCGCCGCCCCGAAGCCATTTTCCCGGCGCGCTTTACCCTGTCATCAGCCGCGGCAATCAAAGGCAGAAGGTCTATAGAGACGACCAAGACTACCGCATCCTTGTCTGGTTTGACGACGAGCTGTGGTACGAGTTGTCGGCATGGGCTCCGACTATTGCGATTTCCAGCCGAGATCTTCGGGCGTGAAGCGGGAATATTTGTCGATTTCTTCTTTAATCAATTTGTTTAGATCTGCGCCGGAAGTGCGTAGATCAACGTTATAGCCGCGCGATTTCAAGTTTTCCTTGAGCTTTGGTTCTTCCACGGTTTTTCTGATTGCGTCTGCGAGAACCTTTGCGGTTGCATCCGGTAAACCTTTCGGCGCGAGGAAGGCCACGCTCGCGAGCAGGTTGACCTGCGGGTATCCTTGCTTGGCGAAAGTCGGTACGTCCGGGAGGATTGCGGATTCGACGTCGACCGCGAGGCCGATGAGCTTGCCGGCTTTGATGTGCGGCTGCGCGGCGACATCCGATGCCATGGCGAAATTCACATGGCCGCCCAGCAAATTTGTTATCGCTTGCGCCGAGCCTGCGAAGGGAAGCGCGGTGATATCGATCTTCGCTGCCCGTTTCAACAACTCGACTTCCAAGGTGAGGCTCGTGCCCACCGGTCCCACGGCGACGATTAGATCGCCGGGCTTTTTCTGCGCTTGAGAAACGACGTCTTTCAAGTTTTTGAATTCGGCGTCGGCGCGACCGAGCATGATCACCGCCGCGTAGCCGTGCATAATCGCGATCGGCTGAAAATCGCGGACCAAATTAGCTGGAGCCTTCGGATTGGCAACGGTCATTGTTGCGACTTGACCGAGCAGAGAGCCGAGCAGCGTGTGACCGTCCTTCTGCGCCCTGGCGACCTTTTCGGCGGCGATCGCGCCCGCGCCGGCGGGTTGATTGACCACCGTCACCTGAACCTTTAAAGACTTCGCCAACTCCTCGGCGATGAGGCGAAATATCAGATCGATGCCGCCGCCCGGACTCGACGAGACGACGAGCTCGATCGGTTTGCTTGGAAAATTTTGGCCGTAGAGAGCCGGGCTCAATCCGAACACGGCCAAAGTGACGATCGTTACTCTTAGTTTCATGGCGCCTCCGTGCTGTCTTGTTCAATGTGTGTGCTTCGATTTCCGCAGGTTGATGCGTTAAATAAATCGCTTACCCGAAGTCCGTAATTCCCGCATGCTTTAAGCGGGAATCCAGGCGAGCTCGAAACCTGGACCCCCGATTAATACATTCGGGGGTGACGCATTGGGAGAGCACTTCCATCGCGTGTTCGCGTCAGCTTACTGGGTAGTTCATAAGAACGCTTTCGTCACGGTTCTTCCAGCTTCTCAATAATCTCGTGACCGAGCCGGCGCCGAGTAAGCAGCGGGCTTAACAACATGAGCAACGCCGCGCCCATGAAGAATGCCGCGATCGGTCTTTGGAAAAAAATCGCGACGTGTCCTTTGGACATGATCAGCGAACGCCGAATCGCCGTCTCCAAGAGCGGACCGATGACCAATCCCAATACCATCGGCGCGGGCTCATAGGCAAATTTCTTCATCAGGTAGCCGACGACGCCGAAGATGATCACAATCACGACGTCGCCGGTGTGGCCGGCGGCGGTATAGGCGCCGATGATGCTGAACAGAATAATCAATGGGAAAAGGAAAAAGTAGGGAACTTGGAGCACTCTGATCCACAGACCGATCAAGGGCAGATTGAGGATCAAAAGGAGAGTGTTGCCGATCGCCATGCTGCCGAGCAGGCCCCAAAAGATATCCGATGAATTTTTGATAAACAGCGGTCCGGGCGCCAAGCCGTGGATCAACAGCGCGCCAAAGATCAGCGACGTCACCGAGCCGGTTGGCAAGCCCAGACTCAGCAGCGGGATCCAGCCGCTGCAGCTCGCCGCATTGTTGGCGGTCTCGGGCGCGGCCACTCCTTCGATCGCACCGTGGCCGAATTTTTCCGGATGCTTGGAAATCTTTTTTTCGACCGCGTAGGCGGCAAAGGTGGCGATGACGACGTTGAGCCCGGGGATCGCGCCGACCAAAAAACCAAGAAGAGTTCCGCGGGCGATGGGCATCGCGGAATCTTTCCAGTCTTGCAGCGTCGGCAGTAGTCCCTTGATCTTTTCTTGAAAGACTTCACCGGTTTGCGCGCGCAGATTGACCAACACCTCGGAAACTCCGAAGAGACCGATCACGACGGGAGTCAAGCCAACGCCGTCGCGCAGCACCAAAATGTCAAAGGTGAAGCGCGGCTGGCCGGTGACGGGATCGAGGCCGACACTGGCGAGAATGCTGCCGAAGAGGGCCATCAGCAGCGCTTTATCCATCGGGCCGTGCGCCAGATAGACGAGGGCGGTCAAACCGAACAGGAGCAGCGCGGCATACTCCGGCGGACCAAAGCGAAGCCCCAATTCCGCAAGGGGCGGCGCCAGGAACGCCACGCCGACGAGCCCAACCGTGCCGCCGATGAAGGAGCCGAAGGCAGCGATGCCGAGCGCCGGACCGGCGCGACCCTGACGAGCCATTGCGTAGCCGTCGAGACAGGTGACGACCGAAGAAGCTTCGCCCGGAATATTGACTAGAATCGAAGTTGTCGAGCCGCCGTATTGGGCGCCATAGGTAATGCCGAACAACATGATCAGATACGCCAGCGGCGGCGCATGCAAAGCCAACGGCAAGAGTAATGCGATGGCGCCTGCGGGACCGAGTCCGGGAAGCACTCCGACCAAGGTGCCGAGTAGTACGCCGACGAATCCATATAATAGGTTGAGCGGGGAAGCGGCGGTAAGAATACCCTCAACTAACAACTGCAGCGTTTCCATTGGTCGCGTATCAGATGAGCCAGCTCAGCAAGCCTCTCGGCAACTCGGCTCTTAGGAGCACGTCAAAAAAGAAATGGGACGCTAGCGTTACCGCGGCCGCGAAACATAGAGTTACGGGCCAACGGCGCGCAGCGATGACTTTTAAATAGAAAGTGACAAGCAGAAACGTGCAGAAAAGAAATCCGAGAAGGTCGAGCAAAAACGCGTACGCTGTCATCCCGGCGACAACGCAAAGAACGAGTCTCGCTTCGCCGGCAATGCCCGGTTCAGAATTCTTATCAGGCGAACTCTTTCGAATACTCATGATCAAGCGAAAGGCGGCAATCAATCCTATGCCGACCGTCGCGATGAACGGAAATAACCCCGGCCCTGGCCGGTTGGCCGTACTTAGACCAAGGCGATAGGATTCGATGGACAAGTAGAACGAGAGCAGCAGCCAAAAGCTGCAGATGATGATTTCTCTTTTCATGACTGTATGGCAGATAACGAATCCTTGATTCTTCGAGTGTAACGCATGTGCATCATTGGAGGGGGAGAATGAGAGGCAAATATTAAGCTGATATCCCGGTGCGTGTTCCTGTCAAGCCATCTCAAAATCTAACCGGAGCTAGGATTCGTTGAGTCATGTGAAAATCTAACCGAAGGTTGTGTTCGAATCTGTCGTTGTATTTCATATTTCTGACTCTTTAGTTTTTGGCTAAAGGTCCAGTCTCTCCATGCTGAGCCCGATCGATGAGATACAGAGCGAGTCTTTTGTGGGTCGAGTTGAGGGTTTGGCCGCAGTTCTCTTATCGGGGTTTTCTCCCGCGTAGCACCATTTCGTTGGGCAGCTAAAGGGTAAAGAGAGTCGAGTTGCTGATCGATGCGACGTGACAGTTCAAAAGGGTCGGTATTTTGCACCAGGGATTTTAGCTCCTGGATCTGTGGGAGAGTTTTCTTTTGGGATTTGAGCACCCGCTCCACAGGAGTAGTGGGCTGATCGTAATGGCGCATCACCCGCGAGCCTTTACGGACTTTGCTTCGAAGCTTCATGGAAGGCTGGAACAGATTCTGAAAGATCCGAAGCTGCTCATAGAGCTGATTGATCCTCTTTAGGGCTTCTAAAGTGTCATAGCGCTCCCAGCCCAAGAGTTTGCGCACGTGGGTCCAGTTTTTCTGTTCCACATGCGCATTGTCATCTTTTTTGTAGGGGCGCGAGCGGGTGAACTGGACTCTAGAGGTTTTGGGTCTTTGCTGACAGAAGTTAAACAGGTGGGTATTGATGAACTCGCTGCCGTTGTCGGAGTCAATGCCGCGCAGTGCGAAAGGCAAGCGCTGCTCAATGGCCTTAAGGGCGGCGACGATCCCGAGCTGTCCTTTGCCCATGACGGCCTGTCGTTCTACCCAGCCGGTGGCGATGTCGACACAGTCCAGGGTGTAGAGGAACTCTCCGGCTGCCGAGGCACCTGAATGCGAGACCAGATCGATTTCCAGATAGCCCGGCAACGTCACGTCCCAATGGTCGGTTTTAATGGGAATCATCTGTTTAAGAAGCGAGCCCGGGCGAGTGGTGCCATAGAGGCGGTGTTTGACAGCGAACTTGTGAGAGCGCAACCGACGATCCATTTGACGGGCGCTGACCGCCAAGAGCTCTTTTTCCAATTCTCCGTTCACCTTAAAGTACTTCTTGATCCAGGGGAGCCACTGCGGCAGTGCCGCCTTCAGACGCTGGGAGCACAGATATCCGGAGGCTTCCCAGACTTTGGCCAGCGTCGCAATGCTTGCCCTACTGTAGATCACCGAGCGCGGCGTCACACCTCTGCACACAGCGGCGTTGGGCAAAGGACGGCTTAAAAGCCAGATGGCGTACTTCCGGTTGTAACCGCACACCTTGCAGAACTCTTCCAACATCGCGGTCTTCTCTGTGCGCCTCCCTTGTCGGTAGCGCTTATGAATCGATCGCAAATACTCCCTCTTGGATTGTCGCGCCATACTGAATCCCTCCATCACTCCCCCTCCTTCTCCTCGCATCATGAGGCCAAGGAGGGTTAGATTTCCAAATGGCGCAACGAACCTTTACTCGGTTAGATTATACACGGCGCAATACGGTGTTTCGCCGGCAGCAGGCACGGTGTGATCGGCTTGTTAATATTCCTTGATGAATTCCGCGGCGCGCTCGCCGATCATCATGCTGGTGAGATTGGTATTGGCGTGGGCGACCGTCGGCATGATTGACGCGTCGCCGATCCAGAGATTCTCCATGCCATGTACGCGCAAATGTTGGTCGACTACAGCCATGGGGTCAGATGCGGGCGCCATCTTACAGGTGCCGACGCCGTGAAAATAGCTGGTGTACGTGGAGCGCGCGAACTTGGTCCAATCTTCATCCGGACTCGGCGAAAATAACTCGCCACAGAATTTATCCATCGGTTCGGTGGCGGCGAGGCGTTGGACAAACTTCATCGCTGAGACCATCGCCTGAATGTCCTTTGGGTGCTCCAACATGCACGGGTCGATAATCGGCAAATCCGTCGGATCGGAACTTTGCAGCGTCAAGCGGCCGCGATTGGTCTGCTCCAACAAGTGACAGGAGAAACCGATCATGTCGCCGATGCCGGAAACAGTGGTGATGTCGCGCAGGATGATGTGAAAATCGATATATTCGCGCGCCGGATCGCTTTTGAAATAGAGCTTTAACGTCGAGCGGCCGCGCGCGTCCGGCTTGTGGCCGCTCGTTTTCGCTCTGAGCGTCATCGTCACCACTGGATGATCTTGATAGTTTTCACCAACGCCTTCGAGCGCGTGCACGATCGGAATTCCATGGCGCTCGAGCTCAGCGCGCGGGCCGATGCCCGAGAGCATGAGAATCTGCGGCGAATGATAGACGCCGGCGCTGAGCACGATTTTGTCCGCGTTGGCTACATGCTCGCAGCTATCTTTTAGATAGCGAACGCCTTCGACCTTCTTGTTGTGTACGATGAGTGATACAACCTGAGCGTCGCCAATGATCGTGAGATTCGATCGCGCTCGCGCCGGACCGAGATACGCGACAGCGGAAGACTGTCGCTTGCCGTCTTTGATATTGCGTGCCGTTGGGGCGATGCCGTAGGGATTGGGCTCATTTTGATCGTCGAAGCGCGGCAACCCTAGTTTGTTCACCGCTTCCAAGAGGGCTTGTTCTTGGGCGCTAAGCTGTGCGTCGAAGACATGCTTGCGCTTTACATAGATCGGCCCCGAGTCGCCATGAATCGAACTACGCGGAAAATCTTGATCCGCTTCGATGCACTGCAAGACCGGCAGGACTTTCTCCCACGACCAAGCGGGATTGCCTTGAGCCGTCCAAGTATCGAGATCGGCCTTGATCGGGCGCGGGATCGACATCATGTTGACCGAGGAGCCACCGCCCATGATCCGTCCCGCCAAGGAGTAAAATTCGCTGGAGTCGTAGTTGCGCTTGGTCGGATACATGACGATATAGGGACTCTCCAGCAGCACGTTGGTGGCTTTCTCCGCATCGGCGACTGTTTCAGGAATCGGTTGCGGATCGGGTCCCGCTTCGAGCAATAAAACTTTTCGCGCCGGATCTTCGGAAAGGCGCGACGCGATCACGCAGCCCGCTGAACCGCCGCCGGCGACAATAACGTCGTAATGATCAGACATTCTTCCTCAATAGGATACAAAACG
The DNA here is from genome assembly GCA_963804165.1 of uncultured delta proteobacterium. Classification (GTDB taxonomy): domain Bacteria; phylum Desulfobacterota; class Binatia; order UBA9968; family UBA9968; genus DP-20. Next base: position 151,649 of record CAWDPO010000046.1, read on the forward strand.
TTCAAGCAGTTCAACCGCTGCGCGGAGCCTGTCCTGAGCGAAGTCGAAGGGTTCAATCCCCCACCTCCGTCCTCCCCCGCTCGCGGGGGAGGATTCAGGAGGGGGCTTCGACGACTTGAACGATTTGAACGTTGAATTATAGCCATGCAATCCCCATCTGCTTTAGCCGCCGGCGATACTCCAGCGCGGGAGTATCCGGGCCGCGCAAATGCAGCTCCTCGGCGAGGTCGAGCGGTAATTCCTCAGGGCGCTGCGATTCGACGATTCTTTTGTCTTGTTCGAAGATCCGGCGATGTTGTGCATTCAATTGCTCGTCGGTCTTGACGTCACGATAGTTGCGTCCGGCGAGCCGATAAAATTTGGTCTCGTGATTCGACACCGGTGTGCAAAGATAGATATTGGTATGGCGCTCGACGCTGTCCGGTTGGCGCCGTTGAATCGTCACCATGAATGGCAGGATGACCGTATACAATTGTTTGGCGGCGCTGTTCGGACGAAATTTATTGACCGGGGTATCGATTTCATACTGGAAACCACCCTTGATCTCAGTGAGTGCGACCACCGGCGACTCGGCTTGATCCGGGTCGCCGAGGATGCCGGCATGAACCCAGGGAAAGTGGGAGAAGTCGGCGAGGTTCTCGATCATGCGCGCGGCATTGGCGCGCCACTGGCCTTCCGAAGTGTAGGGCGCCCAGTTAAAGCTCGGGTCGCCGAACTCAGACGGAAACTCCGGAATATCCTGGCGCGGCTCGTCGAGACAGACCCAAATCAAACCGTAGCGCTCTTGTACGCGATACGCCTTGGCGCGCGCCTTGGCCGGGATCTCGCGATCCGGCGGCAGCGACGGTATGCGCGTACACCTGCCGTCCGCGGCGTAGTTCCAACCGTGATAGCCACACGCAAGCTGATCGCCATTCACCCAACCGAGTGAAAGCGCCGCGCCGCGATGAATGCAGAGATCGTAAAATGCCGACACATTTCCATTGGCGCGCCAAATCACTAACGGCTGATCGAGTAGCTTGACAGCGACAGGTTTATCGGTGACTTCTTTGGACCATAAAACGGGATACCAGTATTGCCAAAGGCCGTTCATTCCATTCTCCTTACTAATCGGAAAACCGCCACGCGAGATCGTCAACGACTCGTACCGCGATGAATTCACGGTTCAACGTGTTTTAACAGAGAGCTTCCGCGTCTTGTCAAGTCCCGCGACATGCCGGCCTTCTACAAATACTGAGCCTGGCGCCTCATACCGACAGCACGCAAATCACGACTATGTCATGTTACCGCCCAAGGCGCGCAAAAAAACCTTCCGCTTCCATCTCCTTGAGGAGTGAAGTATCGAAAAACTCGGACGGTCTCACTGAGGCAAGCTTGTCGCGCAGCTCCGGAGTGGTCGAGGCCAGCAGCCCAAGATCGAATTTAATGGTTTCTTCCTCCGGGTAGGGCTTTATCGCGAGGCGCTCCAGAACGGAAGTTCGATAAACGATTTCCAGAAGTTTCGCCTCGTGAACTTTCATGTGCTTCCGGTAAGTCTGAAAGGTAAGGTCTCTGTTTTGTTTTGCCGTCCAGATGGCCTCGCAAAATGTCATAAGGAAAGCTTTCGCCTGCCGGCGCTGCGTTTCCAGATAACGGCGCGTCGTGGCCAGCACGCTGCCGCTGGTATGAATTCCCATAGCCAAGAGGTCGGCGAGCGCGTTCAATTTCTGGCCTCTCGACTCAAAATTGGCAATGCTATCCGGACTTGCGAGGGTCGCATCCATTTTGCCCTGCAGCATAGAGAAGACTCTTCTATCCGACTCGCTGAGTCCCGTAGGTAAAATGGTGACGTCCTTTCCGGGAACGAGATCGACCTTTGCGAGGAACCTGCGCAGCGCGAAATCGGAACCGGAGCCCGGCCGGCTTGTGCCGATGGTCTTGCCTTTGAGATCGTGCAGAGTTTTCACGGCAGGCAAAGCAACCAGCTTATACGGCGTAGGGCCGAAAGTTGCGACGATCACCACAGGGGCGCCGCGCACGGCTGCGGATATGGCAGAGGAGCTGGAGGCGGCAGCGATCTGAATGTCTCCGGAGATCAGGGCGTTGATGGAAACGAAGCCGGATGAAATGTTGACCAGCGTTACTTCAAGGCCATGCTTCTCGAATAGTCGGAGATCCTGAGCGATCCAAAGCGGCGCCATATTACCCGTAATCGATGGGTAAGAAGCGATCAAACGTTCCGGTTTACCATCAGCTCCATACGTCCAAGTGGCCAAAAAGTTCAAAACGCACAGCACGCAGCTCAAAATTGTTTTAGCGGGATGTTTCATGGTCAGATGAGGCTATCATCAACGCAAGCCGAAACATCGAGGGGCTTAAAGCCCGAGTATTTTTCCTGAAGCTCTTCAATGTTGCTCCGGATCGCACGCTTGTCCGGCGCGGGCTTTTCCGGCGGCGGAAGACGGTTCAATTCGTCTGCCTTACTTTTCGCTGCCTCCAGATGAGTCAAGCCAAGGTGTTTACGGAAAGCTTCTTGGACTAAATCGCTGCGGCGCCTCGCCATGGCCAATGCGTCTTCCAAGGCACGCATGAGGCGCCGCAGAATTTCTCTATGCGTTCCGATGTAGGGACGGGCGGCCGCGATATCGGAACCACTGACGTAAATTCCGAGTTCAGTCAATTCGACCAGTTTCTTGATGCGGATTGCTTCAGCGGCTTCCAGCTCGGGAAAGTCTGGGTAATGCTCCATTCCCCCCATGACCGCTTCGACTTCCCCTCGGGAGAGAGCTTTGAGACGGTCCGCGGAATTGTTGAACCCTGTGTAGACAATTTCCAGATCTTTTTCCGGCTCGAGTCCGAGCCGCTTCAGCGCCCGGCGGGCGATTCTATCTTGGCTTGCACCGGGCGTGCTCACTCCAAAGCGCCTGCCTCTTAAATCTTGAGCCTTCTCTACGCGGTTGATTGTGAAGATGGCGAATTTCGCCGGTCCGAGGCTGCCGATCACCGCGAGCGGTTTGTTCTCCATCGCTATCGCTTCCACAACCGGACCTGAATTGCCGACCAGGACATCCAGCTCTCCGCTAAGCAGCTTTGGCGTCCCGAGTTTGACCGGGCTGATGCGTTCGAGCGAAACGTCGAGGCCGTGGTTTCGGTAAAGCCCCTCCTCTTGGGCAAGAAACAGGACGATTTTCGGGCCTTCGGCGTTGTCGTAGCCAAGCCGGATCGTATCCATCGCAGTTCTCCTAGCGAAACTTGACGATTAGGTAAACCGGATTTGAAGCCACTCCACCCGAACCCGGCTCGACGACGGTCACGGCATACACTCCGGGCTTTTGCACCAGCTTGGGGTCGATGGTCGCGGTCAGTTTGGTGGAACGATCGAAATTCTGCGGATAGGGCCTTGGAGCCAACTCCACCTGAGTGGGCAGGGGTTTTCCCTCAAGCATGGCCACCGAAGTGGTCATGAAGTTTGCGCCTTCGATGTTCAGTTTCACCGGGGTTGTGCTCTGAACCACCGAGGTTGGTTCGATTTTGTCGACTTCAGGCTTGGGCCGGTCACCGTCCAACAGCGGCACGGGATTTTTGTAATTCTTGGTGTAGCCGAGCTTTACCGGCGTCCCTTCTTTGAAGACCATTTTGATGTTGCGTGTCTTGCTGATGTCTTCGAGCGGATTTCCTTCGACGATAACGATGTCCGCAAAACTTCCCGGCATGATGACGCCGATCTCGTTCTCGCGGCGGATCAACTCGGCCGGATTGCGAGTCGCCGTTAAGATAGCCTCCATGGGCGTTAGACCGGCTTCGGTCAAGAGCTCCATCTCGACGTGGACCGCCCAGGCGGGAAGAACGGAGTTAGGATCCGAGCCGGAACGGATTTTCCCTCCCGCTTTTGCGTAGCGACGAATGAAGTCCTGAATATTTTCGTAACCGGTTCGCACCCGGCGCAGCAGTTCCTGATCGGTGATATTGGCGATGCCGTCCTGATTGGCCCGGACATTGGACTTGAAGTAAGGAGGAATGTAATTGAGGTTCGGATTTGCCAGGAGCTTGAGCTCCGCCTCCTTCAGCTGATTCCACTTCGGAGAATAGAATCGCCAGAAAGTAGCCAACGTCGGGGTCCAAGTTGTTTTGTGCTCGACCATGAAGCGAACGAGCTCGTCGAAGTTTTCGCGATCGGCGTAGAAATGATACTCCGGCGTGGACATGCGATTTCTGAACGCCGCCCGGCGTTTGTTCAGTTCTTCTCTTTTCTTCGGATCCTTAATGGTGGACGAAACCACCGCGTAGCTGTGCTCGACGAAATCGAACCCGCTGTTCACAGATTGAAAAATGTCCTCGCTGTGGCCGCCGGCCGGTTTGCCCTGCTTGTGGGCCTCCTCGGCAAGAATTTTGATCACTTCGGCTGTGGCGTACTCATAGATTTTGACGATATCTGCACCCGAAGCTAGATGGGCTTGGACGGCTTTTCTTGCCTCATCCGGCGTCGCCACCGAAATCTCCTCGCGCCGCTGCGCCTGCAACTCGCGAATCGATCGGTCGCGCTCTCCGGGCCGCGGGCTGTTGAAGTGAGGGCCTGCGACAAAAAGTCTCGGCCCAGTGATCTTGCCTTTAGCGACGCCATCCCGCTGCGCAACCATCCAATCCAGCCGGTCGCTACCGGTTACCAGCGCCGTGGTGACGCCGTAATTGAGATAAAGCTCGCCCTGCCAATCCTTGTAGTGCGCATGCGAATCGACCAGTCCCGGAAATGCGGTGCTTTGAGGAATTCTGATGATTTTAGCGTCTTTCGGAATGACGAGCTTTGCCTTTGGTCCGACGGCTTTGACCCGCTTGTCTTGGATCAAGATGACCGCGTCTTTGAGCGGTGCTCCCCCCGATCCGTCGATCAAAAGATCGACTTCGAGCGCGATCGGTTTTTCTTGCGGCCACGCGGCCGACAAATTTATGAGACAGGTCAAAAGAACCAGCGAGAGAAAGCGACGGGGCTTCATGTGATAGTTCCTTTCTTGCTCAGTTCACATCAGTTTGGTGAGTGTCGTAAACGGCGCAGAACCCGAGACTCGTTGGATCGCTGCGCTGGTTCGGATAAAGCCATTTACCTCGATATTGATCCTATGGCCGCCCATTCTATTGCGCATGCGTTTGTGATAGATCACCGGCCGGTTTTGTCGAACGTCGCGAACTTCCAGCCGTGGTCCCGCAAACCAATTGATCGACGTTCACCCAGCCGAGTGATAGAGCCGCGCAGCCGTGAATGCAGAGATCATAAAATGCTGACAGGTTTTCACCCGCCGCCAGATTACCAAGGGTGGGTCGAGCAACCGGACCGGGACGGGCTTATCGGCCACTTCTTTCGACCATGAAACCGGATGCCCGTAGTGGCGAAGAACATTCATTGCCGGGGCTCCTTCGAAAAATTCCTTTTTTTGCCGCGCGATTTTCCTACTAGGGCCCGCCCGCTCGTTTGCGCGCGCTTTGGAAAGACTCGGCGGCCTTGCGGACGATTTCATCGGCATCCAGCGCGACGAGCTCGCCCTTGTGCTTGAGGATCCGCCCGTCAATGACGACCGTGTCCACGTTGAACGGCTGTGCCTGCTGCACGAGCAAGAGCGCGGGATTGATGAAGGGCGCGACATTCAAGTCATTGGTTCGCACCAGGATCAGGTCGGCGCGCTTGCCGGGCGTGAGCGAGCCGGTGCGATCGGCGATGCCGAGATCTTTCGCGCCGTCGAGCGTGGCCAACTCCAGAATCCGCCTTGGCTGCACCTCCATCACGTCCATCGAGCGCAGGTGATTGAGCTGTAGCATCAGACGCATGATGCCGAACATGTCGGCATTACCACCCACCGTGGTCGTATCCACGGACAAACTGCATTGCACGCCTCGCTTGAGTAGATCGCCAAGATACGGCAGCCCCGAGGCCAGACGCGATGCGGTGAACGGCGCGATACTGACATGGGCTTTCGTCTCGGCGATCATCGCGCGCTCTTCGGCGGAGGCGCTGTAAGTGTGAATGAGCTGCACGTCCGGGCCCAGTAACTTGTCCTTATAGAGCATCTCAATACGACGAAATCTTTTGATTTCGGCGAGTGAACGTCCGGCGTGCTGGGTGATGGGTAAGCCCAGGCTGCGGGCAAATTCCCATTCCTTGCGATAGACCTCCGGCGGCGTGTCGCCTGCTCCCCGCGAGGCAAAGCCCATGGTCGTCAAGCCATCGTTGGATGCGCCGAACCACTCGCGCTTCACTCGCGCGATGTCGTTGAAGTCGGCGGTCTCCTTGGGCTTCTGTTGCAAGTTGCGGCTGTAGCCGTAGGAAAAACGCGCGCGAATGCCGCAATCGCGCAACGCGCGCAGATCGGCATCGGCATAAGCGCCGGAAATAATATTGTGCGACCAGTCGTGAATCGTCGTGAGCCCGGAGTTGATCGCTTCGGCAATCGCCAGCTTAGCACTGTTGTAGGCGTCCTCCGGCATCATCACCGGTCCAAGACGGCTCATCACCGGAAAATAATCGAAGTCGCCGTCGGCGACGACACCGCGCGCGAAGCTGCCCCAAAGATGAAAGTGCGTGTCGATAAAGCCGGGGCAGGCGATACGATTGCGGCCGTCGATTTCTTCGGCGCCGGGCGCAGAGAGATTCGGACCAACGGCAGCGAGACTACCGTTGCGCACGTGCACGTCGGCGACCGGTATATCGCCCAGTTTCGGGTCCATGGTGACGACGTACGCGTTACGCACGACAAACTCCCCGCGCGGCGGAAGTTTTCCGGAAGTCCGGTCCGCGGTCCAAAGTCTCGACTCTTGGCGCGCGGTGGTCGCGCATGCCGACAGCCCGACGGCGCCGATAGCGGCGACCGCTTCAATAAAGTTGCGACGACTTAAGGTGTTTTCGTTTGCCATGGTTGCGCTCCCTGACGTCGGTCGCTAATTTTAGCGCGAAATCAATGCGATCGTTCCGACTTTTAAGCATGTGAGCGGAGAGTAGTAAATCGTTCGACGAATAGTCAAGAAATATTACCCGTGGAATTTCCACGTACATTAATTTCGCATGGTTGCGTTCAAGCCGTTCAAAAAGTTTTGTTGCGATTTCTGTGTCCGACGGCTTGAACGAGCAGTTAGACTTGAGCGCCGACGACTTTCGCGCGCGTTCAGAGAAGGACCGATTCGGCGTTCAGGTTTGGCTACTTGTTTTGTCCCGCCACATATACCAGGTCGGTACGCCGATCAGTTCTTCATTGCGCTGCACAATGAATCCGAACTTTTCATAGAACCTGACATTTTCCGGCTTGTCGGTCTCGAGATAGCCGGCCATATTCTCTTTCTGGAGATATTCGACGTAGCGATTCATCAGCGCCGTGCCGATGCCATGTCCTTGCATTGCCGGCGCGACGCCGATGGGACCCAGATGGATGTGCGGTTCGTCGGGATCGAAGTGACACCAGCGGGCGAACCAGGCAATAACCCGCGGGCTCGCCGCGCCGAGAGGTTTTAACAAATTTGCCATGGCGTTTGGCAGCTCTTCAGGCGGTGGTAGGCAATAGGGCGACGCATTGAAGTGGGCGTAGCCGCAAACGGCGCCATTCACCGATGCGACGATGGCTTCGCCGTGAAACATATGGCGCAGGCCGATGCGAAAGAACAGGCGATTGTAATCCATCCGTTGGGGGCCGAAGGCAGAAACGTGCAGCGGGCTTGTGATGAACGCGTTGGCGAGAACTGATAGCACGGATTCCAATTCTTTCGCGTTGTACTTTTCAATGACGATCTCCATCGCGGGCCTTCTTCCCGATGCTAAGTGGCCACACCTTCGCCGATGGTTTGCCGGGTCATGGCGGCCAACTCGAGAACTTCCGTGCGGCCGTCTCCTTTGAAAGAAGCGCCGTGCATGATGGCGAGGATTTGCGGATTTAAATCCGCAAGTCTTCGCAAAGTAGCGTCCGTGTATGCCGTATAGGGCATGTCGTGGGCCATGGGGCCGGTCAGATTTTGTAGGATTGATTCGCGCGCGCGGCCGAGCACGCTCGTCTCCTCCAATGGCCGCGGATCTCCAGGTTGAAAAAAAAGGTCGGAGCATAAAAGTATGCGCTCGTGGTTTCGAAAAATAATCCCGCGTCCCAGCTATGGGGCACGTGCGGTGTGGATAGAAACTGCAAACGGTGGCGTCCGATCTCGAGTATTTCGTTGTCGGCCAAAGCCCGCGCGGAACGGTCGGCGAAGTCGTTGACCATCACGACGGCGCCGACAAAGCTGCAGACAGCCTGCGCCTGCGGCGCGGTCTTCAGCCATTCGTTCAACGCGCCGCACTTGTCGGACTCGAAATGGCTAAAACCGATCCAACGCAACTTGGCGGGATCGAGGATGGAGGTATGCATTAGAAACGGCTCCTCGTCGGCGATGAGAAACTGATTGAACTGGATGCCAAATTCGGGATGAAACGTGGAAATACGATAAACATTGGCGGCAATTTCCGTCACATGAGGTTCCATGGGATGCTCCTTCTTAATGTTGACCGCGATCGAGCCAAGACATGTTAACACCCTTTTATTCTACCCTTTGAATAGCGCAATGCACGAATCTTTCAATACGATAAAAATAATCCAACCGAGTGACGCTAGACATTCTCCCAGGGACTGATTTAAGTTCCACGTCAGTGCAGATGAGCTGGTCCATGACGAAGAAAAAGATGATCTTCGGCTTTATTTTGAGTTTGCTTATTGCCGACTGGGAGAGCGCCGGCGGGCAAATGACCAAGCTCGTGGTTGCCTATGCCTCGCCCGCGGCGACTTTTTGTCCGGGATGGATCGCTAAACGGGAAGGAATTTTTGCCAAGTACGGCCTCGACGTCGAAATGGTGCTGATGCAAGGGGCATCGACGTATATGCCCGCGTTGGCCAGCGGCAATATTCAAGTGCTCTACGGCGGCGGCACGGCGGTGTCGCGCGCGATTGCGACGGGAGGTTTCGACGTTGTCGTAATCGCCACCGAGACGCGTTACGTGCCGTTGCGGATGATGGTCAATGCATCGATTCAAACCCCCGCTCAGCTGAAGGGCAAAAGGCTCGGCGCCGGGCAAGCCGGGCTCGACGAGTATGCCACGATTCTGTATTTGGAAAAAATTGGCTTGACTCCGAACAAGGACGTTCAGCTCGTCTATCTCGCGGGCGGCGTGCCGAGCCGGGCAGCGGCAATGAAGCAAGGATTGATCGACGGTGTGGCGGTGAATCCACCCAACGAATACGAACTCGAAAAGGCCGGCTATCGTGAGCTGGCCAATTTCCTCGATTTCAAAATGCCCTATGCCGGCGTGCCGCACACGGTGAGTCGCGCTTTTCGCGACAAAAACCGTAAAGTCGTTGAGGATTACATGACCGCGGTGATTGAGGGCATGCAGATCTTTCGCACCAATCGGGAAAAGGCGTACAAAGCGATCTTCGAATTAACCCGGCAAAAAGATCCGGCGCTGCTCGAGCGCACTTACGATTCCTATATGAAACAATACGACGCCATCGGCGGCGTGCCGCTACCGTGGGAGGCCGGCATTGAAAGCATGATCACCGGTTTTCACGAACGCTTTAACCCCCAGGGAATAAAAAATCGCGACGCCAAGCCCTATCTCGACCCATCGTTTGTGCAGCGCGCGGTGGAACGCTTAAAACTGCTCAAAAAATAGCGCATGACGCCTTGCCCAAGCTCAGTGTGTTCGTGTCACGTGCTTGGGTGTCCGCCGCGATGTCAACCGAAGGAGGGCGGTTGCGGGTCACCCGCGCCGACGTCCCAAGACAGCCAACCTTGACGCTTTTTGCAGAGCGGTATAATAATCCACGGCGACCGGATTAGAGTAGTCGCGCCTGCAGTACACACCCCATGGCGTGAACGCCACGCGCACAGCTAGTACTACTGTGTCATTAACGTTGATTCACTATGCAGCACGGACATCGATCCAGTTTTCTGACGATGTTGCAAGCGAGCACGAAGCGCAGGGTGGCGAGGGAATCGGGCACGTGGCGTTGCGCGCGCTGGGCTGCCGCGCGGGATGTAATCTTGGGGTAGGGAAGGTATTTTTGATCGAGTAGAATTTTTTTTAGAGCCGTCATGTTTAAGACGTTCCGCCAACAAGAAACCGTAGGCTGCAATGCACAAGGTGGCGTGATGATGAAAGCCACGCCAGCCCCGTCCCTCGTAGTGGCTCAGGCCCAATTCCTGTTTAAGCTCCTGATAGTCCCGTTCAATGCGCCAGCGCATCTTGGCGGTATTGACCAAATCTACCAGCGCGGTATCCGCGGGCAACGTCGACAGCCAATACTTGGTCGGTTGTGCTTGATCTACAGGCCATTCGATCAACAACCATTGTTGTGCGCGGGGGGCGCGAAGCCCCTCCTTATCCCGATGCGCAGCCCGCACTCGCACCGCGGCAAAGCGCGACGACAATTTCTCGTTAGTTCCCTCGCGCCAGACCACCGTGTGCCATCGGCGTGCGGTCAACGTTTCGCTCACCCCCTTCACACTGAGCGGTGTGGCGCCGGCCATACGCTGCCAGCGTGTCCGGGACGCCCGATTTTGTTCTTGCGCTTGGGGGGCAGCGGCCCCGTGCCTGCTGCCCATACCGTGGTGACCGATTGCACCCCCACACAATACTCTAACTCCATCTCACCCAGCGCTTCACGCCACGCTGTTTCATTGCCATAGCCCGCATCCGCCAGCACAATGCCGATGGCACTGCCCGCGGCTCTGGCCGCTCGGATCTGCTCGAGCGCAATTTGGGGCTTGGTCAGAAACTTCACTGCCAGAGGAACTCCCGACTTTTTGCGACGCCGCCGATCCTTAGCCCATTTCTCCGGCAAGTACAGCCGCCAGTCAATTGGCACGCTGCCACGCTCGCTTGCCAACGACAGACTCACCGCCACCTGACCATTGTCCTGTTTGCCCAGTTGCCCGCAGTATTGCCGCGCTACTCCTACCGAGTGCTCGCCTTTCTTCGGAAATCCGGTATCATCCACGATCCAATAAAACTTGCTCTTGCCCCTAAGCATGGGCATCACCCAATCGCGCACACACGCCAAAACCGCTCTGTCCGACCACTCCGACTGCGCCACCAAGTGATGCAGCGATTGATGTTTCGCGCTCACGTGCAACGCATTGGTATGCGCCGCCAGGGGTTCCACGCTCTTACGTTCCAGGGGCAGAATCAACCCTCGGCTGTAATCGGCAAAACTGCCGCGGCGGTCGCGGTGGGCGGCGTATTATATCGTCCATCGCAGCGCTCGCCGCCGGCGCCAAGGCCCTAGGCTCGGGCGAGACCGTGCCGATCGCGCGCTCGCCGGTGTTCGAAATCGATGAAGTCAGGCGTGAACTCGAAGCGGCTTCAGCGAAGCGCAATGAAATGGAAGCGAGCTTGCGCCAAAACGAGGCACGGCTGCGCGCGATTATCGACGCTGAACCCGAGTGCGTCAAAGTCATGGCGCCGGACGGCAAGCTTCTGGATATGAACGCGGCGGGTTTACGCATGCTCCAGGCCGAGTCGCTGGAGTCGATCGCGGATAAAAGCCTTCTCGATTTCGTGCTCCCGGGACACCGCGAAGCCTTCAGCCACTTACACCAAAGGGTGATGAGCGGGGGAAGCGGCAGGTTGGAGTTTGAAATCGCCGGGCTCAAAGGCCGACGGCGCTGGCTCGAAACCTACGCGGTGCCTTTGCGCGACGGTGGCGGGGAAGTCACCGCTTTGCTCGGTGCGACTCGAGACATCACGGAGCGCCGGCGCGCCGAAGAGCAACTGCGCTATGAGCTTCAACTAATTAAAGGCATTACGGATAGCGCGACCGAGTGTGTCTTCGTCGCGGACGCCAGCGGCAAGCTTACATTTGCCAGTCCGGAAGCGGTTAGAACCTTCGGTTTCAGCCTGGACGAGCTGCTCGGTCAATCCATGCACGAGATGCTGCATCACAGTTACCCGGATGGACGCCCGTTCCCGAGGAACGAATGCGGGATGGCCCGAACCCGGACCGCGGGCGTCTCAATAAAGAACCATGAGGACGTTTTCTTTCGTAAGGATGGCTCCCAAGTGATCGTCGAGTGCAGCAACGCGCCGGTGGAGATCGACGGACAACAGGTCGGCGCGGTGGCGATCGTACGCGACATCACCGAGCGCAAACGGACTGAAGAGGCGCTGCGCCGCGCCCACGGCGAGCTGGAGCAGCGCGTGCGCGAGCGCACGGCCGAGTTGACCCTGTCCAATACGTTGTTGCGCGAAAGCGAGGAACTGTTGCGCGCCATCCTCAACAATAGTCCAACGCCGGTTTTCATCAAGGATCCCGCGGGTAAATACCTACATGTGAACTCCCGATTTACAGAGGCGTTCGGGTTGGAATCAGAAAAAGTCGATGGCAAAACCGACAAAGAAATATTTTCCGCGCCGCAAGCCGAGGCTTTCACGGCGAGTGACCATAAAGTTCTGGAGGCGGGCCACGCCATGCAATTCGAAGAAGTTGCCCTATACCGGGACGGCGCGCACACCAACATCGTGAATAAATTCCCGCTGCGGGATCGGGAAGGCAATATTTACGCGCTGTGCGGCATCGCCACGGACATCACCGAGCGCAAACATGCCGAAGAAGCGCGCCGACAACTCACGGCGGAGCTGGATCAACGGGTCGCCGAACGGACTCGGGAGTTGGCCGACTCGCAGGCGCGCTTGCGCGCTTTAGTGGCCGAGCTCACTCGTGCCGAGGAGCGCGAGCGGCGACGGCTGGCCGTCGAGCTGCACGATTACCTGGCTCAAATGCTGTTGGTGAGCCGGCTGCAAATCGATCGCGCCGGCAGCCTAGCGGTAAGCGACGATCTAAAGGAGCTGTTGGCCGAGACGCAAAACTCCCTCAACGATTCGATCCATTACACGCGCACGCTGATGGCCGAGCTCAGCCCCAGAGTGCTTTATGATTTTGGTTTCCCGCCGGCGCTGCGTTGGCTCGCCACACGCATGGGCCGTCACGGATTGAGCGTGGAAATCGACGGCAGCGACGAACTTTCGCTCGCGGAAGATCAGGCGGTCTTCATATTTCAGTGCGTCCGGGAGTTACTCTGGAACGTCGTCAAGCACGCGGCAACCAATAAAGCGACGGTGTCGTACCATGTGGAACGGGAAGAACTCACGGTGGTCGTCGCCGATTATGGCAAGGGTTTTGATCCCACGATTTTATACAACACCGATAACGAGTCGGGTCAATTCGGCCTCTTTAGCGTACAGTCGCGGGTAGAGATGGTGGGCGGACGATTTGCGGTGCGCTCGTCCCCGGGTCAGGGGACTCACGTGACATTGACGTTGCCGCGGGTTTCATCGGCATATGAAAAGCCGGCCACGGCGTCACCCGAGCCACAGCCCACGTCGCACGAAGCCGGCAAACCTATCCGGATTGTGCTGGTCGACGATCATCAGATGATGCGCCAGGGGCTGCGCTCAGCTCTAGAGGGACACCCGGAGATTGTCATCGTCGGCGAGGCCGCGGATGGGCTTGCAGCCATCGCGGCGACGGAGCGCTTCGGGCCCGATGTGGTGTTGATGGATATCAATCTGCCGGAAATGGATGGCATCGAAGCAACGCGGCGGATTTTGCAAACCCTGCCCTCGACGATCGTCATCGGGCTGTCATTTGATACCGACGAGTATGTGATTCATCAGCTAAAGACAGCGGGAGCCGTTGCTTGCGTCCCTAAAGAGCGCGCAATCGAAGATGTCTACCGAGCGATCATAGACGCGGTTCAGGGACGCCGACCGCGTTTCAACTGAGAGCCGTTAGCGCTGCGTCCGTGCCGATCATGTCCGGCGCCATAGCTCGTGATCAGCGCTTTTTGTATAACCCGTCGATATAGCCGCTTTGATCCAGCTCTCGGATGAAACTCGAATCGACGAAGTCCTCGGGTTTGCCGGGTTTGCCTTTCGCCTCGGTCGCGAGAATTGTCTTGATCCCTTCGAGAGAGGGATATTGCTTTCTGGCAGCACCGATTCGCTCAGTAGATTTTCCCAGGTTTTTTCCAGCACGTCGCGATCGACGGTCCGGCCGATAAACCGCGCCAGCGCTTTGATGGAGGCTTCTTTGTCGGTATAGATGCGATGCACGGCCTCCACTTGCGATTTGACATAGCGTCTGACGATGTCCGGATGCTCTCGTATATATTTCTTTGTGGTTGCCGCGGCGGTGTGTTGGTAAACCAGCCCGAGCTTGGGAAGGTCAGCCAAGATATTCATACCGCGCTTTTGCGCGATGATACTGGCCGGCGGCTGGACCACCGTCGCTTGAACTCTCCCCGTAAGTGCGGCATCCACGCGCGCCGTGGTGCTGCCGATCTGCACGATCGTGACATCTTTCCCCGGAACCAAACCGATCTTGGACAGTGCATAGCGCGCGATGAAATCGGACGACGACCCGAAGCGGCTGATCGCCACCGTGCCTCCCTTGAGTTGTTCCGGCGTTTTAATTTCAGAGCGGGACAGCAAGTAATAATTGAGAGACGTGACGCCGCCAAGAATAAGGGTGGCGTCCGAGCCGGCCATGACTGAGTTCACGACGGCGGGGCCGGCCAATTGAGCGATCGGCGTATCCGCCGACACCAGCGCCATCACCGCCGTGGTTCCACCGGTGAAGAAGACCAGCTGGACGTCAAGCCCGTTTTTTTCAAAAATGCCGGCATCCTTGGCGACCCAAGCAGGGAGCGCGTCGCCGCTGATGGCGCTATAGCCGACGTTGATCCTGGTCGTCTGGGCTTGCGCCAAAGCGCTGGAAAGAACGACCAGGCACAGAACCGATGAGTGCAGTTTTTACGAGAACGGTTTTTTTCATCTGGGGGATTCCTTTCCTCTAGAGAGGATTCTTTGCGAGTTGCTTTACGTCCGTGGGCATTGCTTGGAGAAGAGCTATTTAGCAACGTCACGGATTGCCGCGTCATACGTCGCATCGTGTAAAATTCTTCAATGGGTTCGCTCTGTTGCTTTATCGGCCTAGGCTAGCTACAAAATAGGCAACCTTCCTATACCCTTATTACAAGGAGCACTCAATGGCACAGAAGTACGTGGACAGTTTCGGCGCTCGTCAAGCGCTTAAGGTTGACGGCGAGAGCTACGATATTTTTCGGCTCGATCAATTGGAAAAGGCCGGGTTCAAAAACATCTCGCGTTTACCGGTCTCCCTAAAAGTTCTGCTGGAAAATTTGCTCCGCCAGGAAGATAATCATCACGTCGACAAAGCCGATATCGCGGCGCTAGCCAACTGGGATCCGCAGGCGAAGCCGCACAAAGAGATCGCCTTCATGCCGGCGCGCGTGCTGATGCAAGACTTGACGGGCGTCCCTGCGGTGGTTGACTTGGCGGCGATGCGCGAAGCGATGAAACAGCTTGGCGGTGATCCCAAGAAAATCAATCCGCTTGCGCCGGTGGACCTGGTGATCGACCACTCCGTGCAGGTCGATTTCTTCGGTTCCGCGGACGCGTTCTCCAAGAATTCCGAGATCGAATTCGAGCGTAACATCGAGCGTTACGCTTTTTTGCGGTGGGGACAGACCGCCTTCGATAATTTCCGGCTCATTCCACCGGACACCGGGATCTGCCATCAGGTCAATCTCGAGTATCTCGCGCCGGTGGTTTTTCGCGCGAAAAAAGACGGCGCCCATTTCGCTTATCCCGACACGGTGGTCGGCACCGATTCGCATACGACAATGATCAACGGTCTGGGCGTCGTCGGCTGGGGCGTCGGCGGGATCGAAGCGGAAGCGGCGCTGCTCGGGCAACCGATCATCATGCTGGCGCCGGAAGTCATCGGCTTTAGACTCCATGGCAGGTTGCCTGAGGGAGCGACGGCGACAGATCTCGTGCTCACCGTGGTGCAGATGTTGCGGAAGAAAGGCGTCGTGGAAAAATTCGTCGAGTTCTACGGCCCGGGACTTTCCAGCTTGAGCCTGGCCGACCGCGCGACGATCGGCAACATGGGCCCCGAGTACGGCGCGACCGTCGGTTACTTTCCGGTGGACGCCGAGACCTTGCGCTACTTGGACCTCACCGGTCGCGACCCGCACCTGATCCAACTCGTCGAGGCCTATGCCAAAGAGCAAGGAATGTTTCGCACCGATGCGTCGCCCGATCCGATGTTCAGCGACACGCTGGAACTCGATCTCGGGAGCGTGGTGCCCAGCTTGGCCGGACCGCGACGGCCCCAGGATCGCGTGCCGCTCACAGAAAGCAAGAAAGCATTCAAAGAAGCTCTGCCGTCCTTAATAAAGAGCGGCGACGTAAACAAAAGCGTCGCTGTGCAAATGAACGGCGATAAGTTCAACTTAACGCACGGGTCGGTCGTGATCTCCGCCATTACAAGCTGCACGAATACGTCAAATCCGTCCGTGCTGATCGGCGCCGGCCTTTTGGCTAAGAAAGCCGTCGAGAAGGGATTGACAAGTAAACGTTGGGTGAAAACCAGCTTGGCGCCGGGATCGAAAGTCGTCACGGAATATTTAAAAGATAGCGGTCTGCTGCCCTACTTGGAAAAAATCGGGTTTCACCTCGTCGGTTACGGCTGCACGACCTGTATCGGCAACAGCGGGCCGCTGCCCGAGCCGGTGGTTGCCGCTATCCAAGAAGGCGATCTCGTCGCCGCCGCCGTGCTCTCAGGCAATCGCAATTTCGAAGGGCGCATTCACGCCAACGTGCGCGCCAATTATTTAGCTTCGCCACCGCTGGTTGTCGCATACGCGCTGGCGGGCAGCATGGACGTCGACCTGTATAACGACCCGCTCGGGCACGATCCCGCGGGGAAGCCGGTGTATCTTAAAGATATCTGGCCGTCGCCGCAGGAGGTCAATGAGACCATGCGCAAATCGGTGCGCCAGGAGATGTTTAAGAAAGAATATGCCCAAGCCACCGAAGGCGACGCGCAATGGAAAAAAATGCCGGTGCCCCAAGGCGAACTGTTCAAATGGGACATGCAGTCGACGTACGTGCGCCAGGCGCCGTATTTTGAGGGCATGTCAAAAACTCCCAGCGAGCCCAAACCCATTCATCGGCGCGCGGGTACTGGCGCTGCTCGGCGACTCGGTGACGACGGATCATATTTCGCCGGCGGGCGCCATCGAGAAAAACGGTCCAGCCGCGCGCTACCTGACCAACAATGACGTGCTGCCCAAAGATTACAACCAGTACGGCGCGCGCCGCGGCAATCATGAAGTCATGATGCGCGGCACGTTCGCCAATATTCGTCTCAAGAATATGCTGGCTCCGGGGACAGAGGGCGGGGTCACCATCCATCTGCCCGACAAGAAGCAAATGTCGATCTACGACGCGGCGATGCAATACCAAAAGGAAGGCACGCCGCTGGTGGTTATCGCGGGCAAAGAGTACGGCACCGGTTCGTCGCGCGACTGGGCGGCGAAGGGTCCGCGGCTGCTCGGTATCAAAGCCGCGATTGCCGAAAGCTTCGAGCGAATTCACCGCAGCAACTTGATCGGCATGGGCATCGTGCCGCTGGTGTTCAAGCCGGGAGAAAATCTCAAGACACATAATCTGACAGGGTTTGAGAAGTTCGATATTCTCGGCATCGGTCCGGGGTTGAAGCTGCGCCAAGAACTGACGGTTAAAGCGACGGCCGACGACGGCAAGGTCGCCGAGTTCAAAGTGATTTGCCGCATCGACACACCAGCGGAGCTGGATTACTATCGGCACGGTGGGATTCTGGAATACGTGTTGCGACAGTTGTTGCAAAACTGATTGCAACTAAGGTTTCGGTTCCTAGTTTCGAATTCCTAGTTGATTAGAAACCAGAAAGACGGCACTAGAATCTTACTGTAATGACGAGAAGAGAAGCGCTGGCGAAATTGGGGAAAACCTCGCTGGCGCTTTTTTTTGCCGATTCAATTGCCTGCGGCGATGGAACTGCCGCTGAAAGGACCGCAATGGCGACACCGGATTTCATTGGGAAGTTCACGGCTAATAATCCCGGCATTATGACGCTGCAAGGAACCAATCAATACATTGTCGGCAAGGAGACCGGCTTGGTCATCGACGTCGCTTTGAGCGAGGATTCCAATATGGACGGTATCATCGAGCAAGCCGAGGCGATGGGTGTGAAAAAGATCGAGAAGATCTTACTCACGCATATTCATAACGACCACTGTGGCGGCGCGCTGGCTCTGCGGAAACGCTGCGGCGCCAAGCTCGGCATTCATCGCTCGCGCAAAGGCTATCTCGGCGGCGAGGACTTTCAATACGACGACAACGACCGGATCTCATTTGGCGAAGGGGAATTAAACGTCCTGCACACCCCTGGTCACGAATCGGGACATTGCTGCTTCTATGAGTCAAGCGACAAAGTGCTGTTTAGTGGCGATAACATTCTTGGTTACGGCACGGCGGTGATTCATCCGCCCGACGGCAATATGACGGATTATCTTAAATCGCTCGAGCGCCTGTTAGGGTTCGACATCAGCTTAATTCTGCCAGGCCATGGGCCGCTGATCGGCAAGGCCGAAGCGAAGATCCGCGAGTACATCAAGCATCGTCTGGAAAGAGAGCAACAGGTGATCGCTGCGCTACGGAGCGGGCAAAGCACCATCGGCGATATAACGCAGAAGATCTACGCCGACGTGTCCGCCGCGCTGCAACGGGTGGCGGAATTTTCCGTTCAAGCGCATCTTGAAAAACTCATGCGCGAAGGCCGAGTGAAGAAAGAAGACGCGCGCTACCTGCTCGTCAGTGAAAATTAACCTGCCGTCGAGCAGACTCGAACCGAACGGCTGGCGCCTCGGGTTCGATTTCGAGATCCCGCCACGCCTCTTCAGCGAGCTCGGTGAGACGGTCTCCTGACGGGGCTTGCAGCGCCAACACGTTAGAACCGCGCGCTTGCAGCAGCCACACGCGACCGTCCCGCTGGGTCGCGATTCGGGTGCGGAGTTGTACTTGCCCCAGGGTATCGAAACGCACGCCCTGGCGGCTTTCGAGAACCTTGCAGTAAGCCTCGAGAAACTCTTCTGCGCTGGTTTCGTTGCGCCACGAGCTGAACCAGAAAATATAGAACAAGTCATCATTCCGAAACGAGAAAAGCTGGTCGCCACGCCACGCGCTTGCCGTTTCGGCGGCGGACTTCGGAGCGTATTTGCTTCGCAGCAGCGCGCCGATCAACGATTCGCCGAAGCTTTGCTCGACGATCGGCCGATTGTTGAATCGACGGAGCAACGCTGCGGGGAAAAAACGCAGCGGCTGTTCGCGCTGAACAAAATATTTCTCCGGGTGGAGAACTTGCGCGGTCGTGCTTGGAGGATTGGCATAGAGGCCGTTGACCCCTGGCCAGCCTTTCGCCGCAAACGCCCAATAAACATATTGGCTCCCGTCGCGATACGGGAAGCTGACTTGCTCACGCAAAAAATCCGGCAGGCGCGCGGCCAACTTGTCAATTTCCGCTGCGACTTGAAGCATGACCCCAAGCTGCGGATCCGAGAGTTTGCGGTTGTCTGGTCGAGCGGCGCGGCTCACTGCCGTAAGCAGGGCGTCGCCGTCGCCGACCGCGCGGAGCGCCGCGCGACGATCCTCGAACACAGTGGAGTCGACTCTGTCGCGCCAACTGAACCGTTGTTCTTGCAGCGCCCGCGCAATGGCGACGACGACGGGCAACTCGCGAGCGGTGGCCGGATTGATTTTCTCATACGGTGCGCCGAGGCGGTTTGCGTCGGAGGATACGCTGATCGTGCCTTTCGCGTGGTCGTACCTGATCAAGTGAAGTATTTTTTCATATTCCGCCAAAGCGTTGGTTAGATCGACGTCGTTAGACAACAGGCCGATGCTCTTATACACCCATTCAATTTCCGGGATTGACACCGAGCCGTAATGCTCAGTTGGAGCCATCTGCGCTGTAATTTTGCTCGCTTGAGCGGCTCCGATTTCGAGTTGCAGTGTCCGATTGAGCGGCAGTTCGCGCCATTCCGCCACGCTCTTGGTCAATTCACCAAACGCGTCTGGCGAGGGATAAGTTACTGGCTCCGGCGACAAGCAGCCGGCGAGCGCGGCAAAAACAAGCAGCAGTTGGCTCCGTAATTTGATCAAGCGACGAAACGTTATTAGGTTTTTTAGCGGATTCCGTTCATCCACCTATTTCTCCATGATGATGACCGAGTATCCGGCCTGGGTGAGTTGGCGGGCGCGCTCTTCGGCGTCGGCCCGGCTTGTAAAAGTTCCCAGGCTCACCCGGTAATAGGTGGTATCTTTGGATTGGAGCGGCGTGATGGTCACCTCACTAAATGATTTGGCAACACGGTCACGCAGCTGCCGAGCGTTTTCCAACTGGGAAAACGAGCCAAGTTGCAAGGTATAATCAAGCGAAGCGCGCACCGTCTGTATCGGTATTGGGCTGTCGAGGACATCGACGCGAACCAGCGCCGTGCCGGGCCCCACCATGTTGAGCGCCTGGGCGGCGGCGTAAGAGAGATCGATAATCCGGCCCTTGGCGAACGGCCCGCGATCGTTGATCGTGACTTCGGTGGCGCTGCCGGTTTCCGTGTTGGTGACCATGACGCGCGCGCCGAGGGGCAGGGTTTGGTGCGCGGCAGTGAATTCGTTCTGGTTGTAGATGGTGCCGCTCGCCGTGGCCTTGCCGTGGAATCCAGGACCGTACCACGACGCGATGCCGACTTGACTGACTGGACTTTCGGGGAGCGGCGGCAGACGTACCTTGCTTGGCGGTATCGAGCAACCAATGACGAATGCGAAGAGCGGAAGTAGATTAATGGCTCTGGCGCGACGGAACTTCGAGGTAGAGCCGATCAATCTGGACATGAGCGCGGCCCGATACGTCATTGCCGCCGAATATATCGGAAAGTGCAACGAGAAAAAAGCAATCGTTGCAGAATAGCTTAGCGCATGACCAATTTATCAACTTGTAAGTGTAATGTTGGCCTTCAACCCCAAGGATGAACGTGACCAGGGGTGAAATCGGACGATCGCGTCGCAGCTTATCCTTCGGCCCAGCGTGGTTTACGCAGCGTAGGGTTTATGATAGTTTACCAACGATTTTAAAGGGAAGGTTCTTTTATGTCCGGTCATTCTAAGTGGAGCACGATCAAGCATAAAAAAGCGGCCAAGGATGCTAAGAAGGGCAAGCTTTTCACCAAGTTCATCAAAGAGATCACGGTCGCTGCACGCATGGGTGGCGGGGATTTGAATTCCAACCCGCGTTTGCGCACCGCGGTGCTGACCGCCCGCGCGCAGAGCATGCCCAACGAAAACATTGAGCGGGCGATCAAGAAGGGAACCGGCGAGCTCGAAGGTGTGACCTACGAAGAAATTCAGTACGAAGGTTACGGCCCCGGCGGCGTGGCGATCATCGCGCAGGTTTTGACCGACAACAAAAATCGCACGGTCTCCGAGATTCGCCGGATGTTCACCAAGCATGGCGGCAACATGGGTGAGACCGGCTGCGTTTCCTGGATGTTCGACAAGAAGGGATTGATCACCGTAGAAAAATCACAAGTCGATGAAGATCGTCTGATGGATGTCGTGCTCGATGCGGGCGCCGAAGACGTGCGCGACGAAGGCGAGATCTTTGAAGTGGTCACCCGGCCGGAAGATTTCGAAAAGGTGAAAGATCGCCTGGATCAGGAAAAGATCGCCGTTTCGAGCGCGCAGGTGACTCTGGTGCCGAAGAACTCCGTCGACGTCGATGCCAAAAATGTGGAACAGGTTTTAAAACTCAGCGAAGAATTGGAAGATCACGACGACGTGCAAAGCGTCGCCGCAAACTTTAATATTCCCGCCGAATTGATGGACAAGGCGAGCTGAACCGGTGGCGCCGATGCCAAAGAGCAGCGCCAAACCGCCCAGCGAAATCATCCTCGGCATCGATCCCGGCTCGCTGGTGACGGGCTGGGGGCTCGTCGAGGTCACAGGCAACCAACTTCATCACATTTCCCACGGAACGATTGTGACCACCACGGCCGTCGGATTGCCGTTGCGCTTGAATCAGATTCACCGCGGATTGCGCGAAGTCATCGAGCGCTACCGACCTTCGGCCGTGAGCTTGGAGAAGGTATTTTTTTCGCGCAACGTCCAGAGCGCGCTAAAGCTCGGCCAAGCGCGCGGAGTGGCGTTGCTTGCGACGGCGGAGCGTGAGCTTGGCGTCGCTGAATATTCCGCCGCGGAAGTCAAAGTGGCCGTGGTGGGTTATGGCCAGGCGACCAAAGAGCAGGTGCAGCGGATGGTAAGTGTGCTGCTCGGTTTGCGTGGCGCGATCCGTGCCGACGCGGCCGATGCGCTGGCCAGCGCTATTTGCCATGCGCATCGGCGGACGTTCCAAAACCTGGTGATTCGATCGATGAATGGGCGGGTTAAAGCCACCAGCTGGCGTGACTATCTCGAAACGGCTTCGCGGCGCTGAGGGCCACGGCGAAGGTCGCTTCCTCATCGCATGCAAATCTTGACGTGATCGCCCAACTTCATGGAACGTTAGCCCAAAAGATTCCCGGCGAAATCATCGTTGACGTCGGCGGCGTGGGCTATCAGATATTTATCCCCCTCAACGTGTTTTACCAGTTGCCGGAAATCAACGCGCCGGTGAGCTTGCAGATACACACCCATGTCCGTGAAGATGCGTTGCAGCTTTTTGGTTTTCGCGATTTTACCGAGAAGCAAGTCTTTCTGCTGCTCATCGGTGTCTCGGGAATCGGTCCGAAACTGGCCATCAATATCTTGTCCGGCATCCCAGCAGAGGAACTGGCTCGCGCGCTACGAGAAGGCGATCAACCGCGGTTGATCGCTATTCCCGGTGTGGGCCGGAAACTCGCCGAGCGCATGATGGTTGAGCTGAAGGACAAGTTCGCAACCTTAACGCCGATCGGAGCCGAGAGCGTGAAAGCCGAAGGCACTTCGCAAATGCTGCTGGACGCGGTTTCGGCGCTGGTCAATCTGGGTTATAAAAGACCTGACGCGGAAAAGGTGGTGCGAGAGGTTCTCAAAAAAGGCGACCATTCATTGGAAAGCGCGTTGAAAGAGAGCCTGAGGCTGCTGAGCCGGTAAGTTCCGGCGGGCGCGGCGCTGATTTGAATCATGCTCAACGGAATCAAAATCGACGAAGACTTAACTTTCGAAGTTAACTTGCGGCCGCGCGGGTTCGACGAATACGTCGGCCAAGAACATGTCAAAGAGAATCTCAAGGTCGCGATCACCGCGGCTCAAGCGCGCCAGGATGTGCTCGATCATATTCTCTTCCACGGCCCGCCGGGATTGGGCAAAACCTCTTTAGCCTATATCATCGCACGCGAGATGGGGGTCAACATTAAAGCCACTTCCGGGCCGGTGGTCGAGCGTCCCGGCGACCTCGCCGCGCTCCTGACCAATCTCGAAGAGGGCGATGTTCTGTTCATCGACGAGATTCATCGTCTGAATCACGTGGTCGAGGAGGTGCTCTATCCGGCGATGGAAGATTATCAGATCGACATCATGGTCGGTCAGGGGCCGGCTGCACGCTCGATCAAACTGCCGCTCAAGCACTTCACCCTGATCGGCGCGACCACCCGCTCCGGCCTTTTGACTTCGCCGCTGCGCGATCGCTTCGGCCATATTCATCGGCTCGACTTCTATGACACCGACGCGCTCTCTAAAATTCTTAAGCGCTCGGCCGCCATTCTTGCCGTTCGGGAGGAGAACGACGGCATCGCGGAAATCGCATGCCGTTCGCGCGGCACGCCACGCATCGCCAATCGGCTGCTGCGCCGGGTGCGCGACTACGCGCAAGTGAAAGGCGACGGTACGATCACCAAGCGGCTAACGGATGAAGCGCTCCACATGCTGGAGGTCGACCGGATAGGGCTGGACAAGATGGACACGATGCTGCTCGTGACCTTGATCGATAAATTTGCCGGCGGTCCGGTCGGCGTGGAGACCTTGGCCGCCGCCATCGGCGAAGAGAAGGATACCATCGAGGACGTTTACGAGCCATTTCTGATTCAGGCTGGTTTCATTCAAAGAACGCCGCGCGGGCGAGTAGCGACCGCGCTGGCATTTGATCATTTCGGCAGAACACAAAAAAGCTCCGCGGCGAATCATCCGCGAAAACAACCGAGTCTGTTTTGACCGGGCCGGGTTGCCGGCGCATGATTTCGAGCTGACAGGCGTAGAGAATGGGGGAATTTGGCAAGACGCTGATCTATCTTGGCATTCTCTTGGTGATTGTCGGAGTGATTTTTTCGCTGGCGGGCAAGTTGCCCGGGCTGGGAAATTTGCCGGGGGATATTACCATCCAACGGGAGCGCTTCACGTTCTATTTTCCGCTTACGACATGCATTCTCATCAGCGTGATCATTTCTCTTGTCCTTTATTTTTTTAGAAGGTAGAATTTTTCAACCGTATTAGCCCTTGTTCAGGGCGCTTATGGAAGCAGCCAATCCCGCCAACTACGTCGAGCAAAGCCTCAAAATCGAGGAAAACAAACGCCGCAAGCGCGAGGGCATCGTGATCCTCGTCACCGCGCTGATGGTTGCGGCGCTGATTTTTTTCGAAGTGCAGCTGCCTGATGTTGCCCCGGAGTATTCGCTCGGCAGCAATATTGTTTTTTTCCTACTGATCAATGTCAATATTATCCTGCTGGGTTTGCTCGTCTTTCTGGTCGTTCGCAACTTGGTCAAGCTGGTCGTCGAGCATAAGCGGCGCATGCTCGGTTCTCGCCTGCAGGCGCGCTTGGTTGTGGCCTTTGTCGCCATGGTACTGGTTCCCAGCGTATTAATGTTCGTGATCGCGGGAGGTTTGTTGCGGCGGTCGTTTGACCGTTGGTTTGATTCCAAAGTCGAAAGCGCGCTGCAAGGGTCGTTGGAAATCGGCCAAACCTACTACCAAAACTCCGCTAACAATGCGCTTTTTTACGCGCGTCAACTCAGTCAGCGGATCACGGCGGAAGGGCTCGTCGACCAGCCACGCTTGGCCGAGCTGAAAAAGTTCGTCGAGACCAAGCAGCGCGAGTATAATCTCGGCACGGTGGAGCTGTTTTCGCCCGACGGTCAGCCGTTCGTAGTGGCCTTCAATCAGCAGGTGCCGACCGGGGTCACGATCAAGCCGGAAAGCGAATTTCTAAATCGGGCTTTGCGCGGTCTCGAAGTGACGCGCACTCAAGCGTTCGGCGACGGTGATGTGATTCGCGGCGGAGTGCCGATTTACGCTCGCGATAAGCGGATCATCGGCGTGGTGGTGGTCGACTATTATGTGCCCAAAAGCATTTCCAAGCGGGCGATCCAAATTTCTCAGTCCTATGAACAGTACAAGTATCTGACGTTTCTCAAGGCGCCGGTCAAAAATAGTTATCTACTGACCATGCTGTTGATTACGTTGGTGATCATTTTCGCGGCGACGTGGTGCGGTATCTATTTGTCCAAAGGGATCACCGTGCCGATCCAAAAACTCGCTGAGGGCACGCATCAGGTGGCGCAGGGAAACTGGGATTATAAAATTGAGGCCGGGGGGGATGATGAGATCGGCGTATTGGTCAATTCGTTCAATCAGATGACCGCTGATTTGAAACGGATTAAGCTCGAGCTCGAGCGGCGCGGCAACGTGGTGCAGACCCTGTTGGCGAACATCGCTGCCGGCGTCGTATCCGTCGACCCGTCCGGTAAGATCACCACTTGGAACAAGGCTGCCGAGCAGATTTTAGGAGTGGCGGTGGATCGCGCGTTGGGAAAACACTACCAAGAGGTGTTTCGCGCCGAGCCCTTGCGCGGGATTCGCGAGATCGTGGACAGCGTCAACGGAGGCGAGAGCGTCGAACGAGAGATCAAGCTGTCGTTGCACGAGCAGTTGCGCAACGTGGTGGTCAGCGCGGCGACGCTGCACGACGACGACGGTTCAATCCTAGGCATGATGCTCTTTCTCGAGGACATCACGCAAATTCAAAAAGTTCAAAGGATGGAGGCCTGGCGCGAGGTGGCGCGGCGTATCGCGCACGAAATCAAAAATCCGCTCACGCCGATCCAGTTATCCGCGGAGCGGCTGCGCAAGCGCTATGCGAAGATCTTGGCGGAGGACGGCGAGATTTTCGACAAGTGCACCACGACGATCATCCAGCAGGTGGACGATCTTAAAAAACTCGTGAATGAATTTTCCCAGTTTGCCCGCCTGCCGTCCGCTCAGCTTATGTCGCACGATCTCAACGAAATCGTCGGTGAAGCTTTGGTGCTCTTCAAGGAAGGGCATTCCGGTATTCAATTTCAATTTCGCCCCGGCGCGATCCCTCCGGTGGAGCTTGATCGGGACCAGATGAAACGAGTGCTGATGAACCTCTTGGACAACGCGGTCGCCGCCGTACAAAGCAGCGGAGAAATCAAGCTGGCGACGAACCACGAAAGCGCGCGCGGCAAGGTGACTCTGGAAGTCGCGGACAACGGCTGCGGACTAGCGCCTGAGATTAGAGCTAAGATTTTCGAGCCCTATTTTTCCACTAAGGAAAACGGCACGGGCCTGGGTCTAACCATCGTAAGCCAGATTGTTGAAGATCATCGTGGCTATATTCGCGCATGGCCCAACGATCCCCAGGGGACGCGTATTATCATCGAATTGCCGGCGGGGCAGGATACGGTTATTCCGGTTACGGTGAAAAATGCGCTACACTCTTAAGAGAAAATCAGGAGGATCTGTGGAAGAACCGGCGGCGCCAAAGACGATTTTAGTTGTGGATGATGAGGACGGAGTGCGCGAGTCTGTGCGCGAAGTCCTAAGCGACGAAGGTTATCGGGTCGTGGACACCGCCGATTGCACCCAGGTGCTGCGGATCATTAAGGAACAGAAACCCGAGCTGGTTTTGCTCGACATCTGGATGCCGCAGATGGACGGGATCGGTTTACTCAAAGAGATCAAGACCCAGGAACCGGACATTAACGTCGTCATGGTTTCCGGCCACGGCAATATCCACACGGCGGTTACCGCGACCAAGTTTGGTGCCTTTGATTTTATCGAGAAGCCAGTGTCCCTGGACGGGCTTTTGTCAACTGTGCAGCGTGCTTTGGGGGAAATGCCCGGAGCAAGCGAGCCTAAGCACGCCGACAGTCGGGCGAGAAGATTGCGCAGTGCGAGGGGCATGTCCACATCGAGAAACGTACCCCTGAACCAGAGCATTAAGCAGCGGACTTTGAAGAAGAGCGTGGTGCTTTCCGGACAGGGTCTACACTCCGGCGTGAAAACCGGACTCATTTTGCATCCATTGCCGCCGCATAACGGAATCCTTTTCACCGGCATCTCAGGTGATGTTACCGTACCCGCCCACCTGGACTATGTGGGCTCGACGGGTTACGCGACTTCGCTGCGCTCTAAAGATTACGCGGTCGGCACCGTCGAGCATTTGCTCGCGGTGTTACATAGCTACAGCATCACCAACCTTCTGGTCAAGGTGCAGGGCGAAATCCCGATCTTGGATGGTTCTGCGGTGGAGTTTTGTCAGGCCATCGAAGAGGCCGGGATCCAGGAGGAAGACGAGGAATGTGCGGCGATCGTCATCGAACGGCTATACCGGGTAGGTGCCGAAGGCGGCGAATCGATCAGCATCGAGCCCGCGGAAGGGTTTTCCGTGCGCTACGTTTTGCGCTATCCGAAGCCGGTCGGCGAACAGGAACATACCTACGTGTTTCAGGGAGCCGAATATTTCAAAACCGAGATTGCCCCTGCGCGCACGTTCGGATTTCTCAAGGACATCGCGCAGCTGCAGAACATGGGATTGGCGAACGGCGGCCGGCTCAGTAATTTCATACTGATCGACGATGAGAAAATCGTCAACACCGAATTGCGTTACCCCAATGAGTTCGCGCGCCACAAGATCCTCGATATTCTCGGCGATCTATATCTGCTCGGCAGACCGATTCGCGGCGCGGTGACGGCCGTGATGACCGGACACTCGGACAATATTGCTTTGCTGCGCCAGGTTCGCGAGGGCATGAAACTCTAGGGGAGAAAGAATCAGGTCGACTCAAAGTTGGCCCGGCAAGAAGATTTTTTATGGATTCCCAAGGCAATTTTCCGCGACTTTTTACTATTGACGAAGCTAACGGTTTGCTGCCTACACTGCGACCGCTGGTGGAGCAGATTCTGGAGAACATCCGGCGCCTGAAGGGCGCCAGTGAAACCGTGATTCGCCGAGAAGCGCTCGACCCCGAGGCGCCCAATCTCATGAATCGGCTGCGCGACGACGCCGAGGTTGCGCGGTTGGTTGGGCAGGTAAAGGGTTGGGTCGACGAAATCAATAGTTATGGCTGCGTGTGTAAGGGGGTGGAGCAGGGGTTGATCGATTTTCCCTGCCTGTTCGGCGCGGAAGTCGTTTTTCTTTGCTGGCAGATTGGTGAGTCGAACGTAGGTTTCTGGCATCGCATCGAAGACGGTTTTGCGGGCCGCAAACCCTTACTCGACGGTGAAACCGCCGATCCCGAAACCAAAGTCTCCTATCACTGACCGGCCATGGCGAAAAGTTAACCAAGTTTCACCGCCCTTCAAGCGATAGCCTCGCCGTTAGGCGTATCCGGGTTTGCCATGAAGCATCCGCTACAGCGTGCCGAAGCTCCCTTATCGCTTCAGGTCAAGGAAAAAGCTCAAACTTTGGGTTTCGAGCTCGTCGGAATCTCAGCGGTGAGGCCGCCGCCCCACGAACAATCATTCGCGCAATGGCTGCGTCAGGGCTTGGCCGGCAAGCTGGCCTACATGGAACGCACGGAGTGGCTGCGGCGCGATCCACACCAGCTGGTGCCGTGGGCGGTCTCTGTGATCTCCGTGGGGATGAACTATCACACCGGATACTCGCGTCCGGCTTCAACGCGTACCCGTGGATGGATCTCGCGCTACGCTTGGGGGGACGACTATCACGACGTGATGTCGAGCAGGTTGGAGGCGCTGCTCGCGAGTGTCAAGGAGCTCCACGACGGTCACGTCCAGGGGAAAGCCTTTGTCGATTCGGGTCCCGTGATGGAACGAGACTTCGCCGGCATCGCCGGGCTCGGTTGGATC
Source organism: uncultured delta proteobacterium (assembly GCA_963804165.1). GTDB lineage: Bacteria > Desulfobacterota > Binatia > UBA9968 > UBA9968 > DP-20. The sequence continues at coordinate 180,615 of CAWDPO010000046.1, forward strand.
GGCAAAAATACTCACCTCATTTCGCCCCGCAAGGGCTCGTGGTTTTTTCTGGGAGAATTGTTTCTCGATTTGCCGCTCGCTTACGATCGGCCGATTCGCGATCGCTGCGGTGCCTGCGAATTGTGCCTTCATGCTTGCCCCACGGGCGCCTTTGTCGGTCCCTACGTGCTCGACGCGCGGCGCTGTATCTCCTATCTGACCATCGAGCTGAAAGATTGGATGCCCCGATCGTTACGTCCGCTCGTTGGCAATCATATTTTCGGCTGCGACATCTGCCAGGAGATTTGTCCCTATAACATCAAGGCGGGCGCGACCGAGGAGCCTGCGTATCAGCCAAGAGCCGGACTGCATGCGCCGGAACTGATCCCGCTGCTGTCCCTGACTGAAGATGAGTTTCGCCAACGCTTCCGCGGCAGTCCGATTCTGCGCGCCAAACGGCGTGGGTTTTTGCGCAACGTTGCGGTCGCTCTCGGAAATCTTAAGAGTGTCGAAGCCGTGCCGGCATTGATGCGCGCCATCGAGGATGAGGAGTCTTTGGTGCGCGGTCACGCCGCATGGGCGCTGGGCCAAATCGGCTCTCGGATCGCAATCGATGCTCTACAGCTTCGCATGCAAACTGAGTTGGACGCCGACGTTCGGAGCGAAATAAAAGACGCACTCAAGACCCTTGGGGCGGAAGACGATCTCGCCACGCGCGTCTAACGGGGAGCGGCCTTTAGTGCGTCTTCGAAAATTTTCGGGATTCGAGTGACATGACCCGCGTGATCGATACATGCGTGCTTCGTCGAGCCGGTTGCGAGCAAACATGTGTCCGGTTCGCGTGAGATTCGATAGTTGAAAGAAAGCGAGGCTCGGCCCATCGCCGCCAGTTCGGTCTCGATCTGAATGACTTCGTCGAAACGGGCCGACTGGCTATAGTGACAGTTCACATCCGCCACTGGAAAGTGGAAGCCCGCCCGTTCGATGGTGGAGTAGGGGAGGCCGATTTGTCGCAGAAACTCCGATCGGCCGCGTTCGAACCAACGCAGATAATTGGCGTAGTAAACCACTCCCATCTGGTCGGTATCGCCGTAAATTACCCGGTATGAAGTGACGTTGGTAATCTTCGCGGGTGATTTTTTCATTAAACATTTTTAGTCCGTTTCCGTCCCGATCTCAACGCAAAGCGCAAGTTCCAGAACTGCGCGCTTTTTAACTCGCAGAATTAATTCACTGTCACAGGCGTACTCGACGAATGGGATTTACCGTCTCCCAAGTGCGAGCGTTGGAAAGCCGCGAGGTCGTCGTCGGGGTATCCGAATTTTCAATCACGAGACCGCGGAGAAGCGACAGAAACTCTAGCCCAGCGCCAAGAACGCATTTCTTTGGAGTCGACGATGTAGCTTTGGTCCACTACCTCGGGTCCTTCGAGCGGGATAGGAAGCGGACTTTAGCGATGACCCTACCCCTAGGCTTTGGTCGGTATCGCAGCGAAAAATGCGGCATGAACCGATGTGGGTGAATTTGACGGGCGCCCATTTTTTTAAGACATGTCCAGTTGTTCGTGATGACTCTGCCGCAGGCGTCGCGCAGGCGGCTGCTTGCCTTGACAAGCTAAACTGAAGTGTGGTTTAAGCTGAGAAAAATATTTTTGTCAGAACGACTTAACGTCGGTGAACGACGTGATTTTCGAGGAGGTTAGCGAATGAAAATTCTATTTAGAAACGCGACTTGGCCGATCGGCATGACACTGGCGACGGTGCTAGCGATGGCGTGCAGCTCGGTGGATGAAAAGCCAGCACCGCCGCCGGCGGCAGCGGCGAAACCGGCGCCCGCGCCCGCTCCGGCTGCGCCACCGGCTTCTGCGCCGGCGAAATCAGAATCGGCAAAGGCGTCGAAGACCAAGGCCGTCGACGTGGAAGGCGTAATCAGCGCGGTGGGGCAAAGAACGATTACATTTCAAATGGAACGGAAAGGCAAAGTTCGGGAAGAAGTTGTCGGGGTAGACGACAAGACCAAAATTGAAAAGGGCGGCGCGAATGTGAAGCTGGGGGACTTGCAGGAAGCTGACAAGGCGATGATCAATTACGAACCGGAAGCTTACACACCGGCGCTCGCGATTAAAGTCGTAGGTAAGGGCGAGATAAAGAAAGTAGGGGGCGACGACTAGGATCGGTAGCGGTCGGCTCGATCGCCGCCGACAACCTCGAGATCGAACGACTGATCGTCCCTGAGAATCCTGAAAGCGATCCGTTCGCCCGGAAGCTTTTTCCACATTTCCTGGTAAAGCTCCTGACGCGAACGGATCTCTTTTTTTTCGACGGCCAGAATAATGTCGCCCTGCTGCAGCCCGAACTTGGCAGCCGGTCCATTCGACACCAGCCCGCCAACCACGACATGACCCGCCATGACTTGCGGATAAATGCCCAGCCACGGTCGCCGCGGGCGGCTGCGAACCTGTCCGTGTTGCTTCAACTCCTGCTCGTAGACGCGATAATAATCAATGGGAATCGCCATCGTGAATTTGCCGACTTCGGTTAAGTTGAGCGAGACGACGCCCACCAACTCGCCGCGAAAATTAGCCAGCGTCCCGCCGCCGAAGCCTGGATTGGCGGCGGTTACCCGAATCGATTTGTCGATCATGTATTCCCACTGGCCGTCGTAACCTTCCAGCGACGTGACATAACCGCCACTGACGCGCCGCGCGGTTTCTCCGCTGCTGGCGATCATGACCACGGCTTGGCCGAGGGCAACCGAATCGGCGGGCGCAAGTTTGAGGCAAGGCAAATTTCTGCCGGAGATTTTCACTAGCGATAGGCCGGTTTCTTGATCCTGGGCTGCTACTTGGGCCGGATACTGCTCGCCATCCGGCAATGTCGCAGTAATCGAGGTCGCGCCCACGGTCACATAATGAACCGTCAGAATGTAACCGTCAGGATCGACGATCGTACCGGAACCGACGCGTTCAGAACCGAGATTACGCGCGGATGGGTGGCTGTCCGGAATGCTGACGTGAAGATCCACTGTCGCCGGCAGGATCGAATGAATCAAACCGAGATGTCCGTTCAAAGTCCAACTCCTTCGGCACCGTAGGAAACCGTTTGGACTGGCGCGTTCGTTTGGTCGATTGAAAATATTCTACTCTGCCAAGTGCCTCGACCTTCGAGGCTCTTGAAGATCGCATTGTGGACGCCGATCTTGTCGATGGACCAATGCGGGGCGACGGTAATGGCGCGGTAAGTTTCCCCGGACAACCGATGCACGACAATATCCGGGCCCAACCGCTCAAGAAAATCGACAACCAATTCCACGTATTCGTCACGGCTGAATAGCGGGACTTGCCCCTGTTGGTAGAGCCTTTCGAGAGGTGTGTTCTTAATCACGTGCAGATTGTGCAATTTGACGCCGTCGATCCCGAGCTGGTTGAGTAAGCCCGACGTTGCTAAAATCTCATCCCGGCTTTCACCCGGGAAACCAAGGATAAGATGGGTGCAGATACGCAGCTGACGTTTTTTGGCGCGTTTCACGGCATCGACAAAGTCACTCAAGCCATGGCCGCGATTTACCCACGCGAGTGTGCGATCATACATGGACTCGAGGCCGAGTTCGAGCCATAGGTACGTTTGTTTCGATAATTCGCCGAGGAGATCGAGCGTGTCCTCAGGCAGGCAATCCGGTCGCGTTGCGATAGACAGTCCGACGACACCGGGAAATTGAAGGGCCTCGCGATAAAGGTTTTCGAGCTTCGCTGAAGCATCGTAAGTGTTTGTGTAGCTCTGAAAATAGGCGATGAATTTTTCAGCCCTGTGGCGTTTTTGGATGGCCACGGCGCCTTGTTCGAGTTGCCGGGTAACTGACGTGCGCGGCCGATAGTCACCGGGAGTATGGCTTGCGTTGTTACAGTAGATACAGCCGCCGACCGCTACCTTGCCGTCGCGGTTGGGACAGGTGAAATCCACGCGCAGGCCGATCTTGTAGACGCGCGCGTCGAAACGGTCACGCAACACTCGGTTGAACGAGTTGTAGCGTTTACCGCGCCAGCGTCTTTCAAAGGACTCTGGAAAATTCATGAGCCAAACAGAAACAGGGTTAACAAAAAGCCCATGAATACTCAAGGTGATTAAATAAGTTGATGAAAGAACAATGGAGCAAAATTTCGGTTATCTCAAGGCCTTGATGCCCATCATCGGTTGCGCCGGAAGTCGCGAATATTTCATGATCTTTTTGCAATGAGGGGAATGGGTTTGCTTGACAATGGAGGGGAATTGTCTATATTCACTTAACACTGGACGGCCCGCACGACCGCTAATGAAGATCTCTGTCGACGAGATTCCTCAATTCCCCAAAGAGATAAAATTCTCCGAAAGCATTGAGGAACTTAACGAGATCTACCGCCGGAGCAACAACCGGGATTTTGGTTTTCCATCCACTCTGGACGTAGATCTGACCTATTACCGCTCGGGGCCGGAGATTTTTTTCAGCGGGCGATTCCAGGGATTGTTTCGGGGTTGTTGCGGGCGGTGCTTAGAGACTTACAATTTTACTTTGAATCGCCATTTTGATTTCGTCCTGACTCCCGATCCAGCCAAGGCTGCGCGCCGCGCTGAAGAATTGCGTAGAGACGAACTCGGTTTGAGTTATTATTCATCGGATGAAATCAATCTGGCGCCGTTGATTGCCGAACAAGTGATGCTGGCATTGCCGACACGGCCGCTCTGCTTGGACAAGTGCCGCGGGCTGTGCGCCAGTTGCGGCGCGAATCTCAATAAGGACAATTGCGGCTGTTCCGCCGCCCAGGGCGATCCTCGAATGGCGATTTTCCGTACGCTCAAAGTCGGTCGCTAATTCACGCTTAAATCTTAAATACTGCCGCCCCGCGTACGCGGAGAAAGACGGGACTGAACCGATGCCGGTACCCAAACGAAGAACTTCGAAACGTGTGAAAAACCAGCGCCGCGCGCACGATGGCCTGACCAAGCCGCAATGGAGCACGTGCTCGAATTGCGGTGAAACGGTCATGCCGCATCGCGCCTGCGCTCACTGTGGCTTTTATCGAGGCCGCGCAGTTCTGCCGGTCGAACAAAGCTAACTCGCCTCCTACCCCATATGCCGAAAATCGCCATCGACGCGATGGGTGGAGATCACGCCCCGCAAGCGGTCGTCGAGGGTGCCTTACTTGCTGCCCAAGAACTCGGCGTCGAAATGGTTTTGGTCGGGGACAAAGAGTCCATCGAACGGGAGCTTGCTAGACACAAAGGCGCCCTGAAATTCAGTATTGTCGCGGCTTCGCAAGTCGTGCCGATGCACGAATCGCCGAGCATCGCGCTCCGCAAAAAAGATTCCTCCATGAGGGTCGGATTCGAATTGATGAAGCGCGGTGAGGTCGATGCCGTTATCAGCGCGGGAAACTCGGGCGCCATGATGGCTGTCGGCATGTTCGTCATGGGAACGTTGCCGCAGGTTGCCCGTCCCGCCATTTTGGTGGTCGTTCCCAGCCTGGGTAAAGGGACGGTGATCGTCGATGCGGGCGCGAATGTCGACTGCAAGCCGCGCCACTTGGTTCAGTTCGGTCTTATGGGATCGATTTACGCCGAACGGATCTTGGGTATCGCGAAACCACGCGTCGGAGTGTTGAGCAACGGCGAAGAGGAAGGCAAGGGCAACGAACTCACCCGAGCGGCAAGCGAACAGTTAGCCGCGATGTCCCTCAATTTTATCGGTTACGTCGAGGGTCGGGATATTTTTGCCGATCATGTGGATGTCGTCGTCTGCGACGGTTTTACGGGGAACATCGCGCTCAAAACCATGGAAGGTGTCGCGAGTTTCGCCAGCGCCGTATTAAAAAGCGCTTTCCAAAAAAATCTTTCGAGTCGTTTGGGGTACTTGCTGAGCCGTAATTCCCTTGCCGAAGCCTATCGCCGGTTAGATTATGCCGAGTACGGCGGCGCTCCGTTGATCGGCTTGGATGGCGTGGCGATCATTGCTCACGGCGGCTCCAGCCCGCTGGCGATTAAGAATGCCATTCGGGCAGCGCGTGACGCCGTGGATCAGCGGATTAATCGCCATATCGCCGATGCTCTAGGGGACACGGATGGCGTGGGGGACAACAAGAAGGAAGGTTTACCGAGAAAACTTTGGGAGCGCTTTAAATCGAAAATTGAGTCCTTGGGCGAGAAGACGGAACCTGACGCCGAGCCGAACGAACGGAGGGGAGGTGGCGAGTAGTCCTCTGGCATTTGTTTTTCCCGGGCAAGGATCACAGTACGTCGGTATGGGCAAGGAATTCAACGCCGAGTTCCCGGTCGCCCAAGAGATTTTTGCTGAGGCCGACGACGCGCTCGAATGTTCTCTCAGCGCCCTTTGCTTTTACGGTCCGGAAACTGACCTCAAGTTGACCGAGAACACCCAGCCAGCGATTCTCACCGCCTCGATCGCCGCTTTGCGGGTACTCGAGACAGAGACTCCGCTGCGGCCATCATTCGTCGCGGGCCACAGCCTGGGCGAATATAGCGCGCTGGTCGCCGTGGGAGCGCTGCAATTCCGGGACGCGGTGAAAATAGTACGCGAACGTGGACGCCTAATGCAGCAGGCCGTGCCCTCGGGTCGAGGCGCGATGGCGGTGGTACTCGGGTTGGAGATGGAGGCGGTGCGCGATCTGTGCGTGGATGCTAGTCGCGGCGAAGTCGTCTCGCCCGCCAATTTCAATGGCGCCGGACAGGTTGTCATTGCTGGCGACCATGGCGCCGTTGAACGGGCTATGAAACTAGCAAAGGAACGCGGCGCGAAGAGAGTGCTGGACCTGCCGGTGAGCGCGCCGTTTCATTGCCGGCTCATGCAGCCTGCCGCTGACGGCCTGAAGCAAATATTGAGTGACGTCACGGTTCGCCCCTTCGTTACAGGTGTGGTATCAAACGTTGAAGCTGAAGTTAATCTCAGTGCTGAGCGAGTGAAATCGTTACTGGTCGATCAAGCCGTGTGTCCGGTGCGTTGGGAAGAAACGGTGCGAAAGTTCCACGAATTAGGCTGTGATCGAGCGCTCGAGATCGGTCCGGGCAAGGTCCTCAAAGGACTTATGAAGCGAATCGTTCCGACGATGGAAATTGAAAACTTCGCAGTTCCGCAGGATCTATCGCGGCTCGCTTCGGCGTGGACTCAATGATTCTCAACGGTCAGGTCGCGCTCGTCACCGGCGCTAGTCGCGGCATCGGACGCGCGGTCGCATTGGCGCTTGCGCGTTTGGGTTCCCATGTAGTTGTCAATTACCGGGGTAACCACTCGGCGGCCGAGGAGTCTTTGGCCAAGGTCGTGGCCGAAGGAGGCCAGGGCGAGCTTTGCCCGTTCGATGTCGCCGACGAGAATCAGGTCGAAGCCGCAATCAAGGGAATCGTTGACCATCACAAGAAAATTGATATTCTCGTTAACAATGCCGGTATAACCTCTGATAATCTTTTGATGCGCGTCAAGCCGGCGGATTGGGACCAGGTTGTCGGCACTAATCTCAAGGGTACCGTTCTCTGCACAAAGATCGTATCGCGTTATATGATCCGACAACATCATGGGCGGATCATCAATTTATCGTCGGTGGTGGGGCAAACGGGTAACGTCGGACAGTCGCTCTACGCTGCTTCCAAGGCGGGGATCATCGGCTTCACCAAAGCGGTGGCTCGCGAGGTGGCGTCCAGAAGTGTGACGGTGAATGTCGTTGCGCCGGGGTTTATCGAAACGGATATGACGGCGAAGCTGCCGGAAAAGATGCGCGAGGACTTTCTCCATGCGATCCCGCTCGGCCGTTTTGGTACTTGCGAGGAAGTCGCTGAAATGATTGTATTTCTCGCGGGGGAGAAATCTGGATATATTACCGGGCAGGTGTTTAGTATTAACGGCGGACTGTACATGTAACGAATCTGTATGCAGGAGGTATGTGAAGATGGCGGCGTCTGTTCAGGCTAGAGTGAAGGAAATTGTATGCGAGCAACTCGGAGTGAGCGCAGAAGAGGTAACCCCGGAAGCCTCATTTATTGAGGATTTAGGGGCAGATTCCCTGGATATCGTCGAGTTGGTGATGGCGCTCGAAGAAGAGTACGAGATGGAGATCTCCGATGAGGACGCGGAAAAGATCAAGACCGTCCAGGATGTCATCACCTATATCGAAGCCCATCGTTAGGATCTCCGGGGTCGCGTAGAGCGTATTAGGGCTAATTGATCGCCCAACCAGTTACTCAAGAAGCAAAGCAAATCGCAGGCGAGTGGGATCCAATGTCCATGCTCCTGCGATTTTCTTTATTTCGATAGCGCGGGTCAAGTTCGAGTTATGATCGTATTCGGTTGCGACCACGGTGGCTTGGAGCTCAAAAACTTTCTCGTCGATCGTCTGCGCTCCAAGGGCCTTGACGTTTATGATCACGGCACTCACAGCAGGGACTCCGTGGATTATCCAGATTATGCGCGCGAAGTGTGCCGATGCGTCGTTGCGTGTGACGCAGACCGTGGCGTGCTCGTTTGCACGACCGGCATCGGCATGTCGATCATCGCCAACAAATTTCCCGGCGTGCGCGCTGCGCTGGTGCAGGACCTCGACGGCGCGCGCTCGAGCCGCGAGCACAACGATGCGAACATTTTGGTCCTGAGCGGCGCGAAGACCGTCCCATCATTGGCGCAACAAATCGTCGACGTTTGGCTAACCACGCCGTTTGCCGGTGGTCGGCACCAGAGACGCGTCGACAAAATTACTCAGACCGAAAAAGAGCTGGGTCTCCGGCCCGCTCCTGAAACAGAGAAGAAGTAGCGCGAAGGTATTCATATGTCATTTTTAGAACAAGCCGATCCAGCCGTGTTCTCGGCAATTCAGAAAGAAACCCAGAGGCTGGAAGGTAACCTGGAGCTGATCGCATCTGAAAACGTCGTGAGCGAGGCGGTGTTGGAGGCGCAGGGGTGCGTGATGACCAACAAGTACGCCGAAGGCTATCCGGGCAAGCGGTATTATGGCGGCTGCGAGTTTGTCGATGAAGTTGAATCGTTGGCGATCGCGCGGGCCAAAGAGCTATTCAGTGCCGATCACGCGAACGTGCAGCCGCATTCGGGCTCGCAGGCCAACATGACGGTTTATCTCGCGGTGTTAAAGCCAGGCGACACCTATTTGGGAATGAACCTGGCCCACGGTGGGCATCTGTCGATGGGCAGCCCGGTTAATTTTTCTGGATTTATCTACAAAGTGATTCCCTACGGCGTTTCGGAAAAAACCGAAACCATCGACTATGACGAAGTTGAACGGTTGGCTAAGGAACATCGTCCCAAACTGATCGTCGCCGGCGCCAGCGCCTACCCGCGCGTCATCGATTATCCTCGGTTTCGCAAAATCGCCGATGAAGTCGGCGCGTTGCTGATGGTCGACATGGCGCACGTCGCCGGATTGATCGCGGCGGGCTTACACCCGAGTCCGGTGCCTTACGCGGACTTCGTTACCACGACGACGCATAAAACCTTACGCGGGCCGCGCGGCGGTCTAGTGCTCTGCAAAGCCGAGCACGCCAAGATCGTCGACAGCCGGGTTTTTCCGGGTATGCAGGGCGGGCCGCTGATGCACGTGATCGCCGCCAAGGCGGTGGCATTGAAGGAAGCTTTGTGTCCGGAATTTAAAATCTATCAGCAGCAGATCGTCAAGAATGCGCAGGTGCTCGCCCAGGCGTTGATGCGCGCCGGATTTCGCCTCACGTCGGACGGCACCGACAATCATTTGATGCTGGTCGATTTGCGCAAATCGGAGCTCACCGGCAAAGTGGCGCAAGAGACTTTGGATAAAGCGCGCATTACCGTGAATCGCAACGCCGTGCCGTTCGACACGCGCTCGCCGTTCGTTACCAGCGGCGTGCGCATCGGCACGCCGGCCGTGACCACGCGCGGCATGAAAGAAACGGAGATGGACTTGATCGGTGATTTCATTTCCAGAGCGCTGAAACGTGTGGGAGATGACGCCGCGCTCCAAGGGATTGCCGGTGAAGTCGGCAGTCTGTGCAGGAAGTTTCCGGTCTATCCGCATCGGTTGGAGAAAGCTTAGCTGAAGGGCTAGAAGATCGAGGACTGAAGATCGGGATTTTCCGTAGCAATCTTCTAACTTCGATCCTCTTTCTTCGATTCTTACTATGAAATGTCCTTTTTGCCACGAGACGGAAAATCGCGTCATCGATTCGCGATTGAGCAAGGATAGCAATATGATCCGGCGCCGGCGCGAGTGCGAGCGCTGCAATCGGCGCTTCACGACTTATGAACGCGTCGAAGAAATGATGCCGTTGCTGGTAAAAAAAGACGGCCGGCGCGAAGCTTACGATCGGGTAAAAATCGTCAACGGTTTGAAACGGGCGTGCGAAAAGCGCCCGGTCAGCATCAACACGATCGAGGCAATCGCCGATCGCATCGAGCGCACGCTGCAAGAGCGCGGCGAAAAAGAAATCCCCAGTTCCGTGATCGGCGAAGCGCTGATGCGCGAGCTTCACGATACCGATCCCGTGGCCTACGTCCGTTTCGCATCGGTGTACCGCTCCTTCAAGGATATCGGCGAGTTTATGGTCGAGTTGGAGGAGCTGATCAAAGAACGCAAAGGTTTGCCGCTGGCCAAAACTGCCGAACCGGGACGCAGAAGGGAATAGCTCCGTTGTCCGGCGCCTCGTGGAGCGACTCCGATAAACGATACTTACGCATGGCTTGCCGTTTGGCGCGCAAGGCGGCGGGCCGGACCAGCCCCAACCCTATTGTTGGCGCCGTGCTGGTGCGCGGTGGCCGAATCGTCGGCGTCGGTTTCCATCGATTCGCCGGCGGCGATCATGCTGAAATCGTCGCACTCAAGCACGCCGGCGCGCAAGCCCGGGGCGCGACACTCTACATCACACTGGAACCATGCAGCCATTACGGCCGCACACCGCCGTGCACGCGGGCGTTGATCCGCGCCGGCATCAAAGAAGTGGTATGCGGCACGAGGGACCCCAACCCCCTAATCGCGGGGCAGGGCTTTCGCCAGCTACGGCGAGCGGGAATTAAAGTCCGCATTGGCGTGTTGGAAAACGACTGCCGCGCGCTCATCGAGAGTTTCGCGAAATTCATAACTCGCCGTTTGCCGTTCGTAACCCTCAAGCTGGCGGCTACTCTGGATGGCAAAATCGCCGCCGCCAGTGGCGATGCGCGCTGGATCAGCGGTGAAGATTCGCGCCGGAGAGTTCACCGGATGCGCAATGAAGTCGATGCCGTCATTGTCGGCGTGGAGACTGTAAAAGCCGATGATCCTCAACTGACCTGCCGAATTCCGCGCGGCCGTAACCCGTGGCGGATCGTCGTGGATAGCCGTCTGAGTATTCCGCTTTCTGCGCGCGTTCTGCGCCAAGCCGATCCGGCAAAGACGATCGTCGCGACGGGAACTCAAGTTTCCGCGGTGAAAATGCGCGCGATCGAAGCCCTGGGCGCGCAGGTATGGCCACTGCCGCTTAAGCGCGGCAAGGTGGCATGGCGGCCTTTGCTGCGAAAGCTCGCAGCTTCAGGAATTGTCAGTGTGATGATCGAAGGAGGGGCGGTTGTCGCCGCGTCGGCTGTCAAAGAAAGGATCATCGATAAGATTATTTTTTTCTATGCGCCGAAGATTGTCGGTGCAGATGGGCGGGCAATGATCGAACAGTTGGGTATCAAGCGGGTGAAACAATCGATCCCGGTCAAGAACCTGCACGTCGTGAATTCCGGCGACGACTTAATGATCACCGGTTATCTATAGGCTCGCCCGTGATTGACCAGATCAGTAGTTGGACATTGGCGATATGTTTACCGGACTCATCGAAGACGTAGGAACCCTTGTCGCGCTGCGGCTGCAAAGCAAAGCGGCGGTGTTGACTCTGAATACTAAGCTGCCGGTGCACTCAATGCCGCGCGGCGCGAGCGTCGCGGTCAATGGCGCCTGCTTGACCGTTGTTAGCAAGAGCAGCAAGACGTTTACCGTGGATGTTTCCCCCGAGACGTTGCAGCGCACCAATCTGGAAACTCTGGCGGTCGGTAGTTCCGTCAACCTCGAGCGGCCGATGCGGTTGGCGGATCGGCTCGGCGGACATTTGGTGACCGGCCATGTTGACGGTGTTGGCCGGATCGAGACGATTGAAAAGCAAGGCGAGTTCACCATCGTTAGCATCGCAGTTCCGGTGCTTCTTGGCGCCTTGCTCGTACCAAAAGGGTCGGTCGCCGTCGACGGTATTAGCTTGACGGTCAATGTTTGCCGAAAGCAGCGATTTTCGGTGGCGATCATTCCATTTACGATGAATCACACTAATTTGCGCGCTCGGAAGGTTGGTGATAAAGTTAACATCGAAACCGATTTGATCGGAAAATATGTGCAAAGCTTCATGCGCCAACGCCGCTAGAAATATGTCACGCATCTCTGTGCGAAACGAGCAGTCCCATGTCGCTCTCTACGATTGAAGAAGGTATCGAGGAAATCCGCAACGGCCGGATGGTCATTCTGGTCGACGAAGATTCGCCGGACAGCGACGGTTTTTTCTGTCTCGCGGCCGAAAAGGTAACCGCCCAGAGCCTTAACTATTTACTACAACATGGGCGCGGCATTGTTTATGTGACGCTGATCGACGAGCGAATTCGCGAACTGGGAATTCCGATGATTGCGGAAGAGAACAGCCGATTGGCCGGTTTGCTTTGCGGCGCTTCCTTTTCGGTGAGACTGGAAGGCGTCCACGGAGTTTCAGCTCAGGGACGCGCGCATACAATCCAGGCAGCGATCGCGGATAGCACGAAGCACGAAGATCTCGTTATTCCCGGCCACGTGCAGCCGCTTCAGGCTCGCAGCGGCGGCGTGCTGGCGCGCTCGGGCCGCACCGATGCGTCGGTGGATTTGGCTCGCATGGCCGGCTTCAAGCCGGCAGGCGCCATTTGCCAAATTTTGGCCGACGATGGGTCGGTGGCGTTATTGCCGGCGCTCCAACGGCTGGCCCAACAAGAGGGACTTAAAATCGTCTCGGTGGCGGACTTGATTGCTTATCGATTGCGCAACGAGAGCTTGGTTAAGCGCGTAGTTGAAGAAGAATTTCCGACGATTCACGGCGGCATGTATCGGGCGATTGTTTTTCGCAACGAGGTCGACGGCCTCGAACATATGGCGCTCGTTAAAGGCGATATCAGTCACGCCGAGCGGGTCTTAGTTCGGGTCCATTCCGAATGCCTGACCGGCGATGTGTTCGGCTCGGAACGTTGCGACTGCGGCGACCAGATCCGTCAATCGCTGCGGCTGATCGACGAGCAAGGCCGCGGGGTGCTCATTTATATGCATCAGGAAGGCCGCGGTATCGGCCTGACCAACAAGATCAAAGCCTACGCGCTGCAGGACCAGGGGCGTGACACCGTCGAGGCGAATCTGGAGTTGGGATTCAAAGAAGATTTGCGCGACTACGGTATCGGCGCGCAGATCCTGCGCGAGCTCGGCGTGGAGAAAATTTCTTTGTTGACCAACAACCCGCGCAAAATCACGGGGCTGGAAGTTTATGGCGTGAAAGTCGTCGAGCGAGTGCCGCTGGAAGTTCAGCCGCGGGACACCAATATCCATTATCTGCGGACGAAACAAATCAAACTCGGCCATTTATTGTCGAACCTCGAGGCCAAACCGGCTAAGCGCTAGAAACTGTCCCCGGTGACGAGCCATGCCCGAATCGATCGAAGGCAAGAAGAACGCGCAGGGACTTAAAGTCGGCATCGTGGTAAGCCGTTATAACCATTTCATCACGGAAAAACTTCTTGAGGGCGCTTTGGATGGATTTCAAAGCCACGGCGGAGAAGATAAAAATCTGACGATCGTGCGGGTCCCCGGCGCTTTTGAGATTCCCCTGGTCGCCGAGAAGATGGCCGCCAGCCGCCGCTACGACGCATTGGTGTGTTTAGGCGCCGTGATCCGCGGAGACACGCCGCATTTTGACTACGTTTGCGACGCGGTCACGCGGGGGATTGGCGATGCGGTCCGAACTTATAAGATTCCGATTGGTTTCGGTGTGCTGACCACTAACGACGTGCAACAGGCCATGGAGCGCGCGGGTGCGAAGGATGCCAATAAAGGCTATGAGGCCCTTTTGACCGTCGTCGAGATGATCGATGTCATTCGGCAGTTGTCGTAGCGCTCCTTACGATTTCGCCGCACTTACTTCTGAGTTGCCATTGTCAGAGAATCAAGAAACTATTTCGCCTGGCCATGCGGTGAAAGGCACGCGACGCAAGGGGCGTGAGCTGGCGCTCCAAGCGCTGTATCAAATCGAAATAACCGCTGATGCTTCGGTTGCAGCAGTAGAGCTGTTTTTGCAGCACTTTGAGGGCAACGCGCCAGCCAAGGAGTTTGCGCGCCGATTGGTTTCTGGAGTGGTAAGCCAGAGCGCGGAGATCGACCGGCTGATAGAAAAATGCACGGAAAATTGGAAGCTCGCGCGCTTGGCGAAAGTGGATCTGGTGGTTTTGCGCATGGCGACCTACGAATTGGTCTTTTGTCCTGACATCCCTTCGCGCGTCAGCTTGGACGAGGCCATCGAAATCGGTAAACGTTTTGGCAGCGCCGAATCGGCCACATTCATCAACGGGGTTTTAGATCACGTGGCGCAAGACAGCGGCGTAAAATCGCCATAAGCGGAAAGTTATGGAAGAGCGCTACCAACCCAAAGCCATAGAAGAAAAATGGCAGTGCCTGTGGGAAAAAGACCAGGCATTTCATGTTACCCAGAACACAGGGAAGCCGAAATATTACGTCCTGGAGATGTTTCCTTATCCTTCCGGCCGCATTCACATGGGGCACGTGCGCAATTACTCGATCGGTGATGTGATCGCGCGCTACAAGCGCATGCGTGGTTTCAACACGCTTCATCCCATGGGCTGGGACGCCTTCGGTTTGCCGGCGGAAAACGCGGCGATCGAGCGCGGCGTGCATCCCGAAGCATGGACGCGGGAAAATATTCTTTATATGAAGACCCAGCTCAAGCGCATGGGGCTTTCTTACGACTGGGATCGTGAGATTGCTACCTGCGAGCCTGACTACTATCGCTGGAATCAGTGGATCTTTCTGCAGTTTTTCAAGAAGGGACTGGCGTATAAAAAAAGTTCTTTTGTCAACTGGTGTCCGTCGTGCGAAACGGTCTTGGCCAACGAGCAGGTGATCGAAGGCGCGTGCTGGCGATGTGATTCGCCGGTCATGCAAAAGGAGCTCGAACAGTGGTTTCTCCGCATCACCGATTACGCTGAGGAATTGCTCCGCGATTTGGACAAACTGACCGGTTGGCCCGAGAAAGTGCTTACCATGCAGCGCAACTGGATTGGTAAGTCGATCGGCGCCGAAATTGATTTTCCATTGGTCGGCCGCGCAGGGGCACTACGAATCTTTACGACACGTCCGGATACGATTTACGGCGCGACGTTCGTTTCCCTCGCTGCTGAACATCCGTTGGCGGGCAAACTCTCCGCCGGCACGGCGCAGGAAGACACGGTCAGAGCATTTATCGAGCGTTTCACAAGCGTCAGCCAGGCGAAGCGCGGAGCAGAAGAGGGAGAAAAGGAGGGCGTCTTCACGGGCTCCTACTGCCGAAATCCCTTTACCGGTGAAAACATTCCCATTTACTTGGCTAACTTTGTGCTCATGGAATACGGCACCGGTGCGGTCATGGCGGTGCCTGCGCACGACCAAAGGGATTTTGAATTCGCAAAAAAATATCAGCTGCCGATTCGCGTCGTGATCCAACCGCGCGATCAGTCGCTGGCCGCAGAGGATTTGACCGAGGCCTATGTCGACGAGGGCATAATGGTCAATAGCGCCGGCTTTTCGGGCCTGGCGAATACGGAAGGAAAAGAACAGATCGCGGGTCACGCGGAGGAAAAAGGCTGGGGTAAGAAAGCGATTCGATATCGCTTGCGCGATTGGGGTGTATCACGGCAGCGCTACTGGGGGACGCCGATCCCAATTATTTACTGCGATCAATGCAGCACAGTTGCTGTTCCGGAAGATCAACTGCCGGTCATGCTTCCGAAGGATGTTCCGTTTACCGGAAAGGGCGGCTCGCCGCTCACCGAAAGCAAGCTTTTTTCACAAGTTGCCTGTCCGAAGTGCGGCGGCGCGGCGCGCCGCGAAACCGATACCATGGACACGTTTGTAGATTCGTCGTGGTATTTTTTGCGTTATACTTCGGCGAAATTCACCAAGGCGCCTTTCGACGCTGAAGAGGCGCGCTACTGGATGGCCGTGGATCAGTACATCGGTGGCGTCGAGCACGCCGTGCTGCACCTCCTTTATGCGCGCTTTTTTACCAAGGCGTTGCGCGATTTGGGACTCGCGAAAGTCGATGAGCCGTTTACGAATCTATTGACCCAGGGGATGGTCTCCAAGGAGACTTATCGGTGCGTCGAGCATAACTGGCTGTTTCCCAGTGAACTGATAGGTCCTGAAAAAGATGGCTGGAAGTGCCCGCATTGTAATCGGCTGGTCGAAAAAGGTCGCGTCGAGAAAATGTCCAAGTCGAAGAAAAATATAATCGACCCGGAAGATTTGGTCAATCTTTACGGCGCCGATACAGCGCGCTTGTTTACGCTCTTTGCCGCGCCGCCGGAAAAGGATCTCGAGTGGAGCGATCAGGGAGTCGAGGGCGCTTATCGTTTTCTATCCCGATTGTGGCGATTTGTTTATCAAAATAGGGGAGGTTGGGCGCCAATCTCGGCCAATGGCGGCGGCGGTGAAATTTCATCGGAGCAGCGCGATCTCCGGCGCATGATCCACCGGACCATTAAGAAGGTCACCGACGACATCGACGGACGTTTCCATTTCAATACTGCGATTGCAGCGATCATGGAGTTGTTCAACGCTTTAAGCGCGGCGGCACAGGCCGAGCCCAAATCAGGCGCAGCTACGGCGCTCGTTAAAGAGGGCGTGAAGACGATGATCGTCTTGCT
Organism: uncultured delta proteobacterium; assembly: GCA_963804165.1. GTDB lineage: Bacteria > Desulfobacterota > Binatia > UBA9968 > UBA9968 > DP-20. Next base: position 197,541 of record CAWDPO010000046.1, read on the forward strand.
CGTGCCCTTCGTTCCCCATGTGGCCAACGAGCTGTGGGAAGAGATCGGAGAGGGAGATCGCTTGGATCAAGCTCCCTGGCCGAGCTATTCCGCGGCAGCGCTCGAGGAGGAAAAATTACTGATTGTCGTTCAAGTCAACGGCAAGGTACGGGGAAAAATCACAGTCCCGGCGGATGTGAGTCAGGACTATATCGAAACCAATGCGTTGGCTGATCCCAAAGTAGTCGGTTTTTTGGACGGTAAAAATGTGCGGCGGGTGGTTTACGTGCCGCGTCGATTGGTTAACATTGTCGTGGAGGGTTAAATCGTGCGACAGATTCGCTTGCTTTGGTGTTTTTCGGTTCTATCGATTGGGTTGGCGACTTTTGCGACGCTCGGCGGCTGCGGCTATCAATTTGTCGGAGAAAGCTCTTTGCTGCCCAAGGATGCCAAAACGATGTACGTGGAACCGTTCATTAATCGCAGCCGCGATGTCGGAATTGAAAAGGAACTTACGACCGCGTTGCGGGGAGAATTCTACCGTCGCGGACAACTCAGGGTGGTCGAGGCCTCCGAGCAAGCCGATCTGATCCTCAGCGGCGTAATTCGCTCGTTGGATAGCAACGTTGCTACGGTGAACCGAGAAGATGAAGTACTCCAGTATGAGTCCGTGCTCATTTTGGACGTGACCCTGCGGCGCCGGGAGCCCAATGAAATCTTGTGGCGCGGCCAGGGGATGCGCCTCAACCAAGTGTACGGCGGTTCTCGCGCGGCGGTGGTGACGACTTCTTCGGCGTTTCGGACAGGGACGTTGAACTCGCTAGACGTCCAGCGCATGACCGACATTCAATTGACCGAGGTTGAACGGAGAGCGATCAGAAACCAGCTGATGGAGCAGTTCGCCAAGGAACTCCACCAGAGAGTAATAGAAATGTTTTAGGCCGCTCTCGAGAAAATTGACCCACGCAGTGCCGGGTTTAGCTGGTGGCGGTCGGGGTTTGCGCCGAGCGGGAGAGGCGAGACAGCCAGCGTGACGCAGTATTTCTTTTTATAATTCCTTTGCTGACGGCTTTGCCGAGAGCGTGGTTGACGGCGCGGATTTGTGTCTGCGTGTCTTCGCGGTTGTTCGCTTCGATCGCCTGCCGCGTTTTTTTGATCAACGTCCGGAGTTTTGATTTTGTCTCGATGTTGCGCGCCCGTTTATTCAGGCTTTGACGGTGTCTTTTGATTGCTGACGGGTGAATGGCCAACGGTTTCCTCCAAGTAATGAGCTAGCGGACTTTTTACCATCGACGCTGTAAGGAGTCAACGCGGCGGTTTTGCGCCGATTTCATCACGGCGCCGTACACACTGTAATAGATCCTGGCTTAATTTTGTCGATCTGCATTGCAGATTGTCACTGCGTTGATTACGCCCTAGCTCTGTATCGCCGCGCGGGACAAAATAATTCGCGTGGGACAAACGATGTCGTGTTACTTCTCGGTGAAAAGGCCGGCGATGGACTCCCGTTGATTCGGCGACACAGCGGAGTGGAGTCAGCAAATTCCCCATTTGACGGTTACTCTGCCGCTTTTCGTGTTTTTCAAGTTCATTTCCAAGTCATGGTAATTGAACGTTTTGATTCGCTTGGAATTTGAGCAATTCGCTAAGCTCCGCGACTTTTAGCCTCGCGCGCCACACTCCATCGCGGTTATCAACAAGTTATTAACATTTGATGTGCGTGGGTTGATTTATCCGCTTTCGGTGCGATACTTTGCAGATGAATAATATTTCATGAGATCGTGCGCGATCGAGCGATAAGGACACGGAGCGTGGCGAGAAATGTCCTCGTCTGCAATGCGTTAACCGCCAAGTTAGGCTTCGAATCATTGCTGGAGTAATAGAAGAATTCTTCCGCTACGAGCTGGGCCGGTGATAACCTCATGTGCAAAGTTATTCGGTGCCGGTCGTGGTAATAAAATCCTACTCGTCGCGTGGCCCATGGAGAATATCCGACCGTTCGTCAGCGGGCGAATACTTCCTCACGGACCCGGCGCTCAAGTGCCTGACATGCTTGAATCTTCAAATGACATGTGCGATACAAAATGCTTAAGATGAAAATCTGTATAAGTGTGACGGGAAAGGAGGTGAACCAAGGATGGGAAAAAAACTCGTATCGTTGTCAGCAGTCACCCTCTTCGCATTTACTTTAACGTTTGTGGGCTGCGGTAAGAAGGAAGAACCAGCTCCGCCTCCACCTCCGCCAGCCCCAGCAGCGCCAGCAGAACCAGCGGCGCCACCAGCGGGTGATCAGAAAGCGGCTGAACCTATGAAGGATGCAGCACCGGCTCCTGATAAGGCGCCTGAGAAAAAAGACGAGGCGAAAACCAAGTAAGGTCAGCTAACCTTCATTGCGGTTTTCGGCAACCGAGAAAAGGGGAAGGGATTGAAACCTTCCCCTTTTTTGCAATTTCGGTCTGTGGTAGCGAGTCGTGGCGAGCGATTCAAATATGACGCTCACGGAGCACTTGGAGGAGCTCCGCTGGAGTTTGCTTAAATCGGTTTTGGCCATCGTACTTGCCTCGGGCGTTTGCTATTTTTTTTCCGATTCGATTTTTAGTTTTGTCGTCGCGCCGCTTCGGCAAAACCTGAAAGCGGGCCAGAATCTGATCGGCACCAGTGTCACCGAAGCTTTTTTTGTTGAAATAAAGGTGGCTTTAGCGGCGGGGGTTCTGTTTTCTTGTCCATTTATATTCTATCAGATCTGGCGCTTCGTGGCTCCGGGTCTCACGGGCGGAGAAAAATCCTGGGTGGTCCCGTTTGTGTTGTGCGCCACTATTTTCTTCATTGGCGGAGTGTCTTTTTGTTACCGACTCGTCCTCCCGGTGGCGTTCAAATACTTTATCGAACAGTACGAAACCATGGGTGTGAGCCCGGCTATTCGGATCGGCGAATATTTTACTTTTTTCTTTCGCATGGTTTTTGCCTTTGGCGTCACCTTTGAGTTGCCGGTTTTTACTTTTTTTCTAGTCCGGATCGGCCTCTGGGATTATCGCTTTATGCTCAGATCGTTCCGCTACGCTATCGTAGTGATTTTTATCATCGCCGCGATGTTGACGCCGACTCCCGACGTGATAAACCAAAGTCTTTTGGCCGGTCCGATGCTGTTTTTGTATATCCTGAGCATCGGGGTGGCCTATGTGTGGCGCAAGAAAGAATGAATTTACGACCTGAATCAGGGATGAGGAGGAGTAATGATCTCGTTTGTTATCGCGATTAGCTGTTTGTCGTTGGCCTTCGCGGTCTATTTGGCTCGCTGGGTGCTTCAGCGGGACATGGGAACGCAAAAGATGCAGGAGATTTCCAACGCGATCAAAGAGGGAGCCGAAGCATTTATGTCGCGGCAGAACCGAACGATCATTAGTTTGTCGGCAGCCTTGGCCGTGGTGATCTTTCTCCTCTATGCCTTTGTGCGCACGCCGAGCCCAGCCGATCCGGTACCACCGGTGTGGATGGCTTTCTGGACGACACTATCGTTTGTCCTGGGCGCGGCCTGTTCAGTGGTCGCCGGCTACGTCGGTATGTGGGTATCCATTCGCTCCAATATCAGGACTGCGTCCGCGGTTCGTTCCAGTCTCAATGAGGGCCTTCAGATCGCGATGCGCGGCGGCGCGGTGTCCGGTTTGTTCGTCGTCGCCATGAGTCTATTGGGAGTCGGCGGCCTCTACGCGTTGCTTGAGTCTCTGGGCCACGATCCGCAAAAGATCCCCTTCACCATTGTCGGTTATGGATTCGGAGCTTCGTTTGTCGCGCTCTTCGCCCAGCTCGGTGGCGGCATTTACACAAAGGCCGCTGACGTCGGCGCCGACCTCGTCGGCAAAGTCGAGGCCGGCATCCCCGAGGACGATCCGCGTAATCCCGCGGTGATCGCCGACCTGGTCGGCGACAACGTCGGTGACTGCGCCGGCCGTGGCGCCGATTTGTTTGAATCCACCGCCGCCGAAAACATCGGCGCGATGATTCTCGGCGTCGGACTTTATCCTTACTTCGGAATCAAAGGGATCGTTTTCCCCTTGGTCGCCAGGGCCCTGGGGCTGATTGCATCGATCGTCGGTATCATGATTGTCAAGACCGAGGAAAAGGGCGATGCCATGGCGGCTCTCAACCGCGGCTATTACGTGACGAGTATTCTCGCGATTGCCGGATTTTTCGTGACTTCCAAAATGCTGCTCGCGGTCGATGTGTCGAGGTATCCTGAAGCTGAGTCCGCGTGGATCTATTTCTTCCTCTGCGGCGTTGTCGGTATCCTGATGGCGCAGGCGTTCGTTTACATCACCCAGTATTATACTGAGTATAAATACCGGCCGGTCAAAGAAATCGCCGAAGCGTCTAAGACCGGCCCAGCCACTAACATTATTGCCGGCATCGCCGTCGGTCTCGAGTGTACTGCGATTCCGGTCTTGGTGATTTCCGTGGCCATCATCACCTCGTACTATCTAGGCCTGGCGAGCGGTGTGAAGAATGCCGGCCTGTTCGGCACGGCTGTGGCAACCATGGGTATGTTGGGCACCGCGGCGTATATCTTAGCTATGGATACTTTCGGTCCGATCACCGACAACGCCGGCGGTATCGTCGAGATGAGCGGCCAGCCGGAAGAGGTTCGTCAAAAAACCGATCGTCTCGATGCCGTCGGCAACACCACCAAAGCTCTGACCAAAGGCTACGCCATTGGTTCAGCGGCGCTGGCGGCGTTCTTATTGTTTTCGGCTTACCTCGACGAAGTCGCTCACTACGGCCACCCGTTAGAAGTTGTCAACATCGCCAAGCCGGAGGTGTTTGTTGGCGGGTTGCTTGGCGCGATGCTGGTTTTTCTGTTCTCGTCTTTCGCGATTCGCGCGGTCGGTAAAGCCGCTTATTATGTTATCAACGAGGTGCGCAGGCAGTTCAAAGAGAATCCCGGCATTCTCCTAGGTACGGTGAAACCAGATTACCGCCGCTGCGTCGATATCGTCACTGTCGGTGCGCTCAAGCAGATGATCGTTCCCGGTGTTCTCGCGGTCATCATGCCTGTAGCCGTCGGTCTCGTCTTCCGTATGTTCGGTATTGGTGCGGAGGCGGTGGCGGCTTTCCTGATGGTGGGCACGATCGCTGGAATCCTGATGGCGACTTTCTTCAATAACAGTGGCGGTGCCTGGGATAATGCGAAGAAGTTCATCGAGAGCGGGCAGTACGGCGGCAAGGGTTCCGATGCTCACAAGGCCGCGGTCGTCGGCGATACCTTGGGCGATCCGTTCAAAGACACCGCTGGTCCGAGCTTGCACGTCTTGATCAAGCTGTTGGCCACGATCACGCTGGTCCTGGCGCCGTTGTTCGTTTGATTGCGATTCGTCGACTGGGAGGGCTTCTCCACCCGGAGGGGCCTTCGCATTTTCCCGCAAGAAATTTTGTGCTAAAAAATTAGGCCGCTGCCCCGCTCCCCGCCCGGATGGTGGAATAGGTAGACACAAGGGACTTAAAAACCGAACCTCCGGCAAAAATCAAAATTTCAGTGAGACGGGGAGTTAAGCCAACTCCCCGTTTTTATTTGTCCTTTCGGCTTCTGTTCTAACTGTCTGTTTGTTCACATTGTCCAGAAAGTGCTATAAAGGGCGTCTCCGTATGACGTTGTAACATGGGGAACAGGTGAAATGGCCGAGGCTGATCAAAAGGCTGATCTCGACTCGATAAACGCCAAGATGGATAAGAACTCGCGCCGGGAGGAGTTGATCAGAGAGCTATCCGATCTCCATGATCTGGCGGAGGCGCTGGAAGAAACAGCGGCGAGAATAAAAAAAGGCTGAACCGTTCGGCCCAGCCAATCGGAGGCTGGGTCATGATTATCGAGGTTGAATACGCGTTTCTAAAAAGCGCCGTACATGCGCGGGGGGATCTAAAACAATTGAAATTTTTCTGAGTCGAAACCATACCGGACCAGCAGTTAATCGAAACCAAACTCACCGATCTGGGCTTACCCTTCGACAAGAATACAATTTCAATCTCCGTTTCTGAGCGCTATAAAGACGCGGATTCGATGAGACAGTCCGGGACACGTGTGACGAAATTATAGGTGGGACGGATCGCCACAATGAAAAAAAACCGGTTAAGAAGAATAATAAAAGAGCGGCAAAGGTCGGCGACCGCCTCTTTTTAAGAAGTAAAAAAGTCAGCCGTCTATCTGATCACACGGAACCATCCGCTGAAAAATCCACCCATCACGGGAGATTCGAATTGAAGGGGCGAAGAGACAAGCAACGGTCCCGCGGCGGCCCGCGCCTTTATCCGAACTGTTCATGCATTCGACATGTTTAATCCGTATCTCCTCAGGTTGACTGAATGCTGCCATTTCAGTGCGAGATAGCGGGCGCATTGCGTCAGCCGTGTCATATCGCGTCAAGTTTGGCATCGATGTCATAAAAATCCCGCTTGTTTGACAGAGTCGGGCGGCCAAATTGGCGCCTGGGACATGGTTTTTTAGCGAATTCATACGCTTTGTTGTGATGGCCTAAGCATTGCTCTAGGCAAAGACGCAGAACACCCGAAAACAACCGCCGCATAACCCGATGGAAGGACCAACCTATCTCTTCTGTGACCACAGCATGACCTTTCGCAGGCGACCGCGACACTGTCACTTCTCCTGGAAACGGGTGTTCTGCGCCATCGCCTTTGCTGCACTGCCAGCCGCTCTGTTTCTCTAATCGACGCGAACGGGCGAGGGTCTTGGCAACTTCGCTCGCGGCTTATCTGTTCATCATCATCGGCCGGCGGGTGCTGTTACGGCGGAGTTTTTCAGAAAGCACGCTTGATGTGGTGCGCTTTGTTGAGAGGTTTCCTGTTGATTTTGCACTTCTAGGGTTGCGAGTTTTCCAATACTCTTCTGGAGAAGCCAGGCATATAGTGGTTCGGCGCTATTGACGCGGATCGCGGGTAACGAGCAAAAATGCAATCGCGTGAAAGGCCCAGCCAATAACATGGGAAGCGTAGGGACATGGGAAACCTCATGAGCATCGAAAGAGATCGGCTTCTCTCCCTCATCGAGTTCTCTCAGCAGTCCGCTCGGTTGCGTGGCAAACCAGCCGCTACTGTCGCCGCACACGGTCTCTTTGCTCTGTACGAGCACGAAATCCAAGGGCTGCCGGGCATCCGCATAAACGTCAACGGCCCCGATAGCGAGGACGAAATTTGGCTTGCCGTTGAGCGGCTGCACGAGACGAGGCCGCCCGATGTTGCCAGCGCGGTACTGCGACCCTGGGTACAGATGACGCAGGCGCCAACGGAAGAGCCGCGGCTGCGCGAGGCTGCGGATGGTGCAAGTCTGATCGCCGCAGGCACGCATTGTTCATCAGTGAAGCCGCCTGAGCAAGGCAAGCCTGCCATCGACCCAGAGACGACGATCACGCTTTCCGACTACGAAAATGCCCCTCTAGTCCGGGCCCAGTTTGCTACCTATCTCGCCACGAAGTGGCGTCCCTGGGCCGAGGAAGAAAAGCGTCGCCGCAGGACCATCCGTCTCTATTCCCAGCTCTTCACGCTGAAGCAGCAGCTCGAGGGCAGCATTGTCGAAGCGCAGCTCGAGCTCGTCTGGGGCGTGGGCCTCGGCATTTGGAACTCTAATGGCGCCATCGTGAGCTATCCGTTGGTAGGACGACTGGTCGAGATGTCGCTCAACCCAGTGACGGCCGAAGTGGAAATCCGGCCTCGGGATGTCGATGCTCGCATCGAGGTCGACTGGTACGCATCCGTCGATAACCCTGGCGTTGCCGATCTGGAGAAAGCGGCGAAGGAGTTCTTCGGGAAGGCTACAACAACTTTTTCGCCGTTTGACCGCGGCACTTTCGAGCCGCTGCTTCGTACGGCGGTTACCAACCTCGACGCGAACGGCATCTACTGGCCAAACGAAGTGCCAGCGGAGGACCGGACGCTGCCCAAGGCGGACGACAAGCTCAAAGTCACCGACACGTGGGTGCTCTTTGCGCGTCCGCGCACCAACAACCTGTTTCTGCAGGACCTGGAAAAGCTGAAGAAACAAGCCGAGGAAGCCGAGTCCTACCCGCCCGCGGTGGCTGCGGTCGTAACCGACCCAGACACGACCAACCCGGTTGTCGAACTGCCACCATTCCGTGGTGTGTCCGCCTCGTACCACTCGGAGCACAGCGCGAGCAGCATGAAGGCGCGCGACCTCTATTTCCCCAAGCCCTTCAACGACGAGCAGGTCCGCATCATCCAGCTGTTGGATATTTCCGATGGCGTCGTCGTGCAGGGTCCGCCTGGTACGGGCAAAACGCACACCATCGCCAACGTCATCTGCCACTATCTCGCCGAGGGCAAGCGGGTGCTCGTGACCTCCATGAAGGACCCGGCATTGGCGGTGCTGCAGGAGCAGCTTCCCGAGGAAATCCGTCCGCTCGCTATTTCGCTGCTGACGAGCGAACAGGAGGGGATGAAGCAGTTCGAACACGCCATCCATAAGATTGCCTCCGAGGTACAGGGCCTCGACCGCGGCAACACGACGAGAGAGATCAGCCATCTTGAGGAGTCCATTGATGCTCTCCACGGCAAACTCGCTGGCATTGACCGCAAGATTGGCGAATGGGCGAAACGAAACCTCGCCAAAGTCACGCTGGAGACCGAGGAAATCGACCCTCAGGACGCTGCGCGCGAGGTGGTCCAGAACGTCGGTCAGTTCGAGTGGATTCCCGACTCGCTTGGAATCGCTCCCGAGTTCGCGCCGCAGTTCTCGGACGCTGATGTTGTGCGGCTCCGCGAGGCAAGGCGTGCTCTAGGTCAAGACATCGACTATCTCAATTCGTCGCTGCCGCAGCTCGTGGAGTTTCCCGACTCCAAGACACTGCTCGAAGTCCACCAGGATCTGTCCCAGTTCGAAAAGCTGAAACAGGGCATAGAAAACGGGGACGTTCCGGCGCTCGCCGATTCGAGCCAGGAGACGATCGCTCTCGCTCAAAAACTCCTCACGCATATCGAAGCTCTTCAGTGCCTACGCGACGAAGTAGTGCGGGCGCATCGTCAATGGACGGTCACCTTGCGCGAACGGCTGCGGACCGGTAGGAGCGACAACCTCATGCCGATGCTGGATGCCCTCGGCGCCGAGCTTGAGCAAGCTGTCGAACGGCGCAAGGCGTTTCTTGAGCGGCCGGTTACCACGCCCGTAGGCATCGAGCTTGATCCCGAGCTCGCGGAAGCTGTGCGGAATCTCACTGAGGGCAAGAGCGCCTTTGGTCTGAAAGGGCTGTTCGGCAGGGCAGCGCAGAAGGAGCAACTGGACAGTATTCGTGTTCTCGGCAATCCCCCTGCCAACGCCGAGAGTTGGAAGCATGTAGCCGAGCATCTGGCGTTGTTGAAATGCCTGCGCGAACTAGCCTTGCGCTGGAACGCTCTTGCTCACGAACTTCAGCTCGAAGCGGCGTACCGGAGGACGGGCCGGACAAGTGGCTTGACCGCCGCCCAAGAGTACGCCCTTTACCTCAAGGTGAAGAAAGTAGTGAACGCGGAAGGCGAACTCTGCGCCGCTGCTTCTCACGTGTTCCCCAACTGGGATCATGCTCGCGAGGTGGCGGATAACACGCAGCGATTGGCTGAGTTGGAGAGGGCCCTGCGGCACCACCTAACCAAGAACCGGCTCGCCAACGTCTGGGTCACCAAAGAGCGATTTCAGAAGGTACTGGAAGGCCGCACCGGCCGCGTCATAGAGAACATTCGCCGGTTTCTCTCCGAGACACTGGGCAATCCAGAGATCGAAGACGCCCGGATGCAGGCTGAGTGGTCGGCGCTGATGGCGGAGCTATCTCGCGTGCTGGGTCTGGGTACACATCTCGCCACCGTGCGCGACGTTTGCGAAAAGGTCGAGGCTTCCGGTGCGCCGCAGTACGCCATGTCGCTCAAACATCCGATTGAGGGTACGGTGGATGGCCTTCTGCCAGACAACTGGCGCAACGCTTGGCGTTTGAGGCGTCTGGCCACCTACCTTGAATCGATTGACGCGCACGAAGAGCTAAAGCGGCTGGCGAAGGACCGCCATGAAGTGGAGAGCGATTTGTCGCGCGCCTATCGCGACATCGTGGTGAAGCGAACGTGGCTGAAACTTGCGGAGAACGCTTCACCCAGCATCCGGGCCGCCCTGCAGGCATATCTCATCGCCATTCAGAAAATCGGCAAGGGCACAGGCAAGCGCGCGGTGCGCTATCGGCAGGATGCACGTATGGCAGCATCGCAAGCGAACCCTGCAGTACCGTGCTGGATAATGCCGCACTACCGCGTGTCCGAATCGCTGCCCGCAGAACTGGGCTGCTTTCATCTCGTCGTCATAGACGAAGCGTCGCAATCGGACTTAACTGCATTACCTTCCCTGTTACGGGCGAAGAAAGTGCTAATCGTCGGCGACGACAAGCAAGTTTCTCCTGAAGGCGTGGGCCTTGAGGAGGAGAAGATCCGCAGCCTCATGAGCCGCTTCCTCGGCAATCAGGTGGAGACCTATCGCCCGCAGATGTCGCCGGAACGCTCCATCTATGACTTGTACAAAGTAGTGTTCGCCAAGAGCGCGGTGATGCTGAAGGAGCATTTCCGCTGTGTCGGCCCCATCATCGAGTACTCCAAGCGTGAGTTCTACAATCACGAGCTGCGGCCGCTGCGCTTGCCAAAAGCCTCCGAGCGTCTCGACCCACCGCTCATTGACGTAGTGGTGCAGGACGGCTACCGCAAGGGCGACGTCAATCTGCCCGAGGCGCGGTTCATCGTCGATGAAATCAAGGCGATTGTGGCTGACCCTAACATGGCCGGCGCTCCATCGGGGTCGTCTCGCTGCTCGCCGACAAGCAGGCTCTGGCGATATGGGAGCGACTAACGGATGAGATCGGGCCGGAACTCATGCAACGCCATCACATCGCTTGCGGCGATGCCCGCACGTTTCAGGGCAAGGAACGCGACATCATGTTTCTCTCCATGGTGTCAGCGCCTAACGAGGTTGGCGCGCCGCTTTCCCGCGATACCTTCGCGCAGCGTTTCAACGTGGCGGCTTCGCGGGCGAGAGACCGAATGTACCTGGTGCGCTCAGTGGAACTGGAGCATCTGAGTGAGGCGGACCGGTTACGGCGCAGTCTCATCGGACACTTTGCGACACCTTTCGCGCAGGATGAAATGCGCGTGGAGGATCTGCGCAAACTTTGTGAGTCGCCTTTCGAACGCGAGATGTACGACGAACTCACGCAGCGTGGCTACTGGGTAACGCCACAAGTGCGTGTCGGCCAGTACCGCATCGACATGGTGGTAGAGGGACACAACGACGCTCGGCTGGCGGTCGAGTGCGACGGCGACAAGTACCACGGCCCGGACAAGTGGGCCGACGACATGCAGCGGCAGCGCGATCTGCGGCGCGCGGGCTGGGTGTTCTGGCGGTGTTTCGCCTCCGCCTTCATCCGCCGTCGGAAGGAAATGCTGGAAGACCTCTTGAAGACGTTGGCCGAGCGCGGCATCGAACCAATTGGTGCCGAAGGCGCGCCAAGGAGCGTGCATACCGAGCACCGCGTCGTGTCGTTTGTCGTTGAGGCGGTGAATCAAGGTGACTTGAAGCCCGTAGTTGCTGGCAGCGCCCACGCGATACCCCCCGCTGTATCGGCGGTACCGTTTAGTTCAACGAGAGAAGACGTACCTCCCGCAGAAGTTCCGCTGTATCCGTCAAAGTGACGACAATCGCCATGACCCAGAGCAACGATTGTTCCTTTGGTCGGATCGCGCGATGGCAGTCTGTCATTCAGCGAAGACTCGGAGTATTCCGGATCGCCCGAAAATGATCCTCGGGCGTCAACAGCACACCGAGCCCTGGAAATCCAAAGCGTAAGAATTCAGGGTCATCGACTCCAAATCGGCAGTCTATAGAACGGAAACCGGGCAATCCAGTCGTTGAAGGACTGGCGGCCCTCGAAGAAGGATTCAGAACCCTCAATGTTCGCATTGTAGTCGCGTTGCTCGCGTAAACGTCTACACCGCGGGGCCTGTGGTCGTGTGCACTGATCCAGGTTGCAATAAAGTCGAACGTGTTGACGTGCAGACGTTACAGCGCCTTGCTGAAAGTCTTCGAGTCACCTGTCGCAAATGCAATAGCACCGGCTTGGCAAGTGTACCGGAAAGGGGCCGCTCGGCAATTATCTAAAATGCCGAGACTGCGGCGAGAATACTTCATGGCAGTTCGTGGCGCAGTATGGGCGAAAGGATTTAAAATGAATACTATTGGTCTAATGTAGTAGTGAGTCCTACGAATGGACATTGGATATTACCGCTCTTTTGACATAGGGAAGGTGGCGGAGGCTTGGGAGCGATGGTGCTGCAGCAGGTTCAACGAGATCTGCCCTTCGGAGTCCATGGCGACGATCTCGCCGTCGACGAGCGTGCCCGACGGCAGAGCTTCACAACCTTTGGCGATCGCGGGGAATTGAGACGTGAAGTCGTTTCCTCTGCGTGACCACAGGCTCACGCCGCCGGCGTCGTTGCCGGCGAGGCACCGATAGCCGTCGAACTTGATCTCGTAGAGCCAGTCCTCGGGGAGCTTACGGACCGCGAGCGCGTACATGGGTTCGACAAAGGCGATTTTGGCCGGCAGCGCTTTCGCCATCCGGCATGGTAACGGCTGGGAAATGGGGTTGCTAGAGGGTCGGCGCCCGCTTCACCTACATACGTTCTCAATCCATTTTTCCCCCAACTCCAATCCATAAGCTTCAGCATCCGCCTCACAGGAGAAATTGGCGGTACAAGACAGCGACAACACGACTGCTCCGTCGTTCGCCCGGACAACGTTCACCACTGGATTTCCGGTCTCTGTCCGGACGGAAATAATGACTCCATTGTAAGCGCTGGTAGACATTCGGGATACCTCCCTGTCTTTTTTGTCACGCTTACGACGATCGCCCTATCGCGTTCTGTCTAATATTAGACAAGTCTCAAAGATAATTTACGAGAGCCGGGGGCTGGTGCGCTGGGGTTTTTATGTGCGCTAGTCCGCGGGGGCCGGTTTTCGGGCTGGCGCCGTAGTTTTCCTAAAAAGTGTCTAATGCTGAACGGTACTCTTTGCCAAGATGAGAAATTGTCTACAGTATGAAATACATCTCTTTGTTTCTGATCGGTGTAGCGGCTTCCGGCTGCATCAACCGGGCAACGGCGACCTTGGCGCCGGGCGCGGGCTTCAGCCACGTAAATACTTTCTACGTCGTGCATCAGCCGCGCGATAAAGAAAAACTCCATCAAATGATCAGCGACAATCTCTCCATGAAAGGCTACCGCTCGACCGCCGGGCCGGAGCTCGCCGGAGTCCTACAAGACAGACGCAATTATCACTTACGTGGACAAATGATGTGGGACATCACACTGTATCTCCTCGAGCTCACAGTCACGGTGATAGCCCACTGGTCAACCGTTGGCCGTCGGCAACTCCTACCATACGTCCATGACGCGTCTATCACCACAAGAAATGATCGACGAGGTTTTGGGAAATATCTTGGGTCTGCGAAGCGCGCCCGTAGGGGCGATGCCGGTCCCCCAGAGATAACGGTTCAACCAGTGAAGGATAGTTCTAGGCTGCGCCCCAATTTTGCTAACCAAAGGTGCGAAGTGAAATCATGGCCGGCGCGAGAGGAATGCTCAGGATCGGCCTGGTGCTGATCAAACTGACAAGCTTTCAGCAAGTATCCAGACCGACATACTTGACTTATCCCCAGGCCGAAGAACAAACCGGCATTTCGCAGCCGCAAGTTTCCAAGTGGCGCAAGCGGCTAGTATTAGGCGAAGGATTGAGCGGGACTTCGTCGGTCGCCGGGTTGCCTGCACGTACATTTTAGTCAAGTTTGCTTAAAGATTTCCACCAAATTTGACGGCTTCTGGCGAGTATTTGTAAGTCCTCAATATATTGGCAATATTTGTCATTATTGATTAGCATTTGACAACCTCCTACAATTGACCTAAATGATTAAGCCAATCCCAATGCAAGTTACGTTTAACGTGAAACTGCCCGCGCTCGTGAAAAAGGAAAAGCGCGGCCGCAGATATATCTCCTGGTGTCCCGTTCTCGATGTCTATTCCCAGGGCGAGAGTCGCGACAAGGCTTTAAGTAATCTCTCAGAAGCGCTGCGCCTGTTTTTTGTTTCGTGTTTTGATCGCGGACGCTAGACCAGGTACTCAAAGAGTGTGGCTTCAAGCCCCTGGAAAAACGTGTTTTTAAGATCCAACGTCGTTTTCCGAAGAAATATGATTCGATCGATTTGCCTCTGCCGTTTCAAATACCCCCGAAAGCGGATCCCGCCGAGTGGCGCGCTTAACGCCCGTCAGTTGGAAAAAGCTCAAGTGCGTTTTTGAAAAAGCCGGTTTCACCGCCGAGCGAGAAGAAGGAAGCCATATCTCAATGATCAAGCCTGGCGTCCTTCGCCCGGTGATCATCCCAAAATACGATTCTGTCGGTCTCGACATCATCAAAAACAATATGCGCACTGCGGGATTGAGTCGCGCGGACTATCTTAAATTCTTGGACCAGTGCTGATTTGTGCAAGTCCTCGAAGCCCTGCGCCGGCAGCTCGACATACTAAGTGCGCCCGGCCGGTTCCGGGCGATAAACGATCACTCGTCTTAAAGAGGGACACCAATGGCGTCCCACATTGACTCCTGGACGTGCGGTTTTATTGTTTTCACGATCGTTGCTTCCGAGGCACCGTTTTTTAACGCATTCTCCCAACGTGCAATTTCCTCCCAAGCCTTGATCGCGCGACCTTGACCAATCCGCCGAAGTGAGGCCGAAATTCCATCCAAAGAGCCTGACTTCTTCGCTGCGTTTGCTGCGCTGATGAACCGTTGAAGCCGCCCGGTTCGGGTAGATTTCCTCTTTTTCTTTTGCTTCGTGCGCCTGTCTCGCATTTTCTTGGCGAAATAACCTGACTCAACTCTACGCTTGTATGTAGAGGCGGCCTCGCATTCGCTGGAGCAATAAACCGACCGTCGGCCCTCGCGCAGAAAAAGCTTTTCGCAGTGAGAGCACACCTAATTGTGAAAGGGTGTTTTTCTGAATCGCGTTGTTAATAAGGCGATAACAACCTTTTTGAACCGTTCGATCATCCGTATACTCAAATAGACCAAACTCTCTGCCGGCAATCTCGATCCACTTGCAGTTTAGTGGTGATCCTTCCTCGAGTTTGATTTCGTTTCGAGCTGTGACGTATCTGCTGCTGCTTAACGACATCCTATCAATCTTTCGTACGAGAGCCTCCAGCTTTGCCGCAATTTCAGAATCAGAAGAACACTTGAATAGGCTGGCAACATCGCTCTTAACCTCAGCTTGAATATCAATAAGCACTTCCTTTGTTGGTTCCTCTGGACCAAGGGAAGTCGCAACGAGAAACCACCTCAAGAACCTTTCCTCACTCGAGTTAGGTGAGGAATTCAACGTTTCTAAATCGAAGTTTAAGAAATGCACCAGTCCTCGAAGATCATAGTTGGAGTTAACAGTTTTTGAAGCCATAAATCCTCCATTCTGTTAACAGCTGTCCCTGTTAACACGCCTCAGGTTTTAGAAGACGCCCCAAGTCAGTTAACAGTGAAATTTGACAGTAGCTGTTAACGAACTTATATTCAAGCACACTCAATGCTGTATGCAGGTCTTACGTAAAAGCAAGCGAGGTGAAGCGATGAAAGAACAAGATCTTCTATCGACGTACGACGCGTCAAAGGTTCTAGGCGTGTCGCCGGAGACGGTCCGATCCTGGGAACGTTCCGGCCGGCTAAATGCGACGCGAACGGCTGGTGGTATGCGACTATTCCGGCGCGATGATGTCGAAAAGATCGCAGAGAAGCGATCTCAAGAATCGACAGCTGGATAACAAAAACAACTGGCTCACCGCGGGCAAAGAACGGCCCGCAACGATCGGCAAAATCGCGCGGGCCAAAAAAAAAGGATTGAAGTGTGGGTACTCATAACGCAGCAAACTCGGAAACACAACTAAGACCGGCGGGCAGCCTATGACCCGCATGCCCTTCGGAAAGCACAAGGGCATGCGAATTGATGATCTGCCCTTTGAATATTTGGAATGGCTGGTGGATCAAGATTTTTTACGTGAGCCGCTCGCGCGGAAGCTCAAGGCCGAATACGAGCGCCGCGCATATTCTCAGGAAAACCGCGATATCTGCATCAATCCGACAATCGTCGACGAGCTCGTAGGCGCTGGGCTTAGGTCACTCGCTCTCAAATATCACCCGGATATTGGTGGCGATCATCAAAGAATGGTGGCTGTGAACCAGGCGGCCGATTGGCTGTGCGCGCAAGCGAGGGCGCTCGCGTGACGACCTTACTTGACGCTGCGTTGTTCCATCACTCGCAAGGCTGCGCAGTCGTCGCGGTCAGCAGTAATAAAGCACCTTACCGCGGAGGTTGGGCGGAATACTTTAAACGCCGGCAGACTGAAAACGAAGTCAGAGAACTTTTCAGCAACGGAGCCTATGGCGTCGCCATGGTACTTTGGCCGGCTTCACCTTATGGCGTCCTAGATGACGATGGGCCGCACGCGGAACAGGCATGGGCAATGCTTGGCATCGAACGACCGGAGACAGCGAAGCATAGGACGATGCACGGCGGCACACATCATTTTTTTCTTATGCCAGAAGTAGAGCTGCCGATTAAACGAAAAATCAGGCTTGCGGAGATTAAATGCGATTGCACAGACGACAAAGGAAAAGCCCACTACTGCGGCGTCGATCTGCTCATAAACGGAATTGCAGTCATACCGCCCACACCGGGATACAGTGAGGACGCAGACCACCCCCTTGAATCAGCCGTCACCATTCCGGCAGAGATCATCGCCTTAGTTAAGGCCGAGCCCAAGGCTAAGCCGCAACCCACCGGAGATGAAAACGGGCGTGTGCATGACGGCCGGCGCAATGATACCGCGTGCAGTCTTGCCGGAACTATGCGAGCTCGCGGCATGTCGATTGAAGCTATCCGGGCCGCACTGAAAGCAGACAACGAGGAGCGATTCGACCCACCACTTGACGACGACGAAATTGAAAACGTTTTAAAGAGCGCGGCAAGGTGGACGCCTGGAAGCGCCATCGAGCCCGAGCACCTAACCGACCTCGGCAATGCGCGCAGGCTAATTGCACAATACGGGCGAGACGTCCGTCATTCCAATCAACGCGGCTGGTTTACCTGGACCGCGAAGCGCTGGGAGCAAGACGAAAGCGGCGCTGTTGAACGATTAGCCAAGGCAACTGTTAGAAACATCTACGGTGAGGCAGCGGCATGCGATGACAAGGACATCCGAGAGAAAATTGCTAGCCATGCTCACCGAAGCGAGTCAGAAGCGCGAATCAAAGCCATGGTTTCTCTTGCCCGGACTGAGCCCGAGATAGTTCTAAAACATGAAGACTTGGACCGTGACCCATGGTTGCTCAATGTCGCCAACGGCACGTTGAATCTTAAAACCGGCGTGCTTCAGTCGCACAGCCGAAACGATTTGATCAGTCGCTTAATCCCGATTGACTACAGTGAAGCCGCCGCTTGCCCGCGATGGCTCAGTTTTCTCGAGCGCGTCACCGAGGGCGATGACGAGCTCATAGGTTTTTTACAAAAGGCGGTAGGCTACTCATTAACCGGTCTGACACTAGAGCAAGTTATTTTCATGTTGTATGGCGTCGGCTCGAACGGCAAAAGCACTCTTCTAAATATCATCTTGGAGCTGCTAGCAGACTACGGGCGCCAGACAGGCACCGAAACCTTACTCGTAAAGCGCGGTGATCAAATTCCAAACGACGTGGCCCGGCTTGCCGGCTCGAGGTTTGTTTCAGCGGTTGAAACAGAAAGCGGCCGACGTTTGGCCAAGGATTGGTCAAGCAAATGACCGGCGGCGATCGCATGACGGCGCGTTTTTTACATCATGAGTTTTTTAGTTTCAACCCACATTCAAATTATGGCTTGCGGTAAATCACAAGCCTAGGATCACCGGCAGTGATCACGCGATATGGCGGCGAATCCGGCTCATACCATTCACGCTAACTGTACCGGAGAGCGAGCGAGATCCGGATCTAACCGAGAAATTGAAACAAGAATTGCCCAGCGTCTTAGCCTGGGCGGTAGCGGGCTGTCTGGCGTGGCAATCCGAAGGATTGAAGGCGCCAAAGAGAATAACCGCGGCAACGGATGAATACCGAGATGAATCAGACATTATCGCGAGCTTCATCATCGAGCGTTGCAAAGTTGGACCGGAATGTGAAGTCAACAAGTCAGGACTCTATGAGGCCTACGCCGAATGGTGTCAGAAGAGCGGCGAGCGACCGGTAAGCAAAAAGGAGCTAGGCGCACGGCTCTTCGAGAAAGGTTTTTCGGATGATCGCACCATGAAAGGGCGTTTTTGGTGCGGAATTGAACTCGGAAATGACACATGAAAGCTGAAAATGACGTTCATGACACGGTTCTCGGGTTTTTTATATATGTAACGCGCGTATGAGAGAAAACCCTAAATCAATGTCATGTCAGTCACACGCGTCATGGGCAAGCCGTTTGTTGGGGTGACTGGATGAAGCTCCTACGTCCTGAAGAAGTCGCCGACGTCTTGGGCGTGAGCCGATCGAGCGCGAGGCGCTTGATGATTGAAAACGCAATTCCGACGGTCACGATTCGCGCCGGCAAGCGAAAGAAGATCCTGCGCGTCGATGAACAAACGCTCGAGCGCTGGGTCAAAAGCCAGAGAGAGAAGGCAAAAGAACTACGGGCGCAAGTTCATCCGTGATTGAGCAGAACGTAACAGCATGAAGAACCCGAAAGGACTTCAAAACCATGGACGTACGATTTGACGGTCGCCTGGAGTTTCGCACCGAAATTAAAAACTCCAGAAATCAAAAACTCGCCGAACTCATGGCGCGCGAAGCCTGCCGTGTCTTGGAAATCGAAGTGCCGCGGGTTCGATTCTTTTATCGTACGCGCCTGGATCGAACGAATGCATACACTGAATACAACGGAGAGATCTGCATCGCCGATGATCTAAGCGATAAAGATACTTGCTCGGCCGTCCTTCACGAATGCCGTCATCTTTGGCAAGCACAGCGGCCGGAATGGTGAGTTCGCAGCCGTAAATTGAGAGAGCGCGACGCGCGGATGTTTGCGCTGAGTTGGCCGAGATGGTGAAGCCGTTGCCCAAAAACAAAAGAAAGTCTCACAAGGAGGAGAAAGAAAATGCTCAACAAGGTAGACGAAAAAGATCCGACCGTTAAAGCGCTGCGCGCTGCGGAGCAAAGGTTAAACGAAGTTGTTGCCGCACTGCCTAGTAAACAAAAAGCGCTCGACGAGACGACACAGCGATTCATGGCGATTCGGAAATCCTCATCTTTAGAACTCGAAGCGGATGCGTTGCTTGCCAATGCGCAGAGTGAGCCGGCGATCAAGCCTGAAGATCTCGAGAGGCTCCAGCATGAGATTGATGTGTTAAACGTGGCGATCAAGCGCCAAAGGTCTGTGGTCGAAGGATTGGGCGGACAGGTTTCCGTCAAGAGGTGCGAAATAAACCACGATCGGTATGTGGATATCGAAAAGCGAATCGCGCGTGCCGTGCAGGAATTGGCAGCAGCCAACGAAGAGGAGTTAGATTTCTTCGAAGAACTTCGCGCCGCCGGGTGTTCGAACATTACCTTCCGGCCAATGCGCATCGCTGCAATCGGGGTTGCCTCGGATCCGCAGAGCCGCGCGAGCTTTCATCGGCGCGAGGTTGAGGAATTTCTTCCGGAAGCGGCACACCAGGGGCCGTCGCATCTTCGGGTATCTAGCCTTTTGCGAACCAGTGGCAGTCGCGCGCAGAGTTAGATCATAGTCAAAAGAAAGTTATCCCATAGGGTAGGAGAAAAAAATGCCGTACAAGGCACAGATCCTGAGACCAAGAGGCTGGGTTGATCCGGAAAAAAGGCGCCCGACCGCAGCGCAGAGAGGTTATGGACGCCGTTGGCAAAAGATTCGGCGTCTAATACTTCTGCGGGATCCAATCTGCACTATTTGCCATCGGGCTCCATCCGACACCGTTGATCACATCCTCACTAAGCCGCGAGGCGGGACCGATGATGAATCAAATCTCCGCGGCACCTGTCACAGCTGCCATTCTCGCAAAACGGCAACGCATGATGATCGATGGGGGCCGCGATGACCCAAGGGTATGCAATTCTTCAAAGTCTTTCGACAAGAGTACCAGTTGGCAGGCTTGTGCGCATGGCCGCGAAATTGGGATCCGGGGGTCACCCCCTATGTCAAAACCTAGGCTCGCGTGAATATTGAGGGCAACTGGTAAACGTGGCGCAAGGTCTCCAAGAAAATGGAGTAGTTCGTAGCGAAAACGAGTCTATGAGCCTAGAAATGAGTCTGAGAAAAGTTTTTTCAATCCCAACCGGCGCAGGATGTAGCGTCGTTCTCATGGGGCGTGCTGTCTTCTCTAAGGCCGAAGCGGCGCGTGTTGGGATTATTCCACCGGGGCGGATGAAATCGGCGTTCCATCCGAGAATGGCGCGCCTTACTCCGGGCGTGCTATTCGCCCCGGACGGTCGCTAAAAATCGAGCTGACGGCACAGAAAAATGGCGAGAATAGGTAAAACCCTAAGCCAATGCGAAAAACCCCTCTAGCCAAAGCGTTGACGCTTTCGAATCGCTATGCCTGAAGGCTGCGGGAACCCGCTCTGCAACCGGATGGTTGAGCAACCAATTCAACGCCGCGGCAGTCGGCGCCGATTCTGCGGCCGGCAATGCAGGTTGACGCATTGGATCCTGAAAAAGGCGGCAACGCGTCTGGCGCCTATTGAGCAGGCGCGAAGCTGGGAAATTCTGTTGAAACTGAGCCGGGAAGGGTAACGTCGACCATCACCGGAGGCAGCGAGCGAATCATTGACCGAGTGTGAGGTTTTTGAAAATGAGCAGAAAGAGGATGATGATTGCCATAGGAAACAAAACCCAAATGAGTACCGTCGACCTGATAACGCTGAGGACTGTTTTGAGTGATGCGATCGCCAACGACTTCAAGGCAATTATCCCTCCGATTCTGCAGAGTAGGCAAGTATTCCTGAGATTTGTTCTGTAGCCATGTGCGGCGGCGAATTTAGCATAAAAGGCCCGCTGTTCAAGGGACTTGATCGGGAAGCGTGAACAATGACCGGGGCTATGGTATTTACGGAAGGCATGACACCCAGGGTCGACACCGACAAACTCATCACCATGAGCGAAGCAGCCCGACTATTGAAGATAGGACGAACCGGAGTCCATCAAGCGATCAAACGCGGAAGATTACCGGCCATAAAATTTGGTGGCGTTCTGTTTATAAACCGGTCCGATTTGCCCAAATACCAGCGAAGCAAGTCCGTAGGCGGACGACCCAGAAAAAAGAATAAACATTAAAACCTGTGGACAATTATCCACTGGTTATAATATAACGAGGGGGTATGTTTCCCCGTGCCCCACCCGTGCGTCTTTGTTGCTTGAAGGTCAACGGATCAACGCCTAACCACGGAGGAAAATTCAATGAACGCATATCGACAAGGCGACGTTTCAATCATGGCAGTCAACTCAGTTTCCAAAGCAGGCGCGCAAGGTAATGGGTTGCGCCCGAGATGCTGGCCAAGTGGCTGGCCCCCGGCGGTTTTAACTGAAAGGGCTCCACGTCAAAACTCTGCGGACAACTTGAACGATAGAAGTTTTATCCAAAACCGAGGTCAGGCCCAAGAGACCGATGATTAGGAAGCTGACACCGGTGACTAACAATACTGGCGCGCGGAATGGCTTTGGAAGAATGGTCTTGAAGATCCAGTTTATGAACCAGGCGAGGATAAAGAGGCTAAGGCCTATAACAAGGCCTAGCAAAAAAATCTGCCAAACAAGCCACAAATTCTTCTCTATGCTCACCCATATAGTCTCTTCTTCCGGCTTTTGAGTCCAGAGGGCTCTAAACACGGGGAACGTTTGAAAGTTGTCAGCGGGAGTCCACAAGGACTACAACATACAAGTCACAAGGGGAGGAGGAAAATCGAAAATGGAAGAAACCTTTGAACGAGTAACGGAGCGCCACGGCAAGACCGAAATACCGATCAAGCACTTCTATCGGCGCCAGTACCAGACGGCCAGCGGCGAGTGGTCGACGCTGTACTATGCACGGTTTAAGGACTGGAAAGGGAAGTCTCGCACGTTTCCGGTTGGATCCGATATCAAGACCGCGAAGCAGGAATTGAAAGTTTACGAAGCGCGGAACATTCGCCGGGAAGATTTCGACGCGGACAAGGAACAGAAAAAGCAGGGGCTCACCTTCTCCGAATGGGCGAGCATCTATTTCCGGGACAAGATCGATCCACAGAAACGTGCTGGCGGCATTGATCGCGAAGCGTTCTTTTAAGATTCTCGCACGTTTTTTCGGGGCCATGGGACTTTCCCAGATAACGCGCAGCAAGGTGATGGAATACCGGGCAAGACGTGGTCAGGATCCGGTCTTAAGGCGGGCAAAGATCGTCCAAGGGAGAAGGGTTTCATTCGTCACGATAAACCGCGAGCTCGCTTTTCTTAGATTCCTTTTAAACCTAGCTGAAGATGATGGCATTATCGAACGTGCGCCGAAGATCAAGCTTCCTTCTGAGAAGGACCGAAAAAGGGATAGGATCGCCACGACAGAAGAATACGAAGAGCTTCTAAGTCACATGCAGCGGCCGGCGCAGCGTGTTCTTATCGGCCTTTGCGAGACCGCCATGCGCGTGAATGAACTCTTGAAGCTTACCTGGGAGCATATAGACGAGAAAGCAGGTTTTATACGCCTAAAAGCCGAAGAGACGAAGGAAAAGAAGCCGCGGAGTATTCCAATATCGCCAGCGCTCCGAGCGATCTTAAACGAACTCAAGGCGGAACAGCGCAAGGTGACGACGATCGCGAACAGGGTTTTTACGAGGCAGGGCCAACCAATCAAAAGCATTCGCACTGCGTTTGAGTTTGCAAGAGAGAAAGCAAAGATCATGGACCTGCGCGGCCCCGACTTCAGACATACCGCGATAACCGCTGGTCGGCGATGGGAATTCCGCGGGAAATCGTTATGGCGGCTTCAGGCATCACTCGATTCAAGTCCATGATGCGTACTGAACATCAAAGAGAACCACATCAAAGATGCTTTTTCCGTTGCAACGACGTTGTTCACGACAATGGGTTGAAAACGCCAACGCTGCAAGCTATTGATTTTATTCTGCGCCCGGATGGTGGAATAGGTAGACACAAGGGACTTAAAATCCCTCGGACCGAAAGGTCTGTGCCGGTTCGAGTCCGGCTCCGGGCACCAGATGCCAGGCTGCAAACATACTTAACCCAGATTAACGCAATACGAACAGGTGAACTCGTTGCGCAAGCTGGTCGACGAAGTTTTGGCAAAGGGGAAGCGGAAGTATCGCGACGGCATGTCGAAGTGGAGTGCATTTTTGTAAGAATAATAGAGCGAATAACTCTAGGAGGAAGGAATTTATGCCAAGAATAACTTTGGACCTAAACAAGGAAGCGGATCGTCAGAAAGTAAAAGGTCAGTGGCGCTTGGGACTCGGGTTGGTGCCGGGGGAAGCCAACGAAGGGTTGGTGGCGCAGTTACTGAACACGCCGGCGCGATTGGCCGAGTATGACGACTCGAGGTGGGAGGTGTGCAGCAACATTCGTCAGAGTGTGTCTAACGGTTTTACCTTTGGCTGGTACCGCATTGCGGTGACCTTGCCGGCAGAAATCGACGGCGTCTCCGTGACCGATTCCCGCGTTTATTTCGAGACGAACTTTGATAATTACGGAGAGGTTTGGATCGACGGAAAAATCGACCGCGCGAGCGGAGCGATCATCGGTATCAACGCGCAGTATCGAGTGGAAGTGGCGAACAAATCGGCGCCAGGTGACAAGCACGTTATTGCTTGCCTGGTTGTCAACGGTCCGCTGGCTGAACCACGAGGCGGTATTTATATGCGCTATGCAACCTTGGCGTTCGAATCGCGAAATTAGGCTGTAGAAAATGAAATCAGCGTCGAGCGACGGTTTCCGAGCCAATAAGAATGCCGAAAGCGCAAAACCACTATGACTCTAAGCACCGAATTTTCTCGATTGCTGACGGATCATTTCGTCGCGTTGATCCTCGACAATGAGGTGACGGTCGGTGAGTTTGTCGTCGATCCGCCGCTCACCTGGACGCGCTTCGTCCAACAGACCGGCGTTTTTCGAGTGGCTGATGGCTATCCGAACGTCTTGACGGCGGCACAGGCCAAGTTCGAGATGAGAAATTGGGACGAGGTTTCTTTGTCGAGCATTATGCGCGCGTTGGCCGAGCTGGACGACGGCGTCGATTACGTGCTTGTGGGCAACAACGCAGGTCAAGGTCTGCCGATGGCAAAAAGTTTGGCGCCAGGATTAATCGCCAAAAATGCCGCGATCATTTACGCCAAGAGTCTTCCGGAGAAGGCGGCCTACGAGCAACTGGGCTATCGAGCGTTTTTTCGCAGGAGTGAAGCAGTTTCCCAACTCATTCGATTGGCGAACAATTCGTCACGGCCTTTGGCTCTCTGCTTCATCAACACGATCCAACACAACGACGACAACTACCATGATCCATAAAGCCAGGTTGCGCTGGCTCGGTTAACGGGTCACTAAGCACCATCAACTAAGCGCGGTGGCTATTCCTATTCTGGAAAAATAACCGTGAGAGGTTACGCGGCGCGGTTGGTTGCTTGTGCTAGATCCCCGATTGATTCTTGCATTTTTTGGGCGGCGTCCCTGTGTACGCGTTGGCGTACGGCATCGGGTTCCAACGACAAGTGGTGACAAATCCAAGTAAAACTTCCGATGGAATCGTCCTTCGAAGTAAACCATAATCGCGCCGAGCGTGCGAGAGGATCGCGTCCGCTAAGATCGGCATGGGCTTGAAGCAGCACGTAGGCCCACAACTTTCGTTCGGGATCAGTCATCTGTTCAGGCTCTATCATTGGTCGTCACTCCTTTGACTGTTCACTACTGTTTAGCGGAATGCGCGCAAGAATCATTGAGCTTGATCAAAGACAAGTTTGTTAGCCAATGATGTCGCATACAAACGTCGAGAACCAAGGTTCTTGCCTACTTGCATTCCGCAACGGGCCTAGATCTTAGCAAGCACGGTGCCCAGACGACCTTAAATCCTTTTGCCGTCGTTAACTCCAGCATTCACGCTAAGTTGACTGCCCTTGGCGGGCAAAGCCATGTTTATACCGTTCAGAATCCAAACGGAAAATCTTGGGCACAATCCGACAATTTTGTACCACGAGCGGCCGGCCTATAGCTCGGTCGAAGCCCCCGGGCGGTTGTTGGTGGGGGCTGCCCCATGCGATCAAAAAACTACTTCGCCCTATCCGCTGGTGATGGTGTCGTGCGTGAGGAAACTAAATTGGAAGTTTGTATTTCTTGTCTAATCCCTTGCGTGGCAATGATCTGAGCTGCATGGGCGCGCTATGCAGTCGACCATCCCTAGCGCCTACAGTAATTGGCCACCGGGCATGTGTGGGAAGGCGCTCATTTCATGCCCCGGATTTAACGGTTCAACTCTATATAAATGGGCGCGGGTGAGTTGATCGAGGCGTGTGATGCCGAGCAGCGCCATGGCGGTAACGATTTCGGTTTCGAGGATTTGGAGAACTCGTACCAAGCCCGCCTGACCGGCAGCGGCGAGGCCCCAACCCTGGAGCTTGCCGATGGCCACGGCGCGCGCGCCGTGGGCGACAGCTTTGAGTACGTCGCTGCCGCGAACGATACCGCCGTCGAGTAGGATCTCGGCCCGACCACCGACTGCGTCAACAATTTCCGGGAGCATGTCGATAGTCGCCCGACCGTGATCGAGCTGACGTCCGCCGTGATTGGAGATATAAATGGTGCTGACGCCGTGCTCCACCGCCAGGGCCGCGTCTTCGGCGGTGGCAACGCCTTTTAAAATGAACGGAAGCCCGGCCATCTCTTTGATTGCATCCAAGCTCTCCCACGTAAGGCCGGCGCGGTACTCGTAGCCGATTCCACGCCGGCTGGGCGGTAGCCAGCGATCCATCATCTGGCGCTCCCGCCGGCCGTAATGCGCGGTATCGACAGTGAGGCAGAGAGCCGAATAACCGGCATATTTAACCCGGGTGAGAAGACTCTCAACCCATTTTAAATCTCCCTGCACGTAGAGCTGAAAGATTTTCGGATTGCCGCTGGCCGCGGCAATCTCTTCGAGGCTCGGTTGGGTAACTGAGCTGACGAAGTTGACGGTGCCGAATTCTTCGGCCGCTTTGGCGACGGCAACGCCGCCCT
Source organism: uncultured delta proteobacterium (assembly GCA_963804165.1). GTDB lineage: Bacteria > Desulfobacterota > Binatia > UBA9968 > UBA9968 > DP-20. Next base: position 223,849 of record CAWDPO010000046.1, read on the forward strand.
CGGCTGTGATCGACTGCAATGAGCCGATGGGCGCAAGCATGACCGGGATTCTCAGTTTGTGGCCGAGGAATTGTGTTGAGCTGTCGATCTCTGCCACGGCAGCGAGCACCCGCGGGCGAAACGCAAAACCGTCGAGACCGTAACGATTGCGTCGCATGGTGCTTTCCGATTCGGCGCCGCCGCTGAGATAGTGCCAAACATTGTCAGGCAGATTGCGTCGCGCCGCCATGATAATTTCCTGATTGGTCACAAACTCTAGCGGTGCCATCTGCTCCTTTCGCGATTTTTAAAAATCTGTGCCACAATGGCTTCGATTCTGGTTAGCGCAAAGCGCAACGTTTAACAATCCTCGGAAAACGGTTGGCAAAGATTTTAAAGTGAGCAGGGCGAGAGGAAATGGCGGCTAGGAGTGAAAAACTCCGCGGAGCGCAGCGTGCCTTCAGCGTTAGATCCAAATTACTGCGAGGGGTCCGACGGAATGAAATCGGACCCTCGCGTTTTAAAAATTGCTCGACCCGGGAGTGAGTCACTTGCGCTCAATCATTATAGTAATCCCTGGAGGGATTGCTCCGGCTGTAGCGGCGATCATAGTCGCGATCATAACGCCCGTAGCGCCAATCGCGATCGCGATCGTAGCGATAGCTATAGCGTCGCTCAGGGTGGCGATGGTATCCCCAGTGGTCATCTCGATCGTAGTAACAGCCGGCCGCAAACATCGTCATTAAAGCCATGAGCACTAGCGCAAAATCGATCCGCGTTTTGCTGGTTTCATAAGTACTCCTTTCCCTGTTTGTCTCTCGATTTGAGATTTGCGCAATGCCCATGCCAGGGAAACGAAATCTTTGAAAACACGGAGTTCCACGCATATATGAATATTATGTGCATAACGATGTGGAAAATTCGCAGAAACGGGCGGAGGAGAAAACCGAGTGTCGCAATTTTGCGACAGGCAGAAGCCGATGATATATGTGATAACAGAGGCGGCGCATGATTCGTAATGAAATACTAATGCAGAAGCTGGAGGGAGCAAGCTCGCGCAATCCGAACATGAAACAAGCGGCTTTTGTAATCGCTATAGTCTTCGCCATCACAGTCGCTGTGCGGAATGCTGTGCTCTGCGCCGATGAGATGCCGGTGAAGCTGGTGCCGGTGTTGAAGATCAACAAGGAATACGACAAGCGGACAACGATAAAGCCTTCGACCGTGCCGAATGGCGGCGATGGCCTGTTTGCCGTCGCACCAATTAAAAAAGGCGAAGTGATCGGCGAGCTCGGCGGCCGGCTCGTTACGGCCGAGGGTCACGCGGGAAATCATCATTATCTCGCCTCGATACCGGAGTGCGCGTGGGAAGAAACTCAACCCTACAGATACCTCGATAGTAAGGATTTCGGCGGCAACGTGAGCCGAACTAATTTCGCGCCGAGCAAGATCAATGGCGTAGAGACAGAGTTCCAGAATGCGGCGATCACTCAACTTTGCGCGTATCCCTATTTTGTTTTTGTTGCTTTGAAAGATATCGAGCCGGGGGCAGAGATCTGGTCGAGCTACGGTCCGCACTATGAATATGACAAGTTCATGTATGCGCCGGAGGTGCGGGATTTCTTCTGCGATTTAATAAAGATCGACTGCCACGAAAAATATGCCTACGAGTACTAAGAAAGAACGGGACATGACTCGGCGCAGTTTGGTTGATTGGGTGGAATCAGAAAACTTACCCATCATCGTTTGAGGAGGCGTTATGGAGATTTTCGATATTCATCACCATCTTGGCGCGTTGACGGGAGGGAGTCTGCAGGAGGGCGATGATTGGCAGGAGCGCGACTACAGCAACCGGGTGCGGATGATGGAAGCCAACGGTGTCACGATGGCGGCGATCCTGGCGGCGACGGGATACATTCAGGCAGACGGCATCAAGGATACGATGCGTTGCAATGATACGGTGGCCGCCTATCGCAAGCGCGACCCGAAGCGTTTCCCTGTCGCCTGCGGCATTGTCGAGCCGCTTCATGGGGTACGCTCGCTCGGCGAGCTCGAACGAATGAAGCATGAACTGCAGCTCGATGGTGTCGTGTGGCATAGCCGGTTTCAGGGCGTTGCCGTCGACCATCAACTGATGCGGCCGCTATTAAAAAAAGTCGGCGAGGTTGGACTCGTGCCGCTGATACACACCAACGCCGAGTCGAACCTCGAAGCGGTGTGGCGTCTGGAGCGGCTGGCGTTGGAATTCCCCGATCTGACGTTCGTTTCGATGGATGCCTTAACGACGAATACCAATAGTCAGCTGGCGCTGGATATCGCCAAACGCACGAGCAATATTCTCTTCGACACTGCGCACGTGCGCGGCCCGGCCTACATCCGTCAATTTGTCGAAGCGGTGGGCTCGCACCGGTTGATCTTTGGCAGTCTGTTTTATTCTTATCCGGCAAGTTATGAGCACTGCGCGACCCTAGACGAGATCAAAGCGGCAAAAATTGGCGACGAGGACAAGGCCAAGATTCTTGCTCTCAATGCGAAAAAGCTTTTTAAGCTGGCCTAACCGCCCTGCCACCTATTTGGACTCCGGGAGTCGGCATCGCGGCGAGATGGACAAGCCTCGGGACTCAGGCATCATCGATACGGACCGATAACGAAACTGCGGGGCATGCGGGGAATCAGAGGTGATGATTGGTGTTAAAGGCGTGGTGCGGAAATAGATATGCCCCTTCCTACCGGTAACAATTACGTTCTCAAAGTGACAAATAGACTCGGAGAGATTTTCGCCGCAAAGTCTTACTCCTTCTTATGGCCGGTGGTCCAAGTCTGCGTTTCAACGCATCGTCTACATGCCTCGACCAGACTGTCACGGCTCAGTTTGTGCAGCTCGACATTTCATTTTTCATGTCGAAGCGTTATTTACCCTCTGGAAACAAGGGGATCGGATGTTATGTTGCAGTTTGTCCCGTCGGCAACCCCCGCGTGACAAAGTTTTTGGCTAACGGAGACACAGAATAGTCGCCCAGTGATGACCGGTCTAGGACGTTCCGCGGCGACCGTGGAGAGAAACTCATGCGAACGCTATTTTTACGCATTGTTGGGATCTGCCTTTTGACGCTTGGTCTTGCTAGTTGTGCCACCACAAATCCCATCGTCAGCGAGTGGCGCAATCCCGGCTACAACAAGGCGTCTTTCCATCGCGTTATGGTCGGTGGTCTTGGCGGGGCGACCAGCGTCCGGCGCAATTTCGAAGATGAATTCGTCAGCCAACTCCGGGCGGGCGGGATCGATGCGCTGCCGAGCTATCGCTACATATCCGACGATGAAGAAGTCGATGAAACCAAGATCAAAGAAGCAGCACAAAAGGCCGGCGCCGATGCCACGATCTTTACGCGATCGATTCAGGTGGAGCGAAAGACGCAACCCGGCGCGAGCTATTATCCCGGTCCCTGGTTCGGATTTTACGGCCCTCACGGCGGGGTCAGTTGGAGCGGCCTCTACGGCGTGCCGAGCGTGCATCGTTACAATGAGTATACATCGGAAGCTACGCTGTATGACGTGGCGAAAAACGAGTTGGTCTGGACCGCGACGATCCGGACCACCGAGCCGGACGACGTCAAGACCGCCATCAAGAGCTACGTCGCAGCGGTGATCCATACGCTCGATGAAAAAGACCTGCTGGGCAGAAGATAGAGCGATAAGACAGCTTCTTGGTAAGCTCGTTGTGAATCACGGCAATCCTCAATTTCGTGGAGCAACGCGGCATCCGCGCGTCGTGGCGTTTTGCTTTCTCGCCGCCGGGTGTGCTGTCGTCAATTACGCAGCTTGACGGCTTGTGTCATTTGAGCACGCCAGAAGAACGTACCAGTTGAAGTTGTTCCACCGGCGATTTGACAAGCTCAGTCGCCTATGATTCCTGAGAAAGCATCGAACTCGAACAGGAGTAGGCGCCCGCTAAAACACTGCCGATGAAAATATATTATTTTCTTGAGCTACTTATCGCCACGGTATTTATCGTTCCGGATTCAAGCTTGGCAGCCGCGCAAAAAAGGGAGCCGCAGCAGGTCGCACTGATAAAAATCGATAAAAAATATGAAACCAGAACTGTCGTTAAAAAGTCGACGGTCCCTGGCGCCGGCAATGGCCTGTTTGCCGCGGTGAAAATTAAAAAAGGAGAAGTGATCGGTCAACTGGGTGGGCGGCTGGTTTCGGATGACGATTACCCCAAAGGCAACCCTTATCTGGCGACTATCCCGGAATGCGCGCTGGAGAAAACCAAGCCGTACAAATATATCGACAGTAAAGACTACGGCGCTCACGTGAGCCGCATCAATTTCGCGCCGAGCAAGATCAACGGAAAGGATACCGACTTTCAAAATGCCGCCATCAAGCAACTTTGCGATCATCCGTATTTCGTTTTCGTCGCTTTGAAGGATATCGAGCAAGGCACGGAGATTTGGTCCAGTTACGGTCCCAACTACGATTACGAGAGGTTTATGAAAATCCCGGCAGTGCGCGATTTTTTCTGCGGGTTACAAAAGATCGATTGTCGTGAAAAATACACCTATTCATATTAAGATTCTGCCGAATACCCATTTACCCGCGGCATGGCCGTGGGCGTAATCGTCCCGCCAATGGTTCTTCCCAAGAGAGTGTTCGCTTCGTGCCCTGTTGCATCATCGGTCGTCGTTCCGCGGGTTTAAGCTCGGATCGGAGCCGCGGTCAGACCGCTTGAGCGCTGCTTAGCACTGTTCCCGTTGTGGACTGTAATAGTGCTATTTTGTTAAGAGTGTGGTGAATGGATATGGACTACAAAACCGACGATTTGCGGATACGCGAGATCAAAGAGCTCGTTGCGCCGGTGGATTTACTTAGCGAGTTTTTCATCACTCGAAGGGTCGCAGAGACTGTCTGGCAGACGCGGCAAGCAATCCACCGAATCTTGCACGGCGCGGACGATCGCTTATTGGTCATCATGGGGCCGTGTTCGATTCACGACGTAAGAGCAGCGATGGAATTTGCCGGCAGACTCGGCGAAGCGAAAGGCCGGCTCGCCGCGGATTTATTGGTCGTAATGCGAGTCTATTTTGAAAAACCGCGCACCACGGTGGGATGGAAAGGGCTGATCAATGATCCCGACCTGGACGGCAGCTATCGCATCAATGAAGGATTGCGTATAGCACGCCAATTGCTGCTTGAGCTCAATGAAGCGCGAATGCCGGTCGGTTGCGAGTTTCTTGATATGGTCATTCCGCAATACATCGGCGACCTCGTCTCCTGGGGCGCCATCGGCGCCCGCACCACCGAAAGCCAACTGCACCGTGAGCTCGCGTCCGGGTTGTCCTGCCCGGTGGGTTTCAAGAACGGCACGGACGGAAATATACGCGTCGCGCTCGACGCGATCCGCGCGGCGCAGGCGCCACATCATTTCATTGCCGTGACCAAGGCGGGACGCTCTGCAATCGCGGCGACGACCGGTAATGAAGATTGCCACATGATTCTGCGCGGCGGAAAACGGCCCAACTATCACGCTGCAAACGTTGCTGCCGCGGTAAAACACCTTACGGAGGCCGGCATCCAACCGCGGATCATGATCGATCTTAGCCATGGTAACAGCGCCAAAGATCCGCAAAAACAAGTTGACGTCGGACGCAATGTGGCGGCCCAGGTCGCCGGAGGCGACAGAAGTATTTTCGGTGTCATGGTCGAAAGCCATTTGAAGGCGGGCCGGCAAGACCTGCTGCCGGGCAAGGCTCTCGTGTACGGCCTAAGCATCACTGACGCTTGCATCGGTTGGGAGGAGAGCGCCGCGCTGCTGGACACGCTCGCTGCCGCGGTGCGTGCGCGCCGCCGAAAGATGGCCGGGGATGTTGATCCCGGTGGTGGGGCCGTCCAGGACGACGCTACGGTGAATGGACACGTTAAGTTGACACTTCATGATTGAAATTAAACCGCTCACAGGGAGTCGCGCCCGATGAATATTCGATCGCTCCGGTTGCTCATTCTGCTTGGCACTTTGTTGGTGTCTTATCGTAACGTTCATCCGGCGACAGCGCTGACTAAAGTGAATCTGACGTCCGGTTCCGCGAGCGAGCGCGACGGCGTGATTTACGTCGCTCAGGAGCAAGGTTTGTTCCGCAAATACGGACTGGATGTAAGCTTTGTGCAGGTTCGCAGCGGTCCTGTGGCCATGTCGGCGCTAAGCTCGGGTGAGACGCACTTTCATTGGGGATCGGTTTCTGGAGCTAACCTCGGGGCGATTGCCGAGGGCGCGGATTTGGTATTCGTCGCTGGGTTTATCAATCGGCTCTCCGGTATATTCGTCGTCAATCCGCAGATCAAGTCCCCGGCAGAGCTGAAGGGAAAAAGTGTAGCGGTGAACAGTTTGAGTGGCGGCGGTTGGATTTTTTCGATGCTGATGCTGGACTATTGGGGACTTGCGCCGGAACGGGACAAGATTCAGTTCAGGACCTTGGGCGAGCAGGCGGTGATGGCGCAGGGAGTATTGAGCGGCACGGCGGACGCAGCGTTCTTGAGCTACACCTTCGGCAAGATGCTTCAAGGCAAAGGGTTTCGCGTTCTGGCGGATAGCGAAAAACTGCCGATTCCTTATCAAGGCTCGGGCATCATCACCAGGCGAAACGTCATAAATTCGTCACCGGCGATGCTGGAAAATTTGCTGCGCGCGTTACTCGATAGCGCGGCTTTCATTCGCAATCCTGAAAACAAGGCGCAAGTCACTAAAACTCTGGCGAGAGCGCTGCGCTTCAAACGGGTCGAGGACGCCGATGAAGGCTATCAAAGCATGGTGAATCTTTACGAGCGAAAGATTTATCCCAGCGTCGATGGCATTCGTAACGTGATCCGCCTGCTCGGCGCGAGTAATGAGAAAATCCGCCGCCTTAAAGCAGAAGATTTGGTCGACGATAGCGCCGTGCGCAAATTGGAGAAGGAAGGGCGGTTCTAGGCGGGCGCTTTGTCGGCGGCGATCCGCTGCTTGACGTCATCCACGCCTTTAAAAATATCAGTGGTTGTGTCATAGAGGATGCGTTCTAAACGGGAGACAGCTTACGGCGGAACATTTCCGCGCTAGATCAAGTCGGAGGAGAGAACAGTGGCCTTTCAAAAAATCGGTATCATGAGCATCGGCGAGATGGGATTTCACTGGGCCAAGCTGCTCAGGAGCCATGGCGTGGAAGTCCTGACCTACGACAAGGATCGCGGCGAGGTGAGCCGCAAGCGAGGCGAAAATGCCGGTGTAAAATCGCTAGGATCGATGGTCGAGCTGGTGCGCGAAAGCGAGTTGATCGTTTCCATCGTCGTGCCCTCAGCCGCGACGCGGGTGGCGGGTAAGGTTTCGGACGCGGTGAATAGCTCCGGGCGCAAGGATCTCCTTTATCTCGACGCCAATGCGATCTCGCCGATGACCGCAGATGAAATCGCCAAAATCTTAAAGCCCGCGGGCGTGAATTTTGTAGATGGGTGCATTATCGGCGCGGCCGCTAGGATGGGCAAGGGGACAATCGTCTACGTATCCGGCGCCGAAGCGAGCCGGCTGCAGGTATTGGAGGCTTTCGATATTCCGACCAAAGTGCTGGGACCCAACACCAACCAAGCATCGGCGTTTAAAGTCGTCTACGCGGGTCTCACCAAGGGGCTGCAAGGGCTATTTTGCGAGCTCTTTATGGGCGCGCGCCGGTTTGGTCTGCTCGATGAGATTCGCGCCCAATATGAGGAAAGCTTTCCCGGACTGCTCGATAAAGTGTCCGGCTCCATCGTTGGCTTGCAGGTTCACGCCGGCCGGCGCGCCGAGGAGATGGATGAGCTAAAACGAACATTTAATCACCACGGCATGAACTCTTTCATGGCGCCTGCGGTGCAGAAGGTATTGGAAGCGATCGCGGCTTTGGAAGTGGGGCAGGCTTCGGCCAGCGGCGCACGCCAGGGCGACCTGCAGGAGACGCTGGAGCTCTTCTATAAAAAGGGGCTATTACAGTTGAGTTCTGCTAAGCCAGAATTCTAAACGACACCTATAGCCATAGGGCTATATTCTTGGTATGCAGTGCAGAACACGAATTTGAGGGAGGGTTAAACCAGTGTCCAGAGTGGAGAAGAAACAACCGCAATACGGTTCCGACGTCGTCGTCGATTTGATGAAGGCGTTCGATATCGAGTACGCCGCATTCAACCCGGGCGCAACCTTTCGTGGCATTCACGACTCTATAGTCAACTACGGCGGCAACTATAAACCTGAAGTGATCTTCTGCCATCATGAAGAAATTTCGGTGGCCGTCGCGCACGGCTATGCCAAGGCCAAGAACAAGCCGATGATCGCCATCGTGCACAACATGGTCGGTTTGCAGCACGCCAGCATGGCAATCTTTAACGCCTACATCGACCGCGTGCCAATGATGGTCCTCGGCGGCACCGGACCGATGAATTCAAAACGGCGCCGCCCGCGCATCGACTGGATCCACACGGCGCTTGTCCAAGGCAATCAGGTGCGTGATTACACCAAGTGGGACGACCAGCCGTATTCGTTGGCGGATGTGCCGGATTCCTTTATCCGCGGCTATCGGATTGCGACGACGGATCCGACGGCGCCGGTTTACATCAACTACGATGCCGACATCCAAGAAGATGCGCTCACGAGCGCGTTCGATGTTCCCGATGTCAGCCGCTACGCCGCTCCGGCTTCCATGCAGGCAAACCCGGACGCGCTACGGAAAGCGGCGGAGTTGCTGGTCAACGCCCAGGCGCCGATCATCATCGCCGATTCGCTCGGGCGCAATCCCAAATCCGTGCCTGCACTGATCCAGTTGGCGGAATTGCTGGCCGTGCCCGTGGTCGACAAGGGCGGGCGCTTTAATTTTCCGTCCGTTCATCCATTGGATGCAACGGATGGTGCGCGCGAACTCCTGCAGAAAACCGACTTCATTTTAGCTTTAGATGTGGCGGATCTTTTCGGCTCCTTGACCACCGTGAGCAAACAGACGCGCAACTGTGAATACATCACCGCGCCCTCGGTAAAAATTGCCACCATTTCGATGAACGACATGCTGGTCCACTCGTGGGCTAATGACTATCAGGCGTTACAAGCGGTGGATGTGCCGATGAGCGCGGACACGGCGGTGGCGGTGCCGGAACTGACCCGGCTGTGTCGGGAGTTGGTGGGTAACGACAGCAAGAAAAAAGCCGCCATCGAAACACGTCAAAAAGAATTGGCCGAAAAGCACAAAAACCGGCGCGCGAAATGGCGCGCGGACGCTGAAGCCAAAGGCTCGCAGAAAGAAATTTCCACCGCCTGGTTGGGTCTGGAAGTCGGCGAAGCCGTCAAGCGCGAAGACTGGGTATTGGTCAACGGGACTTCCAATGGCTGGACGCGCCGGTTATGGGATTATACCAAGCCGAATCAGACTCTCGGCGGCAGCGGCGGCGCCGGCCTCGGCTACGGTCCCGGTGCGTCGATCGGCGCGGCTTTGGCGCTCAAGGGCGGCGGCAAGCTCCCCGTGGCGATTCAGTCCGACGGCGACATGTTGATGACCTCGAGCGCGCTGTGGACCGCGGCGAAGCACCGCATCCCGCTGCTTATGGTGATGCACAACAACCAGTCTTACTACAACTCCGAAGAACACGGCATCGAAGTCGCCAAGTTTCGCAATCGACCGGTGGAAAATGCCGGCATCGGCACCCATGTCGATGATCCCGCAATCGATTTTGCGACGATGGCAAAATCATTCGGTGTCAGCGGCGAAGGACCCGTGCGCAACCCCGCGGATCTCCGACCCGCCATTGAACGGGGCGTAAAATACGTAAAGGAAAAGCAGCTGCCGTACCTCGTCGACGTCATCGCCGAGCCACGCTAAGTCACGACGGAACATTTGTCTCACGATCCCTACCGCGAATTTCGTCAGGCCGTCGACCGATCGGAAGCTAAAATCGACCTCGGTCGCGCGGCCTTGACGATCGCCTTAAGCGACTATCCTCATCTCGACATCACCAGTTATCTTGCGCGTATCGACCGGCTCGCAGGCGACGTGATCAATCGTTGCGGCGATGAAATCGACGTATACCGAAGTATCGCGGCGCTCAATTACGTGATGTTTAGTCGCCATGGTTTTCGCGGCAATGGCGAGGCCTATTACGATCCGAAGAACAGTTTCTTGAACGAAGTCCTAGAGCGCAAAATGGGAATTCCGATTACGCTTTCGGTTCTCTACATCGAGGTCGCGCGACGTGTCGGTCTCGCGCTTCAAGGCGTGAACTTTCCCGGCCATTTCCTCGTCAAGCATGAAAGCGCCGATGGGGAAATCGTCATCGATCCATTTCATGCGGGTGCCATTAAGACAGCGGAAGATTTGACAGCCACCCTCAGGGATTTGTATGGCACCAATGTAGCGCTCAAGCCGGAATTTCTCGAGCCGGCGAGCAAAAAACAAATCCTCAAACGCATGCTCGGCAATCTTAAAGCGATTTACTTGAGGGGCGGTGATTTCGGTAAAGCGTTATCTGTCAGCGACCGCTTGATCGTCCTCGATGCGGCAGCGAACGAGGAGTTTCGCGATCGTGGCGCGATTTATTTGCAGATGGAGTGCTTTGTCCAAGCGCGGGAAGACTTTGAAAACTACCTCAGGCTGGCCCCCAACGCCCCCGACGGCGCCGCGGTGCGCGAACAGCTCGTCGCATTGACTAAGCGGGCGACGCTAATTCATTAACCCGGACCGAGTTCGGATCCCGACTGTTTCGAAAACTCGCGAAAACTGTAGGCGAATGACGTCGTCAACGAAAAGTCTTTGAACATCGCCTTGGTAAACCTCCACGGACGGATTTGCCAAAGCTTCAATTGACGCAGGTTGAGCAAGTTCTGCGTCCATATGCGTTGCAACTCCTGGCGTGAATAAACTACGCGGTTGTTAATGGCGTCGAACTTGATCAGACTCAGCTGTCCCTTCGAAGGCAGGATTTCGCGCAGCCGCGCATAGGCTTCCTGCCATTCTTGAATGCGATCGCCCAAACGGATCCCGGCCTGAATATTATAGATCTCATCCAGCAGGACCCGCGCGGCGCCATTTTCGCGCGGCCGCAGATCCTGAATATTATCGAGTAATTTCCCCCACTGCTTTAAGAAACGATTGAGATCGTTGCGGTTATACACAACGCGTGACGAGAGATCTTCCAAGGGCTCGAGCAAAACCCGCGCGCGCTCCGGCAAAGTCTCCTTCGCATTATTGAAGAGGTTTTGGATCTCGCCGATTCGCAAAGCCTGCCAGACATCGGTTTGAATCTTTTGTATCTGCTCCACCCAGCGCTCTTCAGTCTCGCTTTTCTTCCGTGTCTGCAGCCAAACCTCTTCCATTTCCTTGAGAAATTTTGCCCACGTGATCAGCAACGCGGTGATTTCCTTGGTGCGTTTCCACAGGTGCGCGGGACTGGAGTCGACGGCAAAGCCAGGGCGGCGGATCTTGCGATCCTTGAGGCGGAAAAAACCGGCGACCATCGGGTGTTGTTTTTCGATGAGCGCGGCGTTCTTATACCAAAAAAAGATCGACATCAGATTCCAATAATTTTTCGGTCTGTCCGTCCAGCGCGCCAAGTTCCGGATCATATTGTCTTTGCTGTAAAATGTCTTCCACGCATTCTCGTATGCCTCGGTCCACTCTTCCGCGCTCATGAGCGGGTGCTTGATGGTCGCGTGAAACGAATCGCGCTTGTTGAAATCGGGATCCATCCAGTCGCCGCGCTTTTTCATCTCGCGATGATCGTGGGAACCGGGAAGGGGCGTCAACATGAAAAACGAGGCTTGATCCGGACCGACTTCGTTTATCAGGAAACGCATGTCTTCGGTGACCTGTTCTTTGGAGTCCCAAGGCAGACCGATGATATACCCCGTGTGCACCAGCACGCCGGCGTCGTGCCACTCTTTGATGATGCTGCGGTATTCTTCGACCTTGTTTTGCTTCTTGCCTTCGGCCTCGAGATTTTGCGGGTTGACGCTCTCCATGCCGATGAATACTTGAGTGCAGCCTGCCTTGGCCGCCAGCGGGACGAAGTCCTTGGGTTTTTTCGCCAAATCGACCTGCATCATGAAAGAAACATCGAGGCCTTCTTCGCGCAGCTTGATAATTTCTTCAAAGGTCTCGCGCCAGAGTTTTTTACGGGCGAAATTGTCGTCGGTAAAGAAATAGAAAGACAATCCGTTCTCGATATAGTTCTTACGCATCATGGCGGCGATGCTCTGCGGGCTGCGCTCGCGCATTTTGCGCCCTTGCACATTAATAATCGTGCAGAAGGTGCAGGCAAACGGGCAGCCGCGCGAAGTATCGGCGGTGGCAAAGCTCGGATACGCGAAGTGCTTCATCGTTTTCGCGCTGGTTTGCGGCAGCGGCGCTTCCTCGATGTCGACGAGATTTTGCAGATCCTGGGCGAAACTATAGAGCGGTCTTAATTGTCCGTTGAGAAAGTCGCCAAGAATGCCTTCCCATTTTCCCTCGACTTCGCCCGACACCATACAGATGCCTTCACGATAGAGTTCCTGAATGTCCGGCTCCTGGTCGCTCAGCATGTTGATCGTGCCGCTGGTGTGAAATCCGCCCATGATGACCGCGATGCCCTGGGCTTTGAAGATGCGCGCCATGTCCAACGCACGGGGAAATTGGTTGGTTTGCACGCCGACGAGACAGATGAGCAGCTTCGTGCCCGGAGCCTTGCTCCAACGGATTATTCGCGACATAGGCACTTTTTCCGCGGTCTCATCGAAGGTAGTGACTTCGATGGGCAGATCGCCAAAGACGCCGCGAGTCTTGATGTCTTCAGTCAGGCCGTGCAAGACATTGAGAGTATTGCTCGGCAACACGCCTTTCCAAAAACGGATTACGTAGCCGTCGTCGTCGTACTTCGACGGTTTGATCAGAACGATGTGAAATTTTTTGATTTGCTCCAGCATCGGTCCCGTCGCCTCCCGAGTGCTTGTATGTTAGCGCGCCATCTTTTATAGATAGCCGAGGAAAATCGAGATTTCACTAACTCTAACAACCGCCCCTCTGCATGTCAAGGTAACTAATCTTTAAATAGTGATTCTCACTGCAGAATTTGCAGTTTCGATGATTCAGCTTTTTCACGTCTCGAAATCCTATCCGCCGAATTACCGGGCGCTCACTGACATTAACCTAGAAATCGCCAAGGGCGAGTTCGTTTTCGTTTGCGGCGCCAGCGGCGCGGGCAAATCAACCCTACTGAAACTGCTGTTTCGCCAGGAGGAGCCGACGGAAGGGCAGATTTTGATCGACGGCCGCAATGTGACTCGCTTGGGTAGCCGCAGGGTTGCTCAATTGAGAAGAAAAATCGGCTTGGTATTTCAAGAGTTCAGGCTATTGCCCGGTTTAACCGTGCTCGACAACGTGGCTCTTGCCGCCCAGGTAATAGGTAAGTCGAAGCGCGAGAGCCGCACTAAAGCGTATCAGCTCTTGCGCGAGCTCGGTCTGAAGGAACGCTATGAGGCCAAGCCTTTCACGCTTTCCGGTGGCGAACAGCAGCGCGTCGCCATCGCCCGGGCATTGATCAACGAGCCGATGTTAGTCTTGGCCGATGAGCCGACGGGAAATATCGACGACGAAATGGCGGAAGAAATCATGCGATTGTTCTTGAAGATTCGCGATAGAGGCGCGACGATCGTCGTCGCCACCCATGATCGCGCCATGGTGAAGCGCTACGGCACACGAGCGCTCTATTTGCAGCGCGGAGTTCTCACGGATGATCAGTTCGTTGCCACTAAACGGGAGTACAGTTGGTGAAACTGTCGCTGATCGGCGTCGTACTGCGGCAAGTTCGCAGTAGCCTGCGCCATTTGTTTTGGACTCATGTGCTGACGTCGGGCACCATGGCAATGACGCTTTTCGTGTTTGGCGCGTTTATGCTTTTGCAGGTCAATTTGGAACGTCTTCTCAAGATTTGGGGCGACGAAATTCAAATTACGGCCTATTTGAACAACAAGATTGGCGCGGGCGATGTCCAAGCGCTGCTCGAGCGCATCGAGGCGTTGCCCGAAGTCGCGCGGGTCAGGCACATCAATCAAGAGCAAGCTTGGCGCGATTTCCAAACCGCATTGGGAACTCAGTCCGGCTTGCTGGCCGGTTTGCCGCGCGACGTATTGCCGGCTTCACTTGAAATCACGCTGAAGCCGAGCAATCGAGACAGTCCTGTGGTCGAGCAGCTCGCCGAGCGTCTAAAAACCGAGAAGGAGATCGCCAGCGTTGAGTATCCGCAGGAGTGGGTCGAGCGGTTGGGATTGGCGGTGCTCGCCGTGGAGTGGGGCAAATGGATAGTCGGCGGGATATTATTTATGGCGACGTTTTTCATTGTCGGCAGCACTGTCAAGTTGGCGATCTTCGCCCGTAAAGACGAAGTCGAGATCATGCAGCTCGTCGGCGCGTCGGAAACATTGATCCAGGCGCCGTTTGTGCTCGAAGGTATGATTCAGGGATTGGCCGGCGCAATCATCTCCCTGGCGGCGCTCTGGGCAGCCTATGTACTGTTGCGCGAACAAACGCCGTCGATGGGAGGTTTTTTGCAGCCCCTCGGCCAGCTGCAATTTTTGGATCTACAGCGCGTGGCTTTGCTGGTTGCGATCGGCTTTCTTCTGGGTGCGGCGGGAAGTCTGTTTTCGCTGCGGAGGTTCGTTAAGACGTGGTACGCTTCACCCGTAAAATACTGATTTCTTTCCTTGCGACGTTGCTCATGGCACCGTCGTTTGCGTGTCCAGCCACGCCGAGCCGCGACCTTGAAGGCATCAGGAAAAAAATTGAAAGCGAAAGGAAGGGGCTTTCCCAACTGCAAATTAAGGAAGGCTCGGTGCTGGAATCTTTAGACAAAATTCAAAGCGAGCTCGACAAGCGCACTAAAGAGCTCAAACTCGCCAATACTCGATTGTCGAGTGTGGCGAGCGAATTGGCGCTTAAGGAAGCCGAAGCGCAATCGTTGACTCGATCCATCGCCGCGCGCCAGCCCATTCTCGCCAAACGCGCTGCGGCGCTTTACCGTTGGCAAAAAGGCGGCAGTCCGTTGATGGTTCTCAACGGCGACGTGTCGTTGAGTCAATTTCTCCAGCGGCGAAAGTATTTAGCGACGGCCGTGGCGTTTGACCAGACGCTTCTGACCAAGCTCCAAGAGGAAAGTGCGCATCAGGAAATCTTGCGCGACGAGCTGGCGCGTAAGAAAGAAGAGCTCAACGAGCAAAAACAAGTGCTCAACGTCGCCAAGGAAGGCGTCCGGCGAGAGGCGGAGAAAAAGAAAGTGCTGCTGGCGAGTCTGCGCCGCGAAAAAACCACGCGTCTTCGGGTTTTGAAGGAGATGGAGGCGGCGGCGCAACGGCTCGAGAAAATGATGGAAGAGATCTCGAGGCGGGCGATGATTAAACCACGCGAGACGCCCTCGCCTCGTTCGCCGGGCGTTGGACTTGATGCGCTACGTGGCAAGCTCGATTGGCCTGCGCAAGGGCAAGTAACCGCACCCTTCGGCAAACATCAACATCCTGAATTTGCCGCTGAGATCGTCCGCAAGGGGATCGACATCGATGCGGCCCTCGGCGAAGTGATTAAAGCTGTGGAAAAAGGCACGGTCGTTTACGCCGATCGTTTTTCCGGCTACGGTAAAATGGTGATCGTTGACCATGGTGAGCGTTACTATACAATTTACGGGCATCTTTCAGAAATTCTTAAGAAAACCGGTGATGACGTTAGGCGCGGAGAGGTCCTCGGACGGGCCGGCGACAGCGATTCTCTGGCGGGGGCAAAGCTTTATTTTGAAATGCGCAAAGACGGCCGTTCTGTGGACCCCGTGCCGTGGTTTAGGAAGCAATAGCATTTTTATTTATCTTGGGATACACTTAGCCCTTAAATCGTGCGTACTTTTTGCGTTTTTAGGAGAGCTGCCATGCGAATAGTTCGTAAACACGGAACACCCTTACTGCTTTTGTTCGTCGGGCTAGCTTTGGGGTTTTTTCTTTCAGCTCACTGGGTGCCCAACGTTTCTGCCGTCGGGCGGCAGGACTACGAGAGCCTGGAAGCATTTAGCAATATACTTTCGATCGTCAAAAAGAATTATGTCGAAGACGTCGAAACCAAGAGTTTAGTCAGTGGCGCGATCAATGGCATGTTAAGTTCCCTCGATCCGCACAGCGCGTATCTGACGCCGGAACTTTATAAAGAGCTGCAGAGCGACACGCAGGGCCGTTTCGGCGGATTGGGCATCGAAATTACCGTGAAAGGCGGCATCCTGACGGTCGTCTCGCCGATCGAAGACACTCCCGCGGCCAAAGCCGGCATCAAGCCCGGCGATCAAATTTTTAAAATCGAAGAAGAGTTTACGAAGGACATGTCACTGATCGACGCGGTAAAAAAAATGCGCGGACTCAAAGGGACAAAGATCAATCTCACGATCAAACGCGAGGGAGTCGCCGACCTGATGGACTTCACGCTGGTGCGCGACGTTATCCGTGTGCAAAGCGTGCGCAGCCGCTCCCTGGAGCCCGGTTACGGCTATATTCGTTTGGCGCAGTTCCAGGAGCGCAGCGACCGTGACATGCAGCGGGTGTTGGAGAAAATGGCGGCGGAAAAAGGCGGCCTGAAAGGACTGGTGCTCGATCTGCGCAACAACCCGGGCGGACTTTTGACTCAGGCGGTGCGCGTCTCCGACATGTTTTTAGAATCGGGTATGATCGTCTACACGGAAGGCCGGATCGAAGCGCAGAAGCAGAAATATTTTGCGCAGAAGGACGGAACATGGACGGACTTTCCTGTGGTGGTATTGGTTAACGGCGGCAGCGCGAGCGCGTCGGAGATCGTAGCGGGCGCTTTGCAGGATCATAAAAGGGCGGTGGTATTGGGGACGAAGACTTTCGGCAAGGGATCGGTGCAAACCATCCTACCGCTGGACGACAATTCGGCGCTGCGCTTGACCACGGCGCGCTATTTTACGCCGAACGGCCGATCGATACAGGCGACCGGGATCGTGCCAGATATCAACGTCGACAACGCATCACCTCCGGACGGCAAAGCGGAGGCGCCCAAGCGCCCCGGTTTGCGCGAGGAGAATTTACCGGGTCATTTGCTGAACCCCCAGCCGTCCGCGCCTAGTTCTCCGACGGAGCCCCCGGAGAGGGACAAAGAGAAGGAAAAGCAAATCCCGTCTACTGGGCCCACAGGCGACGAGACTATCGATAACGATACGCAGCTAAAACGAGCACTGGATCTGCTAAAAAGCTGGGATGTGTTTAAGCAAATCGTGCAGAAAAAGGCGGCATAGCCGTTGCGCAGATTCTTTTTTCATCAACATAGACACTAAAAATTAGCCCTCCCCTCGGAGGGCTAATTTTTTTGTGCTACAGCTATTCCAGAATGGTCAGAGACGTTAACCCAGAATACGATTTACCTCTGTTCGCTGTTCCCGCCCGCAAGTTTTTGACCGTCAGTGAGCTGAACGAGCTCATCAAAGGAACTCTGGAGTCTCGGTTAGACACTATCTGGGTGCAGGGCGAAATCTCCAACTTTCGCGTGCCGCCGTCTGGTCACTACTATTTCACGCTCAAAGATGACAAGAACCAAATTAGCGCCGTTATGTTTCGCCGCCAAGGTGTGGGGCTGCGCTTCCTCCCGGAAAACGGCATGGCGGTCCTTTGTTTCGGTAAGGTCAGTCTTTATTCCGTGCGCGGCGACCTGCAGCTTTATGTCGACGATATGGAGCCGCAAGGACAAGGCGCGCTTTATCTGGCCTTCGAGCAACTCAAGAAAAAACTCGCGGCTGAAGGGCTATTTGCCCAAGAGCAAAAAAAGCCGCTGCCATTTTTGCCGGCTACGATTGGCATCGTGAGTTCCGATCGCGGCGCTGCTCTGCACGACGTGCTGCGGATCATTCGCGACCGTTATGCCGACCGCCGCGTCGTGATTCGCCCGGTGAGAGTGCAAGGCGATGGCGCGGCCAAGGAAATCGCCGAAGCCATCGCCGATCTGAACCGCTTCGCCGGCGTCGACGTGATCATCGTCGGCCGCGGCGGCGGCTCGTTGGAGGATTTGTGGGCCTTTAACGAAGAGATCGTCGCGCGCGCGATCTACGCGTCGCAAATCCCGATCGTTTCAGCGGTCGGCCACGAGGTCGATTTTACGATCGCCGACTTCGTCGCCGATCATCGCGCGCCGACGCCCAGCGCCGCCGCTGAATTCATCCTGCCGCGCAAACGAGATTTGTTGGCGCAAGTCGAAATGCTGGAAGACCAGCTCCGGCGAAATATGGATCTCAAGCTGGAAACGGCGAGGGATCATTTTCGCTCATTGGTAAAGCGGCTCGCCGATCCGGGGCGCAAGCTCCGCGAGAATCAGCAGCGATTAGACGAATTGTCCGTAGATTTGCTGCGTCGGTTTCACCAGTGCTTGCGCCAGAGCAAGGATCGTCTGGCGGAAATTGCCGGACGGTTAAACGCCTTGAGCCCACTCGCGGTGCTCGAGCGTGGCTACTCCATCACGCACAAACTGCCTGAAGAGCGGATCGTGAAAACCGCCGCGGCTTTGGACGTCGGCGACGCCATCCGGGTCACGTTTGCTCGGGGAAAAGCGCTCTGTCGAGTCGAGGGGAAAGAATAACGTGAAACTGTGCCTGGGACTCGCGCTCGTGTTCTCGCTCGTCCAAGCGGCGCAGCTACATTCTGGTAGTGCGGTGGCGGTGCAATGGCCGAGGACGGTTGAGGTGCTTCAGGGCGGACTGACGGAGGTTCACGTGAGTGGCCAGAATCTGGCAGGCGTTGAGGGACGGTTGCATACCACGCCGATTTTTTTCTATCTCAGCGGCGCGGATTCTTTTACGGCGATCATCGGCGCCGATGTCGAAGCCAAGCCCGGGTCGTCCAAGCTTGTGCTGAGGGCGACCAATCGGGCCGGCACGTCGGTGGATCGCGTCATCCCATTCAAGGTCAAGGCGAAAGCATTCCGAACGGAATCCTTTAATGTTCCTCCAGCCTTCGACGAGATGAGTTCAGAAACGCTCGAAGAGATTCGCCGCGAGCAGGCGGCATTCGCGCGGACGTTTGCGTTTTCTGCTCCCGAACGACTATGGGAAGCCCCGTTTGAGCGTCCCGTCCCGCAGGAGGCGTCAGCATCCTCCTTCGGATCGCGCCGAGTGATCAACGGCACGCCCCGCGCGCCCCACAGCGGGACGGATCTGTCCGCGCCGATGGCCACTGAAGTGTTAGCGGCCAATCACGGCCGAGTGGCGTTGGTGGGTAATTTTTTCTTCGCGGGCGGCAGCGTCGTTCTCGACCACGGCGGAGGGCTTTTCACCATGTATTTTCATCTATCGGAATTCAAAATAGAAGAAGGCGCGTTGGTTCAGCGCGGCGACGTCATCGCTTTATCAGGATCTTCCGGGCGTGTCACTGGACCGCATCTGCACTGGGGCGCGCGCCTGGCCAATGCGCGGATCGATCCGCTCCAGCTGCTCAGCAAAATTTCAGTTGACTCGGCACGCGGCGGTAATTTCAAATCGGTCATTAACCCGACGGAGAAGTGACATGGCGCGCAAAGAAACGGTAAATAAGACGTTCGAATCGGCGCTAGAAGACATCGAGCAAGTCGTCGAGCAATTAGAAACGGGCGAGCTTTCACTCGAAGACTCGTTAGCCGCTTTCGAGAAGGGTGTGGGTCTAACCAAATATTGTTACCAGAAACTTGACGAAGTGGAGAAGAAAATCGAACTGCTAGTGAAAGACAAAGAAGGCAAGTTTCAATTGAAAAACTTCGAAGAACCTGGCGATAAGATGAGCAACGACGATTGATCTTAGCGTGATCGCGACACTGTTAATTCCACGCTCACAGACTACAGATGCGATCACATCGTCGCGCTCCCCAAAAAACCGCATTTAGGAGTCAAGGACCTGGGTTATATCGAAATTGAGCCATGAATCACGCAATGTTTCGTCGATCGCTAAGTACTGAAAAGATCGAGCCGCTGTGGTCTGTCGGATACGTTCAAGGCGCTGACAAGCCCAATCCGATTTTGACTCCCATGGGACTATCCTGCCACATTAACGTGAATGATTGTTACGGAAATTTGAAGGAATTGATCTGTTGATGCTAAAATAAGCAAGATGTGGGATTTACTCGATCACAAGCGGCGATTTAGATGACGGCGGATTCGATGTGCAATTTCGATCTGACTGATTACCTGCATAGGCAATCCGCCACCGTTGACCACGCGCTCGAACACTACCTGAGCAAGTACCCGGGAGCCTCGCAGACGATATTTCGCGCGATGCGGTACGGAATTTTTCCTGGAGGTAAGCGAATTCGACCGGTTCTAACCCTTGCGGTCGGCGATTTGTTTGGTGCTGCACAGCATCTCGTATTACCCTTTGCGTGTGCCGTTGAAATGATTCACGCCTACTCTCTGATTCATGACGACCTTCCCGCGCTGGACGATGACGATCTGCGCCGCGGGGAGCCTGCCGCGCATAAAGTCTTTGGCGAGGGCATGGCGTTATTGGCGGGGGATGGATTGTTGACCGAAGCTTTTCGTTTAATGGCCGACGCGGAGGCGATGCGCGGTTTAGCCGCGGACGTCGTAGTTGAGGTGATTCGTGAATTGGCGCAGGCCGCCGGCGCGCTGGGTCTGGTCGGCGGGCAGGCGCTCGACTTAGAAGCGGAAGAGAAAGACGTAGATTTGCCTACCGTTGAAATGATTCATGTGCGGAAAACCGGCGCACTGATTCTTGCGTCGATTCGGATCGGCGCGCAGCTGGGCGGCGCCGCACCTGGCGATTTGACGAAAATCTCACGCTATGGCGAGTATCTCGGCTTGGCATTCCAAATCGCCGACGACATCCTGGACGCCCAGGAGGGGGCGGTGACCGAGTCCGGTCACAAAGAACGAAAAAAGGCGACGTATCCTTCGGTCGTAGGACTCACCTCGGCCCGGAATCGATTGAAAGAACTATTACAATTATCATTAGCCGAACTGGAGCCGTTCGGCGTGCGCGCGCAGCCGCTCGCCGCTATAGCCGGGCATATAGTCAATCGAGTCATTCAAACCGAGATTGAATTTCCGGCAAAGGAGACCCATGGATAAAGTGACGCGGTTGTTGGATGAGGTTGAATTCCCGAGTGACATTCGCGGGTTTTCTATTGAGCAATTGAACCAGCTTGCCGCTGAGATCCGAGAAGAAGTCATCTCGGTCGTCTCGGAGGTGGGAGGCCACTTTGCCTCGACGCTCGGCGCGGTCGAATTGACGCTCGCGCTGCACTATGTGTTTCGCACACCGGAAGACCGCATCGTGTGGGACACGGGCCACCAAGCCTACGCGCATAAACTGATCTGCGGGCGGCGCGATCGTCTGGCGACGATTCGCCAACTTAACGGCCTGAGCGGATTTTTAAGCCGGGAAGAAAGTGAATACGATGTTTTCGGCGCGGGTCACGCCGGGACGTCGATCCCGGCGGCTTTGGGAATGGTCGAAGCGAAATTTCTCGAAGGATCGAATCGTAAAGTCGTCGCCGTGATCAGCGATGGCTGCTTGAGCGCGGGTCTGACTTATGAGGGACTGAATTCCGCGGGCCATCTCGATCGCGATTTAATTGTCGTGCTGAACGACAACGAACATTTCATCGATCCCAGAGTCGGCGCCGTGTCTTCCTTCCTCAGTAAACAATTTACCACGGATTTAGGGGTTCGCCTGCAGAAGAACCTGTCAAATCTGCTGCGCAATTTGCCCAGCGGCGAAAATCTCAAACACGCGGCGCGCAAGCTGCGCGACTCGTTTTTGGGTTTGGTGACGCCCGGGTTTTTGTTCGAGAGTCTCGGGTTTCAATATGTCGGACCGATCGACGGCCACAACCTGAGTGAAATGATCACGACGCTGGAAAACGTCAAGAAAATCGAAGGGCCGACGCTCGTGCATATCATGACGAAAAAGGGCAAAGGCTATGCGCCAGCGGAACAAGATCCGATCAAGTTTCACGCCGTGACGCCGTTTCACGTGCTCACGGGCAAGGCGAAGAAAGAAAAGGGACCGATTCCGACGTACACGGAGGTGTTCGGCCAATCGCTCCTCCGCATCGCTAGACATAATCCCAAAGTTGTCGGCATCACCGCAGCTATGGGCAGCGGCACGGGCATCGATCGACTCGCGCGTGAGATTCCCGAACGCACCTACGATGTCGGTATCGCCGAGCAGCACGCGGTGACTTTCGCCGGTGGCTTGGCGACGGAAGGTTTCATTCCGGTGGTGGCGATCTATTCGACGTTTTTGCAACGTGGCTACGACGAGATCTTGCACGACGTTTGCCTGCAAAATCTCCATGTGGTGTTCGCCCTGGACCGCGGTGGGCTGGTGGGCGCGGACGGGCCGACGCATCATGGAGTTTTCGACTTTGCTTATATGCGTTCGATGCCGAGCATCGTCATCATGGCGCCGAAGGACGAGAACGAATTGCAACATATGCTCAAGACCGCTGTTGAGTATTCCGGTCCGATCTCTTTGCGCTATCCACGCGGTGAAGGTTGGGGTGTCACGCTGGACGCCGAGACGAAGAGTCTGGAAATCGGTAGGGCTGAGTTGTTGCGTGAGGGTGGCGATGTAGTCATCGCGGCGATCGGCCAAACAGTTATCCCAGCGCTGAAGGCCGCGCAGGATCTCGCGCCGCTCGGTATCAACGCCGCGGTCGTCAACGCTCGCTTCGTCAAACCTCTGGACAAGGACTTGTTTCGTGACTTACTGACTCGCGTGCCGCGGCTGATCACGGTCGAAGATCACGTGATTGCCGGCGGTTTCGGCAGCGCGGTCATCGAATTCCTAGCTGACGAGGGCATCAGCGGTGTTGAAGTCAAGCGGCTCGGCGTGCCTGACCGATTTATTCCGCACGGCACCCAGGATGAGCTTAGAAAAATGTGCGGCTTCGATAAGGATGCGATCGCCCAGGCGGTGTTGCAGATGGTTCGACGCGGCAAGAAACGAAGCAGGGAGGGATGGGAAAGAGGCAGCGCTTAGATCTTTTGCTGGTCGATCGCGGGCTTGTCGATAGCCGCGAAGTCGGCCGTCGCAAGATTTTGGCCGGCGAAGTGCTGGTCGATGATCAACCGGTCACGAAGGCCGGTAGTCTGATCGATATTGGCGCGCGCGTAACTCTCAAGTCCGCGCCTCGCTACGTCAGCCGTGGCGGGCTAAAACTTGAAAAAGCTCTGCAAGAATTCTCGATTAAATTGCGCGGAAAGACGGTGCTCGATGTTGGCGCATCCACGGGTGGATTTACCGACTGTTTGTTAACCCACGGCGCGGCTAAAGTATTTGCGATCGACGTTGGCTACGGTCAGTTCGATTGGAAACTACGCAACGATTCACGCGTGTTGCTCCTCGAGAAAACCAATATCCGTTATCTCGACATTGGGCGCTTACCGTATGCTGCGGAGTTGGCGACGATCGACGTGTCCTTTATCTCGCTCACCTTGGTCTTACCCCGCGTAAAAGCGCTGCTCGCACCCGTTCACGAGATCATCGCTCTGATCAAACCGCAGTTCGAAGTCGGCAAAGGCAAAGTCGGCAAAGGCGGAGTGGTGCGTTTGCCGGAAGAACGTACGCGCGTGATCGGCCAAATCCAAGACGCGGCGATAGGCTTGGGCTATCAGGTGCATGGCCTGATCGAATCGCCGCTGCTCGGGCCAAAGGGAAACAAGGAGTTCTTGGTCTACCTTGGCATCGACGGATGAAGCTTGTGCGGATCGTCGCGCAAGCTTCGCGGTAATCAGGCGTTGTTCAATGACACAATTTGATTGTCAGTAATATGGCCGGTTTTAAGAGAATCGCGCATCGTGGCGCGTCAGGTCAATATCCAGAAAACACCGCTCTGGCTTTCAAAAAAGCCATCGAGGCAGGGGTCGATATGATCGAGCTCGATTGCCAGCTTTCTCAAGATGGCCATGTGGTTGTCTTTCATGATGAACGATTGACACGCACCGCCGGCGTTAGAGGTGCCGTCAGAAGCAAGACCTTGGCGCAACTAAAGAGACTTGATATCGGGCGGTGGCGCAAAGAATCTTTCAAAGGCGAGCGCATTTTGACCTTGGAGGAAGCCTTGGAGTGCATGGCTGGTAACGCGGATCTTTGTCTCGAAATTAAATCCTACGCCGACTCGGAGCCAGGGATTGAGCTCAAGATTTTGTTCATCGTCAGTCACTATGATTATCTGGATCGAACGATCATTTCGTCATTTAATTATCATTGTCTCTCCCGCGTGCGAGAGTTGGCTCCGGAGGCATCGATCGGAATCCTTTTCGGTTCTAACGTCAACGATAACCCTTTCGAAGCGGCCAGGCGGCTGGCGGCGAATTCGATCCAAGTCCAAAAGCAAAACGTCACGGGGGAGTTTTTATCGCGAGCATGGGAGGACGGGTTGGACGTCTACGTCTGGACGGTGAACGAGGTTAAAGATATGGAAGCGTTGATTTCGCTAGGCGTGCAGGGTTTGATCTCGGACTTTCCAGAGCGATTTAGAAAATTCAGATGCGGCTGAAGGCTCGGACGTGGCTGAACGCCGAAGGCTGTTGGCAAGTCCGTTGCGAATTTTTATATGTAGTCAAATTTTCATGCTAAGGCATGATTAGCTAATTGCTCTTGGCGCTTTGATAGAAGTGGTCATTCGTTCATCAATTGCCTTCAAACCGTTCATTTTTAAAGTGAATTGCTTGACTTGGGAAGTAAATGCGCTAGAATCACCCGCTGACATGTAAATGGTCAGTCGGCGATCGGGGGTGATGCAGGTTTATGACCGGAGTCCGAGTTCGAGAAAACGAATCCATTGAAAGCGCTATCCGACGCTTTAAAAAACTGTGCGAAAAGGCGGGTATCCTCGCTGAGCTACGCAAGCGAGAACACTACGAAAAACCGAGTGTTAAGAAGAAAAAGAAGGCGATCGCGGCAAAAAAGAGAGCATTGCGACGGGTACGTCATTCTTTTTAAGATTCCCGTGCGGAGAGTACGTGTCAACTGGCCGTGGAACTTAAGGCTGAATTAAAAGAGGCCGTGAAGACCGCGATGAAAGGTGGCGACACCGTGACCCTTTCAACGCTCAGGCTTCTTTTATCGGCCGTTCATAACGAGGAAATTAGGGTCAGGAGAGAACTTGTCCCTGAAGAAATTCAACGCACCATTGCCACACTTTGTAAACAGCGAACCGAAGCGATTGAATTATACCGCAAGGGCAAGCGAGAGGAGCTTGCGGAGAAAGAGGAGGCCGAGCTGGCGGTGCTCAAGCGCTACTTGCCTCAGCCGCTCTCCGAAGATGAAATTAGAGGTTTGATTCAAGCTGGTATTGCCGAGGCAAGCGCCAAGGGAATTCAAGATCTTGGTAAAGTCATGAAGTTGGTTATGCCGAAAGTGGCTGGCAGAAGCGACGGCAAGCAAGTCAACGAGCTGGCAAAAGCGCTTCTGGGTGGCTGACGTTCCGGCGCTGCGCGTGGGACTCCCGGGCAGGCTGAGAAGTCTCCGCGCAGAGATGCATTATTCAGATCGCGCATTGGCGATTGTTTGCTTTTCGGGACGTGTCCAGGGCGAAATGATTTCGTGAGGCTTTGATACGCGGCGCGCATGCAGACTCTGAAATTGACCGAACCGCGCATCCGCGGTGGTTTCTGCTCGTGAATGGGGTCGATCTGATTCTCGTCCTAGTGCTGGCCCTCTTTGGCCTGAGGGGATTTTTTCGAGGCCTCTTTCGAGAAATTTTGTCTGTGGTAGGTTTAATTGCCGGTTTCATGTTGGCCGTTGCCTTTCTTCAACCAGTGGCCTCCTATGCCGCGGGTTTCTGGAAAACGCCGCCGTTAATTCTCAAAGGTTCGATCTTCGTCATCATTTTCTTTCTGGTGTACTTCTTGTTTAATGTTGCTGGCTGGTTGCTGCATCGTTCGGAAAGTCTGTTGTTTCTCAAAACGGTGAATCGCGCCGGAGGTGTCGCTATGGGCTTAGCCAAGGGCGTGGCTATCGTGGCGTTGATCATCTTTTTTCTGAGCGATGCGGCGTGGTTACCTAAAGCAGGCCGGGAGAAATTTCACGGGTCATATCTCGTCTCGCCGCTGTCACACTTTGCGGAGAGCCTGATTCGTATTGGCAAACAGAGGGTACTTTATAGCGCGGAGTTGGAGCGGACTTCATCCCCCGGCGCCAAACGCCTGTAACTTCCTGCAATGATTAGCCAGGAAAAAATCGCAGAGATTCGCAATCGCGCTTCGATCGTTGAGGTCGTTTCCGACTACGTCACCTTAAAAAAGGCGGGCCGCAACTACATGGGGTTATGCCCCTTTCATGCGGAAAAGACGCCGTCGTTTACGGTCAGCGAAGACAAGGGAATCTATCATTGTTTCGGCTGCCAAACCGGCGGAAGCATTTTTCATTTTCTGATGCAGTACGATCAGTTGACTTTTCCCGAAGCGGTCGAGCGAGTAGCGAAACGTTACGGGATCATCGTCGAGCGAAGTGATCGGCAATTGACTTCTGACGGGTCCGGCGAGCGCGAGCTTCTCTATCGAATTAACGAGCGTGCTGCCGCCAACTACCAGAAAATACTTTTTCACCATCCGGACGGCGCCAAGGCTTTAGGGTATTTGAAATCCCGGGGTGTCGACGAAGCAACTGCGCGCAAATTTATGTTGGGCTATGCGCCTCAGGGTGGTTCGGGACTTGTTAATCTGCTCCGGCAGGAAAAGATTGCGCTGCAAGACGTACTCCGTCTCGGCTTGATCGGTCAGCGCGGGCCGCAAGAATTTTACGAAAAATTTTTTGCTCGGGTTATCTTTCCAATCGCCAATCCGGCAGGAAAAATCGTCGCCTTCGGTGGCCGTGTGCTCGACCAAGGCCTTCCCAAGTATCTGAATTCGAGCGAAACACCTCTTTTCCACAAAGGCGCAACTCTCTACGGGCTTTATCAAGCAAAGGATGGCATCCGCAAATCAGATCGCGTGGTGGTGGTCGAAGGTTATCTCGATGTCATCGCTTTGTCGCAACACGATATTGGTTACGCCGTCGCAACCCTCGGCACGGCGTTGACAGTGGATCATGCGCGCGCTCTGTCGCGTTATACGAAGAACATTATCGCGCTATTCGACGGCGATGACGCCGGGCAGAAGGCGGCGGCCCGGAGCTTTGAGATCTTTGTCCAAGCCGGTCTGCTCGGTCGCGCGGCCTTTTTGCCAAAAGGAGACGATCCCGACACCTTCGTGCGCCGCCACGGCAAAGCGGGGTTGGAAACGGTTCTCGACGGAGCCGTGCCGCTGGCGGATTATTTTTTCTCCTGGCTCGAACGCCGTTTTGGCAAAACCCTCGAGGGAAAGAGCCAAATTGCTGGCGAAGTGAGTCGAGTTTTGACCAAAGTGAGCAATGCTTTCGAAGTCGACTTGCTGGTGCGCCGGGCGGTCGATATGTTGGGAATCCGCGAAGAACTGTTGCGCCGGCCCGCGCCGGTCGCTGGTTTGCCACGTCGCGACTCTCGCAGCGCAATGGCGACAACGGGAACGGAAGGGAATCGTGACGACGTCGCCGAGCGGTCGCTGGTGAGTTTGATGCTGCGAACAACCTCCGCGGTTGCAAAAATTGCCGCGGAGAAGGAGGCAGCGAATTGGTTCGGGCCCAAATGGCGCGGGGTGGTTGACGGAGTAGTGAGCGAATGGCTAGAAGGTAGGAATGTCGATGTGGCGGGACTCACCCAACGACTGCCCACGAATTTGGCGGGTGAGGTCGCGGCCCTAGCGATGGCAGGAGAGGATCCGACCGATGCTGAATGCGCCCGAATGATCACAGATTGCCTCGCTCATTTGCGCCGCAAGTATCTCAAGGGAATGGAGCGCGAGTTGCGCATCGCAATCCGCGCCGCCGAGGAGCAAAACGACGAGAAAGCTAAGAGAGAAAGGATACTAGAATGGCAAGACCTCGTACGAAAAGAGCGCCAACTAGAACGCCGAAAGCTCGAGCCGAAGCGACCCGTCCGGTAGCAAAATCTTTATCCGGCTCAGTCTCCGCCGGGGCGCCGGTGGAAAAGAAGAATCTGAAGGAGGTCAAGAAGCTCATCGACCTGGGCAAAGAGAAGGGCTATCTGACCTACGACGATGTGAACGACATGCTGCCGGCGGAAGTCGTTTCTCCGGACCAGATCGACGATGTCATGTCGATCTTCGGCGAAATGGATATCGAGGTCGTAGATGCCAATCAACGAATGACGCTCGGTGGCGCGGGCGAGGAGCTTGTCGAAGAAGAAGAGGAGGAAAAAGAAATCGATGGCGACGTGGACGGCGACGTCGTCGGTAAAACCGGAGATCCGGTGCGCATGTATTTGCGCGAGATGGGCACGGTATCGCTACTTAGCCGCGAGGGCGAAGTCGAAATCGCCAAAAAGATCGAAGAGGGCGAGAACCGGGTTATTAGCGAAGTCTTGTCGAGTCCGTTGGCTCTGACATACATCTTGGATCTCGGTGAGAAACTAGCGCAACACGAAATTCGCGTGCGCGAGATTATCAAAGAGGAGGGGGAAGAAGACAGCGAGGACTTCGAGGATGAGGAGGTACACGAAAAGAGATTGCTTGATCAGATTGGCAAGATTCGGCGGTTGACCAACGATCGAGAAAAAATCAAGCGCCAACTCGACGGCAAACGAGTATCCGCGCAGCGGCGCCGCTCGCTTTTAGACAGTGTGACAAAGTACAGCGATAAAATTATCAATGCCCTGATCGGCATGCAGCTTAACCGAAAGCAAACCGAGGCGATCGCAGACGGACTGAAACGCGCAATGGAGCGAATGCAGTCACTCGAACGGAGAGTCAGAGAATTCGAGCACAGAGTTGGCAAGCCTTCGGCCGAAATCTTGAGGCTGGTCGCCGACGCCGACGGTCGCAAGAAGAATTGGCAAAAGATCACCGGATCCATGCGCATGGGGCACGACGCGATCGTGCACATGGCCGAGGAGATTCGTAACGCCCGGCGTGATATACGGCATATCGAGAAAGACCTTGAGATTCCAGTGGACGAGATCAAGCGTCGGGTCTATTCGATCATCGAGGGAGAGACCAAAGCCAACTTGGCGAAGAAGGAACTGATTGAAGCCAACCTTCGTTTGGTCGTGAGCATCGCCAAGAAATATACCAATCGTGGCTTGCAATTTCTTGATCTCATCCAGGAGGGTAATATCGGCTTGATGAAAGCCGTGGACAAGTTCGAGTATCAGCGCGGTTATAAATTTTCCACCTATGCGACCTGGTGGATCCGTCAGGCGATTACCCGAGCGATTGCGGACCAGGCGCGCACGATACGCATTCCCGTCCACATGATCGAAACCATTAATAAATTGATCCGTACGTCGAGATATCTGGTCCAGGAAATCGGCAGGGAGCCGACCCCGGAGGAGATCGCCACTAAAATGGAGATTCCGCTGGATAAGGTGCGCAAGGTGTTGAAAATCGCGAAAGAGCCAATTTCGCTAGAGACGCCCGTTGGCGAGGAGGAAGACAGCCATCTTGGTGACTTCATCGAGGACAAGCGCATTATTACCCCCTCTGACGCAGTGGTGAATATTAACTTACAAGAACAAACGCGCAAAGTCTTGGCCACTCTGACACCGCGCGAAGAGCAGGTCTTGCGCATGCGCTTCGGCATCGGCGAAAAATCCGATCATACGCTGGAAGAAGTAGGACAGAAATTTACCGTTACGCGAGAGCGGATTCGCCAAATCGAGGCGAAGGCTTTGCGCAAACTCCGTCATCCCAGCCGGAGCAAACGGCTGAAAAGTTTCATGGAAACTTGAGACCGCCCCGCTTGAACCGGCGAAAAAGAACTTCTCACTCTTATTTAATTCTCATCGGGCCCATAGCTCAGTTGGTTAGAGCCACCGGCTCATAACCGGTTGGTCCCTGGTTCGAGTCCAGGTGGGCCCACCAACTTTCCTTGTCATTGATATCAGCGGTACGATTGTCGGTGGGTTCAGCCTTGCGTGCTCGCCCGATGCAGATTCCCCGTGGCTAGCGTGTAGATCAAACACGTGAATTTTCTCAACAGTCAGGTCGTTCAACTGGAGGTTCATCTGGTCGGTCAGAGAGGTATTTTAGACCAAATTTCAATCGGGCTAGCCTGCCTTATTTAGTCCACCTCTAGTGATTTGGAGCATTCGCGTACCTAGAGCCTTGGGAAATAGGCGACGATTCTGAGACTTCTGAGATAAACCTGTGCTGGTACTACCCTTGCTTTAGTAGCTTGCCCAATATGAATCCTACGGACAAGAAAACGACTTTGCTCGCAGCACCGGAAGATCCTTTAGATACCGAAAAGCTTTTGCTCGACCGGATGAAGAAGAGTTCAAGCAGCGAGGATTACTTTCGCTGGATGCTTTTCGTCGTTGGTTTCTACCGAGGCATCAACAATATTGAAGCGGCCAGTGATTTGCTCGAAGGCTTTATCAAAATCACCAAAGATACCGAGCAGTCCGCTCATTGTTATTTGGCGCTTGGACAGATTGCCACCGACGAGCAGCGGCACGAAGATGCTCTCAAACATTTCACTATTGCGCTGGAACTTGCACCGAAAAAACGAAAAGTCATCTATGTACTGCATAACAATATCGGTTATTGTCTCAATGCGCTCGATCGCTTCACCGAAGGAGAGCGGCATTGTCGATGTGCCATAGAAATCGACTGGACCCGCGCGAGTGGTTTCCGCAACCTTGGAATTAGTCTGAATGGCCAGGGAAATGTTTTCGGTGCTCTATGGGCGTTGACCGAGGCCGTGCGGGCGGACCCTGCCGACAGCCGAGCCGCTAACACTTTGGCAAATCTCATAGCATTGCATCCGGCTGTCGCAGTTCAATGTCCCTGGGTTACGCAGGCTTTAACGGCTGATTTCAGTGCTAACCCTGACGTTCCTCTGATGTAAGTCAAGCACGCTGGTTTTCCGACGTCAGCGCATTTTTTCTGCTGTGCTCGGTCGCATGCGAGTAATTTGACGGCCAGTTTTGTCGGATCATATTAAGTTCTTTCACCAACCTAAGTACTTCGGAATAAGTCCCCGTCGTCGCTCTGAACCTGCACATTTGCAGCGTCGGACTGATAGTCAGCGTTGCCGTCGTTCGTAATGCGATTGCGTTCGCCGAAACTCACCTCAATAGCCTACACCGCTTTTGTAAAAAGTTGAGTCATTCGATCGCCACTGGCTCGTGGCGGTCGTTGATGGCTCTCGAGCACGCAATCGTATCGAGAAAATTTTGCGTTTTTATACTAAGACAGTTGACTCCCGCAAGTTTGAATGACATAAGAATCTTAGGCTATTAAAGCATTTCGACTAATATTTTTAACTTGTTAGACCACATAGATTTAAAAATACTTTATATTCTTCAAAATGACGGTCGACGGCGACTCGCCGATATCGCCGATGAGGTCGACTTGTCCGCGCCTGCCGTGATGGAGCGAGTCAAGAAGTTAGAAGCGAGCGGCGTCATTAGGGGTTATCAAGCTCTCATAGACGGCAAAAAAGTCGGTAAGGATATCACCGCGTTCATCGGTGTTTCGATCGGCAATCAACGCGATATGGATAAGTTCGCGCATCAGATGATCGACTATCCGGATGTATTGGAGTGTCACCACGTTACCGGCGATGAAAGCTTCATGCTCAAAGTGAAATCAGCGAACACCGGCTCGTTGGAGAAGTTGCTTGGAGAGATTCGTTCCGTCGAGGGCGTGACCCGAACGGTTACGAAAGTGGTCTTATCCACGACAAAGGAGGGACAGGCGCTGGAACTTGATGCCGGACTCGCGGAAGCGTCGCCTGTTA
This sequence comes from uncultured delta proteobacterium, assembly GCA_963804165.1. Taxonomy (GTDB): domain Bacteria; phylum Desulfobacterota; class Binatia; order UBA9968; family UBA9968; genus DP-20. The sequence continues at coordinate 255,647 of CAWDPO010000046.1, forward strand.
GAAAGAAGTGACTTTTCCGATGTACGAATCGGCAAATGACTCGTCATGGATTGTTCGACAAACTCGCATGACGGCGTTGCAATCCAACGGCGATTCACGTTGAAATATATTGAAAGGTGAAATCATGAGTCTTTCCGGGTTACCGCCGAAACAGGGCCTCTACGATCCGCAGTTCGAGCACGACGCCTGCGGTGTTGGGTTTGTCGTCAATATCAAAGGTGAGAAGTCCCACGAGATCGTCGAGCAAGCGCTCACAGTGCTGGAGAATCTCGATCACCGCGGCGCGTGCGGCTGTGAAGAAAACACCGGCGACGGCGCCGGCATTTTGCTGCAAATCCCTCATGCATTTCTGAAAGATGCCTGCGGCGGGCTTGGGTTTCAGCTTCCCGATCCCGGTGAATACGGCGTCGGCATGATTTTCTTGCCCGACCAAAGAGATCAGCGCCGGCGCTTCGAAAAAAAGATCGAAGAAATTATCGTCGACACCGGCCAGAAACTTCTTGGCTGGCGCAAAGTGTCGACCGACAACATGTATCTCGGCGACACGGCCAAGGAGTTCGAGCCTTTCGTTCGGCAAGTGTTTATCGGCCGCGGCGAAGGCGTGAACGACGACCTCGCGTTCGAGCGCAAACTCTACGTGATTCGCCGGCGGGCGGAGAATGCGATCCGTTACGCGGGCCTCGCGGGGGGTAATTTTTTCTACGTTCCGAGCATGTCCTGCCGCACGCTTATCTACAAAGGCATGTTGACGCCGCGCCAGGTAGCGACGTTTTATCCCGATCTTTCCGATCCTCTGATCGAAACCGCGATCGCCGTCGTCCATTCGCGTTTTAGCACCAACACTTTTCCAAGTTGGGGACGCGCGCATCCGTATCGCTATTTGATCCATAACGGCGAGATCAACACGTTGCGCGGCAATGAAAACTGGATGTACGCCCGCCAGGGCATGGTCGCTTCCGAGCTTTTCGGCGAGGATCTAAAAAAAGTATTCCCGATCATTCAGGAAGACGGCAGCGACTCGGCCAAGTTCGACAATTGCCTCGAGTTCCTGGCTTTAAGCGGGCGTTCTTTGCCGCATGCGGTCATGATGATGATTCCCGAACCGTGGGAGAATCATGAGAGCATGGATGACAAGAAGCGGGCTTTCTACGAATATCACAGCAGTTTGATGGAGCCATGGGACGGCCCCGCCTCGATCGCCTTTACCGATGGCACCGTGGTCGGCGCCGTGCTCGACCGCAACGGGTTGCGGCCGTCGCGCTACTACGTCACCAAAGACGATCTCGTCATCATGGCGTCCGAAGTCGGCGTGCTCGACGTGCCGCCGGAGCGAGTCTTGGAAAAACGCCGCCTGCAGCCTGGCAGAATGTTTCTCGTCGACACCAGCGAAGGACGCATCATCAGCGACGAAGAAATCAAGCAGGAGATGGCAGCGGCCAAGCCCTACGGCAAATGGCTGAAAGAGAACGTCATCCGCTTTGCCGATTTGCCCGACGTCAAGGAAGAGGAGCCTAAGGCGAATCATCACAGCAACGCTCCAGCGTCTCCAAGCGTTCGGTTACAACTTCGAAGATCTGCGCGTCAACATCGGACCGATGGCGCAGAACAGCATCCAACCCGTGGGTTCCATGGGCACGGATACGCCTCTGGCGGTTTTGTCCGACAAGCCGCAGTTGCTCTACAATTATTTCAAGGAGCTGTTCGCTCAAGTTACCAATCCGCCGATCGATCCGATCCGCGAGGAATTGATCACCTCGACGACGTTGACCATCGGCAGTGAGAGTAATCTCGTCGATCCGAAGCCCGAAAGTTGCCGGCAGTTGAGGCTGCCGGATCCGATTCTCAAGAATTCGGATATGGAAAAGCTCCGGCGCATCGATCAACCGGGAATCAAGTCGGTGACTTTGCCGATCTTGTTCAAGCCGAGCGAAGGCAAGGCGGGCCTGGAGCGCGCGTTAGGAAATCTGTTCAAAGCGGCCGACAAGGCGATCGCCGCGGGAACAACGATCCTTATTCTTTCCGACAAGGGCGTCGATCGCACGCTGGCGCCGATTCCGGCGCTGCTCGCAACCGCCGGCTTGCATCATCACTTGATCCGCACCGGCAAGCGCACGCGGGTGGGCTTGGTTCTCGAATCCGGCGAGCCGCGCGAAGTGCATCATTTCTGTCTGTTGCTTGGTTATGGCGCCCAGGCGATCAATCCCTATCTGGTTTACGAGTGTTTGAACGACATGATTCACGAAGGTTTGCTGCCGGGCACCTCTTATCACGACGCGGTCAAAGGCTATGACAAAGCGGTTTATAAGGGCGTGGTCAAAGTTATGGCCAAGATGGGCATCTCGACCATCAAGTCCTACTGCGGCGCGCAAATTTTTGAGGCGGTGGGTCTCGGCAAAGAATTGGTCGACAAGTATTTTACCTGGACGCCGTCGCGCATCGGCGGCATCGGTTTGGCGGAGGTCGCGCGCGAAGCTGAGCAGCAGCATGCGCGCGCTTTTCCGACCTATCCACTGAACGGCCATACGTTGGAGGTCTACGGTCAGTATCAGTATCGCAAAGACGGCGAGCTGCATCTGTTCAATCCGCGGACGATCCATCTGCTCCAGAAAGCGACGCGCAACAACGACTATAAAACGTTCAAGGAATACACCCAGCTGATCGACGATCAGTCCGAACGCATGGCGACGATGCGCGGGCTTGATGACTTTGAAATATGAGGCGAAGCCGATTCCGATCGAAGAAGTGGAGCCGGTGGACGAGATCGTCAAGCGGTTCAAGACCGGCGCCATGTCTTACGGCTCGATCAGCAAAGAAGCGCATGAAGCGCTGGCGATCGCGATGAACCGCATCGGCGGCAAGAGCAACACGGGCGAGGGCGGCGAAGATCCGGCGCGCTATACGCTCGAGCCCAACGGCGATTCGAAGAACAGCGCGATCAAGCAAGTAGCATCGGGCCGCTTCGGCGTAACGAGCTACTATTTGACGCAAGCCAGAGAACTGCAGATCAAAATGGCGCAGGGCGCCAAGCCGGGCGAGGGCGGCGAGCTGCCCGGACGAAAAGTCTATCCGTGGATCGCCAAGGTGCGTCATTCCACGCCGGGGGTGGGCTTGATCTCGCCGCCGCCGCACCACGATATCTATTCCATCGAAGATTTGGCGCAACTGATTCACGATCTCAAGAACGCCAATCACTATGCGCGCATCAGCGTGAAGCTCGTGTCCGAGATCGGCGTCGGCACCATCGCCGCGGGAGTCGCCAAAGGGCACGCCGACGTGGTGTTGATCAGCGGCCATGACGGCGGTACCGGCGCGTCCCCGCAAACAAGCATTAAGCACGCGGGGTTGCCCTGGGAGCTTGGCTTGGCTGAAACGCATCAAACCTTGGTCCTCAACAATCTGCGCAGCCGCATCGCCGTCGAGACCGATGGCCAGCTCAAGACCGGTCGCGACGTGGTGATCGCCGCATTGCTCGGCGCCGAGGAATTCGGTTTTGCGACGACGGCGTTGGTGACTCTCGGCTGCATCATGATGCGGGTTTGCCATCTGGACACTTGCCCGGTGGGGGTGGCCACGCAAAATCCCGAACTGCGCGAAAAATTTGCCGGCGATCCCGCTCAGGTGGTGAACTTCATGCGCTTCATCGCGCAGGAAATGCGCGAGCATATGGCTGAGTTGGGCTTTCGCACGATCAACGAAATGGTCGGCCGCTCGGACCGGATCGAGATGCGCCGCGCGGTGGAACACTTGAAGGCAAAGGGGCTGGACTATTCCGCGATTCTCTACCAGCCAAAGGCTGGACCCGAGGTTGGACGTTACTGCCAAATTCCGCAGAACCACGGGTTGGAGAACGCGCTGGATAATCAGGTGCTGCTCGATTTGGCGGCGCCTGCGCTGGAGCGCAGAGAAAAGGTCAAAGCGAAGCTGGATATTCGCAATACCAATCGCGTCGTCGGCACGATTCTCGGCAGCGAGGTGACGCGGCGTTACGGTCCGCAGGGTCTGCCCGAGGACACGATACATTTTCATTTCCAGGGGTCCGCCGGTCAAAGCTTTGGCGCCTTCATTCCGCCGGGCATGACGCTGGAGCTCGAAGGCGACGCCAACGATTATTTCGGCAAGGGACTTTCGGGCGGCAAAGTTGTTCTTTATCCGCCTGAAGGCTCAACTTTCGTCCCGGAAGAAAACATCATCGTCGGCAATGTCGCATTTTACGGCGCGACCAACGGCGAAGCATACATCCGCGGCATGGCCGGCGAGCGCTTCTGCGTGCGCAACAGCGGCGTGCGGGCAGTGATCGAGGGCGTCGGTGATCACGCGTGCGAGTACATGACCGGTGGACGCGTTGTGGTCATCGGCAAGACCGGGCGCAACTTCGCCGCCGGCATGTCGGGTGGCATCGCGTACGTTCTCGACGAGGACGGCACTCTCAAGAATCGTTGTAACTACGAAACGGTCGCGCTCGAGCCGCTCGAACAGCGAGACTTGCAGGAAGTTGAAGAGATGCTTAAGCGGCACGCTGTCTACACCCGTAGCGCTCGCGCCTGGCAACTCTTGGCGTTGTGGCAGGAGACTGCGCCCAAATTCGTCAAGGTCATGCCGCGAGATTACCGGCGTGTGCTCGAAGCCATCGAGGAAGCCGAAGCGAAAGGTTTGGTTGGCGACGAGGCGTTGATGGCGGCATTCGAAGCGAACAAGAACGACGCAGCGCGGGTTAGCGGCAACTGAACACCGGCCCTTGCTGCACGGGTCATCGACAAGTTTAGGATTCTTGTTTTGAGTTAGCTCAACTCGGCTCAAAATCAAATATTCGAAACTGAAAGCTTGGAAGTTTCACGCCGCGCGCCGGGTACGTGGATTGTATTGCTAAGAGAAGGGTAACCGATGGGTAAACCGACTGGCTTTATGGAATATGAGCGCGAGCTACCCGAAGATCGCTCGCCGCTGGAACGGGTAAAGGACTGGAACGAGTTCCATGAACATTTCTCGGAAGAAAAGTTGCGCCATCAGGGCGCGCGCTGCATGGATTGCGGTATTCCGTTTTGCCATACCGGCCAATTGATCAGCGGCATGGCTTCCGGTTGTCCAGTTAATAATTTAATTCCCGAGTGGAACGATCTCGTCTATCGCGGTCTTTGGCAAGAAGCGCTCAAGCGCTTACATAAGACGAACAACTTTCCGGAGTTCACTGGCCGCGTGTGTCCGGCGCCTTGTGAAGGCTCTTGCGTGCTCGGGCTAAACGAGCTGCCGGTCACGATCAAAAACCTCGAGTGCGCGATTATCGATAACGGTTTCGCGCAAGGGTGGGTGAATCCCGACCCGCCCGAAAAGCGCACCGGGAAAAAAGTTGCCGTTATCGGTTCGGGCCCGGCCGGTCTGGCGTGCGCGGACCAGCTCAATCGCGCGGGCCACATGATTACTGTCTACGAACGCGCCGACCGGATCGGTGGCCTGCTCACGTACGGCATTCCCAACATGAAGCTCGACAAGACGATCGTGCAACGGCGTGTTGATTTAATGGCCGCGGAGGGCGTGGAGTTCATAACCAACGCTCATATCGGAGTAGATCTGCCGGCGGCGAAATTGAAAAATGATTTCGATGCGGTGGTCATTTGCACCGGCGCCACCAAGGCGCGGGATTTACCGATTCCCGGGCGCGAGCTCAAGGGAATTCATATGGCCATGGAATTTCTTCTAGCCAACACGAAGAGCTTGCTCGACTCACAACGCCAGGATGGCAAATTCATCTCGGCCAAAGACAAGCATGTGATCGTGGTCGGTGGTGGAGATACTGGAACCGACTGTGTCGGCACGGCGATGCGGCACGGCTGTAAAAGCTTGACCCAATTGGAAATCTTACCGCGCCCTCCAGATACGCGCCAGCCCGACAATCCGTGGCCGGAATGGCCGAAAGTTTACAAGCTCGATTACGGCCAAGAAGAGGCCGCCGCCCGGTTTGGCGCGGACCCCCGCGTCTATCTGACCACGGGTGAAAAGTTCGTTGGCGACGACGCTGGCAACGTCAAAGAACTGCATATCTACGACGTCGAGTGGACGCGGAACGAACAGGGCGCATTTGTCCCAAGGCGAGTTCCAGCTTCCGAAAGAGTTTTGGCAGCGGAATTGGTTTTACTTGCGATGGGCTTCCTGGGACCGGAAGATACAGTGCTAACGCAGCTCCGCGTGGATCGCGATCCTCGGTCCAACGCCAGAGCCGAATACGGTCAGTTTGCCACGAACGTGCCGGGAATTTTTGCGGCGGGCGACTGCCGCCGCGGTCAGAGTCTGGTTGTTTGGGCGATCAACGAAGGGCGCGGCGCCGCGCGTGAGTGCGATCGCTTCCTCATGGGCGGAACGAATTTGCCGTAAGTACCCGCATGGTCAACTTGACAAAGGACGTGCCGACGACCGCAGCTTCGCGCAAGTTCGAGGCGGCATGACCAGATCTTGGTCGTCGATGATATAGCCACATTTCTCGAAATTCTCTAACGTTCTTAAAACTCCTCGACGGTATTATTAAGTTGCCCTTTACCAATGGCACCTGTCGGGAACGCGACTTTCCCGACTTGACACTGTGTCAGTGATGTCAAAATCGAGGCCAATAGGGTGTCCAATTACACCGATTTACGGTCGTAACTAGTCTATTTTGGGCATGGCACTGGCGTTGCTTTAGGTAGCATGCGGAGGAATTAATTCTAGACGCGATATCGCGATAAAAATTAACTCGCCTGAAAAAGCCGAACTCTCCGGGAAGGGAGGGCGGAAAGCCCCGGGTCCAGCGGCTGTCGGCGCTAGCGCTAAGCCGAGTCCGACTGCCGAGCCGGCCGAAAGCGATGAGACTGAGGAAAACAGAACACTCGGAGTTGCACTATGAAACAAAATACCGCTCAGGTCGCGGAATCAATGGTTACCGTGGATCGTGATCAACTAGACAAAGTAAACGGCTCAGCCGCCGCCGATGTTCGGGGTTTCGCGAAACAGCTACGCGCTTTGGGACAGGCGCTGGAGAAATTCAAATTCTCCGCCTTCGATCTCCAGTTGCAAAGCGGCATATACGTTGTTACCGGAAGAGCCGCAACGGCGGAGCAGATAAAGTTTTCGTTTTCCCGATTCATGCGCGAATTGTTCGAGGGCGTGATGCCACGGACCACACATACGTACACCCAAGACCAGATGGACTTACGCTTTTCACTCGAGGAGATCGAGCGGTTCGACGTGCGCGGCCGGGTAAAGCGCCAGGACTCAAACAAGATGCCCGACCCTTATAGTATCTCGCAAATCTTGCGTGGTGCGGGTGCTTATCTGGACAATCGCGAGGTCGCGAACCTCTCTGCAATTTCGTTGCGCGGCAAATGGGTGACAGTGGCGTATGAGAGCCCCGAAGGCCGATTGGAGCAAGCCAAACAAGATTTAGAATACTTTTACGACTACTGGGTAAGGATGTATATGCGCCGCAGCAATCGCGTAAAGGTACCGGCGCCCAGCGAACCGACGCTTTTCGTGACGTGGGAAGGAATCCAAAAAGCCCACAGGCTCACGAACGTTCCTGGATGATTTCAAATATATTGCGTCCTATCATGGGCGAATCGGTATCCCCGGCCTCCATAGAATCACCCTGGGTGTTTCTTAGCTTCACGTTGCGCGCCATTATCATCCGGCGGCATGAGCCGCGATGACTTGATATCGCCTTTATCTCGATCGAAGCGCTCTTCAGTTGACAATTTAGAAGATCGGTTGTTATGTTTCGCAAGGCTTGGGAGCATGCGATCGATGCATTGTAAGTTGGCCGCGCGCAGGTTCTGCCAGGTGATTGCTCGCGCGCTCGGTAATTGGGAATAGGTTTTAGCTCGCGCTGTCGTCCCACGTCTGTACATTCAAAAGTAGAAGGATTGTGATGGCTCAATATTCGATGAAATGGCCGAATAATGCTCGCGTTGCGTTTGTGCTCGGCATCGCGTTGGAAGCATGGGATCGGACGAAGCCGACACAGGGAGCCGCCCTGCAGTCGCCGCTGCCCAAAGACGCGCTTTACAAATGGGACTGGTCCACGGAAACTTTCCGAGACTTCGGCCCGAAGATCGGCATGAAGCGACTCCTCGATATCTGCGACCAATACAAGCTCAAAGTCAGTATTCCGTTAAACGGCCTGACGTGCGTCTACTATCCCGACCTGGTGAAAGATTGTTACGAACGCGGGCACGAGCTGGTCGCGCACGGTTGGGAAATGGGCGAACGCCTTTATATGTTAACGCGCGAACAGGAGCGCGACAATATTCTAAAAACTATCGATGCGATTGTAAGAGTCACGGGCGAACGTCCCACCGGTTGGTCATCGCCCGGTGTGCGTCCGAGCGACAATACGGTCGAGCTCCTGGTGGAAACCGGGTTGGAGTACCACTGCGATTTTCACGACGATGAGATGCCCTATCCGATCTGGGCGGGCGATAAGCTTCTAGTCGAGTTTCCGCACCAATACACGATCAACGATCATCGAACTCAGGAAGAGGGTACGCGCCACGAATTCTTTGAGAAATTCAAAGACGAGTTTGATTACCGTTACAAAATCGGCGATGCGAACCCGACGATGATGAACGTAATCACCCATGCTTACCTGAGCTCGCGCATTCCCTTGATCGATACATTCGAGCAGATCGTCGCTTATGCGACGAGTCATAAGGACGTATGGCTGGCCCGTCGCGGCGATGTAGCGGCATGGGCGCGTAAGCAGTTCTTGGCGAACCGATAAGTCCCGTCAAGTATCTCGGTTAAAAGCCAACCGGAGCTACTTGATCCAGAGATTGTTCAGATCGCCGATATTCGGCAGCAGGCCCAATGAAATTCCCGACTGCAAAATTTTGTTTTGTGACTGGAAGAAGCCCTCGCCCCACTTATCGGCAAAGTTGGCTTTGTTCTGCTTCAGCCCTGCGGCGATCTCTTCCGGCGTGCTCAAATTGAAAAGTTCCTTGGCTTTCACCTTGAAGAAGTCCTCGTCTTGACCCAATTTAATCACTTGGACCGCATCGATATAAGCGCTGCGTATGGCCTTGACCAGCACCGGCTGTTTTTCTACGGTCTCCCTGAGCATACCTACTGTCGATTTGAGTGGCGGCGCGCCAAAGATATTCTCGAGCTCGATGTCGAAATCGGCGAGCACGCGATACTTGCCGGACATCACCAATCTCGTCGTGTGCGGCTCGAACATGTTGATCGCCTCCACTTCGCCGCGTTCTAAAAGCGCGATCAGGGCGCCGGTTTCAGCGGGCACGTTTTGAAAATCTTTCTCGATGTCGAGCTTCTGCTCCTTTGCTATTACGGCGGAAAAAAAATAGGCGCCGGTGACACGTGCGAAGTTGCCGATCTTTTTGCCCTTGAGGTCGCCGAAAGATTTGTACGGCGCGTCCTTACGCACTACCCAGGAGTTGCCGGACCATATTTGCGGCGTGATCAAACGAATATCCGTGCCGCTCTTGACCAGATTGACCGCGGTGCTCGGTTGCATGGCGCTCGCCACGGTGCGGCCGAGCTTTACCGCATTCGCCGCTTCGGTGAAGTCCATCATCATGTTATTGATCTTAATGCCGTATTTGGTGTCGAGCTTTTTGCTTTCAATCAGGGCGGCGATGTAACCCGACTGGCCGGCGGCGCTGGTGGCGATATTCACTGTCGGCAGCGCCTGGCCGGCAAGCGCCGGCGCGCCGAGACCTGATGCCAACAAACAAAAAAGCATGGCCGAATAATCCCGTCTCGTCATCATAATTCGTCATCCTCCTTCAGACTCACTTTGGTTTCCAGCTCGGCAGCAAAATTATAAATCTCCGGGCACCAGCGACGCGGAGAAGGCAGCGGATTGGTCACGTAGGCATCGAGACGCGCCGGTCGGTTGGTCAGCGTGACAACGTAATCGCTCATATAGGCCGCTTCGGCGAGATTGTGCGTGACGAAAAGAACCGTGCGGTGCAATTGCTCACAGAGGCGCCGCGTCGTCTGGCGAAGTTTGCGCGCCGTAAGCTCATCGACGCTGGCGAAGGGTTCGTCCATGAGGACGATGTCGGACTCGATTGCCAATGCGCGGGCTAAGCCGACGCGTTGGCGTTGGCCGCCGGAAAGATAGAGCGGAAATTGGTTGACGTATTCTTCGAGTCCGACAAGCCGCAGATAGTGAGCGACACGCGACTCCCACTCGCTGTGAGCAACGCCGGCGGCTTTCAAGACGAGGCAAATGTTTTCGCCGATCGTTTTCCACGGCAGCAGGCGCGGGCTTTGAAACACGTAGCCAATGAGCGGCCGTGGTTGACTCCTGCCTGCGGTGAGAAATAGGAGATCGCCGCTGTCGAGTTTTTCCAGTCCGACGATGGAATTGAGCAGGGTCGATTTGCCGCAGCCGGATGGCCCGATCAGAACCGTCACGCAGCCCTCGTGCGCTTCGAAGGACAGCCGGTCAATGACTTTCAGCGGCTGACCATCCTCGCGGCGAAACCACTTCTCCGCGTCCTGAACCAAAAGCTCGGCCACCTAACGTCTCCAAACGTCGATTTTCGGGCGCCAAGCCGTGAGGCGTCGCTCGGCGAAGTTGATGATGCCGTATTCGATCACGATCATCGCGACCACGAACGTGAGCGTCCAGGCGATGACCCCTTCCATGTTGAAGACTTGATAGGATTTCATCACTTGATAGCCGACGCCGTTGCTGGTGCCGAACATTTCCACGACCACGACGACTTTCCAGGCAAGTCCTAAGCCATAGCGCGTCGCGGCAAAAATATTCGGCACTAGTTGCGGCAGGATGACCTGAGAGATCTTCATCCACTTGGTAAAATGAAAGACGTGGCTCATATCCATGAGCTCTTTATCGAGGGATTTTACTCCCGCCCAGATGTTGATGACCAGCATGGGAAAAATCGTGACCGTCACGGCGAAGTAGGGAGAAAACTCATTGATGCCGAAGAGCATGACGGCGATCAGCGCCCACATCAAACCGGGGATGGTTAGCCCGAGCACGACCAAGGGCTGAAAGAAACGTTCACCCATGACGACCGTACCCATATAAATGCCGACGCCGACGCTGAAGAACATCGCGATCACCGCACCGACGAATACCCGCCGCAAGCTTTGATACATATGGAAAAAGAACGTGCCGTCCGAAACCAACCGGGTCGCTTCCCGAACCGTGCTCAGCGGACTGGGCAACAGGCGCGGATAGATCGCCCAGAGTGCCCACCAGACGAGGACCACGCTTGATACGGCCAGCAGCGGCGGCAAAAGGCGTGCAGTCAAAGCGTGCGCCGAAGAGCTGGCGAAGGGCGGCACCGTTTCTGCGCCGGCGACGCCCGCACTTTGCCCCGCCATGGTTGCTTGGTTGTTTTGCTCGAAGGCCATTTATCGAATGGATCTCATAAAGAGTGCAACTTTGTAAATCGCCGATTATTTACTAAATTGCAACGGAGCGTTGACTTGACCGTTGGGCTTTGTTTAGGCTCGGTGCTGTTCGAGCCAGTCCGGCGGGGGGAGGAATCAATATGGCAATCGCCGAGAGCGTCTTCGAGGCGCGGCCGATCGAAGAAGTGAAGGAAGAGCTGCTTGGGCGGGCGAAGGGAAACCGAAACCCGTTTCTCTACACGATTTTTCAAGAGGTCGCGCCGGTGATCAATGGGCTGCATTCCGTCGATAGGGAAGAATGGGCCAAAGCGTTCAGCGCGTTGGCGGCGGCGCACGAGGAGCGGGCCGCGCAGGCTGAAGCCAAGGGCGATAGCGATACCGCTCGCAGGGAATATTTGATTGCCTACGACTATAACCACGTGGCGCGGTATCCGGCACCGAATTCGCCCGGCAAACTGGTTGCGTACCGAAAGTCACAGGAATTTTTTCACAAGGCGGCGCGGTATTTCGATCCGCCGCTCGAGAGGGTCGAGATGCCGTTTAACGGACGGACCGGGGAAGGGAAGGTTTCCGTCGGACTCCTGCGAAAACCCAAGGGTATTGCCAAGCCCCCGGTTGTCGTCGTCTGGGGCGGCATCGATGCCTTCAAAGAAGAGCGCGCCAGCGATCCATATCTAAAGGCCGGACTCGCCCCGCTTGCGATCGATATGCCCGGCGTGGCCGATGCGCCTCTTGCCGGCTCGGAGGATGCTGAGCGACTCTGGGATGCAGTTTTTGATTTCATCGCGAGTCGGTCGGACCTCGATTCGGTTCGCGTCGGTGTTCATGGCGGCAGCACGGGCGGCTATTGGGCGACGAAGGTCGCGCACACGCACGCAGCGCGATTGCGCGCCGCGGTGAACCAAGGCGGTCCGGCCCATTTCGCCTTTCAAAAGGATTGGATTGCCAAAGCCCAGCGCGGCGAGTATCCGTTCGAATTGGCCGAAACTTTGGCGTGCGCGTTCGGCCGCTCCACGGCTAAGGAATGGGTTGAATACGCACCGAAGCTTTCGCTGCTCGATCAAGGAATTCTCGACAAACCATGCACGGCGCTTCTGTGCGTCAACGGCGTCAACGATAGCGTTTTTCCCATCGCCGACATGCATCTCTTGCTCGAACACGGCAGTCCGAAGGCGGCGCGTTTTTATCCGGGTGGCCATATGGGCGGCGGCAATGCACAGGCGGCGATCATTCAGTGGCTGAAGGAAAAATTGACTGCATGAGGGCGGAGCGAAAGGAAGGTGGCGCGGCGCCGTTTGTCAACCGCGTTATTGAGCGCCCTCATCCCTTCACTCTCCCAGAGGGCGAGGGTTCGCGAAAATCGATCCTGAAAGGACGACGTAATTTCTAGCGTAAATTCTGCTGCTGGCGCATGCGGTCCAAGTCCTGGTGGTTCTGATTGCGGCGAATTTGATCCTGCAGCGAATTAATCTGCTGTTGGCGCTGCAAGTCGTTCAATTGCTGCTGCTGGCGCAGTGGGTCGGGCTCGCGCTGAATTCGATTGATTTGCTGGTCGGTTTGCAGGCGCTGGAGCTGCTGATCGTTTCGCTGCTGATCCAGTTGGCGCTGAGCTTGATTGGTTTCAGGCTGGTTGGGCTGTGCCGGCTCGATTTTCCGCTGCTTGACTTGATCCAATTGGCGTTGTGACTGTGCGCTTTCCCGGTCGCGCCTGAGATTCTCGATTTGCTCCTGCCGTTGTAACTCCTTTGTTTTTACTTCGTTACGAGCCTTGGTTTGTTCCTGCAAGATTTCTTTGATCTGATCTTCGGCTGCCCATGTTCGCATGGGGACGATGACCAAGACGCTGACGATACACCAAGCCAACCCGGCCGCAGCGAATTTCATAGGAACTCTCATACCTACATCAAAGCAAACTAACGCGGCGATGGCAACATGGAGAAATCCACCAGTTTTTCGGCGTCGAGAGTTTCCGGCACCGGCCGTTCTTCGCGAAGCAAATTTAAATAGCCGCGCACTTTCTTTATATCGATACCACCGTCGGGCGAAAGGATGCTGACGATGGTCTCGTAAGAGCGTTCCGCCTCGCTTTGGCTGATTTTGTATCGCGCCGCAATCATTCTGACCGCTTCGGCGCGGTTGGCGCGCTGCCAGGCGACGGCCGCCATCACCGCCGCTATTGTGTTTCTGATTCGGTCGCGGTGGTCACGAATCTCAGTCTGGGAGGTGAACAGTCCGACGTAGGGAATGTCGGCGAGGTCGCCGAGAAAGAGAAATTTCTTATAGCCCGATGACACTGCCTTTTCGTCGAACGGCGGACTCAAGACCGCGCCGGACACCTGATTCGTCGCGAGCGTCGCAAAGCTGTTCGAAGTTCCTCCGGTGGTGACAAGACTCACTTGTTTCTCGTCCAATCCGAGTTTTTTGAATCCCGCGCGCGCGAAATAATAGGGCGACGATCGGATGTCCGAGATAGCAATCTTTTTGCCGACGAGATCGTGGGCTTTGGAAATGTCCTTGGTCGTGACCAAGACCCACGGCGTATCGCGATAGAGCGACAGTACGACCACGAGCGGCAAACCGGCCACCGCGGCGTTGATCGCGGCTTGCGGCGAAGTGAAGAAGTTAATATTACCGTTGAGGATCGCTTGCGGGCCGATGGCGCTGCGCATCTGAATGTATTCGACGTCCAACCCCGCTTTTGCGTAAAAGCCTTTTTCTTTTGCAATGTCGAAGGGCAAGGTGGAAACGGCGGACGATGGATAGCCGATGCGGACTTTCTGCGGAGCGTCTGCTGGCCATGAAGATCGAGGCAATAGCATTCCTGCGAAAAAAAGCCAAAGCGCCACCAAGGAGTTTCTAGCCATCAACAATTCTCGCGTTCCGATTACATTCCGACGACGCCGTAATAGGCCGCGCAGTTATCCCAGAGAATTTTTCGCTTGTCTTCGTCAGTGAGCGGCAGTTGGAGAAAGCGCTCGACGGCTCTCGGATACTTGGTGTCCACATGAGGAAAGTCGGTGGAAAAAACCAGCCGCTCGTTGCCGAGGTAATCGACCGCGTATTTCACCGGCTCCTCGTCGCATTCGACCGACGCATAGCACTGTCGCTTGAAATAATAGCTCGGCGGCTTCTTTAGCTCCGGCGCCCACTGGTCGCCATACAATTCCCAGTGTTCATCGAGACGCCACATGAGGAAAGGCAGCCAACCGCAATTGCCTTCCAGAAACGCCACGCGCAGCTTTGGATGACGATCCAAAACTCCGCCGCCGCAGAAACTTCCCACGGCGAGCATTTGCTCGACGGGATGCGAATAGGTGTGGCGCAGCATGAAATCGTAACCGAACTGCTCGCCAACCTGACGTGCCGCGGAATTGTTCGCTTCGTGAAAGCCCAGCGGCACCCCGAGACCCTCGAGAGTTGACCATAGGGATTCATAATAGTCGTCGTGCCAGTTGTGCCCATTGACGATGTTGGCCCGGAGAAAAATCGCGCGAAAACCCAGTTGCTCGACGCAGCGGCGCGTCTCGGCGATGGCGTCGTCGAGGTTGAAGGGCGAGATCATCCCCGCGCCGACGAGCTTGCTCGGATCAGCCTGGCAAAATTCGTAAAGCCAGTCGTTGTACGCGCGCGCCAGCGCGGCGGCGAATTCGCGATCCAAGTCCGGAATGCTGAGTACGTTCAGCCCGCGGCTCGGATAGAGAATCGCGAGATCTATCCCTTCTTCTGCCATCGCGTCGAGCTGGACTTGCGGCGACCAGCCACGCTCGTTGTGAGTTTTAAACAGCTTCTGGTTCTTATGAAAAATGTGACCCGGCGGTGGCAGTGCTCCCGCCGGAGGATCGGCAGGACGCCCCCATGCCCGGCCGTCCGGGCCGACCAAACGCAGATCGCGTACGTGATCGGTTGTGCCAATGGGAGCGAGGTGTCTAAATTTTTTATCGATGTAGCGCTGCCAGAGATCGGCGGGCTCGAGGATATGCATGTCGCTGTCTAAAACCTTGAAACCGTTGTTTGCCATAGGTCACCTCGAAATTTGTTCAAGCCGTTCAAATCGTTCAAACAACTTAAGCTGTTTGGGCTCGCATCGGTGCCGAACGTTTACGCCGTTTCCGGATTCGTTGAGATATATTTTCCCGCTTGCTGCGGGTCGATACCGTTGGCGCGTAGTTCAACCTGCGCCGCTTCTTCCTGAAGTTGAAAGGTGACGGTGTAGGCTGACTTGTCGCCCAGACCGCGGTTGACGGCGGCCACGAGATTCTGTTCGGCGATGTTGGCCAGTGGCAAGGGCACGTTCAGTTCCCGGCCGAGCGCCGTCGCCAGGCCGACGTCCTTGCGCAGTAATTTGAGGGGGAAAGTGTCCGTCGTATAATTATTACGAAAAACCGTCTGCGGCACTTGCACGTGCAGCACATGCATCCGTCCCACCATCCCGCGCCGGACGCATTCCCACAGCGCTACGGTATCGACCCCGGCTTTCACGCCCAAGGTGAGTCCTTCGGCGATCGATTGGGATATGGTGCTGTTGATCATTTGATGGACGAGCTTGCAGACGCTCCCGGAACCGAGCGGCCCGGCATAGAGCACCTGGTCGCCGAACGCTTCGAGCACCGCCTGGGCGCGCTCGAAGATATTTTTCTCGCCGCCTACCATCACTTCATGAATACCACGTGCCGCGCCGGGTTGGCCCGAAGCCACCGGCGCATCGAGAACATGCGCGCCCTTTTGCCGAAACAGGGGTGCTAGTTTTCGAATAAGCGACGGCGGACTCGTTGAGATATCGATGTAGATTGCGCCAGGTCGGATTCCTTCGACGATACCCGCCGCGCCGCAAGCGACTTGCTCCACATCGTTGGGCATCGGTAGTGCCGTGATGATCACGTCGCTCCGGCGCGCTAAGTCTGAGACGCTGTCGGCAACCTTCGCACCGAGGTCTTCAAACGGACGGGTGGCTTCCTCGCGTAGATCGAACACGATCATCGGGAAACCCGCTTTCTGGATGTGGCCGGCGACGGGTCCGCCCATGTTGCCAAGACCGATAAAACCGACTGTTTCCATTTTAGCTCCCGCTTGCAGCAAATTCTTTTCCAGCTTATCGCAGAACGTCTATTCCGGTGTCAACGTTGGCACACGGGAATCTGCACCGGGGATACGCATGTTTGATTAGCTCACCACGTGCGGAGTTTCTCACACCCCGTGCATTCCGATCTTCTTCGAAGCACGCGTCCTCTGTTTCTCTGTTGCGTTGCCTGCCTTTTTCGTTTGCAGGGATTTTGATACAAGTCGTATTACCAGGCGAAAGGAGAATTCTATGGGCCACATGATGAACGGCAGGTGGGTGGACGATGACCGCATCACGGCCGATGTACGCGGTGCATTTGTGCGTGCCGACTCGCAGTTCCGTAGCTGGGTTACGGATGATGGCAGCGCCGGACCTTCGGGCAGCGCCGGTTTCAAAGCCGAGCCTGGACGTTACCATCTTTTTGTTTCGTACAATTGCCCTTGGGCTCATCGGACGATCATCTTCCGCAAGCTTAAGAAACTAGAAAACGCGGTTTCGATGTCGCTGGCCGATAGGCCGAAAACCGCGGGTTGGGCATATTCCGAGACGATCGACGACTTTCAACCGGAAAAAGACGGCGTCTTTCGTCTACATCAAGTTTACGCGGCCGCGGATGCCAACTATGCGGGCAAAGTGACCGTACCGACGCTCTGGGACCGCGAGCGGCGCACGATCGTGAACAACGAGTCGTCTGAGATCATCCGTATGTTCAACTCCGGTTTTTGCGCGCATACGAATGTGACTTACGATTTCTATCCGGAAGAGCTGCGCGGCGAAATCGATCGGATCAACGATTTCGTTTATGGCCATTTCAACAACGGCGTGTACCGGGCAGGCTTTGCGCGCAGCCAGGAAGCGTACGACGAAGCGGTGAAGAAAGTTTTTGTTTGCTTGGATCAAATGGAACAGTGGCTCAATGACCGGCGCTATTTGGTCGGCGAGCGCATCACGGAAGCCGACTGGCGCGCCTTCCCGACCTTGCTGCGCTTTGATCCGGTTTATCATGGGCACTTCAAATGCAACCTGCGCCGCGTGCAGGATTATCCAAATTTGCGAAACTACTTGCGCGAGCTGTACCAGTGGCCGGGGATCAGAGAGACGTTCGATCTGCAAAAAACCAAATCAGGGTACTACAGCCAGCGCAACGTCAACCCGACGGGTATCGTGCCGATCGGACCCGACATGAGTCATCTTGAATTGCCGCATGATCGCGAGCGGCTTCGTGCGGCGGTCTGAACGCGACCCGCGCAAATTTATCGTGCGATGGATTCGAATCCCAGGGCGACCGCCCTGGTCGCCCCTACGGGTTTTTTGCGCCCTCTGCGTTCTTTGTGCTAAATTCGATTAACGCTCTGGGGGCCGACTTTCTCGATGTTGACGCGAATGATCACGCGCTTTTCGTCGGCCATCTGCTTTTTGTAGTCTTCCCAGTTCTTGTGCTCGCCGCGCACCTGCTTGTACCAGTAAATTAACGTGTCCATCGCCGCGGGTTGCTCGATGATCTCCGTAGTGCCATGGATCTGCACGAACTTGGAGCCACTGTACTGCTCGCCGAAGATCAGCATTGACACCCGCGGGTCGCGGCGCAGGTGTTTGATCTTGTAGGTGGTGCCGCGCGAGGTGATGATCACCCGTCCTTCGGGGTCGATTCCGGGCGTGACGAAAGTCATCTGCGGCCAGCCATCTTTCTGGCGGACCGCGATACAGGCGCGGTGGTTCTCTCGCAGAAATTTTTGCGCGTCAGCAATTTCCATTTTCCCCTCCTGATTGAATGAGCCGTCAGCCGTGACCGTTGGTGCCCCAGGTTCTTCCGTCGATCCACATTTTAGCGAGTTCAAGCACGTAGGCGTCGGCCTGTTTCCGGGTGTCAAACGTCGCGCGCCGTCGGCCGAAAATCGGAATCCTTTTGGTTTGCTTGTTTTCTACGATCACGATCGTGGCGCGGGCAAACCATTCGCCGGCGCGGACCTCTTCGGAATCGAGCTCGACGCTGTGATCACGGTAGGTCTTGGTTCGCATGCCGGTGGAAACAACCTGAATTCGAATATCCGAGCGCGGCAGTGGACCGCAGTTTTTATCCGTCAATTTGTTGTGGGGCGACCCTATGTAGTCGCCCGTTCGGAAGGGCAGACACATAGGTCTGCCCCTACGATAGATTAAATACTGACCTTTCCGCCGTTTAATTTGATGCCCAATTTCGCAAGCGCTTCGACTACGGGAATGTCGGCGCCGAGACTCTTGCCCACCTCGGCGGCCAGCGGTAGGTCTTTGTCATAGAGATTGGTGCCGGGATTGAACTTCAGTTCATCGTCGGAAAGATCGTAGCGCATGTCCCAGCGATCCAAGATATGTTGCGACTTGGTTTTTTGCATCAAATCGAGCGCGGCTTTGTAACTCACTCCGCCGGCCTTGGCAATTTGCAGGGCCTCGTAGACGACCAGCGCTTCGGACGCGGTGACCATGTTTTTGAAAAGCTTGGTGACGTTGCCGCAGCCAAGCGGTCCCATATGAACCGCGTCCTTGGCCATATTGAGCAGATGCGGTTTGGCGCGCTCGAAGAAAGCTTTTTGTCCGCCAACAAGAAAGGTCAGCCCGCCCTGGCGCACCGCGCTCGGGATCGCCGTCATGCAGGCGTCGATTACGTTCACCCGCTTATCAGCCGCTAGTTCGGCAACTTTCTTTGTCGTCGCCGGCCGGATCGTGCTGTGCAGCAGCACGAGGGAGCCCGGCGCTGCGCCTTCCAACACGCCGTCGTTGCCGAGCATGCATTGGAGCACTTCCTGGTCGGTGCGCACGACCACGTCGATGATCGTCGAATTCTGCGCCACTGTTTTCGCCGACGACACCGTCTCGGCGCCTTCTTTGCGCGCGGCCTCCATGGCAACGGGCGCGATGTCGAAGGCGATCGCGTTGCCGCCGGCCAATTTCAAACGCGAGAGCAATGCGCTGCCCATGGCGCCCGTCCCGACAAAGCCGATTTTTTCCATGTAATTCTCCTTTAGTTGGTGCCCTTTAGGTTCGGCATGACGTGCGTGCTGAACAATTGCACCGAGCGCAACGACTCGGCGAGCGACAGATCGCCGAAGCCGAGTTGTCCGACCAAATAGTTCGCCGCCGATACGTCGAGCTCGGCCTGAAGAAATTTCGTGACTGTGTCCGGATTGCCGGCCACCGCCTGGCCACGTTCCATCATCATTTCGAACTCGGCCGGGCGCGGGTGCGCCGGATTACCGCCCTTCAAGGAATACAAATAATAAAAATGTTTGTGCCACACCGGATAGGCGCGGCAGGCTGCGGCAAGAGCTTCGTTTGCTTTTTCGGCGATGACAACAAAACGGCTCAATCCGAGCTTCGGCGTCGGCTGATCGCCGTGCAATTCCCGCCAGACTTGGCGATAGCGATCGTTGTAGCTGCGCGTGTCCTTGGCCGAGTCGAGGCTCACCATGTTGAGGCCTTGCTTCGCCGCGCGCTCAGCGGATTCCACCGAGTGCACGCCGTACCACATCGGCGGGTGGGGTTTTTGCAGCGGCTCCAGCTCCATCGGGATGTCTTTGAAGGAAAAATACTTTCCCTCGAACGTGAGCTTCTTTTGCGTCAAGCCGCGCAGGATCAGCTCCCGCGCTTCGGTGTAAATGTCTTGTGCCTTTGCCGGATCTTGGCCGTAAAATGAGATTTCCGTGTTCGACGAGCCGCGGCCAAAACCGATCTCAAGCCGCCCGCCGCTCAATTGATCGACCATGCAGATCTCTTCGATCAGCCTTAACGGATGGTGCAACGGGAGAGCATAAACCATCGGTCCGAAACGCAGCGTTTTCGTGCGCTGCGCGATGGCGGTAAGAAATATGCTCGGTGACGGCGCCATGCCGATCGGCGTCGAGTGATGCTCCGCGACATGGTAGGCGTAAAAGCCCGCTCGCTCGTAAGCTTCGATCAGCTTGAGCCGTGCCTCGTAAAACTCATTGAGTGGAAGATCGTTCCGATCCAGATGGTCGAAGATGCCATATTCCATATCACGCCGGATATATCGTGAATCGCGAGCAAATCAAAGGCTATAGGGACAGATAAATCGATCCGGGGGCAGCAGAGTGCATCTTCGCGCTCTGATCGGATGGGACCGAGCCGCTTCAATCGCTCTGGCAAGCGTCGATATCGGCCGGTCAACCGTGGGCAATAAACCGACAAAGGTCAGCGCGATTCGTCTCAACCGCTGAACTATTGGGCCGATCGCGCCGTGGATTCCTAAACGACTGGAACGGCTCGAACGTTTGGAACGATTTGAACGCTCCCCGTGCAATCCCTCAATGCGCCGCGCTCGCCCGCTGCTTGGTCTCCAGGCTCAGTCCGACGATGAACGCCGGGTTCACTGTGCACATCGTGTAGATCTCGTCTTCCGTGCAACCAAACGCCGCCATGTAGCCGCGCAAGAGTCTGAGCGACTCGACTGAATTGGGAAACAGCGGCTCGCCCGCGTCCGACGACAGCGTGCAGTGCTCGGGCCCCACCGTGCGTATGGCCTTGTACATGTTGGCCGGGTCGATGCCTAAGAGCGGCGATAACTCATCGAAGGTGAAATTGAGCCATAGGCCGGCGCTGGCTGCTTCCTTCATTTCCTCGATGGTCAAATTGACAAAGGGGCTGAAGGGATGATCGACGACTCCTTTCTTGAAGCCGATCTTGTGGCTGAACTCCGCCATGGCCTTGAACTCCGGCTTGGTCGGATGGCCGAAAAAGATCGCTGCGTTGTGATCATGGGCCAGGCGGAAGATCTCTTCGATCTCAGGTAACAATCGGCCCTTGTCGTCGAGCAGGTAGTGGCCGTATTTGAGCGAGTCGGCCCAGGACAGCGGTTCGGTATGGGCATTGGGATCGGCGCTCTTGTCCCAGGCGCTGGGCTTGCCGCCGACAATGGAGAGGGTGTTGGCCGAGGTGTTGTTGGGCATCCACAGACCCACGACTCCGGCTTTCAAGTTCTTGTCACACCAGGCTGGCTCGATCTTCGAGAGAAAACCTTGCGTGACCGAAGCGCCGGGCCAGAGGTGTGCAGGTATCAAACCCTGCTCCGCACACCAAGATTCCAGCGCTCTGCGCACGCCGTCGACCGTCCCCGCCGGATCCTTCCGTCCGACGATTGTTTTGTAGAGTATGCCTTTCATGCCGCTCTTCGAGGCGAGCTTGGCGACGCCGAGAGCGTCTTGCTGTCCCTCGTGCGCGTGGCAATGAATGTCGATCGCGTCCTCGACTCCGATCACGTGATCGAGCGAAGGATCGACGGGCCCCTGCTTGAAGCCGCGGCGAGCGGGATACGATGTTACTGAACGAACGGAGCTCGGCGTGGAATAGTTTGGATTTGTCTCGGCCATGGTCAATCCCTCCCTGTTATCGATTTGATTGGACAGTATCGCTTCGCGGCGCGCCAGGCAATCGTTTTCTGTCAGCCGAAAGACCGTTCTAATCGTTCCAGCCGTTCAAATGTTCAAATCGTTTTGCTCATTGCGGCATACCAATGGCGCTCGCGTGTGCGTTATTGCTGTTTAAATCCATGCAGCCGCGCGGGGTTGTCGACCAGGATCTTGTGCAGCAGATTCGCATCGCCGTCGACGTAGCGGTAAAGAAGCTCGACCTCCTCCGCGTCGTTCATCATCCGCTTTGTCCACTGCGGATGGGGCCAGTCGGTGCCCCAGATGATGCGGTCGGGCGCTGCCTCAATGAATGCCTTGCCATAGGGAATCGCGTCGTCCCATCCCTCATCCATTTTCGAATCGCGATTGCCGTTGGACACCATCATCCACCAATTCGCCTGCTTCAGCATGTCGAGCACCCAACGGATTACCGGCCGGTCGAGCCCGCCCTCGAACCCGACGTGGCCGAAATGGTCGATCACCATCGGCACGTCCTTGAGGGAACGCAACAAATCCGAATTGTTGAGAAGGTCCTGCCCGTTCACGTGCAGCCGCGCGTGCCAGCCGAGCTCGCGCAGCCGCGCCATCGATCGCCGTACTTCCGCTTCGCGCTGATCGAGGGTAAGAAAGCGCACGAAATTGAAGCGCGCGCCGCGCACGCCGGCCGCGTGCATGCGCTCGAGCTCCTTGTCCGAAACCCGGTCATCGACGATGCCGATGCCGCGGTAGCGGTCGCGATCATCCAAGCTCTCGAGAGCGTGGAGCAGCAGGCGGTGATCGCTGCCGTAGATCGCGCTATGGACGATGACGCCACGATCGAAGCCGATCGTTTTGTGCATCCTCTGCGCTTCGTTAAACGTTGCGCTTGTGATCGGCGGGTATGGCGGATCGGACCGCGGCGGAAACTTTGCTGGATCTTCGTAGATGTGAAACTGGCAATCGCAGCTTCCCGCCGGCGGCGCGGGCACCGGCATGCGAGGTTGTCTATCCCACTCGTAAATTTTCTCTCCGACTGTTGCCATTATTACTCTCCCATGTTTCTCAGTTTTGACCTTGAACTAGCCTGTCAGCGCTATCGCTATCCGTGATCGTCTACTTCAAAACCTTATAAAAACGAATCCGTTTTCCAGTCAATGGGATCGTAGGCAAAGGAGAGAGAATGTCGGACGTTGTTGACTAAAGAGAATTATTTTTTTCTGACAAGGCACAAAGATAGTCAAGCTTTACCGTGCACGGACGCGGGCCGGCGGTTCCACGTACTGGTCTATCGCGCCGGAAGCGGCGCGGGACCCGAGAGAGTTTTGAACATTTCTATCAATTCGGCGTCACGTGGGGTGTCGCGAATGGCCTTGGTCAATTCCTCCGGCATCAAAGGATCGGCGTCTTCGCCGACGAGTTTTCGGTATTCACGATGGAAATCTGAATCTTTCAGAGTCTTGCGCATAGCCTCCTGAATGACCTCCACCCGATCTTTAGGTGTTCCCGGAGGCAAAACATAGGGCGAGCCTGTCAGTCTGAAAATTCGCGAGATGGTGAGGAGCTTGATCTCTTTTTCAGACTTAGCGAAGCTCTCGATCTCAGGGAGGTGGCCGAAGCGGGGATGCTTGAGTCCCTTGGGAACCTCCAAAATGGCGTGGAAATCCATCAGACCTTTTTCCACCCAATCGGGATTGCGCTGCCAGACCGATGTCGCCGTGTTCGCTCTGGCATCGACTTCCCCGCGCAGCAGGGCAACGTCCAGTTCGGGAGCCGCGTAGCCCGGGATAAACTTCGTATCTTTTAAACCCAGAAAGTAGGCAAAAAAACGAGATGCGATATAGGCGCTGTGTCCTACCGGCCGGGCGCCGACTTTGACCCCGGACGCCGCTCGGAGCTTTTCCAGATTGCTCAGGCCCGCTTCCTTTCGGGTGTAGAACACCAGGTGGCTGGTGCTTTCCGGTGAACCAAGGTAGAAAAATTTATCGATGTCGTACATCACTCCGCTCTCGCGCAGAATATTCAGTGAAACTACCGCGCTGCTGAATGCTCCGATCGTGAGCCCGTCCGGACGAGCGTTGCGGTACATATGATTGCCGACCTGTCGGCCGCCGCCGCCGTCCATGTACTCGACCACGATGGCCGGACTTCCCGGGATGTACTTGCGCAGAAAGGGGACCATAGACTTAACGCGCGCATCGCCGATTCCTCCCGGCGCGGTGCCGGCGATGACCGTTATGGTCTTTCCCTGGTAAAACGGCACTTGCGGAAAACCATGATCGGGTGAAAGACCAGCGAACACGAGTAGCGCGCCGAAAGCGGTTATTTTAAAGGCTACTCTATGAGTATTCATTAAAGGCCTCCCTATGCTTTTGTCGCTGTTATCTCGCAAACGGTGACCCTGCAGTGGAGAGTTTGTTGATTCAAATCAACGGCCTCCCATCGCGGGCAGCTTCCTAACGCGACCTAACATGCAGCGAGCAATTTTCTCCCGTTGATAGTTTGTCGTCGACGGTACTGAATGGGAGCGGCCGATGCAAATGAGCACCCGCTGTGCCGCTCCCTCTTGAAGTGCGGTTTATCGCGAGCGAAACAAGAATCGGCGTGACATTTTTCTACCTGTAGTGGGATTTCGTGATAGGCCGACTGTGAATTCCTCTGATTATTCCCGGGATCTCCAGCCCATGAATCATTATGGCATAAAAGATCAACGCAGGAACCTGATACCATCGAATTCCATAGTCGCGGTAAAAGAGAAGGCTCTTCCACCAGCTCTGCAATAAGCTTCCGCCAAAGATCAGCGGAACGGAAAGATAGCCAAGACGTCCAAGGACGGCAAACGGCACGTTGGAGTCTAGCTTGCGGGTGACTATCCGTGCGTAGCCTTTGTGGCGTCGAATGTCCCGCTCCATGTGCCAACCATAGTAGGCGTGGGTGACGCGCGCCCGAGGCTCGAAAAAGAGCCGGCCGCCGTCGCGCATGATCGCTTCGGCATGCATTCGCGAAGCGAACGGTCCTGCGTTCAAGGGCAGTGGATGCGCGAGCAATACGGACCGACGAAACGCGGCGTTGTTATTGGAGATGGTTTCAGTATGGGCAGATCTAAAGCGGTCTACGTAGGCACGTTCGAGAAGAGCGGAGCAACGCTCGATCAGATTTCGGCCTTCATACATTGTTCTTCCGCTAACGACCGCAGGTTGAGATGGCAATCGCATCGTCTGGACCATGTGACGAAGCCAGTCCGGCGCCGGCGCACAGTCTGCGTCGAGCAAAATTACGAAATCGGCCCGAGCTACACTGGCGGCCTCACTTTTTAGGGCATACTGCAATTCTTGTAGAGAAAGGATGATTTTCAGCCGGGGTAGAATTTGGCTTAGATCCGGCGGAATGTGATCTTTGTGTTTCACATTTTCAAGAAAGATAAACTCTGCGGGCTCGGCAAAGTCCTGTGCCGCAAGCCTTCGGAGAGTAGCCCTCAAGTCATTCCATGCTAGGGATGATCCCACTTTGTAGTCGGAGATGACGACAACGCTGGCGACTGGTTTTACTGTGGGGTCCATGTTTTTCCCGGCCCATTCTTTAGTAGCGTCCATTATGCACCCCGAGAGCCTAACGTACGCGAACTATACTAGCCTTGTAAGTCTTTGTCACCTATCCGCTCTATTCCTCCACGGCCCATTTCCGAAGTGCGGGAATCGTCCGCTAGTTCAATTCGTAATAGCGCGGGAACGGAATAAAGGGGTTGTGAGTCTTTAATGTCTCCCTCTGGGAGGGTTGAATCCTTCGCCCTCAGGCGAAGTGAAAGTTTGTCATGCGGGGGAACGCCGACGATAAAGAAAGTCGGATGCGAATAGTTCTTTCTCATTCACATTTCCTTAAATGGTCCGGCAAGGCAAAATAAAAAATCGAAATGTTTGGCGTCTGAAACATTCCATCCGAACTATTGGGGTCATACCGTCACTTCCCCAAGAGATTCTTCATCCTATCGATGGTCTCTCGATCTGAGGTGGTGACTTCTTTAGCGAGAGTCTCCAACTCCTCGCCGCTCGTCGGATCTATCTCTAGCTTTTTCTTCTTGACGTCGGCCACGACGTCAGCATCGCCGAGGGTCTTTGAGAAAGCCTCGCGCAGGATCTTCACCCGATCTGGTGGGACGCCTGGAGTCGTAACGATGGGCCGGCCGAATTCGCCGGCAGCCAACACCAGGGTCGCCAAACGCCGGGTCGCTTGGGGCGTCTTATATTCGTCCATCAATTCGTAGACGGTCGGTACGTCGGCCATTCTCGGATCGCGTTTTTTGCCGGTCTGAACCAGGACTCGAACGAACCCCTTTTTGCGCCAAGTATGGAACGGCTCACGGGCGAAGAAGCTCGTGACGGTAAAAGCTCGGCAGTGTACCTCTCCTCTTTCCACCGCCAGATCGATTTCTTGTCCGCCTTGGTATCCGGTGACGATGTTAAACTTAGTGCCGATCGCTTCATTTAAAAGCAGCATGAAGGCATGGGCGAGCCCGCCAGTCCCGGTGGAGCCGCACTTGGGCGGGTCCGAAGCCTTGGTCACGTCATGGATGGTTTTGAAAGGAGTATCCGCGCGCATATAGAGCAGATTGTACGAACGTTCAAAGCTTCCCAGCCAAGTAAACTTGGCCCAGTCGAACTGAACCTCCTTTCTGCCGATCAACTGATCGAAATAAAGCGCCGGCAAGAAAATGGCGAAAGTTAAACCGTCCGGCTTGGCGACGTTATAAACATAGTTAGCGGCGGTCATGGTGGATGCGCCGGGCATGTTTTGAACGATGATGTTGGGATTTCCTGGAATATACTTGCCCATGTGCTCGGCCAAGATGCGCGCATAGATATCGTACACGTCGCCCGCGGGGAGTCCCACGATAATTCTTATTGTCTTTCCCGCGAAGAACTGAGTCTGAGCTTGAACGTTGGACACCCATAGAAAGAAAAACGTGAACGCGACAGCGATTTTCTTCATGGAATAATCTCCTTCCTTGCGGTCACCGGAAAACCAACGGGGAGAACCAACACTGTCAAGTTTTTGATTCTGCTATTCGCACACAACATCAGTCGTAATCGACGGGATCTGGGAGAGATAATCATTTTTTCTTGCCGGGTTCCGCTTGGTAACCTTGTTCTTTCCACTTGCTGACGGGACAAAATGTTGTGCTGGTGAATCCGAGGTCTTCGGCTAGCTTCGCAGCCTGCGAGCTTGATGCTCCGGTGCCTCACGTGAAGACGATGTAGGTATCCTTGGAAATCTTTTTCAGATAACCCTCGAGCTGATCCAAGGGAACGTTGATGGCGTCGGGGATGGTTTCTTTTTCAAAATTGGCCGGCGGTCGGACGTCGATGATCATCACCGTGCCGGCATCAAGTTGCTTCTTGAGCTCGTCGGCCGGCGTCGGTTTGGCGCCGACGGCCCATCTCGTTTTCGGATCTACCTCATATTTGCGCTGTTGTTGGGCGAAGGACGACGCGGCAAAGAGTAAAAGTGAGGCAATGGCTAGCTCCACGATCAACGATTTCATAAATTCTCCTTTTCAAAGGATCGTTTGGATGGGCGCAGGCTAACCGGAAAAGCTTGCCGTCGTCAATCCCGGGCGTGGTAAGACGCGTCCCTAATTCGAGCCGGGCTTTTGAAGGGTTGGTGCCGGGGGCGGGCCTAAATCTGGATTCTATCTCAGGTAGTTCGTGGGGTCATCGGCGGACGAAAATTTCGGGCGAAATTCCAAATTGCAGCCACTGATGATCTTCGAACGTGTTCAACGACGTCGACCGTTTGGTAGCACTGGATCGGGTAATTGTCGTGTTGAAAAAACCTGGGCCGGTGGAGGCGACGATGAAGTGGGGCGGTCGTCTGAAGCGAACAAGGAAAGACTCTCGCCCCCTTTGGTCTTTTAGGATTAAAGGGATGAATCAGCCGCAGCGTACTTCAATGAAATTCCTCTTTATGGCTGCCGCGGCGTGAGCGAAGTCTTGGTTCGGGTAACCATTCTTGAAGTGTCAGTGCAGTATGATCACCAGGACAAAGAGAACAGCCTCCGTTCTGGACTCGAAGGGGGATATCACTTTCGAAGTCGACAAGACCTCCGCAGGTGCATATCGACTCCGTGATCATGCAGATTTTGTGGCGTGAAACTTGTCTCCTCGTAACCACCGTCACGGGTTTCGTATTTAACCACTACCGACTGAATAGTCCACCTTATATCAAAGGCTACGGCTCTATTTCTATCCAAATAGTCACCGAGTACACGCAGGCCTGCCGAAAGCTTGTGAGCGTCCAGATCGTCGCTTGAACCTCGTCTTGACCGTCCCTGAGTTTCTAACCGGGTAGTGTCGGAGTTGGTATAGACTAGAAGTTCCGGGGACCGTTGGGGCGTTGAAACCATTTGATCGGAATCGCCCCTTCCCCAAACCTCACCAGTGACACTCTTTAGAAAGCTTGGTTCCCAGTTATGCACAACGTATTTTTCGCCAGTTTTTTTTAATGCGAAAGCCTTAATGCGGAGCACCTCTAATGCCTGCCCGATGACTCTAAGAGATTGGGAGTATGATTTAGTGGTAGGTGCCATCAATAGCCGATCCCCGCCGTATAGAAAGCAATTTGTTTGAATTTGCGAGAAGGCCAGCAACCGCGGAAGCAAATAGCGTTCTTCAAATCAGTCACGCAGCTTGCCATCTGGGCGCGCAGTTTCCCGCAGAACGTAACAGAGTAATTGGCACAAAATAGAAGAATCAGCACGTTGTCTCGAATTACATCCCAGACGTTTTGTCTCGAACCAGGCGCTGAACGTAACATAGACTGTCTCTTGAGTCGAAAACATTCTGGCCGCAAGTGACTGTTCCCTGGAGCTTACCTGGGCCCGGGAATGCGTCGTCGGTGTTATTGCCTTTGTCGGGACAAAAGCTGCGCCCAATCTGTGATGTTCTGGCACTGGGTTAAGTTGCCGCCATTTTTTATCACCGGAATCAAGTAGCAACGATTACGGGTCGGCTTTGAACATCGGCTTGAGGTGGCCATTAACGATCGTTTCATTCACACCGTTTGCGACATTTCCACAATAGCCAACATCGATTGCGGGCTGGCCCGCGCAATAAGGCAGCTTTTCGAACAGGGCGCGAACCTCATCGCGTGCTGGCGTTGTCTATTTGATAAGTTTCCCAGCCGCCGGTGCTATTGCCTCCCGACTGGAAATCCAAAATTACAGTCACGATTCGGGCCTTTGCAGAGACCTTCCACGACTACGATCGGCAGTCCGGGAAGCGCCTGGTTCACAGCAACGGCGCTGACGCTCACATCGGCTGTCGTTCTAGCTGGCTTGCCCAAACAAATTGAGCAGTGGCGTCAAGAACAGCGGGGATTTCATGGCTTTCGCAGCGCTTCCGCCGTAGGGGTTGGTATTTTCTAATGCCACTCGAGCTCCGTTCGCATTGTTGATGTTGACTCCTGACGTGGTAAATTCGCCGGTCCCGTTGTCATATTTCACGAGGGTCACGTTCTTTTGATCGATTTGATTGTTAGGACTGTCGAGATAATTGTTTCCGGTGCCGGGATTTGTTCCGCCGGGGTTAAACTTTGCCGCTCGGTCTGTAACTGTCGACCAGTTTCCACTCGGGATTGCCGATGCGGCAGCCAGCGCCGCCGCATCCACGGCCGGCTGACCCTGAGATCGCACATAGGCCAGATGTCCTGTGTCTAATCCCATGCCGACCATGATCAAGAGCAAAACAATCATCAGAGTCATGAAGACGAGCGCATAGCCTTGTTGATTTTTTAACGGCTGCATATAAGCCTCCATTGACCTAAGCGGAATAGGGTCCGTAACTGGTCGGAGTCGTGCAATAATTATTATTTATGTAGGGCTGATATTTGTAGTGCATTTGCGTTCCCCGAGAGATCGTCAGAGTGTTTGGAGCGCTACCGCCAAACAATCGTATTAACTGATACATGAAAAATTTGTATTGACCCTGTGCCTTCACTTCGACAAATTCCATACAGGCCGTTCCCGTGTAAAATGTCACCGTGACGGTCTTGTTTGTCAGGTAGGCTGGCAATCGGCTAATGACTTCTGTTTTCACCGTATCGGCTTCAGCCGAGCTAAAGATTAGGTTGGGAACGTTGCCGCTCTTTTGAAGTCCGCTGCCGATGCGCGCTCCCTCCCGAGCCGCGGTCTGAATCAGGTTACCCATAAAAAACGAAACACCGAAATCGACGGGTATATACAACGCAATCAGCAAGAGCGGAGTAATGAGCGAAATCTCGACGATTCCCTGACCTCTTTGATTATTGCGCATCGATCCATTTTCACTCACAGCGTTCATTGGTTGGCCCTCCCTGTTTTCGCTCGTTCACTTCGAACTCACGCGTTAGCATCCCGCTTGCGCCTCCCACCTCATGCGTGTTTGACGCGTGATCGGCGTATCGTTTAAGTTTCCTGAGACGCCCACCCAATGGAGGAGCTGGTAGAAAAAGAAGTGGTAGGTTCCGGATACCGCGACTGTCACCATCCGGTTGCAATTTGTTCCTATATCAGGATCTAGGTTCACCGTGATCGTCGCGGCTGGAAGGAGCGCCGCCGAAATCCTTCCTGCGGTTTCCTTAAATATGTTTCCTGTACAAGAAGGCACGACGCAGCTGGTCGTTCCGCTAACGAGCGTGCGATCGGCCGACGCGATTCTGGCTCCTTCACGCGCGGCGTTCTGAGCGAGCTGCCCCGTATAGAACGCAAGCCCAAAATCTGCCGGTATCCAGGCGACAATCAGCAGGATTAGAAACGTCAGCGTGAACTCGACCACGGCTTGGCCTGACGAACCGGTTAAACCCATTAGACCCTTTCGACTTAGAAGCGGGGAAGATGAATCAAGTGACATCTTTCGAACTCCTTCTGCTTTCCGCACATTTATTGTTTTGCTACTGTCGCCCGCTGTGATTGAGCAACACTGTTGCTATTTACGGGCCGTGAGACAGCGATGACGAAACCGACATTCGAATTGACATTGCCGTCATTGCGCCGTCCGATTTCGTGTAGAGAGACCTGGCGGACGAACAGAATTGCTCTGTTCATTTCTGGCAAAACTAAATGGCAAAAGACTTTTGCGGCAAAGCGTGATGTGAATAGGAAGAAACTGGGATGCTCGTAGTCAATTCGTGTTGATAGTTCTTTTGGGAGTATGTCAGGTGCTTAAACGTCAAGACATGACGTGCAGGAGATTGCAGTGCGATCAGGCGGCGTCTACGACGACTCCAGAAGAACAGCAAAGCATTCAAACCCCACGGTCAAAGAGAAATGCTGCGCCTAAGGGTTTGGGATGTTAAAAGTCCGAGCACTGCTGGAGTTCCCTTTATTTTTGGGAACAATGTGAGAGAAAAAATATACTTGTATGACTTTATGTCAGTCCTTCTTCATCGACACGCGCCCATCTTCCTGTATCGTCCAAAAAGGGTTGTAGGCAATCTCCCACGTATGGCCGTCCGGGTCGGAAAAATAGCCGGAGTATCCACCCCAAAAGGCTTTCTGCGGTTTTTTGACGATGGTTACGCCGTGGTTTTCTAGCCGAGCGAAGATTGCATCGGTTTCCTCTTCGCTTCGGACATTGTGAACGAGGGAGTAACCTCGGTAGGCAGGGACCGTGTTGGCCGTGATGCCGATGTCTTTCGCCAGCTCATCGTGTGGCCACAGGGCGAGGACAACTCCGTTCAGATCAAAAAGGACAACCCCAGGCGGGCTTGATTCTGCCTTCCAACCGACGATGCGCTCGTAGAAAGCGACGGCTGCGTTGCAGATCAGCGACACCGAGCGTGATTAGGCTTAATCGTTGTTCCATAAGTCCTCCTAAATAAGCCTATCCTAGTCGTCGTCGCAGTCGTCGGTATTGAACAAATCGGACATCGCGAGGGTGCTGCCAACGCGGGTCAACAACGTTTGTGTTGTCGCATCTGCGAGCTCGCGAAACTCACGGCACATGTGGGCCTGGTCCGCGTAGCCTGCCGCGCAAGCTAGGTCCGCGAGATTTTGTTGTACCAGGTCAGTGACCGAAGAATAATTTAGCAATCGTTGAAACCGCATGATGCGTTGGAAGGTCTTTGGTCCGTAGCCGACCGCTGCGACAAAACGTCGCTGCAACTGCCGGTCGCTTATACCGATCAATCGAGCGAGATCGAGTACTCGTCCTGCCTGGTGTCGTGCGAGCCATGGGATCGCGAATCGAATCGCGGGATCGGGATCAGGTGCGACCGCCAGACGATTCGCCAGTGCGGTTGTGATGTCGCGGAGTTTGGCGGACTCCGATTGGTGATTGAACGGTCTATCCGTCAGTGTTTCGCGTGAATGGGCCAGATATCAGCCAACGGCACATCTTGGTTTAACATCTCATTTGCCGGCAGACCAAGCGAGCTCGCGGCACAACCGGGCCTAAACCGGATGCCGATAAGGCTCGTTCCCACAAATAATTGGACAACGATGCGGCACGTCGCCGGTCCCGCGACGATGGGCGCGGCTCTGCCGATCCAGACGATATCCACGCAACCGTCCGGTAGCACTGGGTGATGGTGATATTCACCCGCGCTCCCGTCTATGTTTTGCGTCCATACGCAGACGAGACGGTCGGAGAGCGACGGCGGAGGCGAAAACTCGTGATACCGTGAGCTTGTGTGTGCGGTCACTTCGGTTCTCGTGTTACTCATATCGAGTCCCTGATTCGAGTTAAGCTTATTCTAGTCTTCAATATAATAATTTATACGAGAGAGAGCATGGAAACCATTGGGCGTGATCGTGCTCTTGAAAGCAGCAGATCTGATTGAACTTACTTTGCGAGTCGTACGCGATGGGCTAAATGCCTCGCCACTTCTTAATTTCTGGTCTATATTCGCTCCTATGAAACACGCAATCGATCCTGAAGGCCTCCGGCTGCCAATCAAACTGGATACGACTTCGAACGGGGAGTTCGAGCCCGTCCTTTTGTCGCCAGCCAACCGCGCCGGCAACCGTCTGGCGCACGAGGCGTCGAGCGAGTACGCGAAGCGCTTGGGCGTGAGCCGCCGCGATTTTCTGGTTTCGGCGTGCGGCGCGGCGAGCGCGTCTGCTCGCTTTCAATGCGGCCAACGCCGCAGCGGGGAAGCGCGGCGGATTTTTCGAGCTCGAAAGCGAAGCCGCGCTCGAGCCGCAGCTCGCGCAGGCGCGAGTCGGCGGCAAGGGTGAATTTATCTTCGACGTGCAGGGGCACTTCGTCGATCCGACCGGCGCGTGGGTCAAGACGGCGCCGGCCGATGCATTCAAGTGGTCGCCCAAAGCGGGCTGCGGCCTCGCCGCCAAACCCGGCGCGCGCA
This sequence comes from uncultured delta proteobacterium, assembly GCA_963804165.1. Taxonomy (GTDB): domain Bacteria; phylum Desulfobacterota; class Binatia; order UBA9968; family UBA9968; genus DP-20. The sequence continues at coordinate 288,791 of CAWDPO010000046.1, forward strand.
GCCATCTCCATTGTCTCGGACCGGAGGAATTCGTCAAAGACGTTTTTCTCGACAGCGACACCGACATGATGGTGCTCTCGTTCGTGCCCTCGCGCCGTGACGCCGAACCACTGACGATCCAGGCGGCGGATGCAGTGCGCCGAATCGTCGACCGCATGGAAGGTACCCATCGGCTGTTGCTCCACGGCCGGATCAATCCGAATCAACCGGGTGATCTCGAGTCGATGGATGAGCTGCAAGAGCGCTGGAAAGTTAGCGCGTGGAAGACCTACACCCAGTGGGGCGTGGACGGCAAGGGCTTCTTCCTGTCAGACGACGTCGGTACGCGCTTCATCGAGAAGGCGCGCGCGCTCGGCGTAAAAGTGATCTGCGTGCACAAGGGACTGCCGTTTGGCAGGCAGTCCTACGAGCACAGCCAATGCAGCGACATCGGCGTTGTCGCCAAGCGCTTCCCGGACGTAAGCTTTCTCGTCTATCACTCGGGGTTCGTCACCGGCGTTTCCGAGCGCGCTTACACCGGGCGCGGCGCGAACGATGGTATCGACACACTCATCCGCTCGCTGGTCGAGAACGGCGTGAAACCGAACAGTAACGTTTTCGCCGAGCTCGGCAGTACGTGGCGCTTTTTGATGCGCGATCCCACGAGCGCGGCCCATGCCCTCGCTAAGCTCATCAAGTATTGCGGCGAGAACAACGTGTTGTGGGGCACGGACTCGATCTGGTACGGCTCACCGCAGGACCAGATCCAGGCGTTTCGCGTTTTCCAGATCGCGCCCGAGCTGCGCGCGATGTACGGCTACCCCGAGATCACCTCGACGCTGCGCGCTAAGATTTTTGGCTTGAACGCAGCCCGGGTTTACGCCATAAGTGCCGACGAAGTGAAGAAGCACACACGGGCGGACGGCGTCGCCCGCGAGCGCCACGCCTATCGCGAGCACCCTGAGCCGCACTATCTCACCTATGGGCCAAAAACCCGGAGAGAGTTTTTAAATCTGCTGCGCTGGAACGGCGGATCGCGGACTTAACAGACTCGGAGTGCGTTCAAAACGTTCAAGCCGTTCAAATCGTTCAAAACGTCTGGAACGGAAGCGCGTTCAATGTTCAAGGTTCAACCGTTCAAGGACCGGACAGGGATGGATGATTCCATTCGTCCATTCCGCATGAACGGCTGGGGATGACGACGCGAGGTTTAGCAAGCTGGAACGCTTTCGAGTCGCGCCTAGCGAGCGATTCGCGAAGCGCATTTTCGCGCACGGGACTAATCAATAAATACCGAGAACTAGGCCGGCGGCGAGGGTGGCGCCGATCTCTTCGCAGCGCGTTAAATCGTAATCGCCGATCTGCTTTGGCGCAAGAATCTCTGCCGGCGTCTGGGCGTAGGTGCAGACGATGACGGGATCTGCGATTTTTTTCAAACGCAAGCCGGTTGCAATGCGTTCGATCTGGCGAGCGGCGTTTTCGCCGTCGCTGCCGGCGCAGATCAGGGTTGCGTAGGGACGTCCGTTTATGCGGTCGAGGACGGGATAGTAGGTGCGGTCGAAGAAGTCTTTCATCATGCCGGACATCATGGCGAGATTTTCCGGCGTCGCGAAGATGTAAGCGTCGGCTTCGAGCAGCTCGTCCGCGCCGGCTTCGCCGGCGTGAATGAAGTTGACTTCGACGTCGGGTTCAGAGCCGGCACCCGCTGGCGGCGGCTTGGGCCATTTGATGGGTGCCGCCGGTTTTGGAGTGAAAGACAATTAGAAGTTTCTTCATCGGGATTATTATTTAATCACAACAGCGCGGAAACATCTCAACGACAGAACCGTGATTTCAAAAGATGCAAGTCGGGAGTTCGAAGCACTCTTGAAAAAATTGTTCACTCGGTGGACCTCAGCGACTGGCTGACGAGCCGCATTCTTTGCGGACATAAAGCGATGATGAGCCCGTCGATGAAGCCTTCGTCGTCCAATTCTTTGAGCCAGTGCAGGTTCCATAGCGCGAGCGGGTTTTCGACGGCTGCGCCGTATTCGTGCCTGGCGATCTCGTTGGTGTTCACTACGGCCTCGACGGTCGGATAGGGTTTCACACGCAGCATCTCGGCGATGGAATCCACCTGGCGGCGCAGCTCGCCGGCATCGGATACTTTCATCAAGCGCATGGGCTCTTCGGCGATGATTTGCATCGCATCCTCTCTTTTGTAAATCAGCAGAGCGAGGGCGTGGACCACAGCCTTTACGTAATCCTTCATGAGCGCGGGATTATCCCGAAGGGAAGTCGAGAAAGGCAGGCTTGCGCGAAGTTGCTGACGATTTCGGCTTCCGGCACCGCAAAGGTTTTCAATCCCGCGGCGAGTGCCGGAGGCAAATAAATCGGCGCGATAAAGCAGGCGGCGCATTCGCCTGAGACAACCTTTTTCCACTGCTGCCAGCGGCCGATCTCTTTGTCTTTGACGATGATTGTCTTGACGTCTTTCTCAAGGCCCATCTTGCGCAACCAGAGTGTGACCGTGTACGGCCGCCCGAGGTCGCGCACCGCCATGGTCTTGCCGCGAAGTTCTTCTAACGACTTGAAAGTTTGCGGCACGACGAGTTGCAGCCCGCGGTGGATCTGCGGCGCGCAGAAAAACGTCACCTTCCGGCCGTTGGCGGCCTCGGTGTGGAGATATTCGATGTGCTCGATGATGACGTCGCAGGAATTATTGAACAGCGCCGCTTCGAATTTCTCTCGGTCCTCGATCTGCACGACCTCGACGGTGACACCGTAGTGCCGTTCGGCCATCGCCTTGATGCAGTAGATGACAGGCGTGCGATCGTTGTCCCGATAGGCAAGCCTGACGGTTCTCAAGATTCACTCCTTGCTGGCTAGAAGGGTCCAGCGGGGAGGGCAGGCCACGAGGAGAGCAGCTTACCGTACCCGTTGATCGAGTAACGCCGTCCGAGCTTGGAAAGTATCAACCAGAGCATGGCTGGATTGCTGGCGATGATGGGAAGATTTAGCTCGGCCTCCAGCTTCGCGAGAACCGGCAAAGGATCGAGGAGCGCGCCCTGAAAATAGATCGCGTCCACGTTCGAATACTGCGCGAGCGCGCTCCGTGTCATGGATTCCACGTCACTGGAGGTAAGCTTCTGGGCGTCGGTGACGGTGCGCAGAGTTTGCGGCGGATAATACGACTGGATGCCGAATTCGGCGAGATAGTCGTGATACATTTTCTTGAGCTGATCGTCCACCGGCGTCATCAGTAGGATTCGTTTTGCGGCGAATGCACTTTAACCCGGCCACCGAGGATCTGAAGCGCAAGCGACACGGGAACCTTCAGGGCCGCCGGAAACCCGTTCCCACATGCCCGGGTTGAGCGCTTCCTTGGGCGCACCGCTGATGATCAGGCCGTCCCAATGGTGTTGCTCGATTAACTCCGTGACTTGCTCTATCAGGGCATCGACCTTGCCCTGGACGTCATAGATCGAAGTTTTCGGACCGGCTTCTTGAACGATGGTGAACTCGACGTCCTTGGGGATCAGCGCCTTGAAGCTATCGTGGTGCGGGCTGGCCGGCGCGCTGGAGCCGACGAAGCCGATTTTCGTTTGCATGAAATCTCCCATTCGGGTGTCAAACTGAACGGATTACTTCGATGTCTGCTCCGACGCCAGCGAACCGCGAATGCCCCAGTTTTCCTTTTCCGTGTCATGAAAAAGGATATTGAGCGACTCGGGCTTGATGCTCAACACGTCTTCGAAGTCTTTAGAAATTCGTTTGACCATTTCGCTTTTCTGTTCTTTGGTTCTTCCCGCGTACATGTAGATGTGGACGACTGGCATAGAGACCTCCGATGGTTTGAAAGTTGCCTTAAGCAATATGAAAGCCCGCGCAGAAAGGCAACAGTTCGTCCGCCTCAATCTCTTGACAGCGATGGGCCGTTAGTAAGAGGATACGCTTCGAACGCTGCGGGAGGCATGAACATGGAAAAAATCATTGCCGTTTGGCTGGGATTAGCAGTTTCGGAACAAACTTCCTTCCTGATCAAATCAGGAATTTTTCTGTCGGTTTGCGGCGCGACTTTGTTTGTCGCGTTGGCGGCAAGTTATCCCGCGGTCCATGACACTCTGCACAATGTTCGCCACGCGTTAGCCGTAGTTCCTTGTCATTAGCAGACTGCTGAAAAACTTTGGAGTCCTTCGACGACGCTGCTCAGGACGAGCGGAGGAGTTCTGATATTCTTGTCCATTTTCCGTTCTGAGCATGTCAAAGCATGAGGCTATCGAAGCATTCCGAACCCGTTTTTAGCGGGCTGGTAGTTTTCTGCGTCTCCATTTCTTTGCTCCAGGGCTCAGCCCTTCGAGCTGAAGGTCTCAATATTTACTTTAAGACAACGCCACGGGTCGAGTTGCTCCGCCCCTTTGCCGATCCGGTGAGCATGTCGTTGTTGATTACCGGCGCCGACGGCCGGCCGGTGAAACAGGGCGTGGTGGACATTCGCCTGGACGCCCCTAAGCCGGGAAGAATTTTCTCGACGGATTTTCCGCTCGTCGAGGGGACGCGTTTGAGTGAAATGCGCCTATCGTTGCGCCAGGGCAAAGTCAATTGGGTCGTCCTCCTGCCAATTCGGGGCAAGTATCAACTGGCCGTTGACGCGATCACCGCCGACGGCAAAAGCGCGAGCAAGATTTTTGTTTTTACCGTCCGCGAGAACGAGAAGAAGTGGTTTATCCTCGGCGGATTTTCTCTCGGTCTGTTGTTTCTCGGCTTTGCCGCGGGGCGAATTTTTACACAAAGCAAACCGGTTTTGTCGCTATTCGTTGGTATGACGTTGTTATCCGGATCGGCGCCTTGCGCCAACGCCCAACGAATCGCGAGCGGACGTGCCGACCGCGGTTTTGGCAGCGGCGCCGGCAACCGTCGGCCAACCCAGTCTGGTGCGCTGGAGCATGAACAGATCCAGCGAAGGCGAAACGACGACGGCGGCGCTGACTCTGGCGATCACGCACTTGGAGAAAGGTAAGATCGTTTTTGCGCTCGAGAAACTGCCCGTGCAGAGCGAATTCTCAATGAAATTTCATTTTACGGACGGCGCGGAGTATCGCATTAGGACAATTGCGGAGCTTCCCGGACGCCGGCCGATTCTCAACGAGCAGGTCCTTTCGGTCACGGGTGTCGAGCCGCCGGTCAAGGCGATGGTACCGGCGCTGTCGTATTTCATATTCGTGATTGCCTTGGGATTGGGCGTAGGGCGTTGGACGAAGCGGCGGTCGAGCGCTGAGTCATCAACTTTCCCTCCGCAGCAATAAAAAGGGCGTTCGCCTTGTCGACGAACGCCCTTTTCGCGAGTAGCAAATATCGCGGACTAATTTTCCGACACGTCGATCAGCACGCCATCGGGATCGGCCATTTGAAACTGGCCGAAGCAGCAGGAGGCGAGGAGTTTTTGTCGTACTTCGCGCTCCGGGTTTTTCTCCGGCCGATCTTCGCGAGTCGCGTCAAAAAGATGTGAATGCTTTTCCAAATCGGCTTTGAATGCTGACATGCTCTCGACCTTGAAGCCGATGTGGTCGAGCGCCGGCCGCTCGATGCCCGAGCCATAGAAATCAGAAATCTTCCACGGCATGACCGCCAGAGTGACTTTACCGTCCGACAGGTAACGATTGGGATCACCGGATGGTTTTTCCAGCTCGGTCAGTTCGAAGACATCGCGATAAAATTCGGCGCACTCTTCCGGCTCGACGCAGCGCAGGCCGAAGTGGCCGATACGGCGTTTGCGATCCTCAACTTTATCGGTGTAGATGTCGCGGCGGTTTTCCATGTTCGCCTGCGACAGATCGAAAACGTTGCCCATTGGGTCGTGCATGCTGATGCCGGCAAAGGGGCGGTTGCTCGGCCGATGGAGCACTTGGATTTTGGGATATTTTTCTTTTAGCCGGGAAAACACGACCTCGACGTCCTGCACTTCGAACCCGAAGTGATCGAAGCCCGCCTGGCGGCCCGGTGCGCGCGGGTTGAGATTCAACCCCACGTAACCGTCGCCGACGACCACAGCGCCGCCTGCGCGCTGTAAGCTCGAACGACGCATGCCGAACACATCTCTATAAAAATCGCCTTCGTTATTCGCGTTGCTGGTCACGATCGCCATATGGCGCATTTGTGCAAACATGGTCGTTCCTCCCTTAGGATGTCGAGATAACCACAAAGTAGTTGAATGTAGCGTCAGTTGTCAATGGATATTGGGTAGGGGTGACCCTATGTGGTCGCCCGTCCGGGAGGGCAGACACACGGGTCTGACTCCTACATCCTTTTGAACCTCAAACGTTGACGACCACGACGCCTTTAGGTTCGAGATAGTAGTCCAGGGCTTCGGGGCCGTGCTCGCGGCCGACGCCGCTCGACTTGACGCCGCCGAAGGGCAACTCGTCGTAGCCGTAGTGGAGCGAGTTGACCCACACGTTGCCGGCCTGGAGTTTGTCGATGGCTTTGTTGGCGTGCAATAGATTACGCGTCCAGATCGACGAGCCGAGGCCGAATTCCGAAGAATTCGCCTTTTCCAGCGCTTCGTCCAGTGTCTTGAAGGTGTAGACCGGCAGGGCTGGGCCGAAAACTTCCTCCTTGGTCATGCGCGCGTCGTCGGGCACGTTGGTCATCAAAGTCGGCAGATAGAAAAAGCCCTTGTCGAAGTCGCCGCCTTTTGGCCGCTCGCCGCCGAATAACACTTTGGCGCCGCGCGCTTTGGCGTCTTCCACTTGTTCTTCGACCTCCTGGCGCTGCGAGCCGATGTGGATCGGTCCCATGCGGGTTTCTTTGCTCATGCCGTTGCCGACGGTTTTCTTTTTGAGGATTTCGACCAGGCCGCCGACGAAGTTATCTGCAATCGATTCCTGCAGGAATAGGCGCTTCACACCGAGGCACATCTGGCCGCAATTAAAATAGCGGCCGACGTCGGCCATCTTCACGGCGAGATCGACATTGGCATCTTCCATGACGATCATTGGATCGCTGCCGCCCAATTCCAACGTCACGCGTTTGATCTCGCGCCCGGCAACTTCCATGACGTGACGACCCACCGGTGTCGAACCGGTGAAGGCGATGCGGCGGATGCGCGGGTTGCGCAGCAGCTCCTCGCCGACGCTGCCGCCCGGTCCGGTAACGATATTGACCGTGCCTTTGGGCAAGGTCTTTTGTGCTTTGCCTTCACCGAAGGTCGCCTGGGCGATCAGCTCGATGACTTTGATCGTTGCCAGCGGCGTCGTGCTCGCCGGTTTAATGATGATCGTGTTGCCGGCGGCCAACGCGGGGCCGAGCTTGGTGCCCATCAACGTCAGAGGAAAGTTCCAGGGCACGATGCCGCCGCAAACTCCGATCGGTTGGCGCACGACCATGCCGTAGGCGCCTTTTTGCGGCAGCGGCACGTGCGAGCCGCGCACTTTCGAGGAGAGTCCGGCGTAGAATTCCAAACCGTGAACCAGATGGTGAATTTCCAAACCGGCTTCGAACAGCGTCTTCCCTTGCTCCTGAGTGAGCAGCTGAGCGATTTCGCCGCTGTTTTTCTTGATCAATTCGCCTGCGTTCATCAGCGCATTGCCGCGGTCTTCCGGCGAGACGTCGGACCAGACTTTGAAAGCTTCCTCGGCCGCCTGAATCGCCTGTTGTACGTCCTTGTCGTTGCCCTGCGGCACGGTATCCACCGTCGCGCCCGTGGCGGGATTGCGCACTTCGGTCGTGTTTTTGGTTACCGAGTCGACGGACTCGCCGCCGATAAACATCTTGGCCATCAGTTAACCTCCATCGAATTAAAAAAGTTCCAAACGTTCAAATCGTTCAAGCCGTTCCAATAGTAAACTCGGATCGAAACGCAACAGTGCGGAACGGGAATGATTATTTTCCCTTGAATTGTGCGGTGCGTTTTTCGAGATAGGCTTTGACGCCTTCTTGACCGTCTTCGCTGGCGAATGTTTGCGCGAGCAGTTCTCTTTCGAATGCCAGTCCATCCGGCAATGAGAGTTCGAGGCCGGTCTGAATCGCGCGCTTGACTTTGCCGACGGCGAGGCTGCTCTTGTTCGGCACGATGAACTGGCGCGCGTAGTCCATCACTTCCTGCATGAAGTTGTCTTTTTCGTAGATGTAATGAACCAAACCTATTTCGAGGGCTTCTTCGAAAGCGATCGTTTTGCCGGTGGCGCAGAGCTCCAGGGCGCGGGCTTTGCCAACCAGGCGCGGTAACCGCTGGGTGCCGCCCATGCCCGGCATGACTCCTAGATTGATCTCGGCGAGACCGACCTTGCCGCCTTCTTTTTTGGCGATGCGGATGTCGCAGGCCATGGCGATCTCCAGACCTCCGCCGACGGCGTGGCCGTTGATCGCGGCGATGACGATCTTCGGCGTGTTTTCCAGTCGCATGAGGACTTCGTGGCCGTGCAGCGCAAAATTATTCTTAAAGCCAAGCGACTGCTTGGAGAGCATGTTAATGTCGGCGCCAGCAGAGAAGAACTTTTCCACTTTGCCGGTGATGACGATCGCGTGGACGTTGTCGTCGAAGCGGGCGTCTAAAATCGCCGCGTCTAATTCCTTCAATAAATCGGTGGTGTAACTATTTACCGGCGGGCGATTGATTTCCACAACCGCGATGCCGTTATCGACGCGATATTCGATCATTTTTCCGTCTGCCATGATCGTTCCTCCTGATTAAGAATCCGTAATTTCAATTAGCTGGCATCCCATCGCAAGTCAAGACGACGAATTGCAACTATCGAGTGCCGGTTTCGAGCTAACTTCGAAAGGCGGGGGGTGTTTTTCTCATAATCGGCCTGCCGCGTTCAACAATAACACGTGCGATGGAGTTTGGAATCGTTTAGGAACTATGGCATGAAGTAGCAAATTTCACCCGTGCGAGGAGGCAAGATGAAAGTTAAACCCAAACGGAAACCGATCAAATGGCCCGATGGCGCGCGCATCGCGATCACGCCCTGCGTCGCTTTCGAGACCTGGCCGGTAGACCTGGGAGGTCCCAATACATTGCAACAGGAAAATCGCCGCAGCTTCCCGCGCAATGCTGAAACCAAACGGAATTTGGCGATCATCACGGACCGCGAGTTTGGCGAACGCGTCGGTATTTACCGCATGCTTGAAGTCTTCGAATCGGAAAAAATCCGCACGAGTTTCTTTCCCACGGGAATCACCGTGCAGAACTATCCCGGGATCTTCAAAGAAGCAGCCGAGTACGGCCACGAGATCGGCACCGAAACGTGGATACACGATTACAGCTACATGAAGAAGCGAGCCCAGGAGAAAAAAGATCTGATAAAAACCGCCGAAGCGGTGAAGAAAGTGGTCGGCAAGGCGCCTGTCGGATACCTCTCCACGGGTGTGGCTCCCAGCGCAGCTACGCCGGAAGTGATAGTGGAGTGTGGCTACACGTACTGGATGGACCCGCAGCATCAGGAGACACCGTACACCCTCAAGGTCAAGGGAAAAGAACTCACGGTGCTGTCGTATTTTCAGGACTTGAATGACTACTCCAGTTATCAACGCGCCGGCAGAACACCGCGGGATTTGCTGCAGATGTGGAAGGATTGCTTCGATTGCCTTTACGAAGAGGGTGAAAACGATCCAAAGTTCATGATGTGGGGCAATCACCCCTTCGTCGGCGGGCGGCCGTTTCGCGCACTGCTGCTGCGCGAGTTCATTCGCTACGCGAAAAGCCACGGCAAAGTCTGGTTCGCTCCGGCGGGAGACATCGCCAAGTGGTACCGTGAAAACTATCACGACGCGCAAGTCGAAGAATGGCCGAACTTCTCGTTTGCCGGCCGCGCGGGCAAGATCACGGACCTTTCGAAACTTTAAAAGTGGCGACCTGATGACTTGTAGGACGCCCCGTGCGTGGTTGGGCATAGCATTGGCAAGATGATGAAAGGCCTTTCGGAGTCCTTCGACTTGGCTCAGGACGAACGGAGAGGGTTGAGATCGTTGATGATTTTTTCCGTTCATGCTGAGACTCTCGAAGCATTCGAAAGCACCTAACAGAGATCACCGCATTGGCAAAGAATAAATCCCACGAAGACGAGATTAAATCAGGGCTCGCGACGCTGCGACAATTAGGCGTAGCTCTCGACATGCCTGAACCGGATCTCGTTTCTCGGCTTAGGACCGAATTCGGAAAGTCTCGGGAGAGTGATCTCGCGGTGATCTTTTCACTCGGCAAAGTCTTCGACACGACGGCAGTCGATGCGCTCGGCGAGATCGAGCGGCAAACAACCGACAAAGACCTCAAGAAAGAAATCAAACGATCGCTCTTCAAGCTGGCGCAAAAAGGTTTGGCCGCGCCGCACGAAGAGGCGGCGGCGACGAAGCCGATATCGCTCTTCGAGCGTGAAGCCGAGATCGAAGCCTACATGTCCGCGGTGGATGGTGGCGGTGGTCGGTTGATCTGGATCGCCAAGACGCAGCCAAGCCATGGCCTGCAGGTCCTCCAGGCCATGCTTCACGATCACGAAGGACTACTGCGCTTCGGCGGCACACATATGCGGCGCAAAGAACTGCGCAAGATGGCCGATGAGATCAAGCTGCAACACGGCATCAGTATGATCTCGGTGCCATGGGAATTTGCCGATCAGATTGTTTATGAAGGTTACGAGCGCGCGAAAGCGCGAGGGCAGCGCGGATTGGAAAATTTTCACGAGATTCGCTCGATCGTCGCCACGGGCAAACCTAAAGAACAAGCCCATCCGATCTATCTGAAATTGGATGCCGAACAAGCGCGCGACGGCGCCTGGCGCGAGCTCTCGCGGCGGCTTTTGGACGAGCCCGAATTGCGCTACTGGATTTTGACAGATGAATGGTTTCAAGCCTTTTTGCCCCAGCTGCAAGAAGCGCAGACCAGCCGCCTAGTGCTCAATCCGTTGCAAAAGGAAGAGCGCTTCAACGCCATCGCGCGCGACGCCGTGAAGGTCCTTTGTGCTGGCGAAAACGGCCAGGCGTTCAAACGGCGCATGGAAGACATGACGCTGTATTTTTTCGAAACGAAGAGAGTGGAGTTAGCGAAGCTTGCTTTCGCTGTCGCTCTTCAAGTTGGTGAGGGCGATCCAGGTCCGCTGGATATTTCATTTCTCACGGGACTGGTGCAGAAGAGTTTTGCTTTTTTCATGTCGCAGGAAAAGGCGAAGCGGGAAGAAGAGCAGTCCTCGCTGATCATCAAGCCGTAGGACACCAATGAAGCTCGCAGGTCTTGTCGGATTGATTTTGTTATAACAGCTTGCGCCAGTTATCTCTATAACCCCGATGGCACGGTAGTTGTGTGTCTCTCCGGAGAGTATCCAGCGCAGGACTTTTCGCCGCGCCAGCGAATGAACGGTGGTTACCGAATTCATTCCCCGATTGACAGAGTCTCAGTCGTAGTGGCAGTTCATCGTTGGCCTCTCTCACGTTCCCAGCAATCTAAGCCCGGATGAAAAAAGAGATATTCGGGATTTATTCAGCAAGGCGCTTCGGAGTCTATCGATCGATCCATTCAGGGGTTAAAAGCCTAAGGTATATAAGCAAGCCGGATCGACTGTTATCCGGTTCTCGACACGACTTATTCTTAATAAATTTATTACAGAGATGTGATGACGGAATCAAAGCCTACCAGGCTAGGTTCTGCTTCTCGTGCAGATATACAGCGTGATGAGCGGATAGAGCTTCGCGGCGTTGGCCATCGCATCGATCTCGATCTCTTCGTTGTGGGCCGATGCGGGGCGCGGTGGCCGATTTTGATCTTCGGGATGCCACGCTCGTCATAGACGTTGTGGTCCAGATAGGTGCACGGTCGGAGGCGGGTTTGGTTTTCAAATCTTTGATAACATCAGCTCGAACCACGGCGTTTCCTCGTCAACAAATTTGTTCGGGCGCTTTTCCACGTGGACCAAATCCAATCCGTACTTGGCTCGGAGAGTTTCTTCATGTAACGGAAGGAGCGGCGCCACCACTAGTTTAGCGGATGGAGCTAAAGCGGCCGTAATGCTACGCAAAGCCAGATCCAGTTGCGCTTCATTCAGATGATTTAGCACTGAGGAGGCCAAAATCACGTCGAAGGCTCGCTGAAAATGCGCAATTTCAAAGGTTGCAGAGTGGAGAAATCTCGGTTGCTTATGTTCGAGACGATGCAAGGGAATTTCGTATTGTACCGCCGCTTCTAAACTTTGCAGATGTGCATCCACGCCGAAATAGTGCTTGCTGTCTAGGTAGCCGATCCGCCATATCCCGGCGCGTATGCTACCGCAGCCAAAGTCGAGCAGATGGTGAGAGGTTTGAAGCCCGCGTGAAATCAAGTAATCGGCAATGTCTCGACCGTGGCACCAGGGGTTTTGGTAGGACTGATGATGATATTCCGTGAGTAACTGGGACCGGGCCAATTTAGGGCGGCGGACGATTTGTACATTGAGCGCTCGTTCCAAAAATGTTTTGAGTTTGTGTTGAAGTGCTAGAAAAAGTTTTCTATGAGATGGTCGATGTTCAAGACACTGGACCCAAGAATAATTGTCTTTCTTATCAATAGCGTTGTTGTCGGGTCGGGTAAATTCTATCGTGATTTGTTTGGCCAAGGCTATGCCTCTTCGTCTTGAACCTGCCGAGCTAAATGCCGGTTAAATAGCAAAAATCAGGATTAGCTGCAGAGTCGTGGCAGCGGGCTTTGCACGTTATATGTGCGTCGCTTGCGGCTAGTCATCAACAGATATCCTTGAGCTAGAGAGCCATTCTGGGCTGTTGGCTGTCCGGTAGTTTATGTTGAGGAGGCTAAGCGGATCATTACCGTCCAAGCTCCCTTGGTCGGTTCTGTATCCATCGGCGGGTTATGAATTGAATCCACCAAATTATAGACACGATGGGATCCTGGAAAAAGTACTTTGTGTAGGGGCTCCAAATCCTCTTTCTTCCCGAGAAATAGGTCTCCCTGATCCAGAGGACCAGTTCCCTCAGTGACATCGCAGGACCGCTCCGGTCGATGGGCTCTTTGCCCAAAATTCCGATGCGGAACCGATAGATGAGGAGGTCCACGAGTGCTTGGCTGAGCCGTACGCTGTGTTCGACCGGATCGACAAGCACCGATCCCACCGGATATTCTCGTATCGGTTCGACTTCCTCGCCCCGAGCGATTTTTAAAATCATTAGAGGTTCGTTGATTCCCGCTTCTGTCCTGTTCCAAAGTCCCCACCCAAGTCGGGGATTGATCTCCATCAATTTCGGGATGTTATCTCGGGGATCGATAAAGGTTTGAACCGTGATGCCTCCCCACCAACCGAGTTTCTGGATCATCTTTGCCGCATCCGTGGCATAGGGTTGCGAAGCCGGCGAATCCAAAACAAAAACTTGACAAAACCGACGAGAATGATCGAGCAATTTTCGGCAGAAGACCATCTTCAACTCTCCCTTTTTATCGAGCGTAATGGCAAAGTTGTTAATGTGGCGACCGGGAATATATTCCTGCATCACGAATGTCCCGAAACTATTCTCGTTAATATGTGTTTTGTCCAATAGCTCCGGGAGATCCTTGATCAAGTGCATTCCCCGCCCTCCCGCGGTAAATCGGCGTTTCATGATTAGGGGGAAGCCCAAGTCGTTCGCAATGCGTCTGACATTCTCCTCAGTCTGTGGCAAAAACGTCTTCGGACACGGAAACCCCACTTCCTCCGCGGCCTGGATCGTCCGATACTTGTCCAGCGGCGTTATCACTGCCTCATAGTCTGGTATCGGGATCAGTACGCCCATTTTTTCAAATCTCACCTTGTTCTTGGAAAAAACATAGACGTGGGCATCGTAGGAGGGAAAGATGGTATCGATCTTCTCTTGCTCACAGATTCTCAGAATCGCTTGGATATAAGTTTCTTCCCGCTCCGTGTTCTCCCTCCGGATTCTTCCCGCTCTCCAATCTTGCACAGGGGAAGGACGTAGTACCGTTTGTCGACAAGGCGGGAGTTGGCGGCGTGACAGAGCAGGGCCGCCAGGCGGTTCTTACCGTCTATTGTCACGACGAGCTTCTCACTATGAGGCCGCAGCGCTCGGATGATCGCGTAAGCTTGGGGATTACGGGTGTTGGTGACTAGAAGCCGCATCATCATTATCTGCGGGCATCGCTGATCAAGGTCTCACACGCCCATGTCCGGAAAAGCAGCGTGCGTTTTCCGAGCCGTCGTGAATGCTAGAGCGGACGTTTGACTCGGATGATTTAACACTCTGGTAGCCAAGATCACGTCGAACAAGACGGCCACATTACGTGGGCGTTGCTTATACTCCAGGCACCAGCCTTGATCAACAGCTGACTCACTGACAACGCGATATCCAGCCAGGTTTCAAGCCCTTTTGCCCCGGCTGCAAGAAGCGCAGACCAGCCGCCTGGTGCTCAATTCGCTGCAAAAGGAAGAGCACTTCGACGCCATCGCGCGACACCGTGAAGGCGCTTTGTTCCAGCGACAACGGGAAGGCATTCAAAGAGGGCATGGAAGATACGGCGCTGCACTTTCTTGAAACGAACAGAGCGGAGGTAGCAAAGCTTGCGGTCGCGGTTGGTCTTCAAGTCGGCGAAGGCGATCCTGGGCCGCTGGATATTCCATTTCTCACAGGACTCGTGCAGAAGAGTTTTGCTTTTTTCATGTCGCAGGAAAAGGCGAAACCAGAAGAAGAGCAGTCTTCGCTGATCATCAAGCCATAGCGGCGTGGTGATGCTTCTATTTTCTATGGCCAGATTAGGCGGTTAAATTACCCCTACGCTCTCACTCGGCTGCAGATATCCAGGACGATCAGCGCATAAAGCTTGGCCGCATTGACCATTGTATCGATCTCGATCTCTTCGTTGCGGGGGCCGATGCGGCGGCCGCGGGGGCCGATTTTGATGGCGGGAATGCCAAGCTCGTTGTAAACATTCGTATCCGTCCAGATGCTGGCGCGGTCAGGGGCTTCGTGTTTGATCTTCTCGCCGAAAAGGTACTGATAACTTTCCTCCGCTGATTTCACCAGCGGTTCGACATTTTTACCCTCGTGGCCAAGCAACGACTTGTAGAGGTCCATCTGATAGTCGAGGCCGGTGGCGTTGAGCGTCTTTTCGAGTTCGTACTGGATCTGCACCGGCCGCACCTGGGGCGGCATGCGGATGTCCACATAGATCGAGCAGACGCCGGGAAAATAGTTGGGCCGATAGGGTGCGCCGCCTTCGATGGCACCGATGTTAACTTTGGGATAGAGCGGGCCAGTGGGCGATTGGTAGACGTATTTCGCTTCGAATTCCGTACCCCAGCGCTCAACGGCGTCGATGATCTTGGTCATCTTGACGATGGCGTTCATCTTCATCATCGGATGCGTTTCGCGATTCGATCCCCAGGCCGCTTCGGCTTTGCCGTAGGTTTGGATTTTTACCTGTACCACTCCGTTCTGCGTCCAGACGATATTCATGTCGGAGCCGTCGGCACAGAGCGCATAATCGGAGTGCATGCCGTGGGTAAGCAAATGGCGCGTGCCGGCGCCTTCGCCACGATATTCCTTGGTCTGCCAGGGACCGATTGGCGTGCGCGAAATTTCGCCGACGACAGCGGCGAGAATCACATCGCCTTTGAGTTTTACGCCGCTTTTCCTGAGTGCTTTGCCGGCTATCATGAACGCGGCTACGCCGCCCTTCATGTTGGATATGCCCAAGCCCTGGACTTTGCCGCCGACAATTTTTCCTGCGAGCTCCGCTTCCGGTTCCATGTTAGCCACCATGCGGCGGTCTTCTTCCGTGCCGGTGAAGCTCGTGTCGGTGTGACCGTTAAAGCCCAGGCTCAGTCCCGTGCCGTCGCCTTTGACGATGCCGACGGCATTGGGCCTGTCGAATTCTACGTCCTGGCGTACGGCTTTGATGCCGTTGGCCGCGTACCAATTCAAAATAAACTCACCAATCGCCTTTTCCTGCCCCGTGGGACTCGGGATGCTAGTGAGGTCGCAACCGAGTTGCGCCAATTCGTCGCGGTCAATTTGATCTAGGACTTTCTTCGATGTTTCCTTGTCGAGCGCCATCTGTTCCTCCGAGAAAAATGATCGCGTCCAGGTAACTATACCGTAGAAAGCAAGTCAAACGAGGTCGGGACGGGATTCCCCATTCTTGCAAATTCAGCCGGCGCTCTTTAGAGTCGGAGCCGGCATTCCGACCGACCCACAACACTCGATGCCTCCCAACAAAAATTTATGGATCATCCTCAGGAGATCTATGGACACTTCAACGGTCGTCATGATGGCGGCGGCGCTGATTATGCTCGCCTTTGTTTATTTCAAGTCGCCGGAAGCCGCCAACAAAGGGCTTCACGCGACCGGATCTCTGATTCTTGAAATCACTCCTCGGATGATCGCGGCGTTTTTACTCGCGGGACTATTTCAGGCGATCGTGCCCCAGGAACTGATTGTCCAATGGATGGGGCATGGCTCGGGATTCAAAGGCATTTTGATCGGTATGACTTTGGGTGGCATAACTCCGGGCGGGCCGATGACGCATTTCCCCGTGATCGCCACATTTTTTAAAATGGGCGTCGGTATCGGTCCTTTGGTCGCTTACCTGACGGCGTGGTCGCTCTTCGGCATGCAACGCATTATAATGTGGGAAATCCCGTTTTTGGGTGCTAAAGTTGTCGCGATCCGGTTCGCCGTGAGCTTTTTCTTTCCGATTATCGCCGGTTGGCTCTGCGAGCTGGTCTGGAACAAATTGCACGTCTAAGAAGGTATGAACCGAAGAGAGTTTTTGAAAATCGTCGCCGGCGGGAGTCTCGCTGCTCCTGGTCTGTTCGGTCCATCCGGTTGCGCGACGGTTCTTCCGCCAACGGTCTCGGATACCGGGTTGTCGCTCTACTGTATTGCCGGAGACGTGACGGACAGGGAAGCACTGGTGTGGTTACGCACCGAGCCCAACAGCCTAGTCGCTTTACAGTATGGCAAAGAGGCGCGCCTGGCGGAATACGACGTGACGAAACTGGTTTCCGTCGATCCCGCAGCGGACTATACGGTCAAAATTCTTCTTGACGATTTGCAGCCTGCGACGCGCTACTATTATCGCGCCGCGGTGAGCGGTAAGGCTCCGGGGCCGATCGGAAGTTTTGTCACTGCGCCGAGGCTTGACGACGATCGCAAGGTAACTTTTTGCTTCAGCGGCGACACGCGGGAAAGCTACAAACCGTTTACGGTTATGAACGCCGTTCATGCCCAGCGGCCGGATTTTTTCCTGCACTTGGGCGATACGATTTACGCCGATCGAAACGGCAGCGCGCGGCAACTCGGCGAGTTCTGGGCAAAGTACCACACCAACCGCGACGACCCCGCGACCCGCAATTGTTTCAACGATACCAGTGTCTACGTGGTCTGGGACGATCACGAAGTTGTCGACAACTATGCTTCCGGCAATCTGCTCGCCGCGATCGGTCAGCGCGCGTTTCTCGATTATTGGCCTGTGCGCTGTCCGGCCAACGAGCCGAAGCGCATTTACCGTTCATTCCGCTGGGGCAAGGCGGTCGAGTTGTTCATACTCGACACGCGCCAATATCGGGATTGGAATAAATCGACCATGTTGGGCGGAACGCAAAAAGAATGGCTCTTTGCGCGCCTCGCTCAATCCTCAGCGACTTTCAAGTTTATCGCAACGTCGGTGCCCATGGCGGGAGGCGGAAGTGATCGTTGGGACGGATTTCCGAAGGAGCAAGCCGAGATCTTGGCCTATATCCGCGATGCAAAAATCCGCGGCATATGTTTTCTGAGCGCCGATATGCACTGCGCGGCGATCACAAAGATTCCCAAGTCGCGCGGGCTCAAAGATATCACCGCAGGGCCGCTGGCTGCGCCGCTCAATCGAGTCACCGACGGCACGGCGCGACGATACGAATATTACTTGGCGGAGAATTTCAACTTTGCAAAGATCACGGTTGATCCGAAAACGGATCCGACAAAGGCGTCGGTCGAGTTCATCGATCAGGACAACCAAGTTTTTCATCGCACGACAATTCAAGCGGGCTGACTCGGTTGTAATTCAGTTCTAGCCTAGCGATGGGCACCCCCATCTTAATCTTCCCTCGTTGAAGGGAGAAAAATCGCAAAAAACTGCACTTCCCAGTAAGCCAAAGACGGTTTAGCCGTCCACATTCGCACCGGTGGTTCTTCATAAAGAACAGGATTCGGTTTATCGACGGTTCTTTAAGGCTTCGGGGTTGAGGGCGCGGGTGAGCTTGCCGTTCATGTAATCGAGAATATTGGTTACGGCGTTTTCGGCGAAGCCTTCGAAGCCCGAATCCGTCGGCCAGCCAAGGTGCGGCGTCAGCACGACATTTTCCAACTCAAGCAGCGCGTGGTCTTTCGTGATCGGTTCTTGGACAAAAACGTCGAGAGCGGCGCCGGCGATGGCATTCTCCTTCAAAAGTTTGACCAGAGCCGTTTCGTCGACAATGGCGCCACGTGCGGTGTTTATCAGATAGGCCGACTTTTTCATCAAGCGGAGACGCGCCTCGTTCAAGAGATTTCGGCTCTGGTCCGAAAGGGCCAGATGCACCGAGACAACATCGGCGGTCTTGAGAACTTCTTCCAGCGGCATGAACGTCGCCTCTGATTTCGCGGCGCGTTCGCTGGTCAGCGTCGGCCCCCAGGCGATAACTTTCATGCCGAAGGCGTGACCGATAGCCGCGACCTCCGTGCCGATTTTCCCAAGTCCCAATATGCCGAGCGTTTTGCCTCTGAGCACGTAGCCGAGCACGAGCGGCCATTCGCCACGGCGCATGGCGCGGTCGCTCTGCGGGATGCGGCGCATAACCGCAAGCATCAAACCGAAGGCCAGCTCCGTCGTGCTGTTGCCGCCGGGCGCCAGGCTGACGACGATGCCCTGTTTCGTCGCCGTGTCCATGTCGACGTGGTAGACGTGATTGCCGGTTTGAGAAATGTATTCGAGATCCGGCAGCGCGCGCAGCAGCGATGCCGTAAACCTCGTGCGCTCGCGCACGGGAATGATGACCGGCGAGTCTTTGAGCGCTTCGATGACAGCGGCTTCGGACGGAAGTTTTTCCGTCAGGATCCTCACATCGACTTTTTGCCGCAAGCGCTGGATCGCTTCGGTGGCCTGGAAAGCGCGCTGATAATCGTCGAGGACGGTTACTTTCATTTAATGACGGCGATCCCCGCGATCTCGATCAGATAGTCGGGATGGGCCAGTCCTTTGACGATGACGAGCGTGCTGGTCGCCGGATCCTTTTTGTAAAGGCCGCGGCGAACTTCGTTGTAGCCTTCACGGTATTCTCGATCGACGATGTATGTCGTCGTCATCACCAAATCGTCGATGGTGCCACCGGCTGCTTTGAGCACGGCTTTGAGGTTATCGAAAACTTGCTGGGTTTGGGCCTTGATATCGCCCTTGCCGACGACGTTGCCGTCTTTGTCCGAAGCGGTCTGGCCGGCGATAAAGAGCAGCTTGCCGCCCTGGTTGAGAATGCCTTGGCTATAACGGGGCCGTGGGTCATTCAAGGTTTTCGGTTGGATAGTTTTACGCGCCATGATTGCCTCCCTTGGGTTGATGCAAATTGGAGTAATGGAGTAGTGGAGTGTTGGAGTATTGGGTCCGGAAAAACCAGCACTCCATCCTCCAATCGACTCCACACTCGGTTTATTTTACCGGGTATCGTTTCGCCATCTCGTTGAAGAAACCTTCTTTCTCAAGTTCCTGCAAAAAACTCAAGTCCACGAATTGCTCGGGTTTGAAGTTTTTGGCCTGTGGCAGGGTTGGCGTAAGGACGTCGAGCATGAACTGGATTCCTTTGAGCGTGGGGTAAGGCTTTTTAGGAATCGATTTGATGTAGCCGTTGTAAGAGTCTTCGAGCACCTCGGGATTATTGGTGCGCATGTACTTGGCGAAGACCCGCTGGGTCTCCTTCTTGTTGGCATACACGAAATAGATCGCTTCGACGAAACCTTTGAGGGCATTTTTCACCGTGTCGCGGTTGCTCGCGATATAGGCGCGCGAGGTGGCGAAGCCGTTGCCTTGCACTTCCACGCCAAGATCGCCGACCGAGACAATTTCCGTCAGGCCCGCTTTGCGCGCCAGCGGCGCGGCCGAAGTCGCGACGTAGGTGGCGTCGAGCACGCCGGTGGTGACGCTGGCGATACGCTCGGTGTCGAGGCCGGCCGGGATGAGCGTCAATTCCTTTATATCCGCATTAATGTGCCTGGCGACGATGATTGAGGCGTAGTGGGTCGCCGAATTGAAGCCGGTGATGCCAATGCGCTTGCCCTTGAGCTGTTCCAATTGGGTGATACCGGACCGGGTGAAAACAATTAGATCATACTTATTTTCCACCGCGGCAACGAGGACGACGTTATGGCCCTGAATCGTAGCCTGGACGACGGTGCCGATATTGACGATGGGCGGATCGCCGCTCACCAGCGCCTGGGTTGCCACCTGCCCGCCGCGAAAAAGGATCGGTTCGACTTCCAGCCCGTACTTGTTGAAGAGCCCCATCTCTTTGGCGACCCAAACATTGCTTTGCCGAAAGCTGAGGGACGGGTAACCGATCTTGATCTTTTTGAGCTGCTGGGTTTGAGTCGTGGGCGCTGCAGCCAAATGGCATGAAACTAGTATGACGAATAAGGCAGATACTCGTTTCATGTGATCACCTCGATAAGATTGGAGTGTTGGAGTAGTGGAGTGTTGGTTTTTTCCGTACCATTACTCCATCACTCCAATAACCCATCACTCCAATTCTTCACGCGTTCCTACTTCGTCGGATACCGTTTCGCCATCTCGTTGAAAAAACCTTCCTTCTCAAGTTCCTGCAAAAAGCTCAAATCCACGAACTGCTCGGGCTTGGCGTTCTTTGCCTGTGGTAGCTGGGGCGCGACCATATCCAACATGAATTGAATGCCCTTGAGCGTTGGGTAAGGCTTCTTGGGAATCCACTTGATGTAGCCAGTGTAAGAGTCTTCAAGGATCTCCTGATCGTTGGTGCGCATATATTTGGCGAAGACTTTCTGCGCTTCTTTCTTATTCGCGTAGACGAAATAAATCGCTTCGACAAAGCCTTTGAGCGCGTTTTTCACCGTGTCGCGGTTGCTGGCGATGTAGGAACGCGAGGTGGCAAAGCCATTGCCTTGCACCTCGACACCCAAGTCCGCGAGGTGGAGTAGCTCCGCAAAGCCAGCCTTTCGCGCGGGCGCGGAGGCGGAAGACGTGAAAAACGTCGCATCGATCCGGTTGGCGATCATGGCGCCGAAACGTTCGGCGTCAGGCCCCGCCGGTACAAGCGCGACGTCCTTATTGATTTCTAAATTGAGATGCTTGAATAGAATAGTCGCGGCGTTATGTGTCGCCGAGCCGAAGCCGCTGATGCCGAACTTTTTCCCTTTGAGCTCTTCGAGCTTATTGATGCCTTTGCGCGCGAACACGATCTGATCATAGGTGGTTTCCACGGCGGCCACCAACACGAGGTTGTAACCTTGCAAGCTGGCCTGGACCACGGTGCCGATGTTGACGATCGGCGGATCGCCGGCCACCAGAGCTTGCGTGGCCATTTGACCGCCGCGCAAGAAGATCGGTTCCACTTCCAGACCGTACTTTTCGAACAACTTCATTTCCTTGGCCACCCAGACGTTGGACTGGCGAAAACTCAAGGAAGGGTAACCGATCCGAATTTTCTTTAATGCCTGGGCGTCTGCCGGGTCGGCGCCGACGCCTATTATTAGGGTTAATGCCATCAGGATGCCAAGAACAAATTTCATGCGTAAAAACCTTTCAGCTAATCTATTATTATTACTGCCGCAATTTATTTTCGCCAACTGCTTGAGCGCCTCTTCGATGTACGCATTGTCGACAAAATCGCTCGCCGGTGGAATCTTTTTCCCTTGATAAGTTCCCTCTTTGGCCCGGAGGTCCATGGCCTTGTCGAAGGAAACCTGGCTGACCATGCCGTCCCTCGGAAACGGCCGAAAGTCCTTGACCAAGTATTTGTAATCTTCCTCGGCGCTTTCCCGCGTCGTTTTTAGGGCTTTCATGTGGATCGCTATGGACTCTTCTCTGTTCTTCGGGTCATAGAGCCAGCGCGTCGCCTCGATCACCGATCTGAGGTAGCGCACCACTTCCTGGCGATTCGATTTGAGGTAGTTGGTATGGGCGAAGTCGGTGGTGAAAAGAATCGGGCCCAAATATTCATGAAAATTGGCGAGCTTGCGAAACCCTTCCTTGGCGGCGCGGAACGTCGACGGCGGACCCATGAACGAAGCCTGCACCGAGCCGCGCTTGAGGGCGGCGTAGCGCTCCGACGAGGTGCCGACGATCAAAAGTTTGTAGTCGTTTTCCTTGAGCTTATAGGCTTTCTCCAGGATCTCGTGCACCATCAAAGTCGTGCCGCCGGTCAGTGTGCTGACGCCGAGTGTCTTGCCTTTTAAATCCGCGCCGGTTTTGATCTCGGGGCGCGCGTAGATGTCGTATGGGATCTTCTCCATGTTGGCGCTGATAATTTTTATCTTTCCGCCTTTCTCTGCGGCGCCGATCACATAGTCCGGATTGATCCGGCCGATGGGGATGGTCTCGCTCAGCACGGCGCGCAGAACGTTGGTGGCGCCGCGGATGATGATCACTTCGACCTGGATACCGTTTTTTTCGAAGAATTTTTTCTGTTCGGCGACATACAGCGGCCAGCTCGACGAAGTATTGCCGCTCTGCGTAAAGCGCAATTTCAACATGCCGCCGTCGGCCGCCAGAGCAGTGGCGGATGAACTTAGCGCGCCGATGAGTGCGATGATCGTTCCGATTAGTTGCTTCACACCTAACCCTATCTCTTTATTGGACTGCATTTGGCTGAAGCTGGCGGAGGCGTTCACTTCTCCTTCGATTTGCTTCTAGACGCAGTTTTTCAATTCCAAAAAAACGGATCGGAACGCGTCTCCATTCACGCGTCCATGGTCTCGTCAAACCACTTGTGCACGCCCATGAAGTAGCCGATGGCGATGCCGACAATGTACGCCGTGGTAAACCCGTAGAAAAATTCGGTATGCGTCGCGACGAAGTGTTTATTGAGCTGGCCGGAGACAAACAGATTCCAAAACGATGCCAGCACACTACCGGGCGGTGGAATCAGAAGTTCGTTTTCCAACAACAGACGCGTCAAAATTTCCCAAATCACCAGGCCGGCGAATATGGTAACGCAGCCGCGTACGATTTCCTTCCTGAGCACAGAGCGGTTCTCCTGGAGTCAGCGATAGAGTTCTGGATCGCTGCCGGTGTCGGCGCCGGTGCGGATTCGCGGAAAAAGCGAGACACCGCCGGGACGACCCTGGATCATAAAATCGACGGGAATGAAGCCTTCGAGCAGTGGAATAGGCAATTGGACACCGGCAAATGGACTGCGGTGATCGCCGCCGATCGCGAGTTGATTACCCCATAGTCCGGTCGGCAGCCCGCCCGTCATGCTGAAGCGACTCGCCGAGATCGTGCCTTGCATTGGCGGCAATTTATATTTGCTGCCCGGATCGCGCTCGTTGTCGGTCAGTAATTGTGAATCCAGAACGCGCTGATAATTGTCCCCGGTTCCGCCAACCTCGCGGACCAGCGTGAACGTGGTATCTTCGCCACCTTCCGCCTGGCCGGCGCGTCGTTCTCGTTCGGCTTTGACGATGGCCGATGGAAGATTCTTGATGCCGCCGATGCTGTCCTTGGCGCGTTGGTTGACGTCGGAGAGTGCAACCTGCAAATTCTTTTCGCGCAGCGTTACGAAAAACCGATCGTTCAATGATTTCGTCAGAGGATAACTCTGGATGCGCGTGCCCCACGGGGTTTGATAGTGAATCAAAATCTCGTTGTCATTGATCAGGTTCACGCCGCGCTCGGCGATCTCCATGTTGGCGGGATTGCCGTCGAACAGGGCGGCCTTGAGGCCCAATCCACGCGGTCCGAAAAGCTCGGGGTTTTCCACCAAAAACTGCTTGCTCATGCGCAGGCCCTGGTTTTCGTCCTTGGCCATGTCGGCCAGCCGCTTGGTCGCGTCGGCGGCGGCGGGGGTATCCGGATGTTGGTCGATTACGCTGGTCAGATAGTATTCGCGGGCGCCGCGATTGGCGCTTCTAGTCGCTGCGTTGAGCAGCGCCTTCGCTGATTTGTCTTTCAGCGCTGCGATTTTCTGTTGCGGCGATCCGGCCAGTTCGTGATAGTTGATCGCTTGGTCAAGCATGCCGCGTTCCTCGTAGGCGTCGGCCAAGACTTTATACACGTCGGAGGCGTTTTCCGAGTCCGGATGGTTGCGCACATAGGCGACGCCGGCATCGATGACCGGCTGCGCCGAAACCGGATTCTGAGTCATGACCTGATAAAAGTTGTTGGTGACCATCAGAGCATTGGCCATGCCTAGCGCCATTGCGGCGCCGGGGCCGGCTGCTGCCAGCGCTCCAGCGCCGAAGAGCAGGTTCTTGCGCAAAAAGTCTTCACCGAGAAGAACATACTTGGCCGACTGCACTTGTCTATCGGTTCGCGCGTCTTGAAATGGAGTGAGGAGGTTATAGTGCGGGCTTTGGAGAAGAGCGACGGCGCGCTGCTTGACTTCCGGATTCGCCGAGGATTTGGCCATCTGTTCAACGGCTTTTTTCGCCGCTTCGCGCCATCCCTTCATCTCCAGAGCGACCGCTTCCGCGTCTCGAGCGGCGTCGGCCAACGGCTTACCCAGGTATTTTTTCTCGGTGTCGATGGCGATCCGTTGAAGCTGGTTGCTGTCCCGCAGCGTCAAGACCTCGAGTAAACGTTCGACATCGGTTCGATGCTCGTCGCTCGTCGGCGATTCGGCGCGCGCAAGAAGCCCCTTGCTGCGCGCATTGTCGAGCTCGACCACGGATTTCTCGACTTGCTGGCGTAGGTCGTCGGCGTCGCGACACTGCGGGTCGATAAACGTGACCATATCGAGGTGAAACAGCGCTCTTTCAAAATCATTCTTGGCGAAAGCTTCCTTGGCTCTGTCGATCTGCTTGCGCGTCAATGCATCCTTTTTTTTCTTGTCCAGCTTTTCCACTTGTTTCCTGATGGCGGCATTGCGGGGATCGTCCGGGAAGCGCTTCAAATGATCGAGATCCCGCGCCAACGCTCGCCGTTCTTCGACGGCCATGTCTCGGTCCATCAGCGCGTAGACCTGGCTGACGGTGGTTTCGGCGACGGCGCCGACATAGTTACCCGAAGCCACGCCGATCAAATCCACCGAACCGAGCAGACGGTTCGCCATGCCGCCCCAAAAATTGGTCGAGCTCCGGCGCATCAGCGCGTCCGACTGATTGAAGTCGTCGTTGTTGATGATCGCCTCGAGATATTTTTTGCGTTCCGGCGACGCAACATTCTTGAGCGCTTCTTTCTGCGCCGCCATATATTTCTCGCGGTCTTGAATCGTATTGTTGACGATATCTTGCGCCTGCGCCGTCAAGCCCGTCGATGTGCCGTGCTGTTTCTTCATGCGCGCGTCTTCAGTGTGCAAGAACTGCAAATGTTGGGGCAGAGATTCTTCACGGTTGATCAACGCGTCGATGAGCAACTCACGCGCGCGTTTGTCGATTTCGTCGGGAAAATATTTCGGCGTCTCGCCGGCGCTCTGTTCGAAGGGGCTATAATCGGGAAGCGGGTTGAGGATTTTGTCGAGCGGCAAGGCTTTTTCTTGCGCTTGGAGCGCAACATGAAATGCCGCCACGAAAGTGAAGCAGACGGCAGCGCTCAAACGTATAAACCGCTCGAACTTCATCGATTGAGCCTGGTCATTTTTTCGAGAAAACCGCGCGCCGCTTCGATTTTACCCTGGGCCTCGATTTTTTCCACGATGCCGTCGACTTGTCCGACCTCGCTATAGAGCTTGAGGGCCGACTTCACGAATTGATCTAACATCTTGATGTCAAAGACTAATCCCTCCGGATCGTACTGGGATGCATATTCATTTGCAAGCACCATGTAGAAGTCGCCGAAATCGAGCAAAAAGCGGTAGATATTCTTGCTTTGCTGGTGTTTCGTCACCAGCTGGCTGTAGCCGACGATCGTCAGCTGATTGCCTTCCTTGAGGCGATGGCGGTTGGCTTCGACAAAGGCGACCTTGGCGCGGTCGACGCGTTCCTCTTCGACGCGGGCTAGAAACGCGTATTGCGTGCCTTGGTATTTTTGCATGAGATGATTCCATGCGGCGACTTTCTCGTCGAGACCGGCGATGTACTTGAAAGGATCGTCAGTCGGGATGACCTTGTCGAAAATACGCAAAAAGTTATCCAGGATCTCGGCATTTTTCGCCGCTTCGGCGCCGAGTCGACCGTCGGTTTCAGCGACCTTGCGATAAAGCGCCGCAGCTTGATCGTATTCCCTGAGTCTTTCCAGGGCGAGAGCTTTGTTGAACTGGACGATATCGCTGAACTGATCGCGATTTTTGCGTTCGTAGTCATTCAGGCGCACCAACGTGGCCTTCATGATATTGATGCCGGTGACATCCTTGGGAATAGGAAAACGGTAGACGTCTTCTTTCGCCAAGCGCTGAAAGTCCTTGACGATGTCGAGGAGATCGCCGGCCGGCACGTAGCGTGCTTCGGGCGGCGCAGTGCGCGAGGAGCAAGCGCTGAACAAGAATATCTCAAAAGCGAGGATGACACCGCGGATAAGATGATTTCTTGCTCGTGAGACTCGCAAATTATTTTTTAGCCCGATCGCATCCTGCCGACGGTATGGAACTTCGCACTGACCTTTGAAGGTTTCACCCATTTTCCGAGAATTTGTCGCTAAGTCAAGGGAACGGAAGGACATCCCAATCGCTTGACCATCGAAGACGAAACCCTAATAATTGGCGGGTATGCTTAACAACCTTTCGCGTTGGCCGGTTTTGTTGGCTATGACTCTATGGCTTTCGGCTTGCGCCGGCGATGGATTTTTGGCTGGCCCTCGTTCGGCCGCCCCGCCACCGGCGCCAGCTCCGAAGCCGCCGCCGCCACCATCTCCGCCCCTGCCGGAATACCGCGGCCCGGCGACCCGGCCATTCTTTATGGGCTTCACCCAGTGGCCGGCGGATCTGAGCGAGGAAGGAGAGGCGACCGCGCGTGACTATGCGCAAGCGCACGGCGATATCGTTTCGGTGATGTTTATCGGCGGTATTCCTTGGCCCGAGGCGCTCGACGGCAAGCCATTTTCAAAAGATGTGCAAGCCAACATGAGCTTCCGGCCGCCGACGGGGAAGAAGTTGTTCCTATCGATCTCGCCGTTGAACAAGGATAGGCGTGATCTGGCGCCTTACTGGGGCGACAGCGAGAATCAGCCATTGCCACAGCCGTGGAATAACGAGCCGCTGAACAGTCCACGGGTGAAAAGGGCGTACCTCAACTTCGTCCTGCGCGCCATCGATGCGATGCACCCGAATTATCTCGCCATCGGTGTCGAATCCAACGTGCTGTTGTCACGCAATCAAGCCAAATGGCAGCAGCTTAAAGAGCTGCAGCGCGATACCTACACGGCGGTAAAAAAAGTCCACCGATCGCTGCCGGTCTTTTTCACGACCGAAGTGCTGCATTACAAACGGCTCACACGCGACGCCAAGGGTACCGAGCAAGAGAAAGAAGTCACCGACATGATGCGCTATAGCGACCTGTTCGCGATGAGCCTCTATCCGCACATGAGTGCCGAGGTGCCGCGCGTCGTGCCGGCGAATTTTCTCGACTTCGCCAAGCGTTTCAAAAAAGGGATCGCCGTTTCCGAAAGCGGCATGACGTCGCGCAACGTCGAGCTCAAATCATACTCGACCGTGCTCTACGGCTCGGAGGCGGACCAAATGCAGTTCACCGAATATCTGCTCAAGACCGCGGCGCGCGACGGCTATGAATTCGTCATCAACTTCGCCACCACCGATTCCGATCGCCTGGTCGCCCGGCTGCGCCCTCCGCTCGCCGATCTGGCGCGCATCTGGGCCTTTATCGGCATGCAAACCGGCGATCAAAGACCGAAGCCGGCGTCAGCCGTGTGGGATGGTTTCTTGCGGGCGAAGTACGAACAGACGAAGTGGTGGTGAGGGCGGCCTCTCGGCGGCTCAGGATATGATCAACGAATAGAACAAAACCATCTCCCCATTTCTCCCCGCCGCAAAATCGTGCGGCGTGCCTTTGGGGATGTGGCAGACAATTCCCGGTCGAAGAGAAATCCGTTTACCATCGACGCGTAGCCGACCGGTGCCTTTGATGACGTGACAGACCACGTCTTTGTCAGCGTGGTTGATCTGCTTCGGGTCGGAATTCTTGCTTGGCTTGAAGGCGATCAGGCCGCTGGTGAATTGTTTGCCGGCGAAGCAGTCGGCGTAGCGGATCTCGTGGTTAAGATTTTTTAGCTCTTTGAGGGCTTGGCTGATTCGAACAATTTTCATTGAAACTTTGCGTCGCAGGCAAACGTAGGGGCGCGGCATGCCGCGCCTTTGGACGGGCGTATCGCGATACGCCCCTACACCGCCTTAGGCCGTTTCTGTCACTGCTTCGACAATCTCTTTTATAGCCTGCTCGGCTTTGTCGTTGGGCACGCGGCTGGAGCCGACGACTTTGTGGCCGCCGCCGCCGTAATTTTTGAGCAACTCACCGACGTTGACGTTCGACGTCGGGTTGAAGATGTTGTAGCCGACGGAGATCGCCGTGGTGTTTTCGCGCTGGGGGTCGTGCGCGACTTTGACTTGCATGTTGCCTTTGGGAAAGAGCGTGAAGACCAAGAAGCGGTTGCCGTCGGGAATCTCTTTGACGCCACGCAGGTCGCAGTAAATAACGTTACCTTTTATCGTCGTCCGTTCGAGTAAGAGCTTGCGCAACTTTTCCTGTTCGTCGCGGATCATCTGGCAGCGTTTTTTAACGTCGGGATCGTTCAAAGTTTCTACCAACGTCTTCTCACGCAGCAGATCGATAATCTTTAGCCAGTAGGGCTCGTCACCGGCATTCCTTCCATCCGTGGTCATCGAAATCAGCACGTAGCCCTGTGGATTGAGAACGTCTTCCTGCTCCAGTTTGCCGGCGTCGATCCGATCGGCTTCGTGCATCAGATATTTCATTCGCTCGGTGCCCAGAAATTCCGCGATCTCTTCCGGCGAATTCCTGTTGCCTGTTGCCTGATGCCTATTGCCTACTTCCGTATAATATTCGTAGACCACCCGCGCCGCGCTCGGCGCCAGCCGGAAGCCGCCTTTGCCGAGCATGATCGGCTGGGGAAAATCCGGCGTCGTATTCGTAATGTGGTGATCGAACCAGAGGGTGCAGTTCGGATGATAGGGCAAATTGGTAATGATGTCGCCGCTGCGGATTTCCACCAGCCCGTCCTGCATGAACTTGGGCTCGACGAAGAGATAATCCTCGATCTGCTCGAATTTCGTAACCAGCGCGCCACAAACCAGACCGTCGAAATCCGCACGTGTCACGAGTCTCATGAGCGAATGGCCTCCTCGACCGGTGTCCAGGGCAAGTTAAAAGCATTGGCGACGCCTTCATGGGTAATTTTGCCATTGTAAGCGTTGAGTCCCTTGGCGAGTGCCTTGTCTCGCGCCAGCGCTTGCGGAAAGCCGCGATTGGCCAGTTGAAGCCCATAGGAAAGCGTCGAATTGGTCAACGCGTACGTCGAAGTATTCGGTACGATCGCGGGCATATTGGTGACGCAGTAGTGGACGACGTTCTCTTCGATATAGATCGGCGCGTGGTGATTGGTCGGATGCGAAGTTTCGGCGCAGCCGCCTTGATCGATGGAAATATCGACAAACGCCGCGCCGGGTTTCATTCGTTTAACCAGCGAACGGGAAATCAATTTTGGCGCCTGCGCGCCCGGAATCAAGACCGAGCCGATGACCAAATCGGCGTCGACAACTTCTTCCTCGACGTTGGCGCGGTTGGACATCAGTGTGGTCAGACGCCCGCCGAGAATGTCATGGATGTAGCGGAGCTTGGTCGGATTGATGTCGAGAATGCTGACATAGGCGCCCATGCCTGTCGCGACCTGGCACGCCGCGGCGCCTGACATGCCGGCGCCGAGGATAACAACTTTTCCAGGGCGGACTCCAGAAGCGCCGCCTAAAAGAATCCCGCGCCCGCCGTTTTCCGCCTGAAGGCACCACGCGCCGACCTGGATCGACAGGCGGCCGGCGATCTCGCTCATCGGCGCCAACAGCGGCAGCGAGCCGTCGTCGAGCTGTATCGTTTCATAACCGATCGCGGTTACTTTGCGTTCGAGCAACGCGCGCGTGAAGGTCTCGTTCGCGGCCAGATGGAGATAGGTGAAGAGGATCAAACCTTGACGGATGAGCGGAAATTCGGACTCCTGTGGCTCCTTGACCTTCATGATCATGTCGGACTGCTGCCAAATCGCTGCGGCCGACTCTAGGATGGTTGCGCCGGCTGCTTCGTAGGCGCGCTCGTTAAGCCTGCTGCCGAGACCGGCGCCCTTTTCGATCAGCACCCGATGACCGCGAGCCACGAAACCGGCGACACCGGTCGGCGTGACCGCGACACGGTTTTCCTCAGTCTTAATTTCCTTCGGCACGCCGATGATCATGAATAAAGGCTAAACGATGGGACGGGAAAAGGCAAAAGTAAATATTGGAGTGATGGGGTAATGGAGTGTTGGAGAATTGGGTTTGAACCCATCACTCCAGTACTCCATGACTCCAGTGATCGGTGCTTTACCGGCCGACGGACCAGACGAGGATTGCCCAGCCGATGAGAAAAGCGAGACCGCCGATCGGCGTGATGGCGCCCAGCCAGCGGATGCCGAAGATACTGAGGATATAGAGACTGCCGGAAAAAATTATGATGCCGACGATGAAGGCCCAGCCGGCTGCATTCAGATTACGCTCCGGCCAGCGCGACGACGCCCAAGCCACGGCGAGCAGGCCAAGTGCATGGTACATCTGATAGCGCACGCCGGTTTCGAAAATATTCAACATGTCCGGCGTCAGGCGATTTTTGAGCGAGTGGGCGCCGAACGCGCCGAAGGCGACAGCGATGAAGGCGGCAATGGCGCCGGAGGTGAAGAAGAATCGGTCCATCTTTCTTTAGATGGTGATCATGAAAAGTGTTCGTCGTTGTCTAGCACATTACTGAAATCTCGGAGTCCTTCGCCGAGGCTCAGGACGGACGGAGGAGACTGTATCATAGACGAATTTCCGTTCATGCTGAGCGTGTCGAAGCATTCTCCCATACTTAAGCGACGAGCTCAGCGGTTGAGGGTGACCACTATGTCGCCTTTTTGGATGACTATTTGACGATATTCTTTACGCTTGCTGAGCGCGTCGACCAAATTCACCAGCGGTTGGCGCGACGTGAGGTATTCTTTCGGCGCGCCCGCGGCGCGCATCGCGTCGATCTCCTCGACGTTAAGATTCCAGCGCAGCAGGAACTCTTCGTCGGAGACGTTTTCGGCGTTCATTTTTTTGCGCAGCTCGGCGACGGACGGTTCGGGCGGTTGCCACGCAGCCCATTCCTTGGCGCGCGGCCTATCCATGATTTTTGCTTTCACCTCCGGTGCCATCAGCTCGGCGCCTTCTTTGCCCCAGTAGCCGAGCGCGTATTGGATGATTTGATCCGTCACTTCCTTGTAGCGTTCGCCGACGATGACGTTGATCGCCGCCTGGCTGCCGACGAATTGTGACAGCGGAGTGACCATGATCGGGTATCCAAGCTCGGCGCGCACGCGCTGGGTTTCCTCGAGGGCCTCGTCGATTTTACCTTCCATGCCGACCTTGCGCAGCTGGAAGCGCAGGTTGGAGATCATGCCGCCCGGCACTTGGTGTTGATATTGAGCGTAATCGTATTCCACCGGCTCACCGATGGGAAAGCCTTCTCGTTTGGCGATGTACGTGAAATGGTCCGACACCGGCCTGAGGATATCCTCGTCGATCAGTGTTTTGTAGCCCAGCGCGCGCAAATTTTTCGCGACGTTGAAAAGCGACGGGTTCGACGATCCGTCGGCCAACGGCGGCAGCGCGGTATTGACGATTTTGATCCCGAGCTTTACGGCTTCGAGGCAACAAAGCGGGCCAAGGCCCGTGGTGCAGTGCGTGTGCAGCTCCACCGGTATCCCGTTGGCGTTCGCGAACATGATCGGCACCAGCGTTTGCAGGCGCTCGGGGGTGAGCAGACCGCCGGGATCTTTGAGACAGAGTCGATTGACTTTAAGCGACGCGGCCTGACGCGTACGCTCGGCGAAGTATTCGTCGGTATGTTTTGGCGAGACCGAATAAATGATATTCGGCACGGGATTGATGCCGACGTCTTTTGCCACGGCGCATTTCCAAGTCCAGCCTTCGAGCTCGTTCCACTCTTCGGAAATGCGCGCTTCGCGGATGCCGTTGGCGGCCATCCGCTCCATGAACAGGCGGTACATGGAGCGCGGCGTGAGATCGAAGGCGCTGAATCTGCCGGCGTTCAACCGCAGCGGCGTGCGCGTAATGCGTTGGCTCACCAGCTTCACTCGCGCCCAGGGATCTTCTTTGAGCTCGCGCACGCATTTCTTCAAATGAGAGCTGGAAATCAATTCGATGGCGTCGAAGCCGGCGCGATCCATGGCTTCGGCGATAGGAAGCATCATGCCCGTGGTCATGTTCTCCGCCCACAGGCTTTGATGGCCGTCGCGAATGGTGGTGTCGACGAATCTGATACCGTCTGGCTTGCTCATCTTGCTCAAATCTCTAAAACTTGGAGTATTGGAATTGGAGTGGTGGAGTAATGGAGTAATGGGTTTCCGGAGTTTCCGCAGCCCATCACTCCAACAATCCAGTACTCCATCACTCCAATCCGTTCTACAGAGTTATACCGAAGAATTTCACCGCGTTGTCGAGCATGATCTTCTTGCGCACTTCGGGTTTCATGTTGACCTGCTGAAACTCTTCCAGCCAGCGCTCGACGCCGATGGCGGGCCAGTCGGAGCCGAACATCGCTTTGTCTTGCAGCAAGGTGTTGATATTGTGCACCAGCTCCGCCGGAAAATATTTAGGCGCCCAGCCGGAGAGATCGATGTAATAATTCGCCTTGTGGCGCGCGATCGCCAAGCTCTCCGCCGTCCATGGCCAGGTCGGATGGGCGCTAATGATTTTCAGTTCGGGAAAATCCGCCGCGACTTCGTCGATGGCGATGGGCTGGCTGTACTTGAGCTTGATTCCCATGCCGCCCGGTGTGCCGGCGCCCGCCGCCGCCATCCCACCGTGAAACAGTATCGGCATGTTCAATTTGGCGCACTGTTCCCAAAGCGGATAGAAGCGCACGTCGTTGGCGAAAAAGTGCTGGCGCGCGGGATTGAGCTCGCCCATGCCGGAGAGGCCTAAATCTTTGCAGCGTTTGATTTCGTCGAGCGCGAGTTTGCCGGTCCAGGGATCGATCGCGCCGAATGCCAAGAACACGTCGGGGTGTTTTTTTACCGCGCTGGCCACATGGTCGTTGGGCACTGGAATCAAGCCGGTGACCGTTTCATCGCGGGTATTCATGATCACCGCGATCATCTTGCGCGCGCGGTATTGGTCGGCCATTTCGTCGATGGATACCGGCGGCCGCTCGCGGCCGAAATATCGCGCCATCTGCGCCGTGCGGTCTCCCTTGGCTTTCTGCGTGGTTTCATCGGATAGGTGAACATGAACGTCGATCGCTACGATATCTCTCGCCATTGGGGTAAGCCTCCTCGTGAAATTTCTTTGGTTATTGCACTGCTCGAATGATTGTTCAAGGTTCAATGTTCAAAGTTCAATGTTCAAAACCCCCAGATTTCCGTTGGGTGTTCTATGGAAAGGCCTTAGAGACAGTCCGCTAACTCCGAATCCGAAAACGTTGAATTCTTGAACCTTGAACTTTGAACGGCGGGCGAATTGCTGCCTACGCGCGACGTTCCAATGTCACCGAAAAGCCCGGCGTCTGAACGTAGATCTGACGGTTCTTCGTGCGTTTCGATAGCTGCTGCAGTAAGTTGACGAGCGGCTGTTCGGAATTCAAATATTCCAATGGCCGGGGGTTGGCGCGCATAGTATCGATGTCTTCTTTGCCGACGATCCAGCGCAACAACAATTCTTCATCCGACGTGCCTTCGGCGTCCAAGCGGCGGCGCATTTCATCCGCCGTGGGTTCGTCCGGTTGCCATTTGGCCCATTCTTTGGCCCGCGGGCGGTCAAGGATTTTCGCTTTGACGGTGGGGTCCATGTCGCGCGCTCCCTCCGCGCCCGCGTGGCCGAGGGCGAACTTGATCACCTGATCGGTCACTTCTTTATAGCGCTCGCCGACGATGACGTTGATCGCCGCCTGGCTGCCGACGAACTGCGACAGCGGAGTCACCATGATCGGGTAGCCGAACTCTTCGCGCACGCGGATCGTTTCTTCCAGGGCCTCGGGATACTTTTCTTCCATGCCGACCTTGCGCAATTGGAAGCGCAGATTCGACAGCATGCCGCCGGGCACCTGGTGCTGGTATTGCGAGTAGTCGTATTCCACCGGCGCGCCGATAGTGAAGCCTTCGCGCTTGGCGATGGCGGTGAAGTGCCGCGACACGGGCTTTAAAATTTCTTCATCGATAGCCGTTGCGTAACCGAGCGCGCGGGCGTTCTTGGCGACGTTGAACAGCGAGGGGTTCGACGAGTCGTCCGCCAGCGGCGGCAGCGCCGTGTTGATCGATCGAATGCCCAAGTTCATGCCCTTGATGCAACACAGCGGTCCCAGGCCCGTGGTGCAGTGGGTATGCAACTCCACTGGAATGCCCCCGGCGTTCTTGAAGATAATCGGTACCAAAGTTTCCATCCGCTCTGGAGTCAGGAGTCCGCCCGGATCTTTGAGACAAAGCCGATAGGGCTTGAGTGCTGCCGCGTGGCGCGTGCGTTCGGCGAAGTAGTCGTCGCTGTGTTTCGGAGACACGGAATAAATCAGATTTAAGATCGTCTTCATGCCGACCGCTTTGCACACGCCGACGCGAAACTTCCAGCCTTCGGGGTCATTCCATTCATCCGAGATGCGCGCTTCGCGGATGCCGTTGGCAAACATCCGTTCGATGAAAAGCCAGTACATGGACGGCGGATTGTATTCAAAGGTATTAACCCGGCCGGCGATGAGTCGAAGCGGTGTGTTGGTGATGTTTTTCGATACAAGACGCACGCGTTCCCAAGGATCTTCCTTCAGTTCACGCACGGTTTTCTTCAGGTGCGAGCCGGAGATGAGTTCGATCGCTTCGTAGCCCGCGTCATCGAGGTTTTTCGCGATCGGCAGCATCATGCCCGTGGTCATGTTCTCCGCCCACAAGCTCTGATGACCGTCGCGTATCGTCGTGTCGACAAATCGAATGGTGTCCATGCTCTCCTCCGACTTAATAACACGATCATATTGGCTAGCCGCGCTAAATTCAATGAATCTACGTTCGCGCGGGTTGCTTGACTTCGCAGAAGATGTCCTGGTACGTGAGGGACTGACAGCAAGCGGTTCATCGGAGTTCATTGATGGCTATTTCCACGGCAATCAAATCGGATTGGGTCGAGTATCCGAGTCGCAGCGCCACGATACGCGCGTACTTGGGCGTGCCGGCCGGCGCCGGTCCGTGGCCGGGAATCGTCATGATCCACGAAAATCCCGGCATGACCGAGCATCGCTTGGATGTCACCCGCCGCCTTGCCGAACAGGGCTATATCACGATTGCTCCCGATCTCTATTCCCGCGTCGGCGGCAAACCGCCGACCGGAGAGACGGATGTGGAGCGGCGGCAAAAAATCGACGTGGCGATTCCGGACGAGCACGTTTTCGACGATCTCATGAACGGCTATCGCTATCTCAAAAACCGGGCGGAGACGATCCAGGATCGGATCGCGCTCTACGGGATCTGCATGGGCGGTGGCAAGGGTTTTTATACGGTCTGCCACACCGACGTATTCCGCTGCTTTGTCGATTTTTACGGCCCGATCATTGTCAAAGCTGAAGTCACGTCGGACGGCAAGGAACGATCCTACTTGCCCGTCGCGCGCGCGATCTCATGTCCGATGCAGTACCACGTGGGCGATCAAGACGTCGTCTGCCTGCCCGATCACGTGGCGCAATTGCGCGAGGAGCTGCGTCGTCATGACAAACAGGCTGAATTTTTTGTCTATCCCGGCGCCGAGCACGCATTTCATGACGATTCCGCGCGACGCTACCATCCTGAGCATGCCCGATCCGCTTGGGCTCGGGCGCTGGAATTTTTCCATACTCATCTAAAGTCTTAAATTGAATTTTCAAGTTCTGATTTTTCCAGGAGGATTCGCAATGCGAGTGTTTCGATCTCTCCAAATTTTTTTCACGCTGGTCGGGGTTCTTGGCGCCGTGATTCCGGCCATGGGCGCCGTGGCTCCGGCGAACGTGCGGATTGCCTTGACCGCATACTCGTCTTCGAATTGGCAAATTTTCGCCGCAGTCAAGCGAGGGTTTTTCAAACGCGAGAACCTCAATGTCGAAGTGATCATGTTGCGCTCGAGCGTTCTCCAAACCCAGGCCTTGCTGGCCAACGACATTCACATGAACACCTACTCGATCGATTCAGCAGCGAAGCCGGTACTGCAAGGCGCGCCGATCAAGCTGATCGGTACCGGTCAAGAAAAACCGAGCTTTCGCGCCATTGTCGCAAAGGACATCAGAAACTGGAATGACTTGAAAGGAAAGACGCTCGCCGCCGGCAGTCCGGGTGGCGCATTTTATACCATGTTCGCCAGCATGATGGCGGTCAATGGGATCAAGAAAGGAGACTATACCTACCTCAGCATCGGCAGATCCAGCGATCGCATCGGCGCGATGAGAGCCGGACAAATCCAGGGCTGTTTGATCGGCCAGCCGGACGATTTCGTGCTGTTGGACGAAGGCTTCAAAAGTCTCGGTTTCACCCAGGACTATTTGAAGGACGTGCAGTACGCGGGTTTTACCGTCAATGGAAAATGGGCGGAAAAAAACGAGGAGACGGTGGTCGCGCTCATGCGCGCCCTGGTGAAGGCGACGCGCTGGCTGCATGACCCGGCCAACAAGAAGGACGCGATGGCGGTGCTTGTAGACTATTTCCCTGATTGGAAACCGAACTGGCAAGAGCAGACCTATGACATGCTGATTCGCCAGAAAATGCTTTCCACGGATGCGCGTCCGAACATGAAAGGCATCGAGAATTTTCTTAAGCTCGCGGTTGAACATGGCGGCATGAGCTCAGTGCCGCCGCTGGAAACCTGGGTGGATCGAAGTTATGTGGAAAAGGCGAGCCGGTCGCTGTAGACAGTTATTATCGAGCAACTCGATTCACTCCTGTCGGCGCGGAATTACCAACGTGCAACACGCGCTCGGACCCGCTCTCTTCGCACGCTGAGTCATCGTGTCATCCTGAGGCCCTTCGGCTTCGCTCAGGATAAACTCCGCCGAAGGATCTCGTAGTTTGCATTTTAAGGATCGGTCGAGATTCTTCACTTCGTTCAGAAGGACAGTGCGAAATACTCGTCTACGACCCCAACGGCAATTTTCCCGCCCGTATGTCAGCCGCGTATTGAGTGATGGCATCGAGAACCACTTTCGCGACGTTGCCATAGCGCGGAATCGAATCATTGAGCGCACCGGCGCCGAGGCCCACCGTTCGAAATAGAGTTCTGATTTGCCCGTCGGAGCTGCCGTCGTTGCCCAGGCCGCACATGACGGGAATTTTCACTGCCTGGGTTACGGGCCCGGTCGCGGCGCCGCCCCAAGTGAGATCCAAGATAGACGCGCCGGCTTTTTCCAGCGCCTTCGCGGTTTCCACCAATTTCTCAACGCTGGTCGTGGCACCCGACTCCCAGCCGCCTACGTGCGCTGAGGTTTGCGGCGTGAGGCCGAATTGCGCGAATACCGGAATCCCGGCACGCGCGATCGCCGAGACGATTTCCGTCTGAGCCAAGGTGACTTCAAGTTTGACGCAATCGGCGCCGGCTTCTTTGACCAGACGCACGGCGTTGCGCACGGCATCTTCCGGACCCACTTGATAGGAACCGAACGGCAGGTCGCAAGAAAACAGCGCGTTCTTGACACCGCGCCGCACGCCTTTCGCCAAGGTCAAAATCTCGTCCATCGTCACCGCTTCCTGGTTTTCTTGGCCGAGCAGATTATGGCCGCAAGAATCGCCGAGTGAGATGATATCGGCGCCGGCGCGATCGGCGATCAGCGCGGACTGATGTTCGTAGACGACCACGCCGACAATCTTTTTGCCCTCGCGCTTCATCTCCAAAAGCTTTGGTATGGTGATAGCCATGCGATTTGCCTTTCAGTTGTTATGGATCACTAACGTTCATTCCCGGCCGCTTGCTGCCTCGAATAGATATCCGAAGTCCGTCATTCCCGCATGTTTTAAGCGGGAATCCAGGCGAATCCGGAACTGGATCCTCCGATAAAAACATTCGGGGGTGACGAGAATCGGAATCGTTCGCATGATGGGCTTTCGATACCCGTGCGAGGTCGTTCATTGCCCTATGAACCGATGATTGACACGGATGCGGTCTTGAAACCCGTTCCTACGAATCGCGCCCCTTGCCCAACTTCCCCGCTTTCACGTCCGCAGCGTAAGAGTTGACTGCATCGAGCAGCACCTGCGCAAGATTCGCATAACGCGGTACATCCTTGTCGAGTGCGGATACATTCCAGCCGGCCAAACGGTTGAGCTGGAGAAATTGGCCGTCGCTCTCCGTCGTCGTACCGCGGCCGCCCAAAACCGGAATCTTCACGGCGTCGACTACGCGCCGGGTAGCCGAGCCGCCCATGGTCAAGTCGAGGGCAAAAGCTCCGGCATGTTCCAACTGCTGCGCCACCTGACCAATTCATCGTCGCTGATCGCGCTGCGCGCCTCGTCAAATCCACCGAGACGAGCTTGGCGCTGCGGTGTCGCGCCGATATGGGCCATCACCGGAATGCCGGCTTGGGCAATCGCTCTGACGGCGTCGATGTTTTCCGCGTCGCTTTCGATCTTCACACCGTCCGCGCCGCCTTTGACCAAACGCACGGAGTTTTTGACCGCTTCATTTATCGACGAGTTACTCGTGCTGAACGGTAGATCGATAAGCAGAAACGGCCGCGTGATGGCGCGCCGCGCGCCGCGACAGAGCAGCAGCATCTCTGCCATCGTCGTTTCCTTTGGCGAGCGGTGTCCCAAGATATTGACTCCGGCCGAATCGGCAATGAGCACAATGTCGACCTCCGAGCGGTCGATGATTTCCAGCGAGCAAAAGTCCGCGGCGAGGACGCCGGCGATTTTGCGGCCGTCTCGTTTCATTCGTTGCAGCACCGGTACCGTGACTTTCATTGTTTGGATCTGCGCCGCGAAAGAAAGTAGATCGGTCTCAACGCCGGACGCGATATCGTGTCCTAGGATTTTGAATTTAGCGGATAGTGCGGACTATGCGCGAAGATTTTTTCGTGTTCGATGCCGAAGACGCGGGTGTATTGGCGGATCAAGATCGGATGGACGGCCATTTTTCTGAGTGCCCAGGCGTCCACTTCTTTCAAGATGCGCTTTTCCTTGTCGGTTAATGGATAGGTATCCAACACGCTGTCCTGATCGCCTTTGAATTTCTTCTTCAACGGAGGATTGCGGTCGAGCTCCCAGATAAATCTTTGCACTTGATAGGCGCTCATGTCTGATTCGTTCGGTTAAATATTTGAAGTCTCCGGGTTCATGCGCAGAAGACCGGCGCCCGTGCCCCAACCCATCATGGCTTCGTAAAGAAGGACCTCGCCGGTGGCGCCTGCGACAGTGCCGGCCATGGCGAGCCACATGCGGATCTCGTTCATGCCGTTGCCGCCTTTTGTTTCGATTAACTCCTGCGTCCAGCCATCGATGATCTCGTTGGCTCGATTGCTCGCCAGCAAATTCAAGAACTCGCGATCCAATTTCGGGTTGATGAAGCCATACTCCGGTACACCGACGGTGTGCGACATGCCGCCGGTACCGATCACCGCGACGCGCTCGTCATCGCGACGTGTTTTGATGATTTCTCCGATGGCTCGACCGAGCTCGTAGCAACGGCGCAGCGACGGGCGCGGCGCGATAGTGACGTTGACAACGATGGGAACGATGGGGATGTCATGTTC
The DNA here is from genome assembly GCA_963804165.1 of uncultured delta proteobacterium. Lineage (GTDB taxonomy): Bacteria > Desulfobacterota > Binatia > UBA9968 > UBA9968 > DP-20. The sequence continues at coordinate 328,790 of CAWDPO010000046.1, forward strand.
CGGCGTGAGCCGCTCGATGGGCGAGTAAAAGGAGTGATCGAGCCGGAGCTCTTCGGCCGAGTTGAGATCGAAGCCGCGCTCGACCGCTTTCGTGAGAATATCACCGGCAAGGTCCTGATGCACCGGTACGCGAAAGGTTTCGACAACGTCACCTGATAGAACGCCTTCGTCCCACGCGCCGCACTCCGCTCCGACGCCGACGCAAAAGCGCGGGACCAAATTGTAAAAGAAAGATTTGAAATGATCCGAACCGAAAATGATCAGCGCATCCGGTTTGGCCGCGCGTAGCTCATCGCGCAAGCGATCGAAGGCTTGCTTGACCCTTTCGCCTTGTTCGCCGGCGCGCTTGATGCCAACCAATATCGCGCCCACGTGAGGTACGCCGGCGGCGAAAACGACACGCCCCATAGACTTTTTGCCTGCTTTCTAGACTCCGATGATCGCTCGTTCCGATGGAATTTCTTCATTCACCAGTTGCCACGCCTGGCCGCCATCGAGGCTCTGTTTTTTTTCGTGCAGCAGTTCGTGAGTAGTCTCACCCATCCATGATTTTCAGCAAAACATGCCGGCGATTTTTCGTGTAAGGTCTCACTTGACTGGGCCAGCGGCCTTCTTCGATCGCTTTATTCCACGCCGGACTGGTCAAGACGTCGGGACTCTCCAACTCATAGATCGCGGTGTAAGCCGGCTCGTTGGGAATCTCGATGGTCTTCGTTTCGCCGCCGATGTTCATCTTCAGTGTGCCGCGTTTGTAACGCGTGATTCCCAATACGCCGGGAACCTTGCTCAAGTTCGGCACGTGCTCTTGATCGTACACTTCATTGAAAATCACTTCATGCTCGGCATCGACGTCCATGCTCGCGATCATCAAATACTTTGTTTGGCCCGCCATAATTTTCTCTCCCGGAAAAAATGTTGCTCAGGGTATTACGAGAGTTACATTCCAAGGAACGTGGTGATGTCGGGAGCGGGGGATTTAATTTCGACGACCACCGATGCCTCTACGGCTTCGACGCCATGCGCCACTCCTTTGGGATGGCGACAGACGTCCCCCGGGCCGAGAATATACTCTTCGCTGCCCACCGTCATTTTAACTTTTCCTTTGACGACGTAAGCCAGTGACTCGTGCTGATGAACGTGCATCGGGGCGCCCACGCCCGGCGTATAATGAATTTCCAAAAACGTCATTTCATCCCCTTTGATCAGCGGCTTGACGAGCAAATCGCCGCCGTACATGGGTTTGCCTTCAATCGATTTTACAAGCACCGCTTTGACGTCTGAATTCTTCGACAAGATCATCATTCGCTCCTTTTCGTGGCGCGTTGGCAACCGTGGTAAGCATTCGGAATGATTTCCGGAGTCTAACGACGCCCCGCGGGGTTGTCAATCTGACTTGCGAAACAGCGTAACGGACTGCGCGCGGTGAGTTCCAGCACGATGACGAAGGTGGCGGCAATGCAAAGGCTCTCGTGGTTGGCCATTCGCCGCGACTTTATGATATTACTATTCAACCCGGAATTCGCGCCCGTCTTTATCGAACCTGCCGTCGATCATGATCCACTTAGGCGATCGCACGACCACAATCCGGCACTTTCGCGGAAGTCGACGGCGCGCTTTCGGAACCTGTCACGAACAGTTATTTCCGACATCAACGAGCGGATCCACTTCGGTGACGGTGGCGTCCCTTTTATAATTATGCATCGCTTGGCTGAACGACTTAAGAACTTCTGTGACCTTTCTTTGTCGGATAAGGCCAAGGCTGTACGGATGCTGCAATGGCTGATCGTCATTGGCACTTCGTACTTTGCCTTGTTTAGCGGTGGTTCGATCAATTCCGATGCACGGGTGTTCGCACTCGTCGTTGCGTTGTTGCTTTCGGCCATTTTCCTGCAGCGGCTGCCGGCGGCGGCGTTTCACGCCGATCACTTTGATGCTGCCCTCGTCGTCACCGACGGCGCATTCATCCTCCTGGGCATTGGCCTCAATCGCGAGTCGCCGTGGGACCTGTTCCTGCTCTTTTCTTTGTGCGTGTTGCTGGCTGGGATTGCCGAGAGTCTGATCAAGACGATGGTTGCTGCGTTGCTGGTGACGATCGGATTTACCCTCGTCAATTATTCCACCAGCAAGAGCATCTGGATGGACTCCGAAGTGCTGCTTCGGTTTCCGTTTCTTTTCGGCGTCTCGGCGCTCTACGGGTATTTAGCGCATCAAGTGAAAAACGAAAGAAAACGCGCCGATCGCGCCGAACAGGCGCAGACCGTTAGACGCCGGCTGGTTTCCGGATTGGCCCACGATATCAAGAGCCCGTTGTCGGTGATCAAAGGATTTGCCGACGTCGTCGGCATGAATCTCGCTGGGGTATCCGGCCAAGAATATAGCTCAAACGCGGTTCAACGCATTCAGGAAAACGTCGATCGAATTCTCAGGCTCGTGACGGCATTTTTGGATGCGTCCAGAGCTGAAAGCGGAGAGAGTCAACCGCTAGAAACTCCGGTGGCGATGAACTGGTTGATTCAGGAGGTTGTTAAGCAACAGTCGGTCGATCTGCGCAGTAACGACTTGTCTCTAGAACTGAAACTTGATCCGGCTCTGCCGGAAATTCTCGGTGACATTCCCCAGCTCGAACGCGTCATTTGGAATCTCATGAGCAATGCCATCAAGTTTACCCCGACGAACGGCAAGATCACCGTGACGACCGAGACCGTGGACGATCGGGTCTCGGTGAAAATCAGCGACACGGGTATCGGGATCGCAAAGGATGAAATACCTTTGCTATTTTCCGAATACGGCCGCTTGCCGGGGGCTTCTTCAACCGAGGGTAGCGGTTTGGGACTCTATATCGTGAAAAATCTGGTCAAAGCCCACGGCGGCACGGTCGACGTCGAAAGCGAACTCGGTAAAGGCGCGACGTTTACCCTTCGTTTTCCCGTCGCGCCCCGCCAGCAGCCGTAATCCAAAACCTGATTCTAGCAGCAACCGAATTGCGCTGATTGATCACGCAGCCCTTTACGAACGCGCGAGCTCTTCAAACGTGGGCTCCGGCATCCCCGTTTTCCAGGTCGGGTCGCGCAGCTCGAGCCGGTTGCCGCTGGGATCGAAGAAATAAAGCTCCCGGCCGGTGAAAAAGCCCTTGGCTCGATAGTAAAGCCGGTCGATGGGAATCTTCCGCTCTTGGAAAATCTTGCAGGCCTGCACCAACGTTTCCGGACTTACGGTAAACGAGTGGTGCACATTCTGGTCTTCGGTAAACGTCTTATCGACGCTGGCCGCGCGCTCGCAGAGTAGAATGTTGTGGTCGCCGACGTTGAAACAGGACATGCCGGAATTACCCAGCCGACCTAGTGCTTTGAGGCCGAGCAGATCACCATAAAACTTTTCCGACTCGTCAAGACTATTCACCGGGATCGACCAGTGCGTCACGCCTTCAATTTTTAGTAATCCCATACAACCCTCCCTTGGATCGGTTTTCAGTTATTAGAAGTCCTACCGGAACGGAGTCTGTTACTGTTGGCTATTAAATAGGGCAAACAGACCATGGCCGTCAAGCGAGCGAACAGGACCCATCGGCCCTTGTCATTTGCATGGTTTATTTCATAGCATGGGCCAACTTCAAATACCGCAAAGGAGCTAAACCCATGGCGCGCATTCGACACATTGCCATATTGACGGAAAACGTCGAGAAGCTGGTCAACTTTTACACCACGGCGTTTGGACTCAAGGTGGTTCACGGCATCGGTACCGCGACCTATCTGTCCGACGGACACATCAATCTGGCCATCATTCCGATCGAGCCGGAGCGTAAGATCGAGGGGTCGCAACTGCATCCTGGCCTCTATCATTTTGGTTTCGAAGTGGAAAACGTCGAGGCCTTACGGGACGCCTGCAACGAGGTCAATGCATCATCGGCTATCGACAAGAGGCCACCGAACCGCGAGGCCGAATTTCGCGTTCATGACCCGGACGGCAATCCGATCGATCTGTCGCAGCATGGCTGGCCGATCTGACTGGCCTCGAACTGGAGTAATGGAGTGTTGGAGTACTGGATCGTAAAGGTGCCGCTCCAACGCTCCTATACTGCTACTGCAGGAGCGTTTCCCTCAGTGCTTCGGCGAAGCAGATTATTTTTTCGCCCGATCGACAAAGCCGCTCTTTTTCAGCTCGTCGAGCACGGAGGATTCCAAGAGTTTCAGCGACTCCGGCGTCTGGCCCGCCGCTTTGGCGTTGGTTTTCGCAGTCTCTTCGATGACGAATTGGAGCCCACGGCGGTCGGGAAGCTCCAGGATCCCTTCGCTGTGATGGGCTAAATAGTAATCGTAGCCGATCGCGGCTTCGTCGTCGCTCACACGGATGTATTTCTTGATCAAGCGCAGCGCCAGCGCGCGATCCTTTTTGAGCAGGTAAATCGACTCCACCACAGCCTTCATAAAGTTACCGACCTTGTCGCGGTTGGCTTCGAGATAGCTTCTCTTGACGATGAAACAGTTCTGCGGAAAGGGTGTTTTGCTTTCCATGAGATCAACGAGCGATTGCATGCCGAACTTCTTGATCGCGATGGTCGCTTGCGGCTCGTTGAACATTAAACCCTGGATCGCGCCTTTGGCCAACGCCGTCATCTGCGCCGCAGCACCGCCGACCTGAATGATGGTGACCTCTTTGGGATTGACTCCGATTTTTTCCAGCGCGACCAGCAGAGCCATATGGTTGGCCGCACCGAAACTCCCAACGGCGAGGATCTTGCCCTTGAGTTCCGCGGGTCTTCTAATTTCCGGGCGGGCGATCAGTTTCGTCGGAAAGAAATTCAGCCCGCCGGCGATAATCGCGAGATCGGCCTTTTGCAAGTTGGTCGTCACGACCGTGACGCCGGTAGAAAACAAAACTTGGACGTCGTTTGACAGCAGCATCTGCATGCCCAATCGCCCCGAGTTGAGTGCGAGATACTCGACATCAAGGCCGTATTTTTTAAAGAGCTTTTCTTCATAAGCGGCCCATAGCACGGAGTGTATCGCTGTCGTAAACCCGCCGCTCGCGGCACGCATGCTTTCCAAGGCGGCGACAGGCCCGATGGGGCGGAGCAGTACAGCACAAAGAAAAGCGCCGATCGCTAGTTTACGCAAAGTTCACCCCTTTACCTGCCGCCTCAATGTCTTCCGAGCAGATCGATATGGCGTCGCAATAAATTGCGCGTAAGATAGGGCAGGGTGAATACACGCGTCAAGCGTAGGCAGGAACGTCCGTCGAGCTGCACTCCATTTTCAATCGATATCCGACCAGAGGCCCAAAGCCGAATGGCAGCGTAGTTATTGACCGAACGCAGCTTCACCGCTATCAACTGTGTTAGAGTGCAAAAGTCACGCTCGCCAGGTCGGCTCCAACGTTTTCATGAAGAACGAAAGACTCCAATGGAGGGCCGGTCCGGGCTAAATTCGCTGTGCGTCGATTACGGCCAAGAATGAAAGGATGGTGCTCGGTGAAAAAATCAGTGAACGCAAATCTCCTCGCGATACTGTTACTTAATGTCGTTCTTGCTGCGTCCGTCCGCGCCGATTGGAAGCAGGATTGGGAAAAGACCGTGGCCGCGGCTGAAAAGGAAGGCGAGGTGGCGATCTATGGGCAACCACGCGCCGGCGTCGGTAAAGCGATACTTGCTTTCAAAGACGCCTATCCCAAGATCAAGATCAATTTTGTCGGCGGCTCGGGAAGCGACCTGGCCAAGAAGATCATGGCGGAGAAAAGGGCGGACAAGCACCTCGTCGATCTAAGCATCGGCGGCGGCGGAACGATGGTGCTGGTTTATCACAAAGCCGGCTTGCTGCAGCCGATCCCGCCGCAGCTGATCCTTCCCGAAGTGGCGGATCAAACGAAATGGTGGTCGAAGAGACACCTTTACTCCGATCCGGAAGGACAGCATGTGTTTATGGCTCAGGGGGATGCGGGGTCGGGAATCGGCGCCATCAATACGAATTTTATTAAGCCGCCAGAAATCGACTCCTGGTGGGATCTGTTGGAGCCTAAGTATCGGGGCAAGATCCTCATGACCGACCCCGATTCCGCCGGCAACATCGGCAACTGGAGATTTATCTATTATAGCCCCGATCTCGGCCCGAAATTTATCAGACGGCTGCTGACCGAGACGCAGGTTACTTTCGGCGCCAACGAGCACCAGATGATGGACTGGCTCGGCGCGGGAAAATATTCCATGCACGTTCTGGCGAAGATGGAGAATACCGAGAATGCGCGGAAACAGGGCTTGCCGGTGCGGCAAATTTTTAGCGACAAAGAAGGCGACACGATCAGCTCGGGATCGGGGCACATCATTACGTTCAAGAATGCTCCCCATCCCAACGCGACCAAGGTCTATCTCAACTGGTTTTTGTCGCGCGACGGGCAGCTGATATGGCAGAAACTGACCGGCCGCAACTCGTTCCGAACGGACATTTCTAAAGACATGATTCTCTATAAGGATGAGCAGGTGCCAAAAGAAGGGGCCAAGTACCTGCTGTCGAGTCTGCCTCAGTACGAGGACATTAACGCTTTGCGAAAGCTGGTCGACGACGTTTTGGCGCAGGTTAAACAGAAGTAACTCGAGAGGGCGCAGGGATTCCCGAGAGCGGTTTGAATGTCCGCTACGAAAACAGAGGAGAATTAAAGAAAAGGACAGTGCAATAGTAATTCACCGTGAATTGGGCGCTATAGTTCGTTCCTCGACGAGTCTACCCCCACAAACATGCGGCGAAAAAATATGATGGACGGGCTTCCCCACTTTTTCATGTCAGTAGAAAAACGGCTTTGGTCGGTGCTTCCTGAAGGGGGCACGTTGCCTGAAGACGTGTGGCAAAAGAGATATTCATTTCTGCTCGGACTCACCTGGTTTCACGCCATCGTTATCGCGCTCATCGGTCCATTGCTTGGCTATCGTTGGGAGCTGAGCATCGACGCGATCACCCGTGACGGTAACGTGTTGCACACGTTGTTCGAGGGACTCATTATCGCGCTGTTTGCTGCCGTCGGGAGTATCAAATGGATCGGCCGAACGCTGCAGGCCGTCGCCGTTGCCATGGGGCTGATGACGGCGTCCGCGATGCTCGTGCATTTATCCGGGGGATACATCGAGATTCACTTCCATTTCTTTGTCATGCTTGCTTTCCTGGCCCTGTTGCAGGACTGGGTTCCCTATGTCCTGGCCATTGTTTACGTCGCGGTTCACCACGGGGTCGTCGGCGCGCTGTGGCCTGAAGAGGTTTTCAACCATGCGGCCGCGACAACGCTCCGTGGACGTGGGCCGGTGTTCATGCATTCTTCATTTTATGGTCCTGCGTCGGCAGCGTTGTGGCCTGGAGATTCAACGAAAAAGCTCTGGACAAGATTAAAAAACAGGCCGAGGAGCTGAAAGAAGCAAACAAGCTGCAAACCGACTTCACAGCGATGATCGCTCACGACCTGCGCGGGCCCATATCCACCGTTCTCAATACCGCAGAGTTGATGGAGAGCGGTCTGTTCGGCGCTGCGAGTGACGAACAAAAACAATGGCTCGGTAAAACACAAACGACTTGTCGGGCCGTCTTGGATATCGTGAGTGACTTTCTCGATATTTCCAAGTTCGAGACCGGCAGGCTCGATTTGATCAAGAAAAAAATCGATCTCTATAAACTCATCCAGTCCAGTCTGGACAGCTACGCGCCGATGGCGCGGGTGAAAAACGTCTCCTTGACGAGCTTCCTTGAAGCGAACCTCCCTGAAATCAACGCGGACGAACGCCGTTTGGAGCAAGTGTTATCCAATCTCATAACCAACGCGATAAAATTCACTCCGGCCGGAGGCGTCGTTGAAGTCGGCGCGCGTCGACTGAACGGGGATGTCAGAGTCTGGGTGAAAGACACTGGAGAAGGAATAGCGCCGGATGAAATGGGCGGCTTGTTCGAGAAATACGCCAAACCACCAGCGGGCAAAGATCCAAGAACAAAGGCACGGGTTTAGGCCTCGCCATCTGCAAAAAAATCGCCGAAGCTCACGGCGGTAAAATTTCAGTGGAGAGCAGTGTCGGTGAAGGGTCGACGTTCGCAGTCGAGATACCGCGGCAATGAACTGATCCTATCAGTGCCTTGAAGTGCTTCACCTGCCGCCCCGGTTCGGGTATTCGTCCAGCTTTTGTTTGGCGGATATCGACCGGTCGCAACCTTCATAGGGCGAGATTGTCGCGGCTTCGATTCGTGCCTTGCTATCGCAATTCTGTGCCCCAGAGCTCTTTAAGAAAACCCGTCTTGGTCAGTTGCTCGGCGAAGCTGTTGTCGAAAAGCTCAGCCGGTTTTTTGCGCACATTGGTGCCGCTTTCGCGCGCGACCTCGACGGCCTCGGCGAGGGCGTTCGCGGGTACGAGCATCGCTCGGTTGACCAGCGAGACCGCATAGGTGTCGTAGGCGGTTTGCAGAGTTTCCATGTCGGGAAGCTTGAGCACCTTGCTCAGTGCAGCTTTTGCTTTCTCGGGATTTTTTTCGGCGAAATAAAGTGATTCGGCGATGGCGGCAACGAAGCGCTGGACCAGTTGGGGTCTCTCCTTCATGGTTTTCGGATTGGTATGCAGCGAGCTATAGATAAACGGCAGATTCAGCTCCTTGAGATTATAAATAACGTTGAGTCCATCTTTCTTGCCGCGCGCGTCCAGGGGTGGCGTGACCGGCGCCGCGTGGATGATGCCTGCGATCACCGCGTTGTAACGTTCGGGCTTTGCTGCCGCCCATGGGCCGGATGGTGACGTCCGCGGTGCTGAGATTGAATTTCTTCAGCATCGTCTTCATGAGCCGGTCATCTAAATCTCCAGCCCGCGACACGCCGATACTTTTCCCTTTGAGGTCCTCGAGTCGTTTGATGTCTTTTTGCGCTAACAGCACGTAGGGCAGGCCGATCAGAGGCGAGGCGATCAATTTGCCGTCGACGCCGCTGGCCAATCCGGGGATCGTGCCGTCGGCGGCGCAATAGAGAAACGAAATCTCGTCTGCCGAAAGGGCCGCGAGATTCATGGCGCTGCCGCTGATAAATTTATGATCGACCTTAATGCCGTATTTATCGAAGATGCTGTTGTCCATGGCGGTGTACAGATGAACGAATCCGCCGGAGACCGCGCATGTGGCGACGTGCACCGTGGTGGGCGCTTCGCCGGCTTTGGCAATAAACGGATTAGCTTGGGACCTTGAAGCGCCGATCAGGATGATGAGTGCCACCAGCAGTGGCAGTCCTAACCATGATTGTTCCACATGCCGGGAATCGTGCCGGTCCAAAGATCGATTGTCATTCATGTTTGGTCCTCCCCGGTTGCGATAGCGCCGCCGTATTTTCGAGCACACGGCGGCGTATGCCGCGGGTCAACGTCGTTGGCTGATCTTAGCGCGCGTAAACCTCCACTTTGCCTCGTCCTTCGCGTCGATTGATGCTGCGATAGTCAAAATCGATCTGTTTGATCGTCTTGCGCTCGCCCGGGAGGTCGATCACGCGAGAACCCGAGCCTTCGGGGAAGCGGTGGCGCACTTTCGGACTAAACTTCTGATCATTGCTGAAAGTCACAACCAGATTAGAAACTTCGATCGGCGCGTCTTTAACCTTGAATTGAATTTGCCTGAACTTGCCTTCGTGACGACCCACTTCGATGCGGTCGTGGTCGTTTCTGAAGTCTACGTCCCGCCTGCCGAGAAGCTCCCATCGGCCGGACGTCTTGGCCGCGTCCGCAAACTCAGCCATGAGCAAGAGCGTTAAAACCAACCCCCAACCAAGGTGACGTTTCATGGAGTCCTCCCTTTTTTTCGAACGAATCCGCTGTAAGTTGTTTTGAGCCGTCGCAGAGAATCGATCGGCTAGTTCTCCACTGGTGCTGAACAGCAAGCTATCTTCCATGGAACATCTCCGTTCAACTTTCTGGGCATCGTCGACAGAAGGAGCCGCTCTTTAACTCGGATCATATTGTCTCTGCCTGTCATGACGTGACCGTCATTCAGGGGTTTCGGTTGTAGCAGATTCCAGGGAAGTTGGCGACATCGAAACTTGGCCGAGCGCCGCATGATTAGGTGCTGCGCCTGAACCTCGTACGGGCGCTTATGGAGCAAAATATTCGGAGAAACGGCTAGTGGAAGCATGACGGGGGGTGTATAGATGGGTCGGTTTTCTCCATCGATCCCAACGAAGCTGAGGTGTCATGCCATGAACATCGACCTTCACTCTCATTTTTTTCCCGTGGACGCGTTGCAAAATCCCGGCAAATTCCAAGACCGTGCGCCGAAAATCAGCGTTGATCAAGGCAAACTGTCGGTGACCTCGCAAATCGGCAAGCGTGCGGGATTGGGAGCGGGTGCCTACGACCCCGCGGCGCGGATCAAGGCGTTGGATGAGATGAACATCGACCTGCAGGCGATCTCGCCGTCGCCGATTTTGCTATTTTACTGGGAAGACACCGTTGTCGCCGCGCACTTTTCACGAAAACAGAACGAGGCGATTCAAGCGGTCGTCAACAAACATCCGAATCGTTTTATCGGTTTCGGCAGCGTGCCGCTGCAAAGCGTGGCCGAATCTATCGCGATCGCGCAAGAGGCGAAGAGCCTGGGGCTCAAAGGGTTGGAGATCGGCAACGCGGTTGGTGACAAGCCGCTCGATGACCCGAGCTTCGAGCCTTTCTTCGAGGCGGTCCAGAAACTGGATATGCTTCTGTTCGTGCATCCCCTGGAAGGCGGCGTCAAGGCCGACGATCCGCTGATGCCGATTCTCGGCAACGTCCTGCAATTTACCTTTCGCACGACAATGATGATCGAGCGAATGATTTTGACAGGCATGTTCGAGAAATACCCGAACTTACGACTTTGCCTTTCGCACGGCGGCGGACTGCTCGCGTTTAATATCTGGCGTCTCGACCATTCCTATTCGCTCCGCGCTGATTTGAAGAAAGTAATACCGCAAAAACCGTCCGAGTATCTAAGGAGGCTTTACTTTGATTCCATCGTCCATTCCGTCGCGGCACTCCAGTATTTGGTTCGAGTCGTCGGAGCCGATCGGGTCGTCGTTGGGACGGACTATCCGATGGCAATGGGCGATTTTGAGCCGGTGAGCAAAGTGCGGCAGCTCGATATTGCCGATGCGGAACGGCAAAAAATCCTCGGCGGTAATGCGGCGCAAGCCTTGAATCTTTGACGCTAACGCGATAGTGCATCCGGTCCTGTAATCCATGAGTAACGAATTATTAATCGTTCGATACCTTGTAGGAGGAGGCCGATATGCAATTGATGCTGATTGCAGTTGTGACGCTTTTTCTGGGCGCCTGCGCCACCATGAGGAGTGGGGGGTCGACGGTTTCGATTCTCGTTGACCTCGATCCGACAAGCTTTGAACGCACGGTGATCGTTGAAAGTATTACGGCAGATACAGCAGGGCGGCTCTATTTGCCGGAGCGGGTTACGGGCAATATTCTCCGCGTCGATCCGAAGGCTCCGAAGCCAGTGGTGGTCGGGCGGATCGAAGCGCGCGAGATCAAGGGGAAAAAAGTCGATGCCAACGGTAGCGGGTTAGCTTTCAATCAGCAGGGCGATCTGTTCGTAGCTGCCGGAGCCTTCGGCGAAGTCGTGCGCATCAGAGGAAGCGAGCTGAATCCAGCGAAACCGGGCTTGGCGCAAACTTTTGCCACAGGGACTCCCGGTGCCAACGGCATCGCTTTTGACCGCCAAGGAAACCTTTTCATTTCAGGCGGCGCCAGTGGAGACGTCTACCGCGTTGTCCCGAACGGGGGCGCAGCCCAAACCGCGGTGCAAATCGAAAAGCACGTGCGCACGCTTCCCGACGGCAAAGCACAGCAAGCAATCATCGCCAACGGTCTCGCCTTCGACACCAAGGGTGTGCTGCATGTCGCTGATACTTCGCGCGGCGCAATCTGGACGGTGGTGATCGGTGCCGACGGCAAAGGCGGGAAGCCTTCACTGTTGGCGCAAAGTCCTTTGCTCGAAGGCGCCGACGGTCTTGCCTTTGATCGCAATGGCAGGCTTTGGGTAACCGCCAACGAGCGTAATGCGCTTGTGACGGTCACGGCGGACGGGCAAGTGCGAGAAGTGGCAAAAAACGCCGGCGCGGGGCCGCTGGAATTTCCCGCCGCCATGGTCTTTATCGGCGATACCGGTTATATCGCGAACTTCGATACGCCGCGGCGTGACAACATGGACGCCAACGGCAGCTCTGCCTTGGACGGCATCGGCGCCTCGATCGCGCAGATCACGCCGTAGGAGCCGCGGTGGTGCTGCTCTCCATTGAAAACCTTCGCAAGGAGTATCAGGTTCGGGGTAAAAAAGTTTTGGCCCTCGACTCGGTGGATCTCACCATCTCCGAGGGCGAGTTCGTCACCATCGTCGGGCCATCCGGTTGCGGTAAGTCGACGTTGCTCAATTTGATCGTCGGTCTGATGCGATCGAGCATGGGGCGCATCGTTTTTCGCGGCGAGCCCATCGACGGCATCTCGACGAAAATCGGCTACGTGACGCAAAAGGACAACCTGCTGCCCTGGCGTACCCTGATCGAGAACGTCGAGATCGCATTGGAGATTAAAAGCGTTGAAAGGGATGCGCGGCGCGCGCGCGCGAAGGAGTTGATCGATCGCGTCGGCTTGAGCGGCTTCGAGGAGCATTATCCGCATGAGTTGTCGGGCGGCATGCGCCAGCGCGCCAATATCATTCGCACGCTGATATACGATCCGGAGCTGATTTTGATGGACGAGCCCTTCGGCCCGCTCGATGCGCAGACCAGAATCGTTCTGCAGGATCAGCTTCTAAAACTGTGGGCGGCGACTAAAAAAACCATCATCTTCATCACCCACGATTTAGTCGAAGCGATCACATTGGCGGACCGCGTCGTGCTGATGAGCTCCCGGCCCGGCAAGATAAAACTGATCGAAGCCATTGCCATTCCCCGACCGCGGGACGTCTTTAAGATTCACGAGAGCCGGGAATTTCGTGTTGCTTATGAACGGTTGTGGCAGGAGTTGCGTCCCGAGGTAAAGTTGGTAGACGCGTAGAAGAAAGGAGACTTTCATATGAAACTTTTGACGGCGATATTTCTCGCAGTGCTATGGTGTTTTGGCTGGTCAGCTTGGCCCGCGAGCGCGCAGGCACCGAGAAAAGTCAAAATGACGATCCCCGTCGTCGCGCACTCGATGACGCCGGTTTATGTTGCCCAGAGCAAGGGGTTCTTTGCCGATGAAAAACTCGAGCTGGATATCACCTCCACGGGCGGTGGAGGTCCCGACATCCGGGCGCTCATCGCCGGCGACGTGGAATTCAGCTTCACCACCGGTGACAACGTCATTCTCGCCCATCAGGAAGGGAAAAGATTGCTCATGGTCATGAGCGGGCTTAACAAAGTCTTCATCAACTGGGCGATTCACAAGGAGAGCGCCAAAGCTAAGGGTATTACAGAATCGACGCCACTGGCGGAGAAAATCAAAGCGCTCAAAGGCTTGACCGTCGGAGTGACCAATCCGGGCGCTTTAACCGCCCATCTCGCGGCATTTGTCATCCGCAAAGCAGGTTACAATCCGCAACAGGACGTGCAGATCATCCCGATCGGCGCCGGCCCGACCTGGCTCGCGGCTCTGGAGAACCGCAAAATCGACGTCGCTTTGACCGCGCCGCCGGTACCGGAGACCGCCATCAGCCGCGGATTTGCGATTATGTTCATCAACAACGCTAAAGGGGAGGACCCTTCGATTCCGGAGTTTCTCATGGAAAATCTGATCGCGCGGCCGGAAACGGTGGCGAAAGAGCCCGACCTAGTGCGTAGAATGGTGCGCGCGTTAACCCGGGCCAACCAATGGGCGCATAAGAGTTCGCCTGAACAAGTGGCGGACGCGCTCAAACCTTTTATGGCCAAAACGCCTCCGGAACTTTTGTTGGCCGGCGTCAATTCGGTTCTGCCTACGCTCAGTGTCGATGGCCGCACGAGCGAGCGGAGCTTCCAGATTACACAGGATATTCTCGAACAGGCGGGTATCCTGAAAAAGCGCGCGCCTTACGCCGAGCTCGTCACCAATGACTTTCTGATGAAATGATCAGCCGCGGACGTTTATTTCTTTACCGTCTGGTTTTCGGCCTCGTGCTCCTGGCGTTCTGGGAGCTGAGCTCGGGGAGATTGATCGATCCATTCTGGGTGTCGAGCCCCTCGAAGGTTTTCTTGTATCTCTACGAGGTGTTCGCCGACGGTTCGATCTATGGCCACCTGGGGATCACGCTTTATGAGACATTCAGCGGCTTTTTCATCGGATCGATTTTCGGCATCGGACTTGGGTTTGCCCTTGGACGCCGGGAAATCCTGGCGGATATCTTGGATCCTTACGTGGTCGCTTTTAACGGTATACCGCGCATCGCGCTGGCGCCGTTGTTTATCATCTGGTTCGGTATCGGTCCTACTTCGAAGGTCATTCTGGTGGTGAGCGTGGTTTTCTTTTTGACCTTTTTCAATACCTTTGCCGGGGTTAAAGGCGTCGACGCGGAGCTCAAAAACGTCTTACGGATCATGGGCGCGACGGAGCGGCAGATCCTGATGAAAATCACACTGCCGGCGATCGTGCCGTGGATCACCACCGGCTTAAAAATTAGCCTGCCCTACGCGATCGTGGCTGCCGTGGTGGGAGAATTTATCGCCGCTAGTAAGGGTCTAGGTTACTTAATCAACTACAACACATCGCTATTTTCGACCACCGGAGCGCTCGGCGGGATTCTCGTGCTCGCCATGGTAGTAGTCATCTGTAACGAAGTGATCAACCGGGCCGAGTCCTATTTGCTTCGCTGGCGGCCGCGGGAGGAGCGCAAGAGTGAAGGGGAGTTGTATTGAAAATCGAAGAATGAGTGAAAGGTAAGTCGACGGCGTTTTGGATGCCGGCCACGTGATGAATCCACCGACGACGGCAGGGCGAATACGGTTATTACGTCATTCGTTGCGGCAACGATTGAGCCGAGGAATTCTTCAAGACCAAGATTAGGTGACTTTCTATCTCTCCTTGAAGAGGTAAGGAAACGGCATCGGTTGAAGAATATCGATTTCACCGCATCGACGCGAGGACAGGCTGGAGAAGTCGGATTCGGGATAATTTGTGGCCGTGTGAGCGGCCGCAGACGTAGCGTGTCTGTTTACTTTACGATGTTTCTAGCGTTTGTTGTGTCGTTCTAAGCCATCAAATGGGCGCGTAGAACATCTCGCAACATCGGCAAGTGATGGTCTGTATAGAATCTCTGCGGCCCCTGCATTGCGGGAGCGGTCTGCACGTTCTTCAACGTTGCAGGCGGTTGTCCAGCCGGTATTTATCACCACGGGTATGTTTCGCGTGGACATATTCGCTTTTAGACGTGTCGTGGCTTCGTCTCCTTTCATCCCCGGCAAGAGAAGATCCATCATGATGAGATCGGGACGTATGCTGGAAGCTCTGTCTATGACCTCTGGACCCGTAGCGGCTTCGAAGACCTCATGCCCCAAACCGTGAATGAATGCCCGGAGTGATTCTCGAGATGTTTCATTACCGTCGGCGATCAAAATTTTCTTGGCTGTGTTGCTCATGTAGAAGGGCTAACGCACAAAGGATGCCAGCCGGCACAGAAGCCATCTTCTTGGTACTTTCTTCCCAGGGGTGACACTCCTGGGACATTTCTCAGTAAGATTTGCGGAAAGCGAGACTTCATCCTGGAAGTAGATACTTCCCGTTACCGGTCATGTGTACATTGGCTGAGTGGATTCCAGGGATAGGATGCAATTTGACTGATCCCGGCCGCAGTGCTGCGATTGTGGAAAGCTTTCAGCCCGGAAGGTGACACGAGCAGAAGCGGTCGGGGAGGTCAGAGTGTCGGGTGTCGGGGGGCATTAGCTGGTGTTTAATGTCTCTGTCGGTGATGGTTGAAATCCCTCGCGTTCAGGCGAAGTCAACGCTTGTCATGCCGGCGAACGCCGGCATCCAGGTTAAATTCCGTTCAAGTCAAAAACCGCCTTGATTCCAGCGTGCGCGGGAATGACGAAAACAGGAGTCGACTTCCGGTCGACAAACTTGAAACACCTCGGCCGTTCAATCCGAACAGGATAGTCTCAAGTAGGATTAGGCATTCTACGTGATATACTACGTTACACAAATCCGGTGACGATGAATTGGAGGGACAATGTTCAATCCTTCACCGAAAATTGCTTTCTTGATGGTTGTCGGCTGCTTTGCATGGGGCTGTGCTCCGATTAAAGAAACTGGTCGAACGATCGGCCACACGACTCGCGATGTGACTAGAGAAATCGGTCATGGTGCTCGGGACGTTACGAGGGAAATCGGCCACGGTACCCGGGATGTGGTGAGAGACATCGGCGAGGGAACTCGCGACGCGGTGAAGGCGGGCAGCGAAGAAGTAAAAAAGGTCGTGAAACCGTCGAGTGCGCAGTCGGAGTATTAAAAGGTAAATCGGATCTGACACCTGCGAGATTACTGTGTTATCAAAACGCGCGAACTTTCCTTTGTGGCTGTCCCTGCCGACACGGAAATCCGATCCGACTAGGCGAATCGGATCGGCACAGGTAGTCTAGTAAAACGCTAACCTAAAGATAGCTAAATAAGATTTCTTGGCTATCGTTGCGGGCCCGTTCATTCCCAACGTTCGAGTCCGATCGATCGGCGAAGACCTCCAAGCCATCTTCGAACCATGCCATAAATAGTTGCTGTTAAGGACGGGTGAGACGGCCAAGTAGGCCGAGCGCGATTCCTGGGGCATCGATTTCGTCAGAGCAATTTCGTCGGGTCACGGTAGCTCTGCGAGTCCGGTGCGTGTAGGATCGGCGATCAAGACCGTCGCACCGGCGCTTGAGCCAGAATCTAAAAATTCCAGTGGAAAATCCCAGTTGAGCGAAGGGCTCGCAACATTGAATTTGCAAGACCAGACACAGTTGAATGACAGGCTCCGAAGGATCACTCTCGTCAATTCCGTAATCGGGATTTCCATCGCGGGAATTTCCACCCGGGTATTCATGATCTCCGTGCCGACGCTGGCGACGGCTTTGAATACGGATATGCTCGGTATTTCCTGGGCGCTGATCATTTATCAGATGGCGGGGATCGGGCTGGGCGTGGTGTGCGGCCGTCTCGGTGATATCTATGGGCATCATCTATTGTATGGCTGCGGTATGGCGACAATGGCCGTTGGCTCGCTGCTCTGCGGCCTCTCGCAGGACGTTTTGCAGCTGATCCTGTTTCGTTTTGTCCAAGGCGTGGGCGGCGCCATGATACAGTCGTCCGGCCGCACCTTGGCCTTCAAAGCCATGCCGCAGGGATCCGAGGGAAAAGCTCAGGGGCTAATGGCGATGTCACACCAGTTTGGTTTTTTTGTTGGCCCGCCACTGGGTGGTCTCATCATTGATTGGATCCACTGGCGCGGCATTTTCTTCTTGCTGCTACTGCCGAGCTTGGTCGGCATGGCGCTGAGCACCATCACTGGGCGGGCGGTTGCGCCATCAGCTGCGCGAACGCGGTCGATCGATTGGTGGGGCGCCTTGCTCTTCCTTGGATTGTCAATCCTCGTCACCCTACTCATGGATCAAAAAATTGCACGGGTAATGGGCACAGGCAGCCAGATGCTGCTCGGTCTAGCTTTTGTCGGAATGCTTTGGGGTTTTATTGCGCAAGAGAAAAAAATCCAAAGTCCGATGATCGATCTCTCTTTTTTCTCGGTTCCGGCTTTCGGCTTCGGTTCGCTCGGTCTGCTCATGTGTTGTATCACCCAAGGCCTGACGACATTCGTCACGCCTTTTTATTTGCAAGACGTCCTTAAACTCTCGCCGAGCTTCATCGGATTGATCTTTCTCGCGCCGTCGCTGCTCAGCATGGTGCTCTCGCCGGTGAGCGGCGCCCTGACCGATCGTATCGGCGCGCGCTTCCTGTTGATCCTGGGTGTGCTGATCCTTATGGCCGCGTTTTTGATCGGCGCCAATCTGCGCGCGGACTCCCATTGGATCTTATCTGCCATCCTGCTCGCTCTTACCGGGATCGGCTCGGCCTTCTTCAACACGCCGTCACAGGCGGTGATGGTGAGCTCACTGCCGAAGGAGCATTGGGGCATCGCTATCGGTATCATCAACGGCATCTTCGGCCTGGGACACATGCTCGGCATCTCGCTCAGCGGGATATTTCTAACTCTGGCCTTCCGATTTTACTCGGGGGATCCGGGGACGACGCCCGACCCCGGAGACACTCAAGTTTTCGCTGCTTCGATGAACGTGACTTATCTGTTCGCCCTGGGACTCAGTGTCATCCCTTTGCTGACTTCTATAAAAATGAAAAAGACCTCTCCGGCGACCTAGCGGCGCACGGTAGGACCTGAGGTTATCATGCAAAACGGATCGACAAACGCCGTAAAGAGCAGTAAAAGTCAAAAGCGAAAGGCCCAGTTTCGCATCGTCTTGGTTGTCGCGCGAACAGGGACTCAAGATTAGATGATCTCACCCCACTGGGAGCTATTTATGAAAACATATTACAAGTCGGTGGCTCACGTCTCCGTCCAGGCGATCGTGATCGGACTCTTTCTTAACTTGCTGGCGGGCAACGTTTTCTCTCAAACCGATTTTTACAAGGGCAAGACGATCAAGATCATTCGCGGCGGTGGCCCGGGCGGGTCCGGTGAGTTTCAGACCCGAGCGTTGGTGAAATTTCTTGAAAAATACATTCCCGGAAAACCGACCATTACAGTCGAATTCATCGAAGGCGCTGCCGGAAGAAAGGCGGCCAACGTGATCTACAGCTCGACACGCCCTGACGGTTTGACCATTGGGTCGATCGGTGCGGGCTTGGTGGTGGGGCCGATCCTGGGCCTCCCTGGCAGCAATTACGATTTGGACAAGTTTATCTATCTTGGATCAACCGACAGCGGCGACCCTTACATCTTCTACACCAAAGGGGAATTGGGATTGGACAGCATCGCCAAACTGCGCGCGACCAGCGGTATCAGATTCGGCGCCCACGCGGTGGGACATCCGGTCTACGTGGCGGGGCGCTTCATCGCTTATCTTTTAGGTTTAAAAGAACCGAAGTTCGTCACCGGCTTTACCGGACCGGAGATTTACATCGCGCTGCAGCGCGGCGAGATCGACGCTCACGCGACCGGGGCGGCGCGCTTCGTCATCGAGCAACCCGAGTGGATCGAAAAGAAGATGGTTCATTTGCACGCAACCTACACGGTTCCCAAGGGGCGCCATCATCCAAAATTCGCGCAGGTGCCGGATTACGACAGCTTTGCCAAGTCGGACACCGAGCGCAAGCTGCTCGACATGTTCCGCGCCTTTCAGTATCCGCGCTGGCCCTATATCTTTCCTCCAGGAACGCCCAAGGAGCGAGTGCAGGTCATTCGCGACGCCATGCGCAAGTCGTTCGCCGATCCGGAGTTTCCCCACGAATTCAAAAAGCTCATGGGCGACGATCCCGCGCCGATGGGCGGTGAAGATCTCGAGCGCTCGATAAAGGAACTGCCGCGCGATAAAGAGGTGGTGCAGCTCTATCAAAAACTGGCCGGCGCCGATCCGCTGCCAGGGCGATGAATATCCGGTACTCGTTAATGGGTCGTTGTGTTTGATCGGCGTTACGGGGTTGACAGTCTTTTTTTTATATTCGATAAATTAGCGGACACTGCTGCAAGCAGAACACCTCATAAAATCGGCCGACGGGAACCACGCCCCGGCGGCTTCACATAACAGGAGGATCCATGGCGTACAAACTTGAAGGCAGCCTTCTCGAAGTCTGCAATTGCGAAGTGCTGTGTCCCTGCTGGGTCGGTATGGACCCGGATAGGGGGACTTGCGATACGGCGTTGGCGCATCATTTCGAAAAAGGTGAAATCGATGGTGTCGATGTGTCGGGGCTCACCATGGGGTTCACCGCGCATGTTCCTGGAAACATCTTGAAAGGCAACTGGCGCGTCGTGGTACATATCGATGCGCGAGCCACGAAGACTCAGGAAGAGGCACTGCTCACGGTCTACACCGGCAAACAGGGCGGCCCCGTGGCCGATCTCGTCAAGTTGATTGGCGAGGTGGTTGCCGTAGAGCGCTCGCCGATTGAGTTCGAAGTTTCGGAAGGCAAGGGAACGTTGCGGATCGGCAGTGTTGCTGACTGTGAGATGGAGCCTTTTCGTGGTCCCAACGGCGAGGTGACAACGCTTCGCGATTCCATATTTACGACCATTCCCGGCTCGCCCGCTTACGTGGCCAGGGCGACCAAGTTCAAGATGAATAACCCTGCGTTGGGGCAAAACATCGACCTCAAGGATCACAACGCGATTCAGGGAAAATTCATTTTTCAGAGCTAGATTTTCCCGCGCGCCGATCCGAGGCGAACGAACTAGCGGAACGCCATGACCGACCGTAGAGCTTTCCTGGGCTTGATGGCCTCGCTGGTCGGCTTAGCGTGGTGCGCTCTGTGGATCTGGGAGCGCTCGCCCTATGGCCGTTACCTCGGTCATCAACAACTCGGCGAGATCGACGCCGGTTCTCTCCTTCTACCCATGACGTTCTACCTGGCCGGCTGGACACTGATGACGGTGGCCATGATGTTGCCGACCACGCTGCCGCTGCTCGAAATCTTCCGTCGCCTGACGGCGCAGCGCCAGGATCGGTCCCAGCTTTTAGCCTTGGTGATTGCCGGCTATCTGGGGGTATGGATGGGGTTCGGTATTGCCGCCCACGGAGCCGATTGGTTTTTGCATGAGATCGTCGAGCGCAGTTCCTGGCTTGAAGCAAACGCGTGGATTATCGGCGCGGGCACGCTGCTCATGGCGGGCGGCTTTCAGTTTAGCCGCTTGAAATACCGCTGTCTGGAGAAGTGCCGCGCGCCATTGAGTTTTGTCACCGAGTACTGGCGCGGTCGCCATGAGCGGCGCAACGCATTTTTACTGGGGATCAATCACGGCCTATTTTGCGTCGGCTGCTGCTGGGCGTTGATGCTCTTGATGTTCGTCGTAGGGGTTGGGAATGTTGCCTGGATGTTGTTGATCGGGGCGTTCATGGCCGCGGAGAAGAACCTGTCGTGGGGCCGCAAACTGAGCGCGCCGCTGGGTGTCGCTTTGCTCGCATGGGGCGGGCTGATTTTGCTCAATCACGCTTAATCGGGCGACAGCTAAAATCCACTTAGAGGTTAGCCGCGATGGAACAAAAAAGCGCGAGTAAATACTTTCCGACCGTCGGCGACGGCAGCGGCCTCGCAAGAACCGATGGGCTCTATAAAGAAGAGCTGCAGCTGGCGCTGCGCAATCGCGGCATGCCCTTGGAGGGACTGCGTTATGCGATCACACCGACCGGTCTGCACTACCTGCTGATCCACTATGACATTCCGGAGGTGAACGCCGACAAATGGCGCCTAAAGATTGGCGGGTTAGTTGCCACACCGCTCGATCTAACTCTCGACGAAATCAAAAAGCGGCCGCGCCGAACCATCCCGGTCACCCTGGAATGCGCCGGTAACGGCCGGGCTCTATTCGCACCGCGGCGCATAAGCCAACCCTGGCTTCTCGAGGCTATCGGTACGGCGGAATGGACCGGTACACCGCTTCGAAGAATCCTGCAGGAAGCCGGTGTCAGCGCCGATGCCGCGGAGATAGTTTTTACCGGCCTGGATCAAGGAGTCGAAGGCGACCAGGTTCAATTCTACCAGCGCAGTCTGACTATCGATGAAGCGACGAGGGAGGTCTTGCTGGTCTATGAGATGAATGGGGAACCGTTGCCCCCCAACACGGCTATCCGCTGCGGCTGTTGATGCCCGGCTGGTACGTCATGGCGAGCGTGAAATGGCTGGACCGAATTGAGGCTGTTGCAGAGCCGTTTCACGGCTATCAAATGGCGCGCGCCTACCGTTACGCGCAGACAGCGGACGGTCCGGGTGATGCAGTTACCCTGATCAGAGCGCGAGCACTGATGATTCCTCCCGGTATTCCAGATTTTATGACCCGCGATCGGTTGGTCGACTCCGGCCCTGTTACACTTACGGGTAAGGCGTGGGCCGGGAGCGCCAGCGTGTCGCGTGTCGAGGTGAGCGACGACGGCGGCGCGACTTGGTCCGAGGCCCAACTGGACGCATCGGAATCACCTTATGCCTGGAGGACATGGACGTTCATCTGGAATGCCACTCCGGGCGCATACGTGCTCTATGTTCGCGCGAGCGATGTCAACGGCAATGTGCAGCCGCTCGATCAGCAATGGAACTTCGGCGGCTACGGTAACAACGGCGTGCAGCGAGTCAAGGTTGTCGTGCGCTGACGCCTCGATCATGAGCGGGGAAGGCAACCTGCAGTTCTCGCTCGGTCAGAGAACAAAGCGGCGAAGACACGTGTCATCTTCCCAACGGTAATATTCGCTTCCGTGAAATCGTTCCCTCGGCGCCGCACTCGAATTGTTCGGCGAAATCCGAGTGGTGCGCGAGGACGAAAGTGATTTTCCAAAGAGCTAGAATAGTCGAGTGGCCGGGTAGAAGCGGCAGCAGGAAAACGGCGGATCTTTTCAGGAGGGATTGATGGCAATCTTCGAATCGTTGGCGAATTCTTTGAAAGTGTTGGTAGTGGGCGATCGGGTCAAGGTTACTCTCCGGCCGGAAACTGGACGCTTCCCGAATCCGACGGAAGGAAATATCACGCAAAGGGACGACTCGGGAAATTTCTCTCTAAACACTGAGCAGGGCACCATCCAAATCAGGGCTGGCGATATTCTCTCTGTGACCAGACTTAAATCATAGGCTCCATCGGCTCTTTACAGCCGGTTCTCGCATCGCACCGACTGCCCGACTCGGGGTGTCCGGATGTGCGCACTTGTCGGGTCGTCTAGCGCTCACGGGTAACATATGCTACGCTGCGTCAATTTTTGCGTTTGACGAAAGGGAAGACATACGGGAGTGCAAGAGCTAAATTGGCTGCGGCGAAGCAGCCGTGCCTTATGCGGGCTGATTATTTTCGAACTGCTTTTGAATTCGTGCTCGATGCGAGCGAGTATTCCCACCGTATCGGACGAAGCGGTAGAACTCCTGGTCCGAAACGAGGCGGCGCAGATCATCGCCGTTAGCGAAGATCAGGACCACATTTCGGATTATCAGATTTTTCTCTCCGATTTCCCGCGGAAAGATATTTTGGGAATGAGCATCGGCAAACGCCGCATATACATTAGCCACGAACTGGCAAAGCTTGCCGCGAGACGTTCTGCGCAGCGTTGGTTACTCCGACAGACTCTGGCGCACGAAATTGCCCATGAGACCGCCGGTCATGCGACGCAGAACGGACTGACCTGGTTCAACCGCCGCACGTTAGGGAGCGGCATATCGAGTGGCGATCTGGGGCTGCCGCAAAGCGTAACATTTCGCAACTATTCGGTGGACAAGGAACTGGAGGCGGACTCGAAAGGCTTAAAGTACTGGGAGCGGCTCGGCTGGGATTGTCGTATCTGGGTAGGTATCCTGGAGAGCTTTGAGAAGCAAAACTACGCCGGCGATGTTTTCCATCCGACGGACAAGCGTTTAGAGCAAGCGCGAGGAATCTGTCTTAGGGAAGAAAAGGATGGAGTGATCTGACTGCTAGGTTACGATCTTCTTGATATCTCCGTGCTCGATCGTGCGCGGGTGACTCCGACAGACTGATCAAAGACAAATAATTGTCCCGTTTTAACGGCTGCACGGCGAAGGCGTTAACGCCTTCGCCGCGACCGGCGACTTCAGTTTCGCGAATTTTTATTCCACGTTAACGGCGGATCCATATTCTTGAGTGATGACGACTTGTAACCATGCCGCGCTCGAGCTGTTGCCGGCGCGAAAGCGCACCCTGCGCTGCCGGCACTGCCATTTGACCATCGACGGCGAGGAGCTGGGCGATAACTGTTGTCCCGAATGTTTCGACAAATCAGGTCGGCGCCGCTATGAATTCGACGAGGTGGAATCGGCTAACGACGGCGCCGCGACCTACCGCTGCGAGCAATGCGGCGCCATCGTCAAAATTTCCTAGCGAGCTGCGAGGTGACCTCGGATTACCAAGCGCGGTACATGATTTCTAAAATTTCTCTGCGCGTTTCCGGTGTATCGATGCGTTTTGCCTGAAGCTGCGTCCGGCAGATTCGCTCGCAGAAGGCGATCACCGCCTGATTGACGATCATCGCCTTGCCGTTCATTGTCGGATGATCAGTCATTCGGCCATGGCGCAGAAAAACGGTTTCTTCGGGATGATAGATCAAATCGTAGAAGGGAACAGCGGGCGGGATCGATTTTGCTAGGTCGATGGACGTCTGATTGTTTCTTTCAACGTCGGACTGCGCGGCTTCCGCCCATTTGCGCGCAAACTCGGCTGGTCCAAGTTCCGCTGCCGCGAGCGCAGGTGGATGGGCCGGCGCTAAAGCGGAATAGGATTCAAGCAAAGTCGCCATGCCGTCCGCCGACTTACGGATACCGCCTTGGCCCTTGGTGGTGCTGTTGATGATTAAGCCCGCCTTGGGAGCCCAATCCGCCAACCCACCTTCATCAATGGCGATCGCCGTGTGCCCGCCTTTTTGAATCTCCCCGCTCAACGAGATCGCATGTTCAACTGTGCGATTGCAGACGATCAGTCGTCCGCCGTCAAGTTTCTCGGCAACGTGAAGCGCTACGGCGCGCGCGGAGCCACCGGCGCCCAACAACAGCGCGTTCAGGCCCTTGAGTGTCGGAAGAAAACTTTGAGTTCTGTCCGGTTGGCGTTGCAAAATGCTTTCGATAAAACCCTCGCCGTCGGTATTATAACCGATGAGCCGCCCATCGGGTCTGCGCACGATCGTGTTCACTGCCTGGATGCGCGCGGCCGCGGGATCGAGTTCGTCAAGAAAGTCCATGACTCGAACCTTGTGCGGCACCGTCACATTGGCGCCGAGAAAGCTTTCTGAGTCTCTAAGAATGCCAAGCAACTGCCCAACATGCGCGTCGTCGACGTCGAAGGGCAGATAAAGGGCGTTCATGTCCAGGTGTCGAAACGTCGCATTCCACAACCCGGGGCTCTTCGAGTACTGCGACGGCGCGTCGCCGATCACGCCGGCAAACAGCCGGTCGTGAATGCTGGCATCATCCGCCACCGTGTTCGACAGGCAGTTTCGAACTGCGGCGATTTCTTTATGGGATGGCATGGCGCGTATTTGACCGCGTAGAGCTACCGCGTAAGGCGGTGTCTTCGTTAGCGGGCGGAAGAGAGCTGAACCGTGTCAGGCGGCCTTTTTGACCGCGAACTTGCCGTCGCTGAACAACAACTGCGTGTTCCGACCGTCCAAGACGGTGTCCATGGCGATGTCGTGTCCCCAGAGCTGGTAAAGATACTTCAACGTTTTTTCGGCATATTCGAGCTGGAGATCGCGTCCCTCGTGATGGTGCTTGAGCAGCAGGGTGCGATTGTTCGTGTAATCGGAATCCTCGACCTTGATGACCGGTATCGTCGCGGTGCCGACGTTTTGAATTAGGGTCTCCTTGATCTCGCGCCAGTTTTCATCGTCGGCCACGCGGCTGACCACCTGCTCGTTGCCGCGGCTCTTGTATTCAAACAGGTTGAGCTCGCGAATCAATTCCTCGGTCAGATATCGCCTCAAAAACGAAGCGTCACGCTCGACCTCGCGCACCTCGAATAATTTCTCCCGGCCATTTTTCGTGCGCGGGCCGAATTCTTCGATCTCGTCGGCGGATGGGTGGTCCCAACGCTTTTCGATGTCCTCCCAAATTTTCATGCCGACATGATACGGATTCAAACTGCCCGGACTCGGGCGTAGCACCTGAGTGTGGCGAACAAGAAACTCCAGGTGCAGTTCTTGGGGTAGCTCGAGAGCTTCGAGAATGCGCTTGTGCCAGAAGCTCGCCCAACCCTCGTTCATGATTTTCGTTTCGATCTGCGGCACGAAGTACTGCGCCTGCTCATGGACGATGGTCAAAAGGTCTTTTTCCCAGTCGGAAAATTGACGGTTGTGGTCGCGGATAAAGATTAGTAGATCTTCGTCCGGATAGAGCGGCACCTTGTTCAGATTGGGCTGTGCGGTCTCCGGGCGCCGGTGGATGCTGCTGAATGGATCCGACGGCGGCTGAGATTCCGCCATCTTCATTTTGAGCTCTTCTTCCGCGCTCGGCTTCTTGATCGCGAGGTTGCGCCGGCATTGCAGGGAAAGCGCGTGGGCGGCATCGAGAACAGCTTCAACTTTGTCCAGGCCTATGCTGGGGTCTTCGACATAGTGGCGCACGCGGTTGGCGTGGCTTTTGAACGTTTCGATGGTGTATTCCGCGCGCGTGGAACGGAAGGTAAAATTATTCTTGAAAAAATCATTATGCCCGTAGACGTGGGCGATGGTCAGAACCTGCAAGGCGAGACTGTTGTCGCGCATGAGGTAAGCGATCGACGGATTTGAATTGATCACCATCTCGTAGGGGAGCCCGCTAACACCGTACTCGTACAAGGTTTTGAGCTTCTCAAAGTTCTTGCCGTAGGACCAGTGTGGGTAGTGCGACGGCATGCCCGAGTAAACCATGTAAGAAAGCATGTCTTCATGGTCGCAGACTTCGAACTCTTGCGGGAACGGATCAAGCCCAAAGCGCTCCGCAAGCTTTACGATTTTTTCATTCCAGCGTTCGAGGTCTTCGATGGTGAATTCAGCGGCCATAGGGGGGAAACTACGCGGCGTCTTCGCGAGCGCGGTCCTTGCTCAGAAAGGTCTTGAATGAATTCCAGATGTCTTCCTTCTTTTGGATCTGCACCGTCTGAAAATTCCCCGCCTGGATCTGCGAAAAGAACGTAATCATGCTGCTGCCGTAGTAGCCCGAGCCGAGCGGCTTGATTTCGCCGTAGCCGAATAGATTCGTCGTCTCGGTGAGCTGCTGCGCGGCCTTGAGGGCGGCCTCATTGTCCGACTCGAAGTTATCGCCGTCAGAGCAATGAAACACGTAAACGTTCCACAGCGCGGGGTGGTAGCGCTGCTCGATAATCTCCAGCGCTTTATTGTATCCCGAAGAAATAAACGTGCCGCCCGATTCGCCCTTGTGAAAAAATTCTTCCTCCGTCACTTCATGGGCCTCGGTATGATGCGCAATAAAGACGATCTCGACATTTTGATAACGCGTGCAGAGGAACTGGTACAGCAGAAAGAAGAAACTGCGCGCGAGGTATTTTTTCATCGTGTCCATGGATCCGGACGTGTCCATGATGCAGAGAACGACAGCGTTGGATTCATTGCGCGTGTCGGTGATCGTGTGGTGGTAGCGTAGATCGTCTTCGTGAAATGGAAAGCGTTGCGGCTGCGCGGCGCCGGGATGATGTTTGATCGAGGCCTTCTTGCGCTTGACGCGCGAACGAGCGGTGCGTTTTTTATCCAAACGCACGCGGATTCCTTTGCGGCGAAATCCTTTCTGGCGGAACTGACGTTCGATCTCGATCTGGCGCAGCCGTTTTCGTTCGATGTCGGGCAATTCCAAATCTTCGAACATCAAATCGATCAGCTCATCGAGGCTGACGTCGGTTTCGTAGTAGTCGACGCCGGGACGGTCGCCGGCTTGATGACCGGATTTGCCGTCTTTGCCCTGTCCGACGACGTCCCCGGGCCTGGGCTCGCCGTCACCGCCTTGACCGACTCCGGGGGCGTTCTCGCCGTAGATGAAGCGGTATTCCTTAACGCCGCGGATGGGGACCTTAATAATCCGGTTCTTGTCTTTGCCGATGATGGATTCTTCGGCGATGATATCGGCGATGTTATTGCGGATCGCTTCGCGAACCTTCTGCCGGTGGCGCAGGCGATCGCTGGCGCTGCGATCGCTGCGCTGGCCGGATGATGAATTGTACGGGCGAAAGATCGTGGACAACGGGTTACCCGAAAAGCGTTTGGCCGTGGGTCAACTAGAACGCTCCGCTAGTCCTTCCACAAGTTATTGGCCGCGTACTTGAGCACGACGTCGACGCAACTGGGGCAGTACCCATGCTCGAGCAGAGTCTTGACCATGGCGTCGTATTTCTCCGACTGTTCTTCGTCGCGCATGCGCGCTTTGGTGATCACGCGGCTCAAATCGCGCACCGAGGTGATGAGCTTCTTTTCGATGGCTTCTTTCAAAGGCTCGTAGCTTCGATAGTCGATCTTTTCGCCACGCCGGTTAGCGGCCCACAGGTAGGCGATCACTTCCTGTCGGAACCCATCCGCGGCCGAGCCGATGATGGCAATCTGCTCCTCGATCGACTTCATGAAACCTTCGTCGGGCGCCAGCTCTTCCTTGGTATTACGATCTTTGACTTTGCTCTTGTTGACGTAGGCTTCCGCGTGATCGAGATAGTTTTGGAACAACGCCTCGGCCTGTTCTTGATACGAATACACAAAGGCGCGGGTGATCTCCTTTTCGAGGATTTCCAGGTATTCCTTATGGAGCGTATCCTGCAGGAACTCCAGATATTGCTTTCGAGTGTCGTCCGGCATGTCCGCTTCTTTGACCATGTTGATGAATGCTTCGCGCACGTTGATCGGATTGATGCAGTTGCCCGCATGGTTATCCGAGAGGGCATTGTCCAGAGCTTTCATGATAAAGCGCGTGGAAATCCCCGACATGCCTTCCCGCTTACTGCTGTCGCGCAGCTCTTGAACGTCGACTTTTTTGGTCCGGCCTTTTTCGATGACTTCTTCGCCGTTGTAGAGCTTGAGTTTCGTCATCAAGTCGCATTTGTTGGTCGGCTCGAGGCGCGAAAGGATGGCGAACATGGAAGCGACTTCCAGGGTGTGCGGCGCGACGTGGGCGCGAAAATCGGAGTTGCGGATGATCTTTTGATAGATTTTAACTTCCTCGGAAAGTCTCAAGTTGTACGGCACCCGGACCACGACGATGCGATCAAGGATCGCTTCGTTGGTGTGATCCGCTTTAAACTTTTGCCATTCCGCTTCGTTCGAGTGCGCCACGATCACGGTGTCAACGTACACCAGGCCGTGACGACCCGGCGCCGGCACCACTTTTTCCTGGGTCGCGGTGATCATGCAATGGAGGTATTCGATCTCGTTCTTGAAGACTTCGATAAACTCGACGAGACCACGGTTGCCGATATTGAGCGCGCCGTTCAACTCCAGCACCCGGGGGTCGCCTTCAGAATAAAGATCCAGCTTCGAAATGTCTTCACTGCCGATCAACACCGAAGTGTCCTGGTTGTTCGGGTCGACGGGCGGCACTACGCCGATGCCGACTCGCGAACGCTTGGAAAATTCCGCCGTGCAGACCGGAAACTCCTCATATTTGCCGCCGTACTCGTGAACGAGTTTGTAACGGCAGACCGGACAAAGATCGCCCTCGACGTGGACGCCGAGCATTTTTTCAAATTCCTTGCGCAAGTGGCGCGGAATCAAATGCAAGGGCTCTTCGAACATCGGACAACCTTCGATGGCATAGAAGGGATCGCTCTCCTCGAGACCGCGATGCAGCTTCTCCACCAGCGAACTCTTGCCCGAGCCCACCGGGCCCATCAAATAGAGCACCTGACGGCTCTCTTCGCCCTTGAGCGATGCGGCGTGAAAATAACGGACGATTTGCGAAAGTGTTTTTTCGATTCCGAAGAATTCATCGTTGAAAAAATCAAACAGCTTGATGGACTCGTCTTTGTACAACCTTTTGACGTGGGGATCGCTATTTTCATGAATGTCACGAACGCCGGATTTCATGATCGTGTCGTACGTCCGAGCATGGGAGAGCTTGGCGATCGTCGGGTCGGCCTTGACCTTCTCGAGATAGCCGAGCAAATTTCCGCGCCAGGAACGAGACTGATGTAGGTCGCGATCTTTCTTAATGAGCGCTTCGAATTCCTTATTGTGATCCATTCCAGCAGCCTCCGTTTTCCGTATTGCTATGGGCAGTTATGGGTTCGCACATGCTCCCGCCAGGGAGCGCAAGGACGATGAAAATCGCCGTGAGGAGTGGATGCGGTCTATGAGATGCGATACGAGCGCGGGCGAAATTTTTGATCTCGTGCATCACCTTGCGCAAGGAAGTTGACAAACGATAAACGCGGAAGCGGGGTTAGACGGGGTCGAACACCGGATGTCTCTTAAGGCTTGCATGCGACCTCCTTCAAGCCGTCTGTCGTCCGTCATGAATCATAAAACAATAACCTATTCTTCCATACATGGCGTCTATAGCTCTATTGCACCCCAAATTCCCGCTGAAGTCAAGAAAATTCACCTGCGGCTTCAAAACGCAGTTCCCGGTGAAACATGACATGATTTCTCATGCGCATGATTGTCTGATAAACTCCATGGTTGCTTGATCCAAGCAACGCTGCAGTCACAATAATAATTCCGATGCGACAAGAATCTTTGCAAATCGAGCCCGGCCTAAAATGGTATGCAATCCAGACTAAGGTGAACCGGGAGAAGGATGTGGGGAAACGGCTTACCGATTTTCATTTGGAAGTTTTCTTGCCGTGGCTGCGCACGCGGCGGCGGATCGGCAGCCGGTTTCACTGGGTGCTGGCGCCGCTGTTCCCGGGTTACGTGTTTTGCCGACTCGATATGGTCCTCTCGGGTAAGGCGGCGCGCTACTCCCCCGGCGTGAAGGATTTTCTAAAGTTCGGCAGCCGCGTCGCGGAAGTGGATGAAAGTATCATCGAAGTCTTGCGCCAACGATGTCCGGGAGGCGTCGCGCAGTTCGAGCCGATCAATGTCCAGCCTGGCGATACCGTGCGCATCAACGAGGGACCGTTCTCCGGGCTCGAGGCGATCTTCGAACAAAAACTCAAAGGCAGCGAACGCGTTGCGGTCTTGCTGGAAATTCTCGGTCGCCAGACTCGTATCGTTCTTCCGAGCGAGACCATTGCGAAGATTTAGCGTTCACGTGATCTTTCCTTAGTAGCCGGGCATGATCCACCTCTATTCGCCCGCGCGGCCGCAACAGCGAGTTTGAAATTCGCTCTTACGACTCGAGCGCGCCTGGTTCGGATGCCGCTGCTTGCGCGGGTCGTTATCTTGACAGCGTTCGACTTCGCTTGATAAAGCCCCAGAGAATGACATCGATCTTGCGAGGAGGAGTCCCATGGGTCATCAGACCTGGCAACGATACTTGCTCCTGACACTCACGGGGCTCTTCGGACTCTTGCTCATCGGCGAAACGTTTCTTTCGTCCAGTCGATGGATCAATCAACCCTTTCCCGGATTCTTCATCCATGAAAATTTGACGGTTGGTCCTTACTTCGTGCCCGGCTGGACGGGCACCACCGCCGGGTTGCAATCGCTGGATCGAGTCGTAACCGCCGCGGGCCGTCCCGTGCGGAATCGCATGGAAATGTATGACCTAGTCCGTCGCACTCCCATCGGCACGGCCATTCAATATCAGGTGATGCGCGATTCGCAGCTGCGCGAATACGCGGTTGCGACGATGAATTTTACCTTCCGCGACTGGTTGCTCAGCTTCGGTATTTACATTGCCATCGGTCTGGCGTTTCTGGTCATCGGCGTAGCGCCGTATTTTTACCGCGCGTCTTCCCCTGTGGCCCTGCCGTTATGCTTCATGGTCCTGGCGGTTTTTGTTTGGTTCCAGACCACCTTCGATTTCATGACGGAGGCGCTGCTGCCGAAGGAGTTGCGCATCTTCGCGCTGTCGCTGACCCCGAGCGCGGCGATCCATTTGGCATTGCTGCTGCGCGCCGGCAGCGCGCGGCCGGCGCCGCGTCCGCGCTTGATCGCGGTGGTCTATGGAATCGGGCTGGCGCTGGGAGCAGTGCACAGCATGACTTATTTCGGTCCACTCGAAACCTGGATCAGTAATTTTCAAGCCGGTTATATTTACGTCTGCATCGGCGCCTCGAGTTTTCTGTTGATTACCGCAAACGCCCTGCGCCGCAGCGACTCCGACCTCGAACGGTCGCGATTGCGCGTCATGTTCGTCGGCGCGCTCTTGGGATTTTTGCTTCCCGCGCTAGCGACGGTGCTGACGAGCTCGTATCAAATTCAGATCCCCTACAATCTCGCTCTGATACCGACGATCTTCTTTCCCATTTCCGTGGCTTACGCTCTGCTCAAGTATAGTCTCTTCGATCTCGGCAACGCTTTGCGGGTGGGTTTGAGCCGCATTGCGCTGTTGGCGTTGTTGGTCGCGATCTACGCGGTCATCGCGTTCCTGGTGGCGCCGTGGATCGGCGATTACGCCAAAGATCCGCTGGTGCCGATCTTTTTCTCAGTTCTCGTGATTGCCTTGTTCAATCCCTTGCTGCGCTGGCTCGAGGGAGTGGTCGACCGTTATATTTTTCGTCAGGACTATGATCCCGCCCGAGTGCAAGAGGAGATTAGTCTTTATCTTCGCACCCTCGATTCGGCGGGATCGTTGGCCAAGGGTTTCATCGATCGAGTCACCCAAGCTCTCGGAATCGGCAGCGCCATCGTTATTTATCGGGCGAAAGAATCTCTCGAATATTTGGCCGTGGCGACCGAGTCGATGTCGCCGGGCATCGACTCGGTGCTCGTCGAGGCCAATGCCATTTGCGATATCTGGTCTTCTCCGGACTACCGGGGCGTGGCCCGCGCCGAAGTGACGACCCATCCACGCTACCGGGAGAGACGGGACCAGGTGCTGGCGATTTTTGCCCGCTGCAACGCCGAGCTGCTGATCCCGCTGGTGTACGAGCGGCAAGTGCGTGGCGCCGTGGCATTCAGCGCCAAACGCACGCGCCAGGAGTATAGCGCGGAAGATTTCCGCCTGTTGGGAACGCTCACCGACCAATTGGCTTTGTCGCTCGAAAATGGCCGGCTCTATGAAGAGTCGATCCAGGCCTATCATCGGGTCGAAGCCAGCAATCGGAAACTGATCGAAATGGACCGTATCAAGAAGGATTTTGTCGCCAACATTTGCCACGAGCTGCGCACGCCGGTCAGTACCATCATCGGTTATGGCGAGGTTTTGCGTGATCCGAATTTCACGGGCGACGCGCGCAACATGCTCAATCAGCTCGTTAACAACGGGCAAGAGTTGTCGAGTCTCATGGACAACCTGATGAATTTTTCGCGCATGGAGGCTGACGGCCCGTCGGCGCAATTCGAAATCGTCAAACTCAGGGAAGTCTTTGCCGGCCTGGAAGTGATGACCCGGCGGCTGATTCGCGAGCGCCCGATCGAGTTTGGCATTCATCTGGAGTCCGCGGTCGATACCATTGAAAGCGACGGCCAAAAGCTGCAGCAGATCTTAGTCCAGCTCGTGACGAATGCGCTTAAGTTTACCGAGAAGGGGCGCATTGAACTGTCGATCCGCAAGCACCAGGAGGCGGGTCAGGAGCTCGTGGAAATCGCCGTCACCGATACCGGCATCGGCATCAAGCGCGAAGACCAAGAACTTATTTTCGAGGATTTTCGCCAGCTCGACGGCTCCTCGACCCGGCAATACGGCGGTACGGGGTTGGGGCTGGGACTTTGTAAGAGACTCGCGGCCGCGCTCGGTGGAAATCTCAGCGTCGCTAGCGAAATCGGCGTCGGCAGTGTGTTCAGTCTATTCCTGCCGATCCGATTTTCCGAGCCGGCGGCTGGGCAATAGCCGAGAAACCGGGGCAACCGATTGCTCCTGTAATTAGGCGCTACACGTGTGCTAGATTATCGCTAGTCTATCCGAAGGAGGACTCGCAGCTTATGCCGCAATTGCGCCAACTGGTCATCGCCGCCGAAAATCCCGGCCATCTATCGGCGTTTTACCAAGATGTATTCGAACTGGAGAAAATCGACGAAACGAAGGGTGCGGTTTTTTTATCCGACGGTGTTTTCAACCTGGCGTTGGTGAGCGAGCCCGATGCACAGAAACAGGGATTGAGACATCTCAGCTTCGACACGGTGCGCGTCGAGTCGATGGGCAAGAAACTCGCCAATGCCGGCGTTGCGGAATCGAGCTTGATGCAAGTGGACACGGTGACCGGGATGGAATTCGAGCTCCGCGATCCCGACGGCAACACGGTCGGCGTTTGCCGGCGAGCTTTCGACGTCGCCTACGAGCAGCGTCCGGTGCCGATTCGCCATATCGCGCTCTACACGCCGAATCCGCAGCGCATGGCGGACTTTTACTGCAAGGCTCTCGACATGAAGGAGGTCGAAAAGACCGACCGCTCGTCGATCTTCGTGTCCGACGGATATTTCAATCTGGCGCTTTTGTATCAGCGCAAAGAAGAGCCGATGGGTCTCAATCATTTTGGTTTTCACGTCAAGAGCAACGAAGAGATGCAAGCTCGCGCGGAGAAGGCGGGCGTGCGGCGCGGCGCGGCACGGCCGGAGCGAATTCCCTTCGCCGAATATCGCGTTCACGATCCGGAGGGCAACGGCATCGATATTTCACAGAAAGGTTGGCGGGTTTAAATTAAGAAAATCGTTCCAATCGTTTCAATCGTTCCAGATGTTCCATTTGTTCCGACATAATTGGAACGATTGGAACTTATGGAACGGTTGGAACTATCTTTTGCCCTATGAACAGCGAAGACTTTCTCAACGAGATCCTCGCGCCGGTGCATGAATTTTGCCGATCGCTCGACGGTCATCCACCCGCCTATAGCTACATTCCGTTGCGCTCGGATAAGGAACGCATTCGCGTGATGCAAAGCCGGTTGTTTAACGAACTGCGCGCCGCGGATCTGTTTGGCACGTGGCTGAAGACCACGCCCGAGTTGGATGTCAAAGCGACGATGGCGGAGTCGGCGCACGAAGAAATGGTTCATGCGCAAATTTTATCCAAGCGCATCCGCGATCTCGGCGCGGAGCCTTTCGACTATAAGCCGCTGCCGGCGCAGATCGCTATGTTCAATGCGATGGAAGGGCTCAACGACACCTGCGAGCGCATCGCGGGCCTCTCCCTCGCCGGCGAGACCGTGGCGAATTATTTGATCCAGATGTGTCTCAAGTCGCCTGATGTTCCCGAGTGGATCAAGCAACCATATCGGCGTATCACCGAGGACGAAGAAGGGCACGGCAGCGTGCCGCAACAATTTCTCAAGCGCTACGCAACGACCGAGGATCGGCAAGACCGCGTGCGCCGCGCCGTGGCGATGCGCATGGTGCTGTTCCGCGAATATCTCGCCAGTTTGGACCGCTGGGCGATGGGCAAGGATCGCTGGTAGTTTTTCCATTCATAACTCGTGTCCCTTGAGTTCTTGAATCTAGGAGCCAAGATGAGCCGCGTCCGACGTAAAACGGATTGCGCGTTCGGAATTCCGCCCGACAATTTTTTCCTTGAAGAAACGCTGTCATCCTCGTACTATCCGAATCAATTTTTGAGGAGGAGCATATGAAGCTACTTTTTTTTGATGATTTTAAGTTGGGCGTGCTGAAAGGCGACGCCGTGGTGGATGTGTCGGAGTTGGTCCGCGCCATCCCGCACACCGGACCGCATAATTTGATCAGCGGGCTGATCGAGCATTTCGGCGACTACCGAAGCGCGCTGGAGAAGGCGGCCTCGTCGGGCAAGGGCGTGCCCCTTGCCAGCGTACGCATCCGGCCACCGTTGCCAAAGCCGGTGAACATTGACTGTATGGCGGTGAATTACATGGAGGACGGCACGCGCAAGGAAGCGGCGCCGATCAACGCGTTTCACAAGTCGCCGAACTGTGTGATCGGCGACGGCGACACCATGGTGTTGCCCGACGTGCCCGCGACCATCTTCGAGGGCGAAGCCGAGATGGCTCTGGTGATCGGCAAGCACGCCGCCAATGTGCCCGCGGCCGAGGCGATGGAATATGTTTTTGGTTACGTTAATTTTATCGACGGTTCGGCGCGTGGCTTGCCGCCGTCGGGCAATACGTTCTACCAGATGAAGTCGCGCGACACCTTCGGTCCGATGGGTCCGTACCTCGTCACCGCTGACGAGATAAAAGACCCGCTCAATCTTCAGGTGCGTCTGTGGGTCAATGGCACGCTGATGCAGAACTACAACACCAGCGACATGGCGCACAAAATCCCGCGCTGCATCGAATGGGTGAGCTCGATCCATCCGCTCGAGCCGGGCGATGTACTCGCCTGCGGCACGAATCACCGCGGTCTCAACCCTTTTCAAGACGGCGACCTGGTCGAGCTCGAAAACGAACCGCTCGGTCGCCTGCACGTGAAGATCCGCGACGATCTCAAGCGCACGTGGGCGCGAGAGACACGGCTGCAGCGACAGGAGAAAGGGCTTGAAGGTTTCACGCCGCAGCTGACCGGCAAGCATGCCAAGGGAAACGCATGAAAACGCGCGGCGCGTGAGTTCCGAGAATCGTGCTTGTGGTTCGCGTTCGTAGCAAAGGCGATTGGAGCCAACGCCGGGACGGAGCGCGA
The DNA here is from genome assembly GCA_963804165.1 of uncultured delta proteobacterium. GTDB lineage: Bacteria > Desulfobacterota > Binatia > UBA9968 > UBA9968 > DP-20. The sequence goes on from CAWDPO010000046.1 coordinate 365,057, forward strand.
CAAAATTACGGGAGGGATCGAGTGAAAGCGGAAATCGTCAAGAAAGCGACGCCGATGAAAAATCGGCAAACCAAAAAGACCGAGATCGACCGGCCGGCAAATCTGGGAAAGCCGCAAATGAAATGGGGCAGCGACGTCGTCGCCGAAGTGACCCGACGGCTCAACCTCAAATACATCGCGCTGGTGCCGGGGGCCAGCTATCGCGGCTTTCACGACAGCATCGTCAACTATCTCGGCAACAGCAATCCGCAGATGGTCATTTGCCTGCACGAAGAGCACGCGGTCTCGATCGCCGACGGTTACGGCAAGGTGACCGAGGAACCCATGGCCGTGGCCTTGCACTCCAACGTCGGGCTGATGCATGCGACCATGCCGATCTTCAATGCCTGGTGCGACCGCACGCCGATGATCATCTTCGGCGCGACGGGTCCCGTGGATGCACATCGGCGCCGGCCGTGGATCGACTGGATCCACACGTCGAAGGACCAAGCATCGATGATTCGCAATTACACCAAGTGGGATGATCAGCCGGCTTCGCCGCAAGCGGCCGTTGAATCGGTGCTGCGCGCGAACCAAATTACCCGCAGCGCGCCCTATGGGCCGGTCTATATTTGCCTCGACGCCGGTCTACAGGAGTCGGCGCTCGCAGAAGAAGTGTCAATTCCCGATCCGGCGCGTTTCGCGCCGGCGCCTTCTCCTGCGGCACCGTACGCGTCCGTGCTGCAAGCTCTGACAGCGATCGACAAAGCCAGTTTTCCCCTGATCTTGATGGGGCGCGTTTCGCGCAAGCAGGCAGACTGGGATCGCCGCGTGCGCTTTGCCGAAGCGATCGGCGCCGCCGTCTTGACCAGCAGCAATGATGCGGCATCGTTTCCGACGACGCATCCGCTCCATCTGGCCGCGCCGTGTCTGCGTCCAAACAAAGCTGCGGCCGCGTTGATCAAGAAAGCCGATCTCATTATCAGCCTCGATTGGCTGGATCTGGCCGGTGTATTTCGCCTCGCACTCGGTACCGCGCAAACGCAGGAGCCCGCGGACAAGACCATCATCCATTGCTCCGTTGACAGCTATCGCACCAATGGATGGAGCATGGACCATCAAGCCTTGCCTGCGGTGGATATTCCGATTCATGCCGAGCCCGATTCATTCATCGCGCAGCTGCTCTATGAGCTTGACGCTAAGAAAACGCCAAAAGCCAAAACTCGACCGGAGATGAAAGGCCTCGCCCATTGGAATAGTGCGAGCTTGAGCAAATCGTCCGCTGGTCGCGGCGAGTCGATGACGTTGTGGGACATGGCGATGACGGTGCGGGAGTTTGCCAAAAAACGTCCGATCACGTTCGCTCGGCTGCCGCTCGGCTGGCCGGGGGAAGCCTATGAGTTCGACGGTCCCATGTCTTTCATGGGCAACGACGGCGGCGGAGCCGTCGGCACCGGGCCGGGGCATACCATCGGCACCGCGCTAGCTCTCAAGGACAGTGATCGGCTGACCGTCGGCGTCATCGGCGACGGCGATTATCTTATGGGCGTCAATGCGCTTTGGACGGCCGCCCACTTCGGGATTCCCGTGATGATCGTGGTCGCCGACAATCGCTCGTACTTCAACGACGAAATGCACCAGGAGCGCGTCGCGCAGATGCGCAGCCGGCCGGCGCAAAATCGTTGGATCGGCCAGCGCATCGACGATCCGCGGATCGACTTGGTGGCGATGGCGCGTGCGCAGGGTTTTGACAGTGAGGCTCCGGTTTCGACCGCCGATGCGTTGGCCAAAGCGCTCAAGCGCGGCGCCGAGGTTGTTGCGAGAGGCGGACGCTATTTTCTCGATTCAGTCGTAGAGCCCGGCTATGCCGACAGCGGCCCGGATCAGCGTGCGGGCGATGGGAAAAAAGGCTAAACGAGATAACGCGTCGGCGATGGTGAAGTCGGCATTCGATCAGCAGAGGCAAGCGCGTTGAAATCAACCGAGTCGTAATACTGGACTCGAGTTGCCATGCGATTTCAGAGCATCGAAAGGCTGCGTAGCCGATGCGCAACCTATAAGTTACCCGCGCTCGTGCTGTTGTTGATGCTGATCACTGTGATCGGCGCATTTCTAGCCGTCAGCACAGCGCGAAATGTACTGTTTCGGACACGCGCGGCGGTGCCGGCTATTGTGCCGCGTGCGTCATGGCTAGCAGCCTCATATCTGGACCGTGCGGCCATTACGGAGCAGAGTGTTGATTCGCCCCAGCTCGTGCGAGCGTTGTTGTGGCCCACGCTCGGTTCGCCGGCGCTGTTAGATTCCACGGTGCCGCTTGATGTCGTTCTTGCTCATCCGTACCCCGGTTCCCGTTTTGTACTGATTTCGCGCGAAGCCCTCGCTGAGCTCGACGAACACCTCTATAGCCTTCCACCCACGCCGAATGGCGACGCACTCATCGGTGCACGGATCGCCGCCGCGCACGCGGATGGTCAGAGGAGCTCGCTCGACATGGTGCTGATTCCCGAAGAACGCAAGGCGATGATCGGTGCGATCGCCGACGTGAATTACCAAGCGGCTCGCCTCGCGCTGCTTGCGCGTGTGAAAAACGATACGGATCAAGACGCGCGCGCCGCAGTGACACGTTTTCGCGCCGGCGTGGCGCGGATCGTCGAGCGCGATCGCAAAAAGCTCCTGCCCTTGGAGACGGCAGGGGACTGCGTTCAACTGGGAGTGGGCACAACCTGTGTGGTGAGCGCGCGCGTGCCGGTCGAAACCGCAGCCGGCCTTTACACGCTTGTGCTCCTTGGCCCCGACGAAAAACTGCTCGATTTTCAAATGAACGCCGCGTACAGGCCGATGGATCGGGACACCGCACCGTCCTTTGTCCTTGCCAGCGATATGCAGTGGGGCGACGCGCCGGCGGTTGCAGGCGCTGCGCTGTCATTCGTGAGCTTGATGAATGCGCTCCAGCACGCCGCGCGCGCGCCGGATTTTATCTTAATGGCGGGCGACGTCGTCGACGGCCAATTCGGCAGCGCAGGCAATCTCTGGTCGAGACTTTTCGGCGGCGCGGAGAACTATACTCGCGATTTTCCCCAGGCGTGGCTCGCGCTCGCGGCTCTTCGTGTGCCGATCTATCTGGTGCCCGGCAACCATGACGGCTACCGCTTTGAGGACGCTGTCGGTGGACTGCGCTCGGACGGTTTTCTCTTGTTCCAGAGTACCTTCGGGCCGCTTTACCATCGATCGACCGCCCTGGCGGTTTGTCCTGCTGAATAGCTATGACCTTCCCAATGGCAGCCGTACGATCGGGCAAGGCGAAGCTTCCAATATGGTCGAACGTTTTTCTGATCGGCTAAACGTGCTCAATTGGGGCGGTGGCATGGGCTTGGCGCAGCACGAATGGCTGCGCTATCAACTGGGTTTGGACGGCGCGCCCGCGACAAAACTGTCCATGGCTCTGGTGATGCATCATGACCCGCGCGGCGGCTATCCTGCTTTGCGCCGCGAGTTTCAGCAAAGGCAAAAGCAATGGTCGACGGAACGCCACGTACCCATCGGTGCGGACTTAGCCGAGTCGACCGCCATGTTGGTTCAGCACACGCCGCGCTCTGCGGACACCGAAGAGGTTCATTTGGGCTATTACACGCCGCTCCGTGATCAGCGGACTTCTGTCCGCGGCAGCGAGTGGTTTGATCTCGGTGTGAAAGTTTCACTTCCGGATAGTCTCGGTTGGCCGGGGTGGTCCAAGTACCAGCAGGAGTGGCACTCCCCGATGCTGTACGGGCGCGGGTTCCCGGATCTACGGGTCTATGCGTCCAAAGACCTGATCGCGCCGGCCACGCTCCTGCGCACCGTCATCGACGGTCGGGTTCGGGCACTCTTCAAGGGGCACGACAATCGATTTGCGCGCGCTCATATGAAACCCGGGGAGAGTATTTTTACCCGTACCGCCGAAGCGGCGCTGCTGCAAATGAGCGAGCCGGCACGGAAGAAAGAACTTCAGGAACTCCGCCTACACAATGCCCTGGACGTCTATCACGTCGCCGATCTGTCGGACTTCAATACCGACGGACATGGATTTTTTTGGGTGAACGTCAACAAAAACAACCTCGCGGTGCTGGAGATTGACCACAGATGAGCATGGATTTCGGAATTTTTGTCGGCGTGGTCACGGTCATTTACATCGCGACCCGCCTGCTCCTGGCCATGCTCGTGCGTGATCTGCGCGCTAGGCTCCATGACAACTACCGTTTCATAGGCCCGCTGATCACGCCGCTTCATTGGGTGTTGCTGCTGGCGTCGGTTCTCATCGGCATGTCGCTGATCGGGCGCGAAATTGGACGCTTCGTCTTACTTTTCTACTTCGCCATCGCATGGTTCGCTTTTCGCGCCTTCACGATGATTCTCTTTGAGGGGTGGGTGGTTTGCCACGGTCAAAGGCATCCAGGTGCCGGGCGTGGCGCGGCGCCTCATTTCGGTGTTGCGGTGGTCGGCGTGATCATCGCCTTGTTCTTCCAGAGTTTCCTGCGAGACCTTTTTCTCGGAACCTCCATGGCTTTGGAAAAGCCGATCCGGGTGGGCGATTGGGTGTCCGTCGACGGCCATGAAGGGCAGGTGACGGCCGTGGACTGGAAGACCACGACGCTGCGGAGTCGTCAGTACGAGCGCATCGTGGTGCCGAATCGGCGCATCGCCGAAGGCACGGTGGTTCATCTCGCCGATGAAGACGGCGCCACCACCGAGTGGAGATTTCGGTACCGGCGGACACACCGCCTTCGGCGGTGCTAGCCGAGCTTGGCTCTGCCGTGGCGGAAGCGCCACACGTCTTGAGCGAGCCGTCGCCCAGGGTTTATTACCGTGGTGAGCAGGCGGACGAAGGGCGATTTGAAGCGTCATTTTGACTACCCGCCACAACGGACGGTGAAATCGTGAGCTCGGATTTACGCACTGCGATCTGGTATCGCTTGCGCCGCCAAGGCCTGATCCTTCAGCGCACCACCTTGGAACTCGCAGCGGAGCAATTGCGTCATGCGCTCGCGGGTTTGCCCTTCCTTGCGTCGGCCACGCCGGCGCAGATCGACAGCCTCGCGCAGGGCGCTCGCACCGCTCACTATGGCAGGGGCGAGATCCTCTTTCGTCAGAACGATCCGGGGGAGGAACTGTTCCTTATTTTTTCCGGCACATTGGATATCTCCGTGCTAGACGGCCGCCGTGTTGAAGAGAAGATCGCATCGGTGGGGGCGGGGAGTTTCGTCGGCGAACGCTCTTTGCTCACGGGCGAGCCGCGCAGCGCCACGGCGCGCGCTGCCGAGGCATCCACGGTATTTGTGATCGGCAAGCCGGCCATGGGAGAGCTTTTGCGGGAACACCCGGCGCTCGCCGGAGAGATCGCTCGGATCATGCGGAGCGCGACGAACAGCGGCAGCAGAGAACGCGGGATCTCCAGACCGGCGTTCTCAGTGAAGCCGCCAACTCGATACTCCAGCGTATTCGAGCTTTTTCGCCATCGAATAGATGAATTTCTTATGGGGCTCCCTGATTGAGATGTCCGCGCAATTCGGTTGGCCAGACGTTGGCGCAAGATCTCCAGTCAGCTCCTTGAGATTGAGCTAATGTGTGGGTCGTCGATTCCGTGATCAAGTCTGGCTCGGCTGGTAACGAATCGGAACGGCGCACCAGCGAGTTAGGGAGTTGCAGCGTCGACATCTTCGCGCTAAGAAAAGGGAAGGCTGGCATACCTTGCCGCCGTTGAACGAAGAGGCGTGTCGGAGTCGAGAAATTTTCATAGAGGCGCAATGACTGTGATGATGCGCGCGATTTTGTAGGCGATCGTCGGAACGATGTTCGGTGTGACGTCGAGCTACGCGGCGGACCGCGATCGAGCGGGTGGATCAAGTCCGCGAATAAATGGATCGGAACGGGCGGAATGCTTGAAGGCACACGACCGCGGCGCCAATAAAAACAATTGCACACGCGCCGGCGCGCTGATGGGGTCATCGACGCAATTTAGAGGACGCTCGACAAGAAGCAGCGAAGCTGCATCCGAGGGAGGGGAGCACATGAGGAAACCAAGCACTTTTATTATTCTAGTGGCGGCACTGCTGTTCGCGGCAAGCGCGGCGGCGCAAGTCACCGTTCTCACTCGTGCTACCGTCATCGACGGCACCGGCGCGCCGCCACAGAGGGATATCACCCTCGTGATGGAGAAAGGCCGCATCCGCGACATGGGGCCATCGTCGAAAATTCCAACCCCGGCCGGCGCCACCGTACTCGATCTCACCGGGAAGTTCATCGTGCCGGGCATCATCAACGCTCACGGCCACGTCGGGGCGAAAACCGAGCCGCAGTTACGTCAGTACGCGCTTTACGGCGTGACCACCGCGACCAGCATGCAGACCGATCCGGACGAAGTCGTCCAAGTGCGGGAAGCGCAGAAGCGCGGTGAGCTGCGCGGCGCGAGAGTCTCCACGATAAAGTACCGCTTTGCGCCCGACCCAGAGGTGGTGACGCCGCAGCAGGCGCGCGCCAAGGTCGACCAGACCGTTGCCGCGGGCGCCGATTACATCAAGGTGTGGGTGGACGGCGGGTTCGGCACGCGGGCCAAGCTCACGCCCGAGTTCTGCGCCGCCGTCCTCGAGCAGGCGAGAAAGCACGGTAAGCTCACCTTCGGCCACGCCTATGAACTCGCCGACGCAAAAATGCTGGTCGAGCGGGGCTTGAATGTCCTTGGCCACAATGTCCGCGACCGGGAGGTGGATTCCGATTTTATCGCCATGCTCAAGCAGCGCAACGTGACGCTGATTCCGACGTTGATACGCGACGAATTTCTGTTCGCCTACGGCGACGCGCCTTCCTGGATTGACGATCCTTTCTTCCTCAAGGTTGTGCCGCCGGAGCGCCTCACGGTGCTGAAAACGAAGATCCGTGACGAGCAGGCTAAACACCCGCAGCGCGATCTGTTCAAGGCGGGTTTCGAGATGAACAAGATCAATCTGAAGAAGCTGTCCGACAGCGGGGTCCGGATCGCCTTTGGCACCGATAGCGGCGGCGCCGCCGACCGCTTCTTCATCCAGGGTTATTCCGAGCACCGGGAGATGGAGCTGATGGTGCAGGCTGGCCTGACGCCGATGCAGGTAATCCAATCCTTCTCCAAGGGCGCCTCGGAATCTTTGGGCGATCGACAAGGAATTCGGCACCCTGGCCAAGGGCAAGACCGCCGATTTGCTCGTGCTGGAGAAAAATCCGCTGGAAAACATCACGAACATGCGGACTATTCAGACGATCTATCTGGGCGGCAAGAAATTCGAGTAGACGCCGTCTCTCGCTCAGCGGCCCAGAAAGTATCCCATGCCCGAAAGGCCGCATGTTGACCAGCTTGATGCGCACGTAAAATGACACCTGAGGAATATATCGAGGGCCGCGTCGACGAACAGATCCATTGGTATAGCGCGAAAAGCCGATCGAATCAGATTTGGTTTAGAGTGCTTCGCCTCTTTGAGATTGCGTTTGCGAGCGCGAGCCCATTTCTGGTCAGTCAGATCACGGCAGATACACCTGCACTGAAGATCATCGTCGGTTCCATGGGCGTATGCGTTGCCGTTATCGCCGGAATTGTCTCGTTATACAGATTCCAAGAGAACTGGATCGAGTATCGAGCTACGGCGGAGAGTCTCAAACACGAAAAGTTCCTGTTCTTGACGAAGAGCCCGCCATACGACGGCGAGAACTCTTTTCACGCTTTCGTCAGCAACGTTGAATCGCGAATTTCCAAGGAGAATACCAACTGGTCCGGTTCCGTGCGTGAGAAATCCAACACGGGAAGTCGAGAATAAGAAGCAGTGGACATGACACCAAATTGTTTTGCGCGGCGGGCGTCCACAAGTCTCAAAATCGGAGTGATCCTGGCTGGCGTTCGCATCAGAGCTGAAATCACGCTCTCGCGGAGTGTTCCGTTCTTTTGTTTATTGCTTCACTTGGCGACGCCGTTCTCGTCGAAGGCGCTGAGTCTCCGGCGCTCGAGCGCATGAACTTTGGGTACAGCGCCGCGGGTACCGTTGCCACGGCGCCGCTGTGGATTACCCAGGACAGCGGCGTGTTCAAGAAACACGGATTCGACGTGAAACCGATCTATATGGCGGGCGGATTGGCGCCGGTGGCGATCATGGCCGGCGAAGTGCAATTTGCGATCATGTCCGGCGGAGTAATGATCCCGCCCGTGCTCAAGGGCGCGGATCTGGTCATGATCGTCGGCTTGAGTAATTACATCAATCAATCTTTGGTCGTAGCGCCGGAGATCACGGATGCGAAGCAGCTAAAAGGCAAGCGCATCGCGATTCAGCGCCTCGGCGATCTCACCCACATCGCCGCCCGGGAGGCCGTCAAGCATTTGGGCCTGGCCGAATCGGACTTGCAATACCAGCAGATCGGCGGCGTGCCGACACGATTCGCGGCGATGCAGAGCGCCAACACGCAAGGCGCCGTCTTGTCTCCGCCCTACGTCGGGCGCGCGCGGCGACTGGGTTACCGCATCATGGTCAATCTCCATGAGCTCAGAATTCCTTTCGCGGGTTCCAGCGTGGTGACGACGCGGCAGCTGATTGCCAGCCGTCGCCCGATGGTGCTGAATCTGCTCAAGGGATTCGTCGAAGGCGTTCATTTCTATAAACGCGAGCGCGAAGCTTCGATCCGGATCATCGAGCGCTATATTCCGGGCGCCGCGAAGGATGAGTTGAGCGAAGCGATCGATCACTATCAGCGCGACCTGGAAGATCGTCCCTATCCGCGGCCCGAAGGGATCAAGACCGCGCTCGACCTTTACGCGCAGCAGAATCCAGCTGCAAAAGGCGTCGATCCCGAGCGTTTCATCGATCAGTCTCTTCTGCGCGAGTTGGAGCGCAGCGGATTTTTCGCCACGCTTGCAAGCGGCGCAAAGTGATTCGCCACAAAGACCGGGCGACGAGGTCTCGGGAAAATTTTCACCACAGAGACGCGGAGTTCACAGAGGGTTAGGAATCACATATGACCTTACGAACAGTTAAGCCGCTCTTCGTTCTTGTTGCGCTGCTTGTGTCCGATCGCGGGGTCGTTCATGCGGCGACGGCGCTCGCCAAAGTTCTCGTCACGACGGGTTCCTCGAGTGAGCGGGAAGGGGCGCTGTACGTTGCGCAAGATCAGGGGTACTTCCGCAAGTACGGCCTCGACGTCACTTTAGTGCAGGTGCGCAACGGTCCCGTCGGCATGGCGGCGCTCAGCTCCGGGGAGTCGCTACTTCATTGGGGCTCGGTTTCGGCGGCCAACCTCGGTGCGATCGCCGAGGGGGCCGATTTAGTCTTTGTCGCCGGCTTTATCAATAAACTGACCGGCACGTTTGCGGCTAACCCGAAGATCAAAGCCCCGATGGAGTTGAAGGGCAAGAGTTTGGGCGTCAACAGCCTGAGTGGCGGCACCTGGATTTTCACCATGCTTGCGCTCGATCACTGGGGTCTCTCGCCCGAGCGCGACAAGATACAAATCAGGGCGCTGGGAGACAATTCGGTGGTCTCGCAGGCCCTGTTGGCCGGCAACGTCGACGGCGCCTATCTGAGTTACACCTATGCCAAGATCGTGCAGAACAAAGGCTTCCGCGTGCTCGCCGATTTAGAGAAGTTACCGATCGCGTATCAGGGTACGGGAATCATAACCCGGCGCAGCACCATCGCATCGTCGCCGGCGCCGGTCGAAAGTGTCATCAAAGGATTGCTCGACGGCGTGACGTTCATTCGTATTCCGGAAAACAAGGCGCAGGTTATAAAAAGTCTGGCCAAGGGACTCCGTCTAAAGCGCATCGAAGACGCGGAGGAAGGATATCAAAGCATGCTCGGCCTCTACGAGAAAAAAATCTCCCCCAGCGTCGACGGTGTGCGCAACGTCATCCGCCTCCTCGGCGCCGGCAACGAAAGGATACGACGCCTCAAAGCGGAGGATTTGGTGGACGATAGCGTTGTGCGAAGATTAGAACGAGAGGGGCGGTTTTAACTCTTGCTCGAAATAATGATCCTGTCACTTCATGAACCACGTTGGTTACATCGCGCTGATGGATAACGAGCAGGGCGGTCAACATCGACAGTTAGCCCAATAGGTCAATACGAATACCTGACGATGACCCGCATGCCGCAAGGCATGCCGGAGAAACCGGGAGGAAACGATGAAGAGAACAATTAGGTTTGTCGTAGCGGTAATCTTCGCACTATGTTCCCAGGCTTTGGCGTCTTCGGCGGAACTTTCCAGCGAGAATCAAGCGAAGCTGATCAAGGGTATCGATTCCTATGCGTCACGAATGTCGGACGTCGCGCTCAAGATTTGGTCCACTCCCGAGCTCGGCTATCAAGAGAGCAAAACCTCCGCGCTTCTCCAAGACGAACTCAAGAAGGCGGGCTTCAAGGTCGAGGCAGGAGTCGCCGGCATCCCCACCGCCTTTATCGCCCGCGCCGGCACGGGCGACGGTCCGGTGATCGCGATTCTCGCAGAAATCGACGCGTTGCCCGGCATGTCGCAAGCCGCCACACCGGAACGTAAGCCGATCCCGGATCAACTGGCCGGTCACGCCTGCGGTCACCATTTATTCGGTTCGGGCTCAGTGGCCGCGGCGATCGCTATCAAGAACTGGCTCGCCGAGAGCGGCACCAAGGGACAGATTCGCCTTTATGGCACGCCGGCGGAGGAAGGCGGCGGAGGCAAGGTCTACATGGCGCGTGCGGGACTTTTCAAGGATGTCGACGTGACGCTTTACTGGCATCCGGGGGACGCGAACAATGCCTCTCAGGATCGTAATCTGGCGAACACCAGCGCAAAGTTCCGTTTCCATGGTGTAGCCTCGCACGCGGCGGTTGCTCCCGATCGCGGCCGTTCCGCGCTCGATGCGGTCGAGGCGATGAACTTCATGGTCAACTCCATGCGTGAGCATGTTCCTCAAGACGCGCGCATTCATTACGTGATCACCAATGGCGGCGCGGCGCCGAACATCGTGCCTGAATTCGCCGAGTCCTACTATTATGTGCGCCACCCCGATCCGCGCGTCGTCGCGGAAGTGTTCGAGCGCGTCAGGAAGGCTGCCGAAGGTGCAGCGCTCGGCACCGGGACGACTTTTGATTATGAGCTGATCAACGGGGTCTACAGCATCTTGCCCAACGACGTGCTGGGTCGAGTCATGGACTCCAGCCTTCGTCGGATCGGCGCGCCCACCTGGACGGCTGAAGAGATCGCTTTCGCCGAGAAGCTTCAGAAGACGCTTCCAGGGAAAAATCTGCCGCCGCTGACGAGCGCAAAGGAAATCCGTAAATACCAATTCAATGCACAGAAGTATTCGTCCACCGATTCCGGCGACGTGAGCTGGGTCACGCCCTTGGCGACACTCAATACCGCCACCTGGGTTCCCGGAACATCGGCGCATACTTGGCAAGCGACGGCCGCGGGCGGGATGAGCATCGGACTGAAGGGGATGGTAGTCGCAGCCAAAACCCTCGCACTTGCGGTGGCGCAGCTGTACACCAGCCCTGATCTGATCGCGGCTGCCAAGGCCGAGTTCGATAAGAGCCGCGGTCCGGGCTTCGTCTACAAGTCGCTTGTTGGCGATCGGTCGCCACCGTTGGGTTATCGAAACGCATCAAGCGGCGCAGACCCGGGATGAGCGAAGCAAAGACTGGCGCATCTTCGGCGCGGAAATGGATGCCGCGCAAAAAGCATTGCCAGACGCCCCGGCGAAGCCCGCGCCATAACGAAGATGCGCGATGTTGGAGATGTTGGAATAGATGAAGCGAAAGTGAAAAACTGGAGTCCGACGTGCGAAACTCGCTCGAACCCCTTTTCTCCGTATGGTTTAGTAGAGTTAGGTAAGTCAGACACCGATTGATGGTTCTCCGCGACATAGGCGCGCGGGCGATTCTCGTACACTAGCAGGAAGAAAATGGTTCGCCTAAAGCCGAACACGATTCGCCTGCTTGGACGACTTCACGTATGTTTATGGAAGCTATGCGGGGGAAAACTAGAGAACGCGTTTGGAAGACTACCGTTCATGATGCTCACCACGACGGGTCGGAAGACAGGCCAGCGCAGAACAACACCGGTTCTCTATCTCCAAGATGAAACGGGCCTCATTGTTATCGCCTCTTTCGGGGGAAATGACATGCATCCGGCATGGTACCTCAATCTTGAGCAATGTCCGCGAGCCGAAGTCATCGTAAGGGGTGAGCACCGGAGGGTTTTGGCACGCAGGCTCTCGCCCGAGGAGAAAAAGTTGATCTGGCCTCGGTTGGTGCAGTTATACCCTCAGTTCAAAACCTATCAACAACGAACCCGTCGAGAGATTCCGTTGATGAGGCTAATGTAATTCGTGATGGATAGGCGCACCTCCACTGGTCGATTTTCATATTTTTCTCCGAGCTCGGTTTATCCTTTGGGCGAACCCAATTTAGGCGAGTTAGGCAGGTCAGGGACCGGTAGTACGCGCGCACTTGACGCGCGTTTAACTGGCGAGGCTGTTTCCAACAAGCATCGTTACGTGTTTGGAAGTCTTGGACTTGTCTTTTTTTACGATCTGGGTAAGGACATTTTAATCTGCACTCTCGTTTACGCAAAAATCAACTACCCCGCAGCAAGCTGCGGGGTATCGACAGATTATTACGAATAACACATATCCCTGCCGCTCAACGGGAACCTTGAACGCTGAATGGCTTTTGCGCAAACGGTAAAAAAGCAGTGCTACCGCTGAGGTCACAGACTTCGTCCGCGGGGTCGGCGCCGCCGCCGGTGGCGGCGCCCCAAAAGTTGTTGGTTGCCGTGATAGAGTTACCGGATGAGTTGAGCAGCCCGCAGTTGGTCGGTCCACTTTGTACAGGCAGAACGCCATTACCAAAGATGTTGCTTCCTCCAATGCTTGCCGTCGCGCCCTGACCAATGAGAATGCCGACGTCCGCATTTCCGACTGCGGAGTTGGACTTCAGGTTGGCGCCGCCGCTAAAGACATGAAAGCCTACCCCGTTTGCCGTCGAGACGTTGTTTTCGATTGTGTGGCTCTGCCCCCCAAGAACAAGGAAACCTTCGCCGTTGTTCCCTATGGCCGCATTAGCCCGGAAGATGTGCGATTGACCGAACATTTCGAAGCCGTGCCCGTTATTAGCGACGGCGACGTTACGACTAAGAACGTTTTGACTGCCGAAAATGGAAAAGCCCCCGGCGTTGCCACTGGATCGGTTGCCCGTAATGATGACACGGGTCGCGGCCGTGACAAGCCCGTTGTTGCGAGGCGCGCCCGTCAATGTGAAGCCGTGGTCAACACGGCCAAAGACCGCGCCGTTGGCGGTGATTCGAACCACTGCCGCAGACTGTTCTGAGGTAAAAAAGTTTCTGGCGTCCACCACAGTCGCTGCCGCGCCATGAGTGGATTGAATCGCGACCGCCTTGTCGACTTTGAGTACGCACCCACAACCGAAATTGATTTCGCCGGTCTCTTCCCCGGTTTCACCCAGGATGCCGTCGCCGTCGAGATCGCCATAGCGTCCAGGGCCGACGAGAATCTCATCGCCGGCGCTGGCGTTGAAAATCGCCTGGCTTATGGAGCGACACGGAGCGCTCGGGCTCCCGCAGAAGACGCTGTCCACGCCATTATTTTGGACATGCAACGCCTTCTTGGCGCTAGCCGTATGTGCAGTTCCCACCGTGAGCACTACAACTGCCAGCATCATTAGGGAAATAGGCAATCCTTGCGATTTGACTCCTCTGAGGTGTGTCATCATGACTCCTTGAGATTGAGTTGTTCATTCTTCCATCGTGAAACTTCTATCCGTTCCTTCGAAGCAAAATTGACCGATGGAAATTTTCGTGGTTATCCGCATCGGCCGCATCATTGTCGATCCTGAAATTTGTATCCAACTTGTCGGAGGAGGCTTGGCTTTCTAGCCCGGAGGAGATGATGCGCCTTTGATTACCGCGTTAAGACGCATGCTCGGCGGTAGGGCTAACGATCACTGTGCCGGAACCTGGCTTCGATCAACTGGAACATCCTTTTCCCAATTTCGCGAGTGGCCGCATCCGCTCCAGCGGATGGACGAACTCGCGACTTTGCTCACGTACGTAATACGGATCGCTACGTGGGGTTCGCCGACGACACTTGGCAAACGCAACCGCGTAACCGTCCGACGAATCATTTTTCCGCCACGTCGATCAACACACCGTCGGGATCGGCGATGAAGTGCTGGCCTAAGCAGCAGCGGCGAAAGTCTTCTTCGTTCTTCTTGCCGTTGCCGCCCACCCCGAGTTTGCCTCCCGCCGATTCTGGCGCTGACCCGGCGAGCGCAGCTAAATCCTCTTTTACGCACTCAACGCTTTCTACTTTGAAGCCGATATGGTCGAGCCCTTCGCGTAGGCCGCGATAGAGGCTGTTGTCTCGCGGACGGAGTAAGAGCTTCACTTTCCCGTCGGTCATGCAGATCGAACCGTCGTCGCGATAGGTTTCCGCTTCCTTGAGCTCAAAGATCTTTTCGTAGAACTCGGCCACTTGCGACGGATCGTTGGCACGGATCGAGATATGATTGATCCAACGCGGCTGATCCCAACCGGTCTCGTTATAGCCTTCGCGGACGTTGGCGACATGCGCTTGGGCGATATCGAACTGGGCGCCGGCGGGGTCGTAGCTGCGCAGCCCAGCGAAGGGAACATAGTCAAGCCCTTTGGCGATCATGGTTTTGGGATAATGCTGCTCCATGCGCCGGACGAATTCTTCGATGTCACTCACCTCATAACCATAGTGATCCATGCCCGATTGCATGCCGGCGTAGCGCGATAGGATCGCCAGCCCGATGACGCCGTCGCTGATGTGGCCGCGATTGGTATTCTGTTTACCGGTTTCGTCAAGCGTTCCGCTGGTCATCCGTCGCATGCCGAAAACAGTCTGGTAGAAATTATCGACTGCGGCGTGATTGTGCGTGTACATGGCGACGTGGCGAATTTTCGCGATCATCGTCGGCCCTCCTTGAGTTAGCTCTGATCGGTTCTATGGGAGCGAGGTTGATGTTGTCAAGCGGCGAAGCTAACGAGAATCGGTATTCGGTCGGTGATGTCGTGCGTGACTGTCGTGAGGTATTTAACCGCCGCGTGTTAGAAA
Organism: uncultured delta proteobacterium; assembly: GCA_963804165.1. Classification (GTDB taxonomy): domain Bacteria; phylum Desulfobacterota; class Binatia; order UBA9968; family UBA9968; genus DP-20. The sequence goes on from CAWDPO010000046.1 coordinate 380,157, forward strand.
CTCTCTAATAGTTCGATGTGCCTCATACGGATTGGTCATGAAATAGTTATGTGCCTCGTTCGGCATCACGGCGAAAGTTCCATTGGATAACTCATTCGCGAGCACCTCAGCCGCGGCTCGATGCGACGAGCCGGTTGCCGAGCCGTGATCATGCTCGCCGACCAGCACCAGGGTCGGCTGTCGGATATCCTTAAGGCGCGCGCTCAAATCGCAGGCTTGGCGCGCGACGACATGGCGCAGGTAGTCTTCCAAGGCCGGCAGGTTGTTCATGCGAATTCGCAGAAAAATTTCCACTCGATCGGGATGCTGTTTGATGTATTCGGCTATCCAGCCGACTTCGAGGGTATGCTCGCGGACATATTTCTCGTAGCCCCATTCAACCATTTCCTTGCACATTTTGAACGGGATCGGCGGTGCACCGGCGATCGCCAGGGCCAACCGAAGCGACGATAAGCTTCTTTACTTTCTCCGGATACTTGAGCGCCATCAGCATGGCTACGCGGCCGCCCATCGAGTGGCCCAGCACGATCGCCGGCGCCGGCGTTCAAGTGATCCAAGATTGCGATAGCGTCGTCGGCAAAGTCTTCGCACGAGTATTGTGTCGTCGGCCTGCTCGATTTGCCGGTGCCACGATAGTCATGTGTGATGACCATGTGATCGCGAGAAAACTCCGGAACTTGGTAAGTGTTCCAGATATCGCCGGCGCAGGCGGTCTCGCTGAAAAAAAGGATTGGTGTGCCGCTGCCGTAAACCTCGAAATGGATTTCAGTATCGTTCCGCGTTATGGAAGGCATTGCTGATCCCTCAACGGTCCTCTATCCGTAGTGCAACGGACAACTAATGTGTGTTCCATTCGCGCCGGTGACATTGTGCAAGGATGTCGACGCGGGTCGCGGGTTGAGCAGCCGCGCGAAGCGCAGATTACGTGACACCTTTCTCTTTGGGCATGCTATAAGAGTAATTCGGCGACGATCGATTCTTTGGATAGCAGAGCGGCTTGTTAACGACAAGCACAAAGCAGCACGTGAGGCGTTTGCGAATCCACGGGCGAAAGTTGACAATCTCAACGACAAAATAGATGTTGGCGTGAAGCAGAGAATCTAACCGAGGTCGAGGTCAATGCAGCGCACTCAATTCATCATTGTCCGTCATGGCGAGACCGAGTGGAACATCAAGAGAATTCGTCAAGGTAATCTCGATAGCCGGCTGACGGAAAAAGGCGTGGCTCAAGCAAAGGCCTTGGCGCAGCGGCTGGCGCGGGAAAAATTTTCCGCGCTCTACAGTAGCGATCTCGGCCGGGCCGTGCAGACCGCAAAGGAGATCGCCGCGCTCACGGGTCATGAGATCGTGACCGACGCTCGATTACGTGAACGTCACTTGGGAATCTTTCAGGGACTCAATGGCGATGAAATTGTCGCGAAGTATCCTGAAGAGCGGCGTCAGTTTCGCACGATGGGACCGGATTACGTGATCCCCGGCGGCGAAAGCATGCGCCAGCAAGTTTCGCGTAACGTCGCCTATCTAAATGAACTGGCGGCGAAGCATCACGGCGAGCAGGTCGTCGTCGTCACTCATGGCGGCGTGGTCAGCGGTTTTTTTCGTCATACGTTGGAGATTCCGCTGGAGGCACCGCGCCGCTTTGAATTCGTCAACGCCGGCATCAACGTTTTTGCGCGTGAGGAAGAAAATTGGATGCTGCTGACCTGGGGCGATGTGAGTCACTTGGCGCCGGGCGCGGCGAGCGAAGGGGATGACCCCTGACGCCGCCTTGCGGCGGCGGTTCCAAACGTTCCAGTTGCCGCTGCGCGGCCGTTCCAATAGTTCCAGTCGTTCAAGCTGTTCGGTTTAGAGTCGACAATCTCGCGTCCGGTGCAAACGACTGGAACCACTGAAACGATTGGAACGATTGAAACCCTCACGCCGCGCTTGATCGTTTCTCCATCCTGATCGTGAAACCGGGCTGTTTGATATAAACCTGGTTCGATTCCTTGCGTTTCGACAATTGCTCGATGATTTTCACTAACGGCTGAGTCGCGTCCAGGTATTCGCGCGGTTTGCCGTGATCGGGCAGGGCCTTTACGTAATCCTCGCCGGCGAAGTAGTGTAAAATTAGATCTTCGTCGGAAAGGTGCGCGCCGTATTTCTGGCGAATCTCATGCAGCGTCGGCTCCGGTTGTTCCCAGTGCGTCCACTCTTTGGCGCGCGGGCGACTCAGAATCTTGTCTCTCACTTCCGGGTCCATGAATTCGACCGCTTCTTTGCCCCAGATCCCAGGGCGTACTGAATATTTTGGTCGGGGACTTCTTTATAACGTTCCCCGACGATGACGTTGATCGCTGCTTGCGTGCCGACGAACTGCGACAACGGCGTGACCATGATCGGATAACCGAATTCGGCGCGCACGCGGCCGGCTTCTTCCAGCGCCGCTTCCATCTTGTGTTCCATGCCGACGATCTTGAGCTGATGGCGCATGTTGGAAATCATGCCGCCGGGCACTTGGTGCCCGTAAAGCGCTTGATCGTACTCCACCGGCTTTCCGATCGGCAAGCCGTCCCGTATTGCGACTGCGGTAAAATGCTTAACTACGGGTTCCAGCGGTTTCAGGTCGACCTGCGGCGCGTAGCCGAGCGCTCTCAAATTGCTCGCGATGTTGAATACCGACGGCTGTGAGGTGCCGTTGGCAAGGGGTGGGATGGCGGTGTGCAGAATGCGCATGCCGAGCTTGACGCCTTCAAGGTAATTCAGCGGCGCTTGGCCGCTGTTGCAGTGGGCGTGAAACTCGACGGGAATTTTGCCGGCCGCTTTGAGTACCACCGGGATCAAAGTGCGCGCCCGTTCCGGCGACAGCAAGCCGCCGACGTCTTTAAAACAAATGCGCCACGGTTTCGCCGCAGCGGCTTCCTTGGCTTTCCGCGCGTAGTATTCGTCGGTGTGGCGCGGCGAGACCGAGTAGATCAGGTTCGCCACCGTATCCATGCCGTGTTTCTTGAGATCCTCGATTTCTTCTTTGAACGCGCTGTAATCGTTCCAGCAGTTCGACGTGCGGGTCAGCGTTAGACCGTAGGAAACCAGCCGTTCGACCAGGAGCTTCAAGAATGCAGTGCGGCGTTTTTTCGAAGGCGCTGTGCATGCCGCCGTGGTAGCGCAGGCGGGTTTTCTTAATCCGCTTGGTCCCTTCCTTGAGCCAGTACCAGGGATTTTCTTTGTGCTCGCGGACGTATTTTTTGAAGATCACGCTCAAAAAAAACTCCATCGATTCGAAGCCGGCTTCGTCCATGTGCGGCAGCGCCGGCAGCATGGAACCGATTTTCATATTGAGCGCCCAGAGGCTCTGGTTGCCGTCGCGCACGGTGGTGTCGATAAATCGGACTTCGTTGGTCATCATGCCTCCGGAAAAAAGCGTTCCAATCGTTCCAGCCGTTCCAAGTAGTTCCAGATCAATGTTCCAGACGGTGAAAGCCGTTGCTGAACTAGCGCTGCCCTGACTTTAGCGTTACTTATCTGTATAAATAATTTTGCACGACTTCAAATAGCGAGGATTCCGTATCATGAAGAGTTACCGCAAAGAACTTTGGTTCAATACGCCGACCCGGGTGGCGTTCATCAATATTACCGGCCAAGTGCAGGAGTGCATTCGCGGACAGCGGCATCAAAGAAGGGCTGGCACTGGTCAATGCCATGCACATTACCGCGTCGGTCTTTATCAACGACGATGAATCGGGTTTGCATCATGATTATGCGGTCTGGCTGGAGAAGCTCGCGCCGCATGAGCCGATCAAGCAGTATCGCCATAACGATACCGGCGAGGACAACGCCGACGCCCATATTAAGCGACAAGTGATGGGACGTGAGGTGGTCGTCGCGATCACCGACGGCAAACTCGACTTCGGCCCGTGGGAGCAGATTTTCTACGGCGAGTTCGACGGCCGGCGGCGCAAACGGGTGTTGGTAAAAATTATCGGGATCACGGAAGTTGCTGATCGAATATCCGGCACGATGGCCGACTTTCAGGTCTCATAAGACAATCGCGTCGCAGGAACTTCGCATCGGTTCGAAGCCCTGTAAATGGATTTGCTTCAGAAAAAGCGGAAACTCCTTATGAAGCCTTATTGCCCGCACTATCCGCATTGCGTCGGCTGTCCGTTTATCGATGTTCCGTATCCGGAGCAGCTCAAGCGAAAACGCGCGATCGTGAGCGAAGCGCTGGCTCAATTTCCTTCCTTGGCCGGAACTGATTGTGCCGCCGGTCGCGCCGTCGCCCCGGCGTTTGGGCTATCGCGCGCGCGTAAAACTGGTGGCGCGGCGCAACCGCGATCAAGTCGCCATGGGTCTTTACGTGCCGCAAAGTCATCGGGTCATCGATATCTCATCTTGCCCGGTTCACCCACGGCAGGTGAACCAGGTGGTTCATTATCTCAAGGGAAAATATTGGAGCTCGGCATCGTGCCCTATGACGAGCGCGACGATAGCGGCGAGCTGCGCTACGTCGATTTTCGTTTTGGCGTGGCCCGCCAGGAGCTGAGCCTGACCCTGGTCACGCGCCACGGCTCGTTTCCTCACGGCGCGGTCGTTGGCGAGATCGTTGCTGCAGCGCTTCCCGTTCATGACCGGCGTAATCCAAAACGTCAACGAAGAGCGCGGCAACGTGATCTGGGGAACGAGCTATCGGACTCTCGGCGGGCGCGATACGATTATGGAGCGAGTCGGCGATTTAAAGCTGGTGTTTCCGCGCCGGCGTGTTTTCCCAGGCCAATCCTTTCACCGCGCGCAAGCTTTACGAGAAAGTGCGCGAGATCGCCGGCTTGAAGGGCAACGAAACGGTGCTCGATCTCTACTGCGGCGTCGGTCCGATTTCGCTCTATCTCGCCGGCGCAGCGCGCCAGCTGTGGGCGGTCGACGAAAGCGAACTATCGATCAACACCGCCAAGCAGAACGCGCGCCGCAACGGGCGCGGCAATTGCCGATTTATTACCGGCGACGTGGCCGCCACCGCGACACAACTAAAGAAAACTATATCTCCGGTCGATCTGATTGTTCTCAATCCGCCGCGCAAAGGCGTACAACCACAGGCGCTGGCCGCGGTCGTCGAATTGAACGCGCCGAAATTGATCTATGTCTCGTGCGATCCAAATAGTCTGGCGCGTGATTTCGATCGGCTTGTCCACGGCGGTTATCGGATTGCGCAGCTGAGCCCGTTCGACATGTTTCCGCAAACGGAGCAGGTGGAGACCGTCGCGTTGCTGGTCAGGCCCTGAACGCGATCCGATGGCGAAGAGGAAGGGAATCGGTGATGCGGAGGCGCTTGCCGGCTGCTGATGCGCGGCTCTTGGTAGGCTGCTGAAAAACACTCCAGGAGTCCTTCGACACGGCTCAGCACGAGCGGAGGTATTTTTGAAATCGTTAAAGTTTTTCCGTTCATGCTGAGCTTTGTCGAAGCATTCCGAACCGAACCTTCGGCAACCTGCTAGTCCGAGCGATAACTCCACAGCTGGGGGATCAGCCAGCAGGTACCGATAATCGTCAGGGTGCAGAGCACGCAACCGACCAGCGCGGCGTTGGGTGCGCCGAGCAATGCCGCGCCAGCGCCGGCGATGACCGCGCCGGTCGCATTGGTAGTTTGCGCGAAAACCGTCAAAAAACTCGTCGCCCGACCGCGCATGTCGTCCGGCGCGAGGATTTGCACGACGGTGCGGCGGATCGAGACGCTGATGGCGTCGCAAAAACCAAGGGCGCCAACCGCCAACAATCCCATCAAAAAACACTGGGATAGCCCGAAAAAACCCAAACTCAGCGCAAACATCAGCGTCCCGATAATCGAAACCGCGCCTTTACGTTTGATATCGCCGGCGGCGAGCAAGAGGCTCGAACCGATCAAGGCGCCGATGGCGGGCGCGGCGTAGAGCATGCCCAAGCCGCGCGCGCCGACTTTGTAATACAACGTCGGCAAAAATCGGCAGGATGGGCCTGAAGAAACCGAACAGCACGGCAAAAAAATCGAGCAAAAATAACGACAGGATGATCCGCGTGTGCCAGAGAAATTCGAAGCCTTCGATCAGGCTGCGCCAGCTGATTTGCCGGCGTAGGCCTTGAGGTTGGCCCGAAGCGCGAATGAGCAGCAGCGGAAATCACCGAAGGCACAAGCAACGCGGCATCGGCGAAGTAAGAGGCCTGCACGCCAAAAAAATCGATCAGAAACCCGGCGATCACCGGCGCGGTCAGTTGGGTGCCCTGCATCATGAGCGTCGCCATGGTGACGGCGTTGAGAAGATGGGACTGGGGCACGAGGCTGGGAATGATCGCCTGGCGCGCCGGTCCGCCGAGAACCTGGAGCGACGACGCCACGATATTGAGCGCGTTGACGTGCCAGACCTGCGCATGCCCCGGCGAGGGTGAGAATCGCGAGCGCCAGACCCGGCAGCACGTTGAGTGAATGTGTGATCGCGATCAACTTTTTGCGATTGAGCGTGTCGGCCAGAACGCCGCCAAAAAGACCGAAGAAGATAAACGGCAGCGCCTGAAAAAATCCGGCCAAACCGAGCTGCACCGATGATCCCGAGAGTTGATACACCTGATAGAGGCTCGCCACGTTGCGCATGTGGTTCGCCGTACTGCTGCAAAGAATCGTGATGAAGATCAGACGATAGTCGCGGATCAGGAGCGAAGACCAGGGACGGATGGCCCGCGCCGGCTGCGGCTCGGCTGGAGGATAGTCTTGCGGTGATGACACTCGGTGGCGGAGTCCTTGTGATGATCGGACGCAGTGCGAGCAATTTAGCGGTTCGACTCGACGGCGTCAAACATCGTTGACCTTGCGCAGGTCGCGGCATAATATCGCCGATATTATTTCACCGCGAGGGTTTTCATGTATATCGACGGCGACACTCATTACTGGCCCGTGCGTTTTCTCGACCGCGTGAAACATTCCGGCCGCGGCCATCTCGAGTTTCAAAAAGGCGCCGGCGCGATGGTTCGCTACGGCGAAACTTTTCCCGGCGACGCCGCGACTTATTATCGAGACGGCAAAAAGATTCATTCCTTCAGCGAGACCCGCTGGAATCTCGACATGCACCACGAAATCATGGAGCGGGAAGGTTTCGACTATCAGGTCGTCATCGCCGACAACCGGCCGTTGATTTACGAAGTCGATCCCGATCTCGGCATCGCGATGGCACGCGCCTATAACGACACGGTGGCGGAGGAAATAGCCGGCAAGGATTATTTTATCGGGACCGCCTGGGTCTATTTGCCGGACGTCGATGAAGCGATTCGCGAGCTACGCCGGGCGGTCAAAGATCTCGGCTTCAAAGGCGTCAAGTTGATGGGCGGCCACGCCAACTGCGACCTGGATGCCGAAGTGCTCTGGCCGTTCTACGAAGAAGTTTGCAAGCTCGACGTGCCGATCCTGGTGCATCCGGGCACGCGCGTGTTCGAGGCGCAGGATTGTCATCCGTGGTTGGTCGGCAGCGACCGCTACGACGGCTTCAAGATGCTCGCGACGGCGCTGGGCTTTCCGCTGACCTATATGGTCAGCGCGGCGCGGTTGATCATGAGCGGGGTTTTCGATCGCTTTCCTACCTTGCGGATTGCCGTCTTCGAAGGCGGCGTCGGCTGGGTGCCGTGGCTGATGCGCACGCTCAATCATCACACCCTCGGCGCATCGCCGGGGACGACTTCGGTCAACGACTTTTTCCGCAAGCGCGACCGGCTGAAGAAGGAGCCGAGCGCTTACTTCGATCAAATTTATGTTGCGGCCATCGCCTGGGAAGATTATCTGCCGCACATCGTCGAGATGTGGCCCAATCACAACATCATCATCGGCAGCGATTTCGATCATGGCGACGCGATCTCGACCTGGCCCAACACCGTGGCGCCGATCAAGGCGATGAAGGGGATTTCAGACGCGGACAAAGAAAAAATTCTCGGCGGCAACGCAGCCCGCCTGTTCGGGATGAAAGTTTAAAAGCGCGATATCGGATCATGCAAACCATGAGGAGGAATCATGTATCGGAGACCTGAAACCAAAGCGGCGGAAGAAAAGGTCTACAAACAAAAACAGATCGGCGAGTTCATGACCACCTGGAAGGATTTTCCCAGGCCCGGTTTGGCGGCTTGGGCGGAGCGCCGGAAGGCCGGTTTGATGGGCACGGCGAAAAGCACCCGTTACACGCCGCGCTTTCGCCCCTTCGACATGCTCAGCATCCCCAATCAATCGTTGGTGATCCTCGAGAACGAATATCACCGCATCGGCGTCGAAAGCGTGGTGGGCGTGCAGGACAGTTTCCACCGCTACATCGATTCGGACATGGTCTATTTCCAATTTTGCGGCAACAGCACCGTGGAAACCGAGTTCGGCGTCTACGAGATGGAGCCCGGCGAAGTGATGCTGGTTCCCGGCGGCATCGCCCATCGCTCGATCGGACGCAACGACAGTCTGCGCTACTTCTGCCAAAGCCACGAGGCGGTGGACTACGTGATGAAAGAGGACCAGTACACGAGCCAAACCAGCTTCGAGGTCAAACGCATCGGCGGTCCCAATTGGACCGCGCCGCAGGGCGCGAATGCGCCGACGAAGGGGCCGGTCGTGGAGAAGATGCATTTCTGGGACGATGGGCCGGACGACCAGACGGTGGTGGAGCGCGATTACGAATCGCTCGTCGGCGTCGCCGGACTGCGGCGCGGCGAGCCGGGAAGTCTCGTGCGCAAGCTGCGCGCCTTCGATCACTTCACGGCGATCGTCGGCAAGGGCCGCGAAGACGCCGGCACCCAGCCGCTGATGGAATCGGCCAATATGCGGATACGCACCTACAACATGCAGGACGAGCAGTTCGCCTTTCATCGCGCGCTGCGCAGCGAGGAAGTGCGGATTCAGTTCCGCGGCGACGCGCTCGATCTTTCCGAGTTCGAAAACGTCGAAGTTTCTCCCGGCGAGATCACCATCATCCCGCTGGGCATTTCCCACAGCGTGATCAGCATCCCGCCGGAAGACGAGAATTTCCTGCGGCTCAACTTCTACAGCAAAGTCCGCTGGCGCGTCCCCATCGATCCGACGAAGCACTATTTCGACAGCAAGTTCGAGATCAAAACGACCGTGCACAAGCAGGCCGAGTGGAGGGAGAAACTCGCGGCGGCGCGGTGAGTCCAGAAAGTCATGAAGTGAAAGTCTGACGCCCGGTGACCGGATGGAAAAGTAGCCTGTCACTTTAATAGTCCCATGCCGATTCAGATTGACCGGAACAGAGCAGAGAACCTCGCACCTCAATTCGACGAAGCGCTCGAACTCGTGCGCAACGAATTTGAGGGGCTCGACCCACACCGCCAGTACCGCAACGCCTTCGCCCGGCTGCTGAAGCCGGATCCACTTGGGCGGGTGCTGATGATGGGCACCGACCAGCGCGACATGTTCGTGCCCGAGCTCCGCCGCGCCATAGAAACGTCGGTGCCGAGCGACGGTCACATCTTCGACTTTGGAGCCGGTGACGGTCAAACCTTCGCCCTGGTCGCCGATTCAGTGCCGCAGGGCACCCGCGTCTCGATCGAGGAGCCCAATCCCGAATACCTCGCAAACTATCGTGCTTTTCTAAAAACAATGGCGCATTTGCGGCCGCGGTATGGCGCTGGCTGCAGAATTTGATGAGATCGACGCAGCAGCCGAGCGCTCGGGGGAAAAGCTACCGTCCGATGGCAGTATCGACCTCGGTCTTGCACTGCACATGATCTACTTCGTAAAAGACCTTTCCGCCAGCGTCACAAGGATGGTGCGCTTCTTGAAGCCCGGCGGTGTGCTGTTCGTCGTCGTGACCGACGAAACCGTCGGCTATACCGGCCTCGCGCTGAAAAGTTTTATCGAACACGGCGGCGACACCGGCGACAACGCGCGGCATCTCTCAGTCATCGCCGAGCGCCGCCGCTTGCTAGGATTACCCGCGGAGGGCGGCGGCGCGATTGCCGAAGTGCTCCGTGCCGCGGGAACTCCGGTGGAAATCAACGTGCGCCGCCAGCCGAGCCGACTCTACGGACACAATCTCGCCGACCTGATCGCGCTCTCCTCGATTGCACTCCTCGCCAGCGTCGAAGGCCTCGAAAAGTTCGAGGCCGCCGCCGCACTGCTGCGTCACAACCCCGAAGCCGTGGACCTGCGCATCGAAGACGACGGCCCCCGTAAAGGCATGTGGAGCGTCACCCAACCGCAATGGGTCGCCGCCTTCAGTCGAACTCGCTAGCAACCTTTCTCCTCTTTCGGTGAGGACGGGAAGATTGTAGTAAGTGAAGTGTTATGTCTGATCGCGCGTTCCCATCGATCCGAACCCGGCAATATTTCGCAGTGAGGTTATGTGCACAACCAGGCCGAGTCGGGGGTTATGCTTTTCATCCAGAGCCCGCTGAGATATTATTTGATATGGCAAAACGTTCCCGGCCCGTATCAGGTTCGCGCATTTATCCGATCATCAGCGGCAAGGAGCGGCTAGCGATCTGGGAGAAGGCCCGTGGTATGTGGAAGAAGCGGGGAGCCGATCCCCTTCAGGAGCTGAAAGAAATGCGCGTCTTGGGTGAAAAACGCTCACCTCTCAACTAAGTGTACACCCTCGACACCAATGCGATTCTCTACTACCTAAAAGATGATAATAATGCCGTGACCATCTTGCGCGGCGTCTTCGCGCAAAGTTCGCTAGTCTACGTCTCCGCCGTTACCGAACTAGAGCTCTTGGCATTCAACTGTCTTGTTCCCAAAATGGGAACACGGTATCCTAGATTGTGCGAGTTATCTCGGTGAGGACACTGAAGTCCTTTTGGGAGAAGCATCCGGATGCCGAGGGTCCCTTAAGAGCATGGTATACCGAGGCCAAGAGAGCCAGATGGAGAAGCCCGCAGGATATCAAGACCGCGTACCGCACGGCGAGTATTCTTCGCAACAACCGTGTCGTATTCAACGTCAAGGGGAATACGTATCGGCTGGTCGTAGCTGTGAAGTACGAATTTCTGGTTGTTTATATCCGGTTCGTTGGTACCCATGCGGCGTACGACAACATCAAAGCAGAAGAGGTCTGACATGACGATCAAACCCGTCAAAACTGAACGTGACTACCAGAAAGCTCTTAAAGAAATTGAAAAGCTTTGGGACGCCAAGCCGAACACCGCAAAGGGCGACCGGTTGGACGTGCTGGTCACGCTGGTCGAGGCCTATGAGCAGAAACACCACAGGATCGACCCTCCTGATCCGATCGAAGCCATCAGGTTCCGCATGGAACAGCTTGAGCTCAAGCCATCGGACCTGGCGGACATTCTCGGGGGCCGGAGCCGAGTGTCGGAAATTCTCAACAAAAAGAGGAAACTGACAGTTGAGATGATGCGGTCTTTGCGCAAACGCCTCGCTATCCCCGCCGAATCGCTACTTGCATGAGCGGTTGTCTACCTTCTGGCTCGCAATCCAAGAATCAGTAGGTAAGATTGTATAGATTGAATGGTTCCACGTCCCTGCCAGCATCATCGCAGCCACCGCGATGTTTACTGGCAGCACATTGCTTACCCGTAACACACGCAACTTCCGAATGATCTCGACGCCGTTCCGGCCGCGCTGGCATTTCTTCATCGCGCTCGTCTCCATCACCTTCATCGGGCCGCTGTCGATCCATTTGTTCATCCCGGCCATGCCGGCGGTGAAGGAGGCCTTCGGGGTCTCGACCGGTATGGCGCAGCTCACGCTGTCGCTCGAGATGCTGTCGATGGCCTGCTTCACGGTCGCCTATGGCGGCTTGTCCGACCGCTTCGGGCGCAGACGCGTGCTTCTGGGCGGCCTGGTGCTGTTCACCTGCGGCGCAGCCACCTGCATGGTCGCCGCTAACATGCCGATGCTGCTGGCCGGGCGAATACTGCAGGGAGCGGGAGCGGGATGCGGCGTCGTGCTGGCGCGCGCCATCGCCCGCGACGTCTACGGCCAGGACCGCGTTGCCCAGGTGATCGCCTATCTCACCGCCGCCTACGTGCTGGGGCCGATGCTTGCGCCGCCGATCGGCGGCCATCTGACCGTGCTGTTCGGCTGGCGCGCGCTGTTCGTGCTCGCGTCGGCTGTCGGGCTTGTGGTGATCCTCGCGGTGGCTTTCGCGGTGCCGGAAACCCGCGCGCGTAACGTCGCCGCACCGCGTGGCGTATTCGCCGGCTACAAGTCACTGTTGCGGCGCCCGCGCTTTGTCGGCTTTATGCTCGAGCCCGGACTGATGTCGGGAGCTTTCTTCACCCAAGCGACCGCGGCATCATTCCTCGCCGCCGAACATCTCGGCGCCGATGCATCCAAGATCGGCCTGTGGTTCTTCACCTTCCCGATCGGCTTCATGGCCGGGAGTTTCATCTCGGGCCGCATCGGCGCCAACCGTTCGATCGAATTCATGACCATCCTCGGCGGCGTGATAGGGGTCGCCAACGGCGCGCTGCTCGCCGGCTGGCTATATTTCGGCGGCGTCTCGATGGCTGCGCTCTACATTCCGGGAATCTTCGTCGGCCTCGCCCAGGGCCTCGCCATGCCCTACGCTCAAGCCGGCGCTATGGCCGTCGACACCGAACTTGCCGGCTCGGCCTCGGGCGCGGTGGTGTTCTCGCAGTTCTTCTGGCCGGCCGCGCTGCAGCAGCTCACCGGGCTACTCGCGGACGGTACCTGGGTACCGATGGCGACGGTGCACTTTGCCGCAATGACCGGAGCACTACTCGCCGGCTGGATGGCGGTGCGGGCTAAGGGCTAGTGCTTTTAAATCGAGTCAAGGTGACCGATCCCTCGTAACTCGTCAGGCTTTCTGCGGGTCTCAGTGGGTTATCCCGAATAATTCGCTTAAAGTGAAACAACTGGACTGCGCGCTAACGTTGAAAACGTAGTGTGACCGACGAAAATCCGAAATGTCAAAACACAGACGTGACCCTAAGGCTGCTCCGTTATGAGAAAGCGGAGTAACTGTTTCACCTTCATCAATTTGACACGGCTACGCCAAATATCTTAAGACAGGAGCCTATCGCATGAAGCTCAAGGTAGTGCTAACGGTCTCAGCGCTTTACCTGGCCGTCCTTGGCGTCGGGTTCATGTTTGCCCCACGGGAGATAGGTATCGATGCCGTTCCAGCGGATGCCTCCCCCGCACTGATCGCCTATCTGCGGATTTTCGGCGGTCCTATTCTTGGAATTGCAGTGTTGAACTGGATGGCTCGGAATGCGGAGCCCTCTGCGGCGCGTAACGCCATTGTCCTTGGCAATATCGTTGGCTTTGGTTGCGTGACTTTAATGGACGTATGGGGAGTGTTCAGTGGTGGCGCACGCCCGGTCGCGAAACTGTTCCTTGTGATTCATCTGCTTATGACTGTCGCCTTCGTCGTGGCAGGGCGCGCCAGCATGCGTGCCCAAGGGAACAGATCATGAGCAGCGAGTTTTCTCCGTTAGAAGGTGGATGTCGGTGCGGACAGGTACGGTTCCGAATCGCTGCGCTGCCAGTAATCACTATGGCTTGCCATTGCACCGGATGCCAACGAATGAGTGCTAGCGCTTTCTCTCTGAGTGCAGCGATTCCGAGCGTAGCGTTTCTAGTTATTCAAGGAGAGCCGGTGATCGGAGGCCTTCACGGTCCGACTCGTCACTTTTTCTGTCCGCACTGCATGAGCTGGATGTTTACTCGACCGGACGGCTTTGATGCGATCGTAAATGTCCGAGTTACAATGCTCGACGATCCAAGACCGTTCCCGCCATTCATCGAAACGTACACCAGCGAGAAGCTACCGTGGGCAAGCACGCCTGCAGTTCGTAGCTTCGAGAAGTTTCCGGCACTGGAGGAGTATGAGAGCCTCGCCAGAGACTATGCAGCGCACGCAAGCGCGCAGGCGTAGGCTTGTCGTAGCTATGTCAGGTCTTGGCCGAACGCACATAAATTAATAGGGTCGCGTCTCGCATTGCGACAAATGTGTGATTGCAAGACCTGGCCCCAAGCGGGCTGTGTCCCGAACTGGTAAGACTTTTCCACGCGCTCCCACGGCATCGCCATGCGGCGGCGCGTCAGCGCATCGCGTTGGCGCGTGAATTCCTTCTCGGCGGCGAGCAGGTTTAAGGCGCGTAGGTGCCAGTCGCTGTGGTGCAGGAACGAAGTCAGCGGCTGCCAGTGCCTAGGTCGTCGGAATACCCGGCCTTCAGGCGAGACCATTGGGAGGTGGGACGTCCATCGGTACGCATACGCTGCTTGCCTTCCCACCGTTGTGGCCAGCCGGTGGGCGAGTCCTCCCACGTCTCCTGCCGCCCGTAGACGGTCAAGTCGAGCAGCCGGTAGCTGTTGTCCATCGCCTCGACGCCGCGCATCGTCGTCCAGTAAGTCTCGAAGACATTGGATCCCTGTCGCAGGTAGCAAACGATGTGCATCATGCCCACCCGGCGTCCAACCAAGAGAGTGTCGAGCGAGTCCTGGGCCGAGTACCAAGGCATCTCCCAGCCCATGAAGTCGCGGTACCGGACGCTCTCTTCGTACGGGCCTTGGCAGAACGTGGCGTAGGTGACGTCGCGAGCATGAATATAGGACAGCTCGCGCACCTGCGATGTAACCCAGGTGCACCCCTCGCACTGCTCCGCCGCCGGGTGGCCGGTGTGCCACATGAAGTAGTAGGCGATGAGCATCCGGCGTCCCTCAAACACATCCAATAGTGTCACCGCCCCACGTTCGCCAATGAGCGGTGTGGCACCGTCCACCTCGACCATGGGGAGCCGTCGGCGGGCGGCTGCAATGGCGTCGCCTTCTCTTGTGTGAGCCTTCTCTCGAACCCGCAATGCGTCCAGCTCGGCCTGGAAAGTACCCCGATCAACCACCGCAGGTGCTGAAGGTTCATCTCTCATGAAGTCTGTCATCGTTCTCTCCGTTAGCGCCTGGGGCGCTGTTTTCATTTTCCCTGAGGTCGCGCTCGACCTCACTGTCTCCAGTCCTATGCTTCGTCATCGTCTTTCCTTTCCGCGCGGTGGTGAGATCACAGTCCGCCAAGATCTCCTCCTGGCTATGCTCCGCGCACCCTGCGGAAGCACTCGCGCAGCTCCTGTGTGAAAAGAGCCGGCTGCTCGAAGGCGGCGAAGTGGTCGCCCTTCTTTAGCTCGCTTTCGCCTCTGCGTCGCGCTTTCGGAAGGCGGCTTCTCCAGCGTCGGACACCTCGACCCACTTCGGGTCAGGCGAGGCCTCGGCGTCGTAGTTGTCGTGCCAGTTCCACCACTTGTACGGCGGGGTCTGGGGGTAACCCTCTGGCGAGTCCTCCCACTCCTCCTGGCGCCCGAGCGCAGTGATGTCGAGATAGTTCCAGGTGCTCCCCATCTGCTCGTCGCCGCGGTTGTTGATGAAGTAGGTGCGGAACACCTTGTCGCCATCGCGGATGAACGCGTTCGTGCCGTGCCACTCGTCCACGCCGAAGTCGGTGTCGAAGCTGTCCCTGATGGTGTACCACGGCATCGTCCAGCCCATTCGTGCCTTCAGGCGCTCGATGTCCGTCTGCGCCGCGCGCGAGGCGAACGCGAGCGTGGTGTCGCGGGCGTTCAGATGGGCGACGTGGGCGACCTGATCGGCCACGAAGGAGCAGCCGCGGCAGGCATGCTCGGGCCAGCCGAACACCCCGGGCTCGAAGAAGGCGCGATAGACGATCAACTGCCTGCGGCCCTCGAACAGGTCGAGCAGGCTCGCCTTGCCCTTGGGCCCGTCGAACTCGTACTTCTTCTCCACCGCCATCCACGGCATCCGTCGACGCTCGGCGGCCAGCGCATCACGGGAGCGGGTCAAGGCCTTCTCCTTCACGAGGAGCTGCTGGCGCGCAGCCTCCCACTCCTGCTGCGACACGATCGGGGGTGTCTTCATCGCGAGATGCTCTTTCGGGTGCTCCTTGTCTCTCTCTTTGCTTGTTGCCATCTTATTTCTCCTTTGTTTTCTGAAACAGACCGAGACGATTCGCTCTGAAAAATCTTCTGAACTTGCCGATGCACACCGCCAGAATTCCTCCCGTGGATCCGGCTCCGGCGACCATTACTGCTGTGGATCGCCCTCGGAAGAGGTCCGTCAACGAGGCTCTCCCCTCATCAGTCTCGAATCGATACTCCTTTTCGATGCGAACCCATGGCAGCTCCTGGCGCTGCCGCGCCAGCTCGTCGTTGCGCCGCGTTAGCTCCTTCTCCTCCTTGAGCAGCCCGAGCCGCGCTGCAAGCCACTCTTCACGTGTTCCGGTGATGTGCTCGTCATCGTTCTTCTTTCCTTGGTGTTGTTATGCATAAAAATTTGAGCGGCGTGCGCAAATGTGCCGGCACGTTGATCCTATCGAAACCATAACAAAGTATTATCTCCCTACGAAGACGAAGGACACGAAGAATTCGTAAATTAACATTCCTAACTTCGTGCTCTTCGTACTACTGTCGTTCACAATTTGCGTAGTCTGCGCAAAAGTTCCAAAACCCAGAACGCACTGTGCCGTATCCGGGCTACAAAGGGTGCGCGCAGCGCACCCTACTAACCTTCGTGTCCTTCGCGCCTTCGTGGTGAAGTTTCCGTTCCTTTTTGGTTGGAGCTCTGCCGCGCTACGTTGTTATGTCGGCGGCGTCGGCCCGCCGCGCCTCACGAGTAGCTGAATTTGGGGGTCCAATCGCCCGCTCCGCCCGGCAGCAGATCGAGGATGTGCCAAAGCGTGCAGAAGTCATCGCCGGGTTCGAAGCTCGTATCTGACACGCGCAGAATCCGCTTGCCCTCGAGCTTGAATACGGAGATGCCAGGCAGCCAACCGCCCTCCTTCGAGCGATAGCCCATGTCCTCGGCGAAGGTCGTGCCTTGATGGCTGACCATCGGAAACTTCCAGCCGCGGCTCGCGGCGAAGCGTTGCTGCACTTCCGGGGGATCGGGGCTCGAAACGACCACCGCCGCACGGTCGGTCAGATGGTGATAGATGCCGTTCAACCCATCTGCCCACAGCGTGCAGTTGGGGCAGCCGGTGCCCATATTATGGATGAGGATCAGGTCGGCCTTACCGCCGAACAGCTCCGACAGCCGCACCGTTCCTTGCGAAGTTGCCAATTGGTAGTCGGCCACCTCTTCGGGCTCGCTGTCCGCCTGCGCCTCGCGCATCTTCTTGCGAATGGCGGCGATCTGTCTGCGGAATTCGGCGAGCTTAGCCGACGTGCTCTTGTAGTCCATCGCTTCCCTCCTTTGTGTCCGATGATCAGGTGCCGTGAGCGTCGCAATAGTGTGCAGCTGCTGATCCGCCTCGTCGCGGCCATCACCGCGAAGCCTTTGTGCGGCGCCGTGCCGGGGCACGCCGCCGCCGTTTGCGCCGAGATGCAGGTCGCGGTTTCTGCTCCTCGATCTCCTCCAGCGCGGCAGCGAGGATGCCGAACTGCTCCTGCCAGTACTTGCTGTAGCGATTGATCCAGATCGCTGCCGAATAGATTGGCCCCACCTCAAGCCGACACCTGCTGATCCGCCCCGTGCGTTCCTGCTGCACGAGGCCGGCGCGGACGAGCACTTGGATGTGTCGGGACACCGACTGCAATGATATGGCGAAGGGCTCCGCCAGCTGCGAGACGAGCAGCGCTTCCTCTCCAAGTCGCGCCAGAATCGCCCGGCGCACTGGATCGGACAGCGCAAAGAACACCGCATCGAGAAGCTCATCCTCCGAGCGCGCGCTTGCGCGAGCGCCGAATTCGTCCAGGCGCACAACAGCGGGATTAGTCATAGTATGAGCTGACTATCAACGAATCGGCTGATTGTCAACATATCGGTTGAGTATCAACCAATCTGCTGATCGTCAAGGCATCATTGTTATTAGCTGGCGCAGTACCGGTGCGATCCACGTTTGCAGGCGCGGGCGAGCTGCTGGTGCGGCGATCAAGCCACGTCAATCGGGAGACGCTCTCGATTGACCTTTGAAACGTCTGGAACGATTGGAACGGCCGGAACCGACTCGGTGAGTCAACGATTTGAACGGAGCGCATCCTTCGATGAACTCAGGATGAGCGGAAATCCGAACCGCTCGTGGTGAGCGTGTCGAACCATTGAACGGTTAGAACGGTTTGAAAAGCGTTTTACTCGCAGGTGCCTGGCTCCCTGATTTTAAACACGCCACGTATCGGATCTCCACTAGAGGAGGCCGATCATCTTGCCGTACTTCCTGGCAAGCGATTCCACTTTGTCCGCCTGATCCTTGCGCATATAGATCATCTGCCTGCCCTGGGCCTTCTGATAATAGGCCGTTCCCGGAATCAGCGCGGAACTCACCGCGACGGTTTTTTCCCACACCTGCTGCGACTCCGGCAGCGTCATAAACACCGCGAAGAGGTGCGCCGCGTTGGGATGCGGTGCGCCCTTGAGCACGCCGACGTGATAGGAAGGCGCGACCACCGGTTGCACCTCGACGGCCTCGGTGATTGGCGCCCCCGATTGTTTGGCAACGTTGATATAGCTGTCGGTCAAACTCAACGCGACGAGGATCTCGCCCAGTTGGAGTCGGGTATACGTCGGTCCCAACTCGCCCAGGACAGGGTTCTGCTGCGCCAACGCTTTTACATAGGCGGTCGTCTTTTCTTCGCCCCAGGGTCCGAAGGCCAGCCGCCCTAAGTGGTGGGTCGCCGTGGTCACGCCCACTTTGCCTTTCCATTTTGGTTGGAGGAGGTCTTCCCAGCTCTTCGGCGCATCCTTGGGGGCAACCATGCTGCTGTTGTACGCCGGCACGATGTACTGATGGGCAAAGGAAATCGCGCCGCCATCGTGATCGATCAACTTCTCGTCCACGCCTACGGTTTTGTAGTCGAACGGTTTTTGCAGCTTGCGCAGCCAGAGGCTTGCATGGTGCGCATCGGTGGCGACCATGACATCCCATTCGGGCGGCGCGCCCGTGGCCGCCTGAGTCGCAACCTTGCCCACGTCCCGGGTCATCGATCCCGAAGGAACGAATTTGACGGTGATGTTGGTCCCGTATTTTTTGTTGAAGGCTTGAGCGAGGACTTGGGCGCCCTCGGCCTTCAAAGTGGACGGCCCGTAAAAGTCCAGGGTGCCTTCCTTTTTGGCGGCGGCGATCAAATCATCCAGCGGCGCGGCGGAAGCAACGGAAAGCCCCTGGAGCAAAAACAAGCCGGCGGTTAGGCCCGAGTAAAGGAGACGCAGCGACCGCATCTTTCACCTCCTGTTACCTGTCGTGGACTCGTCGCGCGCCGAGCCATACAGCGTCCATGCGCCCGAGCTCTTCCCTGGACGGCGTCTATCGCTCGCCCGGAAAATTGTCAAGCCGGTATTTCACAATCCACCTTCAGCCTCGACTCCACTTGGTGCCGACGCTTTAGGTGCCTTGTTCCCAAATCGGGAACACGCTATTCTGGATCGTGCGGTCATCGCAGTGAAGACACTGAAGTCCTTTTGGGGGAAGATCCGGATGCCGAGAGTCCGTTGAGAGCATGGAAACGGAGGTGAAAGAGGGGCCCGCAGGCCATCAAAACTGCATACCGTCGGCAAGCATTCTTCGCAACACCGGAGACGTTTCTACGATCGGGTGGTTACATCAAGAAAGAAAGATTTCTCGCATTCGCTCGAAATGACAAACAAACTAACGGTCGTGTCGGATTTATTGACACCCCCTCGCCATGTGCTATCTCTACGCAGACAAGTAGGTCGCTGGCGTCACATCGTGGGCTTTCCGATTTCTCCTCATACCGGTCGCGCCGATGTCTAAACTCAAACTTACCCTCGCGTGCTGGGACTACGACCGCACCCGTCCGCTTATCGACGGCCGTGTCCAAGCCGAAGGCATCGATCTGGAGATCAAGGTCATGCGTCCGCGCGAGATCTTTCCCAGGATGCTGGAGGACGGAGAGTTCGAGGTTTCCGAGCTGTCGCTTGGCTCTTACGTAAGCCTCAAAGGGCGCGGTGCCTGCCCGTTCGTCGCGGTGCCCGTCGCGCTGTCGAAGATCTTCCGTCATTCCTGTATTTACATACGGACCGATGCGGGCATCCGGACGCCTCAGGATCTGCGGGGGAAACGGGTGGGGACTACTCAACTCGGTTCGACCGCCACGATCTTCATGAACGGCATGCTGCAGCACGAGTACGGCGTGAAGCTCGAGGATATGCAGTGGTTCATCGGCGGGATGACGACTCCGACGCAGCGGCCGCTGATTCCGTTGAAGTTGTCGGAGAAAATCAAAATTGAGTTTTTGCCGCCGGACGAGACACTGGAGCGAATGCTGGAGCGCGGGGAGCTCGACGCCTTGCTTGCGATATTCATTCCGTCAATCTTCCAGCGGGGCTCGTCGCGCATTGCGCGGCTGTTTCCGAACTACTACGAGGTAGAGCAGGATTATTACCGCCGCACCGGCATTTTCCCGATCATGCATACCGTGGCGGTGCGCGACGATATCTATCGAGATCACCCGTGGGTGGCCCGGAGCATGTACAGGGCCTTTTGCGAGGCGCGGGATATAGCGGTAGACGGGCTCTACGACACGGACGCGCTGCGCGTCTCGCTTCCCTGGCTCATCCATCATATCGAGGAGACGCGGCGGGTCTTAGGAAAGAATTTCTGGGCCTATGGCTTGGAGCCTAACCGGCCGACGTTAGAGGCCATGGGTCAGTATGTCTACGAACAAGGTTTGTCGCCGCGCGTCGTGGCAGCCGACGAGCTGTTCGCATCGGACATAGAATGATTATTGGGCTTCGCCGTTCCAGTCGTTTCAAAGGTTCCAACCGTTCCAACCGTTTTGAACGGCTTGAACGTTTTGAAACGAACTCACATAATCTAGGTTCAGGTTGTTCGGGGTCGATGTAACGCACGAGGGACACGCCATGTTGGACATTGATCGTATGATCATAGATAAGCCGGCGGACGGTATATTCCGCATCCATCGGTCCGCCATGACCTCACCCGAGATTCTTCAGATGGAGCAGGAACGGATATTCAACAAGTCCTGGCTCTATGTGTGCCACGAGTCTGAAGTAGAGAACCCGGGCGACTACCGACGGCGAAACGTGGCCGGGAGGCCGCTTTTTTTCATGCGCGGCAACGATGGCAAGGTGCGGGTCTTCTTGAACACATGCACGCATAGAGGAGCGCTGATTTGCCGCCATGATCACGGCCATGCCGATATTCTGCAATGCTTCTACCATGCCTGGAGCTTCAACAATCACGGCGATCTCGTCGGCGTGCCGGATGAGGCAGGGTACGGCCATAGCTTCAACAAGGCGGAGATGGGACTCAAGTCGCCGCCGCGTGTAGAAAATTACCGCGGCTTTATTTTCGTCAGCTTCAATCCCGACGTTGAAGACCTGGTGAGCTATCTGGCGGGCGCGCGCGAGTACCTCGATCTTGTCGTCGATCAGGCCGAACATGGTATGAGGATCATTGCCGGATCGAATCGATATTCCATAAAGGCCAACTGGAAGCTGCTGGTCGAGAATAGCCTCGACGGCTACCACGTCAAACCGACTCACAAGAGCTACTTCGACTATGTCACCGGCCTCGGCGTAAAGAGCGGCGCGGTGCAGACCGCGTTCAGCCGCCCGGCCCGCGTCCTCGGCAACGGTCATGCCGTCGAGGAACATGACGGTGTGCGCGGCCGGCCCATTGCCCGCTGGAGCCCGCTCTTCGGCGAAGAGAACAAAGAGGAAATCGCCGCGATCCGCGCAAGACTGGTGCGGAAATTCGGCGAGCAGCGGGCTCATTTGATGACTGACATAAGCCGTAATCTGCTCGTCTATCCCAATCTCCTGATCATCGACTCCATCGACATCACCGTGCGCATATTTTGGCCGATAGCGCCCGATCTTATGGACGTGACGGCGTGGCAGCTCGCTCCCAGGGAAGAAAAACCCGAGCTGCTGGCGCGCCGGCTGGACAATTTTCTTA
The DNA here is from genome assembly GCA_963804165.1 of uncultured delta proteobacterium. GTDB lineage: Bacteria > Desulfobacterota > Binatia > UBA9968 > UBA9968 > DP-20. The sequence continues at coordinate 402,017 of CAWDPO010000046.1, forward strand.
CGTTCCATGGTCCGGGAGGATTTGCGACGCCGGACGATGTCGAAGCGATCGAATCCTGTCAAGCCGGGTACAAAGCGGAAGGCGTGGAATGGTCCGAACTCTCCAGGGGCATGCATCGCGAGGCGATCGCGGAGGATGAGCTTCAGCTGCGCGCGTTTTGGCGTCAGTGGTACGGCCACATGTCAGGACTCGGGAAAGTCGAGACCAACGACCCCGTTATCAGGCAGACGGTGGCGCTGGCGCGCTAGCAGGGGAGAGTGCTTCATGCCCGAAGCGCAGCGCGAGCAAAATGATCGAACCGTGCGCGAATTGGTGGAAGACTTTCTTTATCAAGAAGCGGCGCTCTTGGATCAATGGCGGTTGGATGATTGGTTGGCCCTTTTCACTTCCGATGGCAGATATTTTGTCCCTACCACGGACCTGCCGGACGGAGACCCCAGGACAGACCTGGTGTTTATCGACGATGACATGGTACGGCTGCGTGCTCGGGTGGAAAGACTCAAGAGCCGCCATGGCCACAGAGAATATCCTTCGTCCCGCACAAGACGCTTCATCACCAATATCATCATCAAAGTAACGGAAGACGGCATGGTCGTGACTTCGTCGTTCCTCATTTACCGCTTCCGTCTGGGGGAATCGAGTCCCTACGTCGGTTGGTACGAGCACCAACTAAAGCAAGTGGACGGGCAGTTGAAGATCCATCGTAGAAAAGCCGTGCTCGACATGGAAGCGCTGAGCGAGCACGGAGCCGTCAGCATCATTCTATAACGTCGTGCGCTGGATGTTTGTCGTGATCCTGCCGCAATCGTCAACCGCTCGGCGTCGTTGAAAAAATCTTCTGGCGGGCTTTCTCGACGGTTAAACGAGATTCCGATTCGCCTGCGATAGCATGACACCAGCAATTTAGGAGAATTTTCATGCGAAGATTTCTTTCTGCCTGCCTGCTCCTGCTGCTCGTGGGCTGCGGCGATAAAGCGAAGGATTTATACGATACCGCGCAGTTGGAAGAGAAGCAGTTCAACAAAACGCACGCGACGAAACTTTATCGGCAGATCGTATAAAAGTATTCCGAGTCGCCTTACGCGAATCAGGCGAAGACTCGTTTGGCTGAGCTGGAGAAAGCGCGTTAGTCAATCATCAAGGACCCTACCGACTGCTCTCCCTCTGACGGTTGGCCCTCGGCTTCGTTTTCTTAGAGCTTTTTGGCCCCAAACATTCGCGTTCGAAACGCTTGAAAGACGCCCTTTTATGCCACGTTAGATTGCTAAATCATGAAGTTGTCCCGACGCGACCCGTAACTGCGGTAGTCCCTCACGAAAACAGCTCGCGATCCCGAATCTTTCGCGGGTCCGTGTAGTCTTTCGCAAACCACGGCTTTTCGCCAGCTTTGCGCGGCGGCCTCGCGAGCTGGAGCTTCTTCCTCGCCGTCTTGGCTTCCTTCTGCACGACGCGGAAGTGATAGTGATCGAAGATGCGCAACGCTTCAACGGCGTAAGATACCGCGATGCGCCGGTCGCGGATCATCAGCAGGTTCTCGCCGTTCTTCTTGTCCGCGGGAATCGAGAAATTGTACGAGCCGAGGTAAACTCGCGCGGTGGGCTTGTCGAAATCGATCACGACAAACTTGTGGTGCATGCGATTGCCGCCGCCACCGGCCGGCTCCTTGTTGAAAGGCGCCGGGATATTCTTGTCGAGCGCCGAGGCGAAGACCGGTGCGATATTCCCATTTGGCATCTGAAGGTCGATGCCGCCGACTTTCTTATCAGAGATGCCGTAGACGAAGATACCGGCCTTCTTGGAGATCTTCTTGAGCGCTTCCTTGATGATGCCGGGCGTTATCGAGAGGAACGCTAGGGAATAGAACAGACACGACGTGGTCTTGCCGATGTCCTCGCCGATCCCGTCGAGTAGCGCGTTCGATGATGAGTGCGGTGAGAATGCCACCTTCGCATCAATGTTATCGAGGCCAAGATTCGTTAATTCGGCCGAGTCGGTGTCGTCGAACTCGTGTTCCTTGTCGAAGTAGTTATCGAAGGCGGCAAGTGCCAGGTCGACGGCCTTTTTCCCCTCCACGACGAAGGCGTTGTTGGCCTGCACGTACAGCCCGCGCCAACTGAGATTGGTTGAGCCGAAGACGACCTTCTTCGTCTTTGAACCGTTTACGATTATCATCTTGTTGTGCTGCAGGCTCTTCATGTGCTGGCGCTTTACGTTGGCTTCGCCAGCCGTCTTCTTGAGACGCGTTGCGGATTGCGTTTCGCCGGAGTCGGATTCGCCGTGCTCCTTGCTGTCGTCGATGATGATTCTCAGTTTCTTCTTAAGCTTTTCAAACCGACCGACGACCTCAGGCTCGCTAAGATCGTAGGCGACGACCCGAACGTCGGCTTTCTCCTTGATGGCTTGATCCAGTAGATCGAGGATCGTCTCTCGTGCCTCGAAGCCCATCCACGCAAGTGCTTCATCCTTTTTAGGATGCGTCCCCTTGAATTTCAGGCCGTCCTTCGCCTTAGCAGGGATCAGGGTGTTGATCTTGCCGAACTTCTCGTAGCGGTCCACGAACGCCTGCGAGGAGACGAAGCCGCGGGTGAACGTGATGTTCACCTGGCCCGGGTACGTCTCGCGCCGCAGTTCGATGCCGGCTTCCTGCGGCTCGCCTTGGCTGAGCCGATCTTCCTCGTCCATGAAGATCGGCGTTACGCGGTAGGTAAACTCACCGTCGAGGTTGGCATTGCGCGGAAAATGCACCCACCGGAATTTTTGAATCGGCGAAACGAGCGTCGAGAGCTGAATCGAATTGATCTGGCCGTCGGCACCCGCAAACGTGAGGCGGTTGTTAAGAGGAAAGAAGGTATTGCCACCGGGTGGCTTGGACTCAATCGCGAAGCCGACGAAATTATTCGGTGGCTTTCCGTTTTTCCAGTTCATCGCGACGAGACACATCCCGTCGCCGCGATGGAGCTTGAGTGTGAATAGCGCCTTCGTGTTCTTGCCGATCACCTGGAAATCGCTGGCCGCCATGTTTGCCTCTCCCCTTTATCGCTGTACCTTAACGAGGATAGCTTTTAACATAGACAGGCACCCCAGCGGTAGGGCGCAAAGGACGAGCTGCCATCTCAGCCGCCGTTTAGTTTGCAAATGAGAGCCTACACGTATGGATTTAAATTGCTTGCGCGGGATGATTGTACCAGGAATGGCATTTGATCAATGGTGTAACCACTCGTTGTTATCCTGCAATTACTCTACTAGAACTGGGAGCGCAATCAAGCTATACAGCAAGCGTTAACCCTTCGTGTCGGCGACAGGCAGCAGCGAGGAGAGGCGTGCGGTAGGAAAGCAGAAGCAATTTAGCGCTGAGTTTAAACGCTTAGCCGTGCGACGAATAGAAAGTTTATCGGTTGGGCTGAGATCGGAGGGGCGAAAATGGAAGAGGGTGTCACGATTGCCAAGGTGCCGCCTTGGATGAAACTCAAACCCGAGAAGAAGAGATAGTCACGTTGCTGCGCAGCTTGGGATTCGAAATCAGTGAGGAATGAAAGAGACTTAGGCAAGTCTGACACCGATGCGGGACCGGCCCGCCGTTTTGGACCCAGAGGCAAGCTCGATATCTCGCGCAATGCTGGCAATGAGCGCGGTTTTGTTTGCGAGGTAGAGTTCTCGGCAAAAAAAGTTTTTCTGTCGCGCGCAGCGGCCTTGCCCGGCAACAGGGCCAAGCCGAAGGTTGTATGATTGACGCACCCACGCTGAGGGTCAAGGGTCACAAAAAGGGGTCAAGTCCGCTTTTAGCTATTGACGCGAGATTTAAGATGAAATAGAAGCTCGACATGGCCAGACCCCTACGGATCGAATACCCCGGCGCGTACTACCACGTCATGAACCGAGGCCAATCCCGCCGTAGTCTCTTCATCGAAGACCAAGGACGCCAGACTTTTCTCGACCTGCTCGCCGACATGGCCCGGGTCTGGAAGGTCGAGATCTACGGCTATTGCTTGATGGATAACCACTACCATCTCCTGATGTCGACCCCCACGGGAGTTTTGTCTCGCCCCATGCGCCATCTGGACGGAATCTATACGCAGAAGTTTAACCGGGTCCATCATCGTGACGGGCCCCTGTTTCGCGGCCGGTATAAAGCGATCCTCATTGATGCCGAAGAGTATTTTCTATCGGTGCTCCGCTATATTCATAAAAACCCCCTGGGCGCCGGCGTGGTCTCGAATATAGACCGCTACCGTTGGAGCAGCCATTGGGCGTATTTGAACAAGAAGCAATGCCCCGACTGGCTTGATACGCGCTCGGTCATGTCACGGTTCGGTGGATTTAAAGAATATCAGAGATTCATGCATGAAGAGATCGAAGAAGAGATTGAAGAGTTTTACCAGGGGCCGTACCAGAAGCCGGTACTGGGGAGCCCGGAATTCATCGGAAGGGTCAAACAAAGGCTCGGGAAAAAGGCCCGTGTGGAAGAAGAGAAGCCCCAATCGAGGCGGCTTTTTAGCCCCTCTCTCGACGAGATCGTGCAGGCAACGGCACGAGGGTATGGGAAGAGGGTCGAGGAGTTGAAGCGACGCAAGAGAGGCGGGGAGAACGAGGCGCGGATGGTAGCGATCTATCTTGGCCGGCAATTGGGCGGGCACAAGCACGAAGAGATCGGGAAAACGGTGGGACTGGTGAAAGCATCATCGGTGAGTTCGGCCTATTTGCTGATGAAGGTGCGGGTAGCGAAAGAGAAAGAGCTTCACCGGAGAGTTCGACGGATTGAAGAAGCATTACTAAAAAGCAAACAGCGGACTTGACCCCCTTTGGTCTCCCCTTTGGTTCTCCTGAGTTGCTTCCGCCGATGAAATTACAAACGCAAAGGGTAGTATCGAAAACGGAATGCGGCAGCCTGTTAATCGCGGTTGGCGGGTTGCTGCGGGATCGGTCGGCTCGACGGGGTAGCTGATCCAGGGTAGGGAAACTGGATAACTGTTGCGGGATTTGCTTGGACCAAGGACTTCAGCGTGATCCCTTCCAAGGTCTTTTGGACGACTTGATCACGGCGTAGCAAAAGGTCCCCAATCGCTCCCGCGTTCTTCACTTCTGGCATAGTTGAGCCGCCCACGATGTCGAGAATCTCCTTTACGAGAACGTTTTCGGCGGGTCGCGCCAATGCAACTCCCTCAGGCTCTGCGGACCTAAGCAAAATTCCGCGCCTGACAAACTCGTCAATGAGATTCCCTAAGCTCGATACCCCGAAACGGGCGGCTAGCTCCGTTTGCTCGCAGGGAGGTTCATCCGAGGAATGACGCCGCGCAATCTCGACCAGCGCCGAAAGAGCCAACCACTCCTGAAATCGATAACCTCTCCCGCCAGTCAGCGCTTCATATACGAACGCGGACGGATGTTGATGAAAGTAGGTGACCTCCGCACCGATTAAGAAGATCAACCATCCGGTATACAACCAGATGAGAAAAACAATCACGATGGCAAAGGTCGAATACACTGCGGCATAGCGGGCCGAGTTGGCCACGAAAGCGGCAAATGCTGTGCCGACGAGCTGCCATAATATGCCGGCAGTGGCGCCGCCGACCAGCGCGGAGCTGAGCCGTACCTTCGTGTAAGGAATGAACTTGTAAAGAAATGTGAAAGTTGCACAAAGCAGAGCAAACGGCATGACGCTGGTGGTTAATGTAAAAATATAACTCACAAATCCTATCTCAAAGAGGCGCTCCACCAACCAGTAACTTTGCGCTGAGGCGGTGAGGGTCAGGGCGGTAAAAACCATAACCGGCCCGACCAAGATCACGCTCAAATAGGCCGTAACTCTCTGGCTCCAAGTACGGGAATGGGGCAAGCGCCAGATCTGATTCAACGCGTCTTCAATCTTGGCGACGAGGGTAACGACCGTATAAAACAACATGGCCACTCCGGCTCCGCCCAGTATGCCGACCCGAATGTTTTCGACAAATTTTATGATGCTGCTTGTCACCTCTGATGCGGCGTTCCCGAGTGGCTGAAGCAACTGCGCCAGAAAAGGTTCGAGACCATTCTGCACTCCAAACGCTTTCAGCACGGAAAACATTACGGCAAGAAACGGTACCAGCGAAAGCAACGTCGAATACGTCAAGCCCATGGCCTGGAGACTCAGCACGTCGCCGCGGTATCTCGCATTGGCGACAACAGTCGCCTGGTAAATAGCAGTTCCAATCTTGTTGAGAAGCGAGTTCATCTAGTGCCGATGTGCGCAAGAAAAATGCCAAAACATTTCACAATTGTTCAAGGCGTCTTTTTACCCCACATAAAAATCGAGCTGAAGCCAGATTTGTTCCCAAAGTGAAACACGTGCCCGAGTCGAGGATAGCAAAACAACACCAAAGTAAAGTTCGTAAGGCCAAATTCCATCAACACGGATCGTTTAGACGCCGCTGGAATTCGTCAAATCCGTGCCATGTCTAATCTTTTTTGCAGGAAATTGCCGAACGATCGATAGGATTTTCCTTGCATCCCGCCGCCTTCGTTTGATCATCAGATTAGGTTAGATATGCACAGATTAAGTAAGCTGCAAGTCAGTACAAGTGCTTGAATCGTAAATCGGCGTGTGCTTAAAATTTCATTAGAAGAAAAGGAGGTGAATTAACGATGAAAAAAATCGTATCCCTGTCGGCAGTCACCCTCTTTGCTTTTGCTGTAACGTTCGCTGGCTGCGAAAAGAAGGAAGAACCAGCTCCGCCGTCACCACCACCAGCTCCATCGCCGGAACCCACACCGTCACCACCTGGAGGTGCGGTCAAACCAGGTGAAACAACACCGGCTCCGGATAAAGCACCTGACAAAAAAGACGAGTCGAAAACTAAGTAAAGCTAGTTTTCCCCAGAAATGCGAAGACCGACGGTTGCGTTACGCGCCGTCGGTCTTCTATCATAATGCCAGATTCCTAAATGCTTTAAATTAGGGCTGAGTTACCCCACAAAAATAGCAAGGAAACGTAACCCGAAGTAGAAGATAGATTCACGACCAACACACATAGAGGCGAAGCGAATCTGGCGTTCGCGGGCACCTTGTTGTTATTGGCTGTGGTGATCGACAATCCTCTTAGCTTCTTCTAAAACAGTCTGCTCTGCTAGTTCAAGGCTGGCGAATTTACCCAACATGGTAAAAGTCGCTATATATCCGGTGACAGGCTTAAACTTAGCACTTGCCTCGATAAATTCGCCGTTGTCCTTCGCAGACACTTCAATTTCGTGAGTCTTATGAGTGTGCTTCATGAGTCCCCCGGTCCGCGGTTAATCTTAACCACTCGTGAACCCGATCTGTCAACGCACCCCCCGGATCCTGAGTTTGCAATCGCCTCACGTTGGCGATAGAGCCGTGGCGTGAAACTTCGCGATTGTCCATGGTGGCCGAGAACCTGGAAAACGGCAGACCATAAAGACATCACACCCGACCAGGTTCGCAACGACGGCTTTCTGAGCACGTCCTACATTATTTCCGGGGATTTAATGATTGAAGTCGACTACTATGGGAAAACTGTTTTGGCGCGCGTCGGCAAATCTTTGAACGCTCCGGCCAATTTGGGGAGAGTGGGAGATTTTCTTCTTGATCACTTCGGCGAGTCAATGGCGACTGTTGAAGACCTGGAAGTTACTCCGGACCAGTTCAGCACCCGGCAATAAAGCCTCGGCGTCTTGCCCTAAGCTCTTCGATTTTACCTGTACCTCTTCGTCGCCAACGTCGTGGTGTTCCTCGCTGCTAGATGGCTTTCTCCGTACGGGCTCGGCTTCAATCTGGTTTTCTCGTTTGTCGTTGCTTACGTCGTAATTCTCATTGGTCGCCGGCTGTTCGGGGTCAAGAACCTTTAGCCGCCGGCCGCCAGTGTGTCGCCGTCGCACCAGATTCTGATTCCATAGTTCAAGCGTGTTGCTAGCGAAAATCAGCCGCGTGGAAAATTTGTCGCCTTTCTGACAAGGGCCGGCCTTGTTGACAAGGGCATTCTAAGCAAATAGTTTCGCGCCGCTATGAAGCTCCGCTATCACCCTGGAATAAGCACCTGGCCGCCGAGCTGGCTTGCAATGTCGGGGGGACACGAGAAAACATCGCCCGGTGAAACCGCCGTCCTCACGAACGTTGCTCTCTCCAATATTGACCCGATAACGATTTGTTATCTAACGGTGCAATTTGAGGATGAACAATACCTGGGGACCCTCCTGTGCAGAGACCCCGAAGTTTGCCGCACTGCGTACCAAATCCTGCAAGAACATATCGGCAAACCGATCAATGAGATTGGCGATCTTGATTTACCAGACGTGATTAGCAACACGACAGTGCGCGCGAACACGCACCCGCGGGCGTAGGGCGCCGGTAAACGTGGGGATGCCGGAAATCAGGGCGCTGCCGGGTCCCGAGGAAGCTTGCTAAATGTCTACCTCGCCTACCTCTCGCAGCGTGAGAGGCAAATGGCTGGCAATAAAAACGCTGGCCTTATCCAGAAGATCCGCTGGCAGGATTAACGATACGCCGTACTCGGTTCCGTCTACTTTGCGCAATCTGAGGTCGATGTAGTCTACCCCGCTGATGTATTTTCGCACACTAACGATCACATCCTCTTCATCGGCTTCGGAGAAGGTGTCACCGAATCCGCCCGTGATGCTTGGTGGCCACAATCGGCTGTGTTCCCTGATTTTCATTACATTACGCCTCCGTCACGGTTCAGGCGCGACCTCGCCCTGGGGCCTGATGCGCCCGATGCTTGCGGCTTAACATGACATCATACGATCGGGCACGACCAAACCGGATTTGTCGAGGGAGAAAAGGCTAAATCCTACGTCGGATTGAACTGAACAACGCTTCAGTTCTATCCCATCACTCCTTAATCGCTCTCACAATCGTTACTGCGCTCTTAAAAAATGGCGCATCCCACTTCATCTCAGCATGGTGGCCAGCGCGGGCCGTCGTTCACTTTTGCAGGCTGGTCTAATATTGAACATTTTTCTCTTACGTAGAAGCGTATCCTAATATCCGGAGAGAAAAAGATGGAAGAACATTACAAAGACACCATCATCCTGATCACTGCGGGACCGGTTGATAGAAAGGCGAGATGGAAAGTGACCTGCACAATAAAGTTCATAAAGGATACGCGAGAAGTGTCACAGGATCTAAAACTAGATATTGATTACGAGACAGCTGAGCAAGCCGTGCGGGCCGGATTGATGTTCTCCAAAAAATGGGTGGATGCCGGTAAACCTAATGCCTCAGGTTAAAGATGGATGACAAAGAGGTAGGGGTAGTTTGGGCGAAAAATTATCCGAGGTCGGGAGAAGATAGAGATGCTCTTCAGATCTGCAGGATGATCTGTCGGCTGGTGCGACAAAAGACCAAACTCGTTTTTTCTATCAGTAGCTCCAGTACCCTACAGCACGTTCTAGATGGCTGTGGAATTTCCCAAGCGGAGTTTGACGAGATGGAAAAGGGGTTCCTTTAAGGCGTAAAAGCGGGGCTTTCATCCGTCGTCATCGACCGGTGACCGCCGCATATTCGGCGCCCTTTCCGGTCGAACCGAAACTCTCAAGACCAAAACCGGTCTATCTATTGTCTCTGTAGTAGGGCGGTGTTTCGCTATTGTGTGACAAGCTATCGGATTGCGTCGGCGAGCGTTGGAATCGATGCGCCGGTTGGATGCGAGTTAGCGGTTTTTCGAAAGTGAATATGAGTTGTTGGAGAATACGGTTCAATCTTACCGTTAACGTTTTGCGTCAGCGGTGTTTGGGCCCTGACAGTGGAACCTAGCGCGTGCCACGAGCGGCCCACGCACGTGCGATCAGCGGAATGGAGCCGTCCGCCGCGATCGGCAGACGGGAACGGATACGCTCTCGGAGCGCGGTTCGTGCCTCTTCATTTAGTGACATCGCATAATCGGGCGCGGGAAATTGCCCTCCGAGGAATGGAGTCCAGTAGTCGTCGAAATCGCGGAAGGGGGTTGAGACATCGATGTTGCGCACCTCCACATGCTGGAGCCCGACGCCCTCAAAAAGGTCTTTCAGCGGACCGGGCTTGCAGATCGGAAATCGTCGGCCTTCGTCGCGCTCCAGGTCCTCGGGCTTAAGTGCAACCGCGGCATCCCAGAAGTAACGCATGAGTTCCATCTTTCCCGCGTAATCCCAGACGTATCCCGCGACGATACCACCCGGGCGGACGACGCGCGTCATTTCCGCTACTCCCGTGGGAATGTCCGGAATGAAGTTAAGCACCAGTGCGGACACGACAGCATCGTATCGTGCCGATTCGCCTGAGAGATGGCGGGCGTCGCCGACGTCGAACCGGGCTCGGGGATCTCGGACCTGCTCTCGCGCGAGAGCAAGGTAGCCCCCTGAAGGGTCGATCCCGTGGACTTGGGAGGGACTCGCGTGACGGAGGATCGTTTCGGTCAGCGCTCCCGTACCGCATCCGACATCGAGCCAGCAAGCAGCAGGCGGAATCGCGAGCCACTCAACAAACTCGCGAGCAACCAGTCGGCTCCACCGGCCTACGTAGGGCTCATACGCTGCGCCACTCGCCCAGACGCTTTTCTCCGTCGAGGTACTCATCGCTCACCTCCGCTAGCGTGACTCCGACGCCCAAACTATTGAGTATTCCCCGAGCCCCGGGTCGGACCAAGGCAACTTCTTGATTTGGCAAGACACGATAACATAAATCGCATTGTTTCAGAGCTTAGAGGTGGCTTTTTGAACCGAAAAAGCGATCTCTAAGAAAAACGATGCGGGGGTCGGAGCAGGGGTCTGGTGACAACAATCGATTCTGCTGAAGAACCCCTCATTTTGATTTGTGATCGACGTTAAGAATGGTGCTACGACGAGGGTAATGTTGCCGAGCGAGAAATTTTGACCTGCTACGGCGCCACAAGCAAGAGAAGTGGCTCGCTCTTAGCCTTAGGCAGGGCTCAGAGCCGATGTTCTCATCTGGAAGGCGAGCAGATTTAGATATCGTTTCACATTGCAAGCGGCTCCCATCAAATAATGCGATAGCCCGACTCGGCTCAGCCCCCGATATTTCGTCCGTCTCAGCCCGTGCCCGCGCACCAACTCGCTGTGGGTCCCCTCTATCCCGTTTCGCGGATGCATGCTCTTTGAGAACCCGCTCTGTTTCATTTCTCTGCGCCGCTGCTCGACCAGATCATGGCGCAGTCCCACGACCAAAGTTCTCCGTCCACTCTTGGAACGTGTACACTGATTTTGTACAGGACAACTATCACATTGATTACCCCACTCGATGCGATAGTACTCGGTTCCCATGTAGCTATCTTTGATGCGGCTGCACTGCGTGCTGAGTTTGCCCTGGGGACAAACCGCCTGGCGTTTGTCGATATCAACATGGAACGCATCGCTATTGTACGCTCCCTTGTGCGGGTCGGGACGCGTCGGGCCTAATAACTCGATGCCGTTTTGTTCAGCTTGCGTTAAGGTGTTCTCGGTGACGTAACCGGCATCGGTATACATCGCCTGGGGTGTGATCTCATGGTGCTGCTGTTCTCTTTTGAGCGTCTCGGTTAAACCCGCCATCTCGTCCTGGGCCGCCTCGGTGGTCAGTATCTCGGTAATAAAATGCTCGGCGGGCTCGCCTTTTTTCTTGATGGGTTGTTGTGGATCGACGCTCTCCGCCACATGCACCTTGTAGCCGGTCCACTGCTTGGTCCTCTTATCGGCATAATGCGCATCGGGATCATGCGGGTTCTGTACCGCGCGGGGCGGCCGCTTGGTGGCGGGCTCAAGCTTTCCCTCGACCACCTCAAAGTGCTCCTCAAAGACCCGGCGCAAAAGTTTCACCGCCTCCCGTTCCCTGAGCTTAGAATCATTTCTGTCTAGCCACTCCAAAAGCTCTCTCATGTGTTGCCCACACTGCCGATAGCGCCTATCGTGCTCGGTCTTGCTTAATCGCCAATCGAGTTTGCTCTGCACGTACAACTCCCATAGTCTGTCCCAAAACTCGGGCCGCTTTTTCTTCCCAACTTCATGTTCCAAATCCTCCACCGCCAAGCGCAGCGTCTCCATCGCGCACTCCAAGTAGCTCATCGCTTTCACGTATCCCACGATATGGGTGCTATCGAGCCGCTGCTTGCCCTTTTTCTTCACCAATCCCAACTCCACCAGGAGCTTTAAGATCCCGTCAAAAATCATCCGCTCGGCTTTTTTCTTTTCCAGCCGGTCGCGAAAATAAACCAACACCGTGGAATGAAACCCGTCGTAGTCCAGTTCCAAATCCAGGGCGTACTTCCAACCCAAGTGATACACCACCTGCTCGGTGGCCGAGCGGTCGGCCGCTTTCTCCATGAACTGCAGCAGCGTCACCCCGCATAACAGCACCGGATCGATAGCCGGTCGCCCGTTATCCTCGCAGTAAAGCGCATGAAGCTTAGCTGAAAGCTCTAAAAGCTTGGGCCAGATCTTTTCCCTAAACAGCCGGTAGCGGTTGGCCGGACCGAAAAGATTTCCAGCAAGATAGTCGGTATGATAAAAGCTTCTCTGGGCATCGGCGGCTCTTACGCTCATGGAAAAATCATGAAGGCAACATCTTCGCTTGTCAACGTCTATTTAATTAACTAGAGTCGCCAAATGAACTATCCCACTAAAGTCCAGGCCATCCGCCGCAAAAAGGCCGTCTCTCAGTGTTATGTTAACTTGCCGCTGCCTCTAGCTGCGGCCATTGATATCGAACCAGGGGAGATGGTGCAGTGGAAAGTCGACACCCGTTACAAACTCTTCCTCATCCGCCAACGACCTAAGAAAAGAAAATAACCATGAGGGGTTTTTCAGCAGAATCACAATCCGATTCTGCTGAAAAACCCGTCAATTTAATTTGCCAGCGGTTCTCACAAACGCTACGGATAGCAAAATAGTTTTGCGGCAGGTAAATTTTCACCCACCATGCTGCCATAGCCAGTAAAATGAACGGCCCTGAGCTCTTAAGCCGGGCTGAGCGCCGGTGTTCGCATCTGCAATGCGAGCAGATTTAGGTATCGTTTCACATTGCAAGCAGCGCCGATGAAGTAGTGCGATAGACCGACTCGGCTTAAGCCCCGATATTTTGTCCGTCTCATCGCGTGCCCGCGCACCAACTCGCTATGAGTCCCTTCGATGCCGTTTCTTGGATGCATGCTCTTTGAGAACCCAGCCTGTGTCATTTGTTTACGCCGCTGCTGCACCAGATCGTGGCGCAGTCCAACCACTAAGTTCTCCGTCCACCCTTGGAACGCGTACATTGTTTTTGTACAGGACAGCTATCACATTGATTGCCCCACTCGATGCGATAGTACTCGGTTCCCATATAGCTATCTTTAATGCGGCTGCATTGCGTGCTGAGTTTGCCCTGGGGACAAATCGCTTGACGCTTATCGACGTCAACTTGAAACGCATCGGTATTGTACGGCCCCTTGTGTGGATTGGGACGCGTCGGCCCTAATAACTCGATGCCGTTTTGTTCCGCCTGCGTTAAGGTATGCTCGGTGACGTAACCGGCATCGGTGTACATCGCCTGGGGTGTGATTTCATGGTGCTGCTGTTCTCTTCTGAGCACCTCGGTTAAACCGGCCATCTCGTCCTGAGCTGCTTCGGGTGGTGAACATCTCGGTAATGAAATGTTCAGCGGGTTCGCCCTTTTCCTTGATCGGCACTTCTGGATCGACCGTCTCGGCCGTCGATTCAATTGATAATGACAAAAACCGTGAGGGGGTTTTTCAGCAGAATCGGAGTGTTATATCTGACCGTTGAGGCGACGCCTGTCTGACCCTTCTGGTGACCCCTCGCCGAGCGTTGCGCTTTGCGGGACGGTCGTTAGGATATCGCGTTGGGGTTGTACGCCACTAAACCGCCTTGAGGTTTGCCAGCGATCCAACGGCTCCCCGGTGATCGCCAGCAGGCGCTTTGGGCAGGCCTTACGGCGACTCTTTCGACAGCAGCGCCCGGACTTTCGATAAAAGCCGCGACATTTCCACCGGCTTCGTGTCGAAATCGTCGCATCCCGCCGCGAGCGCTTTTTCCCGGTCGCCCGTCATGGCGTGCGCGGAGAGCGCGATGACCGGAATGTGCCGGGTCTCAGGCTGGGACTTGATCCGTTTCGTCGCCTCCCAGCCGTCCAGCCCTGGCAGTCCCAAGTCCATCAGGATCAGGTCCGGTCGCTCGGTCGCGGCCATCGCCACTCCCTGCTCGCCGTCGGTCGCAACTAGAACGGTGAAGCCGACTCGCGCGAACCGGTTCTTGATGACGTATACGTTGTCGTCGTTGTCCTCGACGTAGAGAATCCTCACGATGCCCCTCCGACGTCGGCGCACTGCAACAGCCGACAGGAGTCGATAGCGAATGGTCGACCGGCGAACCCGTCACGGCTTCTCGGCCGCTCCGACGAGCGACCGGATTTTCTCGACCAGCCCCCCAAAATCAATGGGCTTCTGCAGAAATACGTCGCAGCCCGCGGCGATCGCATCGTCGCGGCTTTTCCTCGACGTTTCGACGGTAAGCACGATGATCGGGATGTGCTTCGTTTCCGGCTGACCCTTCAGACGGCGCGTCGCTTCCCAGCCGTTGAGCCCCGGAAGATTCAGATCCATCACGATGAGGTCGGGCTGCGATCTCTTTGCCCATTCGACCCCCTCGCCCCCGTTCCTGGCGACCTGGACGTCGAATCCGGCGCGGCTCAATCGGCGGTGCAGCATGTACAGGTTGTCGTCGCTGTCCTCGACGCAGAGAATTTTGGTCATGTCGGCTGCTTCTTTCTTCCTCATTGCCCCCGCGTGATCAGGGATGTTTAAACCACCCAAAACGTTGCTCAGCTGCGCGCTCCCGGCCGCCTGTGGAGCCTGTGCGCGCCGGGCGAGCGGGACGGGACGGGCGGCCAGCACTTCGACGGGAAGGCGGATCGTGAACGTCGATCCCCGGCCGACCTCGCTCTCGACGGTGATATCCCCTCCCATCATCTGGCATAAGCGGCGACTGATGACGAGCCCGAGCCCGGTACCGCCGTACTTGATGTGGGTGGTGGCGTCAGCCTGCACGAACTCCTGGAATAGCCGGGCCATCAGTTCGGGCGTCATGCCGATCCCGGTGTCCATTACCGCCAGCGTGATCCATGCGCCGCCGTCCTCAGCCACGCGCCGCGCGCTGATCGTGACCTTGCCGTGCTCGGTGAACTTGTTGGCGTTGCTTACGAGGTTGAGCAACGCCTGCTGAACCCGCGTCTGGTCGGACGTGCATCGTGCCGGTATCGGCGGAACAATTGACGACCAGCTGATTGCCGTTCTTCTGCGCCAGGGGCTGGATCGTCTCGACGACGTCCTCAATCAACGGCGCGACGGGGAAGGAATCGAGATACAGCTCCATCTTGCCCGCCTCGATCTTGGAGAGGTCGAGGATGTCGTTGATCAGGGCGAGAAGGTGACGGCCCGCACGCAGCACGCGCTCCAGCGGCTCGATCTCTTCTTTCGTCCCGTTCAAGGTCGCGAGCATCCTCGATCAGCATCTCGGTGATCCCGATGATGGCGTTCAACGGCGTGCGCAGCTCGTGGCTGACGGCTGCGATGAAGCTATTCTTTAGCCGCTCGATCTCCTTGCGCTCGGTGATGTCCACGTTGGTTCCCGCGACGCGCGTGGCGCGCCCGGCTGCGTCGCGTTCGACCACCTTGGCCTGGCTGGAGATCCAGCCCCAGCCGCCATTCGCGGTCCGCACGCGGTGCTCGACGTGATAGAAGGGGCGCTGGCCGCGGACCAAATCGGCGCCCTGCTGGCGGGTTTGCGGCAGATCGTCGGGGTGCACCAGCGACTGGAAATCTTCGATGGTCGTAACGAGGGTGCCGTCGCCGCCACCGATGAGGCGCGACCATTGCTCGCCCAGAACGACCTTGCCGGTGACGACGTCCCAGTCGAACAGGGCCTGGTTCGAGCCTTCGATCGCGAGCGCCAGGCGCTCGCGGCTGTCGCGCAGCTCCCGGGTACGCTCCTCTACCAACCGCGCCACGTGTGCGGCGCGGCCGGTGACGAACAGCAGGAATGCCTCGAGCAGCGCGCAGAACACAAGGCTCGCGGCCAGCACTGACCACGCCACCAACGCCGGGTTCGCCGCAAGATAGACCGGCGTGGGCAGGGCGACGATACGATAGCTTCGCCCGGCAGCTTCGAAAACGTGGTCGAAACGAATCGCCTCGGCCGCGGGTGTGGCAATGCCGGCGTTGATCTCGTAGAGCGTGCGTTCGGAGTGCCGGCGCCGATTCATCCAGAAATCGCAGCGACATGTTGTCGCGGTCGGCGACGGCATGGCGGCCTGCACGATTGACGACATTCGAACCACACCGGCCGCGAATCCCTGAAACGCCCGACGGCGTGATTCGGCATCGGCGAAGGCCTCGCCGTCCCCGTATACTGGGTGGAGCAGAAGTATTCCCCACCGTTCTTCGGGCTCCTGTACCAGTCGGATCCGTCCCGTAGCGACCGTCGCTCCACTATCGCGCGCTCGCTCGATCGCCTCCCCACGCCTGGCATCCGAGCCGATGTCATACCCCAACACGGCCTCGTTCCCGGCATACGGCTCGATATACATCACGACGATGTACTCGTCCCGGCGCGCAGCCGGTCGCAACTGGCCTTGCTCATCGCGCTCCATGATCCAGAAAGCTGCATATCCTTCGCGCCGAACCGCCGCCTCGAACGACTCACGCGCGGCATCGCGCACGCAGCGGGTTCCAGCTGAGTGCGTCAAGCCCGGGGAAATCCCGCAACGCGGTCTGCACGAACTGGTGAAACTGGTGCCGCTCCACCGGGCTGGAGGTCACGAAGAAACGCTCGATGGCGTGGAGGAATTGCAGGTAGCCATTGACACCGGTTGACCAGGCTCGTCGCCACGGTCTCGGCGCGCAGAGTGAAAGGCAGCGCGGAGGCGGTCCTGCTCCCAACGGCTCGCCAGCAGGAACAACACAACGCTGGCGGCGACCAGTGCGATCGGCGGCAAGACGAGTGCGGTGCGCCTTGGCCGCCAGGCCGGGCGCGGCTTGCCAAGCATCGCGAACAGCAGCGGCGTAGTGACGACCACGCCGATCGCATCCCCCACCCACCAAACCACCCAGTTTTGAGGAACTGATCGGTCGCGACCACACCGTAGCGGTGAAGGCTCGTCACGCCCGTCGTGGCGCTGATCAGGCAGCTCAAAGGCCCCCCGAGCAGCAGGAACAATCCGATGTCTTTCTCGCGATCCAGTGCATTGGGGAAGCCGATCGCGCGCCTTATCAGCCAGACTCCCGCCAGGGCTTGGGCGGTGGACCCCATGGCTATGGTCGCCGCCACCGACGCGTTGGTGGTCGTGACGTGCCCACTTCCCTGGTAGCCGATGGCGAGATTCATTGCGAACGAGCCGAGCCAGACCCCGGGAGTCAATGGCGCGCCATACAGCAACAAGCGCCGCGAGCGCAACACCAGCCGCGGGAAAAACGGCGGTGGCATAACCTGGGGGAACAGCCAGCAGGGACCCGAGCCAGCCCGAGAACACATAGGCGGCCGCGAGGAACAGCACCTGGAGGACGTGGCGTCCGGTTTGACCGGAACCTCCGTCGGTCAGCCTGAACGGTCGAGTAATTTCCTTGGCCAATACCCGCAGTTTACGCATGATGTTCTCGTTCATCAGGAATGCTATGGACCCTGGTGCGATCTCGCGGTGCGTCGCATCTCGCCCCAGTGGCCCTTGGCGCCCGCGAGC